>JBFWLR010000001.1:0-424656 GCA_050252035.1 Xanthobacter sp.
CCAGATCAGCGATGACACGGGCGCAGCAGCCCTTCTCGACGATCTGCCAAAGGCGCAGTGGATGCTGGCCGACCGTGGCTATGACGCCGAATGGTTCAGGGACGCGCTTGAGCAAAAGGGCATCAAAACCCTGCATTCCGGGCCGTAAATCCCGCTCGATGCCGGTTAAATACGACAAGCGCAGGTACAAACGGCGCAACCGCATTGAGATCATGTTCGGCCGCCTGAAGAACGGGCGCCGCGTCGCGACGCGCTACGATCGCTCCCCCACCGTCTTCTTCTCGGTACTCGCCCTGGCCGCGACCGTGCTCTTCTGGTTCTGATCAACGAGTCCTGAGCCTAACCATATACTCGCCGAACTGACGGCTTTTGATCAGGGAGGTGTTGGCATCTTCAGCAAAGAAGCGCTCGGCCAGAATGCCGAGGCGGTGCAGCTCTGGACTGATCTCCCGGAGATGGTCGAAGTTTACCGACAACGCTGCGCCTCAATCGTTTCTGGCGGATGATAGTAGATAATTGATCTGCTTCTCGCAAACCGGATTGCACCGCGCCGGGTTTCTTGTGCCATTGTTTGTGATTGATGAGGCGATAGGAAAGATCCGGGACGGCTCGCTCACAGGATATGTCTATGATCCCAAGGCAGCGCGGCTGGTCCCCGATCCGGCCGTGTGAGGGGCGCTTTATTGTCGCTGGATGCGGAGGCATGTCGTCGGGAAGAGGTCGCAGTCTCTGCCAGTGCCAATAAGGTGAGCCTCTTCAGCATTGCCGGTCCGAGGGAGATGGAAGCCGTCCTCACCTAAAATCAGATCGGTATGCTTCCTTCTGGCCTCAAGCGTCAGCCTCTCTGGGGCCGCACCTGGATGATCGCGGTTGCGGTTGCGGTTGTGGAAGCTATTGCCATAATAAGGTGGCCTTGCCGTCGCTCCGGGCGTTGGAGATCAGGGTGGCTGCAATGTCACCATCATTTCTCGCGGCAGGGTATCGGGCGGTGAATGATGTCTTGGCTACAGCAGGGCCAGCCAGATCACACATAACTGGCTGCGGGGGCCGGAATTGAATCGGCCAAAGCTTCTATCCCGATTGATCTGATCGACGAAGACCACTCCCTCGTCCCCGCTCCACATTCTCGCGCGGATGATCGGGACAGGCAAGAAGTGTGCGCCCAGCAGCCCTGAGGCGGTTCCGGAGAGCCGTCAACACCGCTTCCAGTGTATCCCCCCACCCAGAGGGCGGTATTGAGCCAACACAGGGCCATCCCACCGTCTCGCAGCCATTCACACATTCAGGGGGATAAATGGGAGGCTGTCATGCTCCCAGGAACCGATCAAAATTCCCGACAGAGGCCGCGAAGAAGGCAGGGCCGGGCTGGCATGGTCTGGTACCGGAGACCCAGCCTGAAACTGCCCCAACCTGTCGCAACATAACCTATTGAAAAACAACATTTATCTCAGATGTTGCAACTGTCGCAGAGGGCAGGAAGCGAAACTTCATTCTGGCCCGGATGCGGTGCATGGCGCAGAATTGAGGGGAGAAGCGGGGATGAGCGGAAAGAAGCTCTATAAATATATAGAACAATTCATGAACATATATATTTATATTATAATACTACCAAGCTCTACCTTCTTCACGGCATCTGGCGAAGCCGAACCGGGCAAGCCGACGTGTCCGGTCAGAGGTGAATGATATGGAGGGATTTGCCTATTTGTCCGGTCAATGTCCGGTCCGCCATTTTGGCGAAGGTTTTAAGATCCGACGGACATTTCCGTCTAAGTCATTACCACGCATCACTTTTGTGATGGTGGGCGCACAAGGGCTCGAACCTTGGACCCGCTGATTAAGAGTCAGCTGCTCTACCAACTGAGCTATACGCCCGCCGCTCTCGGCTATTCCAACTGTATGGCTGGAAACCCCGGGAGATGCTCTCTTCAGTGGTGTGTGCCGCCGAAGAGGTGCTTCATTTAGCAATCTGATCTGAGACTGGCAAGAGGGGGTGAAAAGTTTTCCACAGTCAGGGAAATTGTGAGTGCTGATATGAGGGCAGCCTGTTGCCTGTGGAACTGCCGCCCCACGGGTTCAGCGCTGCTTCTGCTGATCCTTCATGCTGCCGGGCATGATGAGGCTTTCCACGCGGCCACCCTGAAAGCGCGAGACACCGGTTTGCAAATTCACCACCAGCTTGCGACCCCGAATGACATTCTCGCCCTGGGTCAGCACCACAGGGGCGCCCTCCAGCGTGACGGTATTGGTCTTCATCTCGAAAATACCGGTCTGGCCGCTGGCGGTCTGTTCCGGGGTACGCACCACCACGCCGCCGGTAGCCTCCAGCTTGCGGATCTGGCCGGATTGCATCGGCGCGCCATCTGCGGGCTTGGCGGATTCGCCATCATAATGCACCAGCAGGTCGCGTGTGCGCAGCGTGGTATCGCCCTGCTGTACCACCACATTGCCGGAGAAGATGGCGACCTTGTCCTTGTCCCGCACCTCCAGCTTGTCAGCATTGATGCGGACAGGCTCATCCTTGTTGCGGGCAAAGCCCTGCAGGGCATTAGGCACATCGCGCCCCTGCTGCGCCATGGCCGGAGAGATGGAAGCGAGGCAGGCCAGAACCGCGGTAAGGGCCATGGCGCCATGGAAGGGAGAACGGGTCATGGATACTGCACCGGTTTGGGAAGTGGGAAAGGGGCCTCGCCGGGGGGAGACCAGGCAAAGTCAGCCGGGTTGGCAAGCTGTGCCGGCTTGAGAAGCGGAAGAGGGGCCGGAGGCAGCGCGGCTGCATCATCCTGCCCGGAAGAGGGAGGGGCAGGCTCCTGCACTGCGGGAGGTTGGACGGCAGGGGCGGGCTCTGAAGGTACGCCCGCTGCCGGGGCAACTGTGTCGCTCGGGGACGGCTGGGCTGGGGAGGTGTTGTCTCTGGATGCGTTTGCACCGGGTGCGTCGGCTGATGGAGCCTTGCTCGCAGGTTTGGCTGCATCCTTCGGCTTCGCGCGCTCGCCCTGCCCGGGCGGGTTCAGTTTCGAGGGCTGGAAATCCACCTGAACATGGCCTTCAAACACAGCCTTGTCGCCGCTGTCAGAAACAGTCAGCTTGTCGGCAATCAGTCGGGCGTCATTATAGGTCAGCAGTACGGGCTTCTTGGTCACAAGCGTGCCCTTCTTCGGATTGATTCTGGCATCTTTCAGATGCCCCCCGAAGCCGCCATTCATGGCGAGATCGACACCCTTGTTTAGAAAGATTTCCTGGCTCTTGATATTCAGCTTGCCGCCTTTGGCATTGACCTGCGCCCAGCCCTTTTCCGCAAGCTCCATCCGGGCCTCGATATTGTCAAGGAGGATATAGTCCGGGTTCTTGAGATCCTGCTCCGCACTGCTGGCGGTGACGTTGTAGCCGCGCTCATCATCGGTGAAACCGGAAAGATGGGGTTGCTCCATGGTCAGGCGGGTGCCGGAGAGGGAGAGGCGGCCCAGATCGACAGGCAGCTTGGAGGCGATATCCAGCCGGGAAATAAGTGCGCTCGAGCCAATGGCGACCGCAGCCACGACAATGGCAATGGGCAGCAGTCGCTTGGTCCAGCGCACACGGGCGCTATGGCGCGCCGCAGCCCTGAAATCCGGCGGATTGGCGGTAAAGCGCTCCGAAGTCCCCGCTTTGCCTGGGGCCTCCGCGTTATCTGCATCCTGTTGCGGCACGTTCTGGTTCATAAACCCCGTTCCGATGGCTGTTGCACAGGCGCGCCCCACGCTTGTGCATACAGCCGGATACAGCCTGCCTGTATCCGGGTGGCCAAATTGTCCGAAACCCTGCCCATGCGCAAGCCCGCGAAAGGCAGGGGAGGTATCTTACAATCCATTGAGCAGGCGCTCCAGATAATCCAGTTCCGGCTGCGGGCGGTCCGGCTGCTCCAGTCGCCGGCGCAGTTCCTCCAGCACCCGGCGGGCGCGCTGGGCGTCAAATTCATCCGGTACTTTCACGCTCTGGTCATCACCGGAGCCCTGACCGCCCTGCAGGGGGCGGCCGAGCGGGTCGGTGCCATTGCCCTGTGCATTCTGGCCATTCTGACCTTGCTGGCCTTCCGCAAGCGCCTGTGCGCCCTGTCGTAGGGATTGAAGCGCCTCGCCCTGTGCCGTCTGTGCTTCGGCGGTATCGCCCTGGCCCAGTGCATCTTCGGCCTCACGCATGGCTTCGGCGGCATCATTGAAGGCTTCGCCGGCGCGTTTCATGACGCGGGCCCTGGCCTGTGAATCACTCTTTTCACCCTGCTGCGCGCTATCCGGGGGCGTGCCTTGAGAGGGGTTCTGCAGGCCTTCACCCTGCGCCCCATTTTCGCCCGCGCCGGATTGGCTCTGTTGAAGGCGACGCAAAATATCGCGCATCTTGTCCAGCCGCTCGCGCAGATCACGCTGCTCCTGCTGCAGACTGCTATGGGCGTCGCCGGGGTTGGAAGGAGAGGTATCACCCGTCTGGCCGGATTCACCTGGCCGGGTTTGTGGCTGCTGCCCCTGCTGCTGTCTCCAAGTGCGATCGCGCAGGCGCTGCTGCTGCTGGATGATGGCCCCGAGCTCGCCCTGCCTACCATTCTGCTGGCCGGCCTGCGGGTTGCCTTGCCGCATGCTGTCCATCATGGCCTGCAACTGGTCGAGAAGCTGGCGGGCGGCCTCGCGATTGCCGGATCGGGCCAGATTTTCCATCTGATCCATCATGCGCTGCAGATCCTGTTGGGTCACGATCCGGGTGTTCTGGTCCAGCGGCCGGTCGGTGCCATCGCTGCGCTGGGCCTGACGGGAGAGTTGCTGCATCATCTGCGCCATGGCCTTGCGCAGATTGTCCATTAGTCGGGCGATCTCTTCATCGGATGCGCCCTGTTCCAGCCCCTCGCGCAGGGCCTGCTGGGCGGCGATGAGGGCGCGCTCGGCATCGGTCAGCTTGCCATCCTCGATCTGGACAGCGATCTCCCACAGATAATCCACCAGCTCGCGCAGATCCGCATTGTTGCGGGCATATTTGGCGCGGGCCAGCGCCGTGCGCAGGCCCAGATATTCGCCGGCGGGAATCTCGAACCTGGCCGGTGCGGTGGTGAGGGCGCGCAGTACGGCGACGAGGCGGCGGCGATTGTCCGGGTCCAGCGCCAGCCGGTGGCGTTCATCAATCAGAGCGCGGGCTGTCGGGTCCGTAAAGGGGCGCTCCGGCAGGCGCAGGGTGCGGGTTTCGCTCACAGCCTCATGGCCGGCGGCATCGCGGGCATGAAGGGTGATGTGCACCATGGCGCCAGCCCATGGGTGGGCGGTCAGATCCTTCGTGGTTTCCACCGTGCCGCTGCGCCCGCCAGCCGGCAGGGGTAGGGTGAAATCCGGTGGGGCAATCAGAGGTTCTTCCGGCATTTGCGGCGGGCTGGAGCCGGGGCGTGGAAACAGGGCGGGTTGCGGCGGCAGGGCGCTGAAGCGCGCCTCGGCCTGCGCCACGCCATATTCGTCTTCCACCCGATAGGCCAGTTGCAGGCCATGGCGCTGGCCCGGCTGGGGCGGTTTAATGAAGCTGATCTGTGGTGGCTTGTCGGGCGGGGCAGTGAAGTGCCAGCTCAACTGGCGGCCATCCGGTGCACTCAGGCCAGCTTCGCTGTCACCACGAATGGTGTAGCGCAGCGCGCCATCCTGCGGCGTATCTGGCTGTTGCTCGGCCGGTGCGATGTCGCCGGAAAGATGAATGGCTGAAGCGCTCAGCCCAGTGCCGCGCACCACCAACGTACTGCCGGCGGGCACGGCGAGGGGAGCAGCAAAGGGGGCGGCGGTGCCCGTCTGAGCTTCGGCAGAGTCATCGTCCGCGCGCAGGCCGGGCAGCAGAACGGGCGGACGGCCTGTATAATGGGGCGGGTCTACCCAGGCATCCAGCCGGCTGGGAGCGGTGGTGGAAAAGCCGCGCCAGTCAAAGGCGGTGCGCAGGCGGCTGAGATGTTCGCCGGGCGCCATGAAGAAGGTGGCGGCCAGCGCCACAAGCGCCAGCCCACGCAGCCCGTAGGGGTCAAGACGGGCCATGCCGGGGCTGGGCAGGCCGGCGCGCAACCGGTGTGCAATACCGCGCGCCCGTGCCATATGGGCCTGCCACAAGGCGCGCGAAACCGGGTCTTCCGGCTGGGTGGCGAGATGATCGTCCAGCGCGGTGGCGGGGCGATGGCTCATCGCGCTGTGTGTATCCAGCCGCGCCAGAGCCTCGGCCCGCCGGGGTCGATGCAGTTTCAGCACCGGGCGTGCGGCCAGCACCACAAGCCCGGCGAACAGCCCAAGGCCAATGATGCGGCCAAGCGGCCCTGTGATCTCCCACAGCCCGGCAAAGGACACCGCCAGAAAGGCCGCGATGACAGCACCCATGCCCGCCAGCGCCGGCCAGAGCTGTTCCCACAGCAGAACCAGACGCGCGCGCCGCAGGGCCCGCTCCAGAACTGCCCGTTCCGGAACGGCGCGTTTTTTCGCGGCCGGTTCCGCACGGGTTCTGGCTGGCTGGTCTCCGCCGGGCCGGGGCGGTGGTGGCGGGTTCACGCTGCTGTGTCCTCCCCTAATTTCATGCCGGTGCCAGCCGGACGGCGTTGCGCGTTGTCATTTCAGCCTGAATGCGCCTGTGAGCGGGCCATGGTTCAGAATATCCCGTTTCTGACGAGGACATCCGGCGAAGATGGGGCATGAATTGCTCGCAACCGGTTAAATCTGTGCGCGATCGATCACTTGGCCTGTTCTGGTGCCGGGGTAACCGGTGCGGTGCGGGCGGCCGCGACAATCTCCTCCGGATCAAGCCCGAGATGCACCAGTGTGGCCCGGATATGGGGCGGCAGGGGGGCGCAGGCAACCACAGGGGGGCGGACCGGCGCAGACATATCCAACTGCTCCGGCGTCTTTCCCGGGTTTTTCCCGGCTTTTTTGCCTTCTCTTTTGCCATCCGCCTTGCCGAAGGGCGGAAGCTCGATCTGCAGGGCGTGCAGATGCAGCCGCGGCCCGCCCGGCAGACGGGAGGCACCGCCATAAATGGCATCGCCCAGAATGGGGCTGCCCAGATGCGCCAGATGCGCGCGCAACTGGTGGGTGCGCCCGGTGCGGGGCCACAGGGCCACCACGCTCAGCCCGCCTTCCACACCGCGATGCAGGAGACGATAGTCCGTCACCGCTTCCTGTGCGCCGGCTGTGCCCTTGGGCACGGTCTGCATCCACCAGCCCCGATGGGGCGAGCGCTTGGCGAGGGGCTGGTCAATCCGCCCCTCATCCTGTCGCGGCGCACCCTGTACCACCGCCAGATAGGTTTTCTGCGCCGCGCCGGAAGCGAACATCCTGCCGAGTTGGGCCAGCGCCCGGGCATGGCGGCCCAGAACCAGACAGCCGGAGGTGTCCTTGTCCAGCCGGTGGGCGAGCTCCGGTGTGCGCGGCAGGCCGAAGCGCAGGCTTTCCAGATGGTCACTCAACGTCTCGCCGCCCTTCGGTCCGGCATGAACCGGCAGGCCGGAGGGTTTGTTGATGATCAACATCATGCCATCACGATGCAGGATTTCGAGCTCCGGCGCGGGGCCGGTTGCCTCAGAGGGGGCGGAGACGGTCGTGTCGTGAGAGGGCATCAAGGTGCAATCCGGCGGAAGAGGGAGAAAAACAGCAGAACACCACCTCACGCACATGGTGGGCCTGCGCCAGCGCCTCCAGCACGGTGGAGACGGCCAGCGGAGCCGCCCGTTCCGCCGGGAAGCCATAGACGCCGGTCGAGATAGCGGGAAAGGCGAGCGAATGCAGGCCATGGGCCTGTGCCAGCATCACGCTTTCGCGATAGCAGGATGCCAGGAGCGCATCTTCCCCCACGCCACCGCCCTGCCAGATGGGGCCGACCGTGTGAATGACATGGCGCGCCGGCAGCGCAAAGCCGGGGGAGAGGCGCGCTTCGCCGGTGGGGCAGCCGCCCAGCGTGCGGCAGAAAGCCAGCAATTGCGGCCCGGCAGCCCGGTGAATGGCACCATCGACCCCGCCTCCGCCCAGCAGGGCACTGTTGGCGGCATTCACAATAGCGTCGAGGTCCAGTTGCGTGATATCGCTGGTCCTGACCGAAAGGCGCATCTCACATGGGCTATCCGCCAGTGTGAAGCGGGTCGGGGAGGATGCAGGGGAATGCGTAGTCATGCCACAGTATCCGTCAGTTCTGGCATTGTCATACGCGCGCCCTTTTCCCTGTGATAGCCTCGACTTGAAAAAAGAACTCAGAAGGAGGTCGCATCATGGCACATCCGCGCAAGACAGAGCGTCGTTTGCTTTCCGATGGTGAGGTGGAACTGGTGGAGAAGACCCGTCATCCGGCACTGCCGGCCCTGACAGATTCGGACCTCCATCAGCTTGTCGGGCATTTGCGTGAGCGTCGGGATCGGGCCATGAGCCTGGCCAATGCCCAGCGCCGGGCGCTGCGCGGCAAGGGTGGGGTGGGCAAGACCACTTTCGAGAAAGCCGATGTGGGCAATCGCGAGAAAGCCTCCGTACTGACGGATGCGCTTACCCGCGCCCGCCGTGAAGCGGTGCGTCGGCAGGCGGCTGCGTCCCGTGAGGAAATGATGGAACATGCGCATCGTGCGCTGGAACTGAAGCGGAACGCCAAGCTGGCGACGCGCCCGGCAACGCTGCCGCGTCCAGGCAAGGGTATGCGCAACAAGTCCAGCCGGAGGCTGGAAGAGATCGGCTCGGCCGGTGAAGCCGGACGTGTCACGAAATTTGTCGCGGTAGCGCAGGCGAAAAAGGACTCGCGCGGCGCATGACGCCGCTGTAGCCCGCTGATGAAGCAGCGACAGGCTGCGCTTCCCGTGGCGGGGCGCAGCCTGCGACAGGGCCTCAGATTTCGACGGCCTTCATCAGCGTAATCTGGCTTGTCTCACGCTCAAATGCCTGAATCTGCGGAATAAGACGGGTGAAATGCTCGGTGAGACTGTGTGCCTTGAGGGCGTCATGGTCCGGCCAAGTCTCGATGAAGGTGAAGTGACCCGGATCTTCCTCATCCACGAACAGCTCATAGGCGAGACATACCTCTTCCTGTCGGGAGAGGGTGACCAGTTCGCGAAACAAGGGCAGGGCCGTCTCGACCTTGGCGGGCTGGATGAAAAACTGTGCGATAACCTTGAGCATGGGCGAACCTCATCAGGATGTTTTGCTGTGATGTGAAACGGCTGTGAGGCGTAATGGAAGAGGATGAGGGGGCTTTGCCCTTACTCATCCACCAGTTCATTGCCGGTCTCCATAGTGGAGCAGAGGCCGATATCCTGACAATGTGCGTTCAGGAAGGTGTCGGCGGCTTCCCGTCCCAGATCCCGCAGATGCTGAAGAAAGGGCCATTCCGTATTCAGCTTCGAGGTTGCATCCAGTGTATCAAGCTGGGCGTCTCCGCCAATGCGGTGCAGATGGATCCGGCGGAAGGCGCATGCGGAGAGCATTTCCGGGCTGAGATTGCCCTGATCGACAAGCCGGTTCATACGCTCAATGGTGCGCAACTGGCCCACCAGAGAGGCGTTGAAAGTGATCTCGTTGAGGCGGTTCTGGATCTGCATGGCCGTGCGGGGGGTGGCCTTGCGCTCTACGGGGTTGATCTGCACCAGCAGAATGTCGTCCGCATCGCCATGGTCATAGAGTTGGAGCAGCGGCGGGTTGCCCATATAGCCGCCATCCCAGTAAGGCACGTCATCAATCTCTACCGCCTGAAACAGGAAGGGCAGGCAGGCTGAGGCCATCACCGCATCGGGGCTGATATCCTCGCGGGTGAAGATGCGCGCGCGACCCGTATGGACATTGGTGGCGGAGATGAACAACTTCACCGCCGAGGCGCGGATGGCGTTAAAATCCACATGCGCTTCGAGAATCTCGCGCAGCGGATTGATATTCAGCGGGTTGAGATCATAGGGCGAGAACAGGTGAGAGGCCACGTTCATCGCAATGTAGGTAGGGTTGCGCGCCAGAGACCAGTTGCCCATCAGCCGGTCGAATGTGGAGCGCTGAAGGGGCGACATGCGCCCGTCGCGTGAGACATCGCGCCAGAACTGGGTGAGGCATTCGCGGGTTTCCGTTCGGTCACCCCTAGCCAGGCCAGAGGCGAGCACAACGGCATTCATGGCACCAGCGCTGGTGCCGGAAATGCCGGTGATTCGCAGGCTCTCTTCCTGCAGCAGCCGGTCCAGCACGCCCCATGTGAAGGCGCCATGGGCCCCGCCGCCCTGAAGCGCGAGGCTCAGGGCGCGGCAGGGGCGGGCTTCTCCTCCGCGGGGGGCCGCGGAGGAGGTTTCCGGTGAACGGTTTTCAGGGCTGGTCATGCGCCTGCTCCCTGCACCGCCAGGATCATTCAGCGACCCAGCCGCCGTCGATCTGCTGCATGGAGCCGGTGATGGAGCGGGCATCATCCGAAGCCAGGAAGACGGCCAGAGCGGCGACTTCCTCAACCGTCACGAATTCCTTCGTGGGCTGGGCGGCCAGAAGAACATCCTTTTTCACCTGCTCCTCGGTCATGCCGCGGGCCTTGGCTGTGTCGGGAATCTGCTTCTCGACCAGCGGGGTCCATACATAGCCGGGACAGATGGCGTTGACGGTGATGCCATCCTGCGCGGTTTCAAGCGCTGCGGTCTTGGTCAGGCCGGCAATGCCGTGCTTGGCCGAGACATAGGCGGACTTGAAGGGAGAGGCCACCAGCGCATGGGCGGAGGCGGTGTTGATGATGCGGCCCCACTTGCGCGCCTTCATGCCGGGAATGGCGGCGCGCATGGCGAAGAAGGCGGAAGACAGGTTGATGCCGATGATCTTGTTCCACATGTCAATGGGGAAGGTTTCGATCGGCTCGACATGCTGGATGCCAGCATTGTTGACGAGAATGTCGCAGGCTCCCAGCTCGGTTTCGGCCAGCTTCACCATGCCGGCGATTTCTTCCGGATCCAGCATGTTAGCGGGAGAATAGAGGCACTTCACGCCGAATTCGCTGGCGATGGAGGCGCGGGTCTTCTCAATGGCGTCGGCATCACCCAGGCCATTGATGACAATATTGGCGCCCTTGGCGGCGAACGCACGGGCATAGGCCAGGCCGATTCCGCTGGTGGAACCGGTGATGACGGCAACCTTACCTTTGAGCATGGTGTCTCCCCACAAAAGCGCTTGCGATCCGGCTGGATTGCGACGGATCTACTGTGGCGGAACGGTGCGACAGAGCGGTGACGCCGCCCTTACCCTGAAGTCAGCGCATCACGCGCCGCCGCAGGCAGATTGCCCCTTCCACCACAGCCACGCAACATCATGAGCAAGGTAAATTTGCGGCAGGGGACAAATCGCGCAAATATAGATGGTGACACTGTAAGTGTGGGGCTGCGCACATATATGTTGAAAGCGTCTGTATGCGCAGGCTGATATTATTGAGGGAGGTCTGCGGGTGAAGTCTTCCGGTTCCCGTGCTGTTTCCGGTTCAGGGCAAGAGTCGGCCTCGCAGACGTCGGCCTCACAAGAGTCGGCGGCTGGGGACGCACCGCATCTGCACGATCATGACCACACCCAGTGTGTGGCGGGCGCCATGGCGCGGGTGGAGGCATTGTGCGCGCAGAAGGGATTGCGCCTCACGGCCCTGCGCCGCCGGGTGATGCGTGCGCTGGCGGAAAGCCATAGCCCGCTGGGGGCTTATGACATTGTCGAGCGTCTGGCTGCGGAGGGTGAGCAGAGCCCGCCCATGTCAGTCTACCGGGTGCTGGATTTTCTGGTAGCCGAAGGACTGGCACATCGCATCGAAAGCCGGAACGCCTATCTGGCCTGTGGCCATCCCCATGGGGATGAGGATGTGGTGGTGTTCCTCATCTGCAACCAGTGTGGCCTGACACAGGAAGTGTCTTCCCATGCCGTGGGGCGGGATTTGGCTTGGGCGGCGCGAGCGGTGGGTTTCACGCCACGCCAGCGTGTGCTGGAAATTGCCGGCCAGTGCGCCCGCTGCCGTGAGCAGACGCCGGGTGACATGGGAGCTTCCGGCGGCGATAAGGCTGCAAGCTGAAACGGCCAGCCTGCTGGCCCGACACCTTTCATGTTGTCTTGTGCTGCAAGGCGCGCTGTGGGGTTCTGCTGTCCGGTTTCCGGGGCGACCGGTTATTGCCGTCCTGATTCCGGGCGAGCCGCAGCAGGGCGGCATGGCGAGCGGGATCATAATGCGCGGCTCGGTTGAGGGCCGCTTTGCGGCTGTTCCGCAGTGCGCGGGCCAGATCATTTGAATCCATCCTGAAATGGCGCAGCATATCCGTGCTCTGTGCAATCTGCTGTTGCGCATCCTCGCTGCGAAAGGCGCGAATGGGGCGTTGGCGACGGCGCCTGTCCGGCTTGCCCGGTGAAACCTGGCCGGGCACGGATATGGAGGCGGACATGGGGTGCATGCGCATGGTGCGGGATTGATTCATGGCGGGCCTTTTTGCGCGGGGGCGTTGCGGTGTTCTGTGATGACCGCATGCTGCACCTGTGTCCGACTATAGGGATAAATTCTTATATTGAACTTTCGCGGATTTTTCGTCTGATTATGTTCAAGTCGTTGTATTTGTTTGTAATTTGTTTCCCCCGGCTTGATGCAATACCCGGTGTGAAGGCGGATCCTGTCCGCCGCGCCTTGCTCGATTGCAAGATATGTGTAGGAATAAAAACCTATAAAGAGGTTACAGACCCATGCATCCTGCCTTTTCCTGCAATGCGGCTGCCGATCCGGCGGTTCTCCCTCCTGCAAGAATGGAGGGGTCGTCTCCCAGAAACGGCGCACCGGCTGTCATGCCGCCGTTTTTCTTCCGTGTGGTCTGTGGCCTTGTTGCAGCCAACAGTGGTCTGACGCTGGAGGTTCTGACGGCTTCGCATCGCTGTGCCGCCCCGGTCGCGCAGGCGCGGCAACTGGCCATGTATGTGGCGCATGTGGGGTTGGGTGTGTCCCAGCTGGATGTTGCCCGGGCCTTCATGCGTGATCGCAGCACCGTCGCCCATGCGTGTCACCGGATTGAGGATCTGCGTGAGAATGATACGTTCGATGCGCAGGTGAGCCGGCTGGAAAACGGTGCACGCTGGATTTTACAGGGCGCAACCTGCGGGCAGGAGGGGTGAGACATGACACGGATTTCTCCTTCCCTTCCACTGGAACCCACCCGACGGGCGCGGTCGCAGTCGCGTCGTCAGAACGGGCGGAGTGAGAGCCCGGTTGTCCAGCGCAATACGGCG
Source organism: Xanthobacter sp. (assembly GCA_050252035.1). GTDB lineage: Bacteria > Pseudomonadota > Alphaproteobacteria > Rhizobiales > Xanthobacteraceae > Xanthobacter. The sequence goes on from JBFWLR010000001.1 coordinate 13,200, forward strand.
GAAAGTCCTCTGGTCTGGCTGGCGCGTCGCAAGGGGCGCGATGGTCGCGCTATGGTGGATGAGGTGCAGCTTGCCGCCGGGGAGCGTCTGCGGCTGGATTTCACCCGCGCCGGTCTCACGCCCCGCATCACCAGCCGCTGGAGCCCGACGCCGGGCGGTGGCAGCGGGCCGGAGGACTTCACGGACATGGTGCTGGCGGCAAAACAGCGTGTGACTCATGCGCTGGAGACTGTGGGGCCGGAACTGTCCGGCGTATTGCTGGATGTGTGCTGTTTCCTGAAGGGGCTGGAACAGGTGGAAGGCGAACATGGCTGGCCCGCCCGCACCGCCAAGGTGGTGCTATGCCTCGCTTTGGACCGGCTGGCCGCTCATTATGGCTGGAGTGCTTCGGCCACTGGCCGCACCCGCGCCCGAATGCAGGCATGGCACGCACCGGAAGCTCCAACTCCGCCCTCTGAGCGGTCAGCGGGTGAGCTGTGAGGGCAGGCTGGCGCGAGATGACCCCTTCAGGTGTGCCGCGCCGGCCTTTTCATGAGCAGGATGGGTGCAGAAGGGTCCGGCTTGCGCAGCCCGTTGACAGGACCAGCTTCATGGTGGCTCGGGCCGGCCTTCTGCTGTTTTGGTTTGGCGGGGCTCATTTTGCGCCGCGTCCGTAGATGCTTTTACGGAGGAGCCGGTCGGGTGCCGGCTGTGCTGCTCCGCATCCTGGCGAACCCGCGTACCAGCCGGTAGCCCAGCAACAGGCTGACCATGGCCAGATAGAAGATGGCCTGCCCATCCAGCACTTTCAGCGAAAGGGCATAATGCAGCACCCCGGCCAGCAGCACGACATAGACCAGCCTGTGCAGCCGCACCCATCTGCGCCCCAGCCTGCGCATGGACCAGCGGTTGGATGTCAGCGCCAGCGGCACCAGCATCACCAGCCCGGCCATACCCAGCATGATATAGGGCCGGCGTGTCAGATCCCCCGCGATGGTGGAAAGATTCATGCTGCGATCCAGCGTGAGATAGACCGCAAAATGCGCCAGCACATACCAGAAGGCTAGTAGTCCCAGAGCACGCCGCCAAGGCAACAGATTGATGTCGGTGAGCTGCCGCAGCGGGGTGACGGCCAGTGTCAGGCATAAAAAGCGCAGCGCCCATAGCCCCAGCAGATGCTCGAACACCCGCACCGGGTCGCCGGCAATCTGCCCGCTGGCTCCCTGCCAGAAGCCCCACAGGCCCGGCATGAGCCCGAACACATAGAGCCCCCAGATGGAGACCGCCCGGCTGCGGGAAGAAAGGCGGGAGAGAAGGGGGGGCGCGGGAGCCGGTTGCGCGCGCCCGGGGGGCGTATGCGGCATGCCCTGCTGTGAAGGCGCAAGATCTGGCGCACGGCCCGGTGAAGGGTCCGGTGTGAGGCCGGAAGGGGAGGCGTCTGCTTCCGAATCGCCATCCGCAGGGCCGGCCTGCATCAGTAATTCACCTTCAGGTCCATGCCGGCATAAAGCCCGGCCACCTCATCCCCATAGCCATTGAAGGGCAGGGTGGGGCGCTGTTCTGCATTGGAGAAGAAGCCACCGCCCGCTATGCGTCGTTCCGACGCCTGGCTCCAGCGCGGATGGTCCACCGCGGGGTTTACATTGGCATAAAAGCCATATTCGCCGGGTTGCATCAGGTTCCAGCTCGCCGGGGGCTGCTGTTCCGTCAGGGTGATGCGGGTGATGGACTTGATGCCCTTGAAGCCATATTTCCACGGCACGACGAGACGTATCGGCGCGCCATTCTGGTTGGGCAGGGTTTCCCCATACAGCCCCAGCGCCAGAAGGGTGAGCGGATGTCGGGCCTCATCAAGCCGCAGCCCCTCCACATAGGGCCAGTCCATGGGCTGGAAGAATCCGCTTTGGCCCGGCATTTCTTTGGGGCGCTTCACGCCGGTGAAGGCGACATATTTCGCGCTCCCCAGCGGCTCCACTTTCTCCAGCAGTGCCTGCAGGGGAAAGCCGATCCACGGAATGACCATGGACCACGCCTCCACGCAGCGCATGCGGTAGATGCGCTCCTGCAAAGGAAAAGCGGTGATGAGGGTGTCGATATCGAAGGTCTGCGGCTTCGAGACCAACCCGTCCACCGTCACGGCCCAAGGGCGGGGCTTGAAATCACTGGAATAGGTTTTGGGGTCGCTCTTGCCGGTGCCGAATTCGTAGAAATTGTTATAGGAGGTCGCGGTTGCCTTCGGGGTTTGCGTCTCGTTGGTGCTGAAGGGGCTGGGTGTGGTCTTGAGCATCATGGGCGGCGGGGCCTCTGATGCGGCGGCGCATGCGGCACCGGAGGAAAGGCCGGATGCGGCCACCGTCCCGCCAATCAGCGCGCCCTCCAGAAAGCGCCGCCGGCTGAGCCAGACGGGTTTCGGGGTGATTTCCGAAGCCTTGATATGGGGTGGGCGGTAGACCGGCATGGTGGTGTGTCTCCCGTCGTCTGCCCGCATGAAAGCCCTCATGACAGCGCAGCAGGTTATCTGATCTCGAAAAATCAGGCTTTCTTCCCATCTAGGAACACAATAAGCCGGAAGAATGGTTTTGTGCGCGGGGGCCTTCACCTCTTCGTGTGCGATACGCTTCCGGTTCTGCCGGTGGTGTGAGCAATGGTGTGGCGCCTGTGGGTGCGACACCATAATGACACTTACGCCGGTTTGCTTTAGAACTGCGCCAAAACAAGGTTTCGAAGGCCGGAGGGCGGGGATGTCCTGTCCGGCTTCAATCACAAGGCTGAAGAAACGCCATGCCCCAGTATCGTTCCCGTACATCCACCCATGGTCGCAACATGGCCGGCGCACGCGGCCTGTGGCGCGCCACAGGCATGAAGGATGGAGATTTCGGCAAGCCAATCATTGCCGTGGTCAACAGCTTCACCCAGTTCGTGCCGGGCCATGTGCATCTGAAGGATCTGGGCCAGCTTGTCGCACGCGAAATCGAGCAGGCCGGCGGCGTGGCCAAGGAATTCAACACCATTGCGGTGGATGACGGCATCGCCATGGGCCATGACGGCATGCTCTATTCGCTCCCTTCGCGCGAGATCATCGCTGACAGCGTGGAATATATGGTCAACGCCCATTGCGCCGATGCGATGGTGTGCATTTCCAACTGCGACAAGATTACCCCCGGCATGCTGATGGCCGCCATGCGCCTCAATATTCCGGCCGTGTTCGTTTCCGGCGGGCCGATGGAAGCGGGCAAGGTGCTGCTCTCCACCGGGGCGAAAAAGGTCGATCTGATCGACGCCATGATCGCCGCTGCCGATGACAGGGTGAGCGATGCCGACGTGCAGGTGATGGAGCGTTCCGCATGCCCCACCTGCGGCTCCTGCTCGGGCATGTTCACGGCCAATTCCATGAACTGCCTCACCGAGGCGCTGGGCCTGTCGCTGCCGGGCAATGGCTCTACGCTGGCTACCCATGCGGACCGCAAGCGCCTGTTCGTGGAAGCCGGCCATCTCATCGTGGATCTGGCACGCCGCTATTATGAGCAGGATGATGACAGCGTTCTGCCGCGCTCCATCGCCACCTTCAAGGCGTTCGAGAACGCTATGACGCTGGATATCTCCATGGGCGGCTCCACCAATACGGTGCTGCATCTGCTGGCGGCGGCCAATGAGGGCGAGGTGCCCTTCACCATGGCCGACATTGACCGCCTCTCGCGGCAGGTGCCGGTGCTGTGCAAGGTCGCGCCTGCCGTGGCCAATATCCATATGGAAGACGTGCACCGCGCCGGTGGCATCATGGCTATTCTGGGGGAGCTGGATCGCGCCGGCCTGATCCATACTGATCTGCCGACCGTGCATGCCGCAACCCTGAAAGACGCGCTGAACCACTGGGATGTGAAGCGCACCGGTTCGGATGTCGTCACCAGCTTCTATCGCGCCGCGCCGGGCGGTGTGCCCACACAGGTGGCTTTCAGCCAGGCCAGTCGCTGGGATGATCTGGATCTCGACCGCCAGAAGGGCGTGGTGCGCGATGTGGAGCACGCCTATTCTAAGGATGGCGGTCTTGCGGTGCTGTTCGGCAATATCGCAAAGGATGGCTGCATCGTGAAAACGGCGGGCGTGGATGAGAGCATTCTCGTCTTCAAGGGCCCGGCGCGCATCTTCGAGAGTCAGGATGCGGCGGTGGAGGCCATCCTCTCCACCGGCAAGATCAAGGCCGGCGATGTGGTGCTGATCCGTTATGAAGGCCCGCGCGGCGGCCCGGGCATGCAGGAAATGCTGTATCCGACCTCCTATCTGAAGTCCAAGGGGCTTGGAAAGGCGTGTGCGCTGGTGACGGACGGCCGCTTCTCGGGTGGCTCTTCGGGTCTGTCCATTGGCCATGTCTCGCCGGAAGCGGCGGAAGGCGGGGCCATCGGTCTGGTGGAGGAAGGCGATATCATCGAGATCGATATCCCCAACCGCAAGATCGACGTGGCGGTGAGCGATGAGGTGCTGGAGCAGCGCCGTGCCGCCATGGAGGCGAAGGGCGATGCGGCATGGACGCCGGCCAACCGCAAGCGCGTGGTCTCGCAGGCGCTGCAGGCCTATGCAGCGCTTACCACCTCCGCCGCGCGTGGCGCAGTGCGTGATGTGCGCAGCCTGAAGCGCTGAGACCCAGCAGAGCGGGCTTCAAATTTTCTGGAAATAGAACGGCCGGGGGCTTCTGCCTCCGGCCGTTTTCCTATTCTGAAAACCCGAAAAAAGACGCGCCGGGCGCGCCCTTTTCCATTCAGCGACACATCAGAGCCCCGTTGAAATTCATGATGTTGAATGGCGCATGGCAGGTGGCGAGATTCAGCCGCGCCTCACGCCAGCGCCCGTTCATGTTCTGGCATTCGGCCGCCAGCCACAATCCGGCCACCCGAATATTGCGGCAGCTCTGCCGGTAGGGGCCGGGTGGGGGGGGAATGGGTGGGCAGGAGAGTTGGCCATTGCGGTTGGAAATATCGCTGCGCGGGGCGCAGGCCAGCATGTCCAGACGGCTTTCGACCCAGCGGCCGCGCTGATCACGGCAGGTGGCGCGCAGAACATTACCAACCTGATTGATCTGCCCGCAACTCTGCCGGTAGGAGCCCTGCGGTCCATTGCCGGTGCCGGGACGCGGCCCGGGATTTGGGCCTGGGCCGGGTCCGGGCCGCCCGCGACGCTCGCACCAGAGCTGGCCGTTGCGGTTGGAAATATCGCCGCGGCAGCGGTCGACATCATTCAGCTGGGAGAAGCGGAACTGGCCGCGGCGGCCGGTTTCGCATCGTGCTTCCAGATTGTTCCATCCGCGCATCTGGACATCACGGCAGGTCTGCAGATAGCTGCCAGGGGGGATGCGCTGGGCATGGGCAGAGCTGTGCGCGCCACCCCACAGAATCACCGCAAGGACCAGCAGGCCGGCGCGGATGAAGAAATGTCTCATGGGCGTCTCTCGCTTCCCGGTTTCGGCGTTCCATGGCCGGATCAGGGCCTATTGGCCATCATAGAGCCCTGTCATACAAGGCAAATGCGGTAAACCCCCATCGCTCCACATGACAAGGCGCCATGGCGTGGCCAGAATGCGCCAAACGCACGGGCCTGTACATGCGCCTCCACGTTTCGTACATGGTGGGCCGTTGCATGTGGCCCTGTTTCTGCTGACGCTTGCCGCCGTCAGGGTTGCTGCGCCAGACCTTATCTGCAGAAAAAAGACACACGCTCATGACTATCCGCCTGCATCAGGGCGACCTGCCTGATGATTTCGTCGCTGCCCCCGTTGTCGCCATTGATACGGAGACGATGGGCCTCAACCCCTTCCGCGACCGGCTTTGCCTGGTGCAGCTTTCCAATGGCGATGGTTCGGCGGATTTGGTGCAGATCCCGCAGGGGGCGAGCGCCCAGAGCGCACCCAATCTGGTGAAGCTGCTGAGCGACCCCAATGTGGTGAAGCTGTTCCATTTCGGCCGGTTTGATATCGCCGTGCTGCAGCACACCTTCAAGGTGATGCCCCAGCCGGTGTGGTGCACCAAGATCGCCTCGCGTCTGGTGCGCACCTATACAGATCGTCATGGCCTGAAGGATGCGCTGCGCGAACTGGTGGGCGTGGATGTCTCCAAGCAGCAGCAGAGCTCGGATTGGGGCGCGGACAAACTGACCGATGCCCAGATGGCCTATGCGGCCTCCGATGTGCTGCATCTGCACGCGCTCAAGGCCCGGCTGGAAGAGATGCTGGCCCGTGAGGGGCGCACGGGTCTGGCGGCGGCCTGCTTCGCCTTCCTGCCGGCGCGCGCCGCGCTGGATCTGGCCGGATGGGCCGAGCAGGATATCTTCGCCCATAGCTGAGGCCTTCTGCCTGCCTTTTGCCAGCCGTTTGGCTGCCCTCGAAAGCCCGCCTTTCTGGCGGGCTTTTTCATGCGCCTGCGCCCCAGTCCCGCGCAAAATGCTCTATGCTCGAAACATGATGTGTTTTCAGAGTTGTGAGTCATGACCGTGCATTCCTCCCGCCATTTCAAGGCGGTGTTTCAGAGCTTCGAAGATCTGGCCGATGGCGCGGCAGGGCCTGCCCGTCTGGCGGCCTTGCGCAATGCCCTCGCGGCGCGCGGGCTGGATGGCTATGTGGTGCCGCGCGCCGATGCTCACCAGAATGAATATGTGCCGCCGGGGGAAGAGCGTCTGGCCTGGCTCACGGGCTTTACCGGCTCGGCCGGTCTGCTGATCGTGCTGAAGGATAAGGCCGCCCTGTTTGTAGACGGGCGCTACACGCTACAGGCGCCTGCTCAGGTGGATACGCAGGCTTTTACCGTGGTGCCGCTGGCCGAGTTGCGCCCGGAAGCGTGGCTGGAGGCCCATCTGCCCAAGGGCACGCGGCTGGGTTTCGATGCCTGGCGCACCACGCTGGATGGCCGGGCGCGGCTGGCCCGCGCCACGGAACATGCCGGCGGGCAGTTCATCGCCGCGCCGGACGATCCGCTGGATGAGATCTGGAGCAACCGACCAGCCGTCCCCTGCGCGCCAGTGCGCCTGCTGGAGCCGGCGCTGGCCGGGGAGGAGACCATCTCCAAGCTGCGGCGCGTGCGTGAGGACATGAGGGGCGCCGGGCTGGACGGCCTGCTGCTGAGTGATCCGCACTGTACGGCATGGCTGTTCAATATCCGGGGGGCCGATGTCGCCCATACGCCGCTGCCTCTGGCGTGGTGCATCGTGCCGCTGGAAGGGCGGGCCAAGCTGTTTCTCAACAGCACCAAACTGCCGCATGATGTGTGCACCGCGTTGGAGCCCTTCGCGGAACTGTTGCCGGAAGACGCGCTGCGCGAGCATCTTTCCGCTTTTGCGGAAGGGCGCAGGCTGCGGGTGGATCAGGCCACGGCTCCGGTGTGTCTGGCCGATTGCATTTCGGCAGCGGGCGGCACGGTGGACAAGGGCGAGGACCTCATCACCCGTCTGAAGGCGGTGAAGAATCCTTCGGAAATCGCCGGCATGCGGGCCAGTCACCTGCGCGATGGCGTGGCGCTGGTGCGTTTCATGGCCTGGTTCGATCGTGAAGCGCCGGGCGGCCGGCTGACCGAGATCGACGTGGTGGAGGCGTTGGAAACCTTCCGGCGCGATAGCGGATGCCTCACTGATGTGTCCTTCCCCACCATTGCCGGGGCGGGAGAGAATGGGGCCATCGTGCATTATCGGGTCACGAAGGCGACCAATCGCGTGGTGCACCCGCATGAGCTGTTCCTGCTGGATTCGGGCGGGCAATATCCCGATGGTACCACGGATGTGACCCGCACCTTTGCGGTGGGCACCCCCTCCGAAGAGATGCGGGCCCATTATTCGCTGGTGCTGAAGGGCCATCTGGCGCTGACGGCGGCGGTCTTCCCGCGTGGCATCACCGGGGCGCAGCTGGACCCGCTGGCGCGGCAATATCTGTGGGCCCGCGGGCTGGATTACGCCCATGGTACCGGCCATGGTGTGGGCGCGGGCCTCTCTGTGCATGAAGGCCCGGCGCGCATTTCGCAGATGGGCCATGTGCCGCTGGCGGCCGGCATGATCCTCTCCAACGAGCCGGGATATTACCGCACCGGAGCCTATGGCATCCGGATCGAGAATCTCGTTCTGGTGTCCCCGCTGGAGGTGGAGGGGGCCGAGCAGTCCTGCCTCGGCTTCGAGACTCTCACGCTGGCTCCCTATGATCGCCGCCTGATCGACCTGTCCTTATTGAGCCCGGCAGAGCGGGAGGCGGTGGATGCCTATCACCAGCAGGTGCGCGAGGCGGTGTGGTCGCATGTGGATGCCGATGAGCGCGCATGGCTGGAGCAGGCCACCGCGCCATTGTGATGCTGCGCACACAGGCGGGGCGGCGGTGATGTCGCCCCGTTTCCGGTTCAGGTCAGAAGATTTCCGCTCTTCATCACGAAACGGATTTCGCCATCCCAGAATTCATTGATGAAGATGTCATCCTGTCTGATGTTTTTCTGGCGGATATGCTCGTGCACCCAGTCCTCATCCTTGTCGATGTCTTCGAGGTTGGAGGGGATGATGTCCCCATCCTTCACCACGATGACGGAAGGCATATTGGTGCGCCTGGCTACTGTAGTGAGCTGGCCATTGGGTTCAATTTGCACGAAATAGATTTCCTGAAATGAATTGATGCCCTGCAGATGCATCTGGGATGCGACATTGAAAATGTCGATCTTGTTGTTCTGGCGCAGAATATTGTCCATCAGGAACTTGCCATTCTTGATGATGGGGATCGGCTCGCCAATGGTCACGACCCGGAAAGCGAAGACACGCTTGCTGCTGATATTCAGCGCCGTGATCGGGAAGACGCCCATGCGCAGAACGAGAATATACTGCGCCGTGGGAATCGCGTTCCTGTATATGAAGTCGAAAATAATACCGTAGAGTGCGAAATTTCAGATGAAATCCGGGTGGTTCAGCTGAGAAATATCTGTCTTATTGGAAATATTCATGTGGGGGCGATAGTGAAGCCGATCAGAAACTTGATCAGCGCCATGCCGTAATATTCCATATCCCGCCTGTCTGTTGTTCTGGCCGGAACAGGTGCCGTGTCCCCAGCGGAAGGGTAGGGGCTTTTCTGAGGGAGGCCAAGATGTACACCGCCGAAGAGAGAGGGAAACCATGTGCAGGCGGGGGCTTGTGGCTTTGTGGATTGCGGCTTGCAGGCCGTCAACAAGATGTTCAGGCAGTGCCGGGCTGGCCCTTTTTTATTGCACTCTTGCCAGACAGATGACGGTGCAGGGTGCTGCGGTGAATGCCGAGATGGCGCGCGGCACGGGAGATATTGCCCCCATGGGCTTCAAGCGCGGCATGAATGGCCGCTCGTGTGATCGCGCCCAGATGATTGCGGATAGGGGCATCGTTTGTTGCCGTGCTGGCCGGATTTTCCGCCTGAGGGGCGGATGCGGAGGTGGGGGGCGAGGTGTTGAGCGACGTGGAGGGCTCTTGCCTTTCAAACGATGAGGGGCGCGGAAAGAAGCCTTGCCGCACATCCGGGGGCAGGGCGTCCACATCCAGCGCTTCTCCGGGCTCGGCCAGAGCCAGCAGCACCTGCAATGTGCCTACAAACTGGCGGAAATTGCCTGGCCACTCATAGCCGGCCAGCAGATCGAGACAGGCCGATGACAGGTGCGGAGCGTGGGGAGTTGCGCCGCCGGCCATATCCGCCCAGAAGCGCGCCACCAGTGCGTGGCGGTCTTCCAGCATGCGCAGGGCCGGTAGCTCCACCATATATTGGGCAATGCGGAAATAGAGATCGGCCCGGAAGGCTCCGCTTTCCACCAGCGTCCGCAGATCACGATGCGAGGCGCAGATGAGCTGGAAATCCACCGGCACCGCGCGCCCGCCGCCCAGCGGGATCACTTCGCGCTCCTGCAACACACGCAGCAGACGGGTTTGCAGGCTCAGAGGCATATCGCCGATTTCATCCAAAAACAGGACGCCGCCATCCGCCTCGCGCAGCAGGCCCTTGAAGCCGGCGCGGCGGGCGCCGGTAAAGGCGCCTTCCTCATAACCGAACAGTTCGGATTCAATCAGGCTTTCCGGCAGGGCGGCGCAGTTCACCGCGGCGAAGGGGGCCTCCGCGCGTGTGCTGAGGCTGTGCATCTGCCGGGCGAAGACTTCCTTCCCGGTCCCGGTTTCTCCCTGCACGAGAACCGGCACATGCGCGTTCAGCAGGCGTACCGCCCGGCCCAGTGCCTGTGTGGTATGGGCATCGAAGCAGGGGCGCGGCGTGGGGGGGGCACTGGAGGCTTCACGGCCAGGCGTATGCTGTTGCGCCGGTGCGCGCCCGGCCTGCGGGCGGGCAGGAGCTGTTTTGTGTCTCGCACTCTGCGCTGGGCTGCGGGTGTTGGCTTTCTGCGATGAGGCCTCTTGCAATACCTCCTGTAACACCTCCTGCCGCTGTTCCACCTGAACATGGAGAATGTCACCGGAAAGGCTGCGCACCCGGCGGCCTTCTCCATTGCGGGTGGGCCGCCCCAGAGGGCCATCGAACAGATCCGAAAAGCGCTGCCTGTCCAGCGCCGTCCAGTCCAGCCCCATCAGTGCCAGACCGGGACGGTTGGCGGCCACCAGACGATGATCCTGAAACACCAGAATGCCTTCATGGGGTGTGCCCAGAAAGTGGGGATCGGTATGGAAGCGCACCACATCATGGCCGGCGAAGGCGGTTTCGAACATGCGATGTTCCACCTGCGCCGCTGCAAGCTGCACCAGCGCCAGTGCATGCATCTGGCCGGCGGTGGAGGGGCCGGACATATCCAGCAGGCCCAGAAGCTCGCCGCGCGGGTCCAGAATGGGGGCGGCCGCACAGCTCAATATACCGTGGGGCTCGGCATAATGCTGGGCCCCATGCACTTCTATGGCCCGCCGTTCCATCAACGCCGTGCCTACGGCATTGGTGCCGCGCGCCGTTTCGCTCCAGTCCGCACCGGGCTGAAGGGTGACGCGGGCGGCCTTGTCGGCGAAATCAGGGCTACCGACCGTATCCAGAAGTAGCCCGGTAGGGGAGGAGAGAACGACGATAGAGCCGGTGTTGCGCGCGCCGGCATGCAGTGCTTCCAACTCCGGCCGGCAGCGGCGGCGCAGATTCTCATGCTGTTCACGTAATTGGCGCAGTTCATGAGCTGTCACCGGGCCTTCGCCATGGCTGGCGCTGGACAAACCCTGTCCGGCGCAGCGTGTCCATGAGCGCAGGATAGGTGCGGGCACCATGTGCTCTGAGAGCGCCACCCCGGAAAAGAAGCGGTGGCGGGCATTCTCCAGAGCGTGGGGCAGGCTCTGGCCCGTCACTGTGCTTTCGGCAGCAGGCCTCTGATGGGTGGAACCGGAGGAGGATGTGAAGGCGGAAGACATCGGCGCTCTCGGCTTGTTTCTCTCCCCTTGCGACAGGCACTGTCGCAAGTTGCGACATCTGTCGCGGCTTTATGCATCTTGTTGAGGGCAGTGTTGCATGGTCTCACAGGGGGCGTCCAGCCGGACCAATTCATATCTTTTCCAATGTTCATCAAAAGCATAGCGGGGCAGAGACTTACCGCGCCGCAATGACGATTTGTGCCTCGCACAGGGAAATCTGGCACGACTGCTGCGTTGGGAAGGCGAATGCATTTGGGAGGAAACCATGAACAAGCCAGCATTCCTGAACAACCCGACCCAGGCCCCTTTCAAGGCGCGCTATGGCAATTTCATCGGCGGCGCTTTTGTGGAGCCGGTGGAAGGGCGCTATTTCGAGAACAGCTCTCCGGTGAACGGCAAGGTGGTGTGTGAAGTCGCCCGTTCCGACGAGAAGGATATCGAGAAGGCGCTGGACGCTGCCCATGCCGCACGCGAAAGCTGGGGTCGCACGCCAGCCTCTGAGCGGGCCCTGCTGCTGAACCGCATCGCCGACCGCATGGAAGACAATCTGGCGCTTCTGGCGCAGGCCGAGACCTGGGACAATGGCAAGCCCATTCGCGAGACGACTGCCGCTGACGTGCCGCTCGCCATCGACCATTTCCGCTATTTCGCCTCCTGCATCCGTGCGCAGGAAGGGGCGCTGAGCGAGATCGACCCCGACACCATCGCCTATCATTTCCATGAGCCGCTGGGCGTGGTAGGGCAGATTATTCCGTGGAACTTCCCCCTGCTGATGGCGGCGTGGAAGCTGGCCCCGGCGTTGGCCGCCGGCAACTGCGTCGTACTGAAACCGGCCGAGCAGACACCGGCCTCGATTCTGGTGTGGGCAGAGCTGATCGGCGACATTCTGCCCCCCGGCGTGCTGAATATCGTCAACGGGTTCGGCGTTGAGGCCGGCAAGCCGCTGGCCTCCTCCAAGCGCATCGCCAAGATCGCCTTCACCGGCGAAACCGGCACCGGCCGTCTCATCATGAACTATGCCAGCCAGAACCTCATTCCGGTGACTCTGGAGCTGGGCGGCAAATCCCCCAACATCTTCTTCAATGATGTGGCTGCGGCGGATGACGATTATTTCGACAAGGCGATCGAGGGCTTTGTCATGTTCGCCTTCAATCAGGGCGAGGTGTGCACTTGCCCCAGCCGCGCGCTGATCCAGGAAGATGTCTATGAGCGCTTCATGGAAAAGGCCATCCGCCGGGTGGAATCCATCAGGCAGGGCTCGCCGCTGGATCCGGCCACCCAGGTGGGTGCGCAGGCCTCCCAGGAGCAGATGAACAAAATTCTCGGCTATTTCGATATTGGCCGTGAAGAAGGTGCACAGGTGCTCACCGGTGGCGAGCGCAACATGCTGGGCGGGGATCTGGCGGAAGGCTTCTATGTGAAACCCACCATTCTGCGTGGTCACAATTCCATGCGCGTCTTCCAGGAGGAGATTTTCGGCCCGGTGGTCTCCGTCACCACCTTTAAGGATGAGGAAGAGGCACTGGAGATCGCCAATGACACGCTGTTCGGCCTTGGCGCCGGCGTGTGGACGCGCGATGGCGCGCGGGCCTACCACATGGGCCGCAACATTCAGGCCGGGCGCGTGTGGACCAATTGCTACCACGCCTATCCCGCCCATGCGGCATTTGGTGGCTACAAGCAATCCGGCATTGGCCGCGAGAACCACAAGATGATGCTGGAGCATTATCAGCAGACCAAGAACCTTCTGGTGAGCTACAGCCCGAAGGCGCTCGGCTTCTTCTGAGCGGCCCGCATCATTCATCACTTCCGGCGGGGCTTTCCATCCGCCCCGCCACCCCTTCCGGCCTGTGCCGGAATCTCGACGACAGGGAGGACATGATGGAAAAGACAATGAAGGCAGCCGTGGTGCGCGCATTCGGCAAGCCGCTGACCATCGAGGAAGTACCGGTGCCGCGTCCCGCAGCCGGCGATATTCTGGTAAAGATCGAGGCCTGTGGTGTATGCCATACAGATCTGCACGCCGCTGAGGGCGATTGGCCGGTCAAGCCCAATCCACCCTTCATCCCCGGCCATGAAGGCGTGGGCCATGTGGTGGCCGTGGGCGCTGGCGTAACCCATGTGAAGGAAGGCGACCGGGTGGGCGTGCCGTGGCTCTATTCGGCCTGCGGCCATTGCGAGCATTGTCTGGGCGGTTGGGAGACCCTGTGTGAATCCCAGCAGAATACCGGCTATTCCGTGAATGGCGGCTTTGCCGAATATGCCCTCGCCAATGCCGATTATGTCGGCCACTTGCCCGATGGCGTGAACTTCGTGGAGGTCGCCCCCATCCTGTGTGCGGGCGTGACGGTCTATAAGGGTCTGAAGGTGACGGACACCAAGCCGGGGGACTGGGTGGTGATTTCCGGCATTGGCGGGCTGGGCCATATGGCAGTGCAATATGCCAAGGCCATGGGGCGCAATGTCGCCGCCGTGGATGTTGATGATGACAAGCTGGCACTGGCGGAACGTCTGGGTGCAACCGTGACGGTGAACGCTCGCAAGACCGATCCGGCCGCTTTCCTGAAGAAGGAGATTGGCGGGGCGCATGGCGCGCTGGTCACGGCGGTGTCGCCCAAGGCGTTCGAGCAGGCTCTGGGCATGGTGCGCCGGGGTGGCACGGTTTCGCTGAACGGCCTGCCGCCGGGGGATTTCCCGCTTAACATCTTCGGCATGGTGCTGAATGGCGTCACCGTGCGCGGCTCCATCGTCGGGACCCGTCTGGACCTGCAGGAATCGCTGGATTTCGCCGAGCAGGGCAAGGTGCACGCCACCGTGCATGCCGACAGGCTGGAGAATATCAACGAGGTGTTTGACCGCATGCGCGCCGGCAAGATCGAAGGCCGCGTGGTGCTCGATTTCGCGCAGTGATGCGCGAGGGTGCAGGAAGGGCGTTGGCGTCTCCGGTGCCCTTGCGCAGCGCTGTTCCTGCACCAGTTCCTTCCGCTCCGGCCACATGCTGGCGGGCAGGAAAGTGTATCGCCGGGGGCCCATGTGTGGCCCGCCTTCGGGGCTCATCTCCGGCGATGAGGGGCGGACGGATGCGGCTGTGATGCCGTCTTCACCGTCTTTCGTTGTCTTCTTGTGGTGTGTGGATCTTCGTCCCGGTCCGCGCATGAGGTGCCGACAAGCTAGTGCTGGCGTTCTTTTGCCGGCCCTTTGATTTCTGAGTTGCTCTTTGATCCCGGGCGCACACCAGTCTGGCACAAGCCGCCGGGAGATGCGCCATTTCTGCGCCGTGTCCTTCCTCCCGAACCCGAGGGCACGGCGCTTTTTTTCAGGGGTGGAGTATTTTTATGTCGTGTGCCGGAATGCCCATCATTCCGCCCTGTTTCAGGCCTTTGACAGCAGGATGAAAGCGCCGGGCCACCCATCTTCGGCAGCATGACAGATATGCTGCATGAACAGGTCCGGATGGGACGCGAAACCATGAAATTGCGTATCTTCAGCATCATCCGCCAATTGACTTGCCCTGCGCCATACCGCCTCTGCCCGTATGGTTGCCATGCCTTGGGCTAGACGGCGTTTTCATGTGTTGACGGCACACCCGCTCCGCCTTATCTGGCGGAAAATGATCGGGCCTGAGGGTCCGGCGTTTCAGGCTGGCCCTGATGCCCGCCTGATGAAGGCATGAACCGGACGGCCCTGTGTTGTCCGGCTTTCATAACCGGCCCTGATGAAGGGCCATCTCCACACAATCTGATGGCGTTCTGGCTTGCTTTCCGCCCGGAAAGCCAGGCCGCGCGTGAAAAGCCGGAACAGGCCGCTCGGTTCCGGTTGCCCTTGTGAAGCGTGCCTGCCGGATGGAACGGGTCCGGCGCGAGTGAACGGTCATGTCCTCTTCTTCCGAACCGACCCCTGCGGATATCGCCCGGGTGGATGCCTCCTTGTCTGCGGCAGCGCCTGCGGCCCCGGCCAGCCGGGTCGTTCTGGGCATCGTGCTGGCCTTTTCGGCCTTCGCCATCTTTGCCTTCAGCGATGCCAGCGTGAAGATGATCGAGGGGCGCATCCCGCCTTATGAATCCGCCTTTTTCGGTGCGGTCTTCAGCTTGGTCGCATTGCCTTTCCTCATGCGCCCGAATGACCGGATGAGCGATATTTTCCGCACCCAGGACCGGCGCATGTGGTTCATCCGCTTCATCGCCTATCCGCTGGGCGTCATGGGCAGTGTCACCGCCTTCACGCATCTGACAATGGCGGAAGCCTTCGCGCTGATCTTCCTGCAGCCTGCCTTCGTCACCCTCATGTCCGTGCTGTTCCTGAAGGAGGCCGTGGGTCTGAAGCGCTGGTCTGCGGTGCTGCTGGGCTTCATCGGGGTGCTGATCGTGCTGCGTCCGGGCTTTCGCGAATTGTCCATTGGCCATTTCGGTGCGCTCATGGCCGGGCTGGGCGGGGCCATCGCCATCATCACCTTCCGCGCCGCGCCGAAGGGGGAGAAGAAGATTTCCCTGTTCGGGGCCGGCATTGTGGGGGCCATCGTGCTATGCGGGCTGGCCATGCTGCCGGGCTTTCGCATGCCTGTGGGTGAGGAATGGGTGCTGCTGGCGCTTTATGGTCTGTTTGCGGCCTTCGCCAATGTGCTGCTGATGTATGCCGCCTTCCATGCCCCGGCGGCGGCTATCGCCCCCATCCAGTACAGCCAGATGCTGTGGGGGCTGGTGCTGGGCCGCTTCCTTTTCGGCGATGTGGTGGATCTGCCGATGCTGGTGGGCATCGTGCTGATTGTCGGCTCGGGCCTGCTCACGCTGGGCGGGGCTTCGGGCGCATCTGCCGGACATCTGCGCCTTCATCTGCCCCGTCGTTTGGCCGGACGCTTTGCTCGTCGGCGGGCCGTGGGCTGAAATATGCCCGGAGCGGCTTGACGACACCCCCCTCTGGCCGGGAGACATACAGGGATGCGGCGCGCTGCCCCGGTGCGCCGCATTCGTCTCGCACAGCAGGATAAAGGGAGGGTGGAAGCATGAGCTCCACATATGTGCCGCCGAAGGTCTGGACCTGGGAACAGCCGAGCGGCGGCAAGTTCGCCAGCATCAACCGCCCCGTTGCCGGCCCGACCCATGAGCAGGCACTGCCTGTCGGCCGTCACCCGCTCCAGCTCTATTCCCTCGCCACGCCCAATGGCCAGAAGGTGGCCATCATGCTGGAAGAGCTGCTGGCATTGGGCCATACGGGGGCGGAATATGATGCCTGGTTCATCAATATCGGCAAGGGCGACCAGTTCAGCTCCGGCTTTGTGGCGGTGAACCCCAATTCAAAGATTCCGGCGCTGATGGATCGTTCCGGGCCGGAGCCGGTGCGGGTGTTCGAATCCGGCGCGATCTTGCTGTATCTGGCCGAGAAGTTCGGCGCTCTGATGCCGCAGGGCGCGGCGCGGGCCGAGGCGCTCTCCTGGTTGTTCTGGCAGATGGGCAGCGCCCCCTATGTGGGCGGCGGGTTCGGCCATTTCTACGCCTATGCGCCCGAGAAATTTGAATATCCCATCAACCGTTTCACCATGGAAACCAAGCGCCTGCTTGATGTGCTGAACCGTCGGCTGGGCGAGGCACGCTATCTGGCGGGGGATGAGTATTCCATTGCCGATATTGCTGCCTTCCCCTGGTATGGCGGGTTGGTGAAGGGCTGGCTCTATGAGGCCGCCGAATTTTTGCAGGTGCAGGATTATACCCATATGATCCGCTGGGCGGACGAGATCGCCGCGCGCCCGGCGGTGGTGCGCGGGCGCATGGTTAACCGCGCCTCTGGCCCGCTGGAAGGCCAGCTGCGCGAGCGCCATGACGCCAGCGATTTTGAACTGCGGACACAGGACAAGCTGGCACAGAAGGACTGAGCCTTTCCGGGCGCGCTGTTCTCACGTGTTCAAACCCGCCCGTGCGCTCTGCCGGGCGGGTTTTTTGATGTGGCTTTTCCGACGATTGCAGTTTCTCGCTCGTCAGAGCGTCAGAAGGGCGAGAAGGCCGGTGAGAAGGGCTGTCGGCGTGGGCGGGCAGCCGGGAATGCGCAGATCCACCGGCACCACATCGGCTACCCCGTTCATGCAGGCATAATTGCCGCCAAAGGGCCCGCCAGTGCAGGCGCAATCGCCCGCCGCCACCACCCATTTGGGGTTGGGCGTTGCATCGAATGTGCGCTTCAGCGCCTCGGCCATGTTCTTCGTCACCGGGCCGGTCACCAGCAGCATATCGGCATGGCGGGGTGAGGCGACGAAATGAATGCCGAAACGCCCGATGTCATAATAGGCATTGCTCAGGGCGTGGATTTCCAGCTCGCAGGCATTGCAGGAGCCGGCATCCACCTGGCGGATGGAGAGGCTGCCTCCCAGTTTTTTGCGCACGGCACCGCGCACCTGTTCGCCTAGGGCGTTCAGCGCGGCATCATCTGGCGCGGCTTCAGTAAGAGGGGGCAACAGCCCCTGCAGCAGCAGTTTGCTCATGACCCTCTCCTACAGGTCCACCCCGGAATAGGAGCAGTTGAAGGATTTGTTGCAGAGCGGAAAATCCGCCACGATATTGCCCTCGATGGCAGCCTCCAGCAGAGGCCACTGGAACCATGAGGGATCGCGCAGATGGACACGGGCCATGCGCCCTTCCCCATCCAGCCGCACATGGCAGAAAATATCCCCCCGGAAGCCTTCCACCAGCGCTGCGCCCTCCACATCTGCGATCTCCGGCAGATCCGCCGCCACCGGCCCCTGTGGCAGAAGATCCAGCAGGCGGGTGATGAGGGCGAGGCTTTCATCCACTTCGGCGATGCGGATGCGGATACGGGCATCCACATCCCCGGCGTCCAGAACCGGCACGTCGAAGGGGAGCTGGTCATAAGGCGGGTAGGGCAGGGCGCGCCGGGCATCGAAGGCGCGACCGGAGGCGCGACCCACATAGCCGCCGGCCCCGAAGGTGCGGGCCAGCACGGGGCTCAGGCGGCCGGTGGTCACCGTGCGGTCCTGCAGGGTGGTGGTGCTCTCATAAAGCGTCACAAGGGCCGGGAAAGTGTCGCGCACATCCTGCACCAGATGGCGCAGGGCCTGAATCCCCTCCGGCGAAAGATCGGCGCGCACCCCGCCGGGCACAATGCAATCCATCATCAGCCGGTGGTCGAAGGCCTGCGCTGCGGCGCGCAGCACCCGTTCACGCAAGGCGCCGCAATGGGCCAGCATCAGGGCAAAGGCGGCATCGTTACAGATGGCCCCGACATCGCCGATATGATGGGCGAGGCGCTCCATCTCGGCCATCAGGGCGCGCAGCCACGCCGCGCGCTCCGGCACCTCGGCGGCGCAGGCGGTTTCCACCGCGCGGCAGAAGGCGAGGCTTGCCGCAACCGTGCTGTCTCCGGACAGACGACCGGCCAGATGGGCGGCCTTTTTCGGCAGGCAGCCCTGCATGGAGGCTTCGAGGCCCTTGTGCACATAGCCCAGCCGCTCTTCCAGCCGCACCACCGTTTCGCCATGGGCGTGGAAGCGGAAATGGCCGGGTTCGATAATGCCGGCATGGACGGGGCCGACCGGAATCTGATGCAGATGCGCCCCTTCGGCGGTGAGGAAATCATAGGGCTCACCACCCTCCGTGCCGGGTTCCGCCGCCCCCATGGGTGCGCGCACGCCCCAGCGGCCATGATCGAGCCAGTGCCGTGTATCGGGCGCATTTTGCGGGATCAGGCCGAACAGGTCCCGCACGGTGCGTTCGAGCCTGATGGCGGGGGCGTGCACCTGCCCAACAGAGGGGAAATGCCCTTCCGGGCACAGGCAGGTGAAAATGCCGGCGGCTTGCGCCTCTTCATCATACAGCGCCAGATGCACCGCACCGTCATCTCCCCACAGGGAGACAAGGGTGAAGCGATCCTGCGCCAGATGGGCCGCGATGGCCGACCAGATGCCGGGTTGCACCACCACACGAGGCCATATGGCCGGGTCTGAACCGGGGATATGGCCGCCATGGGTCTCGTTTTTGTGCGCCGGTTTTCCCTGAGCCACCAGATCGGCAAGGCTCTGCATCTGCGCGCCTCCTTGAAACGTCCGGCCTTGATCCGGAATGGCGTTGCAGGCAACGCCCTGAATGTCAGATCAGTCATGGCCGCTCGCACACGCCTGTGGGGTGAGCGCAGGGCCAAGCCTGAGATTTATCCCAGCATGGCAGCAATCTGCTGCAGCCAGTCCGCCAGCGGAGCCGGCATCCAGAAACCTGCCAGCCAGACCAGACCCAGATGCAGCAGCATGGGCAGCCATGAGATGTTCACCAGATGCGCGGCGCCAGTTTGGAGTGCGGCGGCTTCATCCGGCGGCCCGAAGGCGACCCCACACAGCTTCACCAGCAATGCGCCAAAGGCGATGAGCACCCCCAGCACCAGTGGTAGGCCGAGCAGAAGCACCGGCATTGGGGCGGCGAAGGTGGAGGTGATGAGCAGGAACTCGCTCATGAACACACCGGCCGGCGGCATGCCGGCAATGGCCAGAACGCCGGCCACCAGCCCCCAGCCGAGAACCGGATGGGTGGTGGTGAGGCCGCGAATCTCCTTCAGCGCCTGCGTGCCGCGCAACTGGGTGGCATGGCCCACGGCGAAGAAGATGGCGGACTTGGTGAGCGCATGCATCATCATGTGCAGCAGGCCGGCAAAGCCCGCGAGTGGCCCGCCCAGCCCGAAGGCGAAGGCCATGATGCCCATATGCTCGATGGAGGAATAGCCGAACAGGCGCTTGATATCGCGCCGGCGATACAGCATCACCCCCGCCAGCAGCAGCGAGAAAAGCCCCATCACGATCAGCAGCGGCCCGGCGTCGAGCGCACCGGGATGCGCATCCAGCAGCATCTTGAAGCGCAGAATGGCGTAGAGCGCTACATTCAGCAGCAGGCCGGAAAGCACGGCGGAAATCGGCGTCGGCCCTTCGGCATGGGCATCCGGCAGCCAGGCATTGAGGGGCGAAAGGCCCATCTTGGTGCCATAGCCCAGCAGCAGGAAGACAAAGGCCAGATTGAGCAAGGCGGGGTCGAAGGCGGAAACGCGCTGCATCAGCACGCTCCACACCATGCCATCCTGCCCTTCGCCCACCACCGGTTGGGCCGCCATATAGACCAGAATGATGCCGAACAGCGCCAGCGCAATGCCCACCGAGCCGAGCATGAAATATTTCCATGCTGCCTCAATGGCTTCCGGCGTGCGATAGAGCCCCACCGTGAACACGGTGGCCAGCGTCGCCAGTTCGATCGCCACCCACATCACCCCCAGATTGTTGGAGATGAAGGCCAGATTCATGGCGAACAAAAGCACCTGGAACAGGGCATGATAGATGCGCAGGCGCTTGGTCGTCAGCCGGCCCAGTCGCACCTCATTGCCGACATAGGTGGCGCTGTAGATGGCGGTGGTGAAGGCAACAAGGCCATTCACCAGCACGAAGAGGATGTTGAGATCATCTGCCAGCAGATAGGGCCCGGTTTCCGGCCGCACCACCAGCAGGCTGATGGCAGCCAGAAAGGTGAGCAGGCTGGAAAGAATATTGAACCCGGCTGCCAGCCGCCAGTTCGTCAGCAGTAGCAGCACCAGCGCGGAGATGGCCGGCAGAACCAGCAGCCAGAACATGCCGCCACCGGGCAGGCTGTCCACAAGGGGGCTGAGGAAGGGGGCGAGGCCGGAGAGTGCGTCGCTCATTTGCGCCCCCCGCGATACTGGTCGAGCATGTCCACATCCACCGTGTCGAAGCTCTCGCGGATGCGGAACAGGAACACGCCAATGACGATGAGCGCGATCAGCACCGAGAAGGCGACCGCAATTTCCACCACCAGCGGCATGCCGGATGCACCGGCGGCCGCCAGGATGAGACCATTCTCCATCGACATGAAGCCGACAATCTGGCCCACGGCATTGCGGCGCGTCACCATCATCAGCAGGCCGAGCAGCACCACGGAGAGGGCGAAGGCGAGATCCTCGCGCGCCAGCGGGTTGGAGGTGATGGTGACCGGCAGCATCACCACCAGAGACAGCGCCACAAGGCCGATGCCCACCAGCATGATGGCCCCGGTGGCCAGAGAGGTTTCCACCTGCCGGTGAATGCCGAGCCGCTGCACCATGTGATGCAACGCATAGGGAATGACCAGCACCTTGAAGAAGAAGGTCACCCCGGCAGTGATATAGAGATGGCCGGATATCTGGATATGTGCCTGCCAGGCCACGGAAAGCGCCAGCGCCATCGCCTGCAGGGCAAATACACTGATGAGCGCATGGATACGGCCCTGATACAGCATCAGGAAGCTGATGAGCACCATGCCGCCGGCGAGCAGGTGGGCGATATCGAAATCAAGCTGGCCGAAACCGAGAGGCGTCATTTCACATCCCCCGCGACACGAACAGCAGAAGGGTGCCCAGCAAGCCGAGCATGAGAGCCGCCCCCAGGAAATCCGGCACGCGGAACACCCGCATCTTGGCGATGGCGGTTTCAAAGGTCGCCAGCAGCCCGGCGCCGAGGGCAAGCTTCGCCAGATAGCTGCCCACGCCCACCAGCGCCGCCATGAAGCCGGCCCCCGCCGGCGCCAGCCCCCAGGGCAGGAACAGGCAGGCGATGAGCGAGATATAGAGCAGAAGCTTCAACTGGGCGGACAGCTCGATCAGCGCCAGATGGCGACCGGAATATTCCAGCACCATGGCTTCATGCACCATGGTCAGTTCCAGATGCGTGGTGGGATTGTCGACCGGGATGCGGGCATTCTCCGCCAGCGCCACGATCATCAGCGCGATCAATGCCAGAGCAAGGGTGATGCGCAGCCCCACCCCCTCCAGCATCACGCCCGCCATGGTGGACAACTGGGTGGAGCCGGCCACCAGTGCCAGCGCGAAGACGATCATGATCATCGCGGGTTCGGCCAGAGAGGAGATCATTACCTCGCGGCTGGAGCCAAGCCCGCCAAAGCTGGTGCCGATATCCATGCCGGCCAGAGTGAGGAAAAAGCGCCCCGCCGCCAGAATGGAGGCAATGGCGATGAGATCGGCAGACCAGGAAAACACCAGCCCGGTGGCAAAGGTGGGGACCAGTGCCGCAGCCACCCATGTGGTGGCGAAGATGAGATAGGGCGCGACGCGGAACAGCCAGGATGCGCCTTCGGCCACCACGGCCTCCTTGCGCATGAGGCGGGCCAGATCCCGATAGGGTTGGAAGATGGATGCACCCTGCCGGCGCATGAGCCGCGCCTTCACCTTGCGCACCACGCCGGTGAGCAGAGGGGCCAGCATCAGCACCAGAAGCATCTGGCTGCCCTGAATGAGAAGGGCTTCGATTAGGGCCATAGCGCCAGCACCCCCAACAGAAGCACCAGAACAAGGAACACAATGCCCAGATACTGGCGAATGGTGAGATAGGGCAGGCGGTTGCTTTTCTCCGTCAGCCAGTTGAGGCCGGCCACAAGCGGGGTGAACAGATAGACCCAGGCCGGGTCCTGTTCATCCAGCGTGATGCGTGCGGGGCGGTTGTCACCCGGGGGCGGCATGTCCACCCGTTCACGTGCGGCGAACAGCGTGCTGCCGAACACCCGGCGCAAGGGCTGGGCGAAGCTGGCGGCCGTATATTGGGTTGCCGGATCGGCATTGGGAAAGCCGCAATCCCATGCCGGCGCGCGGCGCAGGGCGCGGGAGGCCAGACGATGAATGAGCCATGCTGCAACCAGCGCCGAAAAGGCGATGAACAGGAAGAGCAGCAGGCCATTATAGGAGCTGCGGCTTTCCGCCACCGGAATGATGGAAAGCCAGGACACGGAACTCTGAACCGGCATCCGCGCCCCGGCCAGAGGGCCGACGACGGCCTGAAGCGCATCCATGACTGGTCCGGGCCAGATGCCGATGAGAAGGCACAGCAGGGCCAGTGTGCCCATGGCCGTCTTCGACCAGCCATCGACTTCCCGCGCCTCCCGCGCCACGTCGCTGCGGGGGCGGCCGAGAAAGGCTACGCCATAGAGCCGCACGAAGCAGGCCAGCGCCAGCGCCGCCGCCAGCGCGAGCATCGCTCCGGTGGCCGGCACCAGCAGCTTCAGGCCCCATGAGGGCAGTTCCGGGCTGAGCAGAATGGCCTGAAAGGTCAGCCATTCGGAGACGAAGCCATTCAGCGGGGGCAGGGCGGAAATGGCGGCCGCACCCACCAGCATGACGAAGGCGGTGACGGGCATGCGGTGAATGAGCCCGCCCATCTTCTCCAGCTCCTTCGTGCCGGTGGCGACAAGCACCGCCCCGGCCCCGAAGAACAGCAGGTTCTTGAACACGGCATGGTTCAGTACATGCAGCAGGGCGGCGGTAAGGGCGAGGGCCGCTGCGGCCGGCAGTTGCGCGGCCTCAAATGCCAGCGCCAGCCCGAGGCCGGTGAAGATGATGCCGATATTCTCAATGGTGCTGTAGGCCAGCACACGCTTCATGTCCGCCTGCATCATGGCGTAGAGAATGCCGAGCGCCGCCGAAATGCCCCCGGCCGCCAGCACCGGAATGCCCCACCACCATGCCGGATCACCGGCCAGATCGAACACGATGCGAATGAAGCCATAGATGGCGACTTTCGTCATCACCCCGCTCATGAGGGCGGAGACATGGCTGGGCGCGGCCGGGTGGGCCAGCGGCAGCCAGACATGCAGCGGAATGAGGCCGGCTTTCGAGCCTGCCCCGATCAGCGCCAAAAACAGCACAACACCGCTCACCAGCATTCCGGCATCGGCATGGCGCATGGCCTCGAAGCTGTAGCTGCCCGCAGCACCCGCCAGCAGGCCGAAAGCCATCATGAGGGTGAGCGTGCCGAAGGTGGCCATGATGAGATAGACCAGCCCGGCGCGGATATTCTCCGCCGATTTGTCCTGCGAGATGACCAGCGCCCAGGAGGTGATGGACATCAGTTCCCAAGCCAGAAGGAAGCTGTAGGCATCGCCTGCCAGCAGCACCAGATTCATGCCGCCGAGAAACACCGGAAAGAAGGGCAGCACGCGCGCGGGCGCATGTTCATGCCGGCCATAGCCCATGCCATAGAGGCTGGCGGCCACGCCCCCCAGATTGATGACGAACAGGAAAAAGCCGGAAAGCGCATCCACCCGCAACATTGCGCCCATTCCGGGCAGGCCCAGCGGAAGATGGAGGCTGGAGGCGGCGCCCAGCAGGCTCTCAAGCCCGGCTACCAGCCCCAATGCGCAGGCGATGAAGGACACGCCATAGACGAAAGGCCGGGCCAAGGCGTGGCGGGCAAAACCCACCACCGCGATCCCCGTGGCGAAAAGAAGGGCGATGGTCACAAGCGCCAGCAGCGCGCCCATGCCGGAGGAGGTCGAGGCGCTGGCTGCGGAGAGCGTGTCCGGCATCAAAAGGTTGGGCGCATGATCCGCCCAGACCCGGGAAAGAGGGGCGGTGGAGGTCATCAGTCCTGACCTTCCCCTTCCATGGCGGGAGGCGGCGCGGAAGACGGTGCGGGTGTCCGGGCTTTCAGGCGCACGCCACGCCCGCCCGTATCACTCAGCATGCCTTCGCCGATCAGGATGATGCCGGCACCCTCAAGCGCGCCGGTGAGCTTCATGAGCGAATCCACATTCCCGCGAATGACGCCATCACTGGCTTCCATCCGCTGAATGGTGGGCACGGAAAGGCCGGAAAGGGCGGCAAGGCCGCGCTGATCCAGGCCAAGAAGCGCCCGGGCGGCGCGAAGCTGGGCGGCGGTAATCATGACGTGACCTCATTTTCATGAAAGTTACATCATGCATATTGAGATATCAACCATATTTTTTGATGTTTAAAACATCATAAGAAGCGGTGTGCTGGCATCACTCCTTGAAGCAGTTTTCGCGATGCCATTGCAGAAAATGGGGATGGGGTCGCTCATGCGCTTTGGCGGGCGTCAGGGCACGACCGCTGGCATTGATGAAGCTGCGCACGGCATCCGGATCATTCGTCTGGCGGGAGATCAGAATGTCCAGATCATCGGAAAGGCTGATCAATCCCCGATCGAACATCCAGTGCGCGGTTCCAGAAAGCGCGAGACCATTGCGCACACTGTCCGGCCCATTGGCCTGCACGGGGCGGATATGAGCGGCATCCACTTCTGCCCGTCCGCCGCCATTGATGAGCTTCAGCCCGCTGATGGCGCAGCGCGCATCATAGGCGCGTAGAACCGTCTTGCGGAATATGCGGTCCCTCACGATGCGGGAGGTGAGGTGCGCGATGCGCGCGCGGGGCTGCTCGAACAGGAAGGGCGTCTGTGCTTCCTCGACCCTCAAACTGTCACCTGCAGACAGGGAAGCATCGTCGATGCGGGGCAGGAGGGGGGCATCGTCTTCCAGTCCACGCTGCAGTATGCGGTTGAAATCTTCCGGTGAGAGCGCGCGCACGGCGGCCTGAGCCCGCCCGGAAATACGCCCGTCGTCATTCAGAATGCCACGCTCAACCAGACCATCATGATCCTGAAATGGGACAGGATTGGCGAAATCCAGATAGCTGCCGGCCTCTATAATGGCGAGGAACATGTTCTCGGCGGCCGGGTCCGGGATGACCTGCTGCACACGGGCAATCGCGAAATAACCTCGGGTATCGCGCACCTTGGTCGGTTCATAATAGACGATCCAACTGCCGACACAGGCCTGCACACGCCGCAGATAGACCCGGGGAAACTGATATTGTTCCGCCGGGCTGTCATTATAAATTGAATCCGAACGGTGGATGAAAACGCCAAAGATCATAAGGTCGTCTTTATCTGGGATCTACGCTTTTATGCCTCCCATATGGCGCCGGGGGCAAGGTCCTGCCTGTCTGGATGACGGTTTTATTCATCCGCTTTCTCTCCATTCACCAATGTGAACCAGTCATTCTCGCTGATGACCTGAACGCCCAGGCTTTGCGCCTTTTCCAGCTTGGAACCTGCACCGGGGCCGGCGACCACAAGGTCGGTCTTGCCGGAAACCGAACCGGAGACCTTCGCGCCCAGCCGTTCGGCCATGGCCTTGGCTTCATCACGGGTCATTTTTTCAAGGCTGCCGCTAAACACCACCGTCTTGCCGGAAACTGGGCTTTCAGAGGCGACGGCTTCCATGGGGGCGGGGGTCACATGGGTGAGGAGAGCGGCCACCACCTCACGGTTGCGCGGCTCCTGAAAGAAATCCACCACGGCTTCGGCCACCACGGCGCCGATGCCGTCAATATTCGTCATCTCCAGCCAAGCCTCATTGCCCTTGAAACGCTTGCCGCGCGCCGCCGGAGTATTTTCGGCTGCTGGCGCTGCGAGGGGGGTGAACAGGTCGGCGGGAGTTGCGGGCGCAGCGGACGCGACATCATCCGGGGTGACATCATGGGCCGGCGCTGCGGTGGTGTCCTGCCCGGCCTGCTCCTCAAGCTGCGCCTGTCCGGGCATGATGGCGGCCAGGGCCGCCTGTTCCAGCGCCTCGACGGTGCCATAATGGCGCATCAGCCGCTTGGCGTTGGTTTCGCCCACATGGCGGATTCCGAGCGCGAAGATGAAGCGGTCCACGGCTACATTGCGCCGGCTGTCGATGGCGGCGAACAGATTCTTCACCGAGGTGCGGCCCCAGCCCTCGCGGTTCTCCAGCTTCTGAAGATCCGCCTCGTTGCGCGCTTCCAGCGTGAAGATATCGGCGGGGGAGGCGATCAGCCCCCAGTCATAGAGCGCCTGCACCTGCTTTTCGCCCAGCCCCTCAATATCGAAGGCATTGCGGGAGACGAAGTGGCGCAGTCGCTCCACCATCTGGGCCGGGCAGATAAGGCCGCCCGTGCAGCGGCGCACAGCATCCATCTTGCCGGTTTTCGGGTCCACCTCGCGCACGGCGTGAGAGCCGCAGGCCGGGCAGGTGGTGGGAAAAGTGAAGGGGGACGCTTCGGCCGGTCGTCTATCTTCCAGCACCCGCACCACCTGCGGAATCACATCGCCCGCGCGCTGTACCACCACCATATCGCCGATGCGGATATCCTTGCGCGCAATCTCGTCTTCATTGTGCAGTGTGGCGGACGAGACCACCACCCCGCCCACGGTGATGGGGGTGAGCTTCGCCACCGGCGTGAGCGCGCCGGTGCGGCCTACCTGAATCTCGATCTCCTCCAGCACTGTCACGGCCTGTTCCGCCGGAAATTTGTGGGCGATGGCCCAGCGTGGAGAACGGGCGACAAAGCCCAGTCGGCGTTGCAGATCCAGCCGGTTCACCTTGCACACCACGCCATCAATGTCATAGCCAAGACTGGCGCGCTGTTCCTCAATGCGGTGGAAATGCGCGGCCAGCTCCGCGGCGCTGTCGGCGATAATAGTGAGCGGATTGACCGAAAAGCCCCAACGGCGAAAGGCTTCCACCATGCCCATTTGCGTGTCCGCGGGTAGGCTGGAGGCTTCGCCCCAGGCATAGGCGAAGAATTTCAGGGGGCGCGCGGCTGTCACCTTTGCATCAAGCTGGCGCAGCGATCCGGCGGCGGCATTGCGCGGATTGGCGAACACTTTCTCGCCGGCCGCGTCCTGCCGGGCGTTCAGTGCCTCGAAATCCACCCCGGCCATATAAACCTCACCGCGCACCTCGATGATGTCCGGCACGTCTTTGCCATCCAGCGCCTGCGGAATATTGGCGATGGTGCGCACATTGGCGGTGACATCCTCGCCCTGTGTGCCATCTCCGCGGGTGGCGGCCACGGTGAGGCGGCCCTGCTCATACCGCAGCGAACAGGAGAGGCCATCAATCTTTGGCTCTGAGGTGAAGGCGAGGCTCTCCTGCCCCTCCAGCCCCAGAAACCGCTTCACCCGTGCGACGAACTCGTCGATCTCTTCATCCGAGAAGGCATTGGCGAGGGAGAGCATTGGCACGGCATGAACCACCTTGCCAAACTTTTCCACAGGGGGCGCGCCCACTTTTGCGGGGAGGCTGTCCTCGCCTTTCAGGGCCGGAAAACGCGATTCTATGGCCTCATAGCGCCGGCGCAGGGCGTCATAGTCCGCGTCGGAGAGGAAGGGGGCGTCCTCGCGATAATAGGCGGCGTCCGAGGCGCTGATGTCCCTGGCCAGCGTTGCATGCTCACGCTTCGCCTCTGTGGGGGAAAGCTCATCCACCGGTGCGGCGCGGCGCTTTTCGGCAACGGAGGCGCGGCGGGCTGGGGCTTTGCGGGCGGGAGCCTGGGAGGCGGCATTTGGGGCAGAAGGGGTGCGGGCCATCATGCTGTGTCCTGTGAGCCCGGCTGGGCCATGCTTTCACCCATGCTATAGGGGCAGAGGCTGAAAGAGCGCAATTCACGGCGCACAAATCATGAAAGGGGCTGATATTGGCCCATGTCATTTGTAAGATGGCGGTAGCGACGTTAAGAGCAGCGCATGAGCCGTCCATCGGCAGGGCCCATCGGGGGAAATGATGCGGACGATTTTGAAGAATGCAGGACTGGCGGTTGCATTTTCCGGCACCGTGCTCGCGGCGGGTGCCGCCTTTGCTGAAGATGCCAGCCAGAAAGCCGCCTATGTGGCGCGGGCCGAGCAACTCATCCTCGAGACCTGTGACACCTGCGGCAGCGAGAAGAATGCAGATGACTATGCACAGAATCTCGTCAAGGCGCTGAAGGCGACCGTCGATCTCTCCTCGCCCGAGCCTTATGATCTGATCTATGTGCTGCTGGTGGGCGCGCCGGCCCATGGCGACATTCCGGCCGTGCCCGCCTTCGCCGGCCGGCTGAATGACCAGCAACTCGCTGATCTGGCCAATTATGTGCGCGGCGCTCTCGACGCCAAGAAGATGCAGAGTGTGCGCGCCGACATGGTGGCCACCCTGCGCGCCACCCGTGCCGTGCCGGATTACGGCTCTCAGGCCGCCGAGGTGTTCGATTGCCCGGTGGTGGGCGGCGAGCCCGGCTCCTATGGCGCGCCGGACCCCAAGGCCGTGGCCTCCCTGTCCGCCATGCTGGCGGGCGGTGAGCGCTCCATTCCCGTTCTGGTGGACGCCTATCGTTCGGATGATCCGAAGGCTGGCCCCTCCGTGGTGGTGGATGCGCTGGCGGCGGCCTATTGCCCGGTAGTGGCGGCCAGTGATGCGCCCTATTACCAGCGTGTCGGCGAACTGCGCCGGTTCATTCTGGAAGCGGCGGATGATGTGTTCCCGCGCACCCTGCGCGCCAAGGTCACCAACATGCCGATCGTATGGGCTGTGCCCGCCGGGGATTCGCTGGTGCTGCGCGAGCCGCGCACGCAGGAAGGTGAGCTGGCCTGCCCCGCGCCCGAGAAAAGCGGCGTGCCGCAGGATCTGGCCGCAGCAGCCGTGACGGTTCTGGGCACCCCTGCCAAGCTGCCGGTGAGCGGTGAGGATGCCTCCAAGGCTGCACAGGCCCTGATGACCGATGTGCCGAATGCGCGCCTTGCCTATGCGGCCAATGCGCTGATCTCGGCCTATTGTCAGGTGGTTTCGGCGAGTACCTCCATCGAGACGCCGCAGAAGAAGGCGTTCGTGAACAGCTTTGGCTCGCAGGTTATCCAGACCCTGCAGATGGAGCCGGCCCGTCTGGCCGCCGCTGCCGCCGAAAAGAAGTGAGCCATTGGCGCATCTGCGGTCCTGAGCAGTGCTGCGCTGCCGGGACCGATGCGGTGTAACCATGAAAGGCCGGTGCGCAGGGATGCGCACCGGCCTTTTGCATGTCGCGTGCGGATCAGTCGACCGCGACCAGAACATCGGACGCCTTCACAATGGCGGAGGCCGTTGAACCCGGCTCCAGCTTCAGCTCATCGACAGCTTCATTGGTGATGGAGGCGGTGATCTTCATCCCGTTTACATCCAGCACCACATGGGCGGTAGTGGCGCCCTTGTGCACTTCGATGACCTTGCCGGGCAGGACATTGCGGGCAGAAATCTTCATGGGGCTGTCTCCTGTTGTGAAAGCACCCGTCTTGCCATGGCGGCGGGAAAGGGCGCCTCACAAAGCTATATTCTGGAAGTTACAGCTTTGCCATGTCACATCCTCATTGCACACCATGCTGTCCCGCAAGGCTGTGCGTGGCATATGCTGACGCCCAGAAGTGAAGCCATATCTGTTCAAAAAAGCGCATGTCGCGTGGTATCAAAGCGGAACTGTCGGCGCAGCATATCGCGCTCCGCAGCCCCTGAACCGGAGGAACAGCAAAATGCCCATCTATGCGCTTGACGGAGTGGAACCCGAACTGCCGGCCTCCGGTAATTACTGGATCGCCCCCACCGCTGTGCTGATTGGCAAGGTGGTGCTGCGTGAGGGGGCGAGCGTGTGGTTCGGCGCCGTGCTGCGGGGCGATAATGAGGTGATCGAGCTGGGCGAGAACACCAATGTTCAGGATAACAGCGTGCTGCACACCGATATGGGCGCGCCACTGGTAATGGGGCGCAATGTGACCGTGGGCCACAAGGCCATGCTGCATGGCTGTACGGTGGGCGAGAATTCGCTGATCGGCATGGGGGCCACAGTGCTGAATGGCGCGGTTATCGGCCCCAACAGTCTTGTGGGCGCGAATGCGCTGGTGACAGAGAACAAGAGCTTCACGCCTGGTTCTCTCATTGTGGGTTCGCCTGCCAAGGTGGTGCGCGCACTGGATGAGGCGACGATCCGCAAGCTGACCGGAAGTGCAGAGGGATATGCCCGCAACGCCATGCGCTATGCCAAGGGCCTGAAGCGGATCGACTGACCTCGTTCATTAAGCTGGTTCCATATAAAAGGCAGGCCGCCATATGGGGGCCTGCCTGATTTTTTGCCGGATCAGATGTGGATAAAGGTGACGGCAGGAGCCATCAGTCCACATCCTCCACCTTGTCCGGTCCGCCACCATAGGCGCGCTGGGCGAGAGCGGCCTGCATGAAGGGGTCCAGATCACCATCCAGAACCTCCTGCGGGGTGCCGGACTGCACGCCCGTGCGCAGATCCTTCACCAGCTGGTAGGGCTGGAGCACATAGGAGCGGATCTGATGGCCCCAGCCGATATCGGTCTTGGCAGCCTGCTCGGCGGCGGCGGCTTCCTCGCGCTTTTTCAGCTCGGATTCATAGAGCTTGGCGCGCAGCATGTTCCACGCTGTGGCGCGGTTCTTGTGCTGGGAGCGGTCGCCCTGGCTCACCACGGCGATGCCGGTGGGAATATGGGTGAGGCGCACGGCAGATTCGGTCTTGTTCACGTGCTGGCCGCCCGCGCCGCCAGAGCGCATGGTGTCCACCCGCACGTCGGATTCATTGATGTCCACCACGATGCGATCATCAATCATCGGATAGACAACAGCCGAGGCGAAGGAGGTCTGCCGCCTTGCATTGGCGTCGAAGGGCGAGATGCGCACGAGACGATGCACGCCGGCCTCGGTCTTCAGCCAGCCATAGGCGTTGTGACCCTTTACAAGGATGGTGGCGGACTTGATGCCGGCCTGCTCACCCTCCGATTCATCCACCAGCTCCACCTTGAAGCCATGCCGTTCCGCCCAGCGCTTGTACATGCGCAGCAGCATTTCGGCCCAGTCCTGACTGTCGGTGCCGCCCGCCCCGGCATGCACTTCCAGATAGGTGTCATTGGCGTCGGCTTCGCCTGAGAGCAGGGATTCCAGCTCGCGGCGGGCAAGTTCCGTCTTCAGGCCATCCAGCGCGGTGGACGCTTCGGAGACGATGCTCTCGTCCTTCTCGGCCTCGCCCATTTCGATCAGTTCGATATTGTCGGCCAGATCCTGGACGATGCGGTCAATGGCGTTGATGCCATCTTCCAGCGTCGTGCGCTCCTGCATCACCTTCTGGGCGCGCTCTGGCTCGTCCCACAAGGTGGGATCCTCGGCCATGGCGTTCAACTCATCGAGCCGACGCCGGGAGCGGTCCACATCAATATGGTCACGCAGCAGTTGCAGGGATTGGGTGATCTCGTCGACCTTCGCGGCGAGTTCCGCACGCATAGCTTCTTTTCTCCGGATAAGGCTGCGGAAGATAGCCATGCGGTGCGCCCGTGTAAACGGTGCGGCCGATCCTTTTCTTGAGGTCTTGAGCGAGGGGCTTCAGGGTGTCTTTCAATATCGGTTCGGTGGTCTGTTCAGTGGTCTGTTTCTTGCCGAGGATGAAGCCCGGCTGATAAGAAACAGCCGGGACCGGGCCTTTTCTTTCTTGCGCGCTGCACTGTGGAGGGCGCATCCCGGCCATGGAGGTGGGGCATGGAATGGTGGAGACGTCTTCTTTTCTTTCTTGGTGGGCTTTATGGCGCGCTGGGTGTGGCGGCGGGCGCTGCTGCGGCGCATCTGGTGGCCAGTGATATTCTGATGACGGCCTCGCATTTCCTGCTCTTCCACGCTGCGGCGCTGGTGGCGGTGTGTGCAGCGGTGAGCGCTGTGGATGGTGGAAAACCCGCCTTGCTGACGGGCGCAAGCGCGCTGGCGCTTGGCACCTTCTGGTTCGCGGGTGATCTGGCCCTGCGCGCCTTATCGGAAGGGGAGTATGAGTGGGGTACTGCACCAGTAGGTGGCAGCGTGCTGATTGTGGGCTGGATCTTCGTGGCCATTGGCGGCCTGATGGCCAACAAGAAGAAAGCCTGAGTGTAACATCAGGCTTTCGTATGTTGTCTGTCGTATGGGGGCGCACAAGGGGCTGGCGCAACAGGGCAGGCGCAAGGCGCAGCGCATGAGCTCCATGAGGGCGCGTTTAGAAGGCGGGCACAGGAGAGGCCCGCCTTTTCATTTTGTGCCGGTTCTCCCGCTTTTGCGCCCATGAGACCGAAGCCGGGAGCCATGTTTACTGGATGCTATAATTGAAATTGATTGTCAAAAGCGAATATAGGATGAGCCATGACGCTAAATGACACGAGCCTGTCCGATCCAGATCTGGGCCGGCTTTATGATTCCCCGAAAGAAAGTATCCAGAAGGGCGTGGTGCCGGAGCTGCTCTCCTTCCATGTCGACTATCTCGCGCGGGCGACTTTTTTCTGTCTGGCGACCGGCCGGGAAAATGGTCTGGATGCCTCCCCCCGCGGCGGCCCGCCCGGTTTCGTGCGGGTGCTGGACAGCAAGACCGTCGCCTTCGCAGACTGGCCAGGAAACAATCGCATCGAATCCATGCGCAATCTGGCCCATGACAACCGGATGGGAATGCTGTTCCTGTTTCCGGGGCTTGAGATCTTCATGCGGATTAATGGACGTGGCCGCATCACGGATGATGCACCGATCTGCGCCATGCTCACGGAGGGCGGGAAGACACCCAAGACGGCCATCATCGTCGCGATTGATGAAGTGCTGTTCCATTGTGGCAAGGCCATCAACCGGGCGAAATTGTGGGATCCGGCTTCACAGCTTGAGCGCAAGACCCTGCCCACACCGGGGCAGATGGTGGCTGCCATGACAAAGCAGGATGACACCGTCGCCAAGACCATTGACGCCGATTATGACAAGGCGATGCGCACCAATCTTTACGGGTGAGACGGCTCCGCTGGCGCATCCTGCGGAGCCATCCGATTGATCATAAATTGAGCTGGCGGATTTTCATCACCAGTTCTGCCTGCCGGTGCACATCCATCTTCCTGAAGATACGCTTCAGTACGAAGCGGGTGGTGCCTTCTGTCAGGTTCAGTTCCTTGGCAGCTTCGGCAACGGATCGGCCGGCGCCCAGCAGGGAGGCCAGCCGGGCCTCGCCTGTGGTGAGGCCGAAGACGCTGCGGATGACGGTCGGCTCAATACGGTTGTCCTGCTGGAGCGGCTGGGCCAGAACCAGCACATTCTTCTCATCCTTGACGAGGCCGAGCTTGTCCGCCGAATTGCCAATGAGCGGAACGCCCCACACGACCAGCCTGTCCTTGCCCTGCTTGTCGGAAATGGTGGTGGGCTGGAGCGTCGTCCGGTTTTCCGGGACAAGATTGTGCGCCTGCTTGATGACCTGGGAGAATGTCGTTTCCTCATGCGGCAGAACGGGTTTGATCTGATTGTTGCTCTGGATGAAATAGGAGTCCAGAAGGTTCCGCGCTGACTGGTTGATCTTGATCGGGGTCTGGTTCTTGTCGAGAATGAAGGCCGCCCGGTCCATCATGTCGAATGCATTTGAAACAGAGCTGTATTGCGCGTTCATCTGTGTCACTTTGCAGGTGATGCGCAGGGATTGCTCAAGATGACGGGCCACAAGAAGATGCTGGTCCATCTCATTCTTCTGGAAGGGGCCCCTGGACATTTGCCGGTGCGACACCAGACAGGTGGGGTTGCCCAGATCTGAATAGATGATCGCAACCATTTGCCGACCCAGACCGAAGCGACGTAGAAAATCCGTATAAAAGGGATTTGTCTCCATTTCCTCCGGGGTCACGATATCCAGATCGCGATAGACATCTCCAACCCTGAAGCCACTTTCCATCCGGCTTTCCAGCCATGGATTGTGCTCGGCCCAGCCTTCATCAACATAGGCTTTCAGGGCATCCGATACGCCGTCGGAATGGAGTGGAAATGTCCATCCCTCCGGCTTTTTGGCGTAGATGATCGCGCCATTCGAGCCGGAAAGGGTCGCGACCTCATCAAGCGCTGCAGACCAGTGCTCGGGGCTGAGTGCGGCATCATAAATCTTGTAAACAAGCTTATTGAACTGGGGCACACGCGTCTCCACCAGAATATGAAACCAATTTGTGGGGCATGAGGGGTTCTTGCTGTGTCAGACCCTGCATGCTGATCCGCCTTGATGCATCTGTCTTCTGTTTGCGATCGGCTTCGCCGAATCTTTCAGATCTCATGAGGTTCTATCATACCCCTTCGAGATCAAGAATCTCGCAGCATGTAACTGTTTCCATTCTTGGCTGATTTGCTCGGCATTCAAGCCCGAATGTCTGCCTCGAGCACAGATCCTGTCAAAACAGAACTGGGCGGGTGCGTTGCCGTGGAAGCCTGACCGGAATGAACGTGCCATGGCTGCACTGCATGCCATGGCACGTTCCAAGGTGAGGGGATGTGCCGTCTGTTGATTTTGCCCCCGCGCCACAGCGGCTTGGTGCGGGCTTGAAGCCATTCAGCTTTTCGGGCCCTCTGATGCGGCGCTGTCTTCAGCTTTGATAACGGGGCCCTCAGTGTTCTGTGCCTCGAACAGTACGCCGGAGGCGACCGCCAGCAGAATCATGAAGCCCGTGCCCAGTACCCAGGAGAGATACCAAGGGCCATAATCTCCAAGAATAACGGCCAGCACGACTGCGATGATGGCGATGATCAGCGCGATGATGAAATGCCAGTAATACATATTGCCTCCCTCACAGCGCATGTTCGGATGACTGGACGTTCTTTACATTCACCCGGCCGCGCATCACCCAGAAGGCCCAGCTCGTATAGGCTACGATGAGGGGCAGGAAGATGATGGTGAAGCCCAGCATCCAGGCCAGCGTGCGCAGGCTCGAACCCGCATTCCATACGGTGAGGCTGTGCGATGGATCGGTGCTGGAGGGCAGCATGAAGGGGAACATGGCCGCGCCTACCGTGCCCAGCACGCCAAACCACACCAGAACGCCCAGCCACCAGCCCACCAGCGGATGCCGGGTGGCGTGGGAGATCAGCCCCAGAATAAGGCCCGCATAGGCCAGCCCCGGCAGAGCCCATAAAACGGGATGACTGATATAGTTCGCCAGCAGCGCACCCGGTACATAGGCCACCTGCTGATGGAGCGGGGTCTGGGCCGCATTTGCGGGGGGGCTGGAGATCAGTTGATACCCGCTGAGGCCAGACACCCAGAAGCCGCCAATGGTGAACAGGATGATAGCCGCGACCGCTGCCATCATGCCAGCTTTCCGGGCGCGTGCGCCCACCGGATCTCCCGCCGCGCGCGCCAGAATACTGCTGCCCATATAGATGGCCAGCGCGACGGACATGAGGCCGCACAGAATTGCGAAGGGGTTGAACAGCTCAATGAAGCTGCCGGTGTAGAAGGAGCGCACCTGCCAGTCGAAATGGAAGGGCACGCCGAGCAGGGCATTTCCAATTGCCGCGCCAAACATCAGCATGGGCACGAAGCCGGAAATGAAGAGGATGATGTCCCATCCGTTGCGCCAGCGTTCCGTTGGCATTTTCGAGCGATACTCGAAACCGAGCGGACGCACGATCATGCTCCACAGCAGAACCAGCATGACGATATAAAAGCCGGAAAAGGCGGTGGCGTAGACCAGTGGCCAAGCCGCGAAAATAGCCCCCCCGCCCAGCACGAACCACACCTGGTTGCCGTCCCAATGCGGGCCGATGACGTTCAACGCCACGCGCCGCTCATCATCCGTACGGCCCACATAGCGCAGGATGGTACCGACGCCCATATCCATGCCGATCATGACGCCGACGCCGATCAGCAGGACACCGAGCAGAACCCACCACAACACCTTGAATAAGGCGAAGGCTTCGAAAGCAAAGACTTCCATGTCAGTAGCCTCCCGCCAGCCGGACCGTGCCCTGGGTCTGCATTTCATCCGGCCCCTTGCGGATGAAATGCACCATGAGGAACATCTCGATGATGGCGAAGATGGTGTAGAGCAGGACGAAGCCGATGATCGAGAAGATCATGTAGGTCGCACTGTGAGTGGAGACCGAAAGCCAGGTGGGCAGCATTTCATAGACTGTCCAAGGCTGACGACCGACTTCTGCGGTGACCCATCCCATTTCACAGGCGAGGAAGGGGGCGGGCAGGATCAGCACGCCGACCCAGAGAAACCAGCGGCGTTTCTCGATCTGGTTGGTGAGCGAGGCCAGCATGCCGAACACCATGTAAACCAGCATCAGCACGCCCAGCCCCACCATGATGCGGAAGGCCCAGAACACGATCCACACTTCGGGAATGGAATCGCGTGCAGCCTTGACGATCTGCTCTTCGGTCACCTGGGTCAGATCCGGCGCATAGCGCTTGACGAGAAGGCCATAGCCGACATCCGCCTTGTGGGCCTCGAACTGCGCAAGAGCCTCTGCATTTGTGGGGTCGGAGCTGAGGGTCTTCATCGCCAGCACGGCGGGAATGCCATTGCGAATGCGTTCGCGCGCCTGCGCCTCGACCTGATCGACGCCCGGCACCGTGCCGTCGAAGGAGTGGGTGAGAAGAATGGAGAGCAAGGCAGGAATCTGGATCTCGAAATCGTTGCGCTGTTCTTCCTGATTGGGGAAGGCGATCAGGCTGATCGGCATGGGTGCGGGCGGGGTGGACCACAGGGCTTCCATCGCCACCAGCTTGGAGGGCTGAACATGCCCATCCAGATAACCCAGCGCGTCGCCCAACGTGAGCACACCGCCCGTGCCCAGCACGCCGAACACGGAGGCGACGCGGAAGGAACGCTTAGCAAATTCGAGATGCCGCCCGCGCAGCATGTAGAAGGAGCTGACGCCACACACGAAAATAGCGCCTGTCACATAGCCGGCCAGCACGGTGTGCACGAATTTGGCTTGCGCATCCGGGTTGAAGAAGAGTGCGCCAAAGCTGTTCAGCTCCATGCGCATGGTGATCGGGTTGAATTCTGCGCCGACAGGATGCTGCATGAAGCTGTTGGCGACCAGAATCCAGAGTGCTGAGAAGTTGGAGCCGAGGGCCACGAGATAGGTGATGGTGAGATGTTGCGCCTTGGTCAGCCGGTCCCAGCCAAACACCATCAGGCCGATCATGGTGGCTTCCATGAAGAAGGCCATGAGCCCTTCAATCGCCAGAGGTGCGCCGAATGTATCGCCCACAAAGCTGGAATAGAAGGACCAGTTGGTGCCGAACTGGAACTCCATGGTCAGTCCGGTCGCCACGCCCAAAGCGAAGTTGATGAGCAGAAGTTTGCCCCAGAACTGGGCCATCTGCTTGTAGATCTCATGCTTGGTGATGACAAAGATGGTCTCCATCACCGCCAGTAGAACGGTGAGGCCCAGTGTCAGCGGCACGAAGAGGAAGTGGTAGAGTACCGTGGCTGCAAATTGCAGTCGCGACAGGTCCACGACCAGGTCATTGACCATGTTTAATAGCCCCAATCCAAGATATAATAACGTATCTTTCTGCGCTCGTATGCTTTGTTGCTCGCAGATATAGAGATTACGCACAGTGGTTATGGCATCCTGATGAGTCAATACTCCCATATGGGGTATGCCTTGAAAAATAACGCTTTTTTCGTCAGATTCCGCTGTTTTTGAGATATTCCGGTGTTGTTCTCAAGAAAGATGTGGGCGCTAACATTTGAGATGTGCGCCGTTCTCGGCAAAAGGTCCTCGGCTAAAAGGTGCTATTTCGAGTTTTATTGCTCGTGCAAAAATAAATTCTGCATTTTAATCCCATATGGGAGATTGTCCGCGCGGTTCAGGGTGTGCATTTTCCAAAAAGAAACGCATTTATTGTTTTTGAGGTTTTCGATTTGATATTTTAGATTTAATGTTTTTATCAATAAGATTTATGAATATATGTATTTTGATTTGATTATAATTATTGCTTTTGATCAGTATAAATTTAATAAGTATTGAATATTCATATACAGGCATTGGGCTTTCTGTCGGTGTACCAACCATGTGCAGGGCTGCCCATGTGGCGACAAAACATCATCTTGGGTGGTACTATGCAGCTACGGAATCAGGTTTTTGAGCGGGTCGCTCTCCTCCTGCAGGGTGGAGGCGCCTTGGGAGCCTATCAGGGCGGCGTTTATCAGGCTCTGGCGGAGGCTGCTCTTCATCCCAATTGTGTGTCGGGCATCTCTATTGGTGCAATCAATGCCGCGCTGATTGCCGGGAATGCGCCATCCGAGCGTGTTGTTGCTTTACGGGCCTTCTGGGAAAAAATTACTGAACCTCCATTGGGTTTTCCCTATATCAGCGCGCTGTTCGGTGCCTTCCAGAAAGGGAATGACCAGCTGCATGGCTATGTCAGCCAGATGCATGCGCTGGTCACGGCTGCAAATGGTGTGGGTGGTTTCTTCAAGCCACGTTACTTGCCGCCTTTGCTGGCCGCATCTTCTGACAGTCTTTACGATACCAGCCCGCTGCGGGAGACCCTTGAGGGCTTGATAGATTTCGATCGCCTGAACAGCGGGGAAACCTGGTTCAGCGTGGGCGCGGTGAATGTCCGCTCCGGTAACTTCAAGTATTTCGATTCCACAGAATGCCGCATCGAGCCTGAACACATCATGGCGAGTGGCGCCTTGCCCCCCAGTTTTCCAGCTGTCGAGATCGAGGGCGAATATTACTGGGATGGAGGTGTGGTTTCCAATACGCCCCTGAGTTGGGTTTTGCAGTCGCACTCACGCAAAGATACTCTGGCCTTCCAGGTCGATCTCTGGAAAGCCGGCGGTGAACTGCCGCGCACCATGGTCGATATCGACCTGCGCCAGAAGGATATTCGCTATTCCAGCCGCACGCGCGCCAATACGGATCAGTTCCGGGAGATGCAGCGCGCCCGGCGGGCCGTGCACCGGCTTCTGGCGCAGGTGCCGGATATCAGCGTCTTGCCGGAAGAGGAGCGCAGGCTTCTGGCCTCGGTTGCCGATGAGAAGGTCTACAATATCGCCCATCTGATCTATCGGGCCAAGACTTATGAGGGGTCCTCAAAAGACTATGAGTTTTCCCGTGAGTCGATGGAAGAGCATTGGGCCAGTGGTTATCGCGATGCGCTCGCCACGCTGAAGCATCCAGAAATCCTTCAGCGCCCGACTGCCACAGATGGCGTCTCCATTTTTGATCTTGGCCATAAAAGCTGAGGCTACGCGAGCTGGGCTTCTCGAAAGGAATGGTGTGTACATGAAAATTTCCGATGTTCGTGCACGTGCATTTGCAATGCCGCTGAATGATCCGTCTTATCCCAAGCCGCCTTATCGGTTTTACAATCGTGAATTCTTTGTCGTGACCTATCGCACCGACCCGGATATTCTGCGTGAGCTGGTGCCGGAGCCGCTGGAGGTGGTCGGCGATACAGTCTCGTATGAATTCATCCGCATGCCGGATTCTACCGGTTTCGGTGATTATACTGAAACCGGACAGGTCATTCCCGTGCGTTTCACGACGCCCTCCGGAGAGGTTCAGGAGGGCAGCTATGTGCATGCCATGTATCTCGACGACAATTCGCCGATCGCCGGTGGTCGCGAGATCTGGGGCTTTCCGAAAAAGCTGGCCAGCCCGAAGATTGTGCACGAGCAGGAAACCCTGGTGGGCACGCTGCATTATGGTTCCGTTCTCACGGTGAACGCCACTATGGGCTACAAGCATCGTGAGCTGCCGCTGGAGCCGGTGCGCGCCGCCATGGCGAAGCCTGCCTTCATGATCAAGATCATCCCGCATGTGGATTGTACGCCGCGCATTTGCGAGTTGGTGCGTTACTACATGGAAGATGTTCAGCTGAAAGGCGCCTGGACCGGCCCGGCTAATATCGAGTTGTTCAAGCATGTGGCGTGCGATGTGGCGCGTCTGCCGGTGCGCGAGGTGGTTAGCGCGACACATTATATCGCCGATCTGACGCTCGGCTTGGGTGAAGTCGCCTACGATTATCTGGCGGACTGAGACGCCGCACTGTTTCCACATGATGTCAAACTCAAGTCATTCTGCCTTCGGGCTGAAAGGAATGCGAATGTCCCGTTTCAACGGTCGAGTCGCAGTCATCACTGGTGCTGCCAGTGGTATCGGGAAAGAAATCGCCCTGCGTCTGGCGGCAGATGGCGGTATCCCGGTGATTG
The DNA here is from genome assembly GCA_050252035.1 of Xanthobacter sp. Taxonomy (GTDB): domain Bacteria; phylum Pseudomonadota; class Alphaproteobacteria; order Rhizobiales; family Xanthobacteraceae; genus Xanthobacter. The sequence continues at coordinate 54,118 of JBFWLR010000001.1, forward strand.
CGGATCTGAATCTCGATGCTGCTGAGGCCACGGCAAGTGAAATCAGGTCCAAGTATGAGGATGCCTTTGCTGTCGCGATGAATGTGACAGATGAGGCGCAGGTCGAGGATGGTATTTCCAAGGCTGCGGAGAAATATGGCAAGATTGACATTCTGGTGTCGAATGCCGGGATCCAGATCGTCAAGCCTCTGGTGGATTTTCCCTTCAGTGACTGGAAGAAGCTGACCTCCATTCATCTGGACGGCGCCTTCCTCACCACCCGGGCCTGCTTGAAGCATATGTATGCCGCCAATTATGGGCGTGTGGTCTATATGGGTTCGGTGCATTCCAAGGAAGCCTCCAAGCTCAAGGCGCCTTATGTCACCGCCAAGCATGGGCTGATCGGCCTTGCCAAGGTGCTGGCGAAGGAAGGGGCCGAGCATAATGTGACGGCCAATGTCGTGTGTCCGGGTTTTGTGCGCACTCCGCTGGTGGATAAGCAGATTCCCGAGCAGGCGAAAGAGCTGGGCATCTCCGAGGAGGATGTCATCAAGACCGTTATGCTGAAGGAGACGGTCGATGGTGAGTTCACAACCACTGCAGACGTGGCAGAGGCTGTCCTGTTCTTTGCCTCATCTCCCACAAATGTGCTGACGGGCCAGTCTCTCGTGGTGTCTCACGGCTGGTTCATGCAGTAATCGGGACCTTCCGGTTCCAGATCAACCTTCCCCGCATCTGTTGTGGGGAAGGTTTGCCCCGAATGACGATGGCCTTGTGCCTGTGGCGAGCCAGCAATTCTGGCTTCTGTTCTGATCTCACGGAGAGACATAAAGCCCATGCAACAGGATCTGTCCGGGAGGCATCATGTTGTTGTCGTTGGCGGCGGGTTCGGCGGCTTGTCCGTTGTCCAGAATCTGCTGCGCGCCAATGTGCGGATCACGATTATTGACAGGAACAACCATCATCTGTTTCAGCCCCTGCTTTATCAGGCGGCGACCGCATCTCTTGCGCCTTATGAAATCGCATGGCCCATCCGGCGGATGTTCCGGAACCGGATGAATGTCACCACCCTTCTGGCAACCGTGCAGGGGGTGGAGAGGGACCAGCGACAGCTTGTTCTCGAGGATGGTAGCCGGCTAGCCTATGACACGCTGGTTCTGGCCACGGGAGCCCGGCACGCTTATTTTGGGCATGAGGACTGGGAGGCTTATGCTCCCGGCTTGAAATCTGTTGAAGATGCCGTCGCCCTGCGGGACCGCTTCCTGATGGCGCTGGAAGCTGCGGAACAGGAGCCGGACCCGGGCCGGCGCGCATTTCTGCTGACCTTTGTGGTGATTGGTGGTGGTCCGACCGGTGTCGAGCTTGCAGGTGCTTTGGCGGAATTCGCGCAAAGCAAGATTCATGGCGAATATCGCAATGTAGATACGCACAAAATCCGCATTGTGCTGATCGATGCTGGCAAGCGTGTGCTGCCGACATTTGATGAAAAACTTTCAGACTATGCGAAGGCTTCACTTGAAAGGCTGGGCGTTATTATCGAGTTGGGGCAGGCGGTGTCGGATTGCTCCGCCCAGAGCGTGACCTATGGCCAGACAGAGCTGAAAGCCGGCCTGATTATCTGGGCTGCGGGTGTAAAGGCTTCTGATGCGGCCCAGTGGGTGGGCGCAAAGGCGGATCGGGCCGGGCGTGCCATTGTAGAGTCGGATCTCACCATTGCCGGCTCTCCTGATATTTTCGTGATTGGGGACACGGCCAGCGTGAGCACGCCAGATGGCCACCCGGTGCCGGGTGTGGCACCGGCCGCCAAGCAGCAGGGCCAGCATGTCGCCAGTGTCATCCGGCGGCGTTTGTCTGGAGATGCCTCTTCAAGACCTTTCAAATACAAGCATTTCGGTGACATCGCCACGATTGGCGGGCGGCGAGCCGTGATTGATTTCGGTAAGGTCAAATTGCGTGGCGCCCTGGCTTGGTGGGTCTGGGGCCTGGCGCATATCTATTTTCTGGTCAATTTCCGCAACCGGCTCAATGTGGCCATGAGCTGGCTGTGGTTCCTGACACGGGATGAGCGCACGGCGCGTGTGATTGTAGAAAAGCACATGCGCAAATCTAAACTATAGAGTGTGGGCTACGGGCTTGTACCCTAGCGGCAGGATGATTGCAGACAGGCGTCGCAATGCGCGATCCGGGCTTGTGGCGCGGACTGGCTGTGAGTGAGTTGGTCCGTACCATGATACATCTCGCGAGAGTCGCCATACTCATACTTCAGGGGCATTCAGTTCGGTTGGACCGTATGCCTGTTCGTGCGCCAGTTTTCCGAGAGCACTGAGCCGTATCTATGCAGCATGTCTTGATCGAGATGTGTGCAATGCGACATTTCATATCCTGAAAGTTGCGCGCCCTCTCATCATTTTCTCTTTCTTGAAGTAATTGAATATCAGTGACTTCGATCGGAAATTGTTGCGTTGAAGTGACATGCGCTAACACGGGGCAAAAGCAGAATTATTTTGCATTGCTTCCTTATGGTTTCCTGAATGAACCATCCCTTGTGCTGCGCCGCATTATTTTTGGGCAGAAAAATCAAAAGCAGAGCCGGTATATTTCATAGCAAGGCTTGTCTGATCCTGCTCGATAGTGTCATCCTGAGATGTGTGGTCGACACGGATCCCGAGGAGAACCCATGAAAAAGCATCTGCTTATCGCGGTTGGCGCTTTGATGATGACCAGCAGCGCCTTTGCGCAAGACGTTGATGTGATTGGTAAAATCAAATCCAGCGGCACTATCGTGGAAGGGGTGCGTGAATCATCCGGGCTGTCCTATACGCTGGGCAACGGCAAATATGCCGGCTTCCATTATGATGTTTGCGCGCATGTGATCGATGACATCAAGAAGGAGCTGAACCTGCCGGATCTGAAGGTCAAGTATCAGCCTGTGACTTCCCAGAATCGCGTGGCGCTTGTCACCAATGGGACCGTTGATCTGGAATGCGGCTCTACCACCAACAACAAGGCCCGCGCGCGCGATGTCTCCTTTGCGGATACGACCTTCGTTGAGGAGGTGCGCATTGCCGTGAAGAAGGACTCCGGCATCAATTCGATCGCCGACCTGAAGGGCAAGACGGTCGCCACCACCACCGGCACCACATCCGTGCAGACGCTGCGCAAGCATCGCCATGCTGAAGGCGTGAATTTCCGCGAAGTCTACGGCAAGGACCATGCCGACAGCTTTCTGCTACTGGAGAGCGGCCGCGCGGATGCTTTCATCATGGATGGCTCCATCCTCGCCGCCAATATCGCCAAATCCCGCAATCCGCAGGATTACGTCATTGTGGGTGAAGTGCTCAGCGTGGAGCCTATCGCCATCATGATGCCGCAGGATCCGGCCTTCAAGACAATGGTCGACAACAGCCTGAAGGCCATGTTCGAATCTGGCCAGATGGAAAAGATCTACGACAAGTGGTTCAAGCAGCCGATTCCGCCCACAGGCGTGACGATTGGCCTTGACCTGTCTCAGTCCACCAAGGATGCCTGGGCCAACCCCAACGACAAGCCTGCCGAAGACTATAAGAACTGATCCCTCGACATGACCCGCCGCCAGGACCCCCCTCCGGGATTTTGTTGCGTGGCGGCGGGTTGTTTCAATATATGTGAGGGTCCTCTATGGCACTGGACTGGCAATTCCTGTTTCAGGACACCGGAGCGGGCGAAACCTATTTCGACTGGATGATTAGGTCCTGGGGATGGACCGTTTCCATCGCGCTCTGCTCCCTGTTCGTTTCCATCAGCCTCGGCATTGTCGTTGGCACCCTGCGCACCCTGCCAAACAGTCGGTTCTGGGCGCCGCTGGCCACGGTCTGGATCGAGGTGTTCCGGAATATCCCCCTGCTTGTGCAGGTCTTTCTCTGGTATATGGTGATCCCGGAATTCATTCCGGCATTGAAGACGACTCCTGCCTTTTATCTCATGGTTGCGGCCCTTAGCCTGTTCACCTCCTCGCGTATCGCCGAGCAGGTGCGCGCGGGCATTCAGTCGCTGCCACGGGGGCAGACCTATGCTGCCAAGGCCATGGGCTTCACCACTGCTCAGAGCTATCGCTATGTCATTCTGCCGATGGCTTTGCGCGTGGTGCTGCCGCCGCTGACATCGGAATCCATGAACCTCGTCAAGAATTCGGCGGTGGCCTTTGCCGTGTCCATCGGGGATCTGACGATGTTCGCGATGCAGGCCCAGGAGGAAACCTCCCGCGGCATCGAGCTCTATCTGCTTGTGACAATCCTCTATGCGGTGACGGCCTTCGCCATCAACCGCGTGCTGGCCTTCATCGAGGCGCGCAGCCAGGTGCCGGGCTTCATCGTCAGCACCGGCGGGGGAGGGCACTGAACATGAATCTCGATCTGAGCTTCTATAACTGGGACATGTTCTCCACCTATGTGGTGCGCGGCTTCTTCTTCAGCCTTCAGCTGACAGTGGTCGCGACACTGGGGGGCGTTGTCCTCGGCACCACGCTGGCGCTCATGCGGCTTTCCGGCCGGCGCTGGCTGGCCCTGCCAGCCACCTTCTATGTCAATATGATGCGCTCCATCCCGCTGGTGATGGTGATCCTGTGGTTCTTCCTGCTGATCCCCATGATCATCGGCCAGTCGATTGGTGCGGAATTGTCAGCCTATATCACCTTCATTGCCTTCGAGGGGGCCTTCTTCTCGGAGATCATGCGGGCGGGCATTCAGGCCATCCCGCGCGGGCAGGTCTTTGCCGGGCAGGCGCTGGGCATGACCTATGCGCAGAATATGCGCATCGTGGTGTTGCCACAGGCGCTGCGCAACATGCTGCCCGTGCTTCTCACACAGACGATCGTGCTCTTTCAGGATACGTCACTGGTCTATGCCATCGGTGCCTATGACCTGTTCAAGGGTCTGGATATCGCCGGCAAGATTTATGGCCGGCCGGTTGAGGCCTATCTGATGGCGGCCGTCGTCTATTTCTTCATCTGCTTTGTCCTGTCCTATCTGGTCAAGCACCTGCAAAGGAGGACAGCCATTGTCCGTTGATGGGAAGAGCGCCATGATCGAAATGAAGAATGTCTCCAAATGGTACGGGGACTATCAGGTCCTGACCGATTGCTCGACCCAGATCGAGAAAGGTGAGGTGGTGGTGGTGTGCGGGCCGTCCGGCTCGGGCAAATCCACCCTGATCAAGACCATCAATGCCCTTGAGCCTGTCCAGAAGGGCGAAATCTATGTGGACGGCACGGCCGTGCATGACAAGGCCACCAATCTGCCCAAGCTGCGCAGCCGGGTGGGCATGGTGTTCCAGCACTTCGAGCTGTTTCCGCATCTGTCCGTCACCGACAATCTGACGATTGCGCAGGTGAAGGTTCTCAAGCGCAGCAAGGAAGAGGCGAAAAAGCGTGGTCTGGCCATGCTGGATCGTGTCGGCCTTTCCGCTCACAAGGACAAGTTCCCCGGGCAGCTTTCCGGTGGTCAGCAGCAGCGTGTGGCGATTGCCCGCGCCCTGTCGATGGACCCCATCGTGATGCTATTCGATGAGCCAACCTCCGCGCTTGATCCGGAAATGGTCGGGGAGGTGCTGGATGTGATGATGGGGCTGGCGAAGGAGGGCATGACCATGATGGTCGTGACCCACGAAATGGGCTTTGCCCGCAAGGTCAGCAACCGCGTCATCTTCATGGATGTGGGTGGAAAGATTCTGGAGGATTGCGCCAGCGAGGAGTTCTTCGGCAATCCGGAAGCCCGCCAGCCCCGCACGAAGGACTTTCTGGAGAAGATCCTTCAGCATTGACGCGTGGGGCGTACAAGACCTGCACCTTACCTTCAAAACAGTCTGGAAAGGCCGGCCCAGTGCCGGCCTTTTTCATGCGCTTTTTCTGGCAACATCATCTGTATCGCGTAAGAAAGTGGGGCCTGGGGGTATGGAAAAGCCCGGCCCTTGCCGTCGCAACCATGCGCACAGCAGGGGCCGGGTCGTTTCAGGCGGCACCTTTTGCCCGGCCATCTTCTGCAGGCCGGGCAAAAGGGCGCGTGCCGGATGTTGCGCGGCTCAATCCAGACCGCTGACATCCTTCCAGCGCTGCATCAGGGCCTGCCCGATTTCGCCATTGCGGGTGACGAAGCCTTCATAGATCGGCTGCATCTGCTTGCGCAGTTCGGCATTCTCTTCCGGGGAAACGCGCACAATGGTCTTGGCTTCCTGCTCCACCTTCGCGAGCAGCTTGTTCTGCTCCTCGTCGAAATGGGTCTTGGACCAGGAGATCGTATCGGTCACGGCCTCCTGCAGGGCCGTCTTCTGTGCGTCAGACAGGGAATCGTATTTCGCCTTGTTCATCAGCAGCAGATAGGGCGAACGCACGACAGTGGAGGCCACATAGACAGGGGCTACCTTGGCGAGACCATAATTGATGTAGGAAGACCATGTGGTCTCGATACCATCCACGGTGCCGGTCTGCAGGGCAAGGAACTGTTCAGCTGCACTGAGCATGACGACCGATGCACCCAGCTGGCTCAGGCCTTCATCAGACAGGCCGCCTGCACCACGCAGCTTCATGCCCTTGATGCCGAAGACGTTCTTGACCTCCCGGTTGAGAAAGAGCTGCGCCGGACCGGACGAATTGATGGCGCCAAGATATTTCACTCCAAAGCGCTCGAATGTCTTGTCCAGCAATGCGACAGTTTTGGGATCCTGCGCCAGCTTGTACATGGCGGCGTCATCATAGCTGTCGGGCGGGAAGGGCAATGAGAAGATATTGATGAGCGGCACCTGACCGGACAGATAGCCCGCATAGACCGAATACAGATCCACCACGCCCTGTGATGTCGCCTGAAGGGCCTCTCGTCCCTTCACGAGGGATTCATTGGGATAAACATGGACATTCAGGCCCACATTCATTTCGTTCACCTTGTCCGCCAGATGTTGCGCCGTGCGGCCGCGGAAATCCTCCGTTGCGAAATAGTGGCCGAGACGAAGGGTCTGCTGGGCCTTGGCAGGGACAGCAACAGATGCGACTCCGCACAGGGCCAGTGCTGCGGCAAGAAGAGTTGTCTTGATCATATATATTCCTCCCGTTTTGTTTTTAGTAAATGGCAAGCTGTGGCACGAAACACAGAATGATGAGCACCAGCACATACATGAACATGAAGGGAGTGGTGCCCTTGATGACCTGCGCCAGTGACGTGCCCGGGGCGCAGGACTTCACGACGTAGAGGCACAGCCCGACAGGCGGCGTCACCACGGCGAGGCTCATATTCACCATCAGGACAATGCCGAACCAGATCGGGTCGAAGCCCAGCGCCACGACTGTCGGGAAGATGACCGGCACCGTAATCAGAATGATTGAGGTCACTTCCAGGAACATGCCCAGCAGGAAGTAGGCGAGCATGATGAGGATAAAGATGACCCAGCGCGAAACATCCATGCCCATGACAGCAGATGTCAGTTCCTGCGGCATGCGTGTTATGCCCAGCAAGTAGCCGAACAGCATGGCTCCGATCAGCACCAGCATCAGCATCGCGCTGGTGCGGGCGGAGGCGTAAAGCGCGTCCCGCACCCGTGCAAGCGTCAGCCGTCCCTGCACCCCAGCGATGACAAAAGCACCAACGGCACCCACGCCTGCCGCCTCTGTCGGGGTGGCGATACCGGCATAGATCGAGCCGATGACCAGCACGATCAGGATAATGACCGGCAGGGAGAGGCTGAAGGATTCAAGCAGGGAGCCGGTCTCGACGGGTTTGGCATGAACATGCGACCGGCGCACCAGAATGCTCGCCGCAATACAGCACAGCAGGGTGATGAGAATGCCCGGCACCACACCCGCCAGAAACAGCTTGGCGATGGAGGTTTCCGTGACAACGCCATACAGAATGAGGGGCAAGCTGGGCGGAATGATCATGCCGAGGGGGCTTGCGCCCGCAACAGCACCTGTTGAAATGGAGGTCGGGTACCCTCGCTTGAGCATCTCCGGAATGGCAACGGCCCCGATCACAGCCGCAACGCCTACCGCCGTGCCACTCACGGCACCAAAGATTGCACATGCAATGATAGACGCGACCGCTTGCCCGCCACTGATGCGACCCAGCAACCGCTCCACCGAAATGAAGAGATCCCGCCCAATCCCCGTCACGCCGATCACCTCACTCATGAGGACAAAGAGTGGGATCGCAGTGAGCACAAATTCTGACGAGGCGGCCCAGGCCGTGTTCGACATTGCGGGCAGGGCGGCCCATCCCCCGGTCATGATCAGGCCGATCAGCGTCGTCCCCGCCAGCGCGAAGCCGACGGGCACCCCAACCAGGATGAGGATGAGCAGCAGAAGAAGGAAGGTGAAGCCAAGTATCATGAACCCACCCTCTCCTGATAGCGGCGGCCACTGATGACATCACACAGCCCGACAAGGCATTGCAGCAGCAATGCCGCCGCCCCGATGGGGATGAGCATTTGTGGTATCCAGAGGGGGGTTGCCATCAGGGTGGAAGAGCGCCAGCCGAAATTGTAATTGGCAAGCGTCATGTTCCAGCCGGTCCAGATCAGCGCAGACGAGATCGCGATACCCACCAGGAACATGGCGAGATCGGAGATCACCCGTCCGCGATGCCCGCCGATTTCAGCCAACAGTTCCATGCGGATATGGCCATCCACCCGCAGGGTCCAGGCCGCGCCCAGAAAGGCGACGGCTACCAACATATAGCTTGAGCTCTCGCTGACCCAGATAGTGGGCTGGCCAAAGACATAGCGGCAGACGACTTCATAGGTAACGGCCACCGCCATCAAGACAATGATGATTGCTGTCAGCCAGAAAAGCGTGCGACTGAGCGCATCCACAAGGCTGCGTAAGAGTGCCATGGTCCTCCCCTTTATGTTGCGATCGTTTGTGCGGATCTGCGCCCGCGAGCGTCGCATTTAGGGGAAACGTTACACGTCACCAAAAAATATGTATACAGTTTTTATTTCTATTGGATGCAGTTTCGCATATGACAATACGCAGGGTGTTTCGCAATCGAGTACAACCAGCGTGAGTGGGAGTGGAGCAAGTGAGGCAACGATGAGCACGAGCGAGAAGACGGAATGCCCTGAGCGGGAGGACGCGCAGGCCGAACAGATCCGCCGCGTTCTCGGCGAGGACATCATGATGGGACGGCTCAAGCCGGGGGAGTTTCTCTCCGAGCTCAAGATTGCTGACCGTTTCAATGTGTCCCGCACGCCGGTGCGCGAGGCGATCCGGATTCTGGCGGGTGACGGTCTTGTCACGTTGCGTCCTCGCCAGCGCGCACTGGTGCGCGGCCTGACGGCAGGGGAAATTCTGGATCAGTTCGAGGTGATGGCGGAACTGGAAGCAGCCTGCGCCCGGCTGGCGGCCCGACGGCATACGACAGAACATCTCGCCCAGATGAAGCAGGCTCAGGAAGAATGCCGCCGGCTCGCGATCCTGTCTGATCCCGAACCTTACTACCGCATCAATGTGGACCTGCACGAAGCCATCTATGCGGCGGCTGGAAACCCCTATCTGCGGTCAGAAACGCTGAGACTGCGAGACCGCCTGCGCTTTTTGCGGATCAGCCAGGGCCGGTTGCCGGGGCGCCTGCTCGATTCCGCCGATGAGCATGATCGGGTGATCGCCGCCATCAGCGCCCGTGATGAATTGGGTGCCTCCATGGCCATGCGCGACCATCTCATTGTTCAGGGTGAAAGCCTGAGACGCATGCTGCGACACACCGATGCATCGGGAATGGTGCATGTCGCCGAACTTGGTGACTGAAAAACAAAACAGGGGAGGAAAAGGCAGATGAACACAGAAGACCCTCACGTCGGTCTCGTCATTGATGGACCGATCGCACGGATCACGCTCTCAAACCCGGTGCGGCGCAACGCCATCACCGGGGGCATGTGGCAGCAGCTTACGGAGATTGCCCATGCTGTTGCCGCGAACCGCGATCTGCGCGTGGCGGTGATCTGCGGTGAGGGCAAGGTGGCCTTCGCTTCCGGGGCCGATATCAGCGAATTTGGAGAAAGCCGGCGCAGCGCCGATCAGGCCGATGCCTATCACCGGGCGATTCAGGATGCGCTGGACGCCATTGCCGGTATTTCCTTTCCGGTGGTGGCGCAGATTCATGGCTATTGCGTCGGTGCGGGAACAGCCATCGCACTGGCCTGTGACCTGCGTTATGGCGACGATGCGATGCGCTTTGGCATTCCGGCCGCCAAGCTTGGCATTGGCTACAGCCCCGAATGGATCCGCAGGCTCGCCGCCATTGTGGGCGAGGCCACGGCTGCAGAGATTCTCATGTCCGCGAAACTCTTTGATGCTCGCAAGGCCGAGCGTTGCGGCTTCGTCAACGAGATCACGCCGGCAGATGAACTGGCCGCTTTCGTGGAGGAACAGCTCTCCATTCTGGCGCGCAACGCCCCGCTGAGCCTTGCCGCAGCCAAGGTCTGCCTGCGGGAGATCGCCGCTTTCGACAGCGCGCGCAACTGGCCTGCAGCCCACCATGCGGCGGAAGCCTGCGCCTTGAGCCGCGATTACCAGAATGCTCTCGCCGCCTTCGCCAACAAGCAGACACCGCAATTCGTGGGAGAGTGAGATGACAGACTTTGCCCCTGAAACCACCCCCGCGACCCTGCCCGCCGCCCTCGGGTTTCACGCCGCCCGGCGGCCGGATGATGCTTTCCTGATTTCGCCTGCCAGCCATGGGGAAGCCGAACGCATCCTCTCCTTCAGCGCATGTGCGCGGCAGATGACGCGTTATGCGCATGCGCTCGTTTCCCTCGGCGTCTCCCGTGGTGACCGGGTGGCTGTGCGCCTGACAAAGTCGCCGGATGCGATTCTCCTGTTTCTGGCCATCACCCGGGTCGGGGCGACCTATGTGCCCATCAATCCCGATTTCACCGCCCGCGAGGCACAGGTGCTGATCGAGGATTCACAGCCGGTTCTGGTCATCGACAATGATGAGGCGACCCGCTCTGCTCTGGCGCAGCAGAAGATCCGCGCCATGGCATTTGGCACCGGCACGGCGGATGATCTCGCCGCCATTGAGGCGGATGCCGCTCTTCCGCAGATTGACGCGAATGATCACGCGGTCATGCTCTTCACCTCGGGCACGACGGGACGGCCGAAGGGCGCACCGCTCACCCACGCCAATCTGCTGACAAATGTGGCCTCGCTCGCCAGTGCATGGGGCTTCACGCAGGATGACAGGCTGCTGCATGTGCTGCCTGTCTTCCACGGGCATGGCCTGTTTCTGGGCGTGACCATGCCGGTTCTGGTCGGCGCGTCGGTGATCCTGCTGCCGAAATTCGATGCAGCGGAAACCATCCGCCTGATGCCGCAGGCCAGTGTTTTCATGGCCGTGCCCGCGATCTACACGCGCCTGCTCGATCGGCCCGAATTCACTGTCGAGACATGCCGCAGCCTTCGCTTGTCCACCTCCGGCTCCGCAGCGCTTTCGCCGGAACTGTTCCGCGAGTTGCAGCAGCGTATGGGGCTGACGGTGGTGGAGCGCTACGGGCTCACCGAAACCTGCATTCTCACCAGCAATCCCATTGATGGCAGCGCCCGTGTCGGTTCCGTGGGGCGGCCTTTGTCCTGCGTTGAGCTGCAGATTGCGGGCGAGAATGATGAACCCCTGCCGGCCAATAGCGTGGGGCGCGTTCAGGTGCGCGGCGGCAGCATCATTGATCACTACTGGCAGCGCCCGGATCGCGGCCAGGATTGGACCGCAGAAGGCTGGTTCCGGACCGGCGATATGGGGCGGATCGACGATGATGGCTTTGTGTGGCTGGTGGGCCGCGAGAAGGACCTCATCATTACCGGCGGCTATAATGTGTATCCGCGGGAAGTCGAGATCCAGATCGAAACCTGGCCCGGCGTTGCGGAAGCCGTGGTGTTTGGCGTGCCGCATCCCGATTTCGGCGAGGGCGTCATGGCTGCCATCAAGCCCGAGCCAGGTGCCACGCTAGATCTCGCCGGAATTGAAGAGGGGATTGCCGCCGGTCTTTCCAAATACAAGCGGCCGAAACGCATTGTCGTGGTGGAGGAGTTTCCGCGCAACGCCATGGGCAAGGTGCTTAAGACGGAACTGCGGCGCATCCATGCCGACGCCTTCGCTAAGGTGACGTCATGACCGGCCCGCGACCGCTCACAACCCTTGGGGGCCAGCCCCTTGGGCCTGCTGTATTCGGTGCCATGCAGTGTGGTGACGGTGCGGATGAAGCCGCCAGCCACGCTATGTTCGAGGCCAGCCTCGAAGCCGGAATTCGCCATTTCGACACCGCCCATGCCTATACGGGCGGTGCATCCGAACAACTGGTGGGGGCCTTTGCCGCCCCCCGCCGCGAGCAGCTTTTCGTGGCCACGAAGGTTGGCCTGAAGGGTGGTGCGGGCCGGCAGAACCTGACCTCCCAGTTTGATGTGTCACGCCGGCGGCTCGGGCTGGATCAGGTGGATCTGCTCTATCTCCATCGCTTTGACCCGGATACGCCTCTTGAAGAGACCATGGAGGTGTTTGCGGAGTTTCATCACAAGGGCTGGGTGCGCCATTTCGGGCTCTCCAACTTCGCGGCCTGGCAGGTGATGAAAGCGGTCGGCGTGGCGGAACGCCTGGGCCTCACTGTGGATGTCATCCAGCCCATGTTCAGCCTTGTGAAACGCCAGGCCGAGGTGGAACTGCTGCCCATGGCCCGGAGCGAGGGCATGACCGCCTGCACCTATTCGCCTCTCGGTGGCGGCCTTCTTACCGGCAAATATGTATCGCATGAGGGAGGACGGCTGACGCGCGATCCCAAATATTCCGCGCGCTATGCCCCCGCATGGATGTTTGATGCAGCCGCCGCGCTCAGCCGTATTGCGCAGAAGGTGGGGGTTCACCCGGCTACTCTGGCGGTTGCCTGGGTTCTCCACCACCCCTGCCGGCCCGTGCCGATCGTCTCCGGCAAGTCCACACAACAACTTCAGCCCTCTCTCGAAGGGCTGCGCCATTCGCTTTCGCCGGAGATGTTCAGAGCGCTGTCACAGCTGACGCCAGCCCCTGCGCCTGCAACCGACCGGCTGGAGGAAGTTTGACATGACAGCCTCTCAAGGTCGCTTTGATCCGCATCATGAGTAACGCAGATCAAAGTGACCTTGAGGGGCATCATTGTGTGACGCCTGAGGGCCGCAGTCATGTACGGTTCTGTTTTCTAATTCATGTTTTATATCAATATGTTGAGTGCGCGTAGGGCGTTTTGGGATGTGTCGATTAACGATGTCTTGCAAAAGGAGGGGCCACCGGGCCACGCATCGCTGGCGGGCTGATATAATGGGGCTGCTGCGGAACATGCGCAGCGCACCATGCGAGAGTGTGTGATGTTCTTCCTGTTGCGTATGACCTTCTGGATCGGCCTGCTGCTTGTGCTGCTGCCTCTGGGCCTGAAGGGTACCACCGGCAAAGATATCAGCATGTTCGATGCCTTTGGCGCCGTGCAGGCCGTGGTGGCGGATGCCGGCGGTTTCTGTGAGCGCCAGCCGGAGGCCTGTGCCGTGGGAGGGCAGATGGTGTCCCATCTTACGGAAAAGGCGCAAGCCGGGGCCCAGTGGCTGGCCGAAACCCTGAGCGAGCAGACCGCACCCTCCACCAATGTGGCGCAGGAGGGAGAGGGGCTGACACCGCGTGATCTTGCCCCCGAATGGGGTGGGGGTGGCAAGGCGCAGCCCGTTGGACCGGCCCCGCATATGGCCCCTCAGGCCGTGCCCGAAGGGGCGGCACAGGGTGTTGCGCCTTATCAGCCGGCCCCGCGTGAAGGTGCGGCCCGGGTTTCGCCGGGTGGTCACAGCCCGAGCTGATGCCGGGGCCGTTTCTGACGGGCACATGTGTGAAACGGGCTGGCGCTGCGCCGGCCCTTTTTGTTTGGCGCGGGGGCTTGCATCCTGCCGCAACGACATGGCCCCATCTGCGGTAAAATGCTCTATATCCATGCAGGAACGACAAGGATGCGTGGCTGGATGGCTGCGCAAGAGGGCCAGTCTCAAGAGGGCCAGTGTGATGAATATTGACGATCTCGTCGCGGATTTCGAATTTCTCGACGATTGGGAAGACCGCTACCGCTATGTGATCGAGCTGGGCAAGTCTCTGAAGCCTTTTCCGGAGGAGGCGCGCACCGAGGCCAATAAGGTGCAGGGCTGCACCAGCCAAGTGTGGCTGGTCTGTTCGCGCAAGGAAACCCCGGATGGCGTGTTTCTGGAGTTTCTGGGTGATTCTGACGCCCATATCGTGCGCGGTCTGGTGGCGGTGCTGCTGTTTCTGGTGTCCGGGCGCACCCCGAAAGAGATTCTGGACATGGATATTTTGGATATCTTCCGGCAGATCGGGCTGGAGGGGCACCTGACCCCGCAGCGTTCCAATGGCCTGCGGTCCATGGTGGAGCGTATCCGCGCCTTTGCCGAGGCAGGGTGAGGCCGCGCCAGCGGACAGGGACGGGTGCAAGGCACACCGGATTGTGCCTGCTGTTGTGTGCCGGTTTTATATGTCTGCCTGCCGGTTTCGGACCCATCCAGAGCCCGGCCTTCGCTGAAAATGCGCCTGTGTCAGAAACGCCTGTGTCAGAAACGCCTGCGTCGAAAGCCGGCTCGGGGCGGAGCATGGCCGATGTTCTGCGCGCGTCCGGCATGTCACCGCGCCCGCTTGCGCGGGCCGGGGAAAAGCCCGTTTCAGATGCGGCAGCCGGTTCCGCGCAAGAGGCGGACGAAGAGGGGGTGGCATGGTCCGGCGAAGCCCTGTGCCCGCGTGATGAGATTGCCCCGCGCGCCTATCATCGCTGCCTGTTCGATGCCACCCGGACCAGCGATCAGGAGTTGGAGGTTGCGCTCACCAATGCGCTCACGGTCATCTCCCGACGGGATGATCTGGCTGCTGTCCAGCGCAATACCTGGCGCAATCTTCTGGAAGAGGCGCAGCATCGTTTTGTGATGTTTCGCAATTATGATTGCCAGAGCGTGGCCCCCTTCGAGGGAGTGCGGGGCATTGGCAATTTTGAGCAACGCGCACTTTGCCTCATTGCCAGCAATCACAGGCGGGCGCAGGCGCTCTACCGCCGCTATGGAGTGCCGGGGCAGATCCGGCCAGGGGCGGAAGGTCCCGCGCCGCAACTGGGAAGTTGGACCCTGCCGGGCTATCCGCCCCTGCAATAACGCGGTTTCAGGTGAAACGCTTGAGGGCAGCGATGGTGTTCTCATCCAGCGGCATGGGCCTGCGCTGGGTGGTATCGAACATCACCATTACGGTTTCTGCCGTGGCCACGCACCGCTCATCCTGAAAGATCGCCTGATCCATGCCGAAGGATGTGCGCCCGATATTGCACACGCGCGTGCCAATCTGCACCTGACCCGGCCACATCATCTCGGCCCGGAAATCCATGGCCAGCCGCACGATGACAAAGGAAGCTCCGGCCGGGCCGATGGGAGCTTCCTTGTTGAGCAGCAGCATGGCCCGCCCTGTCTCCAGAAAGGTGGAGAAGACGGCATTGTTCACATGGCCGAGCTTGTCGGTGTCGCCAAAGCGGATGGTATCGAATGCTTGCCCCGGAAAGTCCGCAAGGCGGGGCTGGGGCGCGCGTGAACGGCGGGCCGGGGCTGCATCAGGCTTGTCCTGCGCGGATGTGGTGCCAGCGGAAGGGGCCTCAGTCATGATGTTTCCTCCATGCGGATACAGGCCACGCCGGGACGTGGCGCGGCCTATATGTCATGCTCATCCCGGCTTGCGCCGTCTTTTGTACCCTCAGTCCGCAGCCTTGGAGGGCTGGCCCAAAGCGCGCCAGCCAATATCCGTGCGGTAGAACCCATCCGGCCAGTCGATACGGGCAATGGCCTCATAAGCCCGCTTCTGCGCTTCACCGAGGGTTGCGCCGGTGGCCGTCACATTCAGCACGCGCCCGCCATTGGAAACCAGCGCGGCACCTTTCATTTTCGTGCCAGCCTGAAACACCCGCACGCCGGGCTCGGCTTCCGCCGCTTCCAGTTCACGGATCTCGCTGCCAATCTGGTGCGGGCCGGGATAGCCGCGCGAGGCATAGACCACTGTCATGGCATGTTCATCAGACCATGAAGGGGTGATCTCGGCGAGGCGGCCGGTGGCCGTCGCATGCAGCACATCCACCAGATCACCGGTGAAGCGCAGCATCAGCACCTGACATTCCGGATCTCCGAAGCGGCAGTTATATTCCACCAGCTTGGGGCCATCCTGGGTCAGCATCAGCCCGGCATAGAGCACGCCGCGATAAGGCGTGCCGGCTGCGGCCATGGCCTTGGCCGTGGGGCGGATGATCTCTTCAATGGCGCGTTGCTCCAGCTCCGGCGTCAGCACCGGGGCGGGGGAATAGGCCCCCATGCCGCCGGTATTGGGGCCGAGATCACCATCAAAGGCGCGCTTGTGATCCTGCGCGCTGCCGAAGGACAGAACGGTTTCGCCATCCACCAGACAGAAGAGGCTGGCCTCCTCGCCTTCCATGAATTCCTCAATCAGCACTTCCGTGCCGCCACCGGCGAAGACCTGCTCCACGGCGGTGATGGCCTCCTCGGGGGTCATGGCCACCACCACGCCCTTGCCGGCCATCAGCCCGTCGGCCTTCACCACGATGGGGGCGCCTTCCTTGCGGATATAGGCCTCGGCTTCCTCAAGGCTGGTGCAGCGGGCAAAGCCGGCGGTGGGAATGTTGTTGGCCTTGCACAGCTCCTTGGTGAACAGTTTGGAGCCTTCCAGCCGGGCGGCCGCCGCGCGGGGGCCGAAAGCGGCGATGCCTTCAGCCTCCAGCCGGTCAACCAGACCGGCAACCAGCGGGGCCTCCGGGCCCACCACCACCATTTCGATGCCGTGATCCTTGCACCATGTCACCAGCGTATCATGGGCGGAGAGGGGGATGCCCTCGATCAACTCGGCATGTCTGGCAATGCCGGGATTGCCCGGTAGGGCATAGAACTGCCCCATGGAGGGACTTTGGGCCAGTTTCCATGCGAGGGCGTGTTCACGCCCTCCCGAACCGAGCAACAGAATGTTCATGCGGCGCTTCCCCTTGCCTTGCTCCCTGATGTTGCTGTTCTGGCTATCGGCTCGGAGCCTTCCAAACAAGACCCTTGGTTCTGCGCTCGCCGCATGGGCCGGGCTGGGGCTATGCTTTCACATGGGTTCACACAGTGCAGGTTGATTCGATGACGCAGGCAGGGGACGGACGGGCCAATGCTCCGGAATGGAGCGTGACGGAACTGTCTTCGGCGCTGAAACGCACGGTGGAAGATGCATTTGGCCATGTCCGGGTGCGGGGTGAAATCTCCGGATATCGCGGTCCGCATTCCTCCGGACACGCCTATTTTTCGCTGAAGGATGCCGGCGCACGCATGGATGCGGTGGTGTGGAAAGGTGTTTTCAATCGCCTGCGCGTGCGCCCGGAAGAGGGGCTGGAAGTAGTGGCGATTGGCCGGCTCACTACCTACCCCGGCAAATCCAGCTACCAGATTGTAATCGAATCGCTCGAATTTGCCGGAGCCGGGGCCATCATGGCCATGCTGGAGGAGCGCAAGCGCCGGCTGGCTGCCGAGGGGCTGTTTGCGCCCGCCCGCAAGGTGGAGCTGCCCTTCCTGCCGCGGGTGATTGGCGTCGTCACCTCGCCCACGGGCGCAGTGATCCGGGATATTCTGCATCGTCTGGCAGATCGCTTTCCCCGCCATGTGCTGGTGTGGCCAGTGCGCGTGCAGGGGGAGACCTGTGGCGCGGAGGTGGCCGAGGCCATTCGTGGCTTCAATGCCCTGCCGGTGGGTGGGGCCATTCCCCGGCCGGATGTGCTGGTGGTGGCCCGTGGCGGCGGCTCTCTGGAAGATCTGCTGGGCTTTTCCGATGAGGAAGTGGTGCGCGCGGCGGCAGAAAGCGCCATTCCGCTGATTTCCGCCGTGGGCCATGAAACCGATGTGACCCTGATTGATTTTGCAGCCGATGTTCGCGCGCCCACACCCACGGCCGCTGCTGAAATGGTGGTGCCGGTGCGCTCGGATCTGATCGCTGAGGTGGAAGGGCTGGGAGGGCGGCTGCGGGCGGCCCCGGTGCGTCTGCTGGAGCGGCGACGGGCCGATATGCGGGCATTGGTGCGTCTGCTGCCACGGGCCGAGGATCTGCTGGCCATTCCGCGTCAGCGTTTCGATCAGGTGGCGGATCGGTTGCCGCGCGCGCTGAAAGCCAATGCGGGGGCGCATCGCCTGCGCCTCACCCGGGCTTCTGCCCGCCTCTCACCAGAGGCGTTGCGGGGGCGTCTGGACCGGGCGCGGGATCGGCTCAATGCCCGTGGGGCTCGCCTTTCCGCCGCCGGGCAGGTACAGCAGCGCGATTGGCGTCGCCAGCGGGAGAAGATCGGGGCCGACATGCAGCGCGCCCGGCGCACGCTGATGCGGCAGATGGAGGATCGCACCCGCCATCTGGCCGGCCTTTCCCAGTTGCTCAAGGCGCTGTCCTATCAGGGTGTGCTGGATCGCGGCTTCGTGCTAGTGCGCGATGAAACCGGGGCTGCCGTGCGCCGCGCCGCCGCTCTGGTCCCCGGAGCGCGGGTGGAACTGCAGTTTGCCGATGGACGTCGCCCGGTGCTGGCACTGGACGGAGTGGGAGATGGACCGGCTTCAGCCTCCGGTGATGTGCCAACGCAGGGCGCGCCATCGGGGGCGTTGAAGCGCCCAGCGCGTCGTCCCGCGCGCCGTCGCAAGCCCGAGGATGAGGGCCCGACCCTATTCGACTGCTGACAGCCATGATGATGGACACGACACCGTACAAGACCAGCCTTACAGACCGTAGTCTCACAGAGCACAGTCTCTCATGCCTCATGGGCATGAATAATCTGGCCGGGGTTGCATCCGAGTGGCGCGGCATCGCCCATGGGGGTGAAGCCCGCCAATATGAATCGTCAAGGTTGCGGGCGCAGCCTGGAGGGCAGCCATGAAAGGCTTCTCCACCCCTTTCGTTCGCTTGCGCCAGGCACTATCTTCCTGGTGTCAATTTGGGATTATGCGTGCTTTCATGAACCGACTCGAACCCTTCTCTGATGCCAGTGGCGAAGCGCAGCTTCAATATATGGATGGCGATTTTCGCATTGTCCGCCCCGGTCGCTTTGTGCGCTGTGCGGTGACAGGGCAGGTGATTCCGCTGGACGAGCTGCATTACTGGAGCGTCGATCTTCAGGAAGCCTATGCGGGCCCTGAAGCGGTGATGGTACGGGTGCAGGAAACTGGTCGCCCCCTGCCTGAGGATCGTCACTGAAGAGAGTCGGTCTTGTGCCGTCTTTTTCCGGGCGGCGCGTTCTTCAGGGGGGGCTGATTCCGGAAGGGGTCGCGCCTGTTCAGGCAGGTTGCCCGTCTCCCGGCCAGAGGATCTTGAGACGGTCCTGTGCTGCGCCAACTGTTCTTGCGTCAGCCCCTAGATGCCAGTCTTTCGTGGCGCGCCATAGCCTGAAAGCTGCCGTTGGGGCATTCCGTGTTGCGCGAGCCTTTCAGCTTACGCGTAGCACACTCAGGCCGAAGTTGGGCTGGGAGGTATGGTTGCAGAGGCGACCGTACGCACTGCAGCCCGCTGTGTGGCCGTTTCCAGCAGGGCGTCGAGCTGGGCTGGATCATCCAGAACCAGATGCACCGGCAGGCAGGCAATGCGCTGTCGCAGTAGGCGGAACTTCTGGGTGGAGAGCCGCGCCATATCCTTTTCCGTCGTCACCAGAAGGGCACGCTGGCGCGCTGCATTCTGCACCATCACCTCTACCTCCTCCGGGCTGAAGGTATGGTGATCGGGAAAGGCGCGTGTCAGGGCGACATTCAGCCCTACACGGCGCAGCGTACTGAAGAATTTTTCCGGGCGGCCAATACCAGCGAAGGCATGCAGCTTCATATCCTGCAGGGCGGTGACTGTGGCCGGGTCCGCCTCCAGATGGCCATGCAGAACCGTACAGCCATGCTGTTGGGCCAGTTGCTCCACGCGATAGCCGGGCCCGCCCATCTCCATGCCCTTGATACCGATCAGCAGAACCGCATCGGCCTGCTCCAGCTGGGGCACTAGTGGTGCGCGCAGGGGGCCGGAGGGCAGTACATGGTTGTTGCCCACGCCCACCACGCTATCCACCACCAGAATGGAGACATCCTTCACAAGGCTGGGATTCTGGAAGCCGTCATCCATGATGATGTGAGTTGCGCCTTGCGCCTGAGCCACCTGGGCTGCGGCATGGCGGTTTGAGCTCCCGGAAATGATGGTGGGCCCATGGCGGGCCAGCAGTAGGGCCTCATCCCCCACCAGTTCCGGCCCATGCTTGCTTGGTTCGACCAGCAGTGGGGCACGTGCCGATCCGCCATGCCCACGGGAAAGGGTGAAGGGGTGCGCCCCTCGGTGCTCCAGGTGGGCGATACAGGCAATGGCCGTCGGGGTTTTGCCCGCACCGCCAACCGTGGGGTTGCCGATGCAAATCACGGGCACAGGCACGCTCTGCCCTGGGTTCTTCATGCGCTGTAGTGTGATACGCCCGACAATGGCCTCTATAGGCCAGAGGAGGAAAGCCAGCAGGCGGGAGAGGAAGCTGTGTCGCCACCAGAAGCGGGGTGCGTGCATGATCAGTGATGCTGTAGGCGAATATGGAGGAGATAGGGCTCAATGGCCCGCAGGGTGCGATCGAGTGCGCCACTCATGCTATCCAGTATCTCCGATGCAGCAGAACCTGTTTGCCCCCGTAGGCTGGAATCTTCAAGCAGCTTGCGGGCGGCCTCGGCCAGAGCCGGAGCATCCTCAACCTTCACTGCGCCATCATGGGCATCAAGGCGACCGTAGATATCCTGAAAATTATAGGTGTGCGGCCCGTGCAGCACAACGGTTCCAAGCTGTACGGGCTCTATTGGGTTCTGCCCGCCCCGGGTGACCAGAGAGCCCCCAATGAACGACACCGGGGCCAGACGGTAGAACAGGCCCAGCTCGCCGATCGTATCGGCCACATACAGCTCGGTATTCTGCGTCGGCAGGCCGGATTCTGTCCGGCGCAGGGTGGCAAGGCCTGCCGTGCGCCCGAGATTGACGATATCCGAACCGCGTTCGGGGTGGCGTGGCGCGATGATGGTGAGCAGCTTTGGCATCTGCGCACGCAGGCGGGCATGAGCCGCAATCACCATTTCATCCTCACCGGGATGGGTGGAGGCCGCCAGCAACAGGGGGCGCTCATCAATGGCAGCGCGCAGTTCGTCCAGAGCCTCCGGATCGGCGCCCGGCGGGGGTACATCAAATTTGAGATTGCCGGAGACATCCACCCGCTCGGTGCCCAGAGCCCGGAAGCGGGCTCCGTCATCCTCGCTCTGGGCGAGGCACAGGTCGATGCGGGAGAGCAGGGCGCGGGCGCTCTTGGGCATGCGCTGCCAGCGCCGGGTGCTGCGGGGCGAAAGCCGTCCGTTCACCAGCACAACCGGGGTTTTGCGACGGTTCAGCTCGGTGAGCAGATTGGGCCAGAGTTCGGATTCGGCCAGCAGTACGAGATCCGGAGACCAGTGGTTTAGGAAGCGGGTGACAAAGCCGGTGGCATCCAGCGGGCAGAACTGGTGGATGACCCCTTCCGGCGCGTGCCGTTCCGCCACGCGGCTGGAGGTGAGCGTGCCGGATGTCAGCAGGACGGCATAGCCGCGCGCCCGCAATTCCCCTACCAGAGGCAGCACGCAGTTAACCTCGCCCACACTGGCCCCATGCACCCATACCAGCGGCCCTTCCGGCCGGTTCTCACTGGCAAGGCCCCGACGCTCACCGATGCGGGAGGGGTTCTCCTTGCCCTTGCGGATGCGATAGCCGAGCCAGGCCGGGGCCAGAAGCGAGGCCACGGTGCTGGCGCCGCGATAGAGGCGCAGGGTGAGGGGCAGGCCGCGTGCTTTCATCCCTTGGCAGATCCCGATGCGGGGGGCAGAGCCGCAGAAGCATGGGGGCTGGCTGCGCCACGGGCGAGAGCTTCTGCCCGTGCTGTGACGACTTCAAGACTGGCCTGAACCTGATCGCGTGCGGCCTGCAGGCCGGTCTCATCCACATCGCGGGCCACGAAAATGGGTTCGCCCACCACGGCCGCACCACGCCCGAAGGGCAGGTTGAGGCTGGCGCGATCCCAGCTGTTCAGAGTGATGCGATTGCGTGTTGCCATGGCCACCGGAATGATCGGACGCCCCGAATAGCGGGCTACGGTGACAACACCGAGGCCGACGCGACGGGCGATTTTGGGCACATCCGCCGTCATGGCAACATTCACGCCCTCGGCCAAGGTGTCCAGCATCTCATATGTCGCGGAGACGCCGCCCTTGCGATGAAAATCGTGCCGGGAGGTCGAGCCGGAGCCGCGAATGGTGCCCACGCCCAGCTTTTCGGCGGCAATGGCGTTGATCTGCGCATCAGCATGGCGGGAAATGAGCACCTTGGCCTTGTGATGCGGCTTCATGGCGAAGGGCGTGAGAAAGTGCTGCCCATGCCAGAAGGTCAGGATGACAGGCATCTGCTCGTCGATGGTGTCAAAGATATTGGTCGGTTCGACGACAAAGCGGGAGGTTTTCGCCACCAGCTTGAAATAGTAAGCAAAGGTCGTTCCCGCTGCCACCTGAAAGGCGCGGTTTGTCCGCAATCTCCGCCACATATGTCTGAATGCTCACCTTCATCGGGGCGCTGGCCCTTCCGGGTGCGCTGAGTGCACATGAATAGCCACTCATGCGCCCCGATCAAGCCCTGAGACGGAGAAGAGGCTCAGTTCTCCTTCACTTCCCCGGTTTCCGGGTCAAGTAGACGGTGTAGATGTACCACAAAATAGCGCATCATGGCATTGTCCACAGTCTGCTGGGACTTGGCCCGCCAAGCGGCGACGGCGCTGGCATAATTGGGAAAAATGCCCACGATATCGACCTTGGAGAGGTCCTTGAATTCATTGTTCTGCAGATCGGTGAGTTCACCACCGAAAACGAGGTGGGGCAGCTGTTTGGTGAACGTATCGGTCATGGCTCTGCCTTGGCTGGGTTGGCATGAACGGAAGAAGGGGCGGCGCAGGCCGCATTCCGGGCCGGGCCGTGCAATGCCGAGCCGGCGCAGACCAGCGAGGCGTGACGCGGCACGGCCTGGTTATAACGGATCAGTACATCGTCATAGGTGGTGAGCCGGCCTTGCGCTTCCTGCACCAGCAGGTCTGCGGCGGCCAGATCCCAGTCATGACTGTTGGCGCGGGAAAGGGCGATATCGACCTCTCCGGTGGCGACGCGCGCCAGGCGCAGGGCCAGCGAATGGCCGCGCGGCACGCGGGTAATGGGGGCCGCGCGCTCCAGCGTGTCCAGCGCATCATTCGGCCCGGCAACGATCGCGCCTGCCAGCGTATCGCGCGTACCAGCCTGAAGCAGAACACCATTGCGCCGTGCGCCCTGGCCACGTAGCGCTGTGAACATTTCACCGGTCACCGGCGCGAACAGTGCGGCAATCACCGGGCGCCCGTTTTCAACGACAGCGGCAGAGACCGCCCAGTCCGGCGCACCGCGCATGAAGCCGCGGGTGCCGTCAATCGGGTCCACCACCCAGATGCGGGAGGCGGAGAGGCGCTCGGCATTGTCCGCAGTTTCCTCGGAGAGCCAGCCCCAGCCAGGTGCGATAGCGCTGAGGGC
Organism: Xanthobacter sp.; assembly: GCA_050252035.1. Taxonomy (GTDB): domain Bacteria; phylum Pseudomonadota; class Alphaproteobacteria; order Rhizobiales; family Xanthobacteraceae; genus Xanthobacter. The sequence continues at coordinate 77,735 of JBFWLR010000001.1, forward strand.
ATCGCGCAGGAAGCCGTCTACCGCCAGATCGGCTTCGGTGACGGGGGAGCTGTCATCCTTGGCCCAGGATTTGATCCCGGCGCGATTCATGTCGAGAGCAAGCGCACCGGCGGCGGAAACAGCCTCGGTCAACTGGCGCGCGACACTTTGGTCTGCCGGGGAGATGCCCGCGCTGAAGGGGGACATGCTGGTGGTCTCGGCTTTCATGCCACGCCATGTAGAAGCGGGCGCAGGGGAAGGCAATTCACATTGCGTCGGATAGGCATCACAATTTTCAGAGATTCCAGTCCGTGGCGCGATGCCGGCACCGAAGCCGCGCGCTTTCTGCGCTTGTGCTTTATCTGCGTCATATGGTGCACGGGGCGGACCTGAAATGATTTAAAAAGGTGCGTCAATATTTCGCACCCGATCCAATGCGGTGAGAGCCCCTCCTGGTCGGATCGGCGGCGGAGAGAGTTGTCACAGCATCATGCATTGGTCAGGGCAGCAACCAGTGCAGCAGGGTGGGCACCAGCGAATCCAGCGCCAGCCCGGCAAACAGGATCAGCCCGGCATCGCGGTTGGAACGGAACAGGGCCAGACAGCGATCACCGTCATCAATATCGAGATTGCGCACCTGCCAGAGCAGATGCAGCGCAAAACCGGCCAGCCCCAGCAGGGCGAAGAGGCCGGGTGAGACGGAGAGAATCGCCAGGGTGAACAGCACCACCACCAGCGTGTAGCACAGCCCGACGGCCAGCCGGGTGTTGCGCCCGAACAGAAGGGCTGTCGAACGCACCCCGACGACCGCATCATCTTCCTTGTCCTGATGCGCATAGATGGTGTCATAGGCGAACACCCACGCCACCGAGCCGGCAAACAGCAGCAGGGCAGGGTCCGATATGGTGTTGAACACCGAGGCCCAGCCCATCAGCGCGCCCCATGAAAAGGCAATGCCCAGCACCAGTTGCGGCACGGACGTGATGCGCTTCATGAGCGGATAGATGGCCACCACACCCATGGAGGCGAGCCCGGTTGTCACCGCAAAGCGCGGCAGACTCAGCAGCACCGCAAGGCCGATAGCGCATTGCAGGCCCAGAAAGACGAAGGCCATGGGCACGCTGAGCGCACCGCTGGCCACGGGCCGGTTGCGGGTGCGGGCCACGGCCCGGTCGATCTTGCGATCGAGAATGTCGTTCCAGGTGCAGCCAGCACCGCGCATGGCCACGGAGCCGATGGCGAAGAGAATCAGCAGGCGCACATCCGGCCAAGGCTGTCCGGCGGCCATGGCCGCCAGCGCGGTGGACCACCAGCAGGGCAGAAGCAGCAGCCAGGAGCCAATGGGGCGGTCCAGCCGCGCCACCCGCAGATAAGGGCGCAATGCTGCCGGGGCATGTCGATCCACCCAGTTGCCCTGCGGGGCATCGGAAACCGTATGGTCCATGGCCCCTTCACGCATATTCACGATTCACGGCCTATTTGTTCAGCAGCGCATTGCCCTGCAATGTATCGAAGACGCCACCGCGCCGGCTGACTTCTGGCGTGATGTTGTAACCTGTGGTGATCCCCAGCGCGCTGGAAATGGAACTTTGCGCCGGCGCCGGAGCTGGCCCGCCCGCGCCCATGCCGGCCTCTGCCGCCTGACACACTCGGTTGCGCATGGTGAGCGTCTGCTTGTGGGACTTGTTGGCCTGGGCGATGGCCTCATCCGGGATCTGGCACCATTCCTTGTTTTCCGAAAGGAACTTGGTCCACTTGGCTTCCGCCGTGGCGAAGGAGCGGAACAGCGGGCACAGTTCGCGCGGGTCCGGCTGTGCACCTTCCTTCATCGCGCCCTGCAACGCCTTGCCCTTGGCTTCCAGATCCTGCCTCAGCGACATGGCGTCGGTCTGGCAGTCGGCATATGCGGTGGAGATGGAGAGCGCGCCGGAGAGACACGCGGCCGCCATCACCCAAGTCAGTTTCCTCATGGTGGGAGCCCAGCCTTGTTCTGATCGCCCCTCAGGGCATGACATGCACTTATATACAGCAGACAGATGGGGCAACCTTGGGGCAGGACGGAAATGTCTTGCAAGGGCGTTCCGGGATGAGGCCGGCAGAGGGCAGGCTTGGGCGCGGGGGTGCGTGTGTGCAGGGGCGGGGCACGCGCGATATCGGGCGGTACATGAGAGGTATTGATCCGTCGGTCTGCATTTTCTGCCATTTCAGGCCGGATTCGGGGTGTTCAGGCGGCCGGGAACGTGATTTGATCTCTCTCGCGCGGGTGGAAGGCGCTTGACGGATCGCTTCGTCACAGCTAGCTTTCGCGCAACTTTTGGAAGGAGCTGCGTTGTGAAGCGCAATTTCATTAATCTTATTGTACGTAGGGGCGCCACAGTCGGTGCGGCTTGATTGCCGTGACGAACTGACGTGGCGCGTGACGAGGGGCCCCATCGGGCCCCTTCGTCGTTTCTGAGCGGCTTTCGCCCAAAGGTCTTCAGGCCCGGGCTGGGCCGGAAGGTTTGAAACAGAATATGTCCGGCGCACAGGCGCCGCGGGAGTGCAAGGTCATGACCAAGGAGATGACGACCAAGGAGATGTCCGGCGCTGAAATGGTGATCCAGGCCTTCATCGATCAGGGCGTCGATCACATCTTCGGTTATCCGGGTGGGGCGGTTCTGCCGATCTATGATGCGCTGTTCAGACAGAATGCGCTGGAGCACATTCTGGTGCGCCACGAGCAGGCGGCCGTACATGCGGCGGAAGGCTATGCCCGGTCCTCCGGCAAGGTGGGCGTGGTGCTCGTTACCTCCGGCCCCGGCGCGACCAATGCGGTGACCGGCCTTGCCGACGCCATGCTGGATTCCATCCCGATTGTCTGCATCTCCGGGCAGGTGGCCACCCAGCTCATCGGTTCCGACGCCTTCCAGGAATGCGATACGGTGGGTATCACGCGCCCCTGCACCAAGCACAATTATCTGGTGCGGGACGTGAACGACCTCGCGCGCGTGCTGCATGAGGCCTTCTATGTGGCCCAGAATGGCCGCCCCGGCCCGGTCGTCGTCGATATCCCGAAGGATGTTCAGTTCGCTACAGGCACCTATGTCGGCCGCGAGAATATCCAGCACAAGACCTACCGGCCCAAGCTGGTGGCGGAGGATAACCAGCTGGCCGCCGCGGCCGAACTGATCGCCTCGGCGAAGAAACCCATTTTCTATACGGGCGGTGGCGTCATCAATTCCGGCCCGCAGGCGAGCTTGCTGCTGCGCGAACTTGCCCGTATCACCGGCGTGCCTGTCACCTCCACCCTCATGGGTCTTGGCGCTTTTCCGGCATCCAGCAAGCAGTGGCTGGGCATGCTGGGCATGCACGGCACTTATGAGGCCAATATGGCCATGCATGATTGCGATGTGATGGTGTGCATCGGTGCGCGCTTCGATGATCGCATCACCGGCCGTCTGGACGCTTTCTCACCCGGCTCGAAGAAGATCCATATTGATATCGACCCGTCCTCCATCAACAAGAATGTGAAGGTGGACCTGCCGATCATCGGGGATTGCGCGCGGGTGCTGGAGGGGCTGATTTCCGCATGGAAGGCCAAAGGGCTTTCCATGGACAGCGCTGCGCTGGAAAGCTGGTGGTCGCAGATCAATCTGTGGCGGGCCCGCAACTGCCTTGCCTACCGGCCGTCCGATGAGATCATCAAGCCGCAATATGCGCTTCAGCGTCTCTATGAGGCGGTGAAGGAGAAGGATGTCTACATCTCCACCGAAGTGGGCCAGCACCAGATGTGGGCCGCCCAGTTCATGCATTTCGATGAGCCCAATCGCTGGCTCACCTCGGGCGGACTCGGCACCATGGGCTATGGCCTGCCGGCAGCCATCGGTGCGCAGAAGGCGCATCCCGATGCGCTGGTGATCGACATTGCCGGTGAAGCCTCGATCCAGATGAACATGCAGGAAATGTCCACCGCCATGCAGTTCAACCTGCCGGTGAAGGTGTTCATCCTGAACAACAAATATATGGGTATGGTGCGCCAGTGGCAGGAACTGCTGCATGGCGGGCGCTATTCGCACTCCTATTCCGAGGCCCTGCCGGATTTCGTGAAGCTGGCGGAAGCCTTTGGCGGCGTCGGCATTCGCTGCGACAAGCCGGGGGATCTGGATGGCGCCATCCAGGAGATGATCAATGTGAAACGCCCGGTCATTTTCGACTGCATCGTGGACCAGCAGGAAAACTGCTTCCCGATGATCCCGTCGGGTCGCGGCCATCACGAAATGATCCTTGGCGACATGGCTGTCGATCTCGACACCGCCATCACCGACGAGGGCAAGATGCTGGTGTGATGCCGGCCGTGCGGTGTCTACCGGGCCTTCCGGTTTCGGGCGCCGCGCTTCTTTCCTGCAAATTCACTTTGCCCGCCAGCCTGTCGCCCCGCCAGGGCCGGCCGGCGGGCCTTCCCTTCCGATTGCCTCTCAGGATTTTCCATGCCTACGCAATCTGCGACCATCGAACGCCATACCCTCTCGGTACTGGTGGACAATGAGCCCGGCGTGCTGGCGCGCGTCATCGGCCTGTTCTCAGGCCGTGGTTACAATATCGACAGCCTGACCGTGTCCGAGGTGAGCCAGGAGGTGCATCTGTCGCGCATCACCATCGTCACCACCGGCACGCCTATGGTGATCGAGCAGATCCGCAATCAGCTGGATCGGCTGGTGCCGGTGCATCGGGTGCTGGATCTGACGGTGGAGGCCGCCTGCCTTGATCGCGAACTGGCCATGGTGAAAGTGCGCGGCGTGGGCGAAAACCGGGTGGAAGCCCTGCGCCTTGCCGATGCCTTCCGCGCCCGCGTGATTGACGCCACGCGCGAGAGTTTCGTGTTCGAGATCACCGGCAAGTCCGACAAGATCGACCAGTTTGCCTATCTCATGGAGCCGCTGGGCCTCGTCGAAATGGCACGCACCGGCGTGGTGGCCATTTCCCGCGGGCCAGAGGCCATGTGAATGGGCTGATCACGGGGCAGGTGAAACACGTGTGCGATGGCGCGCCAGATGCACCGTAGTCTGGAGCGCTGCATTACGGTTTGCCGCGAACTGAAACCGGCTGAAATCCCCGGCTGAAGGGGTGAGGGCAAAGGCTGGGTTGACGCGGGTGGGCCTTCTAAGCCCAAAGTTCATTCCAGCGTATGAAAGCGGTTCACTTTCACCGGAATCCGGTGCAAAAGGCCCTGCGCAATAGCCCGCCCATAAACATAACGTTTCGAGATGACGTCCATCAGGAGATTATGATGCGTGTATATTACGACCGCGACGCGGATCTGAACCTCATCAAGGGGAAGAAGGTCGCTGTCATCGGCTATGGCAGCCAGGGCCATGCCCATGCGCTGAACATGCGTGATTCCGGCGTGAAGGAAGTGGTGATCGCGCTGCGTCCCGGTTCCGCCACCGCTAAGAAGGCCGAGGCCGAAGGCTTTAAGGTGCTCTCCCCTGCAGAGGCCGCCAAGTGGGCCGACGTGGTGATGATGCTCACCCCCGACGAGCTGCAGGCCGACATCTACAATGAGAGCCTGGCCGAGAACATGAAGGAAGGCGCTGCGCTTTTCTTCGCCCATGGTCTGAATGTGCACTTCAACCTCATCGAGGCCCGTAAGGATCTCGACGTGCTGATGGCCGCCCCCAAGGGCCCGGGCCACACCGTGCGCTCCGAATATCTGCGTGGCGGCGGCGTGCCCACCCTCATCGCTATCGCGCAGGACGCCACCGGCAATGCGCATGATCTGGCGCTGTCCTATGCTTCCGCCATCGGCGGTGGTCGTGCCGGCATCATTGAGACCACCTTCAAGGAAGAGTGCGAGACCGATCTGTTTGGTGAGCAGGCCGTGCTGTGCGGTGGCACCGTGGAACTGATCCGCGCTGGTTTCGAAACGCTGGTGGAAGCCGGCTATGCGCCCGAAATGGCCTATTTCGAGTGCCTGCATGAGCTGAAGCTGATCGTCGACCTCATCTATGAGGGCGGCATCGCCAACATGAACTATTCCATCTCCAACACCGCCGAGTATGGTGAATATGTCACCGGCCCGCGCATCATCACCTCGGAAACCAAGGCCGAGATGAAGCGTGTGCTCGACGATATCCAGTCCGGTGCCTTCGCCCGTAACTGGATGCTGGAGAACAAGGTGAACCAGCCTTCCTTCAAGGCCACTCGTGCTCGCAACAACGCCCATCCGATCGAGGAAGTGGGCGAGAAGCTGCGCGGCATGATGCCGTGGATCAAGGAAAAGGCTCTGGTCGACAAGTCCAAGAACTGAGTCTGGGCCGGGTTTATCCCGGTTGGTCCCGCGCCTTGTGTGCGGGGCCGGTTCTGGCGGGTGAAACAGGTGGGGATGAGTCCCTGCCGGTTTCATCCGCTTTTTTATGGTCGGGCCCTCATGGTTTGCTTCATGGTCCGCAGTTCCGCAGAGGGCGAAAACATGGACATCAGCATTTGCCCTGCGGAGCTGGGTGATGTGGAGGATATTTTCACGATCCGCACCAGCGTGCAGGAAAATCACATGAGCCGCGCCGAACTGGAGCAGATCGGCATCACTCCCCGGGCGCTGATGCAGATGCTCAGTCCGAGAATGGCGGATGAGCCGGCTATCTGGATCGCGCGCATGGAAGGGCAGGCGGTGGGCTTCTCCATGGTAGAGCAGGAAGATGCCTGTCTGTTCGCCTTATTCGTCGCGCCGCAATGTGAGGGCCGGGGTGTGGGGCGCGCGCTGCTGGAACGTGCGGAGGCGGCCCTGTTTCAGCATCATCCGCGCATCTGGCTGGAGACGGCGGTTTCAAGCCGGGCCTGCGGGTTTTACCGGCATCTGGGCTGGTGCATCAGCGCGCATCTGGATGGGGATGATGTGCGGATGGAGAAAACAGGCCCCAGGCCAGCAGCGTGACGCGCGGCATATGAAAAACGGGACCGAAGCCCCGTTCAACGCATCTGTCCGTTTTTCTGTTTTCCGGTCTTTTGTCCGCTTCAGGAGGCGCTTTCGGTCGCGGCCTCGTCCATCTGCGCATGGCGGGTGCCCAAGGGCAGGGAGGCGGTGATAAGGAAGGAATGATAGCGCCGGCGCGCATCCATGGCCGTGCCATTGTCGCAGATGGCGGCTTCCTGAAGCTCAGCCAGCGCCCAAGGGTTGGGCTCCACCGGCAGGGCGACGATTTCCGGCGCATTGTGTGAGCTGATTTCAATGATGTCGTGCGCGGTCAGCGCCTGCAGCGCATGGGCGGCCATCTGCCGCTGATAGGCGCGGCGCTCCGGCGTGAGCTGCTCCCACTGTTCGAGCAGGGGATAGCGGCTTTGCGAGAAGCTGTGCATTGCCTGCGCCATGCGCTCCACCATGTTTGTCGAGATCATGCGCCCCTCGTTCGGCGAGTGAAACCTTGAATGAGGTGACACTGTGCCCGCGTGAGGGTTTCCTGAAAGTTGTCAACCTGTGGGGCCTTGCCAGCATGGTAAACGCAGCCTGAATCCGGGTGGTAATTTTCTGGAGCGAAGGGAGCTGGCCCTTGTCGTCATGGCACGAACATCCCTTGCGCCATACAGATTTTCCCACTGGCTGTGTCAAAGTGTGTCTTTTCCGCAACGGAGGGAACTGGAATTCAATGATATGTTGTATCGTTTATTGCGCAGAGTCTGTTACCTCGACTAATTGATATAAAGTATCAATTAGGAGCATCGCTGTGTCTGCCACCCTTCGCCTGTGCCTGTCTCTCGGGGTCATCATGCCTGCAACTGGCCTGTGCGCCCCTGTCTGGGCCCAGGCGGTTCAACAGCAGGAGAGCGCGGCCACCGGGCAGGGCGCGGACACACAGATTGCCGGCACATCAGGGAGCATTGCCCTGCCGGCACTGACGGTGACCTCCGCCAGCCCGGTTTCCAGTGATGAGAAGGCCGCCGCCTTCTGGAACATGGGCTCCTTCGCCTTTGTCACCGGGGCCTTCGTACCGGTGACGGTGGTGGGCCAGACCCAGATCGAGCTGAACCCCACCTATACGCTGGGCGATGTGCTCTTCACGCAGCCGGGCATTACCTCCAGCACCTTTGCCCCCGGTGCCAGCCGGCCCATCATTCGTGGCCTCGACAGTTTTCGCGTGAAGATGGCGCAGGATGGCATTGACGCCATGGATGTCTCCACCCTGGGTGAAGACCATGCCGTGCCGATCGATCCGCTTTCTACCCAGCAGATCGAGGTCATTCGCGGCCCGGCCACTTTGCGTTACGGCTCGCAGGCCATTGGTGGTGTGGTGAATGCCATCAACAACCGCATTCCCACCGAACTGGTGGAAAATGGCTATCGCGTCAGTGTGGAAGGTGCGGGCAGCACGGTGGATACGGGGCTTGAAGGGGCGATCCGTCTGGATGCCCGCAAGGATGCCTTCGCCTTCCATTTCGACGCCTTCGGCCGGGATGCGGAAGATTATGACATTCCCGGCGGCGTGCAGGAAAACTCCTGGGTGCGCACCAACGGGCAGGCCGTGGGCCTGACCTATAATTTCGACAGCGGTTATATCGGCACCGCCATTGAGCGCTTCTCCTCGGATTATGCCATTCCCGGTGGGGAAGAGGCCGAGATGAGGACCCATATCGAGATGGAGCAGCTCAAATGGCTGAGCAAGGGCGAGTTCAATCTCGACAGCGGGCCGATCGAGACCGTCCGCTTCTGGGCCGGACTGTCACGCTACCGGCACAATGAGCTGGGCCTGCCCCATGCGCATGAGCATGAGGAGGACGACGACCATGATCACGACCACGATCACGACCACAATGATGACCATGACCATGATGATCACGATCATGCCGATGGCGATGATGTGCTGAACCAGCTTGAAACAGTGCATGGCACCTTCCGCAGCCATGCCTTTGAGGGGCGGCTGGAGTTCCAGCATGTTCCGTTCAGCCTGCCCTTCGGCGTGGCCCGTGGCGCGCTGGGCGTGCAGGTGAATTATGATGATCTGGAAACGTCAGGCGAGGCCCGTGAATTCCTCGCGCCGGCCCGTACTTCCAATGTGGCGGCCTATCTGTTCGAGGAAGTGGAACTGACGCTCACCACCCGCCTGCAGGCGGCCGCGCGCGTCGAGGCGGTGAACATCCATGGCGAGGCGGCCAATATTCCGGCCGATTATCTGCCGCCGCCGGATCAACTGACCACCCTGCCGGCCAGCGCCAGTTTCGTGCCCATGAATGTGTCTGTGGGCCTGTTGCAGGATCTGGTCTGGGGCATGAGCGGCCGCCTGTCCGCGCAATATGTCGAGCGCGCGCCTTCCGCGCTGGAGCTCTATTCTAAGGGGCCACACCATGCCACCGGCACTTTCGATATCGGCAATGCGGATCTGGACAAGGAAGGCGCGGCCAGTTTCGAGATTGGCCTGTCCCGCGCGCAGGGGGATTTCCGCTTTGACGCCAGCGCCTATTACACCCGCTTCAGCGGCTTCATCTACAAGCAGCTCACGGGTGTGACCTGTGATGAAAGCTTCGGCTCCTGCGGCGGCACGGCCGGCGAGTTCGACCAGATCATCTATGCCCAGCGCGACGCGACCTTCTATGGCGTGGAGATCAAGGCGCAATATGATGTGGCGGAGGTGGCCGGAGGCATTTTCGGCGTGGAAGGCCAGTATGATTTCGTGCACGCCACCTTTGCGGATGGCACCTATGTGCCGCGCATGCCGCCGCACCGTCTGGGGGGCGGGGTCTATTGGGGCGACGGCACATGGGCTGCCCGGCTGAACCTGCTGCACGCCTTCGCGCAGGATGAGGTGGCCATCTATGAAGATGAGACGCCCAGCTACAATCTGCTGAATGCGGAAATCACCTATCGGCAGGATCTCGGCATGGCCGGGGCCAATCCGGTGCAGCTTCTGGTGGGGGTGACCGGCTCCAACCTGCTGAATGAGGATATCCGCAACTCGGCTTCCTTCAAGAGCGCGGAAGTGCTGCTGCCAGGCCGCAATATCCGTGGCTTCGCCAAGGTCACCTTCTGATCGGGGCGGCGCATCACGCCTGTGGAGAACTCTGAAATCGCGCCCGTTGCATCCCGGCTTGTAACGGTCGCGACATCTGCCCCGCATTATTGTAGCGTGCTGGCAAATCATATGTGGGGAGAAGGTGCGCCGTGTCCGTGAAGCTCGAAGATCTGAATGTGAAGCTGTTCACCGATGGCGCCGACAAGGCGCAGATCGTGGAAATGGCGGCCCATGGCCATATTGCCGGTTTCACCACCAACCCTTCTTTGCTGCGCAAGGCCGGCGTCTCCGATTATGAGGCCTATGCCCGCGATCTCGTGGCCGCCGTGCCCGACAGGCACATCTCCTTCGAGGTGTTCTCCGACGAGATTGACGAGATGCGCGCCCAGGCCCGCATCATCGCCACCTGGGGCGAGAATGTGCATGTGAAGCTGCCCGTCACCAATACCAAGGGCGAGACGCTCTACGGGCTGGTGCGAGAGCTGGTGCAGGATGGGGTGCGGGTGAATCTCACCGCCATTTTCGATGTGGCGCAGGTGGAAGAGGGCGTGAAGGCGCTGGCCGGTGGCGCACCCTCCTGTATCTCGGTGTTTGCGGGTCGTCTGGCCGATACCGGCATTGATTATGTGCCGGCCGTGTCGCGCGCTGTGGAGCTTTCCCGCGCCACGGACAATGTCGAGGTCATCTGGGCCTCCACCCGCGAGGTGTGGAATGTGATCGAGGCCGATCGCATGGGCTGCCACATCATCACCGCGCCGGCCGATGTACTGAAGAAGCTGCCCGCAATGGGCTCGCGCACGGCCGCAGAACTGTCTTTGGATGCTGTGAAGGCGTTCCGTGCAGACGCCATCGCTGCCGGGCTGACGCTGGAGACATCCGTGCGGAGCTGAAGCGGGCTTTGTGACCTTCATCACGCTTTCAGGCGGCCGGGCGCAGACCTTGCCGCCTGATAAAGCCATGCTGAAACAGCGTGCAGGCAGGTGTTCGTGAAGCACACCTTCGGAGCCATGTGCAACCATTGCCCAAAGCTTCCGCGTGGAAGGTGAAGATGCGGCATTGCGTCCCTGCGGGAGCCTGTTAGACTTCTCCTCAAGGCGCAGCCTGTTCGTGCCACTCGCAACAGGTTTGAGCGCGTGATTCGCCTTGCGGCGAGGGGATGCAGATGAGGGACGAGGCGCACGGGCCCAAGCCGGACCCGGAGCCGTCGTGCCCTGCGCAAACCGGGCGGGATGCCGCCGAAGCGGAGCGCGGGCCGACAAGACCAAAAGGGCGGCGCAACAGGCCCGCCTTTTCCGCGCAGGCCAACGCCTGCCCTGTTTATGCCGCCATAGATCTGGGAACAAACAATTGCCGCCTTCTGGTGGCTCGCCCCACCTCACGCGGGTTTCGCGTGGTGGACGCCTTTTCTCGCATTGTACGGCTCGGTGAAGGCCTGACCTTAACCGGGCGTCTTGGCGAAGAGGCCATGAGCCGGGCCACGGCCGCGCTGGATATCTGCGCCAGCAAGATGTCGCTGCGGGGGGTGACGCGGGCGCGTATCATCGCCACGGAAGCCTGCCGTTCAGCTGGCAATGGTGATGAATTCTGTGCCCGTGTGCACGAGAATACCGGGCTGGTGCTGGAGGTGGTGGACCGGCGCACCGAAGCCGGGCTGGCTGCCGCTGGCTGCGCACCGCTGGTGGACCCCCACAGTGAGGGGGCGGTGCTGTTCGATATTGGCGGCGGCTCCACAGAGGTGGTGTGGCTGGGGCGACGTGGTGCCGGGGATGATGGCCCACCACGCGCACGCGTGCGTTCCTGGATCTCGCTGCCGGTGGGGGTGGTGTCCCTTTCCGAGCGTTATGGCGGCACCCGGGTTTCACGGGATATCTTCCGTTCCATGGTGCGTGAAGTGCGCACCATGCTCGAAGGCGTGCGCGAAAGCTGGGGTGTGCGCCGGTGTGATCGCATCCATCTGCTTGGCACCTCGGGCACCGTCACCACGGTGGCCGGCATCCATCTGGGGCTGGAGCGCTATGATCGCATGCGGGTGGATGGCGCGTGGCTGCGGACCCATGATGTGGAAGACGTCGTGGGACAGTTGATGGATATGTCGTTTGACGAGCGGGTCTCTAATCCCTGCATCGGGGCGCAGCGGGCGGATCTGGTGCTGGCCGGATGCGCCATCATGGAGGCTATTCGCGCGGTTTTCCCGGCTGAACGGCTGCGCGTGGCCGACAGGGGGCTGCGTGAGGGCATGCTGGTGCAACTGATGCGGGCGGATGGCGTCTGGCGTCGGGGGCGGATGAATGGCCATGCCGCCTCATCCGGGTATCGCCGGGGCCATGAGGCGGCACGGCACGAGTCCCATGGGCCGCAGCCTTCCGGGCAGCCTTCCCGTGGCGGGCACAATCCGGAGCAGAGCCGGGCGGCCTCTCACAATACCGCCTATGGATCCGGAAAGACGGGTCATGATGCGGGTGCTGAGACACATGCAGCCCCGCCCAAGAACGTTCAGAGCAAGAACGTTCAGAGCAAACCGGCCTTTGGTAAACTGGCAACGGGCAAGCAGGGGTCGGGTAAACCGGCCTCGAACTGGGATGGAGCGGGCCCGGACACGGGTGCAAAACCGCCCGCTTTCCGGGGTGATGGGACAGGCAAAGGTCAACCATCCGGCAAGGGGGGCTCTTCTGGCCCTTCTGGTGGGAAAACAGCAGGGCAGGGAGCACGGGCATGAGCACGCCGGGGCGCACACCGGGGCGTGGCAACCCCGAAGGGGGCAAGGGCAGCAAGGACAGCCGCCCCTTGAAAGTGCGCGTGAAGAATGCGCGCAAACGCACCACCTCATCCCAGAAATGGCTGCAGCGCCAGCTCAATGATCCCTATGTCGCCAAGGCGAAGCGGGATGGCTGGCGTTCGCGCGCGGCGTACAAGCTGCTGGAGATGGACGAGAAAGCCCATCTGCTGAAGCGCGGCATGCGCGTTCTGGATCTGGGGGCGGCCCCCGGCGGCTGGTGCCAGGTGGCGGCCAAGAAGATCGGGCTGGCCGAAGGCCATGGGCGTGTGGTGGCCATCGACCTTCTGGAGATTGAGCCCATTCCCGGCGTGCTATTCGCGCAGATGGACTTTCTGGAGCCGGATGCCCCCGAGCGGCTGATGGACATGATGAATGGGCCGGCGGATTTCGTCATGTCGGACATGGCGGCCAACACCACGGGCCACAAGAAGACGGACCATCTGCGCATTGTCGCGCTGGTGGAAATGGCGATGGATTTCGCCCGTCAGGTGCTCGCGCCAGGCGGCAGTTTTTTGGCCAAGGTGTTTCAGGGCGGAACGGAAGGCGAGTTGCTGGCCAATCTCAAGCGGGATTTCGCCGTGGTCAAGCACATGAAACCTGCTGCGAGCCGGGCCGATTCGGCTGAGCTTTACGTGCTGGCCACCGGCTTCCGTGGCCGTCAGACAACAGCAGAAAACGATACGCCGGAGGGGTGACGGTTGGGAAAGGCCCGCGCGCCTTAGCCTTCCACCGTAGCCTCATGAGGCGCATTCTGGACGGACGCGTTTTTGGGCTTGCGTTCATTCAGCTGCGCCCCGGCATTGGCCGGCAGGCGGAGGAAGAAGAAGAAGCTGCTGGCCCCCACCGCTGCGACTACGAGAAAGGCGACAACGAAATCGGCCTGTGAAACGGCCGTTTCACCCCGCCCGCTACGCATGATTTCCAGCACCAGTCCGGCAATCGCCACGCCCATGGAAAGTGATACCTGCTGCATGACGCTGGCAAAGGATGTGGCGTGGCTCATTTCCTGTGGCTGCACCTCTTCATAACTCAGCGCATTCAGCGCGGTGAATTGCAGAGACCGCAGGAAGCCACCCACCAGCAGAAGGGTGACGATGATCCAGTGCGGCGTGAAGGGGGTGAAGGCGGCGTTCACGGCCAGAAAGCCGGCAGCCAGAAGGGCGTTGACAACCAGCACCGGCTTGTAGCCCAGCGTACGCAGAATGGGGGCTGCGGTCACCTTCATCACGATGGCGCCGGCTGCGGAAGCGAAGGTCAGAAGCCCGGAGGCGAAGGCGGACAGGCCGAAGGAGAGTTGCAGCATCAGCGGCAGCAGGAACGGGGTTGCCCCCACGCCGATGCGAAACAGCGAGCCGCCCAGAACGCCGGCGCGAAATGTAGGATAGCGCAGCAGTTTCAGGTCCAGAATGGCATGGGGTGTGGCATGGGCATGGCGCACATAAAGCCCCAGCGCCGCCGCCCCCACACCGGCTGAGGTGATGGCGATCCACAGCGGCACGAAGGGCTGGCCCAGCACGGCAAAGCCGAACACCAGCCCAGCCAGTCCGATGCCGGAGAGGATGAGGCCGCGCAGATCCAGTGGCGGTGGGTTGTCCTCACGGATATTCTCGATGAAACGCGAGGCCAGAACCACGCCCAGAAGCCCGATGGGCACATTGATGAAGAAGATGAAGCGCCAGTCGAAATAGGTGGTGATGAAGCCCCCCAGTGGCGGGCCGAACACCGGCCCCAGCAGGGCGGGAATGGTAAGCCAGGCCAGCGCGGACACCAGTTCGGATTTCGGCACTGCCCGCAGGATGACGAGCCGCCCCACCGGCACCATCATGGCCCCACCCATGCCCTGAATGATGCGGTAGAGCACGAAATCCAGCAGGGAAGTGGACAGCCCGCACAGCATGGAACCCAGCGTGAACACCACAATGGCAGCGCGAAATATGGTGCGCGCGCCAAACCTGTCGGCAGCCCAGCCACTGGCAGGAATGAAAACGGCCAGAGAGAGAAGATAAGAGGTCAGCGCCAGTTTCAGCGCCACCGGATCTTCATTCAGATCTGCGGCGATGGCGGGCAGGGCGGTGGAAAGCACCGTTGCATCGACCTGTTCCATGAACAGGGCACAGGCCACGATCAGTGGAATGAGAATATGCGGCGGCAAAAAAAGACGGGGCACCGGGGCATCCTGTCTGGAGCCGGATGGGCCGGTGCGGTTTCCACGGAGGAGGCCCGGATCATGCAGGCTTGTGTCATCATGACCGGGTGGTCCGGCCCATCCATGATGCTTTAGGCGTATTCATCGCGAGATTGAAGATGCGGGAATGCAGAGCCGGTTTGCATGGCCTGTTGGCAATGCGGGCTTGCGATCCCGATTTATGGTCTTGGCCTGCATTCCCGGCCTGCGCTTCGGAAATGAGTGTATCGGGCGCTACACATGAAAATGCGCGCCACTGGGCGCGCATTTCATCAAGGAGCGATGAGCTTTGCTGTTCTGGACGCCTCAGAAGAACCGGCGGCCGCTTTCCTCTTCGGAAATGGCACCCGGCTCACGGGTCATGCGCGTGGCGTCGTCACGGCGCATGAAATCCGTGAAAGGGTCGCGATTATCTTCCCGTGCTGCGGCAGGGGCTACTCCCAGCGGCTGGGGGCGGTTCATCGGAGTGGCCGGGGGCAAGCCCTCTTCCACCGGAACTGCGCGGCTGGAATCCGTGGTGCGGGAGGCCTTGGCGTCCAGCCAGGGCAGGGGGAAGGGCGAGGCGATATAGGCGACGCCATCTTCCTGCTCCCAAGCGATCATGTAGATTTCCTCATCCACGGGCATGCCGGGGAAGGAGAACATCTGCGGGGATTCGCGCGAGGTGCCGACCCAGCCCAGTGAATGAGCCAGCTGGAAGGCTTCATCCAGAAAACCCGTCAGCGCGGCCAGACGATCGGCCCGCAGCGACTGGGTGAAATCCACATCCATCAACCGGCGGAGATAGGTCTCCACGCTGTCACCAGCGGCCCACTGGGCCCCGGTGGCGAACTGATACACATACACGCGCGGATTCGCCATCACGCTACTCCACCCTCTTCAGGGAACAAAAAAACACTCCGGCTCCGCCTGAAACAACGCCTTCCGGCACCTGAGCAGAACCGCATACTCATACTTCTTTTACCGTCTTGTTGCATAATTTCAAAGCGAACTGCACGCATCTGCGGGTTTTTACACGACGTGCTTAACGGCCTTATCCCGCAAGGGCTGTATTCGGCGCGTTGGCGCGGTTCCAGCTTGCTATCTTTTCATCGCTGCGCTGCAATGGTGGTCAATGCGGAGCCGTGCTGCATTTCAGCGATAAAGGACATGAGAGAACGGGATGCGGAAAGCCATGAAAAGAGTTGTGCGCATCCGGAACATCCGGGCGTTGATGCTGGCAGGTGCGCTGGTCTTGCCGGCGGGGCTGATGCTGCCTCAGTTGTCCACATCCGCACTGGCGCAGGCCATGGATGCCACCATGAATGACGACCTCGCGCCTCCGGCGGATCTGGATGCCGGCGATGTTCCGGTGCCGGATGACACTACCGATATTGGCGAGCATGTCCCCCCGCCGCCGACAGCGATTCCCACCGTGGCGCACCATTGTGGGGAACTGGCAGCGATGGTGAAAAACCAGGGTGAGGCGCTGGTAACCGTGTCGGATGGTTATGAGATGCGCTTTGTGCGGGAACAAAGCTTCTGCAGGCAAGGGCAGACCCTGAAGCCGGCCTGGACCGCGACGCCGGATGATCCGCACTGTTTCGTGGGCTATAGCTGCGAGGATCCGACGGACTGAGGCTCGGGTAGAGATGCACCTGCATCGTCTCCCGGTCGTTCCGGATGCGCCATGGTCCGTTGAGTGAATTTATGAGCCGGCCTTGGGGCCGGCTTTCTTGCGCGCCTTGCCAGTTTTGCCCGTATTTCCGGCAAGTGCAGCCTCCAGCGCCTGCGCCAGTGTGGTGCTGTCGCCTTCAATATGAAAGGTCTTCAGCCGGGCGGTTGCTCCGGCTGTCAGCACCACGCGAGAGGGTGGCACGCCTGCGGCCTTCGCCAGCACCTTGCCCACGGCCGCCGTGGCCGCGCCATCTTCCGGCGCGGCGCGCACCCGCACTTTCAGCACCTCGCGCCCGTCGGAAAGCATCACCACACCGTCCAGCGCATCGCGGCCGCCTTTCGGCGTTGCGCGCACGAAAAGCTCCAGCCCCGTTGCCGTCGGCCGTCGAAATCCCGTCTTCTCAGAACACATTGGGGTAGATGTAGAGATAAATCACCCGCTGGAGGAAGAAGATGATGAGGATCACCGCCATGGGCGAGAGATCCAGCCCTCCCAGGTTGGGCAGAATGGAGCGCACCGGCTCAAGAACCGGCTCTGTGATGCGATAGAGAAACTCCCCCACATTGCTGACGAACTTGTTGTAGGGGTTCACCACATTGAAGGCGATCAGCCAGGAGAGAATGGCCGCCGCAATGAGCAGCCACACATACAGATTCAGAATAATCAGAACGACATCCAGCAGCGCGCGCATATTTGGCAAGATCCCCGGGGCAAGATTTGCGGCAAGCAATAGCCCTTGGGAATAACCCTTGGAAAGGGGCTTGAACAAGGCATAGCTTGTGCAAAGTGGTGCCTTTTCTCCCGGAAGGGAGGTGGCATATGTGCTGTGCGCCATAATACGGGGCTTTTCATGGTGCCTTTCCAGTCTCTTCTGCGGCGGATCCGTCATGGCATGACCCTTGGTGTGCGCGTGATTGTGATGGACGGGGAGGGGCGCATCCTGCTCGTGCGTCACAGTTACACGCGCGGCTGGCATCTGCCGGGCGGTGGGGTGGATGTGGGTGAAAATTCCGAACAGGCCGCCGCCCGGGAACTACGCGAGGAAGCCGGGGTGAAGGTGACAGGCCCGCTGCAACTCATCGGCGTCTATTTCAATGCCCGCATGGCCGGGCGCGACCATGTGGTGTGCTACCACGCCCCGCATGTGGAAATTGGCCCGCGCCCGAAGCCCAATCTGGAAATTCTGGCCGCCGAATTCTTCCCGCTCGAGGCACTGCCGGAAGGGGTGACACCCGCCACGGCGCGTCGCCTCGCTGAATGGCGCCAGCAGCTGCCTCCTGATCCGATGTGGTAGGTTTCGTCTGACCGGCCTTCACATGTGCAAGCGGCAGTGTGCTGACCTTGCCACGTTCTGACTCTTGCTAAGTGCTCACCCTTGCCAAGCCGCAGTTGGGCCGCTTATCTGCCTGCAACCTGTTTCTGTCCCAGATCCGGTTTGGAAGAGGAAAACGTCCATGTCGTCTGATGCCGACCAGATCGTCGATCGCCGTATGTTGCGGCGCAAGCTTACCTTCTGGCGGGCTGTGGGTGTGCTGGCCGTGGTGGCCGCGCTGATCGTGGCGGTTGTATCCATTTCGCGCACGGTTCTGCCGACGCATCTGGACCATGTGGCCCGGGTGCCGATTGGCGGGCTGATCCGCAATGATCGGGCGCGGGTGGAGATGCTGGATCGCATCCGAGAATCCAATGCGCAGGCCGTCATTCTCTCCATCAACAGCCCGGGCGGCACGATTACCGGCTCGGAGCAGCTTTATGATGCGCTGCGCCGTCTGGCGGAGAAAAAGCCTGTAGTGGCCGTGGTGGAAGGCATGGCAGCTTCCGGGGCTTATATCGCCGCGATGGGGGCGGACCATATCATTGCGCGTCGCAACGGGCTGGTGGGTTCTGTGGGCGTGCTCTACCAGTTCCCTAATGTGACCGGGCTCCTGAAGACTGTCGGTGTCTCGGTGGAAGAGATCAAATCCTCTCCACTGAAGGCCGAGCCCAATCCTTTCACCGTGACGCCGCCGGGGGCGCGTGAGGCCATCGATTCGCTGGTGAAGGACAGCTATGCCTGGTTCCGCGATCTGGTGGGCGAGCGGCGCAATCTTTCCGGTGCGGAACTGGATCTCGTGGCGGATGGGCGCGTCTTCACCGGCCATCAGGGGGTGGCCCTGCGGCTGGTGGACCAGATTGGCGATGAGCGCACCGCACGGGCCTGGCTGGCCGCCAATAAGGGCATTCCTGAAGATCTGCGGGTGCGGACCTGGCGGACAGACAGCTTCGACAGCCAGTTTGGCTGGATGAGCGCCGCGCTCAGTGGGGCCTTTTCCGCCATGGGTTTGCCGCAGGTTGGCACCCTGCTGGGCGGCCATGCGCAGGCCGCTTTGGACCGCAGCCAGCTTGACGGTCTTCTGGCCCTCTGGCACCCTCAGGCTGAGCAGTGATATTTTTTACCTTAAGTCATTGTCAGCGACGCGAAAACGTCATCATATCCGTTCAGTCATCCTCACCTGAAGATGTCCTCAGGCCCGCAGGGGGTCGATTGTGAAAGGAGAGGGGCCAGCATGATCAAATCCGAACTCGTTCAGAAGATCGCGGAGGCGAACCCCCATCTTTACCAGAGGGATGTGGAGAATATCGTCAACGCCATTCTGGAGCAGGTTGTTTCCGCGCTGGAGCGGGGAGACCGTGTGGAGTTGCGCGGCTTCGGCGCCTTTTCGGTCAAGAAGCGCGATGCCCGCGTGGGGCGCAATCCGCGCACCGGCAAGCAGGTCGAGGTTGAAGAGAAGGTGGTGCCCTATTTCAAGACGGGCAAGGAGATGCGCGAGCGTCTCAATGACGGGAAGTGAAGCTGGTGTCGCGTTTTCTGTCCATTCTCATCGGCCTGCCGCTGTCCATCATCATTCTCGCATTGGCCGTGGCCAACCGGCGGATGGTGACCGTGTCATTCGATCCTTTCTCCGCCAGTGATTCTTCACTGGCGGTGCAGGTGCCGTTGTTCGCTGTTGTGTTTGCAGCACTCATTATCGGCGTTGTGCTGGGCGGTGGGGTGACATGGCTGCGCCAGTCGCGCTACCGGCGTGAAGCCCGGGTGGCCCGTCGTGACGCGCGCAGGGAAGAAGTGCGCAAGGCGGAAGAAAAGCGCGTGGCCAATGCCGCCACTGTTGCCGCGCTTTCCCTGCCGACGCCGCCGCGCTGAGCTTTCCTCTTTGATGCATGGAAGGAGAGTTGTGCCTTGGGTGCAGCTCTATCGGGCCAGCTTCCGTGGGCAGCTTGGCTGTGACCAGTCGTGCCATCAGTCTTGCACATCAGTCCTGTCCACCTGATGAACACGTATTGAGCCCGCCTCCATATGAGCGCTTCAGGAAGCAGACGTCTTGGAGCGGCAAAGGAGGGGCGGCTTCAGCTCACTGAGGGATATTTCAGGCCCCTTTCCCGGTGACTCACCTCTTTCCTTGCCCCGGCCTTTTCGGCGTATGGCATTTTCTATTGAGAGGCGGTTGGAGGGGCTGGACGCTGGTTGCCTGCTGGGCCCGGGTACGCTCTCTCAAGGCCGCATGCCCCAGAGGGGAGATGACATCTTCCGTCTTCACGCGGTGCGTCTTCATGCCATCTGTTCGGAAGCCTCTCGCAGATACCGGATCAGCCGTCCAGCGTGTCGACGGTCACTCTCTCCTGGCGTTTGTGCTGTGCGCGTTCGATGAGAAATTTCGCGACCAGTGTGAACAGCGCCACGCCTACAAGAAGGGTGGCGGCGGCAAAGGCGGCGACTACCTGGCTGTCCTGATAAAGCAGTTCCACCTGCAGCGGCAGGGTTGAGGTCTGCCCCCTTATATTGCCGGAAACGACAGAAACCGCGCCGAATTCACCCATCACCCGCGCATTGCACAGCGCCGCGCCATAGAGCAGGGCGAGGCTCACATTGGGCAGCGTCACATAGCGCAACACCTGAAAGCCATTCGCGCCGAGGCTCACGGCAGCCTCTTCCGCATCGCGCCCCTGCGCCATCATCAGCGGCACCAGTTCGCGCACCACGAAGGGCGCTGTCACGAACAGGCTGGCCAGCACGATGGCCGGAATGGCGAACAGGATCTTAATATCGTGCGCCATCAGGAATGGCCCGAGCAGCCCCTGCGCGCCATAAACGAACAGATAGGCGACGCCGGCGACAATGGGGGAGATGGAAAAGGGCAGCTCCACCACCGCCAGCAAGAGACTGCGGCCGGGAAAGCTGAACTTCGTCACCGTCCATGCGGCGGCGATGCCAAACGCGACATTGATGGGCACGCACAGTAGCGCCACAAACAGGGTCAGACCCGTCGCATAAAGCGTATCCGGCCGGGCAAGCGCTTCCAGATAGGCTCCAACGCCATGCTTGAAGGCTTCAGCAAAGATGACGGACAAAGGCGCGAGCAGAATGACTGCGGTGACCAGCAGCACAAGGCCAAGCATCATGGCGCGGGTGGCTGGGTTATCGCCCACACGCAGACGCTTGCCAGCCTGATGGCCGGTCCGCACAATTGGAGAAGGCTGGACCATGGATGAAGATCTGGCCATGGGTCAGGCCTCCCGTCCCGTGCGGCGATGGTGCCACGCCTGAATGAGGTTGACCGTCAGAAGCAGGATGAAGGCGATGGCCAGCATGGTCACGGCAATGGCTGCGGCTGCGGCATAATCATATTCTTCCAACCGGATATAGGTGAGCAGGGCCACGATCTCGGTGCGGAAGGGCTGGTTGCCGGCAATGAACACCACGGCCCCGAACTCGCCCAACGAGCGGGCAAAGGCCAGTGAGGCTCCGGCCAGAAAGGCCGGGAACAGGGCCGGGAAGATCACACGGCGGAAGATGGTGAGGTCAGACGCGCCAAGACTGGCGGCGGCTTCCTCTAGCTCCGGTTCCAGATCCTCCAGAACGGGCTGCACGGTGCGCACGATGAAGGGAATGGAGGTGAAGGCCATGGCGCAGGCAATGCCAGCTGGCGCATAGGCCACCTCGATGCCCCATTGGGCCAGCGGCGCACCATACCAGCCATTCTTGGCGAAAAGGGCTGTCAGGGCGAGGCCGGCGACAGCGGTGGGCAGGGCGAAGGGCACATCCACCAGCCCATCCAGCAGGCGCTTTCCGGGAAACTCGTAGCGCACCAGCACCCAGGCCAGCGCGAGCCCATAGGCCATGTTGAACAGCGTGGCCACAGCCGCCGTGCTGAAGGTGATGCGAAAGGCCGCCAGCGTGCGCGGAGAGGTGA
The DNA here is from genome assembly GCA_050252035.1 of Xanthobacter sp. GTDB lineage: Bacteria > Pseudomonadota > Alphaproteobacteria > Rhizobiales > Xanthobacteraceae > Xanthobacter. The sequence continues at coordinate 99,537 of JBFWLR010000001.1, forward strand.
TGATCTCGAAATAGCGCACCAGCCCCACATCGGCGGATTTCAGCAGAAGGGCCGCAATGGGCAGCAGCACGATAATGCCGAGATAGAGCAGGGTCAGCCCCAGAGACAGGCGGAAACCGGGCAGCACATGCCGGCGAGCGGCGCGGCCGCGTGGTGCTCGTGCAGGGGGTGCCCCGGTGACGTGATCCGTCTGCGCACCGCCATCTTGGCCGACTTTCTCATCCATGCGGGCATGGGCTCCACCCATGGCGGCGGAACCCTGCCGGCTGGAAGGGGCGGAAGGCAAAGGAAAGGCAGGGGCGGTGCATGTACTGGGCATGGGCAGAACTGGGCGCTTTCAGGAGAGCCTGAGACACTGTGAGAGGCCCTTATGCCCGTTTTATCCCGTCATGTCATGTAAAATTTGTGAATATAAAAAATATCATAATTTTAATGTTGAATAAAAGTATCATCGAAACCCGGCTGTCCAAAGGGGCCGGTAAAAAGAAACGGGGCCACCCGGCTCATCGCCGGGCAGCCCCCGTCTTGTTCATGGGCGGAGCCATGTTCATCTGTGGCGCGGCCCACATGAATGCAGAAGCCTCATGGGCCGCGCCAAAGCTGCTTACTGACCGATCCCGCGGCGCAGATCCAGCGTGGTGGGGAACTCATCCGGTCCCCGCTCACGCACCACATGCATCTGTCCCGGCGTGTGGCCATAATCCTGGAAGCGGGCGAGGCGGCGCGCCTCGGCTTCATAGGAGTTCACCGGGAAGGTGTCATAGCTGCGTCCACCGGGATGCGATACATGATAGACGCAGCCCCCGCGGGAACGCTGGCTCCAGGTATCGACGATATCGAAGACCAGCGGCGTATGGACCGGAATGGTCGGATGCAGGCCGGACCAGGGCTGCCAGGCCTTGTAGCGCACGCCGGCCACGAAGGTGCCATTACGCCCGGTGGGGGCCACCGGCACCTCACGTCCGTTGCAGGTGACGATATGGCGGGTGGGGTTGAAGCCCTCCACCTTCACCTGAAGCCGCTCGACGGAGGAATCCACATAACGGGCGGTGCCGCCTGTCGCGCCTTCCTCGCCCAGTACGTTCCAGCATTCCAGCGCCTGACGGATCTCGAGATCCACCCCGGCATGCTGCACCTTGCCGAAGGCGGGGAAGCGGAACTCATACTGCGCCTTGAACCATTCGGGATCAAAGGCATAGCCCGCATCCCCCAGATCCTCGAGCACATCCAGGAAGTCCGCCCACACATAGTGTGGCAGCATGAAGCGGTCATTCAGCGTGGTGCCCCAGCGGCAGCAATCGCCCTCCACCGGATTGTTCCACAGCCGCACGATGAGCGCGCGCAGCAGAAGCTGCTGAGCCAGACTCATGCGCCAGTCCGGCGGCATCTCGAAGCAGCGGAATTCCACCAGCCCCAGCCGGCCCGTGGGGCCGTCTGGGGAATAGAGCTTGTCGATGGAGATTTCCGTGCGGTGGGTGTTGCCCGTCACATCCACCAGCAGATTCCGCAACATGCGATCCACCAGCCAGGGCGGCGTATAGGTGCCGCCGGGCGGCTGGATCATGCCCAGTGCGATTTCCAGCTCATAGAGATTGTCATGGCGGGCCTCGTCAATGCGCGGATGCTGCGAGGTGGGGCCGATGAACAGGCCGGAGAACATGTAGGAGAGCGAGGGATGGCGCTGCCAGTAGAGCAGCAGGCTCTTCAGCAGGTCCGGCCGCCGCAGGAAGGGGCTGTCAGCCGGGGTGCTGCCACCCACAACCACATGGTTGCCGCCGCCCGTGCCGGTATGGCGACCATCTACCATGAACTTCTCGGTGCCCAGCCGGGACAGGCGCGCCTCCTCATAGAGAATACGCGAGATGTTCACGCAGCCTTCCCAGGTGTTGGAAGGGTGCACATTTACTTCCAGTACGCCCGGATCCGGCGCGATGCGGATCAGGTTGAGGCGGTAGTCGAAGGGCGGCGGATAGCCTTCCAGATGGAGAGGCGTGTTGAACTCGATCGCCACCTGCTCGATGGCGGCGATGAGGTCCACATAATCCTCCAGCGTTTCCACCGGGGGCAGGAAGATGCACAGCCGGCCATTACGCGGTTCCACGCACAGGGCGGTGCGGGTCTCAGTGGTGCCGATCTGCTGATCGTTGCGCTGGAGATAGTCCTTCACCAGCGCTTGGGCGCGGTCACCTACACTATAGGCGTCCCGGCGCGGGGCCACGCTGTGGCGGTCTTCCGGTTTGGCGCGATAGCGCTCGGCCAGTGCATCCGCATCCGGCAGCGGGCCACGGGGCTCGAACGTGTCCATCTGCTCGGTGAAGGGGTAGCGCGTGGGCGCGAGATAGGCGAGGGATTCCAGCGGCAGACGATAACCCATGGGGCTTTCGCCGGGGATGAGGAACAGGAATTCGCGCCGGTAGCTCCACGCTTCTGAAGCCCATATGGAGCCATTGGGCGACCACACCCGGCGCAGCGGCAGCACCGAACCGGTGGGCGTGCCGAGTCCCTGATTGAAGGTGCGCACCATCATCCGGCGCTCGACCTCATCGGCCATGCGCTCGTCGCCCGGCGCGATGTTTTCGGGAAGGCTCTGCTCCTTCCACATATAGTAGATATTGTCCTCGTAGCCCTGCTGGACGAATTGGGTGCCGACGCCCAGCTTCTCGGCGACGGCCTTGCAGAAGCGCTCGGCATCCGCAGCGGTGGCTCCGTAATCCACGTTTTCCTGCGCAATGAGATCCTCGCGCCGCCACATGGGCTGGCCATCCTTGCGCCAGAACAGATCGAAGGACCAGCGCGGCAGGGTCTCGCCGGGGTACCACTTACCCTGGCCATAATGGAGGACGCCTTCGCTGGAAAAACGCTTGCGCAGGCGCCGGATCAGGTCATCCGCCCGCTCGCGCTTGTGCGGTCCCATGGCCTCGGTGTTCCACTCATCGGCCTGATAGTCATCAATGGAGACGAAGGTGGGTTCGCCGCCCATGGTGAGGCGCACATCGGCCGCGATGAGGTCTTCATCCACCTTGTGGCCCAGCTCATCCAGCGCGTTCCATGTTTCATCCGAGAAGGGGTAGGTGACGCGGGGCGCTTCGGCGACACGGGCGACTTCCATCTGGAAATCGAACTCCACTTCGGCTTTCTCGTTGAGATAGCCGGAGATGGGGGCCGCAGAGCGATAATGTGGCGTGGAAGCCAGCGGAATGTGGCCTTCACCGCACAGCAGGCCGGAGGTCGGGTCCAGCCCGATCCAGCCGGCGCCGGGTACGAAGACCTCACACCAGGCGTGCAGATCACAGAAATCAACATCCGTGCCGGAGGGGCCGTCCAGAGACTTCACATCCGGCTTGAGCTGAATGAGATAGCCGGAGGTGAACCGCGCGGCGAGGCCAAGATGGCGCAGCACCTGCACCAGAAGCCAGCCGGTGTCGCGGCAGGAGCCGAGGCGCTTTTCAAGCGTCTGGTCTGGCGTCTGCACACCTGGCTCCATGCGGATGACATAGCCGATTTCCTGTTGCATGCGCTGGTTGAGCGCCACAAGGAAGTCGACGATACGGGTCTTGTCCCGCGGGATGGTGGCGAGAAAGGCGTGGAAGAGCGGGCCCTCCTTCTCCAGCTCCAGATAGGGCGCAAGCTCCGCCTTCAGTTCCGGGGCATAGGTGAAGGGGAAATGCTCAGCATATTCCTCGACGAAGAAGTCGAACGGATTGATAACATCAAGCTTTGCGAGCAGATCGACGTCAATCTCGAATTTTTCGATCTTCTCGGGAAACACGATGCGGGCCAGCCAGTTCCCGAACGGGTCCTGCTGCCAGTTGATGAAATGTTCGGAGGGACTGATCTTCAGCGCGTAGGCCGGAATCTCGGTGCGGCTGTGTGGCGCCGGGCGCAGGCGAACGGTCTGCGGGCCCATGGAAACCGGGCGTTGATAGCTGTATCGCGTGATATGACGCAGGCTGGCGAGGATCGACATTCAGACACCCCATCCTTCGGGCTGCGGGGGCAGCCCAAGTCTGATGTCCTGAGCGTAAACAAGCTGAAGCCGGGTCGGAAGTATGTCTTTCAGGCGGGGGCTGCCTAAATGATGGGCAGCCCCCGCCTGTCCTGATTGGATCGCCTCGGATCAGGCCGAAGCAGGAGAGGAGGGTTCGGCAGGCAGCGTCTTGTCTTCAGCCGGCTTGTGTGGGGCCTCGTCATCTTCCTTGCGCATACGGTTCTCCAGTTCCTGAAGCACCGTATAGAAGGAAGGCACGAACAGCACCGCCAGACAGGTGGAGGCCAGCATGCCGGACACCACCGTGACGCCAATGGAGATCTGCGAAGAGGCTCCTGCGCCGGTGGCGAAGACCAGTGGCAACATGCCGAGAATGAAGGCAAAGGACGTCATCAGAATGGGGCGGAATCGAAGCCTGGAGGCTTCTTCCGCCGCCTCTGGTATGGGTTTGCCGAGTTCATGTTGCTCAATCGCATATTCCACGATGAGAATCGCGTTCTTGGCCGCCAGCGCAATCAGCAACACCAGACCGATCTGCGTGTAGAGATTGTTGGACAGGCCGGAGCTCTGCAGCAGAAGCAGCGCAATCACCGTGCCGAGCAGGGCCAGAGGCACTGCCAGGATGACCGCCAGCGGCAGAATCCAGCTTTCATACTGGCCAGCCAGCACGAAATAGACCAGCAGGATCGCCAGCGCGAACACATAGTAGATCTGGTTGCCGACAATCTCTTCCTGATAGGACATGGCCGACCACTCGAAGCTGGAGCCCGGTGGGAGGGTGGCGTCCGCAATCTGCGTCATCAGGCTCATAGCCTGGCCGGACGAGAAGCCGGGAGCCGGACCGCCCATGACTGTGGATGAGGGGTAGAGATTGTACAGCGAGATCAGCGGCGGCCCCTGCACAAAGCGCACATCCACCATGCTGCCAAGGGGTACCATGGTGCCGCCGGGTGTGCGCACCTTCAGGGCCATGAGATCGGTCGGTGTCACGCGGAACTGCGGTTCTGCCTGAACATAGACCTGGAACACATTGCCGTATTTATTGATCTGCGTGACATAGGTCGAACCCAGATAGGAGGAGATGGTGTTGAACACCTGATCCACCGTCACGCCCAGCGTTTCCGCCATGGTGCGGTTGATCTCCACATCGATCTGGGGGGCACCAGCCCGGAAGGTGCTGAAGACATGCTCCAGTGAGGACTGGGAGTTAGCCTTCTCCACGATTGAGTCTGTAATCTGGGCGAGCAGACCGTAGTCGAAATTACCGTTGCGCAACTGCGGCTGCATGGTGAAGCCGGAGGCATTGCCGATACCCTGAATGGAGGGCGGCACGATCACCGTGGTGGCGGCATCTTCAACCGCCTGAAGATCCTTGTTCAGATTATCGTAGATATCCCGCAGGGTTTGGCCGGTTGTGGAATAGCGTTCATCCCACGGCTTGAGGGTGACATAGATCACGCCAGCATTGGCGAGGGTTGCGTTATTATCCAGCGCGGACACGCCACTGATGCCGAACACGACTTCAACGCCCGGCACTTTTTCGGCAATGCTGGTAACTTCCGCAATCACCTCTTCCGTGCGCTGGAGATTGGCGCCATCCGGCAACTGGGCAGCCACCAGCACATAGCCCTGATCCTCGATGGGCAGGAAGGATGTGGGCACCCGGGTGAGGCCGTAGACCGCAAGGCCCATCACCGCAATGGCGACCAGCACCATGAGTTTGGCGTGGTTCACCATGTGGGTGACAAGCTGCACATACCAGCGCTCGGCCACTTCATAGCCGGCATTGAAGCCACGGAATATGAAGTTGCGCTTTTCCGGCGGCACTGGCGGGCGCAGCCATAGGGCGCACTGGGTGGGCTTCAGCGTGGCGGCGTTTACGGCCGAGATCAGTGCCGTTGCGGCGATGACCAGCGCGAATTGCCGGAACATTTCACCTGTCAGCCCCGGAATGAAGGAGGCCGGCAGGAATACCGACATCAGCACCAGCGTGATGCCGACAATCGGACCGAACAGTTCATCCATCGCTTTCTCGGCGGCGGCCCGTCGCGGCATGCCATTCTCGACATGCCGCGAGACGCCTTCCACGATGACGATGGCGTCATCTACCACGATGCCGATGGCCAGAATGATGGCGAATAGTGTGGAGATATTCACCGTGAAGCCCATGGCGTCCATGGCGGCGAATGCGCCGATGATGGTCACGGGCACGGTGGTGGCCGGCACCAGAATGGCCCTCCAGTCCTGGAGGAACATCATGATGACGATCAGCACCAGAATCGCGGCTTCAAACAGGGTCTGATAGACCTCGTTAACCGAGGCGGTGACGAACAGGGTAGTGTCGAACGGGATGCCGTATTCGAGACCTTCCGGGAAGCTCTTGGAGAGTTCCTCCATCTTGGCCTTCACCCGGGCCGCGGTATCCAGCGCATTGGCGTCCGGCAGCAGGAAGATGCCGATGCCAGCCGCAGGCTTGTTCATCTGGGTAAAGCTGCGTGAATAACTCTGGGAGCCAAGCTCCACCCGCGCCACATCACGCACCCGGACAATGCGGCCACCATTTTCATTGTCGACCTTGACGATGATGTTTTCGTAATCGGCCACATCATTCAGACGGCCCTTGATGTTCAGCGTATACTGAAAACTGGCTGTCTTCGGGGCGGGGGGGATGCCGAGCTGGCCGGCAGTCACTTCCTGACTCTGGTTCTTGATGGCGTTGATGACATCCTGGGGGGTCAGCCCCACGGACTGCATCTTGTTGGGGTCCATCCACACGCGCATGGCGTAGGAACCGGCGCCGAACACCATGACATTACCGACGCCATCAATACGAGCCAGTTCGTTCTGGATGTTGATGACGGCGTAATTGTTCAGGAAGAGGCTGTCGAAACGGTTGTCCGGCGAGGTCAGTGACACGAATTCCAGAATGGATGTGCCCTTCTGCAGCACGGTCACGCCCTGCACCTGCACGGCCTCGGGCAGCGAGGCCAGTGCAATCGCCACGCGGTTTTGCACCAGTACCTGCGCCATGTTTGGATCGGTGCCGATGGCGAAGGTTACCACCAGCGTATAGGAGCCATCCGACGCCGACCAGGACTGCATGTAGAGCATGCCCTCCACGCCGTTCACCTGCTGCTCGATCGGCAGGGCCACGGTGTTGACCATCGTCGTGGCCGAGGCGCCGGGATAGGAGGTGGTGACGGAGACGGTTGGGGGCACCACATTGGGATACTGGGCCACCGGCAGACGGATCAGCGAAACCAGGCCAATCAGAACGATGACCAGGGCCAAAACGTTTGAGAGAACCGGTCGCTCGATGAAAAAGCGGGAAATCATGGCCGCTACCTGTCGTTCGAGGGACGGTCAGTTCTTTGACGCAGGGGCTTTGGCCGCAGAACCGTCAGACGAGGATGGGGCCGCTGCCGGAGCGCCGGTGGCGGGCTTGGCGCCAGGGGCCGTCTCATCAATGGAAATGGTCTGCTCGGCCGGAGCCTTGTTGAGCGCAATGCCCTTGATGACGCCATCCTTCGGGGTCACCTTGGAGCCGGGCACAGCCCGCTGCAGGCCACCGATGATGATTCTGTCTCCCGCCTTCAGGCCACCGGCAAGAGCGCGCAGGCCATCAGGCTGCAACTGGCCCAGTTCCACATAGGTCTGAGAAACCACATTCTCCGCATTCACCGACAGCACATAGAAACCCTGCTGGTTGGAGCTGAGAGAGGTTTCGGGAATCAGGATGGTGTCTTGTGGCTTGCCTAGCGGCACGCGCACGCGGGCGAACAGGCCCGGAAGCAGTTGCATGCTCTTGTTGGGGAACAGGCCACGCATGGCCAGCGTACCCAGATTGGGGTCAACCTGCGGGGCGATGTAATCCAGATGGCCGGAATAGGGGAAACCCTGATCCGTCTGCATGCCGATCTCGACCGGAACGATGGTTGGATCCTTCCGCAGGGTGGAAAGGGCGGAGCCGGCCTCCTGCATGCCTTCCTGAAGGCGAAGGGCCTGCTGCTCATTCACCGTGAACCAGACATAGATCGGGTCCAGCTGCACGATGGTGGCCAGTTTGGTGGGGCTGCCATAGCCCACCAGCGCGCCGACATCCTGAAGATGGGCGGAGACGACGCCATCAAACGGGGCAGTTACTTCCGTATAGCCCAACTGAATTTGTGCCAGTTCAAGCGAGGCCTTGGCATTTTCAACGCTCGCGATTGCAGCGTCACGCTTGGCGCGCGCCACATCCAGCACGGCCTGGGAGGCGAAGTCTTTCGCGGCGAGCTGGTTCTGGCGGTTGAATTCGGCTTCGGCCTGCACCTGCTGGGCCTGTGCGGAATCCAGATTGGCCTTGGCCTGCTCGACATTCGCCTTGTAGTTGTCCTGCTCGATGACGAAGAGCACCGTGCCCTTCTTCACCGCCTGGCCATCGGTATAGTTGATGGCGCGCAGATAGCCCTGCACACGGGCGTTCAGGTCCACCTCATTGATGGATGCCGTGTTGCCGGTAAATTCCAGAAAGCGGGTCACAGGCTGGTTCAGAACCGGGGCGACGGTGACTTCCGGGGGCGGGGGCGGGACATAAGCGTTCTTCTCCTCGCCACAGGCCGCAAGGAGAAGGGTGGCGGTTGCAAGGGCGGCCCAACGCGCATGCCGGGCTCCGGCCGCGCCGGTCTCACCAATGTGGTGGAGACGCTTTTTAACCCTTTCAAACGGTGTCATTCGTTGCCCCTCAGGCCCTCTACTGCAATGTGGCGGACTGTAGGGGCGCTGCGGAAGAGTGTCTATGTGGAGAGGGGTCAGAAAGGTTGAGTTGGGCGATAAAAAGGCAAAGCGAAGAGTCTGGGCCACAGTAATTGACGTAAAATGATACTTGTCATTTTGATACAGTCCGATCTGACGTTGGGTCATGGTTTTTTAAGGCCATACTGCGGCCTTTGCCGGTCTCCCGATGGGTTGATGTGCGCCGGCCTTGACTTGAGGGCAGTGTGGGGGCAGCTTCCGGGCACTTGATATGAAGGGCGTTTGTGCGCCCTGTTCAACTTTTACGGACAAGCATGCGCAGCTATCTGGACTTCGAGAAGCCGGTCGCCGAACTCGAGGCCAAGGTCGAGGAATTGCGTAACCTTTCCGCTTCCGGTGACGGTGTCGCGATTGGCGATGAAGTCCAGCGCCTGGAAGCCAAGGCCCGTGATGCTCTCGCCAGCCTCTATGCCAATCTGACGCCCTGGCAGAAGACTCTGGTGGCCCGCCATCCCCTGCGGCCGCATTTCGAGGTTTTCGCGAAGGGCCTTTTTGAGGATTTCACGCCGCTGGCGGGCGACCGCAAGTTTGGTGAGGATGAGGCCATTATCGGCGGCTTCGCCCGTTTTCGTGGCGAGGCGGTTTGCGTGCTGGGCCATGAAAAGGGCTCCACGACGGAAACCCGTATCCGGCATAATTTCGGCATGGCCCGGCCTGAAGGTTACCGCAAGGCCGTGCGCATCATGGAGCTGGCGGATCGTTTTGGCCTGCCGGTGATCACGCTGGTGGATACGGCCGGGGCTTATCCCGGCATCGGTGCGGAAGAGCGCGGGCAGGCCGAGGCCATCGCCCGTTCTACCGATGCCTGCCTGGGGCTGAGTGTGCCGAATGTGTCGGTCATCATCGGCGAGGGTGGTTCGGGCGGCGCGATCGCGCTGGCCACGGCCAACAAGGTGCTGATGATGGAGCACTCCATCTATTCGGTCATCTCGCCGGAAGGGGCGGCCTCCATCCTGTGGCGCGATACGTCCAAGGCGCAGGAAGCGGCCACCAACATGAAGATCACCGCGCAGGATCTGCTGAAGTTCGGCGTGATTGATTCCATCGTGAAGGAGCCCATGGGCGGTGCGCATCGTGACCCGCACGCGGCGGTGGAAGCGGTGGGCGACGCCATTCAGGCGTCTTTGGAAAGTCTGGCCGGGCAGGATGGGCCGAGCCTGCGCAAGGCCCGGCGCGAGAAGTTTCTCGCCATTGGCCGCAAGCTTTGAGGCCTGAACCGGCCTTTCTGCCTGTGTGATGTGATTGCGGCGCTGGATCGGGCGCCGTTTTCATATCTGCCGCATGTGCGGGACGCGTGCACGGTGGTCAACTGGTAACCATATGAGTCGATAAAGCGGGCAGCTCATCTCATCTTGGCCGTATTTCGCCCCTCATTTTGCTGGCCTCTAAAGCCGCAATATATCAGGCATGGCCTGTTGTTGATCTGCGGTCCGGGCCGGGTGGTAACGCTTCGTCAAGCCCGGTGGCGGAAAATGGGGCGAGCGGATATCCGGCCCGAAGGGGTACGTGTGTGGGGTTGAGCAGGAGTCGGCATTGATGAGTTTCGCGTTGAGCCGTCCGAAGACATTCGCATCACGTCTGCGTCTCGTGGCGCTGGCGGGTGTGGCAGCGCTCGCCCTTGCCGCCTGCAATCAGACCGATTACGCTTCCCGCAAGGCCAACAAGCCGCTTTCACCGCAAATGCTGTCATTGCTGGCGCAGAAGGATATGGCTCCGGCCAGCCCCATTCTGGTGCAGATCTTCAAGGAAGAATCGGAGCTGGAAGTCTGGAAGCAGGCATCCGATGGCACCTATGCGCGGCTGAAGACCTATCCGATCTGCCGCTGGTCTGGCGAACTGGGGCCGAAGAAGAAGATCGGGGACCGGCAGGCGCCGGAAGGCTTCTATACCATCACGCCCGGGCAGATGAACCCAAACTCCAGTTACTATCTGTCCTTCAATCTCGGCTTCCCCAATGCCTATGACAAGGCGCTGGGGCGCACCGGCGAGTTCCTTATGGTGCATGGGGATTGCTCATCCGCCGGGTGCTACGCCATGACGGACGAGCAGATCTCCGAGATCTTTTCACTGGCGCGGGAGAGTTTCGCCGGAGGCCAGCGGGCCTTTCAGGTGCAGGCCTATCCTTTCCGCATGACGCCGAAAAATCTGGCCCGCCATCGCAACAATCCCAACATGCCCTTCTGGAACAATCTGAAGGAAGGGTATGACCACTTTGCCGTGACCCGGCAGGTGCCGAAAGTGGATATGTGCGGCTACAAATATGTCTTTGATGCCCAGTCCACGGGCGGACGGTTCGATGCTTCTGCACCTTGCCCCGGCTATCAGGTGCCGCCGGCCATCGCCTCCGCTGTGGCCAGCAAGGCGCGGCAGGACAATGCCCGTGTGGCAGAGCTCAGCGGCAGTGCGCCGATGGCTCCGGTGCGCACCGGCAAGGATGGCGGGATGCATCCGGTGTTCCAGGCCGAAATCAAGCGTCGGGAAGGGCAGGGCAGCTTCGCCTTCGCACCTGCAGCACCGGGAACCGTGCCGGAGCTTGTGAATCCGCCCGGTGGCATGGAAGCGCTGCTGAGCGAAACCGTGCCGCCCATGGCAGGGCCGCCCTCCGAATCCGAGCGCACCGCTGCCACGGCCTCCGCTCCGCTGGAAACCGGCAGCGTTTCCCAATAGGGCCGGGTTCCGCCGCATCGCCGGGTTATTGGGAGCTGCCAGTGCTCCCACATGCCGCTGAAGGCAGAGCGTTTTTCAGATCTGCCATATCATATTGAAGGCCGGCTCCCTTGGAGACCGGCCCTTCTTCTGGCCCTGATGTCTGGCCGGGCACAAAAAAACACCCGGCGCGGAGCCGGGTGTTGGTGGCGTATCAGGCTCTGGGTGGCTGCCCTCAGTTCAGGCTGCCGTGGCAGTGCTTGTATTTCTTGCCGGAACCGCAGGGGCACAGCTCATTGCGCCCCACCCGGCCCCAGCTTTCCGGATTGTTGGGGTCACGCTCTTCGGCGGGCACTTCCCCCGTGAGCATAGGCTCCGGCCGGGAGCTGAGCGCGGCACCGGCCATGGACATTTCATCTTCACCCGTCATGGCATCAGCATGATGGGCCTCCATCATGGGCGGCTCCATCGGCGGCGGTTCGGTGACGATCTCCACCCGCATGAGCTGGCTCGTCACCACTTCACGCAGATTGTTGAGCAGGGCGGAGAAGAGGTTGAACGCCTCGCTCTTGTACTCGTTCAGCGGGTCGCGCTGGGCATAGCCGCGCAACCCCACCACCTGGCGCAGATGATCCAGCATGGCGATATGTTCGCGCCACAGATGATCCAGCGTCTGGAGCAAGATGGATTTTTCCACATATCGCATCAGTTCCGGCCCGTAATGGGCGGCCTTGGCGGCCATGTGCTCATCGGCCTTCTGCAGAATGCGCTCGGTCACTTCCGGCCCGGCGATGCCTTCTTCCTGCGCCCATTCCTGCACCGGCAGATCCAGGCTGAGGCCCTGCAGCAGGGCCTCATGCAGTCCGTCCGTATCCCACTGCTCGGGATAGGCATTTTCAGGAATGAACTTGGTGACGATATCGCTCACCAGCGCGTGGCGCATATCCACCACGGTTTCGGCGATATCCTCGTCATTCATGAGTTCGAGGCGCTGCTCGAACACCACCTTGCGCTGGTCGTTCAGAACGTCATCATATTTCAGAACGTTCTTGCGCATGTCGTAGTTGCGCGCTTCCACCTTCTGCTGGGCCTTGGCCAGCGCCCGGTTGATCCAGGGGTGGATGATGGCCTCGCCTTCCTTCAGGCCCAGCTTCTGCAGCATGCCATCCAGACGGTCCGAGCCGAAGATGCGCATCAGGTCATCATCGAGCGAGAGGAAGAACTTGGAGTGCCCCGGATCACCCTGACGGCCGGAGCGGCCGCGCAACTGGTTGTCGATGCGGCGGCTTTCATGGCGCTCGGTGCCGATGACATAGAGGCCGCCGGCTTTCAGCGCCTCCTGCTTCAGCGCTTCCACTTCCTCATCAATGCGGGCTTCGGCGGCTTCGCGCTCAGCCCCTTCCGGCATGTCCTTGAGCTCGACGGCGATGCGCATTTCAGCCGAGCCGCCCAGCTTGATGTCGGTTCCGCGGCCGGCCATGTTGGTGGCGATGGTGACGGCGCCCGGCACGCCGGCCTGCGAGACGATGAAGGCTTCCTGCTCGTGATAACGGGCATTCAGCACGGCGAAGCTCTTGGAGACCCGCTTGCGGCCGGTGAAGGCTTCCGGATCGGAAAAGTCCTTCTGCCTGAAGCCGGCTTTCTTGAGCAGTTCCGCCAGAATTTCGGATTTCTCGATGGAGGTGGTGCCCACCAGAATCGGCTGGCCGCGCTCCTCACATTCGCGGATGAGATCGATGATGGCGTTATATTTCTCGCCGGCGGTGCGATAGACCTCGTCATCATCGTCGATACGGGCGACCGGCACATTGGTGGGAATGGCCACCACGTCCAGCTTGTAGATATCGGCGAATTCGGCGGCCTCGGTATCGGCGGTGCCGGTCATGCCGGCCAGTTTCCCGTAAAGGCGGAAATAATTCTGGAAGGTGATGGAGGCCAGGGTCTGGTTCTCAGGCTGAACCTTCACATGCTCCTTGGCTTCCAGCGCCTGATGCAGCCCTTCCGAATAGCGCCGGCCCGGCATCATGCGGCCGGTGAACTCGTCGATGATGACAACTTCATCATTGCGGACGATGTAATCCTTGTCCCGCTGGAACAGGGCATGGGCGCGCAAGGCCTGGTTCACATGATGAACCACGGAGACATTCTCGATGTCGTACAGACTTTCGGATTTCAGCAGGCCGGCTTCCGAGAGCATGCGCTCCATCTTCTCCATGCCGGCTTCGGTCATGGTCACGGCGCGCTGCTTTTCGTCCACCTCGTAATCCGACTTGTCGAGCTTCGGAATATAGGTGTCGATGGTATTGTAGAAATCGGAACGGTCGTCGAGCGGGCCGGAGATGATGAGCGGCGTGCGGGCCTCATCGATGAGGATGGAGTCCACCTCGTCGACGATGGCGAAGGCATGGGGGCGCTGCACCATGTGTGCGCGCTCATACTTCATGTTGTCGCGCAGATAATCGAAGCCCAGCTCGTTATTGGTGGCGTAGGTGATGTCGCAGGCATAGGCTTGGCGGCGCTCCTCATCATCCATGCCATGCACGATGATGCCGGTGGAGAGGCCGAGGAAGCCATAGAGCACGCTCATGGTCTCGGCATCGCGCCGGGCCAGGTAATCGTTCACCGTCACCACATGCACGCCCTTGCCGGCGAGCGCATTGAGATAGACGGGCAGGGTGGCCACCAGCGTCTTGCCTTCGCCGGTCTTCATTTCGGCGATGGCGCCTTCATGAATCACCATGCCGCCGATGAGCTGCACATCGAAGGGGCGCATGCCCAGCGCACGGCGCGAGGCTTCGCGCACGGTGGCGAAGGCCGGCACCAGCAGGCTGTCCAGACTGGCACCTTCCGCGATCTGGCGGCGGAAATCCTCAGTGCGGGCGCGCAGCGCCTCGTCGGAAAGGGGTTGCAGCTCCTTTTCCAGCGCGTTGATCGCCTGAACGCGGGAGCGATACCCTTTCACCCGGCGATCGTTCGCCGAGCCGAAGAGCTTGCGGGCAAGTCCACCAAGCATGGTAATCTCTGTTCCGATCCGTCAGGCCTTCGGGAGGGCGAGGTTGCGCCGCCGGCTCCTTCAGGCAATTTGCGTGCCTATCGACACCCGCAATGCGGCGTCAGCAAGTCCGAACGCCGTCTGTGTGTCAGATGGCCTTCATCCCGTTGCGTCTCACCTGCGGAAGGCTCGTGGGGAGAGCGCGCGGGAGCGTGTCTCTTCCCTGAGATGATCCGCAGCCTTTCCGGATGACCGGGCCGGCCTGAAACATGCGGGCGCAAACATGCAGGCGCACGTCTCCACCTTTTTGTAACGCAACATGCGGAGACTTATGAACGGCTCCGCGCAATGTCAATGTGACGGTGGCGGGGAAATGCGCCTGAAATAGCCGTTTGTTGGGCGCTGCCTCGTGGTTCCGGTGGGGAAGAGACGTCCGTGCGGGGTGATGGCATTCGGTGCCGGGAACTTGCTTTCGCTGGCAAACGTGCTATACGCGCCGCTCCCGTTGCACCCGGCCGGGGGCTGAACGGACGGCTTTGTGTTGCCGCATGAATCCCGAATGGATTGGTGTTGCACTTCAGGGCAGGGCTTGAAGCCTGGCGTCCCGTGTCTCCGCCTTCCGCGCTTCGCGCCTTTCGGAAAAGGCAAGAAGGGCTTGGCGCCGGTGTGATGGGTGTGAAACGAAAGGCAAAGAAACATGGCGCTCTATGAGCACGTGTTCCTCGCGCGTCAGGATGTGTCCGCGCAGCAGGTCGAGGAACTCACCGCCCGATTCAAGGGCATCATCGAGGCGAATGGTGGTTCGGTCGGCAAGACCGAATATTGGGGTGTGAAGTCCCTGACCTATCGCATTAACAAGAATCGCAAAGCGCATTTCACGCTGCTGAACATCGATGCCCCTTCGGCTGCGGTGCAGGAGTTGGAACGTCAGCAGCGCATTGACGAAGACGTGCTGCGCGTCCTCACCCTGCGTGTGGAGGCCCATGAAGATGGCCCCTCCGCCATGCTGCAGAAGCGTGAGCGTGATGACCGCGGCTTTGGCGACCGTCCGCGTCGCGGCCCGCGTCAGGGCGAGTCCAACTCTGCCCAGCAGAACGAAGGAGACAAGTGATGGCATTCGCTCCCTCCGGCGCCCGTCGTCCGTTCTTCCGTCGTCGCAAGACCTGCCCCTTCTCCGGCGCGAATGCTCCGAAGATCGATTACAAGGACGTGCGTCTGCTGCAGCGCTACATTTCCGAGCGCGGCAAGATCGTCCCGTCCCGCATCACTGCGGTCTCCGCCAAGAAGCAGCGTGAACTGGCCCAGGCCATCAAGCGCGCCCGCTTCCTCGGCCTGCTGCCGTTCGTGATCCGCTGATCCAAATCTGCCCAGCCCCGATGCCTTCCGGTATTGGGGCTGCGGCGTCCGGCTCACCTCAGGGGAGCCGATGTGAGAGATGCGCCGCGGTGCTGTCCGGGGCGTCAGTTGGGGTGCAGCGCCGCCTCTAACCGCGAACCGCGCGGGACAGCTTGTTCGGATGCTTCTGCTTCTTTTCATAGCCATCATGGCTGGGGCTGCTTCAGCCCTCCTTGCCGCCGGTGTCGCGGCAGGCTCTGTGCTGGCTGTGCCGCTGTTCTATCTCGCGCCCATGCCGGTAATGGTGGCGGGTATTGCTTTTTCACCGCTGGCAGCCCTTCTGGCCGCCCTGTTTGCGGCCATCGGGCTCGGCCTCTCCTTCGACAGCACATTCCTTATGGCCTATGTGGTGGGCATGGGCCTGCCTGCCGTGGGCCTTTCTTACGCCGCCTTGCTGGCGCGTGCCGAACCGGTCGGCGAAAAGGGCTTGCTGTGGTTCCCTGTCGGTGGGCTGGTCTTTCTGGCTGCTCTCTTCGCCACCATTGGCGTCATCGTTGCCATTTTGAGCATGTCCGGCGCGGACCATGGGAATTATCACACCACAATTGTGAATCTGGTGGATGCGCTGGCCTCGGACAGGACTCATGCGCCGCCTGAGCGCGAGATCGTCGAAACTGCCGATCTCGTCGCCCTCGTGCTGCCTCCCATGGCTGGCATCGTCAGCATGCTTTCCCTTCTGGTCTGCCTGTATCTGGCCGGGCGCGCCGCACTGGTTTCCGGTCGCCTGAACCGGCCCTGGCCCTCGCTGGCGGCGCTGCGTCTGCCGGGCTATGCCCTGCCGGCTCTGGCCGCTGTTGCGGTGCTGTCCATGGTGCCGGGCATGGTCGGGCTGTGCGCATCGGTGGCAGTGGCCACACTGGCGCTTGCTTTCATGCTGGCCGGTTTTTCCGTGGTCCACGCCATCACCATGGGCATGGGGCCGCGTTTCATCATTCTGGGTGTCGTGTGGGGAACCACGCTGCTGCTCGGCTGGCCGGCGGTCTTCCTGGCCGGGCTGGGCTGTGCGGATGCCGTGCTGGACCTGCGCGCGCGCTTTGGAACCAACAGGCGGCCGCCGGCCGCCAATGACCGCTGATCCTTTCAGCCTTTATTGAACAAACGAACAAACGGAGACAGAACCATGGAAATCATTCTTCTTGAGCGCGTTGCGAAGCTGGGCCAGATGGGCGATGTGGTGAAGGTGCGTGACGGCTACGCCCGCAACTTCCTGCTGCCCACCGGCAAGGCCCTGCGCGCCACCCGCGAAAACCGCGTCCGCTTCGACAACATGAAGATCGAGCTGGAAGCCCGGAATCTGGAGCGCCGTCAGGAAGCCCAGGCCGTTGCGGAGAAGATGGAAGGCCAGATTGTCACCATGCTGCGTCAGGCCGGCGACAGCGGACAGCTCTATGGCTCGGTCTCCACCCGTGACATCGCCGATGGCCTGACCGCCGAAGGCTTCAGTGTGGATCGTTTGCAGGTGGTGCTGAACCACCCGATCAAGGTGCTGGGCCTGCATGTGGTTCCCGTGACCCTGCATCCGGAAGTCGAAGTCACCGTCACGGTGAATGTGGCCCGTACCGCTGACGAAGCCGAGCGTCAGGCGCGTGGCGAAGACGTGCGCACCTCCCGTGATGAGGATGCCGAGATCGAAGCCGAGCTGGCTGAAGCCCGCGCCGAAGTTGCGGCCGAGGTCGAGGAAGAAGAAGTCGAGATCTGATTGCAGTGCGGGAGGGCAGCATGAGCTGGCCTCCCGATTACATGATGGCGGCTCTGCGGCGGAAGGTCACGCATTTTATGGCGCGGGATTCATCGTCTGTTTGGACTCGCTTCTTTAAATAGCTGCTTGGGTCGGGATTCGGCTGTGTGGTGCCCTGTGCTGCCATGCGACAGGGTTCATGCCCCGGACTGACTTTGGTTGGGGGAAAGAATGGTCAAGCGGATTGCCGTTTTTGCAGCCCTGGTTCTTGGTTATGCGTTTACCGGAATGGCGTTGAATGCGAACCAGCCCAGCGATGCTCCGGCGACTGTGACGGCGCGCAACAGCGCGGCAGATTGATTCATCCGACATGCGCTCTGCGCGGCATATATGCTGTTCGGCAGAGGTATTTTCGGCGCTTTTGTTCGCCCGCTGGCTTGAGGCCCGCGGGCGAATTTTTGCGATAGACCTTGGCCGGTTATGTCACCCGCCTGAGGATGCGTGGTTGAGCGTGCTCCCACCTTTCGGGCGGTCGGCTGCCTCATTTTTGTTGCACAAATCAGCATGCTTTCCATGGAGCTTGCGGGGAAAGCCGCCGGGCCCAATATGTGCGGTATAGAGCCTGCGCCTTGATTGAGGTGCGGGCGCTGTCTCCACACACATCAGAATATAGGAAACGCACCATGGCGCATGAGACCGAATTCTACATTGATGGCGCATGGGTGGCGCCGGAAGTGCCGGCCTTCATTGATGTGGAAGACCCTTCGACGGAACAGATGTTCACGCGCATTGCCGCCGGGAGTGCGGCGGATGTGGACCGGGCGGTGGCGGCCGCCCGCCGGGCTTTCAGGAGCTTCTCGCGCACCACAGTGGCGGAGCGGCGCGAATTGCTGGCCGCGATTCTGGCGGAATACAAGAAACGCTATGATAAACTGGCCGCGGCCGTTTCCCGCGAGATGGGCGCACCCATGAGCCTGGCGCGCACCGCGCAGGCCTGGATTGGACAGGCGCACCTGGAAGAGATGCTGCGGGTGCTGGAGACCTATCAGTTCGAACATCAGCAGGAGCATCTGCGGGTGGTGAAGGAGCCCATCGGCGTGGTGGGCATGATCACGCCCTGGAACTGGCCGCTGAACCAGATTGCCTGCAAGGTTGCCCCTGCCATTGCAGCCGGCTGCACCATGGTGCTGAAGCCGAGCGAGATTTCCCCCATCAACGCCCTGATCTTCGCCGAGATCATGGATGCAGCCGGTGTGCCGAAAGGGGTGTTCAATCTCGTGAATGGGGATGGCCCCTCGGTGGGCGCACCGCTTTCTGCGCACCCGGATGTGGATATGGTGTCCTTCACGGGCTCCACACGCGCCGGCATTCTGATTGCGAAGGCGGGTGCCGAGACGGTGAAGCGCATTCATCAGGAACTGGGGGGCAAGAGCCCCAATCTGCTGCTCGCGGATGCCGATTTTGCTCAGGCCGTGCCGCGGGGGGTGGCGGGGTGCTTCGGCAATAGTGGCCAGAGCTGCAATGCGCCCACCCGGATGCTGGTGCCACGGGAGCGACAGGAAGAGGTCATTGAACTGGCGCGCAAGGCGGCGGAGGGCTTCATCCCCGGTGATCCGCGCAGCGAAAATGCCAATCTAGGCCCGCTCTCCAGCGCCGCCCAGTTCAACAAGGTGCAGAAGCTGATCCAAGCCGGTGTGGCGGAAGGTGCACGGCTTGTGGTTGGCGGCCCAGGCCGCCCGGAAGGGCTGGAGGTAGGCTATTATGCGCGTCCCACCATCTTTGCGGATGTGCATCCGGACATGCGCATTGCGCGTGAGGAGATCTTCGGCCCGGTGCTCTCCATCCTGCCTTATGACAGTGAGGAAGAGGCCATCGAGATGGCGAACGATACCGAATATGGGCTGGCCGCCTATATCTCTTCGGCCAATGCAGAGAAGGCCGAACAGGTCGCACGGCAGATGCGTGCGGGCTCAGTTTACATCAATAGCCCGGCCACGGATATCCGCGCGCCCTTTGGTGGCTACAAGCGCTCTGGCAATGGCCGCGAATGGAGCGTGTATGGGCTGGAGGAGTTTCTGGAGACCAAGGGCATTGTGGGCTGCCGGGCCTGAGTGGGTTCCAAAGGCGCACGTGCCTCAGGGCTGAAACGTGAAACGGGAGAGCAGGGGGGGCTGCTCTCCCGTTTTTTATGGCTGTTTCATTGTCCGGCGAAGCCAACTCAAACAGTCGCAGGCAAAAAAGAAGGGCCGTCGCCGGCCCTTCCTGAAGGATCACTTCCTGTTGGCCAGAGCGGCCTGCGCAGCAGCAAGGCGGGCGATTGGCACGCGATAGGGCGAGCAGGACACATAATCCAGCCCGATGCTCTCGCAGAAGGCCACAGAGGCGGGGTTGCCGCCATGCTCACCGCAAATGCCCAGCTTGATGTCCGGACGGGTGGCGCGGCCACGTTCCGCGCCGATCTTCACCAGCTCGCCCACGCCATCGACGTCGATGGAGACGAAGGGGTCGATCTCCAGGATGCCCTTCTGCACATAGATGCCCAGGAAGGTGCCGGCGTCATCGCGCGAAATGCCGAGCGTGGTCTGGGTGAGATCGTTGGTGCCGAAGGAGAAGAATTCGGCGCTCTTGGCGATCTCGCCCGCCTGCAGGGCGGCGCGCGGCAGCTCGATCATGGTGCCCACCTTGAAGGTGAGCTTGGCACCGGTTTCCTCTTCCACCGACAGGGCGGTGTTGCGGATCACGGTTTCCACGATCTTGAACTCGGCGGAGGTGGCGATCAGCGGCACCATCACTTCCGGCACCACGGCCTCGCCCGTTTCGCGGGCTGCAGCCACGGCCGCCTCGAAGATAGCGCGGGCCTGCATCTCGGCGATTTCCGGGTAGGCAATGGCAATACGGCAGCCGCGGAACCCGAGCATCGGGTTCATTTCGTGCAGCTCCTTGTTGCGCCGGGTGATCTTCTCCGGGTCAACGCCAAGGCTCTTGGCCACCTCAAGGGTTTCCGCCTCGGTGTGGGGCAGGAACTCGTGCAGCGGCGGGTCCAGCAGGCGGATGGTCACCGGCAGGCCCTTCATGATCTTGAAGAGCTCGGTGAAGTCATCGCGCTGCATGGGTAGTAGCTTGGCTAGAGCCGCGCGGCGGCCAGCCTCATCCTCGGCCAGAATCATCTCGCGCACGGCGAGGATGCGACCCTGATCGAAGAACATGTGCTCGGTCCGGCAGAGGCCGATACCTTCTGCGCCGAAGGAGCGTGCCATGCGCGCATCCGCCGGGGTTTCGGCATTGGCGCGCACATTGAGGCGACGAACCTTGTCAGCCCAGCCCATGAGGGTGGCGAACTCACCGGAAAGCTCCGGCTGCTGCATAGGCACTTCGCCCTTCAGCACCTGGCCATTGCCACCATCGATGGTGAGCAGGTCCCCCTTCTTGAAGGTCTGGCCATCCACGGTCAGGGTCTGGGCGGCAGTATCGATGCGCAGCGCACCAGCACCGGACACGCAGGGCTTGCCCATGCCGCGCGCCACCACGGCGGCGTGCGAGGTCATCCCGCCACGGGCGGTGAGAATACCTTCAGCGGCATGCATGCCGTGAATGTCTTCCGGGCTGGTCTCGACACGCACCAGAATGACCTTCAGGCCCTTTTCCTTGGCAGCCTCGGCCTCATCGGCGGAGAACACGATAGAGCCGCAAGCCGCGCCCGGAGAAGCAGGCAGGCCCGTGGTGAGTATGGTGCGGGCCGCCTTGGGGTCAATAGCCGGATGCAGCAACTGATCAAGCGCGGCCGGATCGACACGGCTGATGGCTTCTTCCTGGGTGATGAGCCCCTCATTGGCCAGCTCGACGGCGATGCGCAGGGCAGCCTTGCCGGTGCGCTTGCCGGAGCGGGTCTGCAGCATCCACAGCTTGCCCTTCTCCACCGTGAATTCCATGTCCTGCATGTCACGGTAGTGGTTCTCAAGGATATGCGAGATCTTCTCGAATTCCTTGAAGGCCGCTGGCATGGCGATTTCCATGGAGGGCTTGTCGGAGCCAGCCTCGATGCGCGCGTGCTCAGTGAGGTTCTGCGGGGTGCGGATGCCCGCGACCACGTCTTCACCCTGCGCGTTTACGAGGAACTCGCCATAAAGGGCGTTTTCGCCGGTGGAGGGGTTGCGAGTGAAGGCCACGCCGGTGGCGGAGGTTTCACCCATATTGCCGAACACCATGGACTGCACGTTTACAGCCGTGCCCCAGCTCTCCGGGATGGCGTGCAGGCGACGATAGGTGATGGCGCGGTTGTTCATCCAGGAGCTGAACACGGCACCGATCGCGCCCCACAGTTGCTCTTCCGGCTGCTGCGGGAAGGGCTTGCCAAGCTCGGCCTCATACTTGGCCTTGTACTTGCCAATCAGATGCGCCCAGTCATCGGCGCTCAGCTCGGTATCGAGCGTGAAGCCCTTCTCGTCCTTATAGGATTCGAGAATTTCTTCGTAATGGTGATGCGGCACACCCATCACCACGTCGGAATACATGGTGATGAAGCGGCGATAGCTGTCATAGGCGAAGCGCCGGTCGCCGGCGAGCGCGGCCACGGCTTCCACCGTCTGGTCATTGAGACCGAGGTTCAGCACGGTATCCATCATGCCCGGCATGGAGGCGCGGGCGCCGGAGCGCACGGACACCAGAAGCGGGTTCTTGGCATCACCGAAGGACTTGCCGGTCAGGCGGCCGACCTCGGCCAGCGCCTTCTCCACATCCCCCTTCAGCTCCGGGGGATAGGCGTGCCCATTTTTGTAATAATAGGTGCACACCTCGGTGGTGATGGTGAAGCCGGGCGGTACGGGCAGGCCGAGATTGGACATCTCGGCGAGGTTCGCACCCTTGCCACCGAGCAGGTTCTTCATGTCGGCTTTGCCCTCGGCCTTGCCGTCGCCGAAGGTGTAGACCCATTTCGTCATCTAAGAGATCCCTTGTCGAGGGGGCTACTGACACATTCAATGCGCGGATGCTTTAGCTCGCACGAGCAAAACCATCAACTGCGTAAAGCTCTTCCATGCATCAAACCCGGCCTGCTTCGAGCAGAAACAGGTGAAAAAGTGAGGGGTGGAAGGGTGGCGGGGCTCTCCCCCACCTGTCGTTAGCTATTTGGAAACCATCAAAAAAATCATTTATGCTCTGCTGAATGTCATAAAATCGGCTATCATCTGTTCACCATAATGAAACCTTTTGTGATGGCGATGCTGCGGTGCGCAAAAAACCCTGTGCATCAGTCTTTGGCACTTTTTGCCGGCTGAGTCGCACCCTCATGCCTGCAATTCCGGCGGTCTGGACCGCACAATCCGGGCGAGTGAACAGGAAGAAGGCAGGGTTGCGTCAGCGTGCCCATGATCGGTGCTCTCAATGCTGTAAGGAATTGGGATAGGATGCGGTACAGATGGTGCGCTGCCAGATCGGTGTGCACAGCCGCGCGAGGCGGGAACGGAAGGAGAGCCGATGTCTGTGGAAAACGGAAAGGGGGAGCTGAAATTGCCCATGATTGCATCCCCCCTTGCTTCCCCTGATGCGTCGTCGGAGGCTGGTGATACTCTTCTTCCTGCCTGGATGACACCGTGGACAGCGCTGGGCTCCGCCATGGCGGAGCAGATGATGGCCCCTCTGGAGCAGATGACAGCAGGGCTGCCGGCCCTGCTGGGCTCGCATGCTGGAGATGGCGCGGCGGATAAGGCGTCGTCGCCTTCCGGTACGCTTCTGCCGGCCCTGCATGCGGGCGCGGCGGTGCCGGCCATATCCGGCGCAGGTTTGCCGATTCCCATGATGCCGGCCCTGGCCGGCATGCCGTCCTGGCCACACTGGCCCTTGCCGCAGTGGTCTTTGCCCAATTGGTCCCTGCCGATTATGGCGCATCCTTCCATGCAGATGTCTTCTTTGCCAATATCCCGCCCATATGAAGCCATTGCCCAGTTGCTGGCCTCGCTCTCTTGTCTGGATGATC
Organism: Xanthobacter sp.; assembly: GCA_050252035.1. GTDB lineage: Bacteria > Pseudomonadota > Alphaproteobacteria > Rhizobiales > Xanthobacteraceae > Xanthobacter. The sequence continues at coordinate 123,001 of JBFWLR010000001.1, forward strand.
CGGATTATGATGAAGGCCGCGGGCCGGAAGCGCTGCGTGCGCTGGACCGCAGCACGGCTGCTATGGTGGGGCAGTTCACCTCCGGCTTTTCACCCGCGGCGCTGGCTCTGGCCTGGATGGATTGGGGTATGCACCTATCCGCCGCACCGGGCAAAAAGGCGGAGCTGGTAGTGAAAGCGTGGCGCAAGATGTTGCGCTTCACCGGCTATCTGGCCGCCGCCAGCCTCGACAAGAGCAAGCAGGATTGCATCAGTCCGCTGGCCGGGGATGACCGTTTCCGCTCGCCGGAATGGCAGGAGTGGCCCTATCGGCTGTGGTACCAGTCCTTCCTGCTGAATCAGCAGTGGTGGCACAACGCCACCCATGGCGTGCCTGGCGTTTCGCCGCACAATGAGGCCGTCGTGTCGTTCCTGACGCGACAGATGCTGGACATGTTCTCGCCCACCAACAGCCCCTTCACCAATCCGGAGGTGATCCGTAAGGCGCGGGAGACGAGCGGGGCTAATTTCGTCGAGGGCCTGCGTAATGCGGCGGAGGATTTCAGCCGCAAGATGGCGGGGCGTCCGCAGGTTGGCACCGAGAATTTCGTGCCAGGGCGCGAGGTTGCTGTGACACCTGGGCAGGTGGTCTATCGCAACCGTCTGATTGAGCTGATCCAGTACAGCCCGCAGACTGAAGAGGTGGTGGCCGAGCCGGTGCTGATCGTGCCGGCCTGGATCATGAAATACTATATTCTGGATCTGTCCCCCCACAATTCGTTGGTGCGCTATCTGGTGTCCAAGGGGCACACGGTGTTCTGCATTTCCTGGCGCAATGTGGATGAGGAAGACCGCGATCTGGGGCTGGATGATTATCGCACGCAGGGTGTGATGGCCGCGCTGGATGCGGTGAGCGCGATTGCGCCGGGCTTCCGGATTCATGCCACCGGCTATTGTCTGGGCGGCACCATTCTGTCGATCGCGGCGGCCGCCATGGCGCAGGCGGGCGATGACCGGCTGGCCACCATCTCCCTGTTTGCGGCCCAGACCGATTTCACCGAACCGGGCGAGCTTCAGCTTTTTGTCGATCCGTCCGAACTCTATCTGCTTGAAAGCATGATGTGGGATCAGGGCTATCTTACCGCCGGGCAGATGGCCGGGGCCTTCCAGATGTTGCGCTCCAACGATCTGGTGTGGTCGCGCATGGTGAAGGAGAATCTCATGGGTGAGCGTACGCCCATGAATGATCTGATGGCCTGGAACGCTGACGCCACGCGCATGCCCTACCGCATGCATGCGGATTATCTGCGCAAGCTGTTTCTCAACAATGAGCTGGCGGCAGGGCGCTATGAGGTGAATGGTCGGCCCATCTCCCTGCTCAATGTGCGTGCGCCGATCTTCGCCGTGGGCACGGAGCGGGACCATGTTGCGCCGTGGCGCTCAGTCTACAAGATCCACCAGCTCACCAGTTCGGATATCACTTTCGTGCTCACATCGGGTGGGCACAATGCCGGCATTGTGAGCGAGCCGGGCCATCCACGCCGGCGCTACCGCATCCACACCACCCGTGAGCAGGAACTGCATATGGGGCCGGAGCAGTGGGTTGAAGCCAATCTCCCGCAGGAGGGCTCCTGGTGGCCGGCATGGGAGGAATGGCTTACGGCCCATTCCTCGGCAGGCCGGTACAGCCTGCCGTCCATGGGCGCACCCGGTTATGAGCCGCTGTGCCCTGCGCCGGGCACCTATATTATGCAGCGCTGACAGATCAGGATGAGAGAACAGGGGACGGGCCGGAAGGTCTGCCCCCTTTCTGATTCCGAAGCTGTTCTCAGGGCACCAGAACGGCGGCCCCCTGTAGGCGGCCATGGCGCAGATCGTCCAGTGCCTCATTGGCATTGGCGAGCGGGTAGGGGGTGACATGGGTGGTGATGCCCACCTGTGGGACCAGCGCCAGAAACTCGTGGGCGTCCTCACGCGTGAGGTTCGCCACCGAGAAAATCTTCCGCTCCTCCCACAGCCAGCGATAGGGAAAGGCGGGAATATCGCTCATATGGATGCCGCCACACACCACGCGCCCGCCTTTGCGCACGGCGCGCAGGGCCTGTGGCACCAGCTCACCCGCCGGGGCGAAGATGAGCGCCGCATCCAGCTCCACCGGGCAGGGTGCATCAGAAGGCCCGGCCCATGCCGCGCCCAGACTGCGGGCAAACGCCTGAGCAGCCTCATCTCCGGGGCGGGTGAAGGCATAGAATTCACGCCCCTGCCAGCGCGCCACCTGCGCAATGATATGGGCCGCCGCGCCAAAGCCATATAGGCCGATGCGCTTGCCATCACCGGCCATCTTTAGCGTGCGCCAGCCGATCAGCCCCGCGCACAGAAGCGGGGCTACGGCGGCATCCTCCCCCTCTTCGCCCATGGGATAGGTGAAGCTGGCATCGGCAATGGTGTGGGTGGCGAAGCCGCCATCGCGGGTGCAACCGGTGAACTCCGGTGTATCGCAGAGATTTTCCTCATGCGCCGCACAATAGGGGCAGGTGCCACAGGCATGGCCCAGCCAGCCCACGCCCACACGCTCACCCATTTTCAGATGGGTGACGCCTGCACCCAGCTTGTCCACCCGCCCCACAATTTCATGGCCGGGTACGATGGGCAGGCGGGTTTCCGGCAATTCGCCATCCAGCACGTGAAGATCTGTGCGGCAGACCCCGCATGCCAGAACCCTGATGCGCACCTCGCCCGGTCCGGGTTCGGGTACGGGGCGATGCTCCATCTCCAGCCGGCCGCCAGGTTGATTGAGAACCATCACATCCATGACGCATTCCTTGTTATCTGGGCAATTTTAAGGGGCAGGTTTCGGGGCTGATTTCCGGACTATTGGAACATGAGAGGCCTCAGTTGCCCTCATCGCCCGGCGCGCCCAGCACGCGCGAGACGATGCGGGCGGTGAAATCCACCATGGGCACGATCCGTCCGTAATTGAGCCGTGTGGGGCCGATGACGCCCAGCACCCCCAGTACGCGGCCCTGTCCGTCACGATAGGGCGCCACGATGGTGGAGGAGCCGGAGAGCGAGAACAGCCGGTTCTCCGAGCCGATGAAGATGCGCAGGGCTTGGCCTTCTTCCGCCCGGCCCAGCAGATCCACCACTTCGCTCTTGGCTTCCAGATCATCGAACAACAGGCGGATGCGCTCCAGATCCTCCAGCGCGTGCAGATCTTCCAGCAGCTTGGCTTGTCCGCGCACGATCAGCTTGCGCTCATGGGGCGCGCCATCCGACCAGGAGGCGAGGCCCGCCTCCACCACACGCGCGGTCAGAGAATCCAGATCGCTCTGCAATTCGGCCCGCAGATGCTCCATTTCGGCGCGGGCCTCAGCCAGGGTGCGGCCGCGAATATGGGCGTTAAGGAAATTGGTAGCTTCGGTCAGCGCCGCTGTTGGCAGGCCGGGGGGCAGGGCCAGCACGCGGTTCTCCACCTGTCCGTCTTCCGAAACCAGAATGACCAGCGCCCGGCCCGGATCAAGGGGCACGAATTCCACATGGCGCAGGGCCGGGTCGGTCTTCGTGGCGGTCACCACGCCGGCCCCACGGGCAAGGCCCGAGAGCAGGCTTGTGGCTTCCTTCAGCACCCCTTCCACCGTGTTGGCGCGGGCGGCGGCGGCCATCTGCGCCTCAATGCTGGAGCGGTCGCGCTCATTCACATCGCCGATTTCCATCAGCGCATCCACGAAGAAGCGCAGGCCCCGCTCCGTGGGCAGACGCCCGGCGCTGGTATGGGGCGCATAGATGAGGCCAGCGGATTCCAGATCCGCCATCACATTGCGCACCGAGGCGGCGGAGAGCTGCATGGGCAAAAGGCGCGCCACATTGCGTGAGCCGACCGGTTCTCCCGTGGCCAGATAGCTTTCCACGACCTGCCGGAAGATCTCGCGGGAGCGGGCATCGATCTGCGCCAGTGCGCCGGCTGTGGTGGAGAGCAGCAGATCACGCATGGCAGGCCTTTCTGATGACATCACCCAATATGGATCGTCGCCCTATATGTGTCGACTTGCGTGCATGGTTTCAAGTTTCGTTGTGCTTGCGCCGTCATCCTCCTACAAGGGGCTCCATACGGCTCAAGATGAATGAGGTTTCCCATGCGCCCCAGCAAGCGCGCCGCCAATGAAATGCGCGCCGTCTCCTTCGAGCGGGGCGTGATGCGCCACGCGGAAGGCTCCTGCCTCGTGAAGTTCGGCGATACCCATGTGCTGGTTTCCGCCACGCTGGAAGAGCGCCTGCCGCCATGGCTGAAGGGCCAGGGCAAGGGCTGGGTCACGGCGGAATATTCCATGCTGCCGCGAGCCACCCATGACCGCACCCGCCGCGAATCGTCCGTCGGCAAGGTGTCCGGCCGCACGCAGGAAATCCAGCGCCTGATCGGCCGCTCCCTGCGCACCGCCACCGATCTTGTCGGCATGGGTGAAAAGCAGATCACGGTGGATTGTGACGTGCTGCAGGCCGATGGCGGCACCCGCACTGCGGCCATCACCGGGGCCTGGGTAGCCTTGCATGATTGCTTCGAGTGGATGTATTCGCGCTCCATGGTGCGCCAGAATCCGCTGAAGGATCATGTCGCCGCCGTTTCCTGTGGCATTTATGAGGGCACGCCGGTGCTCGATCTCGACTATGCCGAGGATTCCACCGCCGAGACCGACGCCAATTTCGTGATGACCGGCTCCGGTGGCATCGTGGAAATTCAGGGCACGGCCGAGAAGACCCCCTTCACCCAGGATGAGTTGCTCTCGCTTCTCGGTCTGGCGCGCGAAGGGGTGGACCACCTCGTGGCGATTCAGAAACAGGCGATCAAGTGATGGGCCGCACCCTGCAGGGCAAGGTGGTGATCGCCACCCATAATCCTGGCAAGCTGAAGGAAATGCGGGAGCTACTCGCGCCTTATGGCATTGAGCTGGTGTCCGCTGCGGAACTGAACCTGCCCGAGCCGGAAGAAACCGAGACCACCTTTGCCGGCAATGCCCGCATCAAGGCGGAGGCTGCGGCGCGTGCGGCGCAACTTCCCGCCTTTGCGGATGATTCCGGCCTTGCGGTGGAGGGGCTGGGCGGTGCACCGGGCATTTTCAGCGCCCGCTGGGCCGGGCCTGAAAAGGATTTTTCCGCCGCCATGACCAAGGTGCATCACGCACTGGAGGCCACAGGCGCCAAAAGCGGGGCAGAACGGGCGGCGCGCTTCGTCTCGGCCCTGTGCGTGGCCTGGCCGGATGGGCATATGGAAGAGTTTCTCGGCGAGGTGAAAGGCGAAATTGTCTGGCCTCCCCGCGGCGAGAAGGGCTTTGGCTATGATCCGATCTTCCAGCCGGAAGGCCATAGTCGCACCTTTGGCGAAATGAGCGCTGAGGAAAAGCACGGCCTGCCGCCTTTGGGCGAGGGGCTCTCCCATCGCGCCCGTGCTTTTCTGAAACTGGCTGAAGGGTGCCTCAAAACGGAGTGAGAACGACCAGAGCCGGATCACCCGCCTCTGACAGGTGGTTTTCAGACTGCGTGCTTTCTGCAACTATGTTCCGCTGGGTTAGCCACAATCAGGCGGGGGCGCATGATTTGCAGAAAGCGGCGCATCATCTTTGTGCACATTCCCAAATGCGGGGGCACATCTATCGAAAACGCCTTATGGCCGTATGAGGCGGACCGCACCGAGGCCAATCTCTGGATGGGCTTTGTGCGGCCCATGTACAACAAGTATCAGACAGGTGGCTTGCAGCATCTTACAGCGCAGCAGATCCGCACCGAGGTGGGGCCGCAGCTTTTTGAGACCTGTCGCCGCTTTGCGATTGTGCGCCATCCGCTGGCGCGGCTTGTTTCGCAATACAGATATATGGCCTCACGCCCCGATCTGCGGGGTTTTGTCGGCCTGCCGGCGCGTTTTGATTTTTCCACTTATCTTGATGCCATCTTCGCGAAGGCCCATGTGCAGTGGACGCCGCAGCACGTCTTTCTTCGGGATGAAGAGGGGCGCATGCTGGTTAAGCATATCTATAAGCTGGAAACCCTCTCGCAGAACTGGCCGGGATTCTGCGCCGATCTCGGCGTGAAAGTCCCTCTTCTGCATGACAATAAAAGTGCTCATGCGCCGCAGCCCAGGATCTCTGCGGCCGACCGTGCTCGGGTGGAAGAATTTTATGCGGAAGATTATGCCCTTCTGGATTATGCGTACTGAGGCAAGGCATTACCCCGCCATGGTGCAGGCGGCAAAGGGTGCGGAATGTTTCGCGCAACGGGCAATCGCGGCATGAGCATGCAGTTTCAGCCTGCGCGCGCACCGGAAGGCGGCTTTGGTGTGTATGTGCATTGGCCCTTTTGCCGCGCCAAATGCCCCTATTGTGATTTCAACAGCCATGTGCGGCGTGATGCGCCGGACCAGAAAGCCTATCTGGCGGCCTATCAGCGTGAAATCGCCCATATGCGCGAACTGACTGGCCCGCAGCAGGCGGAAACGGTGTTCTTCGGCGGTGGCACCCCCTCGCTGATGGAGCCGGCGCTGGTGGGCGGCATATTGGAGGCGATCCATGCCGCCTGGCCTCTGGCTGCGAATGCCGAGATCACGCTTGAGGCCAACCCCACGTCCGTGGAAGCCGCACATTTCATGGGCTATGGCGCGGCGGGGGTCAATCGCGTCTCGCTGGGTGTGCAGGCGCTGAATGATACCGATTTGCAGGCGCTGGGCCGTATGCACAGCGCGGTGGAGGCACTGGAGGCGGTGGGCGTGGCGCGTCGGGCCTTCCAGCGCGTCTCCTTCGACCTCATCTATGCCCGTCCGCGACAGACGCCGGAGCAATGGGCAGCGGAACTGGCGCGTGCGCTGGAGGAAGGCTGCGAGCATCTGTCCGCCTATCAGCTCACCATCGAACCGGGCACTCCCTTCGAGCGACTCTATGGCGCGGGCAAGCTGCTGCTCCCGGATGACGATATCTCCCGCGCTTTGTGGGATGTGACGCAGGATGTGACCCGCGCCGCCGGGCTTCCAGCCTATGAGATTTCCAACCATGCCCGGCCGGGCGCGGAGGCGCGGCACAATCTCGTTTACTGGCGCTATGGCAGCTATGTGGGCATTGGGCCGGGTGCGCATGGGCGTCTGCTGTCCAGTCGCCCCGGCGATAATCTGGGCCGGCGCGCCACCTTTATCGAGCGCATGCCGGATGCTTGGCTGGCACGTGTGGCGCAGGAAGGGCACGGGCTGGTGAGCGATGAGCCGCTCACCCCTGCCGAGCAGGCCGATGAAATGCTGCTGATGGGCATGCGCCTGCGCGAGGGGGTGGATCTGGCCCGATATGAGCGCCTCTCCGGCGTGGCGCTGGATGAAAGGCGCATCGTCATGCTGGTGGAGGATGGTTTTGTTCGCCGCGCGGGCGACCGGCTGATGGCGACGGAACAGGGCTTTCCAGTGCTGAACGGCGTGCTGTCGGCTCTGGTGGGCTAGATTTGCGATACCTTCATGCACAGGCCGGTGTGCAGGGCCGTGCTGCGGGGGCGTGCGAAGCGCGTTAACATTGCCTTCATCATTTTCCGAGTCGCCGGAGCTGCCCTTTCATGTCCATTCGCCGCCTGCCCCCCGTTCTGGTCGATCGCATCGCTGCCGGTGAGGTGGTGGAGCGGCCGGCAGCGGTGGTGAAGGAGTTGGTGGAAAATGCGCTGGATGCCGGGGGCACCACGCTGGAGGTGGTGATCCATGGCGGTGGCCGGCGTCTGGTGCGGATCACGGATAATGGCAAGGGCATGAGCCCGGATGATCTGGCCCTGTGCGTGGAGCGCCACGCCACCTCCAAGCTGCCGGATGAGGATTTGCTTGCCATTTCCACCCTCGGTTTCCGGGGGGAGGCGCTGCCTTCCATCGGGGCGGTGTCGCATCTGTCTATTACCAGCCGGCCGAAGGGGGCGCAGCATGCCTTCGAGGTGCGGGTGGATGGCGGCGTCATCACCCCGCCGCGCCCTGCCGCACTGGGCGAGGGCACGCGGGTGGAGGTGCGGGAGCTGTTCTTCGCCACGCCGGCGCGGCTGAAATTCCTGAAATCTGACCGGGCGGAGAATACGGCTGCGGTGGATGTGGTGCGCCGTCTGGCACTGGCGCGCCCGGATGTGGCCTTCACGCTGGTGAGCGAGAACAAGGCTCCGGTCACCTGGCCGGCGCGCGCATGTGATGCCGAAGGCCGAAAGGCACGCCTTGCCGATGTGCTGGGCGCGGAGGCCGGGCGTAATGTGGTGGAGATTTATGGCCAGCGCGAAGGCGTGGTTCTGGAAGGGCTGGCCGGCCTGCCGAGCTTCTCCAAGGCCAATTCCCTGAGCCAGTATCTGTTCGTCAATGGCCGGCCGGTGCGTGACAAGCTGCTGATGGGCGCTGTGCGTGCGGCCTATTCCGATCTTCTGCCGTCTGACCGCTTCCCTGTTCTGGCGCTGTTCTTCAGCCTCGATCCGCGTGAGGTGGATGTGAATGTCCATCCGGCCAAGACCGAGGTGCGGTTCCGGGATGGCGGCAATGTGCGTGCGCTGGTGGTGCGCACCATTGGCGATACGCTGGCGACCCGCGTGCCCCGCACCGCCGCGACCATCGCCGACCGGCTGGTGTCTCTCGCCCACGCACCGGAGCTGGATGTGCTGGCCTCGTCTGCCACCATGCCTGCCGCACCTTTCAGTGGGGCCGGGCCTGTTGCCGGTGGCGGGTCGGGAGGGGGCTCTGGTGCGCCTTTCTGGCAGCGTCCGTCGGCAGAGCGGGTTTCGGCGGGCGGCTATGACTGGCGCGCATCACCGGCACGGCCCTTCACCCAGCCAGAAGGGCTGGCCGAGGCCGCCGTGGCCGCGCCTCTTCCCGGGCAGGATGCATCTGCTGTGACGTTCGGGGTCGAGGGGCAGGGGGTGTTCGATATAGCCCCGCCTTCGGCCGATGCGCGTGCCGACGCGGCACCCATCCACGCGCCGGATCTGGACCGGCCACTGGGGGCGGCGCGGGCGCAGCTGCATGAAACCTATATCGTCGCCCAGACCCGTGAAGGGCTGGTGCTGGTGGATCAGCACGCCGCCCATGAGCGCCTTGTCTATGAGCGGCTCAAGGCAGGGATTGGGCGCGATGGCGTGGCCCGGCAGGGGCTGCTCATTCCCGCCGTGGTGGATCTCGATCCGGCGGAAGCCGAGCGCCTTGCGGAAAAGGCCGGTGATCTTGAAGCGCTGGGGCTGGTGCTGGAGAGCTTCGGCCCCGGTGCGGTGCTGGTGCGTGAGGTGCCGGCCCTGCTGAAGAATGCCGATGTCACCCGGCTGGTGCGCGATCTGGCCGAGCATGCTGCCGAGTGGGATGACGCCCTGCCGCTGGAGCGTCGCCTGCTGCATGTGGCGGCCACCATGGCCTGCCATGGCTCGGTGCGCGCGGGCCGGCGGCTGCGGGTGGAGGAGATGAATGCCTTGCTGCGGGAAATGGAGGCGACCCCCAATTCCGGCGAGTGCAATCATGGTCGGCCGACCTTCGTGACCTTGTCTCTCAAGGATGTTGAAAAGCTTTTTGCACGGCGCTAGGGCGCACAGCAAAAAGCCGCCCGGTAGGGCGGCTTCGAAGGGGCGACGGTGTGGCCCCGAAGTCGGCTCAGGCTTCGGCGGGGCCGGCGGTCTTCAGCAGGCGCAGCAGATCGCGATGAATGACCTCATTGGCAGAGAGCACATCGCCGGTCTTCAGCATCTTTTCCTGGCCGCTCATGTCGGAGGAGAAGCCACCGGCTTCACGCACCACCACGAGGCCCGCTGCAATATCCCAAGGCGCAAGGCCGCGTTCCCAGAAGGCATCGAAGCGCCCGGCTGCGACCCAGGCCAGATCCAGCGCGGCCGAACCGGTGCGCCGCAAACCCGCCACCTGCCGCTGCACCACGCGCAGCTCGCGATTGAACTGGGCATGGTCACCCCGGCCCATATGGGGCAGGCCACAGCACACCACGCAATCCGCCAGCTTCTGACGGGCCGCGACCCGCAGCCGGCGATCATTCAGATAGGCGCCCTGCCCACGCTCGGCGATGAAAAGCTCATCGGCGATCGGGTTGTAAATGGCTCCGGCATAAGGCACGCCATTGCGCACCAGCCCCACCGAAATGGCGAACATGGGAATGCCATGCAGGAAGTTGGTGGTACCATCCAGCGGGTCCACCACCCATTCATTCTCGGGGTCCGTCCCCTCAATCTTGCCGCGCTCTTCCATATTGAGGCTGTAGGCCGGGCGCGCGCGCGTCAGTTCGGTGAACAGGATTTCCTCGGCCTTGCGGTCCGCCGCGGAAACGAAATCCGCAGGGCCTTTACGGGAGACCTGAAGCTGCTCGACCTCGCCGAAATCGCGGATGAGGGCGCGGCCGGCCTTGCGGACAGCCTGGGTCATGACAGTGATGAGCGGCGTGCGGATCATGGGGTTTACCCGAAAATGCGGCGTCGGCAGCAGGGCCGGGCGGATAGCCCGGTCTATGGGAGACGCGAATCGCCCGACGCACATGGTTTCCTTGGAAAGGGTGTTGGCGCAGACGTGTGCCCGCCTTGCACGTCGCCGTCAAGGCCACAACAGGCCGGGCCGGCGCGCGCGGCAAGCAGGGCTGGGGTTGCGCGCGGGGGACTGAGCCGTAAAAGGGGTGCATGAGGCGGGCAAATCACGGGCAGAATGTGGGGCAGGGCAGGCCTAAGGCCGGCACGTCTGCGCTTGCATCTCCCGTGACATGTCCGGTGTGTGCGGCATGGATTGTCGCCTCTGGGCAGGCCCGAGGCGTATTTTCTCATTTCTTCTGCGGGGCCGGGGCAGCGGGTGATGCGGGGGCTACCGGCTGAGGTCCGGCCTTGCGGATCTCCTGCGCGTCCAGACCCCATTTCTGCGCCAGTTGTTCGGCTCTTGAGCGATCTTCGGGTGACATGGAGGCCATCATCTCATCGAGCAGAGGGTCGCCAAGGCCGCGGCTCTTGGAAAGCAGATGCCAGGCGGCAGACTGTACCTTGTCCTGCGGCACGCCGCGCCCGGCATAGAGCAGGCGGGCATAGCGGTTCTGGGCGATGGCGTTTCCGGCCAGTGCAGATTTGCGGAACAGGATGGCGGCGGCGGGTTCATCCTTGGGCATGCCGATGCCATTAAACTGCATGATGGCCAGTTCAAGCTGGGCTGTATCATGCCCCCGGTTTGCTGCGCGCCGCATCATCTCGACGGAGGCCGGCAGATCCTGCTTGACCCCATTGCCCTCCTTCAGCAGCACGGCGAGAGCATATTGGGCATCTTCCACATTGCGATCCGCCGCGACACGGAACCAGCGGGCAGCGGTTTCCACATTTTCGGGGATCTTGCGGCCTTGCAGATAGAGCAGGCCCAGATTATAGGCCGCCGGCCCATGGCCCTTGTCGGCCGCCTGCTGGAACAGTTTGGCCGCGCCCAGCTCATCTTCCGGCATGCCCTCGCCGGAAAGATGCATGAGGCCGAGCGCGAACATGGCGTCTGTCGAGCCCTTGTCTGCCGCCTTGCGATACCAGTCACTGGCTTTTTTCGCATCCCGCGGCACATGGTAGCCGCGCTGATAGAGCTCGCCCAGCAGCACCATGGCGGCCGGATCGCCCTTATCCTCGGCCTGCTTCAGGGCCAGCTCATAAGCGGTGCGATAATAGCCGCGCTGATACGCGCCATAGGCCGTATCCCCTTCGGCCGGTGCATTGGCGAAAGGGTCATTGTGGGGGTAGCGGGAGGTGGCAGGGCGCTCCTTGGCCGGCGCAGCCTTTTCCTCTTTCGCAGTCTTGCCGCTTTTGCCCGCCTCCTTGGCTGCCTGCGCCGGAAGCGGATGCATCAGGGCCACAGCCAGAAGGCCCGTGCCGAGACATGTCCCCAGTGCCGCCAGCAGACGGCGCGCGCGCCAGGGCGTGTGTCGGGAGGAGTGCATCATGCAGGCCTCATGATTCTTCGGAAGGCAGAAGAGAAAGCCGCGTAGCGTGGCCGGCCTCCAGCCGCGCCTGTGCGGCGGCAACCTGCCGGGCCATATCCACCCCTTCTGGTCCGGTGAGGAGCGAAGCGGCGAGCGCGACGAAATCCGCACCCTCCTGAGCCAGTGCTTCCACATCATCCAGTGAGGTAGCGACGCCGATGCAGGGCACTTCGCACAGCTCGGCCCACCAGTTCACCATCTCGCGAATATGGGCGGCATCTTCCGGTACGGGCGCAAGCGGGCCGAACATCACATAATCAGCCCCGCTTTCGCCGGCCTCCATGGTTTCATGACGGGTGGTGAGGCCGCCCGCACCCACAATACCCTCGGGTTTCAGCGCCGAAAGGGCATCTTCCAGAGGCTCGGGTGTGGCGAGGCTGACATGCAGGCCATCAAGCCCCGCAGGGCCTACCACTTCCGCCGCATCGGTAACCAGAATGGCGACATCCTGCGCCTGAAGCGGCGCTGCCAGACGGCGCAACAGCTTGGAGGTGCCGGAGGGGGCGGGCGCAGCCATGGTGAAAATCAGCGCCGCGACATCTCCCGCCTTCACGGCGGCCTCCAGCCGCGCCGGCTCAAGGTCCGGGCCAGCGGGCAGAATCAACATCAGGCGGGCGGGGGGCAGCTCGGAATCGGACATGTGGGAATCAGTCAGCCAGAAAAGGGGCAATTTAAGGGGCGGGTATCAGGTGCGCCGACAACTTGCTACCGCAGCGGGGTGAGCCGCAAGAATTTTGCGCCCGCAATTGTATGCGTGTGGCGGAAAGAAAAAGGGCCAGCTTGCGCCGGCCCTTCCCAAAACTGATGGGAAATGACAGATCAGGCCGCCTTTTCCTCAGCCGCAGACCACAGGCCACGCGCGGCCAGCGAGTTCATGCGGGCGCGATGAGTGAAGGCCGCCTGCGCCGTCGCCACATTCTCCACCTTGCCGGACCATGCCTTCTGCGGTGCCGCCTGAAGGGCGCGGCCATAGGAATAGGTGAGAGCCCAGGGCAGACCGCCCAGCTTCACCATGGCATCAAGATGCGCAGTGGCTTCCTCGTCAGACTGGCCGCCGGAGAGGAAGGCGATGCCCGGCACGGCGGCCGGCACGCAGTTCTTGAGCACGCGTACGGTCTTCTCGGCCACTTCCTGCACGGAAGCCTTCTGGCCGGATTGCTTGCCGGGCACGATCATGTTGGGCTTCAGCACCATGCCTTCAAGGCGTACGCGCTGGGCGAAGAGCTGCTGGAACACTTCCTTCAGCACCGCTTCGGTCACTTCGTAGCAACGCTCGATGGTGTGGTCGCCATCCATCAGCACTTCCGGCTCGACGATCGGAACGATGCTGGCTTCCTGGCACAGGGCCGCATAGCGGGCGAGCGCGGAGGCATTGGTTTCGATGGCGGTGCGCGAGGGGATGCCGGCGCCGATATCGATCACCGCCCGCCACTTCGCAAAGCGCGCACCCAGATCATAATATTCCTTCAGGCGACCGGCCAAGCCGTCCAGACCCTCGGTGATGGTCTCACCGGGGCAGAAGGGCAGGGGCTTTGCGCCCATATCCACCTTGATGCCCGGCAGCGCACCGCTCTCGGCGATGAGCTGCACCAGCGGCGTGCCATCGGCAGCCTTCTGGCGGATGGTTTCATCATAGAGAATGACGCCGGAGATATAGTTCTGCATCGCCTCGGTGGAGCGGAACATCAGCTCGCGATAATCGCGGCGGTTGGTCTCTGTGCATTCCACATTGATGGCGTCGAAACGCTTCTTGATGGTGCCGGTGCTTTCGTCGGCGGCCAGAATGCCCTTGCCTTCAGCCACCATCTTCTGCGCATTCACGTCGATTTCAGCGCTCATGTGCATTCATCCTTGAATTGAGCCGCGTTGCGGCGCAGCAAGGGCCTTTCCTGCTGCGGAAGACACCCTGCAATTATGGGTCACATTGTTCTGGTGGAATGGAGACATTCCACCGAAAGCATCAGGCGGAAGCCGCAGCCTGCGGGTTCACACCCTTGGGGCGCAGCGCTTCAACGCCGGGAAGGGATTTGCCCTCCAGCCATTCCAGGAAAGCGCCACCAGCGGTGGAGACATAGGAGAAGCTGTCTGCCGCCTTGCCATGGTTGAGGGCTGCGACCGTATCGCCACCGCCCGCCACGGAGAGCAGCTTGCCGGCCTGTGTGCGTGTGCCAGCCTCCTGCGCCACCGCAACGGTGGCAGCGTCGAAGGGGTCCATCTCGAACGCGCCGAAGGGGCCGTTCCAGACCACCGTCTTCACGCCCTGCAGCTTCTGCTTCACCAGTTCCACCGTGCGCGGGCCGGCGTCGAGGATCATTTCATCCTCGGCTACATGGTCCACATCAATGGTGCGGTGGGGGGCATTGGCCTTGAATTCCCGGGCCACGACAGCATCCACCGGCAGCACGATCTCGCAGTTGGCCTTTTCGGCCTCGGCGAGGATGTTGCGGGCCGTCTCACCCATCTCCCGCTCGCACAGGGATTTGCCAACCGTGTGGCCCTGCGCGGCAAGGAAGGTGTTGGCCATGCCGCCGGCAATGACCAGAATATCCACCTTGTGAACGAGATTGCCGAGCAATTCCAGCTTGGTGGAAACCTTCGCCCCGCCCACGACGGCCAGAACGGGCCGCTCGGGCTCTTCCAGCGCGTGGGTCAGCGCATCCAGCTCGCCCTGCATGGCGCGACCGGCGCAGGCCGGCAGCACATGGGCCAGCCCCTCGGTGGAGGCATGGGCGCGATGGGCGGTGGAGAAGGAGTCGTTCACATAGAGCACGCCAAGGCGCGCCATAGCCGCAATGAAATCGGCATCATTCTTTTCCTCACCCGGATGGAAGCGGGTGTTCTCCAGAATGATGACGCCGCCGGCAGGTAGCTCGGCCACGGTTTTTTCCGTGGCCGGGCCAATGCAATCCGGCGCGAATGCTACCTCATGCCCCAGCAGATTCGCCATCGGCTGTACCAGCGGGGCAAGCGACTGGCTGTCGTCGCGCTTGCCCTTGGGGCGGCCGAAATGGGAGATCAGAATGGCCTTGCCACCTACCTTCGTAATGTCACGAATGGTGGGGAGAATGGCTTTCAGCCGGGTGTCGTCCGTCACGCGCCCATTGTCCATGGGCACGTTCAGATCAACGCGGACCACGACAGCTTTGCCGGTCAGGTCCACATCGTCAAGGGTGAGGTAGGCAACCATGATATCTTGCGACCTCTCCCGGTTCAGCCGAGCTTGCCCATGGCGACAGCGGTGTCGCTCATGCGGTTGGAGAAGCCCCATTCATTGTCATACCAGGAGAGAACGCGCACCAACGTGCCTTCCATGACCTTGGTCTGGTCGAGATGGAAGGTGGATGAGTGCGGGTCGTGGTTGAAGTCGATCGAGACGTTCGGCTGGTCGGTGAAGCCGAGAATGCCCTTCAGCGGGCCATTGGCGGCCGCGATGATGGCTTCGTTGATCTCTTCCCGGGTCGTGGCCTTCTTGGCGATGAACTTCAGATCCACCACGGAGACATTCGGGGTCGGCACGCGGATGGAGGTGCCATCCAGCTTGCCGTTCAGCTCCGGCAGCACCAGACCCACGGCCTTGGCCGCACCGGTGGAGGTTGGGATCATGGACAGGGCTGCCGCGCGGCCGCGGTACAGATCCTTGTGCATGGTGTCCAGCGTGGGCTGGTCGCCGGTATAGGCGTGAATGGTGGTCATGAAGCCCTTTTCGATGCCGACGGCTTCATTGAGCACCTTGGCCACCGGGGCCAGGCAGTTGGTGGTGCACGAGGCGTTGGAGACCACGCGATGATCGGCAGTGAGCTTCTCGTGGTTCACGCCATACACCACCGTCAGGTCGGCACCATCGGCAGGAGCCGAAACCAGCACGCGCTTGGCACCAGCCTCCAGATGGGCGGCGGCCTTGTCGCGGGCAGTGAAGATGCCGGTGCATTCCAGCGCGATATCCACGCCCATCGCCTTGTGGGGCAGTTCGGCCGGGTTACGCACGGCGGTGACCTTGATGGGGCCGCGGCCAACATTGATAGTGTCGCCGTCAACGGTCACCTCGGCCGGGAAGCGGCCATGCACGCTGTCAAAGCGGAGAAGGTGGGCATTGGTTTCCACCGGGCCCAGATCGTTGATGGCGACCACCTCGATGTCGGTCCGGCCCGACTCGATGATGGCGCGCAGCACGTTACGACCAATGCGACCGAAGCCATTGATGGCCACCTTCACCGTCATGTCACTTCCTCCATGAGCTGCTCCCGGCAGCTCTCATCTTGAACAGGTTCGCCGCATGGGCGGCAAATTTGAGGAGCAGGCCGCGCCCGGAAGGGCTGGCGGAATGCTCCGGCAGGGTGAGACAAGGCCCTGGCAGGTTTAGCGGCCTGCCGGGAAATCCTGCCATGCCGCAACGGATTGCGACATGGCAGGGTAGAACGTCGAAATTATGCCTGCTTCAGCAGATTCTGCGCGGTTTCGGCCACGGCATCGGCAGTGATGCCGAAATGAGCATAGAGCGCCTTGGCCGGGGCGCTGGCGCCGAAGCCATCCATGCCCACGAAGCCGGCGTCCGAACCGATGATGGCATCCCAACCCATGCGGATGGCGGCTTCCACCGCCACTTTCACCGGGGCGTCACCCACCACTGCGGCGCGCTCGGCCGCCGGGCGGGCGAAGAACAGCTCGAAGGAGGGCACGGACACCACGCGGGTGGGTACGCCGGCCTCTTCCAGCTTCTTCTGGGCATCCAGCGCGATGGAGATTTCAGAACCGGTGGCGAACAGGGAAACCTGCGCCTTGCCGCTGGCCGGGGAAAGCTCATAAGCGCCCTCGGCCGAACGGTTCTGCGCCCCGGCATCCTTGCGCACCAGCGGCAGGTTCTGGCGGGAGAGGATGAGGGCGGTCGGCCCCTCGTCATTCTCCAGCGCGATCTGCCAGGCTTCCGCAGTCTCCACCGTATCGGCAGGGCGCAGCACGGTGAGGTTGGGAATGGCGCGCAGAGCGGCCAGATGCTCCACTGGCTGATGGGTTGGACCATCCTCACCCAAGCCGATTGAATCATGCGTCAGCACATGGATGACGCGCTGGCCCATGAGGGCGGCGAGGCGAATGGAGGGGCGGCAATAATCGGAGAAGACCATGAAGCCGCCGGAGAAAGGCACCACGCCGCCATGCAGCGACATGCCGTTCATGGCCGCAGCCATGCCGTGCTCACGAATGCCCCAGTGCACGAAGCTGCCGGAGAAATCATCCGGCGTGATGGACTTCGCGCCCTTGGCCTTGGTGTTGTTGGAGCCGGTCAGATCCGCCGATCCGCCGATCATTTCCGGCGCCACCGTGGTGATGACATCTAGAACTTTCTCGGACGACTTGCGGGTGGCGACAGCACCACCATCAGCCACGGCCTGCGCCTTGGCGGAAATGATGGCGTCGGTAAGGGCCGTCGGCAGGACGCCGGCCATGCGCCGCTCGAACTCGGTACGTTCCGCAGCCGGCTGGGCGGCCATGCGGGCTTCCCATGCCTCGCGCAGGGCTTTGCCCCGGCTGCCGGCGGCGCGCCAGTCGGCCAGTACATCAGCGGGAATCTCGAAGGGGGCGGCATCCCAGCCCAGGGCGGCGCGGGTGGCGACGATTTCTTCCGCACCCAGCGGCGCACCATGCACCTTGGCGGTGTTGGCGTGCTTCGGCGAGCCATAGCCAATGGTGGTGCGGCAGGCGATCAGGGTGGGCTTGTCCGATGCGCGCGCCACCTCGGTGGCGGCGAAGATCGCCTCGGGATCATGCCCGTCCACCTCGATCGTGGCCCAGCCGGAGGCGGCGAAGCGGGCGATCTGGTTGGTGGAGGTGGAAATGGAGGTGGGGCCGTCAATGGAAATGCGGTTGTCATCCCACAGCACGGTGAGCTTGGAGAGCTTGAGATGGCCGGCGAGGTCGATCGCCTCCTGGCTCACGCCTTCCATCAGGTCGCCGTCGGAAGCGAGCACCCAAGTGCGGTGGTTCACCACATCCGCGCCAAAGCGGGCGGCCAGCAGACGCTCGGCCATGGCCATGCCGACAGATGTCGCGATGCCCTGACCCAGCGGACCGGTGGTGGTTTCCACGCCTTCCGTGACGAAATTCTCAGGATGACCCGGCGTCAGTGAGCCCAACTGGCGAAAGCGCTTGATCTCGTCGATCGTCATCTTCTCGTAACCGACAAGATGCAGCAGCGCATAAAGCAGCATGGAGCCATGGCCGGCGGAGAGCACGAAGCGGTCGCGGTCGGCCCATTTGGGCTGGCTCGGGTCGTAGTTCAGAACCCGGGTGAACAGAACGGTAGCAATGTCTGCCGCGCCCATTGGCAGGCCCGGATGCCCGCTGTTTGCCGCTTCCACGGCGTCGATGGCGAGGAAACGGATGGCATTGGCCATACGGTCATGGCGCGTGCGGTCTGACATGAAACCCTATTTCTCCCGCGGTGCTGGCCGACAATTCGGTGGTCGGAGGCGGTGGAGGTTCCGTTGCGCGACCCCATTGAAGGGGAGGCCCCACAGGGGCGTCACACAAAGGCAGCCTGCCGCCTGCGGCGGTTTTGTCTCAATGCTTCGGGGCTGTCAAACGCACATCTTCACGAAAGGTCAATAGCAAGATAGTTGCATGAGCCCTGATCCGCGCGTGTCGCACGGGTAGCCGAATGGTGTTCGTATCGCGCAAATCCCGGATATGGCAGGCTGAAAATGACGGGATATGCTGCAAAACAGGCCATATGCGAGCGATGCAGGCAAAGCCTCTACAGCACTGGGCGGCATTTCATGTTAAGCATTTTTTCAGAATGTCCGGGGGGCGTCACCTGCGGGCGATTCTCGTTGACAACGCCGCAATAGATGGCCCGTTTGATTTCGACTCGGCTAAAATCACATCATGTATGCGCTCAAGCAAAATCCGCCCCAGCAGGAGATGCCCATTCAGGCAGCCACCCGGCGCCTTCATGCGGCCCTCGACTCTCTGACCGACGCGCTGGAGCGCCGGAAGGAAGCAGAACGTCATCAGGAGGCGCTGATGACCCAACTGCACGCCTTGAGCAATGACAGGGCACGCCTTGCCGCGGAGCTGGATCAGGCGCAGGCCCGCTCCGGCGAGGTGGCCGAAGCCGGACAGGAAATCATGCGCCGGCTGGATGTGGCCATGAGCACGGTGCGCGATGTGCTCGCCACCCATGGTGGCTGAAGCCGTGCCGCACGTTTCCGTCACCATAGCCGGGCGGCAATACCGGATGGCCTGCGATGAAGGGCAGGAAGACCATCTGATGCGCCTCGCCCATGATATCGACACGCGCATCGCCCAGTTGCGCGCGGCCTTTGGCGAGATCGGCGACCAGCGCCTTGTGGTCATGGCTGCCATCACCATTGCCGATGAACTGGCCGAGGCACGCGGTCGCATCCGTGGGCTGGAAAGCGATATTGAAGGCCAACGCGATGCGCGCGCCTCCGCGCTCGCACGCATTCAGGAAAGTGAGCATGAAGTGGCGCGCGCCATCGAGGATGTTGCTGCGCGCATCGAGAAACTTGTGTCCGATCTGGCCCCGCCGGAAAAGGGTACTGTCGGCATGGGGTGAGGTGTTGAGGGCGGGCGACTGCCCACATCCTGTACCGGATGGGAGTTGCGCTGTGGGCTTGCGTCAGAAACCGGTTTTTCGTCGCTTCCCGGCCAATAGCTGTGCGCGGCAGCCCGCAGGGGCTGGCGGGGAGGGGGCGCTGCTCCTAAATAGAAAGATGCGGGGCTGCGGGGCACGTTAGGAACTATTCCCCGGGGCCTTATCGATCCTTAAGGGAGCTGTCCCTGACCTCGCCTCTGGGCTTGGACATACGGCGCCCACCTACGTTGTAGGTTTCCCGGGATCGACTCCGACGGCTTTTGCGGCTCCGCACATTATCTATTCTTGTTGGCCGGTTTCGGGCCTGTCTTCCGGGCCAGTCTTCACAGTCGGGCCGACGCCTGGGAGCCTGCTGGCCGTGACGCATTTCCCCTCTTCCGATCCGCAGTCTGCCATCTCCGCCGAGGAACTGCGCGCGCAAAAGGTGTGGATGCGTCAGGCGGCGCTGGCGCGGCGCGAGGCCATGGGAGAGGCGGCGCGGGCTGAAGCCGGGCAGAGGGCGGCGCATCTGGCCTGTGAGGAAATCCTGCGGGGGCCTGCCCGTCATGTCGCCCTGTTTGCCTCCATCCGCGATGAAATCGACCTGCGCCCTCTGGCAGCCCTCTTGCGGGCGTCGGGGCTTCAACTGGCGCTTCCGGTGGTGGTGGGCGCAGACCGGCCGCTGCTGTTTCGCCACTGGGCCGCAGATGATCCGCTGACACCGCAGGGCCGTTACGCCATTCCCACCCCCGCGCCCGATGCGCCGCAGGTCCGCCCGGATGTGGTGATGGTGCCTCTGGCGGCCTTTGACAGGCAGGGCTTCCGCATCGGCTATGGGGGCGGCTTCTATGATCGTACGCTGGCCGGGCTGCGGGCCATTGGTCCGTTGCGCGCCATGGGGTATGCCTTTGCCTGCCAGCAGGTGGCGCAGGTGCCTCATGAGCCGCATGACGAGCCGGTGGACATGATGATAACCGAAGACGGGGTGCTGCCCTGTCCATCTCCTGGTGCACCGGCCTGCGCGCCTCATCCGCGCCCTGTGGGCTGAAGCGGGTACAGCGATTGGAACGAGACGATGCGCATTCTGTTTCTGGGTGATGTGGTGGGCCGGCCGGGCCGGGAGTGCGTGACATCGCGCCTGCCGGGGCTGGTGTCGGACTGGTCGCTCGATCTGGTGGTGGTGAACGCGGAGAATGCGGCCGGTGGCTTCGGCATCACCGAGGCCATCTATGAGGATCTGCTGGAAGCCGGTGCGGATGCCATCACGCTGGGTAACCATTCCTTCGATCAGCGCGAGGCGCTGGTGTTCATAGAGCGTGCCCCAGCACTGGTGCGTCCGCTGAATTATCCGCGTGGCACGCCGGGCCGTGGGGCGGCGCTTGTGGAAGCCAAGAATGGCGCGCGCGTGCTGGTGATGAATGTGATGGGGCGGATCTTCATGGACCCGCTGGATGACCCTTTCGCAGGCCTTGATTCGGCTCTGGACGGGGCTGAACTTGGTGGCATGGTGGATGCGGTGGTGGTGGATGTGCACGCAGAAACCACCAGCGAGAAACAGGCGATCGGCCATTATTGTGATGGGCGGGCCTCCCTCGTGGTGGGCACGCACACCCATGTGCCCACGGCCGACCACCGCATTCTGCCCCATGGCACCGCCTATCTCACCGATGCTGGCATGTGCGGGTGCTATGATGGGGTGATTGGCATGGACAAGGAAGAGCCCATCCGCCGCTTTACCCGCAAGGTGGCCTCGGGCCGGTTCGAGCCGGTCTCCGGCCCTGGTACACTGTGCGGCGTGGCGGTGGAAACCTCTGATCGCACGGGGCTGGCCGAGAAGGTGGGGCTGGTGCGCCTTGGCGGCGGGCTGGAAGATGCGCGCCCGGCTTTCTGGGAAAGCTGACTGGCGGCTGATCGGCTGTGGTGTCGGCCTGTCTCAGCTGGTGTCTGAAGGCGGGCCTCTTTGAAACAGGCGCATATGAAAATGGCCGGGGATCGCCCGGCCATTTCGCTTTCGAATCGCTCGGTCGCGCTCAGCTCTTGATTGCTCAGCCCTTGGTCTTGGCGCGCTCGATGCCTTCCTGGATCATACGATAGGCTTCTTCCTTGTCGCCCCAGCGCACCACCTTCACCCACTTGTTGGGCTCCAGATCCTTGTAGTGCTCGAAGAAGTGCTCGATCTGCTTCAGCGTGATCTCGGGCAGGTCGTTGTAGTTGTCGACCCGGTCATAACGCTTGGTGAGCTTGGAGGAGGGCACGGCGACGATCTTCTCGTCCTGTCCGGCCTCGTCTTCCATGATGAGCACGCCCACCGGGCGGGCGCTGATGACGGAACCGGGAGCCAGCGGGCGGCTGTTGGCGATCAGCACGTCGCAGGGGTCACCGTCGCCGGAGAGGGTGTGAGGGATGAAGCCGTAATTCCCCGGATAGCGCATGGAGGTGTAGAGGAAGCGGTCGACGAACAGCGCGCCGGATTCCTTGTCCATCTCATACTTGATGGGCTCGCCACCGAGGGGCACCTCGATGATGACATTCACGTCATTGGGGGGATTCTTGCCAACCGGGATCGCTTCAATGCGCATGTTTTTCTCGCTTCAAGCCACGCTATGCGCAGGCAGTACCTGCGCGGAGGCCTTACCGCTGCCAAGCAAATGCGATCTTGTCCAGCGTTTTCGTGCCGAACTTTTCGGTAGTATGGGCAATGATGTGGCCGCCCAATGCCTCATAAAAGCCGGTGGCTGCTGAATTTTCAGCCAATGCCCAGACCACCAGCCCCTTTAGCCCGGCCAGTGCAAGATCATGCCGGGCCACATTGAACAGGCGCTGGCCAAGACCAACGCCCTGATAGGGCGGGGCCAGATACAACTCGTAGATTTCCCCTTCCTGCGGCTGGTGCGCAAGGCGAAGGCCACCCACCCGGGTGAGGCTGATGGCCCGGTTGGGGCCAGAAAGCACATATCCGGCCACTGTCGAACCCATTTGCAGAACGGAACACCTGTGGTTGCGCTGCAAATCGTTGCGTTTTATGGCCCTGCACCACCAGCGTGGCCCGCGTCGCTCCACCATGCGTTCCAGCTCCACGCCGGGAATGATGCCGCGATAGGTCGCGCGCCATGCCGCATCATGCACGGCTGCGATGGCGGCTGCGTCGTGCGGGGTGGCCCGGCGAATATCGACCTGAACGATTGTCATGCGCTGATGGAAGCAAAGCGGGGGGTGCTCTTCAAGAGGTCGCCTCAGGAGATCTTGCGCCTTATGATGCAACCACCCCGCAGATGCTTGCGCCGGAGGACGGGGAATCAGCACGGCATGGAAGGCCATCTGGGAGAAGCCATGCGGTTTGTCGCGCGTTTCATCGGGTTCTGGCTGCTGGTTGGCGCATGTGCAGCGCTGATCGTGGATGGCACGCGCACCATTGCGGCCTCCGCTTTGCGCCTCACATCGGCTGGCGATGCCTGGTTCACCCTGGCCCCGGGCATGATGGAGCGTGCGGAAATGATGGTGCTGATCCGCTGGCCGGAACTGTGGAGCTGGGTGATGCTGCCTTTGCTGTCTCTCCCGGCCTTCCTGCTGCCCGGCGTGCTGGGGCTGCTTCTGCTGGTGCTGGGCCAGCGGCCGGCCCGTCACATCTTCCGGGTGTAGGCATGCGCCATATGGGGCGCATGGAAGCTGCGCGGGGGTGGCCCGGTTGTGGTAATCAGGTCAGATCGGCTTTGAGACAGGATCGCGCGAGAGGCGCGCAGGAAGGGCCCCATGTTCTGGAACAGAAGCGCGCCGCGCATGCCCACGGCGCAGGAGGCATTGCCGGGCCGGGCCGAAGCGCTGCCCACAGCGCGCCTGCATGCGGTTTCCGGCCATCCCCTCAAGGGGCCTTATCCGGATGGTATGGCGCAGGCCATTTTCGCGCTGGGCTGCTTTTGGGGGGCGGAGCGGTGCTTCTGGCAGGAGAAGGGCGTTTGGGTCACGGCCGTGGGCTATGTGAACGGTTTCACGCCCAATCCAACCTATGAGGAGGTCTGTTCCGGCCTCACCGGCCATACCGAGGCGGTTCTGGTCGTTTATGATCCGGCGGTGGTGAGTTATGAGGACCTGCTGCGGCTGTTCTTCGAATCCCATGATCCGACACAGGGCATGCGGCAGGGTAATGATATCGGCACCCAATATCGCTCTGGCATCTATGTGATGACGCCGGAGCAGCGCGCCGCTGCCGAGCATATGAAAGCCGTTTATGGGCAGGTGCTGAAGGCGCGTGGTTTCGGCCCTGTGACCACGGAAATCGCCGAGGCCAGCCCCTTCTATTTCGCCGAGGATTATCACCAGCAATATCTGGCGAAAAATCCGGCGGGCTATTGCGGGCTGGGTGGCACGGGCGTGTCCTGCCCCACAGGCCTGCTGTCGCCACAGGAGGGGGATGGGCCGGCCGGATGACGGCGGCCTTCCCCGGATGGTTTTTCACATATATTCAAGAGGATGAAATGGCGTCTTACGTCTTTGCTCCGCCCGCGCAGCCGGTTCTTCCCGTAAAGGGGCAGACGGCGCTGTTTCCCGTGCATCGCATTTATTGTGTCGGTCGCAATTTTGCCGACCATACCATGGAGATGGGCGGAGACCCGACGCGCGAGCCGCCCTTCTTCTTCCAGAAAAACCCGGACACGCTGGTCGCATCCGGGGCCACCATGCCTTACCCCTCCGGCACCCGTGACCTGCACCATGAAATCGAGATGGTGGTGGGCCTGAAGGCCGGCGGGGAGAATATTCCAGCTGAGAAGGCGCTGGATTGCGTGTTCGGCTACGGGGTGGGGATTGATCTCACCCGGCGTGATTTGCAGGCCGAGATGAAGAAGCTGGGCCGCTCATGGGAGGCCGCCAAGGCTTTCGAGAATGCAGCGCCCTGTTCGGCACTGGTGCCGGCGGAAACATGCGGCCATCCGCAGGCCGGGCGCATCTTCCTCAAGATCAATGGCCAGCTCCGGCAGGAAGGCGATCTGAACCAGATGATCTGGAAGGTGCCGGAAATGATCGCCACCCTCTCCACCTTGTTTCGGCTGATGCCGGGAGACCTGATCTATTGTGGCACGCCAGCCGGCGTTGGCCCGGTGGAAATGGGGGATGAGCTGGAAGGCGGAGTGGACGGCGTGGGCGATATTCGCCTCACCATCGCCTGAACTGCCGGCCTGCGGCCCGACCATCAGCTGTTCTCAAGCTATCCGGGACAGGTTCAGAAGACATGCCGTCCCGGATCGGCCAGCCATACGGCCGCGGCTTCCCGCACGGCGACGAGGGTGGCGGCGCCTATGGCCTCACCTGTTGGCGTGTGCAGGCCGGCATAGGGCTGGCGCGCATCCGGCTCCGCCACAGGTGCGGTCATCACCACGCAATCCGTACCGGTGCCTGAAATGGCGTTGTCATTGCCCGGACGGTGAAAGTCCACCTCCAGAATGGCGCGGGTGCGCGCCTGCACCACGATGGAGGAGGCTTCCAGCAGGGCGGCGTCCGTCAGGGGGGCATTCACCGCGCACAGAATATTCACTGTGCCAAGGGGGCGTGAACCCTGGTGCGGACCTTGGGGCGTATTCCCGCCCAGAATCCGCGCCGCCTCCGCAGCGGAAAAGCGCGACCCCACACATTCCCCATTATTGAGCCCCAGCGTGACAAGGCTGGCGGCCGTGATGCCTTCCACCTGCCGCACGGCCAGATGGTGATGGGTGACATTGCGGGAGGTGATGAGCCCCACGGCCTCCGCCAGCCCTTCCGCCTCCAGCCGGTCGCGGAACCAGACAAGCGGGTCCATATCTGCCGTGAGGTCGGTATTGCGCACTTCCAGCCATGCCACTTGACGCGCCGTGACGAAACCGGGCCGGTTGAGCGACCAGGAGACCATGCGCTGCGGGGCGTCAAAATCCGCAATCAGCAGCGGGCGGCGGAAGGTGACATCAAACAAGGCGGCCATCACGCATCAGGAGAGGGAAGAGGGAAGGAGGGCGTTGAGAGCGGCCCTCCCGCAACCGCCCTTATCTCATGATTCAAGGGCGGTTTCAGGCAGGTTCGTATAGTATTTGTCCGGCCCGATCTCATATACCTGCCGCAGACCCAGTTGATCGAGTATGGCCGCGGTCTTCGGGGTGTTTTCCTCAAAGCATTCAACTTGCACAAACACCTGATTGGCGCTGATGGTCTGGCGCATGCCTGCCAGCGCCTTGCTCTCATGGCCCTCAAGATCCAGCTTCGCCACGATCAGGGCTCCGGACAATGGCAGGATCTGGTCAATCGTGTCGGCCTGCATGGAAGAGCTGCGCACGCACGCCTCCGGATTGATAATGCCGACACCGCCGCGATTGCCTTCCGGGTGCCCGCGGCTGTCCATGAATGTCACCATCTCCCTCTTGTCGGAGATGGCGATCTGATGGGTGTGGACCGATCCGGCGGCATCATTCAGGAAGATTTGGGCATGGAGCTGGGAGAAATTGTGCAGGTCCGCCTCGAAGGCGTGAATGGCGTGCACATTCAGCTTTCTGACCTGCAGGCTATAGAGCCCCCAATAGGCGCCGATATCGAGAAATGTCACCGGCCCGTGGCGCTGGATCTGCCCGATAATGTGGCGCAGATAGGAAATCTGTGCCTCTTCCCAGTGGCCATTGTCGATCATGTAGCGATCGACATAGGAGGCCGAGTCCAGCAGGAGGCGCAGGCCCATGCGCTCGTAGATCGCCAGTTGCGGGGGCTCGGTCTGTGATGGGCGGTCCTGTCGGTCGCGCAGGGCCACGATGGCGCGCAGGATCTCGCTCAATTGTTCACTCTGTCGGGTGAAGCCCTGTTCCATCTGCAGGGCAAGAGGGGGGATGGAAGAGCGTTTGCCGAACATGATTGACCTTCCCAAAAGGCCCGCAGGGGCATGGCGGAATGATCTGCAACCATAAGGCGAAATGCATTCCGCGCGCCCTGAATCGTGCGCACCTCTCTTCATTTCACCTCATCACTTCACCTCGAACGGCAGATTGATGCTGGCGCCCGCACCCTTGCCGTCCCGCACTGTGGCGAAGATGCGGTATTGGCCCGGAGGCAGGCCGGCGATGCGCACGCTGTCTGCTGTGGGTTCATGCACCGCTTGCGGGAAAGAGGGAGGGACAGGTTCCGGCGCACCTCCCACGCTGTGGGCGGTGGTTTCTGCCATCACCTGCCAGGTCACATCCAGCGGGTCCCCATCCGGATCGCTGGCGGTCAGCTTCAGGCGGGTTTCGCCATCGGGTGGGAAACTCATGGGGCCTTCAAAGTTCAGCCCCTCAATGCGCGGAGCCCGGTTCGGACCGCCCGGAGGGGTGCCGCCCCACAGCTCGGCCATCACGCCAACCGTCTCAGTCCATTCGCCTGTGGGCAGCAGCAGGGAATACCAGGTGGGGGTGACTTCCTGCTTGTCGCCCCAGACAATGGGAATGGCGCCGATGCCCTGTTGTTTCGCCAGTTGCAGATAGTGGCGCATCTTGTCCGCCTTGGCGGTGGTGTTGGGCTCGATCGGCGCGCCCCATGGCGCACGCGGCACGCTCCAGTGTCCATCCGCGCCCATTTCGGTGAAGATGATGGGGCCTTTCCAGCCCTGTGCCCGTGCCCTCTCCGTGATGGTGAGCAGGCTGTCGCCATAGGCATTAAGCCCCAGCACGTCTACGGAAGGGGCATGGCGCACCAGTTGCGCCACCTTGTCGGCCCCGGTATCGGCCGTCACGGCCATGACGGGGTGGTGCGGGTCCAGCGCCTTCACGAATTGCGCGGCTTCCTCAATGGCGGGCCACACGGGCCGGGCCGCCTCATCGCTCACCGCGACTTCGATTTCATTGCCGACACCCCACATCAGCAGGGCAGGATGGTTGCGATAGCGCTCCACCATGGGGCGGAGCTTTTCAAGCTGGGCCTTGCGGGCCTGTGCATCTCGATAATCGAAACCATGGCGGGGATGTTCCAGCCACAGGCCCGCAATGACCTTCAGCCCGGCCTTTTCAGCCGCATCCAGAACCGGGCCGGGATCCTGCCCATAGGTGCGCACGGTGGTGGCTCCCAGCCGGGCCAGATCCTCGAAGCTGGCCCGGCCGCCGGCGCCATTGGCCAGAAAGGGGCGGCCATTTACCAGAATATGGGTGCCATCCACGGTGACCTCATCACGTACGGCCTTTGGCTTCTGAAGGGCAGGCATGGCCGGGAGGGTATCCGGCGGTGCGGCGTGCAGGGCGGCTGGCATCAGAAGTGTGCACAGAGCCGCCATGGCGCATATCCGGCGGGTCCTGAACAGGGAGGAAATGAGCAGAACGGGGGCAAGGCGAGAGCGGGGAATAGACACGGAACTGAAAGTTTCCTGTTTTCTGGTCTCAGTCATGGTGAAGAGCATCATGCCGTAAGCCGCAGCACTGGCATCATGCGCGGGAAAGTGTGCGTTTTCAGACGCTGGTGCAAGGGCGTGCCGCTGGAATCATGAAAAAATCAATATAAACAGGAAGAAAGACTATCCATCTTGGGGATATTACTGACATTCTGCACGGCGGCTGGGTCAGGGCTGTTCAGGTGTGAGTCTTCAGGGCGTCTCTTTCCGGCAAAAATCAGGTAAGACCGGCTGCCGCGCATTCCGGCGGCCTGTGAAGAAAGGCATGGTGCATGTTCGTGCTCGCCCATTTGTCGGACCCGCATCTCGGCCCGCTGCCGGCGGTCCGACCGACGCAGCTTCTGAGCAAGCGTATTCTGGGCGTGATGAACTGGAACCGCCATCGCCGGCACAATCTGGGGCCTTCCACACTCCATCTTCTGCTGGAGGATCTGAAGGCGCAGGAGCCGAATCATGTCAGCGTCACCGGAGATCTCGCGAATGTGAGCCTGCCGGGGGAGTTCGCCACCGGCGCGGCATTTCTCAGGGAACTGGGATCGCCGGAGCATGTGAGCATGGTGCCCGGCAATCATGATGTGTATGTGCGCTCGACCCGTCATCTGCATCTGGAGCAATGGGGAGCCTATCTCACGGGCGATGGCGCGAACGGGCCGGCGGATGCTGAGACCTTTCCCTATGTGCGCCGGCGCGGCCCGGTGGCGCTGGTGGGGCTTTCCACCGCTGTGCCCACAGCGCCGTTCATGGCGTCTGGCTGGGTGGGGACGAGACAATTGCAGCATCTGGCACGCATACTGGATGAACTGGGGCAGGAAGGGGTGTTCCGGGTGGTAATGCTGCATCATCCGCCGGTCGGGCAGCAATCCTGGCATCGCCGGTTGCGGGATGCAGCCGCTGTGCGGCACGTGCTGGTGCAGGCCGGGGCGGAACTGGTGCTGCATGGGCACGAGCACAAGGCATGCCTGGAGCATATTTCGCTGTTGTCCGCCGAGGCTGGGGAAGGCATTCCGGTGGTGGGTGTGCCATCGGCAGCGGCCGGCCCGCGCGTCAGCGCCAAGGCCGGAGGATATGCGCTCTATCGTATTTCCGGCCAGTTGGGGGCGTGGCGCTGCGAAATGGAGCGACGGGGCTTCGGACCGGGCCATGAGGGGCAGTCTGCCAAGGTGCAGAGCCTGTCCCGTAGCTTCATTCTTGGGGCCCCAGCCCCGGATGTGATGAGTCGACTCTGAAGTTATGGCAAAAATTTGCCGGCGATACCGTTGTTCACTTTCTATTTTTCGCAGGACGGTAACAGGCTGCCGTATATATAATTACAGAAGTTTAAGTTGAATTCGAAGGTTCTGCTTTGCATGATGTCTTCAGCCTTTAAGGAGGACATTCCATGAAAAAAGCCATTATTGCTGCCACCGCTGCTGCTCTTGTTGCCGGTACTGCTGCTGCTTATGCCGGTCCGGGTGGCCCGGGCGGCATGGGTGGCCCCGGCCTACGCGGCGGTTGGACGGCTGAGGATCAGGCCCTTGTGATGTCGGCACGTCTGGCTGCCGTGAAGGGTGCTCTCAAGCTGAATGCGGATCAGGACAAGCTCTGGAGCAAATTCGAGACCACCCTTCTTGAGGTGAACAAGGAGCGTCTGGAAACACGCGATCAGATGCGTGAAGCCCGCCGTGAGGCGCGGCAGGAGGCGCGCGCCAAGGGTGAGCGTCCGGCTTTTGATCCCATCACCCGGATGCGGACTGCAGCTGATCGTATGGAAGAGCGAGCCACCGCCATGCGCAAGGTCGCCGATGCTGCCGCCCCGCTTTATAAAAGCTTGGATGATGCCCAGAAGCAGCGCCTTGGCGTGCTGATGCGCAGCGGGTTGGCCAGCTTCTTCGGTGGCTCCGGTCCGCACGGCTTCGGTTCGAATGGCTTCGGTCCCGGCATGCGTGGCCCCGGTGGCCCGGGCATGGGCAAGGGTGGCCCGGGTATGATGGGCAATGGTCAGGGAATGGGTGGGCCTGGCATGATGGCGCCGGGCGGTGATGCGGATGATGCCTCCGGTGATGATGCTGCCGAGTGATGCTGTCGGGTGATATCGTTGCATGATAGCAGCACATGATGATGTGGGAGCACGCTGAAATTCTGCGTGTGTCCCGTAGCTTGAATGGCGCGACCAGTTCTCACTGGTCGCGCCATTTGCATGTGGGGCCTGTTATAATGGATGCTTGTGTGAGTTCTTGGCGGGTGACAGGAGTGGATAACTAATATAAGGCGCGGGTGGCCCATCTCGGGCGCCGCACAGAGAAGCCTCATGCCCCAAACGCGCGCATCCGCTCCCCCACAGCCTGCTGCATCGTCGTCAGGGCTTTCCACGCGTGCCGTGATGGTGATCATTTCTGCCGGCTGCGCCATCGCCATGCTCACCTTCGGCCCGCGAGCGGTGTTTGGCCTGTTTCTGGTGCCGATGTCGAATGATCTGGGCTGGGGGCGCGATGTGTTCGGGCTCGCCGTGGCGGTGCAGAATCTGCTCTGGGGCATCGGCTCCCCCTTTGCCGGAGCCATTGCCGACCGGTTCGGCATTGTGCGGGTGCTGTGTGTGGGCGCGCTGGTGTATGGGGCCGGGCTGGTGCTGATGTCATGGTCGATGACGCCGGGCACGCTGTATCTCAGCGCCGGTGTTTTGGTCGGTTTTGGCCTCTCCGCCGCCTCCTTCAATCTGGTGCTGGCAGCCTTCGGCAAATTGCTGCCGCATCGCTGGAAGCCGCTGGGGTTCGGGGCCGCAACGGCCGCCGGTTCGTTCGGGCAATTTCTGTTTCCCCCGCTGACCAGCGGTTTGATCCACTCGGTTGGCTGGCAGGAGACCCTTGTCTTCTTTGGGCTGGTGCTGCTGCTGGTCATTCCGCTGTCCTTCGCGCTGGCGACACGGGGTACCGCGCAGGAGGAGCAGCAAGGAGAATCTGCCGATACCTCCGCCGCGAAGGCTGCCGAAATGAGCGCCGGGGCCACATTTTCGCATGCCGTGCGCTATCCCAGCTTCGTGTTTCTGGTGCTGGGCTTTTTCACCTGCGGCTTCCAGCTGGCGTTCGTCACGGTGCATCTGCCGGCCTATCTGGTGGATGCCGGCATGAGCCTTGAGGTGGGAGCCGCCACGCTGGCGCTGATTGGCCTGTGCAATATAGTGGGCTCGCTCTCGGCCGGATATTTGAGCGGGCGTATGTCGCGCAAATGGCTTCTGGCCTGGATTTATGCGGCACGCGGGGTGGCGATCATCGCCTTCCTGCTGGTGCCGGTTTCTCCGCTGAGCTGTTATCTGTTCGGGGCGGTGCTGGGCCTGCTGTGGCTATCCACCGTGCCGCCCACATCCAGCCTCGTGATGATGATGTTCGGCACCCGCTATATGGCGATGCTGTATGGCTTCGCCTTTTTCTCGCATCAGGTGGGCGGCTTTATCGGCGTCTATCTGGGCGGCGAGCTTTATGAGCGTACCGGCTCTTATGACTGGGTGTGGTGGGGCGCGGTGGCGCTGTCCTTCGCCTCCGCCATCATCAATCTGCCGATCCGCGAGCGCCCGGCGCCCGCGCCTGCACTGGCGACGGCCTGAGGGACAGTAAGGGATCGGAAAGCATTTTCATGTTTTCATCTTGCGAACTCTTCATGCATCCAGCTGAGACCTGATCTCATGCGCAAGACCCTTTTCGCCGCGCTCGGTTCGGCCACGCTGGCCGTTGTTCCTGCCAGTGCCGAGCAACTCTCACCCGAGAAGGCCCGCGCTTTTGTGGTGGGGCGCACCTTCTCCTTCTCCTGCTTCGAGGGCTCCAGCGGGCAGGGCAAGGTGCATTCGGATGGCTCCGTAGCGGGTACCATCTCGCTGCGGGAACGCCCGCTGCGCTATGTGAAACTGCCGGCCAACACGCTGCGTGTGCGTGATGGCGCGGTATGCGGCTATCTCAAAGGCATGGCCTTCGAGCCATGCTTCGATGTGGTGCGCACCGGGCCATCCACTTTTCGCGGCACACTGGCCGGGGTGAGCACCATGTGGTGCGATTTTCAGCATGTGGGGCGTGAGCGCGCCCGGGTCGCCGCACGTCGCGGGCGCGACTGACCCCCTCTCAGCCTGAAAGCGTGGAATCCGGCGCGTCTGTTGGAGGCGTGTTTTCCTGTGCTGTGTTGATAGGAGCGCTGTCCTCATGGACGTCCGGCCAGTGAGGCGCGGCGGCGGCGATGGCCGGCAGCATCTGCGGCATGGTGCTTTCGCGCCCTTCAATCACTGGACGCAGACGGGTCAGTTCCCGCCCGGCATGCTCCATGAAGCTGCGCACCCGTGCTGTTGAGCGGATATCGGGGTGGGTCAGCAGCCACAGCCCGGCTTCCATCTCCGGGTCGGGTGGCATCAGCCGGGCAAGGCCGGGAATGCCGGCGCCGATGAAGCAGGGCAGAACTGCCAGCCCGATGCCAGCCGCAGCCGCCTCCGCCAGCCCCAGAACGGTGTTCACGCGGTAGACAAGCTGGTCTTCGCCCACCCGTTCGCGCAGCCATTTCGCCGGCTTGATACCGCCCAGCCCTTCGGAAAAGCCGATCCAGTGATGGCGGCGCAGATCCCCCGGTTCCAGCCGGATGCTGCCCAGCATGTCCGGCCGGCCATAGACCGCCCATGCGATATTGGCGATGCGCCGGCCTACCAGCGTATCACCGGGATGATTGCTGGCGCGGATGGCCACATCCGCATCCCGCTTTGACAGGTTGAGAGACTGGTTGGAGACGGCGACATCCAGCCGGATTTCCGGAAAGGTGGTGCGGAAACTCGCCAATATGGGTGTGAGCATGTGGGTAAGCAGAATGTCATTGGTCGTGATCCGCAATTCGCCGGAGGGGCGCAGATCCCGCCCGGTGATGCGCCGTTCCACCGCTACCACATCCTCGGCCATACGCTCAGCGAGCCGCACCATTTCCTCACCCGTGGGGGTGACGGCATAGCCCGCGCGGGAACGCTCGAATAGCCGTGTGCCCAACTGCTCCTCCAACGCGCCAAGGCGGCGGAACACGGTGGAATGGTTGACATTCAGCACCTCCGCTGCGCCGGCCAGAGAGCCGCTTTGTGCAATGGCCCGAACGAGGCGGAAATCATCCCATGCAATCATGCTTCATTGCGCCTGTGCAAAAACTATAGCCCAAAACAGCCTATCGCATTGCGGGATCGAAAGGAATGTCTCTGTGTCAACGGGTGCTGAAGGGCGATGTGCCAGCCCGGCCAGATGACAGTTTTCAGCACCCTTCCAGCGCGCAGGGGTTTTTCATGGATATGCGGACCGGCCCTTATAGCCTTTTCATTCTTCGGGTGTCTCTCGGCCTCATGTGGGTGTGTCATGCGCTCATGAAGCTGTTCATTTTCATGGTTCCGGGGTTTGCCGGTTTTCTGGAAAGTCAGGGTCTGCCGGGTGTTCTGGCGGTGCCGGTGATCGCGGCTGAATGTCTGGGCGGGCTGGCCCTGATCGGCGGCATTTATGTGCGCCCGGTGGCGATGCTGCTCATTCCGGTGATGGCTGGGGCCATGAGTGTGCATATCCCCAATGGCTGGGTGTTTTCCGCCGCCGGGGGTAGGTGGGAATATCCAGCCTTCCTCATTGCCAGTTCGCTGGTGGTGGAGCTGACGGATGAGGGCGCTTTCGCGCTGAAGCCGTCGCCGCTTGCTCCGTTCCGTCTGGTGGTGGCGCAGCGGCATTCGGCCTGATCTCTGGTGCAGAATGAAACACCTCCGCCATGCAGGATGCGGGGGGGGGGGGTGTTTCAGCCGGGGCTGTTGTCATCCGTTCGGGCGGTTGGGGTTAGCAGGCGCTGGTACAGCCAGCCCATACCCACCAGAGCCACGCCCAGGCCAATGAAGGAGAAGGCGCGCAACGCCCCTTCCAGATCCGCCATGTCGGACAGGAAAACCTTGGCCACCGTAATGCCGGTGACAGTCGCAGAAGCCAGACGCAAGCTGCGTGAGCGCAGCGCCAGTCCGGCCAGGAGCAGGGCGATGCCGACCCCCAGCCATGCGGCGGACCACGCATACCATTCCATGGCGGATATGGTCTCTACCCGCAGCACCGGGCCCTGAAACAGGCTGCTGATCTCGAAGGTGAGCCAGGCAAGCCCGAGCACCAGCGCGCCCGCCTGCACGCCCAGCCGCAGGCGGGCGCGGTTTTCCGGAAGTTCACGGGCGATCAGCAGTGCGAGAAGGGCCGGGAGCGCATAGCCGGTGAGCAGATCATTGATGATCGGTCCACCCACATTCTGTAGCGTGGCGAAGGGGTTGGCCCAAAGCAGGCTGCCCAGCGCCAGCACCGTCGCCAGCGCCGCTACCACAATGGCAAGCAGGCGGAAGAAGGGGCGCGCGGTAACCCGTGCAAGCCGGATGAGCCCGAGCGCATAAGCCGCATATAGGGTGGAGAGCAGGCCGGTCTGGAACAGCCGGCTGCCGGTGGCTGCGTCTTCCACGGACATGGTGGCACCATGGGCATAATGGTGCACTTCCAGCGCCGCCAGCAATATGGCGAACACTAGAGAGAGGCTTTCCAGAACCCTGCGGCTCCAGTCATCGGCCTTTTCACCGTTCTTGCGCGCCAGCAGGTGGGCGGCGGCGGCGAAGGCCAGCGCCGGCACGCCATAGCCCCACAGCAGCCAGTTGAAGATGGGCGTGGCGCCCAGCGCATCGCCGGCGATGGTGGGCAGCCACATCACCCGGCCCAGCACCACCAGCCCCAGCCCGGCGGAGAGCTGGCGCAGGCCGGGTAGCGGACGCAGGGTGGAAACCCAGGCCGCACCCAGCGCCGCCAGCGCCAGCCCCACTGTGAGCCAGCCCTTTTCCAGCGCAAAGGCCAGCGCCAGCGCCAGACTGACAACAGCCCCGGCCGCGAAAATCGCGGCTGCCGAGAGATGTCCATGCCGTGTCAGGGCTTCGGATGTGAAGGTGAACAGCAGCGCCAGCACAAGGCCGGCCAGTGCGAAGGGCGGGCTGTCCTCAAGGCCTGTCAGCCGGGCATAGGCCGCGATCAGCATGAGCACGGGGCCTATGGCGGCGGCTGCGGCCCAGACCAATGCCATACGACGGTTTTTGCGCCATGCGCCAACCAGCCCCACCAGAAACAGAACACCGCCCACGCCGATGCTGTAGAGCAGGAAGGACGCCAGAGAAGGGCCGGGCAGTTCGGCCACCACTCCGGCCATGGGTCCGGGCGCGGCCAGTGCCATGGCGGGGGGCGGTGGCAGGGGCCATTGCGCACTGAGCAGCGGCGCCATCAGCGCCAGTGCCGGTGCCGCCAGACTCGTGGCCGGCGCGCGCCAGGAGAGCGCCAGCGCGCCCAGCCCCAGCAGCAGAAAGATGACGAGGGCAGAGGTGGGTATGGTGCCATCGTCCACCGCCGCCAGCGCGCCCAGAGCCAGCGCAACCGTGACCGCAAGGCAGGAAATCGCATCCAGTCGCCGCCCTTGTGCAGGTGGGCCGAAAAACAGGCCCGGCGCGAGCAACAGCGCGGTGAGGACCAGCATCGCCAGCCCCAGAAATCCGGTGGCGGGCACGGCTTGCGGCACAAGGAACATCAGCAGTGTGAGGCCCCATGCCCCCATCCCGGCAATGGAGAGCATCGCCAGCCAGCGCCAGTAGCGCACCCGCGCCACCACAAGGGCGCTGGCCCCGACTGCGCTGATGAGGATGGCCACGCCAAAGGCGTTGGGGTCATCACTGGTGATGAGAAATGGGGTGAGCGCCGCACCCACAAAGCCCAACGCCGCGAGGGCCGGGCCATGCAGCAGGGCGGCGAACACCGTGGTGATGCCCGTCAGCGCCAGCAGCACGAAGGCCAGCGCCGGAGAGATGAGGGCATAAAGCTCATAGGCGGCGTAAATGCTGCCAAAGGCCGTCATCGTGCCAGCGGCGGTGAGGGTGGCCGGAATGGAGGGCAGCAAGGCGTGGCTGCTGCGGGAGGGCGCATCAGCAGGCTGTTCTTCATCATCCGGCGGCAGGGCGAGGGGCTGTGCGGCGTTTCGGCGATTGTCGGCTCGGCGCAGCACGTCGCCGGCGGCGAGCAACACGATGGCCAGAAGCAGTCCCAGAGTGACACGTCCCGCCGGGCCGAGCAGATTCTCCTCCACGGCAAAGCGCACCAGAAAAACCCCACCCAGCGCCAGCGCCAGCCCGCCGACCCAGACAGTCCAGCGTGCGCCGATCTTTTCTTCAAAACCCTTTGCAAATGCAGCTTTTGCGGCCTCGAATGTATTGGAATTGCTGTCGCTGCCTGTGGCCTTTCGCCGACCAAAGGGCAAAGGTGGAGGTATGAGCAGGGATTGCTCCAGAGCGGTCATTTCCGGCTCCGTATTGCCATCCTGTTCGGGCGGTGGGGCTGCCGCGATCTCACCCGGCATCTCTGCTGGCCGGGGGGCGGACGCAAGCGAAGTTCTACCCTCCGGTTGAGCCTCATACTGCTGCCTCAGCCGGAACAGCGCGGTTTCCGCACCCTCCAGCCGGGCTTCGAGACGATGCAGGCGGTTGCGCTGCTGAAGGGCAATGACCAGCGCCACGATGGCGATGAAGGGAAAGGCCAGAAGCACGAGCAGCAGCCAGAGAAGTTCCTGATCCATCGCCATCACCGTGAGAGTGCGTCCTGTTGTTCCGGCCGTTGCTCTTTCCGGAAAACGCGATTGAAGGAGGGAGCGAAAAGCATGGGGCAGCACCTGTTGCAGGCGGCCTATCCGGCTGCCCGGCTGACCCTGTCGGGCCTGCGCGCCTTTCGCATTGCTGGATCTGGCAGGCAAGTGGGAGCTTCAGCAATGCCGTAACCAGTACTTGCTGGCTCTATAGTAGACAGTCTTCGGCCCCACTGGCCAGACGTGCTGCCCCAGAGAGACCCATTAACAGGGGTGGGGTGATTATAGGGTGCAGGACAATGAATGCAGTCACAGCTTGCCCAGGGTTGCCGGTTGGCAGGACCAGATGCGACAGGGGCGCCACCTGTGCGGCAGCGCCCCTTTTTTGGCAGTTATTTCTTAGCGGGGCGCGCTGCTGTCGTCCGTTTTCTTCACATCTTCGGCCTTCTTGACCGGAGCGGGCGCTTCCGCTGCATCAAGGCCGAGCTTGATCTTCTTCTCTATTTTTTCGAGGACATCCGGCTCGGGTTTCAGATCCCGCGCATGGTTCCACTGGAAGCCGGCCTCCAGCTTGCGGCCGACCTTCCAGTAGGCATCGCCCAGATGATCATTGAGGACTGGATCCTGCGGCATCAGTTCCACCGCATGTTCCAGCTCATCCACGGCCTCCTGGTAGCGGCCAAGGCGGTAATAAGCCCAGCCGAGGCTGTCGACGATGGGGCCATCATCCGGCCGCAGCGCCACGGCCTTGCGGATCATGCCCAGCCCCTCGTCCAGATGAATGCCCTGATCGACCCAGGAATAACCCAGATAGTTCAGCACATGCGGCTGATCAGGCTCCAGCTCCAGCGCCTTTTTCAGGCTGGCCTCGGCGGTGGGCCAGTTCTCCGCGCGTTCATTGCAGATGCCGTGGAGATAGAAGAGCGGCCAGTTGCTCTGGCCCGGCGTCTTGATGAGCTTGATGGCGCTGGCATAGCTGTCCGCGCATTCTGCGAACTTCTTGCGGCCCTGCTGGATACGGCCCAGTGCGATGATGGCGTCGGGATCATCCGGCTGGGACGCCACCAGCGCCTTGAGATGCTCCTGCGCCTCGTCAAACTTGTCGGTGGCGTCCAGATTGACGGCGAGCTGGATTTCCGCTTCCCGCTTCATGGGCGAGGAGGCCGGCACCAGCCGGTAGGCCGCAATGGCCTTTTCCGGCTGCTTGAGCTGCTCATAAAGCTCGGCCAGCGTGAGATAGCCGAAGGGGTGCTCCGGGTTCAGCCAGGTGGCGAGCTGGAGATAGACGAGCGCGAGATCTTCACCCCCTTGCCGGGCCAGCAGCGTGCCCAGATCATAGAGCACCTGCGCGGCCCCCTGCTGCGGAGTGGTGACCATTGCCGGCAGGGTCTTGCCGCTTTCCAGAAGGGCCGTCTGCTGCTTCACCATGGGGTGGCGCTGCAGCCGCGAATCCAGCGCATTGAAGATGGCAAGCGCGGCTTTCGGGTCCTCGTTGCGGGAGACCCAGCGCGCATAGGCTTCCACCGCACGCAGGGAGTTCGGATCCAGCTCGGCGGCTTGCCGCAGCAGCTTGCCGGCCTCCTTGTCCTTGCCGGCCACCTGCAGGATCAGCCCGGCATTAAGAGCCTTGAGGCCGCCATACCATTC
Source organism: Xanthobacter sp. (assembly GCA_050252035.1). Classification (GTDB taxonomy): domain Bacteria; phylum Pseudomonadota; class Alphaproteobacteria; order Rhizobiales; family Xanthobacteraceae; genus Xanthobacter. The sequence continues at coordinate 161,134 of JBFWLR010000001.1, forward strand.
CGGCCCCTTGAGGCGCTCGATCACGGTTGTGGCATTCTTGGGCTGGCCGCTGCCGAGAAAGCTCCAGCCGGCCAGAAGGGTGGCGGTGAGGTCCCCGATGGGGCCGCTGACCGAAAGCGCAAGATTGGAGCGGGCCGTGCGATAATGCTTCTTGCGCATGGCGTTCACCCCAAGGGTGAGGCGGGCCAGGCGGTTGTTGCTGTCAATTTCCACCAGCCGGCGCGCCAGCGCCACGGCGTCATCGATCTGCCCATCCACAAGGGTGGCGATGAAGGTGCGCTCCACCACTTCCGGATTGTCGGCATCCAGCTTGAGCAGATTGCGCAGATGCGTGATGGCGGCGTCATTGTCGCGCTCGGAACTGGCGAACCGGGCCGCCAGATAGCTGCCTGAAACCGTGGTCTCGACATCATCCTGCAGGTCTGTCCGCGCCATGGCGGGGCCGACGGCCTGAAATGTGACGGCGAACGCTGTGGCAAGAACCGCAAGGGATGGAGAGCGGGAGATCTTCACGGACACAATCCTGAAACGCTTCAAGAGCGGAAGAAATGGATATTGCAAGGCATTGAAGCGGTGCGAGATGGCGGGAGGATGGCGATTTTCCGCCGAGCCTGCAAGTTTCAGCAGATCATTTCAGGCAGGAATTTCTCTGTGAAAAGGGTGCGCGGGGGCAGCCGGGGCGGCATCGGGGTGTCTCTGCTGCGGGCTGTTTCCTGTCGGGTGTGGGGTTGGTGCACTAGTGTCGCGCAAGGCCGTGCGCATAAGAAAAGATATGGATAAGCTTGCCGCCCGCGCCCCGGCGAAAATCAACCTGACCTTGCGAGTCACCGCCCGGAGGACGGACGGTTTCCACGAACTTGTCAGCCTTGTGGCCTTTGCCGGCGCGGCGGATCTTCTGACCCTTGAACCCGACCAATCACTGGCCCTTGAGGTGGCCGGCCCGATGGCCGGAGCTGCTGGCCCAGATGTGGACAATCTGGTGCTGCGCGCGGCGGAGGCTTTCGCCCGGCTGGTGCCGGGAACAAGGCTGGGGCGCTTCCGGCTGGTGAAGCGCCTGCCGGTGGCGGCGGGCCTTGGGGGCGGCTCTTCGGACGCGGCCGCCGCGCTGCGCCTGCTGGCCCGGCTGAATGGACTGGAAGGGGATGATCCGCGGCTGTTTTCCGCAGCGGCCCATTGCGGTGCCGATGTGCCGGTCTGTGTTGATCCACGCGCCCGGCTGATGGGAGGTGTGGGCGAGCGTCTTTCCGCACCGCTGGAGCTGCCGCGCTTGGCCGCCGTTCTGGTGAATTGCCGGGTGTCGGTGCCGACGGCGGATGTGTTTCGTGCGCTGGCCTTGCGGGCGGGCGAGGAATTGCCCGGACCGACCCACCCCATGGATGTGCCGCAGCAGATGGGTGAACTGATCGCCCTGCTTTCAACCCTTCCGAATGATCTGGAGCCGCCGGCCAAGGTCATTGCGCCGCAGATCGGCCGGGTGATGGACCTGCTGGCAGAGCAGCCGGAGGCGCTTCTGGTGCGCATGTCCGGTTCCGGTGCAACGGTGTTTGCGCTGGTGCAGGATTGTCATGCCGCTGCGGCTCTGGCGCGCCGCATGGCCGCAGCCCAGCCCGAATGGTGGGTGCGGCCCACCATTTTGCGCTGACACATGGTATTGCGCTGACACATGGCGCGCAGCTACACGGCGCGCTGCCATCTGTGGCGACGCGCGCGACACGGCGGTGCCCGACAGGCTGGCCGGTTCCGGGGCACAGGCCGTTCCACATATGACAAAGCCCGGCATGCGAGCCGGGCTTTTTTCTCTGTCAGCCGTTTTCCCGTGTCCGCCTTGGCCGCTCAGTGCGCGCGGGAGAGGCAGAAATCCACCGCCTCGGCCAGTGCGGCCCGTGCCGGATTATCCGGGAAGACCTCCAGCGCGGCCTTGGCCTTGCCACCATAGTGACGGGCGCGTTCCACCGTATCGACAATGGCATTGCGGCTGTGGAGCAGGGCGATGGCGCGGGCGAGATCGGCATCGCTGGCCTCGCCCTTTTCAAGGCATGTGCGCCAGAAGGCCTGCTCGTCCTCATCGCCGCGCTGGAAGGCCAGAAGCACCGGCATGGTGATTTTGCCCTCGCGGAAATCATCACCGAGATTCTTGCCCAGCTTGTCCTGACTGCCGCCATAATCCAGCGCGTCATCCACCAGCTGGAAGGCGATGCCCAGATCCATGCCATAGTCACGGCAGGCCCGCTGCTCTGCCTGCGGACGGGCGGCGAGCACCGCGCCAACCTCGCAGGCCGCGGCGAACAGCTCCGCCGTCTTGCCGCGGATGATGGCTAGATACTGCTCTTCCGAGGTGTTCATGTTCTTGGCGGCAGCCAGTTGCATCACTTCGCCCTCGGCGATGACGCAGGCCGCGCGGGAAAGAATATCCAGACAGGTGAGGGAGCCCACCTCCACCATCATGCGGAAGGCCTGCCCCAGCAGGAAGTCTCCCACCAGCACGCTGGCCTCATTGCCCCAGAGCTTGCGCGCGGCCAGCTTGCCGCGCCGCATATCGCTCTCATCCACCACATCGTCATGCAACAATGTGGCAGTGTGCATGAATTCCACGGCGGCGGCCAGGGTCACATGCCCTTCGCCGGTATAGCCGCACAGATTCGCGCTGGCGAGAGTCAGCATGGGCCGCAGCCGCTTGCCGCCAGATGAGATGAGGTGGTTGGCCACCTCCGGAATCATCGCCACATCCGACCCGGTACGGGCGAGGATGGCGGCATTGACGCGCTCCATATCCCCCTTCACGAGGCGCACCAGCGTCTCGATTGAGGGGTCCTTGGGCTCGAACGGAAGGACGAGGGACAAGAAACGCTCCCGCTTGTCATTCTTCGGGGCGCACCATAGGGATGCCCATGGGCTCCGCGCAAGGGCCCCTGTGCCCGAAGGGTGGAATTTATCGTCACGACAGGCAAGGACGTCAGCTTATATGCGCGAGTTGTTGCGAACTAATGATCTGGTCCTGCTGGGCGCCATTGAGGCTTTCCTGACCTCGGCGGGCATTGGCCATCTGGTGCTGGATGCGCATATCAGCGCGCTGGAAGGGTCGATCGGCGTGCTGCCGCGCCGGCTCATGGTGCTGGATGAGGACAGGGTGCGCGCCCGTCGCCTGCTGATGGGGGCGGGCCTTGGCGAGGCTCTGCCGCCGCCGGAGGAAAAGGGCGGCTTCTGGGACGGGCCGCGCTGATGACGGATACACATGCCCCTCTCCCCTTTGAAACCACTCAGGATCATGTACTGGGTGGCCAGCTGAAGCTGTTGCAGGCTGCGCGCGGGCATCGTGTGGGGCATGATGCGATTCTGCTCGCGGCCTGTGCGCCGGGTGAGGCGCGGCGGATGGTGGATCTGGGGGCCGGCGTGGGTAGCGCGGGGCTGGCCTTTCTGACCCGTTGCCCACAGGCCGGGGGGGCACTGGTGGAGCTGGACCCGGATATGGTGCGTCTGGCGCAACGCAATGTGGCGCTCAATGCCATGGCTGCACGTTGCGATGTGGTGAGCGCCGATGTCGTGCAGATGGCCAGGCCGGGCGGGCCTGCCGTACCGGCGCCATCAGGGGCGGATCTCGTGCTGATGAATCCGCCCTACAATATGGAAGATGCCCACCGCACCTCGCCTCATGCCGGGCGGGCGCTGGCGCATATGGCCCCGTCGACACTCCTCACTGATTGGGTGCGGGCGGCCAGTCGCTGCCTGCAACCAGCGGGCATGCTGTGTCTCATCCATCGCCCCACAGCTATCGCGATGATTCTCGAAGCCCTGTCTGGCCGGTTTGGTGCAATCGAGATTCTGCCGGTTCATGCCCGCCCGGATGCACCGGCCATGCGCCTTCTAGTGCGCGCCCGCAAGGAGCGGCGCACCGCACCCATATTCCTGCCGGGCTTCGTGCTGGCTGATGAGAATGGCCGTCAGACCTCCGGCGCAGAGGCGGTGCTGCGCGGCGGGCAAGGGCTTTTGGATTGAAGCGGGTAGGAGGCGCTCCACAACGGCTTTATATCGTGGTTGTCCGGCGTGGTGGTTGCGGAGTAGCCATGGCAGACTTGCCCCATACGGCTTCCTTCCAGTCCCGGAAAAGGATCATTCCCTCAACCCGTGGGGCAACGCCTAATCACGGACCACGCTTCTGAAGGCTGCAGCCAGACCCGCAAGCGCATCGCCGGCCTGACCATCCCTGACCCTTGAATGCAGCACGATGGGCAGGCTCGGCAATTCAGGAAGCCCGAGCCGGCCTCCAACATCAATGGCGCCCATTGGCAACATGCGCGGAGACAGGGCCGCAATACCGATTCCGGCGACAACAGCAGCGGAAACGGTCGCAACGCCACCGCCGACAAAGGTTTCCGTCCAGCGTACACCGGCCTCATCAAGCAATTGCCCTGCCATCATGCGCACACCGCACGGTTCAGGCATTGTCGCCAGCGGGAGAGGTTCACCCGCCCGGGGGGCCCAGCCTGGTGCTGCGAACCAGCCGAATTTTTCCTCGGCGATGATCTCGCCATCATCCCGTTCAGCATGAAACCGGACAACCGCAGCGTCCAGTTCCCGCCTGTCAAATCCCTGAAGCAGATCGCGCGATGACCCAATACGAATTTCAATCACAAGCCGGGAATCTTGCGCGTTCATGCGCGCGATCAGTGCTGGCAATTCGGGGCCTGCAACATGGTCACTGATGCCAATGGAGAGACGTTGACGTTCTGCGCCACATTCAACCAGAGCCTGATCATGCGCCTTCATGAGCTGGCGGGCGCGATCAAGGAAGGCGGTGCCGCGGGCTGAAAGCTCTACATGTCGGGGCGTCCGTTCGATAAGTCGGCAGCCCAGCCTGTCTTCCAGACGTTTCAGCTTCAGGCTGACAGCGCCCTGCGTGGTCTGCATGGCTTCGGCCGCCCGTGTAAAACTGCCAAGTTCGGCGATCCGGATGAAGGTCTGGACTGCGTCGAGGTCGAGAGGACGTTCTATCATTTTGAATCGTTATGGATATTATCAATATTAATAGGATATAAAAATGAAAGGGTGAAAGCTACGGTGGATCACGGACATCATGGGAAAGGAAATGCGATGCCCCTGGTTCATATTTCGCTCCGCTCAGGAAAGTCAGAAGCCTACCGGCAGGCGATTTTCGACAGTCTCTATCACGCGATGCGCGAGACGTTTAACGTGCCGGAAGATGATCAGTTCATGATTGTCACCGAGCATGATGCAGCAAATTTTCGATATAGTGCGTCTTATCTTGGAATCGCACGTAGTGATGATTTGGTTTATATCCAGATCAGTGCCATGAATACGCGCAGCGGACATCAGAAGAAGGCGCTGTTCCAGCGGGTCACAGAGTTTCTTGGCAAAAAACCGGGCATCCGATCGGAGGATGTATTTATAAACCTGATCGAAGGTGTCAGGGAGAACTGGTCTCTCGGGCATGGTGTAGCGCAATACGCCTGAAGCGCAATGCAGCATCCGGCGGCGAGCCAATCGCTGGCGGGTGTTCTCCCTCTCGTGTGGTGGCATTCTTTCCAGTGTGCCCCAGCAACCGTTAAGAGTTGTCGCCTTCATCCGTAACAGCAAGACATCTGCTGCGTGCCGTTGCTGCGTGCCGTCAGGGCGCGTGAAATGCATGCGCCTTTCCGTTACATCTGAAGCATGAGCGGATTTTTCTCTTCCCTGCGCCGGCCTCTGCGCCGCTTTCTGCCCCGTAGTCTGCGGGGTGAGCATGTCACCATTCCAGTGGTGCGTCTTACGGGCACCATCGGGGTCGGTACGCCTTTCTCGCCAGGCCTGACTCTTTCAGCCGTGGCGAAGACGCTGGAAAAGGCCTTTGCTGTAAAGGACGCACCGGCTGTGGCGCTGCTCATCAATTCACCGGGTGGTTCGCCGGTGCAGTCTCATCTCATTTATCGGCGCATCCGGGCGCTGGCGGAAGACAAGCAGAAGCATGTCTTTGCCTTTGTCGAGGATGCGGCGGCCTCTGGCGGCTACATGATCGCCTGCGCCGCCGATGAGATTTTCGCCGACCCCTGCTCCATTGTCGGTTCCATCGGCGTGGTCACGTCCAGCTTCGGCTTCGACAAGGCGATGAAGCGGCTGGGCATTGAGCGCCGCCTGCATACGGCGGGCGAGAACAAGGCCACGCTGGACCCTTTCAGCCCTCAAAAGCCGGAGGATGTGGCGCGGCTGGAGGTGCTGCTGAAGGAATTGCACGGGGTCTTCATTGAACTGGTGCGCACCCGCCGGGAGGATACGCTGGAAGGTGAGGATGAAGAGCTGTTCTCCGGGGCCTTCTGGCTGGGCACACAGGCTGTGGGGCTCGGGCTGGTGGATGGGCTGGGCGATGTGCGCGCCGTGCTGCGCCAGCGCTATGGCGAGAAGGTGGAGATGCCGCTGATTCAGGGGCCGTCCCGCTTCTTCCTCCGCCGGCCGGAAGCTGTGGCCGGAGAGGCTGGGCGCTGGGCGCAGCATCTGGCGCAGCAGGGCACAGCCGGTGCGCTGGCGGCGGCGGAAGAGCGCGCGCTGTGGGCGCGGCTGGGCCTGTAGCACCTCCTTCGGGAGACCTTGGCCTTGTCTTGATGTGACAGGTGAGTCGCTTCAGGAATGCGATTTTCGGAGGACTCTTTGTCGGGTAGCCGGCAAATCATGCTGCATTTGCGAAAGTTTGCCAGATTTGTGGACAGAATGAAACGCGCATTCTTCTGTTGTATTGATCCGCGCGACGAATCCGGGGGCGCATGGTTCGTGGTCTGGAAATTTTTATTTTGCCGACAATTATTCTGCATTCTGGTAGGAATTCGGACTTGAGGAGTTTTTAAGTTGCTGGACCTGTGAGGCCCGAGAGGCCCAATAAGAGCCTGTCAAATCTACAAAGCATGTTGTGATCATGGCTGTCGAAGTCGAACGAAAATTCCTCGTCGTCTCACAAGAGTGGCGCATTGGGGCGAAGGCCTGTCATATCCGGCAGGGCTATTTGTGCCGTGAGGCCGAGGCGACGGTGCGTATTCGCATTGCTGATGAGCGGGCCTTTTTGACCGTGAAAAGCAAGACCAAGGGGATTTCCCGCGCGGAATTTGAATATACCATTCCGCTGGATGATGCCCTCGCTATGCTGGAGATGTGCGCCCGACCACTGATTGAGAAGACCCGCTACAGCGTGGAACATGCCGGCAAGCTGTGGACGGTGGATGTGTTTGAAGCCGCCAATGTGGGCCTTGTGGTGGCCGAGGTGGAGTTGCTTTCACCGGAGGAAGTCGTCGCCCTGCCAGCATGGGTGGGACAGGAGGTGACGGATGATCCGCGTTACCGCAATTCCTCTTTGGTAAGTGCGCCGCTGGGCGGGTGAGGGCGAAGGGGTGGCACGCCGAGGGCCATCGCGGTGGCGTAGCGTTTCGCTCTGCTGGATCTATTTGGCACCCTGTTTCAGCGCTGCTTCCACGGCCAGCATATCCTGCCAAGCCTGACGCTTGCCGATGGGCGCGCGCAGTAGATAGGCCGGGTGGAAGGTGGCGATGGCACGAATGGTGCGTGTGCCGGTTTCATAATCCACAAAATGCCCCCGCAGACGGGAGATACTCTGAGTGCTGTTCATCAGCGCCTGAGCCGAAGGCTTGCCGAGGCAGACCACGATATCCGGGTTGGCCAGTTCGATCTGCCGGCGGATAAAGGGCAGGCAGATGGCCGTTTCCTGCGGGGTTGGGGTGCGGTTGCCCGGCGGACGCCAGGGCACGATATTGGCGATGTAGGCGCTGGTGCGGTCCAGCCCGATGGATGCCAGCATCAGATCCAGCAGGCGACCGGCGCGCCCGACAAAGGGCAGGCCCTGCTGGTCTTCCTCACGCCCGGGAGCTTCACCCACAAACATGACCCGCGCCTGCGGGTTGCCATCGGCAAACACCAACCGGCTGGCCGTGCGCTTGAGAGCGCAGCCTTCAAATTGCTCCATGATGGCGCGCAGCGTATCCAGATCCGTCGCCCCTCCCACAGCTTCACGCGCAGCGAGTGCGGCCTCATCCGGCGCGTGCGGCGCGGCGGGGTGGACTGTGGATGAAGGGGGTGGTGACATATGCGCCGGGGATGGTGTGCCCCCTGTCACCTGCCGGGTGTGTTGCATGGCCGGGGCCGTGCCGGGGCGCAGTTCCGCGCCTGCCGACTGGCGGGGCGCACGGGATTCGCGCGCACTTTGGGCAAAACGGTCTGTTGGCGCATCCGCGAGCGCGACATCCACCCCTGCTTCCGCATGGAAGGCGAGAATGTCGAACCACTCATCGGAGGAAAGTTGCGTCATCGGAATCCGTCAAAGAAGGTTGGCAAAGAAGGCGAGGCAGTCTTCAGCCTGTGCCCCTGCTATGGCATGAACACGGGCTGGGGTGAAGCCATGGGGCGGCCCGGGGTCGGTCTGATGCGCCCGGAACAAGGCTTTCTGCAAGCCGGAATGATTGTAAATGTTTTGCCCCTAGGGTCGTGCGCCATATTGCGGTCGGAATGGGGCGATAGCGCGGTAACGCTTGCCGGAAAACTGCCCTTGCACGCTTTCTGGCTGTGACTGATGTCGTGCTTTTGCCATGGCAAGGCCGGATTGCCCCCAGAGGAAGGCCCTGCGCCGGCCTTCCGGGTGGAAAAGGCGGAAAGGGACGCGCGGCTTGTGGTTTCCTTGTTCGCGATCCTGCATTAGAACTGCACTGCCTTGGCGGGGATGGAAGCTGGACGGTATGCAATTCATGAAAGAGGCGGAGCGCATGCGTGCAATCGGAACAGACGGGGCTTCTGCTGGCCGGAGCGGCAAGGGTCGCAGAACCGGCCTGATGGCGGGGCTGGCCGTTCTGCTGGTTGGCGGCATGATGCTGGGCGGCTGTGCCAGCAACGACAAGGACGACATGGCCATCCCCGATGAGCCAGCGGAGAAGATGTACAATGAGGGCTTGACCCTCCTGAACAGGAATGACCCGCAGGCCGCCGCCAAGCGCTTCGAGGATGTGGACCGTATCCACCCCTATTCGGAATGGGCCCGCAAGGCGCTGCTCATGACCACCTATTCCAATTTCGAGGCGGGCAATTACGACGAGGCCATCACCTCCGGCCGGCGTTATCTCACCATGTATCCCGGCTCGAAGGATGCGGCCTATGCGCAGTATCTCGTCGCGTCCTCCCTTTATGAGAACATTCCCGACATCACCCGCGACCAGCGCAAGACCCAGCAGGCGCTGAACGCCCTGCAGGAGGTGGTGAACCGCTATCCCGATTCGGAATATGCCGCGACCGCGCGCAAGAAGATCGAGGTGGCGCGTGATCAGCTGGCCGGCAAGGAAATGATGGTCGGCCGCTATTATCTGAAGCAGCGCAATTACACGGGCGCGATCAACCGCTTCAAGATGGTGGTGACCCGCTACCAGACCACGCGGCAGGTGGAAGAGGCGCTGATGCGCCTGACCGAAGCCTATATGGCGCTGGGCGTGGTGAATGAGGCGCAGACCTCCGCCGCCGTGCTGGGTTACAACTACCCGGACAGCAAGTGGTACAAGGAAGCCCACAAGATCGTTCAGTCCCGCGGGCTGGAGCCACAGGAGAACAAATCCTCCTGGATCAGTCAGGCTTTCTCCGGGGGCAGGAGCTGAGGCCACATGCTGACCTCGCTCTCGATCCGGGACATTGTCCTTATCGAGAAGCTCGATCTGGCCCTGTCGGATGGTCTGACCGTCCTGACCGGCGAGACGGGCGCGGGTAAGTCCATTCTGCTGGATGCCGTTTCCCTCGCCCTTGGCGGGCGCGGAGATGGCGCGCTGGTGCGCCATGGTGCGCCGCGCGGGCAGGTGACGCTCAGCTTCGATCTGGCGGCGGACCATCCCGCCCGTGCGGCGTTGGCCGAGGCCGATCTGCCGGATGAAGGCGAACTCATCCTGCGCCGGGTGCAGATGGCCGATGGCCGCACCCGCGCGAGCATCAATGACCAGCCGGTGAATGTGCAGACGCTGCGCCGCATCAGCGCCAGCCTGATCGAGCTGCATGGCCAGCATGCCGACCGGGCGCTGGTGGACCCCGAGACCCATCGCGCCGTACTGGATGCCTTTGCCGGGCTGAATGCGGATGTGGTTGCGCTCGGAGGGCTGTGGCGGGTCTGGCGCAGCGCGCATAACACCGCTCGCAGCGGGCGGCGACGGCTGGAAGAGGCAGCCCGCGAGGCGGATTTCATCCGCCATGCCGTGGAAGAACTCACCACGCTTTGCCCGGAGGAGGGCGAGGAGGAAAGCCTCGCCATTCGCCGCACGGCCATGATGCATGCGGAGAAGATCGCTGGCGATCTTTCCGAGGCGCTGGATGCGGTGGGCGGCGGATCTTCGCCCATTCCCAATCTCTCTGCGGCGGTGCGCCGGCTGGAGCGTCGGGCCGGAGATGAGGGGCAGAACCTGATTCGTCCGGCGGTAGAGGCGATCGATCAGGCGCTGGATGCGCTGGAAAGCGCGCGCGCACATCTGGAGGCTGCGCTGGATGAAGCCGCTTTCGAGCCGGCGGAGCTGGAGCGCATCGAGGAGCGCTTGTTTGCCCTGCGTGCGGCTGGCCGAAAATATGCCGTGCCGGTGGATGATCTGCCAAAGGTGACAGCCCGCTTCTGTGAGCAACTGGAACAACTGGATCAGAGCGAGAGCCTGCTGGCGAAGCTTGACAAGGCGGCCGCAGATGCCAAGGCCGCCTATTACGCCGCCGCCGCAGACCTATCTCAGGCCCGCTGCAGTGCGGCTGAAGCGCTGGATAGGGCCGTGGCGCTGGAACTCGGCCCGCTGAAACTGGGCAACGCCACCTTCATCACCCAGGTGACGACTGATCCCCAGACGGCCGGAGCCGAGGGCTGCGATATGGTGGAGTTCTGGGTGCAGACCAATCCCGGCAGTCGCCCGGGCCCGATGATGAAAGTCGCGTCAGGCGGTGAGTTGTCGCGCTTCCTGCTGGCGCTGAAAGTGGTGCTGGCGGACAAGGGCTCCGCGCCCACGCTAATCTTCGATGAAATTGATACGGGTGTGGGGGGCGCGGTGGCCGACGCTATTGGCCAGCGCCTTGCGCGTCTGTCGCACACCGTTCAGGTGCTGTGTGTGACCCATGCGCCGCAGGTGGCGGCCCGCGCGCGTCACCATCTGCTGATCGCCAAGGAAAGCACGGGGACACAAAGCACAGGAACGGAGAGTTCTGGCGCTGGACAAAGCGTGAAGGTGGAGGATCTGGACGCCCCGCGCACCGTCACCCGCGTGGCTCCGCTTTCGCTGGAGCATCGCCGGGAGGAGATCGCCCGCATGTTGGCTGGCGCAACGGTGACCGATGAAGCCCGCGCCGCCGCCGAGCGGCTGCTGAATGCGGAGCATTGAGGCGTAGCCCTAATGGCTGGCAGGCTCAGGGCCTGCTGAAACGGGTGCGGCTCCTGTCTTCCTCAGTGATGCTGCGGATGATCCGCGCTGGATTGCCCGCGCCACAGCACATGTTCAGGCACATCCCGCGTCACGTTTGCGCCGCTTCCGATCACCGCCCCATCTGGAATGGTCACGCCGGGCAGGATGCCGGGGCTACCGCCGATCCATACATTGTTTCCGGTCGTTATCGGCAGGGTATATTCCAGCCCGGCATTCCGGCGCTCTGCATCCAGTGGGGGACCAGAAGTGTAGATGCCGCCATTCGGCCCGACGAATACATTGTCGCCAATGAGAACCCGGGAACAGTCCAGTATGACGAGATTCACATTGGCGTAAAAATCATTCCCGATCTCAATATTGAAGCCATAGTCGCAATGAAGTGGGTCTTCGATCATGAAATATGGCCCAATTCTGCCCAGAAATTCTCTAAAAATCTGGGCTTTTTCTGCGTCAGCCTGCGGCGGCAGGAGGTTCACCTGATGCAGGAGGCAGCGGGCTGTCCAGCGGAAGCGCAGGACATCCGGGTCAGAGCTGGCCTCATAAAGCTGGCCTTCGCCAATCCCTTGTGTGGGGCCCTTCAATATTGAATTGATCCTGTATGCGCACGCAATGGCGCGTTCAGTCCAATGAAGGCTTGTTCTGGCGCAGATTCTTGATTTGCCCGCGATGGCTCTTGGCGGCCAGCCGTCTTTCTTTCGAGCCGCGCGTGGGCCGTGTGGGGCGGCGGGGTGGGTCCACCACAGTGGCGGCGCGGATCAGCTCTACAAGCCGTTCGATGGCATCCTGACGGTTGCGCTCCTGGCTGCGGAAGCGCTGGGCCTGAATCACGATCACTCCGTCGCGTGTCAGCCTTTGTCCGGCAAGGCGGGCCAGACGTAGCTTCACGCCTTCGGGCAAATGGGGCGAGGCCGCCATGTTGAAGCGCATCTGCACGGCGCTGGACACCTTGTTCACATTCTGCCCGCCCGGCCCGGCGGCGCGGATGAAGCTGAACTCAAGTTCCTGCTCGGCGATGGCGATGCGGTTGGTGATTTCGATCATGGCGCGGAAAACATAAGCGCCGCGCACGCATCCGCCAATGCGCCATGGCCCGGAAGACGGAAAACATCTCTTTTCAGCCTCTGCCACTGGTCACCGGCGTGGTGTTGTGCCACCACCTTCCGCAAAGACAGGGAGGGTGTGGAGATGAAAAGCGAGCATATATTCTCCCGTTCCGGACGCGGATGGTCCAGCGCCATCACAACGACCATAACGACGAGCCTGACAATGGCCATGGCGTTGGTCGGGGCATTTGGCATGTCTTCTTTTGGGGCCGCTTTCTTTGATGTGGTGCCCCCGGCCTTTGCGCAATCCGGGGCGGATACGCCAGCCATGAAGGGCCAGCCAGTTGAAATTGCCGGCCCGGCCGGGCCACTGAGCGGCGAGGCGCTGGCTGTGCCCGGAGCAGAACACGTGGTCGTCATCATCCCCGGTTCCGGTCCGACAGACCGTAATGGCAACAGCCCCACCATGGGCATGGCGTCCGATACCTATCTGCTGCTGGCCGAGGGACTGGCGCAGCAGGGCATCGCATCCGTGCGCACTGACAAGCGCGGCTTTTTCAGCAGCGAGAAGGCCATTTCCGACCCCAATCAGGTGACAATCGCTGATTATGTGAACGATGTGCACGGCTGGGCGAGGAAAGCGAAGGAACTGGCCCCGTGCGTGTGGCTGGCGGGCCATTCGGAAGGGGCGCTTGTGGCGCTGAAAGCAGCCACAAGTGCACCGGATGAGGTGTGCGGCCTCATTCTCATGGCGGCACCCGGCCGGCCCATTGGCCAGTTGATGGTGGAGCAGATGCAGGCCAACCCGGCCATGACGCCGCTGATGCCGGCGCTGCGCAGCATTGTGGCCGATCTGGAAGCCGGCCGGACCCGTGCGCCGGATACCATTCCCGCCCCACTGCAGGGCCTGTTTTCTCCCGGCCTGCAACGTTACATGATCGACCTGTTCAGCTATGATCCGGAACAGGTGGCGCAGGACTGGAAGGGGCCGGTGCTGATCGTTCAGGGCACGCATGACATTCAGGTGCGCACTGAGGATGCCAACATGCTGGGGGCAGCCATGCTGCAGGCCGAAACCCGCCTTCTGCCCGGTGCAACCCATATGCTGAAGCCGGATCAGCCCGGTGCGCCCTACGCCACCTATACCGATCCGAACCTGCCGCTTGATCCGGCGCTCGTACCGGCCATCGCCGCATATGTGAAGGCGCATGCGCCAGGTGCATCAGGTGCATCGGGAGTGCCGGACTCGGGCCAGACACCATGACGTTTCAGGTTGCACATCCGCTTGTCATCCGCCCATACCAGCCGGAGGATCAGCCGCGTTTGCTGGAGATCTGGCATGCGGCCTCTGCGCTGGGGCACCTTTTTCTCGGCGTAGAGCGGCTTGAGGCGCAGAAGAAGCTGGTGAGCGATGTCTATCTGCCACAGGCTGAAACCTTCGTGGCGGGGCGGAGTACAGCCTTACTGGGCTTTATCGGCCTGCTGGACTCCTTCATTGGAGGGTTGTTTGTCGATCCCGCCTGTCACAGACAGGGCGTTGGCGGGGCACTGGTGCGCCATGCACAGGCCCTGAAGAGAGAACTGAGCCTGAATGTGTATGAGGCCAATGCCGGCGCACGGGCCTTTTATGCGCGGCTTGGCTTTGTGGAAACAGGGCGGCAGGACAAGGATGATGAGGGCTTGCCCTTTCCGATTCTGCGCATGACAAGCCAGCCGAAATGACGTGCACGCCACAATAGGGTGGGTGGTCACGGCCGGTGGCCATGTGGCATATGCGGGCGCCACATCTTCCGGTAGAGAGCAGGGGCAGGGCGCATGAGACAGAAGATGAAGGCCGGGCATGAACCGGGCGCGATGGCGCGCGCCACACCGAAGCGGATTTCCCTGAAGCGGGGCTGCATCATGGCCGCATTGGCGGGGCTGTTTCTTGTCGCCCCGGTGCTTCAGGCATGGGCCATGCCGTCACGCATCATTCTACTGCGCCATGGCGAGAAGGCGGATGCCTACAGGCTGTGCAAGACCGGCGAGCGACGCTCGGATGCGCTGGCACAGCAATATCTTGGCAAGGGGGCCTCACAATCCCTGTTCCGCTCGGGGGAGACGCCGGCGGCCATTCTGGCGATCACGCCGCATACGCTGGAAACCAGTTCCCCCATCGCCCTGACATGGCCCATGCCGATCATCAATTACAGCGTCGTGCGGGGCGTGTCCTCGCGGGACTGGTATGGGGCTTTTGGCCCGCGCACCACGCAAGCCGTGGAGGATATGACCCACTCCGCCGACTGGAAGGGCAAGACTGTCATTGTAGTATGGGACAATACCCGCATCATTCAGGAGAAGCATCCACACTATAAAAGTGCCGATATGTCTGTCACGCTTTACAATCTTCTGGGGCTCCATGGGCTTGAAGGTGTGCCGGAGACATGGTCTGACAGCAATTACAATTATTTCTGGATCATAGATCTGGACCCGGAAACCGGAAAGCCACTGAAATTCGAGATGAAGAAGCAGGTATTCGCCGGCGAATATGCGGATCTGCCTCAGAATGACTGGGGCACCCCCAATGGCCTCACGGCCGCATCCGGCTGTGCTCTGGGCCGTGGCAGCCTGCCTGAGAAGTGAGCCTGGCCACATATGGGAGATGGTAAGGGCAGCATGGGACGCTTATCCCTGTGCACCCTGCGTTTGGTCGGGATCTGCTTCAGGCGCTCTTGCATGATGCCATGCTGATTTGAGTTGTTCTTCCAAATAATAAGGTCGCCGGAGCACATCATGCGCCTTTTGAAGCTTTCGCAAAGCTCGTGGCTGCATGGTTCATGGCGGCATGGGCGCAGGAGGTGATAATATTATCCGGATGAGAATATGCTGCACGATATTCTGAGTGGGCTGTTGCCTGTATTTTTTGGGCTTGGGCTTGGTTATTTTGCAGGTAAGTGCGGGCTTGTTGACAACCAGAACCTGTCTACGCTCAATACGCTTCTGGTGAAAATCGCCCTGCCGCTGACCTTGTTCGTGTCACTGGCGGGCACGTCGGAAGCCACGCTTCATGAACATATCAAGGTGGTTGTGGTTCTGCTGCTGACCATGCCCCCCATGTTTGTGCTGGCCTATCTGGTGCAGGTCAAGCTGCGGCATGCCACGATTGGCGAGGCCGCCATTCAGGCGCAAGTCGTTGCATCCTCGAATTTTTCGGCGGTTGGCCTGACCTTGCTGATGCTGCTGTTCGGTCAGGAGGGCGCGCTGCTGGTCGCGGTGGCCATCACCATCAGCCAGATGACGACGGCGCCGCTGACACGTGCGCTCCTGCGTCTGTATGTGACGCAGGAAAAGGAGAAGCGCGGCGAGGTTGCGGTTTCCTCTCCGGTGAGGGATTTCGTCGGATCGCTGAAAACATCCGTGACCGAGCCCTTGTTTCTGGGGCCTTTTCTGGGGCTGTGCTTTGCGTTGCTCGGCTTGTCCTTGCCGGAGATGGCCAAGGCGGCCATGCAGCCGATGGTCAGCACCACGGGCGGCATCGGCCTTTTCCTGACAGGGTTGCTGCTGTCTGCGCAGAGATTGTCGATCACCCCCAATGTGTGTCTGTCGACCCTCGCCAATATCGGGCTTCTGCCCTTGTGGGCGTTTGCGGTTTCAAACCTGCTGCAGTTTCCGCCCCATGTCACGGTCTATTGCGTGTTCCTGATGGCGCTGCCGACGGGTTATGTCAGCATTGTTTATGGGGCTGGCCTTGGCGTGAAGCCGCTGGCGCCAAGCAGCACGTTGGTGCTGACGACGATCGGCAGCATTATCAGCCTCTCCCTCGCCATTGCATGGATGCACGGGCAGAAGGGCGCCCTGTTCTGACGCCTTCTGCCGTGCCGCAGCGTGGAGTGGCGCTGCGGCCTGAGGGGAGCCGCTTCCCGTTCAGCTACCCCGGTTTAGTCTTCCCGGCTCGGATTATACGCCAGCAGGCGCAGGGCGTTCAGTGTGACCAGAACGGTTGCGCCCGTGTCGGCCAGAATGGCAACCCACAGCCCGGTGATGCCGAGGATGGAGGTGACCAGAAACACCCCCTTCAGCCCCAGCGCCAGCGTCACATTCTGGTGAATGTTGCGCATGGCCTTGCGGGCCAGGCGGATTTTGGCCGGCACGTCCAGCACGCGATTGCGCAGAATGGCGGCATCTGCGGTTTCCAGCGCCACATCGGTGCCGGAGCCCATGGCCACCCCAACAGTGGCCTGCCGCAGGGCGGGTGCATCATTGATGCCATCCCCCACCATCATCACACCGGATTGCCCTGAAGAGCCGCCCAGTTCGCGAATGGCGACGAGTTTGTCCTCCGGCATCATGCCGGCGCGATACGCCATGCCAAGCGTACCGGCGATGGCAGCCGCCGTGCGCGGATTGTCGCCGGTGAGCATGGTGGCGCTCACGCCCATATTCTTGAGCTGGCGCACCGCTTCTGCGGAATCATCGCGGGGCTCATCGCGCAGCGCCAGAAGGCCGAGGGCGCGGCCGGGGCGAAACACCACCACGGTGGTCTTGCCTTCTGCTTCCAGTGCTTCGGCGCGGGCAATGGCGGGCGTGTCCAGTACCCCGCTTTCCGCCGCAAAAGCGGGGCTGGCCACCCAGTAAGGCACATCATCCAGCAGGGCCTCGGCCCCCTGTCCCGGCAGGGCGCGTGCGCTCCGCATGAGGGTAGGGGTGATATTGCTCTCTTGCGCCCGTCGCACAATGGCCTGTGCCAGCGGGTGGCGCGAGCCATCCTCGATGCCGGCGGCGACAGCGAGAAGCTCGACTTCGTCCGCCTCAAGCGGCACCACATTGGTCACATCCGGGCGTCCGCGCGTGAGGGTGCCGGTCTTGTCGAAGGCGACATGGCGCACATGGGCGGCAGCTTCCACCACAGCGCCGCCTTTCAGCAGCAGGCCATGGCGCGCACCGGTGGACAGGGCGGAGGCGATGGAGGCAGGAACCGAAATCACCAGTGCGCAGGGGCAGCCGATGAGCAGCAGGGCAAGGCCGCGATAGATCCAGACATCCCACGCCTGCCCGAACAGCAGCGGGGGGATGAGCACGGTGAGCAGGGCGATGCCCACCACGGCGGGCATGTACCAGCGGCTGAAGCGATCAATGAAACGCTCGGTCGGGGCGCGGGCGCTCTCGGCTTCTTCCACCAGCCGAATGATGCGGGCGATAGTGTTGTCTGCAGCGGCTTTCGTCACCTGCACGCGCAACTGGGCCTCACTGTTGATGGAGCCGGCAAAGACGGCATCGCCCGCCTGCTTCAGTGCCGGCACGCTTTCGCCCGTGACAGGGCTTTCATCGACGCCGGAAATGCCATCCAGCACCACACCATCAGCCGGGATGCGGTCACCGGGCGCAACCCGCACCACCTGATTGACGGTGAGTGTTTCTGCCGGAACCTCCTCAACGCCCTGTGCGGTTTCCAGCCGGGCCGTCTTGGGCACAAGCCGGGAGAGGGCGCGAATGCCATCGCGCGCCTTGTTGGCGGCAACGCCTTCCAGCACCTCGCCGACAGCGAACAGAAACACCACCAGCGCCGCCTCTTCTGCCGCCCCGATGAACAGCGCGCCGATGGCGGCAATGGTCATCAGGCTTTCAATGGAGAAGGGCTGCCCGGTGCGCAGCAGGGCCAGCGCATTGCGCGCCACAGGGTAAAGGCCGATGAGACAGGCGGCGACGAACGGCCACAAGCCGAAACCGGGCACAATGGCATCCACCACCCATGCCGCCACCAGCAGCGTGCCCGTCAGCAGAACCAGCTTGCCTTTGCGGGTGCGATACCAGCTCTGGCCGCGCTCGGCCGGGTCATCATGGTTGTGGGCGTGCCTGTCAGAATGCGTGTGTTCATGCACGTCACCTTGCCCGTGCTTGTGGTCATGTGCATGGTCGTGAGCGGCGTGTTCTGATGCGTTTGTGGCGCAATCCCCGCCACAGCAGGAGGTGTGGGCGGAGGCAGCCGGTATGGGGGCGGCGGCAGAGCGGCGCGGCGCAATGTCATAGCCCAGCTTGCGCACGGCCTTTTCAACCGTATCGGGGCTGGTGGCGTCACTGGCCAGGGTGGCGCGCAGGCGTTCGCTCATCAGAGCCACCTCGACATCACTCACCCCCGGCAGACGCGCCACCGCCGTGCGCACCTTTTCTGCACAGGATCCGCAATCCATCCCCGTCACGGTCCATTCACGGGTTTCGATCGGCCTGTTCATCTCGCCACTCCCACCGTCCGCAGGGTCTTGCCTGCGATGACCGGAACCATATCTAATGTCTCTAGCGACTATAGGTTCAAGGGGTATTTCAGTGCGGACGATCGGAAAGCTCGCGCGGGCCACCGGAGTGAAGGTGCCCACCATTCGCTATTATGAGCAGATTGGCCTTCTGGCGACGCCGGAGCGGAGTGCGGGCAATCAGCGCCTGTATGATGCCGGAGCCCGTGAGCGGCTGAGCTTCATCCGCCATGCGCGGGAGCTGGGCTTTCCGCTGGAGGCGATCCGGGATCTGCTGAGCCTCTCGGATGATCCGGCCCGCCCCTGTACCGAGGCGGATGCGCTGGCCCAGCGCCAGCTGGTGGAGGTGGAGGCCCGGATCGCCCGCCTCACGGCGCTGCGTGATGAACTGGCCCGCATGGTGCAGCAGTGCGCCCATGGCACTATCGCCGAATGCCGGGTGATCGAGGTGCTGGGCAACCACGCCCTGTGCACGCATGAACATGCCTCTCCCGCACCCCTGCCGTCAGAAGGGTGAGGCAAGGCGTGCTTGCGGATGCTGAGTTTTGCGGGTTTCCTAGCAGTTCCCCTCCAGAAGGGCTGAAAGCGTGGTGTCGCCGGTCCATTGTCTGGCCGTCCATTCCGATGCCCGGGCCGCCTCCACATTTGCGGCTGTATCATCGACCAGAATGATGTCGTCTGCTGAAAAGCCGCTGGCCGCGCCCGCCGCCTCAAAGAAGGCCGCATCGGGTTTGCGCGCGCCCAGAGTGGCGGAATGCAGCATGCCATCCACATGCGCACCAGGGCCCAGATCTTCCATGATGTAATGGGCCCGCAAGGGCTCCTGATTGGTGGCGAGAAAGATACGCAGGCCCCCTGGCGTGGAGCTGTTGGCAGTCTGCCAGAGCCGCTTCATCAAGACGGGCATCATTGCGAAGCCAGTATGCCAGCCGCCTCTGCGCTGACAGTTGCGGAAAGCTGAGGCATGCTCAGGCGCAGCACATCGGCCAAGGCTTTGCGCCCGGTGACGATCGTGTTCCAGTGTGGGCGGAACAGGAGTGTCTGCAGCGCCATCGGATCAATGTCGAGATCATCCTGCAGGCCATGCGCCCAGAGCCGCCCATCCTGAGGGCGGCCATTGATGAGCACACCGTCGACATCCAGCATCAGGCATGTGTGCATGTGCGGCCTCGCTGTAAGCTGCGCCTCACATTTTGTCCTATTTCACATCCATGTCGGGCTATCGGGAGGTTTGATTTCATACCATGTGACCCGGAAGGGGCTGCCCTTTGCCAGAAGCTCCGGTTCGTCAAAGGGCCGCGTGAAACATGCCTTTCTTTGGCTTAATAAGAGAGCTGTTCCCCTTTTCGCCAATTTCTCCTGTTCTTCCAGAACAACTGATTCTCCCGGAACCTTCGCTCACGCATGACCGCCTTCAAGCCTTTCACGCCAACCCCATCCGCGCCGCGTCGCCGTCGTGGCGTGCGCCCGCTGGCGGATTTCGTCACGCCGGGTATTGCTGCGGTCTGTGGCAAGGCCGGTTTTTCTGTCGTTGAAGTGGTGACCCACTGGGATGAGATTGTGGGGCCGGATCTCGCCCCCCATTCCATGCCGCTGAAGCTGCAGTGGCCCCGCCATGAGGGCAGTGAGGCCGCCACCCTGATGGTGCGGGTGGCGGGGGCCTATGCCATCGAAATGCAATATGCCATTCCGGTGGTTCTGGAGCGCATCAATACCTATTTCGGCTGGCGCTGCGTGGGGCGCATCCTGCTGCGTCAGGGGCCGGTGCCGCCCCGCCATGTCCGTCCGCGCCTGCCGCCTCCGCCGGAGCCGGCCATGGTTGAAGACGTGCGGCAGGAAATCGGTCCATTCGAGGATGAGGAACTGGCGGCCTCCCTCGCACGCCTCGGGGCGCTGGTGCGGCGAGAGCGCCGTGGCGGAGGGCATTGAGAGCCCGCCGGGGGGGCCTGATGATGCCGTAGTCAGGTATCAGGATGCATCATCCACAAGGATGAGATTTCCAGTTCGCTGAATCGCCACAATGATCTAGCCTGCTGGTTCCAACGCTTTGCACTCAGGCGAACCGGGGTGGTGCGTCTGAAACGGCCCGCAGGGCTGGCCACAGACCATCCTGTTTCCGCCCTTTGTCCCAGGACCATTCGGAGAAACGCATGTCCACCAATCGCCGCCGCGTTCGTACCGGCGCCCGCCTGTTCGCTCTTTTTGCCCTCACGGCGGCGGCTGCCCTTTCTCTGCCGGCAAGCCCGCTTCTGGCCGCGCCGGCCGAGAGCGTCTCGCAGGAGAAGCTGATGGCCCCGGCGGCCACGCCCCTGAGCACGCATGCGCTGGGCAACCCGGATGCGCCGGTGACGATCGTGGAATATGCCTCGCTCACCTGCAGTCATTGTGCGGACTTCCACAATGAGATCTTCCCCAAGCTGAAGGCGAAATATATCGACACCGGCAAGGTGTATTTCATCTTCCGCGAAATGCCGTTTGACCCGGTTGCGACGGCGGGGTTCATGCTGGCGCGCTGCATGCCGGAAGACAAGTATTTCCCAACCGTGGGCGCCCTGTTTGAAACCCAGCGCAGCTGGGCGTTCGGCAATGATCCCGCCGCGGGCCTGCGCACCGTGGCCAAGCAGGCGGGCATGAGCGATGCCGCCTTTGAGAAGTGTCTGACGGATAATGAACTGGCCGCCAAGGTACAGGCCAGCTCCTCCTATGCCAGCAAGGAGCTGGAAGTGCGCGGCACGCCTACCTTCTTCGTCAATGGCAAGCGCGTGAACGGGGCTATCGGCATGGAGGCGTGGGACAAGGAGCTGGAGCCGCTTCTGGCCGCCGCTGGCAAGACCGACACGCCCGCTGAAAAGACCAAGACCGAGTGATTTCCAGCGTGGGTCCGCGCGCTGCGATCACATAGGCGCTGGCGGGGCCCGATATCGAAAAAGGGCCGGTCCATCTGGGCCGGCCCTTTCTGTTTTATATCAGCTTGGCCTGACAGAGGCAGGCGTCACTGATGGGCGTGGTTGTGGCCCGCCGCGATACCACGCACTTGATAGGTCACATCCAGCTTGCCGGCGTTTTTGAAATCCAGCATGCCGGTCACATCCTCACCTTCCTTCAGCGGGGTTTGCAGCCCCATAAACATGATGTGATAGCCGCCAGGCGCGAGGGTGACGGTCTTGCCCGGAGGAATTTCCAGCCCGTCCTTCAGAGGACGCATGGTCATGATGCCGTCCTTCATCGCCATTTCATGAATTTCAACCCGCGCTGCGCGGGAGAAGGTGCCTCCGGTCAGCCAATCTGCGCTCTTGCCGTGATTGGTGATCTGCATATAGCCGGCGGCCACCTTGGCTCCACCCGGTGTTGCGCGGCTCCAAGGGGCAGTGATGGTGAGATCGCCGATCTTCAGGTCCGCAGGCTGCATGCTGCCGGCATGGCCATGGGCGGCGTGGTCGGCGGCCATGGCCGGGGCAAGGACTGCAGGCGTGAGAATGAGGGCTGCGGAAAGGGCTGCAGCCTTTGCCGCGCCAAAAACAGAAAACCGGGACATGAGAACGCTCCTTTAGGAAAAGACTGAATGCCGTTTTGAATGCAGGTTCAGGCTTCAGTCGGGGGCGCTCTGGGGTGGAAGGCTGCGGCTGGCGGGCGCGGCTGCGCCTGTCGATCAACCGCTGGGAAGATGCGATGGCTGAGGCGGGGCTCGGGCGGGGGGAGAAGCACTCCCCCTCTTCGCGCCAGAGCGGGCATGTGCCCGCCCATGCAGCCGACCAGACAACAGCGATTATCATGTGGAGGCGCGGGTGTGCCATCCGGCCCATCTGGTGCAGTCTGAGTTGCGCCGAGGCACAAAACCGGGAAGCCGTCATCTTCGGTTCCCAGCCCTATCAGCGGGGCGGCGGATGCACCCGTAGCAAAACCGCCGACAAGCCCCTGCATCACCAGCATGTAAGCCAGCACGAGACGGACAGCCAGTGCGCGCACAATTGCGATCTGATCGCCTGATTTGGCCATTCTGGCCGGAGAAGATGTGCGGGGCGCAACCATAGCTCTGCGCTTAATGGCAGATGCGGCGGGCGGCAAGTGTGTTGTGCTTCAGTCTTTTTGCCACAGGCTCTTTCTCGCGAGCCTCCGGTTTACATGAGATAGAAAGCGGCAAGAAAGCCCAGCACCACTACGCCCAAGAGGGCAAAGGTCATCAGCCCCAGCCGCCGCTCGATGAAATCGCGCGCCATGGGGCCGAAATAATGCAGCAGCCCGGCGAGCAGAAAGAAACGCGCCCCGCGTGTGATGAGCGAAAGACCGAGGAACCACCAGATATTGTAATGGGCAAAACCGGAGGTGATCGTCACCAGCTTGTAGGGAATGGGCGTGATGCCCTTCAGCAGAATGACCCAGTGGCCATAATGGTCATAGGCCGTCTGGAAGGCTTCGGCCTTCTGGCCATAACCATACAGATCAATCAGGAACTTGCCGACGCTGTCATAGAGCAGCGCACCAATGGCATAGCCCAACATGCCGCCCAGAACAGAGGCAATTGTAGCGATGAGGGCATAGCGCCACGCCTTTTGTGGCTGGGCCAGGGTCATCGGCACCTGCAGCACATCCGGCGGAATGGGAAAGACAGAGCTTTCGGCAAACGAGACGAGAGCCAGCGCCCAGGGAGCTGAGGGTTTCGCGGAATAGGCGATGACCCAGTCATACAATTTGCGAAGCATTGCGGGTGTCTTGTCTGAGGGGGGAGGCCCCGGCTTAAGCTGCGTGCCTCCGAGAGTAAAGTGGGACAAGACAACCTACGGCTTCAATCTGTATTCCATATGGGGTATTTTTTAGCATTTATATAGGCTTGGCACAGCTTTTGCGAAGTTAAAAATCAGCATCGGACTGCGGTGGTGTTGCAGCAGCACAACGATGGTGTTTTGATACAATTCGCGAATAGGTCCATGCACTGCGATTGCCTAAGCGGTGCGCGTTTCTTTCGCGAGCACGTCCAATCATGGACAGGGGCTGGTTTCTGCCTGCATCGACAGGTGAAGGGGAAGCTGGATATCGGACTTGCGTTATCGTGGAGGCGGCCGATGGAACGGTTGCTGGAGAAAATTCTGCATCGGGCAATGGTGCGTGGTTCACTGACCGTGACCATGGCTTCGGGCAGAAAGATCACAGCTGGAGATGGCAGTGCGCCGCATGTTGCGGTGCGCTTTATGACGGATGCTGCGCAAAAGAGCATCTGTCTGGACCCGGAACTGAAGCTGGGCGAAGCCTATATGGACGGCACGCTCGTGATGGAAGAGGGATCAACCATCACGGATCTGTTGAGCCTGCTGATGTCACAGCCGGGGGTGAACAGTGCGTCGACGACCGGCCGCATGATCGGGCTGGCGCGCCATGCCTGGCGGCGGGTGGATCAGTTCAACCCGCGGGGGCGCTCACAGCGCAATGTGGCGCATCATTATGATATCGATGGAAAGATCTATGATCTCTTCCTCGATCCTGATCGCCAATATAGTTGCGCCTATTTCGAGCATCCGGGCCAGAGTCTGGAGGATGCGCAACTGGCGAAGAAGCGCCATCTCGCAGCCAAGATGGTGATCGATCGTGAAGATATGAGCGTGCTGGATATCGGTTGCGGCTGGGGGGGGCTAGGGCTGTATCTGGCGCAGATCGCGCAGGCGAAGGTTACCGGCGTGACGCTCTCCAAAGAGCAACTGGCTATCGCCAAGAGGCGCGTTGTTGATGGTGACCTTGAGGGGCGGGCGGATTTCCGCTTTCAGGATTATCGCGACATCAAGGGGCCGTTCGACCGGATCGTCTCCGTCGGCATGTTCGAGCATGTCGGCGTGGACCATTATGGCGAATTCTTCCGCAAGGTTTATGAGCTGCTGGACGAGAATGGCGTGATGGTGCTGCACTCCATCGGCCGTTCGGACCCGCCGGGCATCACCAATCCCTTCATCGCCAAATATATCTTCCCCGGCGGCTATATTCCGGCCCTCTCGGAAGTGACCCCCCATATCGAGCGGGCGGGGCTGGTGATGACGGATATTGAACTGCTGCGCCTGCATTATGCGGAGACGCTGAAAGCTTGGCGTGAGCGTTTTCTGGCGCACTGGGATGAGGCCGCGCACATCATGGATGAGCGCTTCTGCCGGATGTGGGAATTCTATCTCGCGGGCAGCGAGATGGGTTTCCGCCATCAGGGGCTGAATATCTTTCAGATCCAGCTGGCGCGACGGCAGGAGGCAGTTCCGCTGACCCGCAACTATATCGAGCAGGAAGAGGCCCGCCTGCGCACTGTGGAAGAAAAGACACAGGCCCCCCTGCGGCTGGCTGGGGAGTAGGTTCTTCTGGCAGTAGAAGAACCGGCGCATTAGGCCGGTGCTTATTGAGGGCGGATGGAGCATGTCTTCACCCGCCCTTTTTAGTGCGATACGCAGGCCGGGATGAGGTGGAAGGTAATTTTATGGGCCTTTCCAATTTGCCAGCGAAGTGCGCAATATGCCGAATTGATCGGCAAAAATATCCACTCAATCCGTGGTGAGTCGCTATTTCCGCATCGGAAGATGCGAATAAAATGTGCAAATCTACGATTTTTTGCGCAATTTTTACTCTGCCAAAGCGGACGTATCGTCGCGGCCTGTTCAGGCTCGTCCAAGGCCTCACGGGGGCGTGGATACAGGGGCGGGCCGGGGTGTTGATCCGCAAAAGCCTTGCTTAAATCCTGCGAGGATTTTCAATGGCTTTGTCTATGTTCCCTTACGGAATTATGTCGGAGTCAAAGAGGTGGGCGAGTTGCTTTCGGGCTGCTTTCACAAGGCCATCTTGCGCTCTGGAAGAATATCTTTCGGATACCGCTCGCCTTGGTCTTTGAGGTTATATGGTACCATATCGGGTTTGGTCGCCATCTTGACGACAGGGTTTCTTCCCGTTCTGTTCTGGCCCAATTCCACCCAAGCAGAACTGACGGAGACATAATGCAGGAAGATGGCCTTCTCGAAAACGCACTCGTCCGGCTGGATGAGGCTGCCTCTCATCTCACCATTGATCCGGATGTGATCGAGAAGCTCAAATTCCCGCGTGAGACCACCAAGGTGCGGCTGATGATCCGCATGGATGATGGCTCGCGCAAATCTTTCCTGGCCTGGCGTTGCCGTTATGATGATACGCGTGGCCCTACCAAGGGCGGCATCCGCTTCCATCCCGATGCGACGGATGATGAAGTGGAGACGCTGGCCTTCTGGATGACCTTCAAGTGCGCGGTGATGAACCTGCCTTATGGCGGTGGCAAGGGGGCCGTGCAGGTGGATCCGCGTCGGCTCTCCAAGGCTGAGCTGGAGCGTCTCTCCCGCGCCTATATGCAGGCCTTCTCCCGCATCATCGGGCCAGATCGCGATATTCCCGCGCCGGATGTCTACACCAATGCCATGATCATGGGCTGGATGGCCGATGAATATGCGCAGATTGTGGGCCGCGCCGAGCCGGCCGTCATCACCGGCAAGCCCATTGCTCTGGGCGGCTCGCTGGGCCGCGGCGACGCCACAGCGCGCGGTGGCTTCTATCTGGTACGCCATCTGGCCGAAGATCTGGGCCTCAGCAAGACCATGCGTGTGGCGGTGCAGGGCTTTGGCAATGCCGGCCAGCATATCGCCAGCCTGCTGGCGGGCGATGGCCACAAGATCGTTGCGGTGTCGGATTCAGCCGGCATGGTCTATTCGCCGGAAGGTCTGCATGTGGACATGCTGCTGGAAGCGAAGGCCAATGGCCTTTCCGTGGCCAGTACGGCCGGAAAGGGGGGGCACGAATTGATCTCCCACTCCGAGCTTGTGAGCGTAGATTGCGATTTGCTGGTGCCGGCGGCGCTGGAAAACATGATCAACGCCAAAAACGCCGAGAGCGTGAAGGCCAAGCTGGTGCTGGAACTGGCCAATGGCCCCGTGACCCCTGAGGCAGATGACATTCTGGCGAAGAAGGGCGTGGTTGTGCTGCCCGATATTCTGGCCAATGCCGGTGGCGTGACGGTTTCCTACTTCGAGTGGGTGCAGAATCGTCAGGGCTATTACTGGACCGAGGAAGAAATTCACGATCGCCTGCGCACCATCACCGAGCGTGAGGGCAGGGCGATCTGGAATGTCTCCCGTGAGAAGAATGTGACCATGCGCACCGCAGCCTATGTGCATGCGCTGGGCCGTCTCGCCGAGGCAATCGAGGCCCACGGCACGCAGAGCTTCTTCACCAGTTGAAAGGCGGGACGCATTCCTGCGTCTGCCTGACGGCATGGAAAACATGATTGCAAACATGAAGGCGCACCGGCTAGGCCGCGTGCGCCTTCATGTTGATTGGGTGACGGGTTGATGTTTCCGGCGAAACAGGGGCTGGCGATATTGTATTCCGGCCACAGGCTGATATAAGCACCGCTTGACCTGCAGGCGCAGCATCAGGCCCATCCGGGTTGCGGCGCGTCTTGACAGGTACATCTGCTGGTTGGGGAGGACGCCATGTCTTGCGACGCCCTCTTCCAATTGGGGATGGGCTCAGTCAGACTGGATGCCACCCAAACGGAAGACGCTTTTGCTGCGCGCGCGCTGAATGTGCGGGTGGAAGGTTTCTGTCGTCTGGTGCGAAAGAACCGCGCCTTCGCCTCCCCCGCGCCTGCGGGATCGGGACTGCATCGTGGGTTCGTTTCGGCTTGGCCGGCGGCCAGCCCTTTCAAAGCATAGATCTGGGCGCTGCGTGTCTGTCGATCATGATAGACCGTGCCAGTGCAGATCCTGTGGCAGCTCATGCCAAACCGCGCCCATGAGGCGCAGCGCCATGCGCGTGGCTGGCCTTTCTCTTTTCATGCCACCCCATTTCATGGCGTTCCACGCGTCACATGAATTTTCCTAATATCTGGCAGTGTTGCCGTGTCGGCCTACACATGGCCCCTGACGGCAACAGCAGGAACGCCCGAAGATGCAAACGCCCTACTATCTGATCGACAAGAGTGCCCTGCTGCGGAACATGGAGATCATCCGCCAGGTGCAGGAGCGCTCGGGCGCAAAGGCGCTGCTGGCGCTGAAGTGCTTCGCCACCTGGTGCGTGTTTGATCTGATGCGCGATTATATGGCGGGCACCACGTCCTCCTCGCTCTATGAGGTGCGGCTGGGTCGTGAGAAATTTGGCGGAGAAACCCACGCCTACAGCGTTGCCTATGCCGATCACGAAATTGATGAAGTGGTCAGCCATGCCGACAAGATCATCTTCAATTCCATTGGTCAGCTGGAGCGTTTTGCCGATCGCACCGGCACGATTGCCCGTGGCCTGCGGCTGAACCCCGGCGTGAGCACATCCGGCTTCGATCTGGCGGACCCGGCGCGCCCCTTCTCCCGGCTGGGCGAGTGGGATGCGCAGAAGGTGGCGGCTGTGGCCGATCAGGTCACCGGCTACATGATCCATAATAATTGCGAAAACAGCAGTTTCGAGCTGTTCGATCAGGTGCTGGGCCAGATCGAGGAGAAATTCGGTTCGCTGTTCGGCAAGGCGCAGTGGATCAGTCTGGGCGGCGGCATTCACTTTACAGGCGAAGGCTACGATCTGGATGCCTTCTGCGACCGACTGAAGGCCTTCTCTGAAAAATATGATGTGCAGATCTATCTGGAACCGGGCGAGGCGGCCATCACCAGAAGCACCACGCTAGAAGTGACGGTGCTGGACACGTTGTATAATGGCAAGAATCTGGCCATCGTCGACAGTTCTGTCGAGGCGCACATGCTGGATCTTCTGATCTATCGCGAGAGCGCGAAGATGCTGCCCAATGCCGGCCCACATGATTACATGATCTGCGGCAAATCCTGTCTGGCCGGCGATGTGTTCGGCGAATTCGCCTTTCTCCATGAATTGCGCACCGGAGACCGCCTCTCCATTCAGGATGCGGCCGGCTACACCATGGTGAAGAAGAACTGGTTCAACGGGGTGAAAATGCCCTCCATCGCTGTGCGCGAGCTGGATGGAACGCAGCGCTTGGTGCGCGAATTCACCTATGAGGATTTTTCATCGAACCTCTCCTGAGGTTCTCCCTTCTCTCTCTTGCATCTGAAAAGGAGGCCCTGGCCCAAATGAAGAGGAATGTCCTGATCATCGGCGCCGGTGGCGTGGGTCAAGTGGTGGCCCATAAATGCGCGCAGCACAATGATGTGCTGGGCGATATCCATATCGCTTCGCGAACCCTTGCGAAGGGTGAGGAGATCATCCGCTCCATCCAGGAGAAGGGAAGCCTGAAGGTTGCCGGCAAGCTGGAAGCCCATGGTCTGGATGCGCTGGATGTGGAGGCGACCTCCGCCCTCATTCGCGAGACGGGCTGCCAGATCGTCATCAATGTCGGCTCCGCCTTCCTCAACATGTCGGTGCTCTCGGCCTGTATCAATACGGGCGCGGCCTATATCGACACCGCCATTCACGAGGACCCGCTCAAGATCTGCGAAGATCCGCCATGGTATGGCAATTATGAGTGGCCACGCCGCGAGGAATGCGCCAAGGCCGGCGTCACCGCCATTCTGGGCGCGGGTTTTGATCCTGGTGTGGTGAACGCTTATGCGCGCCTCGCCAAGGATGACTATTTCGACAAGATCGAATCCATCGACATCGTGGATATCAATGCCGGCAGTCATGGCCGCTATTTTGCGACCAATTTCGACCCGGAGATCAATTTCCGAGAATTTACCGGCCGTGTCTGGTCCTGGCAGAACAGCCAGTGGACCAAGAACAAGATGTTCGAAGTCCGCAAGGAATGGGATCTGCCGGTGGTCGGCGCCCAGACCGCCTACATGACCGGCCATGACGAGATCCATTCGCTTTCGAAGAATCTCGATGTGCCGGACATCCGCTTCTGGATGGGCTTTGGTGACCATTATATCAATGTGTTCACCGTGCTGAACAATCTTGGCCTGTTGTCCGAGCAGCCGGTGCGCCTGCACAATGGGCAGGACGTTGTGCCGCTGAAGGTGGTGAAGGCCCTGCTGCCCGATCCGTCCTCGCTTGCGCCGGATTACACCGGCAAGACTTGCATCGGTGATGTCGTGAAGGGCACGAAGGACGGCAAGCCGCGTGAAGTCTTCATCTACAATGTGGCGGACCATGCGGAGGCTTATGCCGAAGTGGGCAGCCAGGGCATTTCCTACACCGCCGGCGTGCCGCCGGTTGCCGCGGCGCTTCTTGTCGCCAATGGCAAGTGGGATGTGAAGACCATGGCGAATGTGGAAGAGCTGCCGGCACATCCCTTCCTGGGCCTGCTGAACGAGATGGGCCTGCCCACGCGCATCAAGGATGACGCGGGCGACCGCGCGATCAGCTTTAATGCCTGATTGCGGCGCCTGATTTCAGGTGAGATTGAGCCGGGTCCGGTCTTTCGGGCCCGGCTTTTTCATGTTTACGGGCAGGGCCGGCATCAGTGCATATGACAACGCCGCACCTGGCAGGGCGCGGCGTTTCAGGTTTCGGCTCATATGCGCTTCAGCGCCCTCATCTTCACAGGAAATAGAGGAAGGTGATGAGCGCGAAGCAGGGCAGCAGGAAGATGCAGGACCAGGCTATATAGCCGAAGAAACTCGGCATCTTCACACCGCGATGGCGGGCAATGGACAGCACCATGAAGTTTGGCGCATTGCCGATATAGGTGAGCGCACCCATGAACACCGCGCCGGCCGAAATCGCCTCCAGCGTGACGGGGATCTGGTTCATCAGCAGGTGGGCATCGCCCCCGGCCAGATTGAAGAAGACCAGATAGGTGGGGGCATTGTCCAGGAAGCCGGAGAGGGTGCCTGTCAGCCAGAAATACCATACATTTACCGGCTCGCCATTGGGGCCTGTCACCAGTTGCACCAGGCTGGAGAAGGCGCCATCTGCACCGGACCGCAGAATGGCGATGACCGGAATGATGGTGAGGAAGATGGCGGCGAACAGCTTGGCCACTTCCAGAATCGGTTCCCAGTCGAAGCCGTTTCGCTCGCGGATGATCTTGGGGGTGATGGCCAGCGAGATCAGCGCCATCACCACCAGCAGCACATCACGCGCCACCCACTGGATTTCCATATGGGTGCCGAGAATCTCGAAGCTGATTCCAGGCTTCCACAGAGCACTGAGCAGGATGGCGCCAATGATGCCGCCCAGCAGCGGCAGGTTGCGCAGGCCCCGCACGCTCACGCTGTCTGTATCCGGCGTGCGGTCGGGCAGGGGGCGAAGTCCTTCTTCCTTGCTGTAGAAGTAGCGATCCAGCAGATAGAAGCAGGTCAACAGAATACCGGCGACCACCAGTGTGTCATGAAGCAGATGTTTTGTGGTCCAGAAGAAGTTCACCCCCTTCAGGAATCCCAGAAACAGCGGCGGGTCACCCAGTGGGGTTAGAGAGCCGCCAATATTTGATACCAGAAAAATGAAAAACACCACCGTGTGCACATTGTGACGCCGGTTATCATTGGCGCGCAGCAGCGGACGGATGAGCACCATCGACGCGCCCGTGGTGCCGATCAGGCTGGCCAGTACCGTGCCCAACGCCAGAAGGCCCGTATTCATGGCCGGGCTGCCATGCAGATTGCCCGAAACCAGAATGCCGCCGGAGACGGTGAATAGTGCATAGAGCAGGATGATGAAGGGGATGTATTCCAGCAGCGCCGTGTGCACCACTTCATGCACGGCTGCACCGGTGCCGTACATGGAGACAAAGGGCACCACGAATGCCGCCGCCCAGAACAGCGCCACCTTGCCATAATGGTGATGCCAGAACTTGGAGGCGAGCAGGGGAAACAGCGCGATAGACAGCAGAATACCAACGAAGGGAATGGCCCAGAACGGGGAAAGATCCGCGCCATGAAGGGCGGGTGCGCCATCTGCCGCCAGGGCGGTTGCCGGAGGGGAAAGCAGCGGTATCGCAAGAATGGCACTGGCTGTCCCAGCGCGCGCAGCGCGTTTCCACTGTCGTGCGTCCATCGGTTTTCCTCGGGCTTGTTGTCCTCGCTTGATGAACGATGGAGCGGTATGAGGCAAGGAAAACCAGACCTTGACTGTTCGGGTGGTTGACCCGAGCGTCGGTTTCTGCCCTAGTCCCCAGCAGATTTTGACCCCTTGACGGCACCATGACAGACGATCGCACTGTGGAGCAGGGCTCCGACCGCTATAACGCCCGTGAAGTTGAGCCGCGCTGGCAGAAAGCGTGGGCAGAGCAGGGTACTTTCCGCACCCGCAATGACGACCCACGTCCGAAATTCTTCGTGATGGAGATGTTCCCCTATCCTTCAGGGCGCATCCATATCGGGCACGGCCGCAATTATGTGATGGGCGACGTGCTGGCGCGCTACAAGCGCATGAAGGGCTTCAATGTTCTGCACCCCATGGGGTGGGACGCCTTTGGCCTGCCAGCGGAGAACGCCGCCATCGAGCGCAAGGTCCATCCGCGGGAGTGGACCTATGAGAACATCGCCTCCATGCGCGAGCAGCTCCAGCTTCTGGGCCTCTCGCTAGACTGGAATCGCGA
This sequence comes from Xanthobacter sp., assembly GCA_050252035.1. Taxonomy (GTDB): domain Bacteria; phylum Pseudomonadota; class Alphaproteobacteria; order Rhizobiales; family Xanthobacteraceae; genus Xanthobacter. The sequence goes on from JBFWLR010000001.1 coordinate 193,298, forward strand.
GATCGCGACCTGCGACCCCAGCTATTATGTGGAGCAGCAGCGCATCTTCCTCGATTTTCTCGACCATGGCCTGGCCTATCGCAAGGAGAGCGAGGTCAACTGGGACCCGGTCGACAATACCGTGCTCGCCAATGAGCAGGTGATTGACGGGCGCGGCTGGCGCTCGGGCGCGATCGTGGAGCGGCGCAAGCTCTCGCAGTGGTTCCTGCGCATCACCGATTTCGCTCAGGAACTGCTGGACGGGCTGGATACGCTGGAGCGCTGGCCTGAAAAGGTGCGCCTGATGCAGCGCAACTGGATCGGTCGCTCGGAAGGCATGGAAGTGCTGTTCGAGTTTGTCCGCGGTTTTGCGCCGGAAGGTGCGCAGGCCGTCAAGGTCTATACCACGCGGCCTGATACGCTGTTCGGCGCGGCCTTTCTGGCGCTGTCTCCGGATCATCCTCTGGCCCGCCAGCTTGCCGAAGGCAATGAGAAGCTTTCCGCCTTCATCCGGGAGTGCAAGAGGGGCGGCACCTCCGCCGAGGAAATCGAGACCCAGGAAAAGCTGGGCTTCGATACCGGCCTGAAGGTGGTGCATCCGCTGGATGCCGGGCGCACCGTGCCGGTCTATGTCGCCAATTTCGTGCTGATGGAATATGGCACCGGTGCCATATTCGGTTGCCCAGCTCATGATCAGCGCGATCTAGATTTCGCCCGCAAATACAAGCTGCCGGTGGTGCCGGTGGTGCTTCCACCGGATGCCGATCCGGCCACCTTCGCTGTTGGCGATGAAGCCTATGACGGTGATGGCACGCTGTTCAATTCCGGCTTCATGGATGGCATGTCTGTGCCGGATGCCAAGGAGGCCGTGGCGCGGCAGCTGGAGCGCTTCCGGGTGGGAGATGCGCCGCAGGGAACGCGCAAGGTGAATTTCCGCCTGCGGGACTGGGGTGTTTCGCGCCAGCGCTATTGGGGGTGCCCGATTCCGATCATCCACTGCGAAAGCTGTGGCCCGGTGGGCGTGCCGCGCGAGCAACTGCCCGTGACCCTGCCGGAGGATGTGACCTTCGATTGCCCCGGCAACCCGCTGGACCGGGCCGCCGCCTGGCGCGATGTAGCCTGCCCCAGATGCGGCAAGCCGGCCCGGCGCGAGACGGACACGATGGATACCTTCGTGGATTCGTCCTGGTACTATCTGCGCTATGCCTCGGACAATGTGGAAAAGCCGCTGGATAAGGCTGCCGTGGCCCACTGGCTGCCGGTGGATCAGTATATTGGCGGCATTGAGCACGCCATTCTGCATTTGCTTTATTCGCGCTTCTTCACCCGTGCGCTGAATGCCTGCGGGCGCGTGGATGTGGCAGAGCCTTTCGCAGGCCTGTTCACCCAGGGCATGATTGTCCATGAATCCTACAAGGATCAGGACGGACGCTGGCTGTTCCCTGAAGAGGTGAAGCGCGAGGCCGATGGCCGGGCGGTGAAGATTGCCGATGGCACCCCGGTCACGGTTCTGCCGCCGGAGAAGATGTCTAAGTCCAAGCGCAATGTGGTGGCCCCGGAAGTGGTGGCCGACACCTATGGTGTGGATTGCGCCCGCTGGTTTATGCTCTCGGATACCCCGCCCGAGCGTGATAGCGAGTGGACGCAGAGCGGCATTGAAGGCGCATGGCGCTTCGTGCAGCGTGTATGGCGTCTGGTGAACGAGGCGATCGAATATGGCGCGCCGGCCGGTGCGGCCAAGCCGGCTGCGTTCGGCGATGTGGCGCTCACCTTGCGCCGGGCCGCACACGGCCTTGTGGCCACGGTGGCCGAGGATGTGGAGCGCCTGCGCTTCAATGTGGCAGTGGCGCATGTGCATGAGTTCGCCAATGCGTTCGGCACGGCCCTCGCACAGGCCCGCAAGGCGGAATCGGTGCCGGATGATCTCGCCTTTGCCCTGCGCGAGGCGGGTGAAATGCTCACTTGCGTGGTCGCGCCCATGATTCCCCATCTGGCGGAAGAATGCTGGAAGCGCCTTGGACATGAAGGGCTTGTGGCGGAAGCGGGCTGGCCGGCCGTGGAAGATGCGCTGCTGCAGAACGATTCCATCACCCTTCCGGTGCAGATCAATGGTAAGAAGCGGGATGATATTGTTGTTCCGTGTGAGGCGACCCCGGCCGATATCGAGGCTGCGGTGTTGAAGCTGGAAGCCGTGCAGCGTGTGCTGGAAGGCCGCGCGCCCAAGCGGGTCATCGTGGTGCCGCAGAGGATCGTGAATGTCGTTGTCTGACACAGCTCCGAATGGCGCTGCCCGCCCGGCGCCCCGTGCCTCTTCCCGCATGCCCACCCGGCACGCGGCGGGATGGGCGATTGCCGCGCGCCTCACCTTTGTGGGGCTCGCGTCAGCTGCGCTGGCCGGCTGCTTCCAGCCCATGTATGCCGCCAGCACGCCGGATGGCGGGCCGGGCCTGCGCCAGCAGCTGAACAGCGTGGAGGTGATGCCCATCAATGGCAGCCTCGGTCATGTGCTGCGCAATGACATGATCTTTGATTTCCACGGTGGCGCGGGCAATCCGGAAAATCCAGCCTATCAGTTGCTCATCAAGACCAAGTTGACCAAGAGCACGGCGCTGGTGAATAAGAAATCCGGCCTGCCGGATAACGAGATCATCCGTGTGGAAGCCGACTGGACCCTGATACGCAAGGACGACCCGAACAAGGCGCCGGTGACGAAGGGGAAATCCAAGGGCACAGCCACGATCGACACCAGCTATCAGCGCTTCGCCAATTACAGCGCCGCCAAGGATGCGGAACGGCGGGCCTCGCAGGAGATCGTCGCCGATATCCGTACCCAGTTGATGGCGCATTTCGTCCGCTCGGCGGGCCAGCCTGCGGCGTCGGGCAAATAAGCCATGGTGGCGGTGCGGCCGGGAGATGCCGAAGCGGCCCTCTCCCGGCGGGATCCGGGCAAGAGCGTTATTCTGCTGTTCGGCCCGGATACCGGGCTGGTGCGTGAGCGCGCTGATGCCGTGGTGAAGGCGGCGGTGCCGGATGCCAGCGACCCCTTCGCCCTTGTGCGGCTGGAGGGTGATGAACTGTCCGCCGACCCCCAGCGCCTGATCGATGAAACCAGCACCATCGGCCTGTTCGGGGGTGAGCGTGTCATTCGTGTGCGCGCGGGCTCGCGAAACATCGTGCCGGCGCTGAAGCCGGTTTTGGAAGGCCCAGCCGGGGCACTTGTGGTGGTGGAGGCCGGAGACCTCAAGCGCGGCGCTGCCTTGCGCAGCCTGTGCGAAGGCTCCCCAAATGCGCTGGCCATTGCCTGCTATGCTGATACCCAACGCGATCTGGCCCGGCTCGTCGATGCGATGATGGCTGAGGCTGGCCTTTCCATTGATCGCGATGCGAAGGAATTGCTGGTTTCCCTGATCGGCGGGGACCGGATGGCTTCACGCGGGGAGATCGCCAAACTCGCCCTTTATGCCGCCGGCACCGGCCGGGTCAGCGTAGAGGATGTCCGCACCATTGTGGGCGATGCGTCAGCGCTGGCGCTGGATGATGTGGTGGATTGCGCGCTTTCCGGGGATGCAGCGGGCGCGGTGAAGGCGCTGGCCAAGGCGTTTGGGGCCGCCACCCGGCCGGATGCAGTGCTGGGCGCGCTGTTGCGTGGCCTTTCCAGCTTGCATCAGATGGCCTTGCAGGTGGAAGCTGGCCTGTCGCCGGAACGGGCGGTGGAGAAGGCTCGCCCCATGGTGCATTTCTCCCGCAAGCCCAAGCTGGAAAAGGCCCTGAGGGTGCTGGGTGCGGAGCGTTGTGTGCAACTGATGCTGGCGGTGGATGAGGCCATTCTCGCCGGCCGCCGCAATGCGCCGCTTGCCCCTTCCATCTGTGAGCGGGTCGTTCTGCAGGTGGCCCAGCAGGCGGGCCGCCGACGCAGATAAATGGTCCAGGCCGAATCGCCCGGCGGTTTCCTGGCGGATTTACAGGAAGGGCGCATATTCATCAGGCTGGCCCGCCTCTTCACTTCATTCTGGCGAAGAGGCGGACCGGATTCTTCATCCTGACCGGATCCGTGATCGCGGTTCAGGCGTTCTTGTCATCGGCGTGGAGCCAGCGGGCGACCAGACCCGCAAGGACAGCGCCAATGATGGGCGCCAGCCAGAACATCCAGAGCTGAGCGATATATTCCCCACCCGCGAACAGGGCCGGAGCTGTACTGCGCGCCGGGTTCACCGAGGTGTTGGTGACAGGGATGGACACCAGGTGGATGAGAGTGAGCGCAAGGCCGATCGGGATGCCGGCAAAGCCGACCGCCGCCCCCTTGGAGGTGGTGCCGATGATGATGAACAGGAAGAAGAAGGTCATCACCAGTTCAATCACGAAGGCGGACTGCATGCTGTAACCGCCAGGGCTCAGCGCGCCATAGCCGTTTGAGGCGAACCCGCCAGGCACCCACCCAGCCTTGCCGGAAGCGATGAAATAGAGCACAGCAGCCGCCACAATGGCACCAATCACCTGAATGATGACATAGGGCACGACGCCAGAGGCGGGAAAACGCCCGGCCGACCACAGGCCGATGGTGACGGCCGGATTGAAGTGCCCTCCGGAAATATGACCGACGGCATAAGCCATGGTCAGCACAGTCAGGCCGAAGGCGAATGATACGCCAAGAAAGCCAATACCCAGCTCAGGGAAGGCCGCGGCCAGAACGGCAGCGCCGCAACCGCCAAAGGTCAGCCAGAAGGTGCCAAAGAATTCGGCTCCCAGTCGGCGCGACAGATTTGTCGACATGTTTATCTCCATTTCATCACACTTCAGGTGAGGTGAAATGTTCGATACGCGATATTCTTCTGAAAGCAAGCTTCCGCGAGAATAAAGTGTGAAAATAAGAGGTTCATTTTCAATGATGGTAATATATTACAGCTATTCTGATGTGTTATCAGCAGTATTTGTCCTGCTCTGGAAATTTGGAGTGGATATGTTTCAAGCGCACGGGGCATGATGCAGCTGGTTGCAGCGTGTTTGCCGAACGCCACACATTGATCCGGAATCCGTGCGGATGTCTGGAGATCTTTTCCGGATGTTTCTTCTGCTCTTGCAGGTAGGTGCTCCAACATGAGATAGTGGAAGCTGGCCTGGGGTGCCGCTCTCCATGCGGCTGAGATTATACCCATTGAACCTGTCTGGATCATGCCAGCGTAGGGAGATGCCGATGAGCAAAGGCTTGTCGTCCGGTTTCATGTCCTCCACATCTGTTTCTTCTTCACTCGCATCTCCTGTGGCTGGCGCGCGACCGCGCGTGGCTGTGGTGGGGGCTGGCGTCATGGGGCTTTCCATTGGCTGGCTGCTGGCGAAAGCCGGTTGCTCCGTGGAGCTGTTCGATGCCGGCGTCGCCGGCCTTGGGGCCAGCCATGCGGCTGCCGGCATGCTGGCAGCCTGCGCGGAGGCCGAGCCGGGGGAAGATGTGCTTCTCGGCCTCAACCGGGCCAGTCAGGCTTTGTGGCCTGCCTTCGCCACAGAGCTGGAGGCTGATGCCGGCCAGAGTGTAGATCTGCGCACGGAAGGCACCATCACCATTGGTCTGACGGCGGATGACGGGGCGCGGCTGCGTCATCTCTTCGCCCTGCAGACATCTCTCGGCCTGCCTGTGGAATGGCTGAGCCCGGCGCAGGCGCGCCGGCTGGAGCCGCATCTGGCCACCCAGCTTTCAGGCGCGATTCTTACCGCGGAGGATCATCAGGTCGATAATCGCAAGGTGGTGGAGGCGCTGAAGCTGGCCATTGCCCGCGCCGGCGTGACCTTGCACGAATATTGTCCGGTTTCCCGCGTGGAAACGGTGGGTGGACGCGTCACCGGTGTGGTTGCAGGCACAGCTGAGAGCGGTGAACGCCATGTGCCGGCGGATATAGTCATTCTGGCGGCCGGGGCATGGAGCCGCGGGGTGGATATCACGCCGGCAAAGCCATTGCCGGTGCGCCCCGTGAAGGGGCAGATGGCCGCCGTGCAGATGGACCCGGCCGCACCTCTGCTGAACCATGTGTTGTGGGGGCCCGGTATCTATCTGGCACCGCGCCGCAATGGGCGCCTCATTCTGGGGGCGACGACAGAGGAAAAAGGCTTCGATACGCAGATCACGGCCGGTGGCCAGTTGGCGCTGCTCACCAATGCCTGGCGGGCTTTGCCTACCATCGAGGAACTGCCGATCATCGAGCAATGGGTCGGCTTCCGGCCGGGCAGCCGGGATGATGCGCCCATTCTGGGGCCGAGCGAGGAGGTGGAGGGGCTGATCTATGCCACGGGCCACCATCGCAATGGCCTGTTGCTGCTGCCCGTGACAGCACGGGTGATCGCCCGCCTGGTTCTGGAAGGGCAGATGGATGAGATCGCCGCCCCCTTCGCCGCCGCGCGCTTCAATGCGCGTGTCGCCGCAGAATGAAGGGGCAGGAGGAGACGATGCTGTCGCTGAAGGTGAATGGCGAAGAGCTGCAACTGGCGGTGAGGACCGTGGCCGATCTGTTGCAGGCCCAGCAGATCGCGCTGGAGCGCAAGGGCATCGCCGTGGCGCTCAATGGAGCCGTGGTGCCGCGTCGCAACTGGGCGCAGACCGCTCTGGCTCATGGCGATGCGGTGGAAATCATCACGGCCCGGCAGGGGGGATGAGGGGCGCAGCACCCGTCTTTCCTCCGATGATATGCCACCCTCAGATAAGGCAAGACTGACGTGAACACGCTTTCAACCTCTCACCCCTCCAGCGTGCCATCCATGGCGGCCCCCCATGATGACCTTCTGGTGATTGCCGGGCGCAGCTTCCACTCGCGCCTGTTTCTGGGCACGGCGGGTTATCCCAACCAGCAGGTGTTTCTGGATGCGCTGGAGGCTTCCGGCTCGGAAATGGCGACTGCCTCCATCCGCCGCATCTCGCTTTCCGGCTATGAGGAAAGCCTAACGGATCTGTTGACCGACCGGGTGCATATTTTGCCCAATACCGCCGGTTGCCAGACCGCGAAAGACGCCATTCTTACCGCCGAGCTTGCCCGCGAGGCGCTGGAAACGGAGTGGGTGAAGCTGGAGGTCATTGGCGATCGCGAATTGCTCTATCCCAATGTGGAAGAGTTGCTGAAGGCTACGGAAGAGCTGGTGAACCGCGGCTTTGTGGTGCTGCCCTATTGCAATGATGACCCGGTGACCTGCCAGAAGCTGGCGGATCTGGGCGCAGCCACGGTGATGCCGCTGGGGTCCATGATCGGCTCCGGCCTTGGCATTGCCAATCCGCACATGATCGAGCTGATCTGTTCACGTTCGCCGGTGCCGGTGGTGCTGGATGCAGGGCTTGGCACGGCGTCCGATGCAGCGCTGGCCATGGAGCTGGGCTGCTCGGCCGTGTTGCTCAACACCGCCGTTTCCAAGGCGCTGGACCCGGTGCGCATGGCGCGGGCCTTCCGCTGTGCGGTGGAGGGCGGACGACTGGCGCGTCTGTCCGGGCGTATTCCCAGAAAGCACCACGCGGAAGCCTCCAGCCCGGAATTCGGCCTGATCGGCGGCTGACATGCCGGCAGATCCCCCGGGCGTGTCGCTATCCCGGCCTCATCTTTCCTTGCCTCAGCCTCCCTTGCTGCTGATTACGGATCGGCGGCAGGTGCAAACCGGGGATGTGATTGGGGTTGTGGCCAGCGCATGCGCGGCCGGGTGTCGTTGGGTGAGCCTGCGCGAAAAGGATCTGTCACCGGCAAAGCAACTGGCGCTTTTTGCGCGTCTGCGGGAGGTGGCTCAGCCCTTCGGCGTTACCCTTACCCTGCATGGCCCAGGGCAACTGGCGCTTGATGCGGGTGCGGATGGGGTGCATCTGCCGGCGGGCAGTGATGCGCGCGCGGCCCGGACGTTGCTGGGGCCCGAGGCTCTCATCGGGCTTTCGCTTCATGATGTGGCCGAGATCGGGGCCTTGCCGGCGGGGAGCGTCGATTATGTAACAGCCAGCCCGGTGTTTCTTTCGGCATCCAAGCCGGGCTATGGTCCGGCTCTGGGCGCGGAAGGGCTGGCCCGTTTTGTAGCCGCCTCCTGTCTCTCGGCCTCCTGTGCGCCGGTGGTGGCGCTGGGGGGCATTGGTGCGGAACAGGTCGCCATCTGCCGGTCAGCAGGTGCATCGGGTGTCGCGGTGATGGGAGATGTGATGCGCGCAAAAACTCCGGCGGCACACATTGAAACCTTGATTGCGAGTCTGATTTAGACCTTCGTATCAAGTATGTCTGCGAGAGTGGCTTTTCTGCTTTTCGCTCAGACATCGCCTCTTTGAGAGGGCTCCATCATGAAAAGACGCAGTTTTCTGGCTGGCCTGGCGCTCTGCCCCATTTGTGCCAGCGCAGCTCTGGCTCAGGGCGTTCCTTCAGGTGCTTCCTGGGGTTATGAAGGGACTGGCGGCCCTGAACATTGGGGTACGCTGGAAAAGGCCTATGCGGCCTGCGCCATTGGCGCACAGCAATCCCCGGTCAATCTGCAGGGTGCGGTACGGGCGGAAGCAGCCGGCCCGCTACTGGGCTGGAAGCTGGCCCCGTTCAAGGTGGTGAATAATGGCCATACCATCCAACTGGATGTCGAGGGAGATGCCGGCGGCGTGCTGATGAATGGTAAACCTTACGCGCTGCGGCAGTTTCATTTCCATGCCCCCAGCGAGCACGCCATAGAGGGGCAGCGCACGGCCATGGAAGCGCATTTCGTGCATATGGGGGAAGAGGGCAGGCTGCTGGTAATCGGGGTATTCCTCGTGCCGGGTGAGGTCAACGATGCCTTCTCCACCCTCATGGCGGCCGCCCCGAAAAAACAGGGGTCTGTAATCTTGGAGCAGCCGATGGATCCATCCGCCTTGCTGCCGAAAAAGCGCGCTCTTTATCGTTATGAAGGGTCCCTCACCACGCCGCCCTGCGCTGAGGTGGTGGACTGGAATATCTATGCCGCACCGGTGCATGTGGATGCGAAGGATATTGAAGCCTTCCGCGCCATCTTCCCGATGAATGCGCGCCCGCTTCAGGCCATGAACCGGCGGTTTCTGCTCCAGATGCAGTGAATTTGATTGAGCGGATGAGGGCGCAGGCCGTATTGACCTGCACCCTTTTCTGGCCTGATGCCTGAAGCGCGTCAGGCTTTGTCTTCCTGTGGGTTCGAAAAGCCGCATGCGCCATTGCCAAGGGCGGGGGCGGCCTTCTCCAGCACCAGTGGGCTTCGGGAAAAGGTGATGGGTGTGCGCAGACCTGTCATGCCTTCAGGATGGATGACAAGATTGCGGGCCTGAATCTGCGGGTCCTCAATCGCCTCCGCAACGGTATTGATGGGGCCTGCCGGCACGCCGGCGGCCTCGAAAGCGAAGATCAGGTCCGAGCGCGTACGTGAGCCGGTCTTCTCCGCAATGCGTGCGCACAGAAGCGTGCGGTTGCTGACCCGCGCGGGATTGGTCGTGAAGGCTTCATCCTCCGCCATGCCGGGCAGATCCAGAACCCGGCACAGGGCCGCGAACTGCCTGTCATTGCCACAGGCGATGATGAGATGCCCGTCGGATGCGGGAAAGAGCTGATAGGGCACAATATTGGGGTGCGCATTGCCCATGCGGTGGGGTACCTTGCCGCCGGCCAGAAAATTCATGGCCTGATTGGCCAGCACCGCCACGCCGGTATCCAGCAGCGAGAGATCGACATGCTGGCCCTTGCCGGAGCGGGCCCGTTCCGCCAGCGCGGCCTGAATGCCGATGACGCCATAAAGCCCGGTGAATATATCAATCCAGGCGACGCCGACCTTCTGCGGTTCGCCATCAGGCTCTCCGGTGAGGTCCATGATGCCGCACATGCCCTGAATGAGAAAATCATAGCCCGGGCTTGTGGCGCGCGGGCCGGTCTGCCCGAAGCCGGTGACCGAGGCATAGACAGCGCGTGGATTGAGGGCGGCCACACTGTCATAATCCAGCCCGAACTTCCTGAGCCCGCCCAGCTTGAAATTTTCGATCACCACATCCGCTTCGCGGATGAGATCCTTCACGCGGGCGAGATCTTCCGCGCTGGAAAAATCGCAGGTGATGGAGGACTTGCCGCGATTGGCGGCATGGAAATAGGCGGCCACACGCTCCGTGCCGCCCTTGCCATCCGGCCGCTCGATGAAGGGCGGGCCCCAACTGCGGGTGTCATCGCCTGCGGGGCTTTCCACCTTGATGACCTCGGCCCCCAGATCCGCCAGCGTCTGGCCGATCCATGGTCCAGCCAGAATGCGGGCCAGTTCCACAACCTTCAGGCCGGCGAGGGGCGGCAGATCTTGCTGGGGCATATGTCTCTTCCGGATATGTTTGGTGTTTGAAAAGCAGATTTAGCAAAAGCCTGCGGTGATCCATAACGATGTTTGAACGTGAGTTCATGCATGTTAGGCATGGTTTCATGTCCGGTTCCCGTCGCTTCCTGCCCTCTGTCAGCCTGTTGAACGCCTTTGAGGCGGTGTTGCGCACCGGCTCCACGGCGGCGGCCGCGCGTGAGTTGGATCTCTCGCAGGGGGCGGTGAGCCGGCTGGTGCAGAATCTGGAAAGTCAGCTCGGCTGCGCGCTGTTTCTGCGCCAGCGACAGCGCCTCGTGCCTACGGCTGCGGCGCAGGCCTATGGGCGCGATATTTCCCGCGCGCTGGATCTGATCCGGAGGGCCAGTATGGAACTGGTGGCAAATCCGGGCGGGGGCACGCTGTCTCTGGCCATATTGCCGGCGCTCGGCACGCGCTGGCTGGCACCGCGGCTCGGGCGCTTTGCCGAGCGCAATCCCGGTGTTTCCATCAATCTGGCCACACGCCTGCGCCGCTTCAATTTCGAAGTGGAAGGGTTTGACGCCGCCATCCATTTCGGCGCTGCGGACTGGCGCGACGCCGGCCACATGAAACTGTTCGATGAGCGCCTGACCGCTTGTATCGCTCCGGATCTGCTGCGTGCGCATCCGATTGGGTGCTTGGCCGATATGGAAGGGCTGGCCCTGCTGCAACTGGAAACGCGCACCAGCGCCTGGGCCACATGGTTCCGGGCACAGGGCGCGGCGGATAATGCCGAAATGGCAGCCGGGCAAAGCGAGATGCAGCCCGGTGCACGTCCGGCGCGGAGTGGAGCCCGGGGCGGCATGCTGTTCGATCAGTTCGCCCCGATGATTCAGGCGACCATTGCCGGGCTGGGCGTGGCGCTGCTGCCGGATTATCTGGCCCGCCCGGAGCTGGAAGCCGGACGGCTGGCCCCGGTGCTGGCCGGTTCCGTGGAGGGTACGGGGGCCTACTGGCTGGTCTGGCCTTCGGCACGGGCGGATTTTCCGCCACTGGAGATTTTTCGCTGCTGGCTGGCGCAGGAGGTGGGTGGCCCCGGCGCGGAGCTTGATCTGCACCTCGCCCCGATCCGCAACATTGCCGAGCCGGGCTGTGCCCTGTAGCGTCTGGCCCTGTCTGAGAAGCACAAGGCGAATTGCCATGTCGTCTGGCTCTGCCCCGGCCAGTTCCAAAAGCCCCATGCGTCATCTGCGTCGCCCGCGCATGTCCTCCATTGTGGGGCGTTATGTGCTGGTGACGGTGTCCGTGTTCGCGTTGGCTCTGGTTAGTGTGGGCGTGCTTTATGACCGTTTCGCCAATGAGCTGGAAACCACGCTGGTCGGCGAGCGCCAGTCCGCACAGGAGGCCGCGACGGCCAATCGCATGGTCGTGTTTCTTGAAAACATGCAGACCCTGCTGGCGAAGATTTCCAACTATCCCGGCCTCAATGCCTTTCTGGCCCAGCCGGATGCGCCGGGGAATGCCGATATCGCCGCTCTGCTGCGGCTGGAAGCGGATGTGCCGGACCTTTATGGTCTGCTGTTCTTCGATGCGCGGGGCCATTTGCGGCAGACCATTGCCGGGCAGGCGGCTTCCGGCCCTCCCTATCATGGCAGTTTCGGCTGGAACCTGGAGGGATTGCCGGTGGTGCTGAAGGACGGGGTGGAGATTATCGGCCCGTCCCTGCCGCAGCCGGGGCGTGCGGGCTGGATCGTGATGCGTCGGGCCATGCGTGGCGGTGAGAGTGGACAGGCCGGCAGTGTGGGCCTTCATGTGCGGCTGGCCTCACTGACTGAGCAACTGGAAAAATCCAGCACCAGCCCGGCCGTGCGGATCCTGCTCGGCACGCCGTCCGGCGCCATACTGGACGCCACCGGCCGGCCCATTGGTGAGGGGCATGAACTGGCGCCGGGGCCGGAGGTGCTGCCGGGCTGGCAATTGATGCGGGAATGGCGCGCGCCAGACTGGATGGCCTCGCTGCGTTCTGCCCGCGCCGGCCTTTATGCGGGCGGGGCGGCAATCATGCTCATGGTGGTGGCGCTGTTCGTGCATCTGGGCCTGCGCATGCGGCGGCGGGTAGATCAACTTGTGGAGGGGGCCGATGCCGTGGCGCGCGGGGATTTCACCTATCGCCTGACCCTTTCGCGTGATGCCGATGAGATCAATGCGGTGTCACTGGCCTTCAACACCATGGCCGAGCGGGTGAAGGATATGCTGGATCGCACCGTGCGCACCGAGAAAATGGCGGTGCTGGGTGAGTTCGCCACCGGCGTCGCCCATGAGGTGCGCAATCCGCTCGCCACCATGAAGACCACGGTGCAGACCCTCAGCCGAGATGAGCCCGATCCGGACCGACGCGAACTGCTGCTGGATCTGGAAAGCGAGGTGGACCGTCTCAACCGCGTGGTGAATGATCTGCTCACCTATGGCCGCCCGCACCCGGCGGCCTGCGTACCGGTGAGCGTGCGCTCCTTGCTGCGCCGGGTGTCTCGGCTTCTGAAACCTGTGGCGGCCGAGCGCGGGGTGAATATCGCCTCCACGGGAGATTCCAGCGTGAGTGTGCTGGCCGATGAGGACCACATGCAGCAGATTCTGGTCAATCTGGGCCTGAATGCGCTACAGGCCTGCGCTCGGGGTGGTACGGTGTGCTTCCGCTCGGGCCGGGCGGGGTCTCGCATCTTCATCGAGATCGAGGATGACGGGGTGGGGATTTCGCCGGAGGATCTGGCGCGGGTGACGGAGCCCTTCTTCACCACAAAATCCACCGGTTCCGGCCTCGGGCTCACCATCTGTCAGCAGATGGTGGAGGCCAATGGCGGCACACTGACCATAGACAGCATGCTGGGGGTGGGCACGCTGATCCGTCTCGGTTTTCCGGCGGCGGGGCCGGACAAAAGCGAAGAACAACAAGAAAAGGCCGCCATGCCTTGAGTATGAGCAGGCTATTTGAAAGGGAGGAGGGCCGTCATGCGCCCGGCATCTGTTCTGGTTGTGGATGATGAAGCGCCTTTTGTGCGCTCGCTCGTCTATGCCCTGAAAAAAGAGGGGTTGAAGCCCACGGGCGTCAATAGCTGCGCGGCTGCGCTGGAGGTGTTGCGCGGTGGCGCGGTGGATGTGGCGCTGGTGGATCTGCGCATGCCGGAAGTCGATGGCATGGAAACATTGGCGCGTCTGCGTGGCGTGGCGCCGGAGCTGCCTGTCATCATGATTTCCGCTCATGGCGATACCCGCGCGGCGGTGCAGGCGGTGAAAGCCGGAGCGGTGGATTATCTCACCAAGCCGTTCGAGCTGGATGATCTGCTGCATTGCCTGCATCAGGCGCTGGATCGTCAGCGCATGCAGGAGGAGATCCAGTATCATCGCAGCCGTGAGGTCTCCACCGCCAGCCTCATTGGGGCGAGCCCGGCCATGGTGCAGTTGCGTGATGAGGTGGAAAGGGTGGCCGCCAGCGGCACGTCACGCATTCTGGTGCATGGAGAGAGCGGTACGGGCAAGGCACTGGTGGCACGGGCCATTCATTCTGGCAGCCGTCGGGCGGGCCAGCCTTTCGTGGAGGTGAACTGCGCGGCCCTGCCTGAGCAACTCATAGAGGCTGAGCTGTTCGGGGCGGAGAAGGGGGCCTATACGGGCGCGCACCAGAAGCGTGCCGGCCTCGTCGCGCTGGCCGAGGGCGGCACGCTGTTTCTGGATGAGATTGGTGAAGTGCCTCTCGCGCTTCAAGCCAAGCTTCTGCACTTTCTGGAAGACGGCACCTATCGTGCGGTGGGAGCTGCGGCGGTGAGCATGGGCGATGTGCGGGTCGTGGCCGCCACCAATCGTGATCTCGCTGGGCTGGTGAAGGATGGCCTGTTCCGGGAAGATCTCTATTACCGGCTCAATGTCATCAACGTGTCGGTGCCGGCCTTGCGGGAGCGGGCGGATGATGCGCTGCTGCTGAGCACACATCTGGCTGCACGTTATGCGGCGCAGGAAGGGTGCGCGGCCATTTCCCTGTCGCCCGAGGCGGAGGCGCTGTTCCGCAATTATGCCTGGCCGGGCAATGTGCGCGAACTGAAAAACCTGATTGAGCGCCTCACCATTCTTTATCCCGGCGCGCGGATCACACCAGAGCTTCTGCCGCAGGAATTGCGGGAGCGGCCAGCAGTGGCGGCGGATGATATGTCCGGGGATAGGGACGATGACCCCTCAACCATCAGCGCTCATCTGGACCAGACCGAGCGGCAATTGCTGCTGGATGCGCTGGATCGTTCCAGTGGGCACAAGGGGCGGGCGGCGGAGACGCTGGGCATTTCCCGCCATGCCCTGAAGCGCAGATTGCAGCGCCTCGGCTTGTGAGCGCTTTGATCTCCCATTTGAGCGGCTTCCGCTCATGGAGTCCGCTCATTTGAGCGGATGTCGCTCATGTGTGCGGCGCGTCGTGATGTGGTGCGCAGGGCAGAAGGGCGGAAATATCAGGCCCATATGGCTCTGTGCGTATCTGGCACGCGATTTGCGATGGTTTGCATAACAAAAGCGGCGAACAGGCCGCTAAAGGGGATGGCCCCATAGGGAGAATGCCGTGAAGGCACTGAGGCTGTGCCGCATTGTGTGGCGCATTGCGACTGCTGGTATGCTGATGCTGGGCCTGTCCGTTTTCGGGCCGGTTCCTGCCGCACTGGCCGAGCGCCTCGTGCTGGGCGCCAGCCCTCAGCAGGCCGATACGACTGTTGGCTGCATCTATCCCATGACCGGCCGCGCCGCCATTTATGGTGAGGATGGCATTGCTGGCATTCGTCTGGCGTTGAAGGATATCGCCGAAGGCCGTGTGAAAGGCCTGCCCCGTCGCGAAGAGGCGGGCGAGGCCGCTTATGTGTTTCCACGCCTGCGGGTGATTGTGGACGATGCCCTCTCCAAAAGCTCCTACGGTCGGCGACTGGCCGAAGATTTCATCGACAAGGACCATGTGAATTTCCTGTGCGGCATGGTGTCTTCCGGCGTGGCACAGGAAGTCAGCAAGCTGGCGGGCCAGCGCGGCATCATTCTCATTGGTACGGACCACGCCTCCTCGCGCCTGACCATGGAGGCCGGCCACCCGCATTATTTCCGCGTGACGAATGACAGTTGGACCTCCAACGCTGCCGGTGCGCGTTATCTGCGTGATACGCGGGCGCAGCACCCTTGGAAGCGCATCGCCATTCTCAACCCGGATTATGATTACGGCCATGTTTCGCGGGATGATTTCCTCGCAGCGATGGATGAGCTCGGGCTCGATTATGAGGTGGTCGCCGAGCTGTGGCCCAAACTCTATGAGCCGGATTACTCCAGCTATATTCAGGCTCTGAAGGATGCAAAGCCGGATCTTGTGGTCACGGCCCTGTGGGGTGGCGACTATATTGCTTTCCTCAAGCAAGCTCTGGCAGCGGACCTGTTCTCCCAGATGCGGGTGGCGAACTTCGATACCGGCGCGAATTATGATGTGCTGGTGGCGCTGGGCGATAATCCGCAGCCGGGGTTGATCGGCTCGGCCCGCCACCTCAACAACTGGCCCGATACACTGGCCAATCGCCGTTTCGTGCAGGCTTTCCACGATATGACGGGGCGCTATCCCACCTATGCGGCGGAAGGTGCTTACAGCGGCATTATCGCTATCGCCAAGGCCGTTGCCGAGGTTGGCAATGCGACCGAAGATGCGGCCCTCATCCGTGCGCTGGAAGGTATGCGGCTGACCCTGCCGGAAGACCCGGAAGGCTATGAAACCGTGATTGATCCGCTCACGCATCAGGCGCTGCAGGCGCAGGCTGTGGGCGAGCCGGTGCCCGGAACGGGCTTTCCTCCGGCGAAAGTCATGCTTGGCAATATTCGCGCCTATGACGCGGAAGATCTGCGCCCGCCGGCCGCGCTGGTGCAGGCCCGTCGCAGCCGGCAGGGCGTATCCGCGCCTCCTCCGGCTGAAACGACGTCTTTACCCCCCTCAGTCCCTGTCGCCCCTCAATAAGCAAAACATGTTCAACTGGGAGAAGCTCAAGTGAATACTATCTCTTGCGAAAAGACGGCCCGCACGGCCATCACGGGTTTGGCCCGCAATCTCACCCTTGGTGTGGCTACGGCAGCGCTACTGGCTCCGTTTGCGATGGGTTCCGCCGTTGCGGCTGAGAATGGCAAGTTCCGCCTTGGCGTCGTCACTTTCCTGTCCGGGCCGGCGGCCGGTCCCTTCGGCATTCCCTCCGCCAACGCCGCCAAGGTGATTGTGGATGGGCTGAACAAGGGCGAACTGCCCGCGCCCTACAACACCAAGGGCATCAATGGCGCTGAAATCGAATTGGTGATGATCGACGAGGCAGGCGGTGCGACCAAGCAGGTCGAGGAGTTCCGCAATCTCGTGCAGCGCCAGAAGGTGGATGCCGTGGTCGGCTACATCTCTTCAGGTGACTGTCTGGCCATCGCTCCGGTCGCTGAAGAGCTGAAAGCCCTCACCGTTTTCTATGATTGCGGCACCTCGCGTCTGTTCGATGAGAATGGCAAGCCGGAATATGTTTTCCGTACCGGCCTTGATGCGGCGGTCGATAATATCGGCGCGGCCAAATATCTGGCCACCGCCAAGCCGGACGCCACCCGCATCGCGGGCATCCAGCAGAATTATGCCTGGGGCCATGATAGCTGGAACGATTTCACTAAGGCGCTGAAGCACACCATGCCGAACGCCAAGATCGTCGAAAGCCAGATGCCCAAGGTGTTTCAGGGCCAGTATGGCGCTGAAATCTCCGCCCTCTCCGTGAGCCGTCCCGATGTGGTGCATTCCAGCTTCTGGGGGGGCGACATGGAAGCCTTCGTTTTGCAGGCCAATGCCCGTGGCCTGCTGGAAGACTCCGTGGCCCTGCTGACGACCGGCGAATCCGGCATCGATCGTTTCAAGGATCAGGCCCCAGATGGCACCATCATCAGCGCGCGTGGCCCGTTTGGCGCTTTCGCTCCGGAGAATGAGCTGAACGGCTGGTTTACGAAGGCCTACAGCGCTGCTCATGAAGGCACCGCGCCGACCTATCCCGCCAGCAAGATGGCCCATGCCATTCTGGGTCTGAAGCATGCGGCCGACAAGGCGGGCGGCGGTGACGGCTCCATCCCCGCCCCCAAGGCCATTGCCGACTCCTTCAAGGGCGCGACCTTCGAATCCGTCAGTGGCACGGCCAATATGGCCCGCGCGGATGGTCACCAGAATATGCAGGGTATCTCTTACGGCACCTATCGTTATGACCCTGCCACCGGCAAGGGCATGGTGGAAAACATCGTGACCTTCTCGGGCGAGTGCGTGACCGCGCCCGATGGCACGTCCTCCAACGATTGGATCGAAGCCGGCTTCCCCGGCGCCAAGTGTGACTGAGCCAGTTCACGACAATTGGGCATAAGGCGCTTGGACGTGCGCGCAGGCGCGCATGGCTGGGATGCCCTTTCCTCCCGGTGCGCCGTGGTGCGGGGCTGCGGCTCGCGCATCCCGGCCCCGGTGGCGGGCCAGCCGGCCCTGCCGGCTGACCTGTAGCCACAATGACGGATGGGTTTCATGCTGAGTTTCTTCGCCGTGCTGGTGGACGGCACCATTTATGCCTCATGGCTGTTTCTGGTCGCTGCCGGCCTGACAGTCATCTATGGCGTCATGCGCATTCTCAACATGGCGCATGGCAGCTTTTACGCCATTGGCGCCTATGCCGGCGCATCGGCGGTGGGTTGGTATTTCGCCGGGGGCAGCGGCTCGGCCGGGGTCAGCTTCATCCTGCTCATCGTGGCGGCGCTCATTGCCGGGCTTGTGGTGGGCCTGCTGGTGGAGCGTGGCCTGCTGCGCTTCATGTACGGGCGCGATGAAATTCTCATGGTCATCATCACCTATGCCCTGCTGCTCATCCTTGAAGATGCAATGAAGCTGATCTGGGGTGTGGACCCGTATTTCGCCTATCAGCCCTATGCCGCGCTGGGGCGCAGCACCATTATGGGGCTGCGGGTCTCCAATTATGACCTGACGCTGATCGGCATCGCCATTGTGGTAGGGCTGGCCCTGTGGGCGTGGCTGGAGCGCACCAATCTGGGCAAAATCCTGCGTGCGGTGATCCATGACCGGGAAGTGGCCAGCGCCATGGGTGTGAATGTGCGCCGCATGTTCCTGCTCACCTTCCTCATCGGCGCAACGCTCGGCACCCTGGCCGGCGGCCTCACGGCCCCCTCCATCTCGGTGGTGCCGGGGATCGGTGTCGAGGTCATCGTGCTCGCCTTCGCCGTGGTGGTGGTGGGCGGTCTTGGCTCTATCGAAGGCGCGGCTGTCGGTGCGTTGCTGCTGGGGCTTTCCCGCGCTGCTGCCGTGCATTTCGCCCCGCAGTTCGAGCTGTTCGTCATCTATGGCGTGATGTCGCTGGTTCTGGCGATCCGTCCGGAGGGCCTGTTCGGCCGCACCCTTGCGAGGAAGATCTGAGATGCGTCTCGACAAGACAGAACTTGCGCTGATCGGCCTCGTGGTCGTGTTCGTGCTGGGTGGCATGGTGGCCCCCGGCTGGCTGGTCTTCCTGATGACCGTGGCGCTGGCCAAGGCGCTGGTGGTGCAGGGCGTGGTAATGCAGATGAAGGCCGGGCTGGTCTCTTTCGGCCAGGGTCTTTTCTATTGCGTGGGCGGCTATGCGGTGGGCATGGGCGGCCAGTTCCTCGGCATCAATGCCGCGCTGGTGCTGCTGGCGCTGGGCGTGGTGGTGGCCATCATCATCGCCATGGTGCTGGGCCTGCTGTTGACGCGCTATCGCGAAATCTTCTTCGCCATGCTGTCGCTGGCCTTTTCCATGATCCTGTACGGTGTGCTGGTGAAGAGCCAGGAACTGGGCAGCACCGATGGCTTCAATGTCAAGAACTGGACCCTGTTCGGCTCCGCCATGGAGGATGGGACGCAGGCGACCATGACGGTGTTCATCCTCACCGTGCTGTGCGCGGGCGTGGTGGCGCTGTTCCTCAACCGCTATGCGCGCTCGGCCGTGGGCATGACCTGCGAGGCCATTCGAGAGAATGAGGTGCGGGTGGAATATCTCGGCCTGTCCCCGCGCTGGATCCAGTATGCCAATTATGTGATGGCTGCGGGCATTTCGGCTCTGGGCGGCGGGCTCACCGCACTGGCGGCCGGCCATGTGGATCCGGATATGGCCTATTGGACGACATCCGGTGAATTCGTGTTCATCGCCCTTCTGGGCGGCACCGGCCATGTGTTGGCCCCCTTCCTGGCGGCCATCGTGTTCGCGCTGGTGCGCACCTATGCCATCGAGTTCGTGCCCAATGGCTGGCAGATGATCCTCGGCTTCACACTTCTGGCCATTGTGGTGTTCCTGCCCAAGGGGCTGTGGAGCCTGTTCACGCGCAAGAATGCTGGCGCAGTTGCGCCCGCCCCCTCGAAAACCAGCACGGGAGAGGCCGGCGCATGACCCCGATTCTGGAAACACGCAAGCTGAACAAGAGCTTTGGCGCTGTCACCGCCGCCAAGGATCTGAATGTGAAGATCGGTCAGGGCGAGATTGTTGGCGTCATCGGCGCCAATGGCGCCGGCAAGACCACCTTCATCAATATGGTCACCGGCTATCTGCCGCCGACCTCGGGCGAGATCTTCATGGATGGACGCCCCATCCTCGGGCTCGCGCCGCGGGCCATCACCCGCGCCGGGCTGGCGCGCTCCTTCCAGGTGGCGCAGCTCTTTCCCGAACTGACGGTACTGGACAATCTCGTCATCGCACTGGCGGCCGCGGAAAGCCCGCACCCGTCCTTCTTCCGTCCGCTGCACACAAAGGCGCGGATCACGAAGGCGGAGGAGATCCTTGAGGAGTTCAAGGTGGCGGCCTACCGCGATGCGCTGGTCACCGCCGTGCCGCAGGGGTCGCGCAAGCTGATCGACATCGCCATGGCCATGATCGGCACGCCGAAAATGCTGCTGCTGGATGAGCCCACCTCCGGCGTGAGCGTGGACGAGAAGGGCGACCTGATGGACACGGTGATGGCCGCCGTGCGCCACCATGGCCTGACCGTGCTGTTCGTGGAGCACGATATGGATGTGGTGCGCCGCTATGTGTCGCGCATTCTGGCCTTCTACAGCGGCGAGATCATCGCCGATGGCCCGCCCGATGATGTGCTGGCCGACGAGAAGGTGTGTGAACTCGTGACCGGGCATTCTGACCACAAGCCTGCTGCTCTCGCTTCTGATGCGGCGCAGGAAGGGAGCGCGCGCGCATGACCCTGTCTGTCTCCAATCTGGATGCCTCTATTGCCGGCATTCCCATTCTGCGTGATGTGAACATGGAGGTGCCCACCGGCAGCATGGTGGGGCTGATCGGCCGCAATGGCGCGGGCAAGACCACGCTGATCCGCGCCATCATGGGGCTGACTCCGGTCTCCGGACGCATTGATTTTGATGGCGTCACCATCAGCGAGAAGGAAGCGCACACCCGAGGCGGTCTGGGCATCAGCTATCTGCCGGAAGATCGCCGGCTGATCCCGACCCTGACGGTGGAGGAAAACATCCTCATGCCAGCCTGGGCTAACAAGCTGAAGGACAGTGCGCAGCGGCTGGAGTGGATCTATTCCCTGATGCCGGAAATTGCCCAGTATCGCGACCGCAAGGCCTTGCAGCTTTCCGGTGGCCAGCAGAAGCTGGTGGCGCTGGGCCGCGCGCTGATGCCGGGTCGTCGCCTGCTGCTGCTGGATGAGCCCTTCGAGGGCGTGGCCCCGGTGCTTTCGCGCCGCCTCACCGAGGTGATTGCGCGCTTGCGCAGCGAGGGCCTGTGCGTGCTGCTCTCCGAATCCGACGCCACCCATTCCGCCGATCTGGTGGACCGTGTGTTTCATATCGAGCGTGGGGTCGTGACGCCGGCGTGAGGATGCGCCGGCAGTCCGCTGTCCTGCCTTCTGAAGAACCTGCCTTCCGAAGAAATGGTGATCGCGATGTCTTTGAACTTCACCTTTGAAACCACCCCGCGCATGATCCAGCAGACGGGTGGCGCCACGCAACTTCCCGCCCTTGTGGCGGAGCTGGGCGGCGCGCATCCCATGATCGTGACCGATCCAGGGCTGTACAAGGCCGGTGTTCTGGCGCCGGTGCTGGATGCCTTCGCTGCGGCGGAGCAAAGCGTGCATCTGTTCACCGATGTGCAGGCCGATCCGCCGGAAGAGGTGGTGCTGGCGACTGTCGCGGCGGCGCGCAAGGTCGGGGCAGATGTTATCATCGGCCTTGGTGGCGGCAGCTCCATGGATACGGCCAAGCTGGTGGCCCTGTTGCTGGGGGCCGAGCAGGCTCTGCCGGAAATCTATGGCATCGGTCTGGCGCGCGGCCCGCGTCTGCCGCTCATTCAGGTGCCGACGACGGCCGGCACCGGATCAGAAGTGACGCCGATTTCCATCGTCACCACGCCGACCCATGAGAAAAAGGGTGTGGTGAGCCCGCTGCTCTATCCCGATATCGCGCTGCTGGATGCCTCCCTGACCGTGGGCCTGCCCCCGGCCGTGACGGCGGCCACTGGTATCGATGCCATGGTGCATGCGATCGAGGCCTATACCAGCAAGCACAAAAAGAATGTGGTCTCCGATGCGCTGGCGGTGCAGGCCCTGCGCCTTCTGGCCGGCCATATGGACCGGGTGATCGCCAATGGGGCAGATCTGGAGGCGCGAGCAGCGATGCTTCAGGGCTCCATGCTGGCGGGCATGGCTTTCGCCAATGCGCCGGTGGCGGCGGTTCATGCACTGGCCTATCCGCTGGGGGGGCATTTCCATGTGCCGCACGGGCTGAGCAATGCGCTGGTGCTTGCGCCTGTGCTTCAGTTCAACAAGCCGGAGGCCGAGGGCCTTTATGCGGAGCTGGCCGGCGTGGTGCTGCCCGAACAGACCTTCGCCAGCGATGCCGCAGCGGCGGACGCCTTCATCACCTTCATGCAGGACATGGTGGCGCGCATGCCCTTCGCCCAGCGTCTGGCAGAGGTGGGCGTGGAAGAGGCGCATCTCGATATGCTCGCCACTGACGCTATGAAGGTGGAGCGCCTGCTGATGAACAATCCGCGCGCCATGACGAAGGAACATGCCTTCGCCATTTACGCTTCGGTGCTGTGAGGCGGGCCTCATCATGCCGGAGCTTTTGCCGTCAGATTGAAGGCGGGCCTGATCGTCGGGCGTGAAACGGGGTAAGGTCACGCCGGGCGGCGGGCCTTGGTCCGGCAGCCCGGCATCAGCAGATGTCATTGCCCGTTATCTGCGTGAATTATCAGGGCCGGCGTTTGAGCGGACCGGCGGCTTTCCGACCGTATTTCTGGAGGTTGATTTCATGTCTCTTCCCACTCTTTCTGATACCACCCTTCTGCGTGACAAGGCCTATATTGATGGCGCATGGGCCGCAGCCGATACAGGCAAGACCTTCGCTGTCACCAACCCGGCAGATGGAGCGCATCTGGCGGATGTGCCGGATATGGGTGCGGAAGAAACCCGCCGCGCCATTGAAGCCGCAAACAAGGCATTGCCGGCCTGGCGGGCGAAGACCGCCAAGGAACGCGCCGTGATTTTGCGGCGCTGGTTCGAGCTCATCATGGCGGCGCAGGAAGATCTCGCCCAGCTGATGACGGCCGAGCAGGGCAAGCCACTGGGTGAGGCGCGCGGTGAAGTGGCCTATGGGGCGTCCTTCATCGAGTGGTTCGCGGAAGAGGGCAAGCGCGTCTATGGCGATGTCATCCCCAGCCATGGTGCGGACAAGCGCATCGTGGTCATCCGCCAGCCCATCGGTGTTGTGGCCGCCATCACGCCGTGGAATTTCCCCAATGCCATGATTACCCGCAAGGTGGGCCCGGCGCTGGCGGCCGGCTGCACCGTGGTGGTGAAGCCGGGCGAGGATACGCCCCTTTCCGCCCTTGCTCTGGTGGAGCTGGCGGGGCGGGCGGGCATTCCCGCCGGTGTCCTCAATATCGTCACCACCAATCAGGCCGCGCTTGTGGGTGGGGAGCTGACCTCCAACCCCATCGTACGCAAGCTTTCCTTCACTGGCTCCACCGCCGTGGGCAAGAAACTGATGGCCGAATGCGCAGGCACGGTGAAGAAGGTGAGCCTGGAGCTGGGCGGCAATGCCCCTTTCATCGTGTTTGATGATGCCGATCTGGATGCGGCGGTGGCCGGGGCCATGGCCTCGAAATATCGTAATGCGGGGCAGACCTGCGTGTGCGCCAATCGTCTGCTGGTGCAGGCCGGCGTTTATGATGCCTTCGCCGAGAAGCTGGCGCAGGCAGTGAAAGAGATGAAGGTCGGTTCCGGCTTTGAAGCTGGCGTGACGACCGGGCCACTCATCAATGGCAAGGCCGTCTCCAAGGTGGAACGTCTGGTGCAGGATGCTGTGTCCAAGGGCGCCAAGACCCTGGTGGGCGGCAAGCCGCTGGGGGGCAACTTCTTCGAGCCGACCATTCTCACCAATGTCTCGAAGGACATGGAACTGTTCTCCGAGGAAATCTTTGGCCCGGTGGCCCCGCTCTTCCGGTTCGAGACCGAGGAAGAGGCCATTTGCATGGCCAATGATACCCAGTATGGCCTCGCCGCCTATTTCTATGCCCGTGATATCGGCCGCATCTGGCGTGTGGGCGAGGCGCTGGAATACGGCATTCTCGGTATCAATGAAGGCATCATCTCCACCGAGGTTGCACCCTTCGGTGGCGTGAAGGAATCCGGCATGGGCCGGGAAGGTTCCAAATACGGAATCGATGATTTCGTGGAGATCAAATATATGTGCCTCGGCGGTATTCGCTGAAGCGCAGGGTCTCCTGACTGCAACATCTATCCTCAATGGGCCATATGATGGATTACAGCTTCAGAAGCGTGCGCCAGATTCTGTGCGAAAGCGGCGGCCTTGCGCGTGTCGGGGGCCTGATGCAGGGCCTCGGTGCCAGCCGTGTGCTGATCGTGTGCGATCCGGGTATCGTCACCCTCGGCTTTTCCGAAACCGCAGTGGCATCCTTGTCGCAGGCCGGCATTGCGGTGGAGGTTTATGCGCGGGTGGCGGCAGATCCGCCGGTCTCCATGGTGCAGGAGGCAGTGGCTGCGGCGCGGGCCTTCAGGGCTGACGGGGTGATTGGCATTGGCGGCGGCAGTTCGCTGGACACCGCCAAGCTGGTCGCGCTGATGATCAACAGCACCCAGCCCATTGAGGAGATGTATGGCACCAATCTGGCCTCAGGCACGCGGGTGCCTCTGATTCAGGTGCCCACCACAGCGGGCACCGGTTCGGAGGTCACCTGGGTTTCGGTGGTGACGGACAATGAAGGGCGCAAGAAGGCCATCTATGCGCCCCAGCTTCTGCCGGATGTGGCGCTGCTGGACCCGATGCTGACGCTGGGCCTGCCGCCACGCATCACAGCGGCCACCGGGCTGGATGCCATGGTGCATGCCATTGAGGCCTATACCAGCCGCACAGCCAAGAATCTGGTTTCCGATGCGCTGGCGGTGAAGGCGTTGCAGCTTCTGGGCAGCAATATCCGCACGGCAGTGGCGGATGGCTCCAATGTGGAGGCACGCGCCGCCATGCTGCAGGGCTCACTGCTGGCGGGCATGGCGTTCGTGAACGCCTCCGTGGCGGCCATCCATGCGCTGGCCTATCCGCTGGGGGCGCGCTACCACGTGCCTCACGGTCACAGCAACGCCATCGTCATGGCTCCCATCATGCGCTTCAACCTGCCGGTGGCCGCGCCCGCTTATGCGGAGCTGGCCCGCCAGATGATGCCGGATCGCAGCTTCTCCTCCGACGCCATCGCCGCCGAGGCGCTGGTGCATGAGGTGGAGGAACTGGTGCCGGCCATGGGGCTGGAACTGAAGATGCGAGAACTGGGCGTGCCGCAGGAGGCCATCGCCTCCATGGCGGAGGAAGTCGATACGGGTATCCGCCGGCTGATCGCCTGCAATCCGCGGGACATGAGCCGGGCCGATATCGAAGCCATTTATCAAAGCGTGTACTGACCGTCTGCCCCCCTGAGACGCCAGTCACCTGAAACCCGCGCCTTTCCTCCCGGCGCGGGTTTTTTTGCGCCTGTCACCCGTTGCAGGGAGGCAAGGGCAGCGCAAGGGCTGGCCCAAAAGAAAAGGGCCGGCTTGCGCCGGCCCTTCCCGAAAACAACCTTCAAGGAGACGATCAGTCTTCCTTTTCGGCACCTTCGCGCTGCTTCAGAGCGGCACCCAGGATATCGCCCAGCGAAGCGCCGGAGTCCTGAGAACCGTACTGCGCCACGGCTTCCTTCTCCTCGGCGATTTCCATCGCCTTGACGGAAACCTGCACCTTGCGCGCCTTGCGGTCGAACAGGGTGACGCGGGCATCCAGCTTGTCACCAACGGAGAAGCGCTCGGGGCGCTGGTCGTTGCGATCGCGGGCCAGCTCGGAACGCTTGATGAAGGAGGACAGGTCGGTACCGGTGAGCTTCACCTCGATGCCGCCATCCTTCACGTCGGTCACTTCGCAGGTCACGACAGCGCCCTTGCGGACATCGCCAGCCTCGGCGAAGGGGTCGCCGGCGAGCTGCTTGATGCCGAGGGAGATGCGCTCCTTCTCGACGTCCACGTCGAGCACCACGGCCTTGACCATGTCACCCTTGCGATATTCGTCGATGACCTGCTCGCCCGGACGGTTCCAGTCGAGGTCGGACAGATGGACCATGCCATCCACATCGCCGTCGAGGCCGAGGAACAGACCGAACTCGGTCTTGTTCTTGACTTCGCCTTCCACAACCGCGCCGGGAGCATACTTCTCGGCGAAGGCTTCCCAGGGGTTCTGCAGGGTCTGCTTGAGGCCCAGGGAGATGCGGCGCTTGGCGCTGTCGACTTCCAGAACCTGCACTTCCACTTCCTGAGAGGTGGAGACGATCTTGCCGGGGTGCACGTTCTTCTTGGTCCACGACATTTCGGAAACGTGGATCAGGCCTTCGATGCCCGGCTCCAGTTCCACGAACGCGCCGTAGTCGGTGATGTTGGTGACGCGACCCTTGAAGCGGGCCTGCACCGGATACTTGGCCTCGATGCCTTCCCACGGATCGCCGAGGAGCTGCTTCATGCCAAGCGAGATGCGGTGCGTCTCGTGGTTGATCTTGATGATCTTCACCTTCACCGTCTGGCCGATGGACAGCACTTCGGTGGGGTGGTTCACGCGGCGCCATGCGATGTCGGTGACATGCAGCAGGCCGTCAATGCCGCCCAGATCAACGAACGCACCATAATCGGTGATGTTCTTGACCACGCCTTCGATGGCCTGACCCTCTTCGAGGTTCTGGACCAGCTCGTGGCGCTGCTCGGCGCGGGTCTCTTCCAGCACGGTGCGGCGGGAGACCACGATGTTGCCGCGGCGGCGATCCATCTTGAGGATCTGGAAAGGCTGCTGCGTGTGCATCAGCGGAGCGACGTCGCGGATCGGGCGGATGTCGACCTGCGAGCGCGGCAGGAAGGCCACGGCGCCATCGAGATCAACGGTGAAGCCACCCTTGACCTGATTGAAGATCACGCCCGTGACCTTCTCATTGGCGTTGAAGGCCTTCTCCAGCTTCACCCAGCTCTCTTCGCGGCGCGCCTTGTCGCGCGAGAGAACGGCTTCGCCCATCGCATTTTCGACGCGCTCGAGATAAACCTCGACCTCATCGCCCACCTGAATGGTGTTCTCGCGGTTCGCACCGGCGAACTCGCGCAGGGCAACGCGGCCTTCGGTCTTCAGGCCGATATCGATGATCGCCAGATCCTTTTCGATGGCGACGACGATACCTTTGACAACACTGCCTTCCTGAAGGTCTGCACGACCAAAGCTTTCGTCGAGAAGGGCGGCGAAATCTTCACGGGTGGTTTCTACGGACATTCACGCTCCGAAACATCTGTGCGCCGGCATCTCGTGTTGAGATGCCCGTATCACCCGGATGTTCAGCCCCCAACGCGGATGGGTGCGGAACAGCCGCCGGTAAACCGGCAGGCCGGCGCAATGCCGGATGAAACGAGCTATAGGGAATGCCCTTCCGGGCCGGACCGTTGCGCACTCAGCGAAAGCCGTGGCGGGCTGCCTCCGACAAACCAGGCCGCGTATCCCGCGGAAACCTCGTGCCCACCCTGGCGGCACCCACCTTGAAAGGGAGCGCAGCTTCAGTGCGGCCTCTCTTAAGGGAAAAGCCGCAAGGTTGCAAGATGTGCGGCCCTTCAATCCGGTGTTTTCAGGGAGCCGAAATGGGCGGTTCAGCGGGCGCCTTCCACCACGGCGCGCAGGCGGGCCGTCCCGATGCCAATATCATCAGCCGCACAGATGGCGGAGACTACGGCGACACCATCTGCCCCCGCGCGGATGACATCGGCCGCATTATCCACCGCCACCGCGCCAATGCCCACAATGGGCAGCCGGGTGAGGGCGCGCACCGCCGCCAGACCCTGCGGGCCAATGGCTGCACCGGCATTGGCCTTGGTGCCCGTATTGCGGATGGGGCCGGTGCCGAGATAATCCACATCTGTCAGATCCGATCCGGCAAGCTCCACTGGGTTTCCGACGGACAGCCCGATAATGGCCTCAGGCCCCAGAAGGGCGCGGGCATCCTGCGGGCTCATGTCCTCCTGCCCCAGATGGACGCCATCGGCTCCAGCGGCCAAGGCCACATCCACCCGGTCATTCACGATCAGGGGAATGGAGAGCGGGGCCAGAAGTGCCTTCAGGTCGCGGGCCTGCTGCACCAGAGCCCGCCCATGCGCTTGGGGATCGCGCAACTGCACCAGTGTGACGCCATTTTTCGCCGCAGCCTCCACCGTGGCCACCAAGCCGTTTCTGGCCGTGAGGCGCGGGTCGGTGACGAGATACAGGGTGAGGTCGAAGGCTCGGGCCAAAGTCTTGCTCCATCTGGAAAAAGTCATGACGCGAGGGGTGCGCCGACACCTTATATATAAGGCGTCGGGAAGAGCCGTGCATGGGTGATGCGCGTCAGGAGCGCGTCAGTTTCTGCGTCATAATGCCCGGCTGTGCATTGATCTGTCGCGCTGTGTGTGTAATTTGCGGCGCACAATATCAGCTTTCGTCGGGACTTTTTGACGTCATGTGACGCCCATGCCCGCATTTCCGTGTTGGACCCCCTTAATGCAGTTGCGCAATATCGCCATCATCGCTCACGTTGACCACGGTAAGACCACGCTGGTTGACGAACTCCTCAAGCAGTCGGGTGCGTTTCGCGAGAACCAGCGCGTCGCCGAACGCGTGATGGACTCCGGCGATATCGAAAAGGAGCGTGGCATCACCATCCTCGCCAAGGCCACCTCGGTGGTGTGGAAGGATGTCCGCATCAATATCGTCGACACCCCCGGCCATGCCGATTTCGGCGGCGAGGTGGAGCGTATCCTGAACATGGTGGATGGTGCCATCGTACTGGTGGATGCTGCTGAAGGTCCCATGCCGCAGACCAAGTTCGTGGTCGGCAAGGCGCTGAAGATCGGCCTGAAGCCGATCGTCGCCATCAACAAGGTGGACCGTGCGGATGCCCGCCCCACCGAAGTCATCAATGAGGTGTTTGATCTGTTCGCGGCGTTGGACGCCACAGATGAGCAGCTCGATTTCCCGATTCTCTATGGTTCCGGCCGCTCCGGCTGGATGGCGGAGAGCCCCGAAGGTCCGCAGGATCAGGGCATGGCCCCGCTGTTCGATCTGGTGCTGAAGCATGTGCAGCCGCCGCCCGTGGAAGAGGGGCCGTTCCGCATGATCGGCACCATTCTGGAAGCCAACCCTTTCCTGGGTCGTATCGTGACCGGGCGCATCTCCTCTGGTTCGGTGAAGCCGAACCAGACCATCAAGGTGCTGTCTGGCGACGGCACCCAGCTGGAGCAGGGCCGCGTTTCCAAGATCCTCGCCTTCCGTGGCATCGAGCGTCAGCCGATCGAGGAAGGTGTGGCGGGTGATATCGTCGCCATTGCCGGCCTCACCAAGGGCACTGTGGCTGATACCTTCTGCGCCCCGGAAGTGACCGAGCCGATGGTGGCACAGCCCATTGATCCGCCGACCGTGACCATGACCTTCATCGTCAACGATTCGCCGCTGGCTGGCACCGAAGGTGACAAGGTTACGAGCCGCGTTATCCGCGATCGCCTGCTGAAGGAAGCCGAGGGCTCCGTGGCGCTGAAGATCGAGGAATCCAACGACAAGGATTCCTTCTTCGTCTCCGGCCGTGGCGAATTGCAGCTCGCCGTCCTGATCGAGACCATGCGCCGTGAAGGCTTTGAGCTGGCGGTCTCCCGCCCGCGTGTGGTGTTCCAGAAGGACGAGGACGGCACCATTCTGGAGCCGATCGAGGAAGTTCTCATCGACGTGGATGAGGAATATTCCGGCACCGTCGTGCAGAAGATGAGCGAGCGCAAGGCCGAGATGGTCGAGATGCGCCCCTCCGGTGGTAACCGCCAGCGTCTGGTGTTCTATGCGCCCACCCGCGGCCTGATCGGCTATCAGTCTGAACTGATGACCGACACCCGCGGTACCGCCATCATGAACCGGCTGTTCCACGAATATGCCCCGTATCGTGGTGAAATCGCGGGCCGTATCAATGGCGTGCTGATCTCCAACGATCAGGGTGAGGCCGTGGCCTATGCGCTGTGGAACCTCGAGGATCGCGGCCCGATGATGATCGAGCCCGGCTGGAAAGTGTATCAGGGCATGATCGTGGGTATTCACAACCGCGATAATGATCTGGAAATCAACGTGCTGAAGGGCAAGAAGCTCTCCAACGTGCGCACCACCTCGAAGGATGAGGCCGTGCGCCTCACGCCGCCGATCCGCATGACGCTGGAGCGCGCTCTGGCCTGGATTCAGGATGACGAGCTGGTGGAGGTGACGCCTAAGTCCGTCCGCCTGCGCAAGCGCCTGCTGGACCCGAATGACCGCAAGCGTGAAGAGCGTCGCCGCGAGGCTGAAGGCCTCGCGTGAGGTCGGAAAGAGCGTCAGGCTTGAAATAGAGCCCTTGGTAAGAGCCTCTGGGCTTTTGCTCCGGTCCCGTTTTCCGGGGTCGGGCTTTGAAAAGAAATGGCCGCCTCCTTCCGGAGGCGGCCATTTGTGTTTCTGCCTTCTGTTGCGCTTTCGCGTCTTCCTTCAGCGCCGGATAGCGCTCGGTGCGGGCGCGGTTGCAATGCCGCTGGTAAGCTCATGGGCGATGCGCTGGCGGACCTTGTCCTGTTTGGCGCGCACCATGCTGGGGATCAGGAAAATATCCACCAGCACCCACAGCACGCCAACCACCAGAAGGCACGCGATGATCTGCAGGACAGCGCTGCCGGGCCGGCCCAGATAGAAACGGTGGGCCCCGAGCAGGTCGAGGAAAAACCAGAAGACATAAGCAAGCAGCATGCTTGGCCCTTCATTGGTGAGGCCGCTTCAATATAGGTTTTCTGCTGAAGATCCAGAGACATAGAGGCTGTTCCAGTGCCGAAGAAACGGGGCTGGACGGGGCGGGACTGCGACCGTTGCAGGGGTGATGTCTTGTTTTGACCTCCTGTGTCGTGCGAGGCAAGCTGGGAAGATGAAGCCTGTCCTGACCGCAATGCCGATCTCACAGGGATATGTGTACATTGTGGAATCGGGAGATTTGCCAGATCAGCTTGTCCAGCCTGTGCCTGAGCCGGGAGTGTCACCATGAGCCAGTTGTCATCCCTCGCCTCACAGCCCGGTGTGGATCATGTGCTGAAGCCGCGCCCGCGCGATATTGGCGGCATGCGGGTGGAGCGTATTCTGCCATCGGCGCGTGGCGAGATGGTGGGGCCGTTCATCTTCATGGATCGCCTTGGGCCCACCCTGTTCGGCCCCGGTGCGGCGGAGGATGTATTGCCGCACCCTCATATCGGCCTTGCGACAGTGACCTATTTGTTCGATGGCCGGATGACCCATCGTGACAGCCTTGGCAGCGAACAGGTGATTGTTCCGGGGGCTGTCAATCTCATGTCCGCCGGGCGCGGCATCGTGCATTCAGAGCGGCATGACGGGCAGGTGAAGGCGCAGGGCGGGGCGCTTTCCGGCGTACAGACCTGGCTGGCCTTGCCAGGCGGTGCGCAGACCGGAGGAGAGGAAAGCGCTCCGGCCTTCCATCATGTGAGCGCGGAGGATCTGCCCGTGGTGGTGGACAAGGGCATATACGCACGGGTGGTGCTGGGCGCGGCCTATGGAGTGCGGGCACCGGTGCCGCTGGCGTCTGCCACCCTGTTTGTGGAAGCCCGGCTGGAGGCGGGCGCATGTCTGCCTCTGGACACCTGGGAAGAGGAACGCGCGGTGTTTCCGTTGGAGGGTGAGGTCGAGGTGGATGGTGTTGCCTGCGCTCCCAATACATTGATTGTGGTGCGTCAGGGCCTTGCGACACAGGTGCGCGCCAGCACCCCGGCGCGATTGCTGCTTCTGGGCGGGGTCAGCATGGAAGGCCCGCGCCATATCTGGTGGAATTTCGTCTCGTCCGATCCGGAACAGCTGAAAGCTGCCGCACAGGACTGGCGCGCCGGCCGGTTTCCGCTCATTCCTATGGATCATGACAGCTTCATCCCGGCCCCGCCGGATGGGCCGGGCCGACCACGGGCGCAGAACCCGCGCACGGCGGGATAACGCCGCATCAGAAGGCTTTATGGGATGACATCAAAAGGTGCCTGACCGGCATGAGATGCGCCCAGAGCGGATGACGTAAACTGTAAAACGGGCCATCGGGAAGCGCGCAAAAAGCTGGAACGCGCCCCGGCTCCAAGGGGCCGGAACGCGTTCCATGGAGGACATTCGCAGTGTGTCAGGTCTTTCCACCTCCGGGCCTGCGTCACGACGGTTTGCGTCCACACGCTTTCCGTCAGGACTTGCTCATCAGGATGTATCCCTCAAACTTGCCCCTCAGACCTTGCCCGGTGGCCCGTCCCCTCTCGTGCCATCCTTGTGATGCAGATGGGGCTGGGCCGGTGCAGGCGGGTCGCTGGCGGGGAAGCTTTCATCCAGCGCCTCATCCAGGAGGGCGGACTCATGCGCCAGTTCTCGCGCCTCCGCCGCGCGCTCCCGCTCTTCCTGCGCCGGGTCCGCACACAGATTATGTGGAGCACGCACCATGGAGGGCGGGTCACTGGCCGGAAAGCTCTGGTCCAGTTCCTCATCCAGCATCTGACTTGCTGCAGCCGGTGTCAGGCAGGCGTCACCGCTTGCCTCGTCCGTCGCGCGGGCCTTGTGCGGGTCCTTCTCGTGCGGATGATCAGAAAGCCTGTTCATTGCACACCTCCTTGCACAAACAACGTGGGGAGGTGAGGAAGGTTCCCGCCGGAAAACACAAAATGATGGGCGGCGGATAAAGGGGGCTTCAGCCCAGCCGTGCGGAGGTGCTTTCCTTCAGCAGCACTGCGGCGGGGAAGGTGGCCAGAGCTTCGGCGCATTCCACCCGGCCCAGCCGGCTGTCCACTTCCCGTTCTGTCAGCACATCACGGAAGGGGCCGTGCAGCCCATGGGGCAGCACGAGGGCTGTATCGGCCCAGCGCAGGCCGGGCACGCGCGGCGCATTCAGTCCGTCTTCCAGAAGCGGGAAGGCTAGACGGCTGACCAGAACCACCAGTATCTGATTGCGGTGGCGACGCATGAAGGCGAGGGCGCGGTCCTGCTGGCGTCCTTCCATCAGCAGCGGCTCATAACGGCCCTGTGCGAACAGTGCCGGATAGCGGGCGCGCAAGGCGAGCAACCGGGCAGTCACAGCCTGTTTCACCCGTCCATCCGGCCAACTGTCCAGCAGGGCGTTCGGCAGGGCCGTGGGCAGGGCAGGGGGGCGGCCGGTGGAGAGCAGGGCCGGCGTTGGGGCGCGTTCTGCTGTTTCCAGCCGGTAATCCCACAGGCTGCCGC
The DNA here is from genome assembly GCA_050252035.1 of Xanthobacter sp. Lineage (GTDB taxonomy): Bacteria > Pseudomonadota > Alphaproteobacteria > Rhizobiales > Xanthobacteraceae > Xanthobacter. The sequence goes on from JBFWLR010000001.1 coordinate 226,386, forward strand.
CCTGATAAAGCTCCGGCACGCCGGGCACGGTCTGCTTGAGCACACATTGCGAGAGCGCGTTCAGGGTGCCGGCCCGTGCGATGCGCTTCACAAAGGCATGAAGCAGCTTGCGCGCAGGCATGCCGGCCTCACCTTCCATCAGGGTGGAGAGAAAGCTGGCGCACCCCTCCTCATAATCGGCATTAGGCAGCAGATGGGAGGTGCGTACGCCAGCCGCGCGCGTGGCCAGCTGCAGCCATTGCGCGGCCCTGTCATGCAGCGCGCCCAGCGCCAGCGCATCATCCAGCCGGACAGCCGCAGGCCAGCAGGCGACCAGAGCCTGATAGAGCAGGATTTCATCAGCCGGTTCCGGTGCAACCCCATCCACAAGGCGGGTGCGGAAGGGGGCCATGATCTGCTGCAGGGTCTGGAGCAGAGTTTCCCATTCGCGCGGAGTTTCGCTTACCACGGCCAGCCGCGCGCGGGCATCCTCTCCCAGCCGCCTTGTACGCCCGCTGGTGGCGGTGATGGCCGCAGGGCAGCGCACGGCGCGCTCGGCCATGCGTTCATGAAAGCCGGGTGCGCGCAGGCCCAGCAAGGTGGGGTCCGCGCCGGCCTCGCTGCGCGAGAGCAGGCGACCATGGCGGAAAGGCAGGACCTCATCCACGGCTACCTGATGAATGGCGGCGGTGAATTGCTCGAACCGGGCGAGGGCGCTGGCACGCGCCCCATTGCGCTCAATATCGCCGAAGGCGCTGGAGGGTGGGGTGGCCAGCCAGTCCGCCACCTGCTCGAGCACGGGCAGATCCTGCGGCTGAAGGCGCCGGCGGGCCCGGCTGAGGGCCTCTGAAAACTGGCGGGTGTCCCACTCGCCCAGCCCGTTCATATCGGCACTGGTGCGGGACACGCGAAAGGCCAGCGCCAGTTCCAGCGTCACCCGGCGCAGAGCGGCGAAGGAGAGATCCCGCGTTGTTAGGTCCGCTTCAGCCACATCCTGAAGGGTGCGGACTGTCGCATGTAGATCGGCCTCGAGCTGGCGGGTGACGATATCGCGGCGGGTCTGCAGATATTTGTCGTCATATCGCAGGCGATTGCCCGTCAGACCCATCCAGATATCGTTGAGCGAGGCGGTGGAGAGGGCATCATGCAGCACAGCGCCAATGGCTTCCTGCACCTCTGCGCCGGTGGTGCCGGCCAGTTCGCCGCCATGGGGCAAGGGTTCGCCAGGGCGCAGCGCGGTAGCGGCCACCAGATAGGCCGCGCCCAGTCCCTCCGGTCGTTGGCCTGAGCGCCCGGAAAGCTTGAGCCGCAGGCGTGAGGCATAGCCGGCAGGGTCTGCCAGATCATTCCAGCCCGCGATGCGGAAGCCATCCACCAGACCTTCTGCATAAAGATCCAGCAGGCGGGCGTGGGTGGCGTCAAAAACATCATGACGCTCCACCCGCAGGCCAATCAGTTCGGGGTGGTCTGGATGGCTGCGCCAGTTGCTTTCATCCCGGCCCATGGCGATGTGGGCCAGGCGGTAGGATTGCCGTTCCAGCAAGGCGTGGAGACGGGCGTGCCCATTCTCATCCCGGCGGTTGAAGGCAGAAAGGGCGGTATTGATGGCGGTGCGGCCCTCGCCCGTGGCGGCTCGCTCTTGCAGTTGGGCGTGCGCCGTCTTCAGCGCATCACTATTCAGGCGAATGCGGGACAGGGATGCGAAGGCGCTGGCCATCTGCGTGGCGACCGGCTGGGTACCGGCCTCCAGAATGCGGGGATAATCCAGCGGGCAAATGGGGAAAGCGTGATGGCGGTGCCGCGCGACGAAGCGCCCTGTGCCGGTCTCGAAGGCCAGTGTGAGAGCGCCATCTGCCAGCGCCAGGCCATAGGGCCGGTCCAGCATGGGCACCAGAAGCTTGTGGCGCAACTGGCCGTCTGCGGCCCGCCAGTCTACATCGAACCAGCCTGCATATGTGCTGTCGCGCCCCCATTCCAGCAGCTCATCCCAGGCGGCATTGTCAGACCCGCCGACGGCCATATAACCCGGCGTGATTTCCACAATCAGCCCCATCCGATGATGGCGCAGCGCGCTCACAATCCGGCGCAGGGCGGTTTCGCCCCCAAGAGCCAGATTGATCGCGCCATGATCCGTCACTCCAAGGCCCGCAGGGATATCGGCACGGGCTGTCAGCAGGGGGGAGGCGCACAGATGACTGACGCCAAGCGCAGCGAAATGCTCCACCAGGGGCAGAGCCGCTTCCAGTGTGAAATCCTTGTTCAGTTCAAGGCGAGCAATGGCGCGCGGGGTCGTCACGACCGGCTCCAGTCAGGAGAGAGGAAATGGCGGCGATGCTGAACGCCGCAAGGGGCGACAGCCGGAAGTGCCCCGGAGAGGCCACAATTGCTTATAAGATTCTTTCCCCTGCCAGAAGCTGCCCCCTGCATCTGTTCGTGATTGAGAGGGGGAAACTGCGAGAATTCGGGTGCAGGCTGCCCGGGTTGCCCGCCCTGAAGCCGCCCATGCTGAGCTTGTGATCCTTCCGGCGCGTATCCCCCCACGCTCATCCCCTCATTTAGCAAACCGGCCCGGGCATAGTCGCCTCTGCGTGCTGGTTTCATAGCATAAGCGTTTGCGAGGGTGAGAAAACCGCATTCATGCCAGTTGCGTGACCGCAGTGAGCGGATTACGGCAGGATGATGGGCAGGTGGGTGCGTTGGGCCCCGCGAATCGCAAATGGTACTGAAATATGGCGTCCATGACATTTCACATTCGCAACCCGGGCGCCAAGGAGGTGGCCAGACCCCTTGTTCCTGGATTGACGCTCCGTCAGAATGTGGGCAGAGGGTGGCATGATTTCATGAGATTAAAAGAGCTGAAAGCTTTAGAGAATTGAAGGTGCGCGCGGCCCGAAGGGCAAATGCGGCAGGAATTGTCCACATCATGCGACATTTCGCCGCATTAGCCATGAGTCACGTCCCGTTCCGTACCTTTGATATGTATCAAGGCTAAAATGAGCCTCCCGCGCATGGTGCGCTCGAGGTTCCTTAGGTGCAGCTTTACGCCTCGGCGCAAGGGGTTCTGCAATGTCGACAGTTCAAGATCCAATCCAGACCCCGGCGAAGTCCATGTGGTTTGGTGAGGCCGGCTTTCTGGTGGTGTTCGCCGCCATGGCCTTTTTCTCAGTTGTCGTGGCCGCGAAGGCGTACTCGCCTGAATATGCGTTCCACGCTTATCTGTTCGCTGCGGCGAGCATTGCGGCGGTGTTTGCCGTGGGCAACCGTTACATGGATCGTGAGGCCCACCCGGTGCCACAGACCATTAATGGCAAGCCCAACTATAATTTCGAGGTCGTGAAGGTTGGCACGATCCTCGCGGTGTTCTGGGGCATTGCGGGTTTCACGCTGGGTGTGTGGGCCGCGTTGCAGCTGGCCTTTCCTGCCTTCAATTTCGATACCGAGTGGATTTCCTTCGGTCGCCTGCGCCCGCTGCACACTTCTGCTGTGATCTTCGCCTTTGGCGGCAATGTGCTGATCGCCACATCTTTCTATGTGGTCCAGCGCACCTCCCGCGCGCGCCTTGCGGGTGATCTTGCGCCGTGGTTCGTGATCTGGGGCTACAATTTCTTCATCGTCATCGCTGGCACGGGCTATCTGCTGGGCATCACCCAGTCCAAGGAATATGCCGAGCCAGAATGGTATGCAGATCTGCTGCTCACCATAGTCTGGGTCACCTACTTCCTGGTCTTCTTGTGTACCGTGCTGAAGCGCACCGAGCCGCATATCTATGTGGCGAACTGGTTCTATTTCGCCTTCATCATCACCATCGCGATGCTGCATATCGGGAATAATTTGGCGATTCCGGTGTCCATCTTCTCGCACAAGTCCTACATTTTGTGGGCAGGTGTGCAGGATGCGATGTTCCAGTGGTGGTATGGCCATAATGCGGTGGGCTTCTTCCTGACCGCCGGCTTTCTCGCGCTGATGTATTATTACATTCCCAAGCGCGCAGACCGTCCGGTCTACTCCTACCGCCTGTCGATCGTGCACTTCTGGTCCCTGATCTTCATCTATATCTGGGCCGGCCCGCACCATCTGCACTATACGGCTTTGCCGGATTGGGCGCAGACGCTGGGCATGACCTTCTCCGTCATTTTGTGGATGCCCTCCTGGGGCGGCATGATCAATGGCCTGATGACCCTCTCCGGCGCGTGGGACAAGCTGCGCACGGATCCGGTCATCCGCATGATGGTGGTGGCGGTGGCCTTCTACGGCATGTCCACCTTTGAAGGTCCGATGATGGCGGTGAAGGCCGTCAACTCGCTCAGCCACTATACGGAATGGACCATTGGCCACGTGCATTCCGGTGCCTTGGGCTGGGTGGCTTACATCTCCTTCGGCGCGATCTACACCATGGTGCCATGGCTGTATCACAAGAAGGACATGTACTCCCTGCGTGCCGTCTCCTGGCACTTCTGGGTCTCCACGCTGGGCATCGTGCTCTACATCTCCTCGATGTGGGTCGCCGGTATCCTGCAGGGTTTGATGTGGCGCGCTTACACCTCACTCGGCTTCCTGGAGTATTCCTTCATCGAAAGCGTGGAAGCGGTGCACCCGCTCTATGTCATCCGTGCCGTTGGCGGCATCCTGTTCCTGACGGGTGGCCTCATCATGGCGTGGAATGTGTGGATGACCATCCGAACCCCGCAGACCGAGGAAGAGCGTGAGCTCGCCCTCGCCGCGGCCGAATGACAGGGGGCGATAATGGCAACTCAGGGTTCGTCCTTCTGGTCCAAGCACGCCATCTTCGAGAAGCACTCGTACTGGCTGACCATTGGCATTCTCATCGTGGTCTCCATTGGTGGCCTCGTTGAGATCGCGCCTCTCTTCTATCTGAAGAATACCATCGAGAAGGTGGAGGGCATGCGGCCCTACACCCCTCTCGAACTGGCGGGGCGCAACATTTATGTGCGTGAGGGCTGCTATAACTGCCACTCGCAGATGATCCGCCCCCTGCGCGATGAAGTGGAGCGTTATGGCCATTATTCTCTCGCTGCTGAGAGCATGTATGACCATCCGTTCCAGTGGGGCTCTAAGCGAACCGGGCCGGATCTGGCCCGTGTGGGCGGGAAATATTCCGACCAGTGGCATCTGGAGCATCTGAAGAATCCGCGTGCGGTGGTGCCTGCTTCCATCATGCCGGCCTATCCCTGGCTGGCGAAGACGAAGCTGAACACCAAGCATGTCGGCGAGGATATGCGTGTGCTCTCCATGATGGGCGTGCCCTATACCGACGACATGATCGCCAAGGCGGAAGAGGATCTGAAGGCTCAGGCCACGACCGACGCCGATACCGAGGGGCTCGACAGCCGTTACCCCAAGGCCGTGTCGCGTGACTTCGCCGGAAATGGTGACCAGATCACCGAAGCGGACGCGTTGATCGCCTATCTGCAGATGCTCGGTACGCTGGTGGACTTCAAGCTCTACGACAATCAGGCCAATGTGAGGTGATCCATGGACGAGACCTACTCGTTTTTTTCCTCGCTGGCCCAGACCTGGGGGCTTCTGCTCTTCGTCTTCGCCTTTGTGCTGGTGCTGGCTTATGTGTTCTGGCCTTCTCGCAAGCGTAAGAAGGACTTTGACGACGCGGCCAATATTCCGCTGAAAGAGGACTGATACCGTGAGCTCGACAGACAATAATCCCCACGGTCGCCTCGATACCGTTACAGGTGTGCGGACCACTGGCCATGAATGGGATGGCATCGAGGAACTGAACAACCCGCTGCCACGCTGGTGGCTGTGGGTGTGGTATGCCTGTATCGTCTGGGCGATCGGCTACTGCATCATGTATCCGGCCTGGCCGCTCATCAGCACCAACACCCAGGGTGTTGCTGGCTGGAATTCGCGCAGCGCCGTGGCCATCGAGCTGCAGGAATTGCGCTCCCTGCGTGAGGCCTCCACCGCCGAGCTGGCGGAAGCCTCCCTGCAGCACATCGAGGATACGCCGGCTCTTCTTACACTGGCGCGGGCTCAGGGCCGCGTGGCCTTCGCAGATAACTGCGCGCCGTGCCACGGCGCCGGTGCCGGCGGTGCGCCGGGCTATCCCAACCTGAATGATGACTCCTGGCTCTGGGGCGGCACGCTCGACCAGATCTTCCAGACCATCAATTATGGTGCCCGTTCCGGCCACGAGCTGGCGCATGTGGGCAACATGCCGGCCTTTGGTCGTGATGGCATTCTCTCCCGTCAGGATATCTCTGCGGTGGCAGATTATGTGCTCACGCTCTCCGGCCGTATTGAGCCCAATGCCCAGACGGAGAAGGGCAAGGAGCTCTTCATCGCCAATTGTGCCGCCTGCCATGGTGAAAATGGCAAGGGCAGCCAGGAGGTGGGTGCACCGAACCTGACCGACGATATCTGGCTCTATGGCTCGGACAAGAAGGTGATCGAGTACGGCATCTATAACGGCCGTGGCAACACCATGCCGGCCTGGCATGATCGCCTTGATCCGGTGACCATCAAGGCCCTCACGGTCTATGTGCATTCTCTGGGTGGTGGTCAGTAAGATCACCGATCCTGCGACAATCGAAACTCCCGGAGACGCCGTTTCCGGGAGTTTTTTTATGTCTTTTTCCCGCAAATGGGGGAGCAAAGCCGCGACCAAACGTCTGGGGTAGCCCTTACTGGGCTTGCCGGACGTGACATTGTAGGGCTTGATGATTTAAACCGCTCCAAACTGGTTGAAGTTCACAAAGGTGCTCGAAAAAGGGTTGCGGCAGTCATTCCGCAAGCCGGGCCACGGCAAGCCACAGGGCCAAGCCACAGGCGCTTTTTCATGCACCGGTTCCGGCGCCACAATCCTGTTCCACCAGAACAGGAGGACGCTTTTAAGCAATGACGACAGCATGGCAGCCCATTCGATGAAGTCCGCAGCAAACACAGCACCTACAACAGATCCGCATCTGGATGATCCTGAAGAGGACATTCCTCTGTATGAGGCGCGCAAGCAGATCTATCCCCAGAGTGTGCGCGGGCGCTTTCGCACCATCAAATGGGCGATGCTGATCTTTGCGCTTGCTGTCTATTATCTGCTGCCTTTCGTGCGATGGGATCGCGGGCCGGATGCGCCCAGCCAGGCGGTGCTGATCGATTTTCCCGCGCGGCGCTTTTATTTCTTCTTTATCGAGATCTGGCCGCAGGAATTCTATTATGTTGCAGGCCTTCTCATTCTGGCGGCGTTGGTCCTCTTCCTCATGACGGCTGTCGCCGGCCGCGTGTGGTGTGGCTATATGTGCCCGCAGACCATCTGGACGGATTTGTTCATGTGGGTCGAGCGGCTTGTGCAGGGTGATCGGCGTGCGCGCATCATGCTGGATGCTGCCCCCATGAGCGCCAACAAGTTCATCCGCAAGGCGTTGACGCATATTCTGTGGGTGCTCATCGGCGTCGCCACGGGTGTGGCCTTCGTGCTCTATTTCGCCAATGCGCCCACCATATTGTGGGACATGCTGACCCTGAAGGCCTCCTTCACGGCCTATGCCACGGTGGGTGTGCTCACCTTCACCACCTATGTGCTGGCCGGGCTCATGCGTGAGCAGGTGTGCACCTATATGTGCCCCTGGCCACGTATTCAGGCTTCGCTCACCGATGAATATGCGCTGAACGTCACCTATTGCTATGATCGTGGCGAGCCGCGCGCATCCATGAAGAAGGCTAAGGCGGCACGTGCGTCCGGGCAGGCTGCGGGCGATTGTATTGATTGCGGCCAGTGCGTGCATGTGTGCCCCACGGGCGTGGATATCCGCCAGGGCATGCAGTTGTCCTGTATCCAGTGCGGCTTGTGCATCGATGCCTGCAATACCGTGATGGAGAAGGTGGGGCGCCCCGGTAACCTCATCATGTATGACAGTGAGGCCAATCTGGAGGCGCGCGTCGAGGGCAAGCCCTTCGTGCGGCGGATCATCCGGGCGCGGACCATTCTCTATACGCTGCTCATCCTGTTTGTCAGTGGGCTCATGCTCTCCACGCTCGTCAATCGCTCTTCCGAGGGGCTGGCGGCCATTCATGACCGTAACCCGCTGTTCGTGAAGCTGTCGGATGGCAGCCTGCGCAACGCCTACACCCTGCGGCTGACCAACAAGGTTCGGCAGGAGCGGGCCTTCGGCCTCGCCATCACCGGTGTGCCCGGGGCAACCCTTCAGGTTGTTGGTGAGAGTGGTGGCATTGTGACGGTCGGTCCTGACCAGACTCAGGAAGTCCGCGTCCTTGTGACCACCCATGAGAAGTTGCCCCCGAAGGCATCCTTGCCTATCACCTTCCGGATCAGAGATGCGGCAACCGGCGCTGAAGCCAGCGTGCAGGATCACTTCATCGGCCCCTGAGACCGGTGAAGCCGGAATAAGGCCGTATGCTCCTGCTCGCGGATCTGTTTCGCGGGCAGGGCACAGGGAGATGCGTTCATGGCGAAGAGTTCCACAGATATGCCGTCCGGCAGGCAACTCTCCGGGCGCATGGTGCTCGCCGGCATCCTGTTCTTTTTCATGATCGTCGTGGCCGTGAACATCGTGATGGCGCATTATGCCATCTCTACCTTTGCCGGTGTGGAAACACCCAGTTCCTACAAGGCGGGTCTGGAGTTCACCGCGGAACGGGAGGCAGCCGCCCGCCAGAGCAGTCGCCACTGGCAGGTGGAGGTCAATCTGGACACGCTGGCCAGTGGTGAGCGTGAAGTGACGGTGAATGCGAAGGATGCAGAGGGGCAGCCTCTCACTGGGCTGGTGGCGGAAGGCCGGCTGGCGCACCCCACCGATGCGCGAAAGGATGTGCGGCTGGATCTGGAGCCTCTTGGCAATGGCCGTTATCGGGCAGATGTGACGGCAGCGCCCGGCCAGTGGGTTCTGGTGATTGATTTCACCAGGGGTGATGAACGGATGTTCCGCTCGCGCAACCGGATCTATCTGCCGCAGACAGATCAGGCGGCAAGCGGAAAGCCGCAGTGATCTGTCGGAGTCTTCTGGCCATAAAGCCTGAGGAATGCCGGAATCAGGCCCCATAAGTGCCGGCAGGTTCAGCCGCGCTGGCCAGCCGCAGCGCACAGGAATAGCCGGCCAATGCCGGCAACCCGGATGAGAGCATGGCGGAAGCGGTCGATTATTCCCTTTTCGTGACACAGGATGACGATGGCCTCTCGCGCATGAGCCTGGCTATTGACGGGATTGATTGCGCCGCCTGCATCTCCCAGATCGAGGATGGGGTGAAAGACCTGCCCGGTGTGGTGCGGGCGCGATTGAACTACACCACCCACCGCCTCACGGTGGAATGGGGCGCGGAGGGCGCGGCCACCCGTGTGGTGGAGCGGCTGGAGCAACTGGGCTATCGCGCCCACCCTTTTGCCGGTCGGGCGGAGGACAGCGAGGCGCGCTATGCCAAATGGCTGTTGCGCTGTCTGGGTGTGGCGGGCTTCGCCGCCATGAACATCATGCTGCTGTCGGTTTCGGTCTGGTCCGGCAATGTCAGCGATATCACGCCCGAAACGCGGGATTTCTTCCACTGGCTCTCCGCGCTCATTGCGCTGCCGGCGTCGGCCTATGCGGGCCTGCCTTTCTATCAGAGCGCCTTTCGCGCCGTGCGCAATGGCGGCATGAACATGGATGTACCCATTACCGTGGGTATCATGCTGGCGCTGGGCATGAGTGTGGTGGAAACCGCGCTGAGCCAGCCCGACGCCTATTTTGACAGTGCAGTGATGCTGCTCTTCTTCCTGCTGGCGGGCCGCTATTTCGATCATGAAGCGCGTCGTCGCACCCGCGCTCTGGCCGGAAATATCGCCGCCCTGCGGGGAGAGATGGCTCACCGGCTGGATGCTACGGGCACGCCGGTTCTGGTGCCAGTGCAGGCGCTGCAGCCCGGTGATATCCTTCTTGCCGCACCGGGAGAGCGGATTGGCGCGGATGGTGTGGTGGTTTCCGGCGCATCCAGTGTGGATGAAAGCCTGGTGACGGGGGAGACCCTGCCGCGCGCCCTGAACAAGGGTGAGAGCGTCTATGCTGGCAGTCTGAATGGCGAAGGCGCGCTGCATGTGCGCGTGACGGCCGGCGGCGAGAATACGCTGGTGGATGATGTGCAGCGCCTGCTGGATGGCGCGCTGGCCAAGAAGGGCGCCTATGTGCGGCTGGCCGACAGGGTCTCGCGCTATTATTCGCCCATGGTGCACCTTACCGCGCTGCTTTCGGCCATTGGCTGGTTATTGCTGGGGGCGGGGCTGCATCATTCCGTGCTGATTGCGGTGGCGGTGCTGATCATCACTTGTCCCTGCGCGTTGGCGCTGGCGGTGCCCACGGTGCAGGTCACCGCCATGGGGCGCATGTTCCGGGCGGGTTTGCTGGTGAATGCCGGCGATGTGCTGGAGCGTCTCGCGCCGGTTGATACGGTGGTGTTCGACAAGACCGGCACGCTCACCTTGCCGGAACCGACGCTGCGCCTGCCTGAGGGGGCGAACCCGGCGGATGTAGCGCTTGCCGCCCGTCTGGCCCTGTCCAGCCACCATCCTCTGGCGCGCGCCGTGGCGCACAGCGCACCGAGTGGTGTTGCGCTGGATGAGGTGAAGGAAACCGCTGGCGCGGGTGTCAGCGCCATGTGGCAGGGGGAGGAGTTGCGCCTTGGCAGCCTTGCCTTCTGTGAGGCGCGGGCACCGGAGGATATGCCGCAAACCGCGTCTCTCATCGCTTTCCGCCGTGGAACGCGCACCCTTGTGATGGGGCTGGAGCAGGCCCTGCGGCCGGATGCGCGCGCCGTGGTGGAGGGGCTGAAGGCGCGCGGCCTGACAATCTGGATGCTTTCTGGTGACAGGCCGGAGGCCGTGGCCCCGGTAGCGGCGGAACTGGGCATCGACCATGCTGTCGGCAGCCTGAAGCCCGCCGAGAAGATCGAAATGCTGGAAAGCCTGAAGGCCGAGGGCCACCGCGTGCTGATGGTCGGTGACGGGTTGAATGATGCCCCCGCTCTGGCCGCCGCCACGGCCTCGCTCTCACCGGCCACAGGCGCGGCTGTGACGCAGGCCCATGCCGATGCGGTGTTTCTGGGCCGTCATCTCGCTCCGGTTCTGGTGATGGTGGATGGCGCGCGCAAGGGCGCGCATCTGATGCGCCAGAATCTGGCCCTCGCCATTCTGTATAATATCATCGCCGTGCCGCTGGCCGTGTTCGGTTTCGTCACCCCGCTGGTGGCGGCTTTGGCCATGTCCGGTTCATCCATCCTTGTCACGCTCAATGCCTTGCGCGCAGCGCGGCCCGGGCGCAAGGATAAGGCTCTTTCCGAAGTGACAGCCATGAAGGAGGTCGTCGCGTGAACGTCCTCATTTATCTCATTCCTCTGGCCCTGTTTCTGGGCTTTGTCGGCTTGCTGGGCTTCTTGTGGAGCATGAAGAGTGGCCAGTTCGATGATCTGGACGGAGCGTCGGTGCGCGTTCTTTCCGATGATGACCTGCCGCAGAAATGAACCGTCCGGTGCCGGCGGCTGAGCCACGGGCGGGTATGTTGGTCTGCATTTGCGACCCGCAATTCGACCCACCCGCCAATGATAACGGGCCGAAGGCGGTTTCAACGCTGGCGCTGGCGGTGGGCTTCGCCTTTGCCGTGTTGGCGCAGACGGTGGCCTCCGCCGCCCTGCCGCTGGCCGGGGCGCAACTGGCGCCCAGCATGGATATGGCCACATGGCCCTTCGCCGCCATGCTTCTGGGGGCAGCGCTGGCCTCTTTTCCCGCCTCTTTTCTGCGCGATGCCTTTGGCCGACGCACCGGCTTTGCGCTGGGGGCCTCTTTGGGTATTGCTGGCGGGGCGTTGCTGGTGGTGGCGCTGATCCAGCGTCAGTTCGGCTGGGCCTGTCTGGGGGCGCTGTGGTTGGGCATGGCGCAGGGCTTTTCCTTTTTCTACCGGCATGAGGCGGCTGCCGCGAGCGGACGGCCCACGGCGGCGACGGCCGGAGTGCTGGGCGGCGGTGTGCTGGCTGCGCTGGCCGGGCCGACACTGGCGGGTGTTGCCGAAGATCTGGTCTCGCCCTTTTTTCTTGTCGGGGCTGCGGGCCTTGCGGCGCTGGCCCATGCTTGTTCTCTCGGCGTGGCGGTGATGCTGGCGTCCGATCCGCCCCCCATCTTCCGCCCGAAGGAAACCGCACCGCTCAGCGCCATTGTGTGGCCCACCATTCTAGGGGCTCTGGCCTGGTTTGGCATGAATGCCGTGATGTCCGGCGCGCCGCTGGCGCTGGTGGGGTGTGGCATTGGCGAGGCGGCGGTGTTCGGCTTCATCGCCCTGCATGTCGCCGCCATGTATGCCCCGGCTGTGCCTTTGGCCTTTCTGGGTGACAAAATTTCCCCCATTCTGGTGGCGCTGGGCGGGCTGGTGCTGGTGGCCGCAGCCGTGCCCCTGCAATATGAAGGAGCGCCCGAGACGATTACCGTCGCGCTCATTCTGGTGGGTGCAGGCTGGTCTGTCGCCACGGTGGGCGCCACGGGCTGGATTTATCGCGCCGGCCCGCCCAGCCGGCTGGCGCTGGCCTTGCACGATGGCACGCTGTTTTCCTTCGCCATTGTGGGCGCCGCATTGGGCGGCGTGCTCTTCTGAAGCGCCCGCTCTGGCGGGCTGATCCCGATCAGAGGCCCTTCAATAGCCGTTTCTTCCGGGCCGGTTCTTCCGGGCTGGGGGGGGGAGATGACTCGTGAACCCTGTTGCATCCTTTCTGCCTTTTTCCCTTACCGGTCGCACGGCGCTGGTGACCGGCTCGGTTTCCGGCTTGGGTTTCGAGATGGCCCGGGGTTTGGCGCAGGCCGGGGCGCATGTGCTGGTAAATGGGCGTGATACGGCCCGCGCGGCGCGTGCGGTGGAGGTTTTGAAGGCGGAGGGCGGGGCGGCCAGCCCCTGCGTTCTGGATGTGTTTGATGTCGAGGCGGTTGAGGCGCATCTGGCGGCTGCGCCACCCATCCATATTCTCGTGAACAATGCCGGCGCGCGCGACAGGCGGGCCTTGCTGGATATGGAGATGGCAGATTTCCGCAAGCTGGTGGATGAGGATCTGCTGGCCCCTATTCACCTCACCCGGCTTGTGGCGCGGGCCATGGTGGCGCGGGGCGGTGAGGGGCGCATCATCAATATCGCTTCCATCGCAGGGTTGATCTCACGGGGCGGAGATACCGCCTATACCACTGCGAAAGGGGCGCTCACCGCCTTCACGCGCGCACTGGCGGCGGATCTGGGGCCACATGGCATCACGGTGAACGCCATCGCGCCGGGCTATTTCCTCACCGAGCCGAACCTGCCATGGGCGGATGACCGGGAGATTGGGGACTGGCTCTCCCGGCGCACGTCACTGGGGCGCTGGGGCCGGCCAGAGGAAGTAGCCGGCGCGGCGGTCTTTCTCGCCTCGCCGGCGGCCTCCTACATCACCGGGCATGTGCTGGCGGTGGATGGCGGTTATCTCGCGCATTTCTGAAACCCATCGCCCCGCACAGGCCAGAGATCAGCGGGACCAGAAGCGGGCCTGCAGCAGCACGAGAGCGGTGAGAATCTCCAGCCGACCCAGCATCATGGTCAGGGTGAGAACCCAGATGGCAGGGTCCGGCAAATTGGCATAATTGCTGGAGGGCCCCACCACAGGGCCAAGAGCCGGGCCGACATTGGACAGGCTGGCAATGGAGGCGCTGGCGGCGGTCATCGGATCCAGCCCCATCATATTGAGGATGAGGGCCGCGACCACGAAGGTGAACAGATAGAGAAAGACGAAATTGAGAACCGAGGTGACGACGCTGTCATCCATGGTTGCGCCGCCATAGCGCAGCGGAAACACACCGCGCCGGAAGCAGATGCGCTTGAGATGCTGGCGGATGGCCTTGGCGGTGATGGCGACACGCATGGCCTTGAGACCGCCGGAGGTGGAGCCGGTGCAGCCCCCGAAAAACAGCAGCACAAAGAAAATGGCGTCAGAGGCCGCGCCCCAGTTGGTGTAATCCACCGCCATGAAGCCGGTAGTGGAGAGCACCGAGGACACCGTGAACAGCGCACCCCGGAAGGCCTTTTCGCCATGGGCCACGCCCTGCAATACCTGCTGGGCGAAGGAAAGCGCCGTAAACAGCGCGACAATGATGAAGAAGACCCGCACCTCGGGATTGAGGAACAGCCGGCGCACATCGCCATTCAGCGCGCGCACATAAAGGGTGAAGGGCTGGGCCGCCAGCAGCATGAAGACGATGGCGACATATTCCACGCGCGGCTCGTCAAACACCATCAGCGAATAATCGGAATTGGCAAAGCCACCGCTGGAGACGGTTGACATGGCGAGGGTCACGGCATCAAAGGTGCCCATGCCGGCCATGGCGAAACTCATAATGCACAGCACGGTGAGCAGAGCATAGGCGATCAGCAGCCCCTTGGCGATGGAGCCGGTGCGCGGCATGAGTTTTTCAGACTGGTCGGATGACTCTGTCCGGAAGAGCTGCATGCCACCGATGGCCAGCATGGGCAGAATGGCGATGGCAATGGCGATAATGCCGATGCCGCCAAACCAGTGCAGCATCACCCGCCACAGCAGAATGCCGCGTGGCTGGGCATCCAGGCCCGACATGACACTGGAACCGGTGGCCGTGAGGCCGGACATGCTCTCAAACACCGCATCGGTGAAGGACAGATGCGCCCCACCCCAGATGAAGGGCTGGGCGGCAAAAAGAGTGAGCACCACCCAAACGCTGCCGGTGAGCAGAAAGGCCTGTCGCAGATCGAACTTGCGGATCTCAACGGAACGCCCCGTCATCCACATCAGCACGCCGACAAAGACGGTGATGGCGGAAGAGCCGATAAAGGCCCAGTGTCCGCCCGACTGGTAGGCATAATCAACGGCTGCGGGGATCAGCATGCTGGCCCCCAGAACGGACAGCAGAATGCCGAGAATGGCCACCACCGGTCGAATATCGAGAATGGAGACGGTACGCGTCTCGACCTCGGGAAGATGCGCGGAATGCAGGTGCATATGCAGTGGCTTCAGTTCAGAACGCGCCGGGCATCCGGCAGATCCAGCGAGAAAGCGGGCACCTCCACACTGAAGCGCTCGCCCCCTTCGCAGATCATGTCATAGCTGCCCTGCATGATGCCTGTCTGTGTGGAAAGGGGCACGCCGCTGGTATATTCGAAGCGTCCGCCGGGGGGGAGCACGGGCTCTTCTCCCACCACGCCCGCGCCATGCACCTCTTCGGTACGGCCCAGAGCATCGGTGATGACCCAGTGGCGGGTCTTCAATTGCACGGTTTGTGGGCCAAGATTGGCCAGTTCGATCGTATAGGCCCAGAAATAGCGGCTGCGGTCGGGCTCGGAGCGCTCGGCCATGTAGCGGGGCGTGACAGTCACCTGAATCTGCCGGGTGGTGGCGCGGTACATTCCGGGTGAATCTCCCTCAGGCCAATGCCGGCTCAATGCGCCGGCCCGCCATGGACTATGATGAACGCGGCTGGAACATACAGGTCTCCAGCGCGCGAAGCCCTGCACCATAGCATATTGCCCAGGCAGGGGGCACAGGGCCATGGGGCAGACGGGCAGGGTGTGGAGAGCACAGGAAAAAGCTTCCGCAAACGGGCGTGGCTTCTGGGTTTTGACATGGCATCTGCCAGAATCCGTTCCGGGTCAGTTCTGGCGGGCGGCTACGAAATGGGCGGCTTCGATCAGTGTTGCAGCCCGTGCTCCGAAGGGGGAGAGGGCCTGTTGGGCCTCATCGACGAGAGCGGCAAGGCGCGCCCGCGCGCCATCCATGCCCAGCGTGGACACCAGCGTACCCTTGCCGGCTGCCGCATCCTTGCCCACCTTCTTGCCCATGGCCTCGGCGGAACCTTCCACATCCAGAATGTCATCGGCGATCTGGAAGGCCGCGCCCAGCGCCCGGCCATAGCTGGAGAGGGCGGCGCGCGCGGGCGCATCCGCCTGCCCCAGAAGGCCTCCTGCCTCGACGGAAAAAGCCAGCAGGGCCCCTGTTTTCATGCTTTGGAGGGTGATGATCTCATCGGCAGAAAGGGCAAGGTGCCGGCCTGCCGTGCCATCCGGGCCGGAAAAACGGCCTTCCGCCGCCAGATCCAGCATCTGCCCGCCCACCATGCCACCCACGCCGGAGGCCCGTGCCAGACCGCGCGTGAGCGCAAGGCGCACTTTGGGATCCGGATGGGTGTCGTCATCGCACATCAGATCGAAGGCGAGGGTCAGCAGGCCGTCACCGGCCAGAATGGCGGTGGCCTCATCATAGGCGCGGTGCACGGTGGGCTGGCCGCGGCGCAGATCATCATTGTCCATGGCGGGCAGATCATCATGCACCAGCGAGTAGCAATGCACGCACTCCACCGCCGCGGCCGCCGTCAGCGCCTGTTGCCGGGACAGGCCGAACAGGGCCGCGCTTTCCAGCACCAGAAAGGGCCGTAGCCTTTTTCCACCCGCCAGCGCACCATGGCGCATGGCGGCCATCAGTCGCTCCGGCCTCAAAATCTCACCGGGCAAGGGGGCCTCCTTCAGCGCAGCGACGAGGCGCGCCTCGGTTGCGGTGGCGGCGGCTTCCAAACGGGTGCTGATGGAGTGGGTCACGAACAGCCTCATCAAACAGAGACGCGAGGGTCGGCAAAGAGTGGGCTATAGATAAAAAGCTGTCAGGGACATGACCGTGATCCGGCATGCTCCTGCTTGTACCTACACATCTGCGGAAGGATTGCCCATAGCATCTGCCAGCAGATGGACAAGAGACGGCCATATACCGGTGGTTTCTTGTTGGAGATATTCATGCCTGTGCCGCAAGCCGACCTCACGGGTACGGACGGTGGGAACAGCCTCGTTCTGCCCTCGCCACAGAAGGCAGATGGCTTTACCCTGCCCAACCGGATGAAAAGGGAGGGCTGATGTTGCGCCTGCTGCTCCAGATTGTCGCGCTTCTTTATCTGGTGCCGATGGTGCTGGCCATTTTCTATAACTGGGTGAACCCGGTCTCCACCCTCATGCTGGCCCGTTGGGTGACAGCCCAGCCCGTTGAGCGGCAGTGGACCCCGATCGAAGACATCTCACCGGTGCTGGTCCGCACAGTCATCGCCTCTGAGGATGCAGGCTTCTGTCAGCATGGTGGTATCGACCTCGCCGAGATGGGGCGGATGATCTCGCGGGCGCAAGGGCTGAATGATCTGCGCGGCACCTCCACCATCACCATGCAGGTGGTGAAAAACCTGTTCCTGTGGCAGAAGCCGGAAATCCTGCGCAAGCTGTTTGAAATGCCGTTGGCCGTATGGGTCGATCTGGTGATGAGCAAGCGGCGGATTCTGGAGATCTATCTCAATATCGCCGAATGGGGGCCAGATGGGCAGTTTGGTGTGGCGGCGGGCGCCCAGGCGGCCTTTGGTGTGCCGCCCCCGAAACTCTCCGCCCGCGAGGCCGCCCTGCTGGCGGTGATGCTGCCCAATCCGCAGGGCCGTCACGCCGGTGCGCCTTCTCCGGGCGTGCGCCGTTTGGCAGCCCGCCTTCAGGCAAGGGTGCCGAAAGAAGGGCCGCAGGTCGCAGCCTGTATCTATTGAGTCTGGAAAGCCTGTCTTTTGAGGGCTTTTCGCATCCAGCCCTTGATCCGGTCCGCTGCGCGGTCCAGATGAAGGCACATGACGAAGGATCTTCTCTCCATGCGTGATCTGACTGGTGGCCGCTCTCATGGCTGACTCTGCGCCTGACCCCGTGACTTCGCCCGGCGCCGCCTCTGCCACGCGCCGGCATATGAGCCCGCTTCTCAAGATGGGGCTGGAGCTGGGGCCGCTGGGGATCTTCTTCCTCACCAATAGCTATGCCGGCATTTTCATCGCCACCGGTGTCTTCATGGTGGCCACCCTTGTGGCGCTGGGCATGATGTGGGTGCTGGCTCGCCGCATCGCCGTGATGCCGCTGGTCTCGGCCTTTTTGGTGGTGATTTTTGGCGGGCTGACCCTGTGGTTGCAGGATGATCACTTCATCAAGATCAAGTCCACCATCATCTATGCGCTGTTCGGCGTGGTGCTTCTGGGCGGGCTGGCGGTGCGCCGTCCGCTGCTGCCCTATGTGTTTGACGATATGGTGCGGCTGACGGATGAGGGCTGGCGCATTCTCACCTTGCGCTGGGGGCTGTTCTTCCTCGTCATGGCGGTGGTGAATGAGCTGGTGTGGCGCAATTTTTCCACGGACACCTGGGTGACCTTCAAATCCTTCGGTTTCCTGCCGCTCACCGTGGTGTTCGTCATGGCGCAGGCTCCGCTGATGGTGCGCCATGAACTGAAGGATGACGCCGCCGGAGAGGGTGGCTCACGCCCCCTGAGTTGACGAGTGTGATGCTGGCCCCCATAAGCCCTTTCTAAAGGGGTTCTGAATGCTGACAAAGAAGGGCAAATACGGCCTCAAGGCCGTCGTGCATCTGGCGCGCCTGCCGGCGGGGGCCTCCACGCAGGTGGCGGATATTGCCGAGACCAACCAGATTCCGAAAAAGTTTCTGGATGTGATTCTGGGCGAATTGCGTAATGCCGGCTTTCTGGTCAGCAAAAAGGGCAAGCTGGGCGGCTACAGGTTGGCGCGCCCACCGGAAGAGATCATCGTCGGCGATATGATCCGCGCGCTGGATGGTCCGCTTGCGCCTTTCCCCTGTGCCAGCCGCAATGCCTATGAGCCGTGCGAGGATTGTGATGTGAGCCGGTGCGAGGTGCGCCTGCTGATGGTGCGCGTGCGTGATGCTATCGGCACGGTGCTCGACAAATACACTCTCGCTCAGATGCGCGATCTCTCGCAGGAAGAGTTTACGTCCTTTGTGGACTATATCTGAGCCTCACCCGCCGCCGGTGAGCAGAAAAAGCCCGCGGATGGAGAGCTTGACGCCAAAAAAGCACAGCAGCACGATCAGAATTTCGCGGCTGTGCAGCACCAGCCAATCCTTGCTGCGGTCGAGACGGGGCTGAATAGCTTTGCCGGCGACGAGATAAAGCAGCACGGGGCTGGCAATGGTGAGGCTGGCAATCACGATGAACAGGCCGTAATCCCCAAGATGTGACGCGTTTTCTGTCGCAGCCAGTTCCGAGGCCATGGCAGCTGTCAGGATCAGGTTTTTTGGATAGATGGCTGCGAAGAAAAGCCCGGCCGCTCCCGCCTGAAGGGGCGTGAAGCTGTCAGCCGCAGTGAGCCATCTGGATTTCTTTTGGGTGGCCTTGCGGTGTTTCCAGCTGCGCAGCGCCAGCGCGAACAGCAGCAGGCCGAAAATGAGGGATAGCGCGCCATGAATCCCGGGCCTATGGCCCATACTGCTGAAGCCGCCAATCATGAAGATGATGCCGCCGAGCGCACCCAGACCGAACAGCCATCCCAAAAGAAAGGCTATTCCTTTCTCTTTTGCACGCGGAGAGAGCAGGATCATGACCAGAGCAATGATCACAAGCGGGCTGATTGCAACGCCCAGCCCATGGGTGAACACTTCCGTCAGATTGATCGACATCATATCGGGCCTTCAGTCTTTCAGGCTGGTGTAAAATCTCCCGGGACATGAGATGGGTGGTTCAGTGATGTGACAGCGCTCTTCGTGCCTTATTGCTGCGAGGCGAGGAAGGAGCGGAAACGCGCCAGCGCGATGCCATAGAACACCATGCCCACAGCAAAGGTCGCCAGAAAGCGCGGCCAGACAATATCCAGCCCCGCCCCGCGATAGAGAATGGCCTGTGCGAAGGACACGAACTGGGTGGAGGGTGAAACCTGCATCGTCATCTGCAGCCATTGCGGCATGCTTTCCAGAGGCGTGAACCCACCGGAGAGCATGTTCATGGGTAGCACGATGAGGAAGAAGAGCAGCCCGAACTGCGGCATGGACCCCGCCAGCGTGCCCAGAAAGATGCCGAGCGAGGCCGTGAAGAACAGATAAAGCGCGGTGCCGGCCATGAACAGCAACACTGAGCCGGAAATCTGCATCTTCATGATGAGTTGCAAGATCACCAGAACGGCGAAGACGGTGCAGGCCAAAATGAAGGCCCCATTGGCGAAGATTTTCGCCAGCATGATCTGCGAGGGGCGCACTGGCAGCACCAGAAGATGCTCCAGCGTGCCGTGCTCGCGCTCGCGAATGAGTGCGGCGCCGGCCAGCAGGACCGACAGCATGGTGATGTTGGAGATGAGCCCCATCGTGCCCGTGAACCAGGAGGATTCCAGCCCCTGATTGAAAGCGGCGCGGATCTGCAGCTCCGCCGGCGTGGACACATTGCGACCCGTGCGGGCCACAAAGGTCTGCACCTCCTGCTGGAAGATGGCGGCCAGATCCGCAGCCCCGATACCGGCCTGCATCAGGGCCGTGGCGTCGATGAGAAGCTGGACCTTGGGTGCGCGACCTGCCAGCACATCAGATTGAAAATCGGGCGGGAAGTTCAGCACGAAGGTGTAGCGCGCTGCATCCATTTCACTGTCGGCCTCGGCAGGTGTCAGGGCGACAGGCGGCTGGAAGCGCGGCGGCAGCAGGGCATCCTGAATGGCCTGGGAGAGGGGCGAATTGTCCTCATCCACGACGCCGATAGTGGCGCGGTTGAGATCATGCGTCATGCCATTAGCCTGGATATAGATGGCGGCCGAAAAGGCGTAGATGACGAGGATCAGCAGCGCCCTGTCCCGCCACAGGCTGATGATTTCTTTCACCAGAAGATGGCGGATATTGCCAAGGCTGGCCGCCAGCCCGCTGCGGGGCTGCGGTGTTACAGGAGGGGGAACGGCAGAAGGAGGGGTGGAAGGAAAAGCCATCTCACGTCTCCTGTTTGCGCAGGATGAGATGCGCGACAAGCAACAGGGCCGGCCAGAATGCCGCCGTGGAAAGAATGAAAGGCAAAAGCTCAGTGAAGGAGAGCCCCTTGGTGAAGGCCCCCACGCTGATGCGCATGAAATAGGTGGTTGGAAAGAAGGTGCCTACCACCCAGCCTGCACCGGTGAGGGTCGCCACCGGTTGCAGCAGGCCGGAAAACTGCGTGGCCGGCATCATGGTGCCAATGGCGGTGCCGAAAAGGGCGGCGACCTGCGTATTGGTGAGAGTGGAGGCCACCAGCCCGATGGCGGTGGTGGAGAGCACATAGGCGATCGCGCCCAGCGTCAGCCCCAGCAGCGAGCCTTTCAGCGGCACACCGAACAGGAACAGTGCCATCAGCACCATCACCACGAAATTGAACAGCGCTACCGCCACATAGGGGGCCTGCTTGCCCAGCAGAAACTCCAGCTTGGTGACGGGCGTGACATAAAGATTGGTGATGGAGCCGAGTTCCTTCTCCGTCACCACGCCAAGGGCGGTGAGAATGGCGGGAATGAAGATCAGCAACAGGCCGATCACCGCCGGCACCATGGCCGCAATGCTCTCGAAGGACTGGTTATAGCGATAGCGCGTTTCCAGCGTGGCCAGAGTCGTCACATCCTGCCCGGCGGATTGCGCCGCCTTTTCCAGAAACAGGAGATGGATGGCCTGCACATAGCCCTTGATTGTCTCGGCGCGGAACGGCATCGCGCCATCCAGCGTCACCAGTATTTCCGTAGGCCGGCCCGAGCGCAGATCCGCCCCGAAATCCGGCGGAAGTTCGATGGAAAAGGCGATATCGTTGGATTGTAGTCGGCGTTCCAGCTCCTGTGGGCTGGTGGCGGGCGGGCGCAGGACGAAATAGGGGGAATGGGCGAATTCGTCGATATAGGCGCGGCTTTCCGGCGTCTGGTCGCGGTCCAGCACGGTGAAGCGCACCTTGTCCACATCCAGCGTGATGCCATAGCCGAAAATGATCATCAGCAGCGCCGTACCCAGCAGCGCGAAGGCCAGGCGTACCGGGTCGCGTTGCAGTTCCAGCGTCTCGCGCCAGGCATAGGCCCCCAGCCGTGTGAGGGAGAAGGCGCCTTGCCTGCGGGTGCTATGGTCAGCAGGTGCGGGCGGCCTGGCGTGGGTTTCAGCCGCGCGCCCGCCCATCTCCATATAGGAGATGAAGGCCGCTTCCAGCGAGGGCGCATTCTGCGCCTGCTTCAACTCATCCGGCGTGCCGGTGGCGATGACCTTGCCGGCATGCATGAAGGAGATGCGATCACACCGCTCGGCCTCGGCCATGAAATGGGTGGAGACGAAGATGGTGACCAGCTCCTCGCGCGAGAGGCGCTGGAGATGATCCCAGAAATTGTCGCGCGCCACCGGGTCCACGCCGGAGGTGGGCTCATCCAGAATGAGCACTTCCGGCCGGTGCAGAATGGCGACCGCCAGAGACAGGCGCTGGCGCACACCCAGCGGCAGCCCGTCTGAAAGCGCGTCCATATGGGCGGAGAGATCGAAATCACGCTGGAGCTCGTCGATGCGGGCTTTCGCGTCGGCCTCTTCCAGATTGAAGAGCTGGGCGTGCAGCTCCAGATTCTGCCGTACGGTGAGCTCGCCATAGAGCGAGAAGGCCTGGGACATATAGCCCACGCGCCGGCGTGTCTCGATATCCTTCGGGTTCACCGGCACGCCGAACAGCAGTGCTTCGCCCTCGCTCGCCGGCAGCAGGCCGGTGAGCATCTTCATGGTGGTGGATTTGCCGCAGCCATTGGAGCCGAGAAAGCCGAAAATCTCGCCACGGCGGATATCGAAGCTCACATGATCCACCGCCACGAAGCTGCCGAACCGCCGGGTGAGCTCGCGAGAGGCGATGGCGATGGGCGCATCGGCGGGAATGGGGGCGCTTTTGACATTGGTGCTGGTATCGCCGCGCCGGTCTTCCGGCAGCAGGGCGATGAAGGCGCGCTCCAGATTGGCCTCGCCCGTTTTCTGCAACAACTGGGCGGGGGTGCCATCGGCCAGAATGGCCCCGTCATCCATCATCACCACCCGGTCGAAACGGGAGGCTTCATCCATATCCGATGTGGCCACAAGCAGGGTGAGGCCGGGTCGTTCGGCCCGGATGGCGTCAATGAATTCCCAAAACTGCCGCCGCGAGAGCGGGTCCACGCCGGTGGTGGGTTCATCCAGCACCAGCAGGTCTGGATCATGCACCAGCGCGCAGCACAGGCCCAGCTTCTGCTTCATGCCGCCGGAGAGCTTGCGCATCAGCCGGTCGGTGAAGGGGGTGAGGCCGGTGGCCTCCAGCAGCGGGGCGACGCGCGCGCCGCCAGCATCAGCATTTTCACCGAATAAGCGGGCGAAGAAGGCGATATTCTCGGCCACGGTGAGATTGGGGTAGAGATTGCGCCCCAGCCCCTGCGGCATGAAGGCAATGCGCGGCTGCACGCTTTCGCGCGCATGCCGCAGGGCCATGTCGGCCCCCAGCACCTCAACCATCCCGCCCTGAATGCGTTTGGCCCCGCAGATCAGCCCCAGAAGGGTGGATTTGCCGACGCCATCCGGCCCGACCAGAGCCACGGAAGCACCGCGCGCTATGGTCAGATCCACCTCCCTCACCGCCTGCTCAGCGCCATAGCGGTGATGGATGCCGGAAAGGCGCAGCGCAGGCTCCGCCATCGGGCCGGAGGATTGTGTCACTGCACGACCTCTCGATCCTGCTTCATATCCCCGCTGGCAGGAGCGGGCTCGCCCGGCTTGTCGCCGGTCTTGGCCTGTTCCACCAGATCGGACTGGAGCCAGGACGGCCACTGCACATTCGGGTCCAGCCGCACATAACCCACGCCGGTGACGCCGGTTTTCACATGCTCCAGATAGCGATCCACCAGAATCTGCGGCACGCGCAGCTTCACGCGGAACATCATGCGGTCGCGCTCATTCTGGGTTTCCACCTGTTTGGGGGTGAACTGCGCGCGGGCGGAAACGAAGGACACACTGGCCGGCACGGCGCGGTCCGGCAGCGGCTCCAGAATCAGGCGGGCCTCGCTGCCCAGCGCCAGTTTTCCGGCATCGGAAGCAGGCAGGAAGATGGTCATATAGACATTGGAAAGATCAAGCAGAGTCAGCACCTTGCCACCAGCGGCCAGCACTTCGCCCGGTTCTGCGAGACGATAGATGACCCGCCCGGTGACAGGGGCCACAAGTGTGCCATCGTCCACCATGCGCTTCAGGCGGTCCACCTCGGCGTCGGCGGCCTGAATGGCGGCTTCGGCAGCGGCCTTGCTGCTTTCGCCGGCGGCCAGTGCGGCCATGGCGGTGATGCGGGTGGTGCGATACTGATCCACCTTCTGCTGGGTGGCGAAGCCTTTGGTGACGAGCGTTTCCTGGCGCTGCAATTCCTTTGTCGCCAGATCCAGTTCGCCCTTGCGCTGCTCAATCACATGGGTGGCTTCATCACGGGCCTTGCGAGCCCGTGCGGCCTGCGCCTCGGCGGCGCGCAGGGCGGCCTCCGTCTCGGCCACATCCATTTGGCCGACAATCTGCCCCTTCCTGACGAAATCTCCTTCCTCGGCCAGCACATCCAGCACGCGCCCGGCGGTCTTGGTGGCCACATCCACCTCTGTCGCCTCAATGCGCCCATTGCCGGAAGCAATGCCCGGCGGTAGCTGATGCGCATACATGCCATAGTAAAGATATGCGCCGGCTGCGCATAGGATGATGAAAAGGACGAGCAGAACAAGAGCGATGCGCTTCATCGGCTGGGCAGCCTCCGCAGGAAGAATTGGCCACAGGGATGGGCCTCTTCTGTGGTGCTTGTCAATGTGACCTTGGAACCCGGGCGCTGTGTTGCCGTGTTTTGAAAAAGTTCATGGCCTGTTTTTCAGCTTATAGCACATCGCGCAGCGCCGGCTGGCCGGCAGGCCAGCGCGGGCTTCTGCCTCCAATATGGCTCTCAGCCGCGCATTGAGCGCGGCGGGTGCGATGAGGGTAAATCCAAGTCGCTGATAATAAGGTGCATTCCAGGCGACATGGCGGAAGGTGGTGAGGGTTAGGGCATCCAGCCCGAGCGCTTCGGCATGGTCGGCGGCCCGTCCAAGCAGGCGCTGGCCAATGCGCCGCCTCTGGACCGTGGGATGAACGGCCATCTGCCACAGATGCAGGCCATCTGCTGCAACTTCGCCATTGAGGAATGCAACGGGCTGGCCGGTATCATCTTCGGCGATGAGGGCAAGGCCCTTCTGTCGCCCCAATGCGATCAGCTCAAGATGTCGCTGTTCGGACTGGACATCATCATCGGCAATCCATGCCAGATCCGGCAGGCTGCGGAAAATCTGTCCGGCGCTGTGCTCAATGGCAGGCAGGCGGGAGACATCATGTGCAGTGGCATGTCGGATCAGGAGCATGATGATACGGCAAAAAAGAAGAAGCCCGGTCTGGAGCCCCCTCTCGCTGGTTCAGTACAGTCCGCTTGCCGGCTGGGCATAGCCTGTGGCGGGTGCGGGGCGTGGCACGGATGAAGCCGTGGTGACCCGGTTCTGGCCCGGTACGGAAGCGCTGGCGGGCATGGGGGCGTAGGTCGGTGCCGGAGCTGCCGCACGTTTGGGGGCCGGCGTGGGGCGTGGCGCCGCAGCGCGGGGCGTGGAAATGCTGCCCGTGGTTTCAGGAGAAGCCGAAGGACGGGCATTGGCCACATGGCGGGCAGCGGGTTTTCCGGGCTGATCCAGCGCCACCATCTGGGTGATGGTGCCGAACCGGTAACCCTTCGCGATCAGCGTATCCAGCACCTGAGGCATGGCGTCCACTGTGGTGGCGTGAATATCATGCATCAGCACAATCGCGCCGGGTTTGGCCTGCGAGATGATGTTCTCGTAAACCACCTTCGAGTCCCGATGTTTCCAGTCCAGCGGGTCGATCGTCCAGTACAGGAAGCTCATGTCGAACTTCTGGTGGATGTGGTTCTGCAGAGTGCCACGCATGGCCCCATAGGGCGGGCGCAGATAGACTGGACGCTGGCCGGTGGCGTCGAAGATGGCCTGCGAGGTATCGGCAATCTGTTTGTCCGCCGCATCGGTGCTGATGCGCGTGAGCTGGGGGTGGCTCCAGCTGTGATTGCCGATCTCATGCCCCTCTTCCACCATGCGGCGCAGCAACTCAGGATATTTGGCCGCGCGCGTGCCGAGCACGAAGAAGGTGGCCTTCACGCCACGTTCCTTCAGCATGTCCAGCAGGCGAGGGGTGGTGTCCGGGTTGGGGCCGTCATCGAAGGTGAGGGCGATATAGGGCTGGTCCACATGGAATGTGCGGTAGGAGACCTGACGTTTCCCGGCCACGCTTTCCACCGTGGCGGTGCGCACGGTATCTTCAGCGGCGCGCATAGCCTCGCGCTCTTCCATCACGGAGATGAGTGCGGTTTCGGTCGCCTTGCGGGCGGCGATGGAAGAGGGCGTTTCAGGCAGTGCCTTCAGCTCTTCCTGCCGGAAGGTCTCATGGGCCTTGTGCACCACATCCGGAGCGGAAAGGGCGGCCTTCACCAGTTGAGCCTGGGAGGGCGTCTTCTCCGTCAGGCCGGGGGCGAAGGCAAAAGCGACGCCGGCGGCACCAAGAGCCAGACACCCGGAAAGAAGCACGAGGGGTTTCACGGCGATCACTTTCTTCACAAGATCAGAATCCAGTGTGCTCAGCTTTCATCAATTTCGTGGACAAATCGTGAAGCACGACGTTGGGGCAGGTTCAACCCTAACGAGCAAACTTTTTTTATCCCGTAATGAGAGCGTTGGCGAGCGGGCGCACGGCTTGTGATGAGGAGGCGGGCCTCTATCCGTGTTTCCGCTTGTCTTACCTATATTCTATCTGTGTTTGCGTCATTTCGCAGGCAGATGGCGTGGGCACAGTTCTCGCGCAAGTCATGCCGCGCAAGTCATGCCGCACACGTCATTCTCGCAAAAGTGTGAGGCGGGTAGCGGAACCGCTGACGTATGAGTTGGAAGGATGGTGGTGTGAGATTTTCCTTGCCATACTCCCCGCCAGTATATAGCACTGACGTCAATATACTCTCCCCCAGTATGTGAGCCGGCTGGTCTGATGCCCCATAGCCCTGAGGAAAAGAAACGGGTCATCACCCGCCTCTCACGCATTCGCGGGCAGGCGGCCGCATTGGAGCGCGCCGTGGAGGCCGGTACCGAATGCGGGGCCCTGCTGCAGCAGCTTGCGGCCCTGCGCGGGGCCACCAACGGGCTGATGGCGGAGGTTCTTGAAAGTCACCTGCGTGAAACCTTCGCGCAAACCGGCTGCCCTGCGCGCGATCCGCAAGCAGCCGAACCGATCATCTCCTCGCCCGATGTGCACGGGGAGATTGACCAGATCATGCGCATCATCCGCACCTATCTGAAATAAGCGTTCCGGAAAGAAGGACACCGGCCATGAAGTCTCGCGCCGCAGTCGCCTGGGAGGCCAACAAGCCCCTCACCATCGAAACCGTGGAAATCGGCGGCCCCAAGGCCGGCGAAGTGCTGGTGGAAGTCATGGCCACCGGTGTGTGCCACACCGATGCCTACACCCTTTCGGGGCTGGATTCGGAAGGCAAGTTCCCCGCCATTCTCGGCCATGAGGGCGCGGGCATCGTGCGTGAAGTGGGCGCGGGCGTCACAACGCTGAAGCCGGGCGACCATGTGATTCCGCTTTACACGCCGGAATGCCGCCAGTGCAAAACCTGCCTGTCGCAGCGCTCGAACCTGTGCACCTCCATCCGCTCCACTCAGGGCCAGGGCCTGATGCCGGATGGCACTTCCCGCTTCTCCTGCGATGGTGGCGAGGTGTTCCATTATATGGGCTGCTCCACCTTCTCCAACTTCACCGTTCTACCGGAGATTGCACTGGCGAAGGTGCGTGAGGACGCGCCCTTCGACAAGATCTGCTATATCGGCTGCGGCGTCACCACGGGCGTGGGCGCAGTCATCTACACCGCCAAGGTGTGGCCGGGCGCGAATGTGGTGGTGTTCGGCCTCGGCGGTATCGGCCTCAATGTCATTCAGGCGGCCCGCATGGTGGGTGCGGACAAGATCATCGGCGTGGACATCAACCCCTCCAAGGTCGAGATCGCGAAGAAGTTCGGCATGACCGACTTCATCAACCCCAAAGAGGTGGGCGCGGACAAGGTTGTGGCCGCCATTCTCGACGCCACCGATGGCGGGGCGGATTTCTCCTTCGACTGCACCGGCAATGTGGATGTGATGCGTCAGGCGCTGGAATGCTGCCATCGCGGCTGGGGCACCTCGGTTGTTATCGGCGTGGCGCCGGCGGGTGCCGAGATTGCGACCCGTCCGTTCCAGCTCGTCACCGGGCGGGTGTGGAAAGGCTCGGCCTTCGGCGGCGCGCGCGGGCGCACCGATGTGCCGAAGATCGTGGATTGGTACATGGAGGGCAAGATCAACATTGATGATCTCATCACCCACACCATGCCACTGGACGAGATCAACACCGCCTTCGACCTGATGCATGAAGGCAAGTCCATCCGCTCTGTCGTGATGTTCTGAGGTCGAGATGAACAACGCTTCCACGAAGCTGGAAACCATTTCCACCTCGCTGGCGCATGGCGGCATTCAGGGGGTTTATCGTCACCTGTCGCGGGAGACGAAAACCCCCATGACCTTCGCCGTCTATGTGCCCCCGCATGAAACGGGGGCACAGCTGCCGGTGCTGTGGTATCTCTCTGGCCTCACCTGCAGCCATGCCAATTGCATGGACAAGGGTGAATATCGCCGGCTGGCGTCCGAACTCGGCATCATCATCGTGCTGCCGGATACCTCTCCGCGCGGCGATGGCGTGCCGGATGAGACTGACAACTGGCAGTTCGGCTCCGGTGCGGGTTTCTATCTGGACGCCACGCAGACGCCCTTCGCCGAAAACTACCGCATGTACAGCTATGTCACGCAGGAACTGCCGGAGATCATCGCCGCGCATTTCCCGGCGGATATGGAGCGGCAGGGCATTTTCGGCCATTCCATGGGCGGACATGGCGCGCTCACCATCGCCCTGAAGAACCCGGATCGCTTCTGCTCGGTTTCGGCCTTCGCACCGATTGTGAAGCCCTCCGTGGCGGACTGGTCGCGCCCGGCTTTCGAGAAATATCTCGGGACCGATGAGGCGGCATGGCGGGCATATGACGCCTGCCTGCTGATTGAGGACGGGGCGCAGGTGCCGGCCATTTTGGTGGATCAGGGCAATGCCGATCCCTTCCTCAAGACTGGCCTGATGCCGCAGCATCTGGTGGAGGCCTGTGCGGGCACGGGGATCGAGCTGGAGCTGCGTATGCGCCCCGGCTATGACCATTCCTACAATTTCATCTCCACCTTCATGGATGATCATCTGCTCTGGCACGCGGCCCGTCTGGGCGTGTAAGCCGTCGAAAACCGAAGGGCGGGCACAAGGCCCGCCTTTTGCTTTTGGTGGGGGGCGACGGGTCCGGGCTCTGGCGCTTGTGGTGCGCCATGGCATGATGGGGGGTGGATGGGATCAGGAGGCCGATCATGAATGCCCAGTCTTCCGCCCTTCAGTACACCACCATGGATGATGGCTGCCGGATTGGCTGGCGCATGGATGGCCCGGCCGATGCGCCGGTTCTGGTACTGCTGCATGCGTTGGGCGTGGACGGCCGGATGTGGGCCCCGCAGGTGGAGGCGCTGGCCGACAATTTCCGTATTCTGCGCCCGGATGCCCGTGGACATGGCGCTTCTGATGCGCCTGCCGGGGCCTATGGCATGGACAGGTTGGGGCGCGATCTTCTCACCCTTCTGGATGTGCTGAAGATTGAACAGGCGGACCTGTGCGGCCTTTCCATGGGGGGTGTGCTGGCGCAATGGATGGGCGTGTTCGCGCCACATCGCGTGCGGCGGCTGGTGCTGGCCAATACATCGGCCTGGCTAGGGCCGCCGGAAAACTGGACGGATCGCATCGCCACCATGCAGGCGCAGGGCCCCACTGCACTGGAGGATGGAGTGATGGCACGCTGGTTCACACCCGGTTTTCCCCTCTGCGCACCCATGGTGGTGTCACGCATCCACACCCTGTTCTGCGCCACTCGGACCGAAGGTTATGCGGGCATGTGCGCCGCCCTGCGCGATATGGATCTGCGCCCTGTGGTGAGGCTGATCCGCGCGCCGGTGCTGGTCATCACGGGTGATGAGGACACATCAACGCCACCGGAAAGGGGGCGCTGGCTGGCGCAAACCATTTCCGGCGCGCAGCATGTGGAGCTTCAGGCCGCGCACCTCTCCAATGTGGAGCAGGCCGAAGCCTTCAACGCGGCGCTGAAAGCGTTTCTGGACGAGACAGGCTGAGGTGCGCGCCCTCAGCTCTTTTTAATGGCCGTTTCCCCCGCGCTGGCCATGCGGCCGGAGAACAACTCGGCCAGATAACGGCTGTTGGAGCTGTGGGCGCAGAAGGTGAGGATGCCAATCAGGATCGGCACACCGATGAAGGCCCCGGCGATACCCCACAGAAAGCCGAAGAAGAACACCGAGAACAGCACCAGAAAGGGCGAGACCGACAGCGTGGCCCCGGCAATGCGCGGTTCGATATAGCTGCCGGAAAGAAACTGGATGATGTTGAGGCTGATAAAGACGAACAGCGCCATTTCCCACGAGCCGAGCTGCACCAGCGCGAACAGGGTGGGCAGCAGCGTGGCCACGAAGGGGCCGATGAAGGGAATATAGTTCAGCGCAAAGGCCAGCGCGCCCCAGGCCAGCGCCAGTTCCAGCCCGGCCGTGAGGGTGAAAATCCACACAATGAAGCCGGTGCCGATGCTCATGAGCGTGCGCACCAGCATGTATTTCTGCAGCTTGCGGGCCAGATCATTTGTGGCCGAGAGTAGAAAGCGTCCGAGATCCGCCCGCGGCCCGCCACTGTCGCGCAGGCGACGCAACTGGCTGGCGACGATCTCTACCTCCAGCAGTCCCAGAAGCACATAGACAAAGGTGAAGACGAGGAAGCTCGCCAGCCCCTGAAGGCGGACGGACAGATCCTGAAAGAGCCGCAGCAGCCAGCGCACATCGACATGATCGGTGATGAGCGAGGCCAGAACGAAGCCGTGCCCTTCCAGCCATTCTCCGGCCTGATCGTACAGCGCCTGGAAGAGGGCGGCATTGGCGAACACCCACTGGCCCACGCGCCCCAGCCCCCAGATGATGACGGATGTGACGCCGCCGACCACGAACAGGGCGATGACGACCGTTATCAGCGTGGCGACCATGCCGGGCAGGCGGGCCTGCAGGGTGCGTTGCAGGGGCCACACAATGGCGATGGTGAACAGGCCGAACACCACAGGTGCAAGCAGCGTGCGCGCCAGAAACAAAGCCACGCATATGGCGACAGCCGCCACCAGCCCGACAAGCACTTTCATAATGGTTCTCCAGCCTTCCGGGTTTTCGCTTACAGGAAAGCTGCGGGCGGGGGCAGGGCAAACCGTGCTGCCGGGGCATGGATAAGGCGGGTTTGGGCCTCATTTCCGCCATGTGTTGCGTGTTTGCGCCAAACGGGAAGCGTTTTGCGCGCCCCCTGAGACTCTGGCGATCCGCCCCGGAGAATTGGTTACCATATTGCGAATACCCGACTTCGCATCGTTCAATGGGGCGAAAAAGTGCCTTAGAAAGAACGACGGGCTTCCGGTAATATGGCGATAGGCAGATGAAACTGGCGCATTTTTCTTCGGCAAACGGCATGTGCCGGGCCTTGCTGGGTCGGTTTGTCCGGGGAGCAGGCCCTGTTTCCTCTCCGGCGCGATGGCGTGGATGTCGGGCCTCGCAATACAGGCTGAACAGCAGACAGAAGATCAGGCCATCGCGTGCTTGGCCTTCGATGCGCAGCTTTCATGTTCTTCTCGTGGTTGGCGTCTCGGGGCTGGTGCTTGGCGGCTGTGCCTCGCCGCGGGGTGTGTTGCTGCCGGTGACGGTGGAGCCCGCTCCGTCGCCCGGTTCGCTGGTGGATATGCTGGTCGCCACTACCCGCGCCCCCAGTGAGGAACCGGGTGAGGTCTTTTCTGGAGAACGTGGCAACCAGCTTTCGCTCACCAATATTGTGGTGTCGGTGCCGCCCAATCGGCCCGTCGGCAGCATTCAGTGGCCCCGGCAGATACCACCGGACCCCAGCCGGGAATTCGCCGTGACACAGGTGGACCCGCTGACCCGCGCCGGAGCCACGCGCTGGTTCAGGAACTTGCCCGGCAACAAGCGCAAGGTTCTGGTGTTTGTGCATGGCTTCAACACGCGCTTTGATGCGTCTGTGTTTCGCTTTGCCCAGTTTGTGCATGATACGGACACCAATCTAGTGCCCATATTGTTCTCATGGCCCTCTCGCGGGCAGTTGGGCAGCTATATCTATGACCGTGAAAGCACCAATTTCTCACGGTCTGATCTGGCGCTGGTGTTGTCGGAGGCCGCCTCCAGCAACAAGGTGGATGAGGTGGTGGTGCTGGCCCATTCCATGGGGGCCTGGCTCACCATGGAGGCACTGCGGGATCTGGCCCTGAGCAAGGGGCGAGTGCCGGCCAAGATCACCAATGTCATCCTTGCCTCGCCGGATCTGGATATTGATGTGTTCGAGCGGCAGATGAGCGAACTGGGGCCGAAACGACCGGATGTCACCATCTTTGTGGATCGCAATGACAAGGCGCTGAGCCTGTCACGCCTGCTGGCCGGACAAGTCTCGCGCGTGGGCGCGGTGGATCTGACGAAGTCTGACTATGCCGAGCGGCTGGAGCAGGGTGATGGGGTGGTTGTGCTGGATCTGACAGCCCTGCGCGGTGGAGATGCACTGAACCACACCAAATTCGCGACCACGCCGGAAATGGTGCAACTCATGGGCACTCGTCTCGTCGCCGGACAGGTGATTGAGGATGACAGCAGCGGTATCGGCCATGGTCCGGCAGGACAGACGGTGGGGGCTGTCGGCAATGTGGTAGGCACGGTGGCGACACTGCCGATACAGGTCTTTACCGGCGGGCGTATGAATTAGCCTTCCGCAGGAACCAGAGGCCCGATGTCACCGGCCTCTTCCAGAACAGAATAAAAGGGCCGTCTGCATCCTGTGCAGGCGGCCCTTTTGTCGATATTCAGCCCGTCTTTCAGCGCATCATGAAGGCGATGACGAGCGCATTCACCAGATCAATGAAGAAGGCAGAAATCAGCGGCAGGATGATAAAAGCCAGAGGCGCAGGCCCATGCCGGCGCGTCACGGCTGTCATATTGGCGATGGCTGTCGGGGTTGCGCCAAGGCCGATGCCGGTGAAGCCGGCCGAGAGCACGGCGGCCTGATAATCGCGCCCCATGGCTGGAAACACCACGAAGAAAATGAAGGCCACCGTCACGATGGTCTGCATGGCGAGAATGGCGAGCAGCGAGAAGCCCAGCCCATCCAGCGCCCACAGCTTCATGGCCATCAGTGACATGGGCAGGAAGATATTGAGCGACAGTTCGGAGATCAGCGCCAGTTCCGGTGTGCGTGCGGGCCATTCCAGCCGGGGTGCAATGCGCGGCACAATATTGGTGAAGACGATGGCCACCAGCAGGCAGATGACGAAGAGAGGCAGGTTCACCCCCAGCTCTTCAATGATCTCATCCAGCGCATAACCAATAGCGATGACGATGTTGAGCACCAGAAGAGAGGTGAGGAAACTGCGGTAGGACACCTGTGCCTTGCCGGATTCTTCCTCCTCCTCCGACAGGCCCATGATCGGGTCCTGTTCCTTGTCATTCTGGAGATTGTAGCGTTTGATCAGCACGCCAGCGATGGGCCCGCCCAGCACACTGGCCATCACCAGGCCGAGCGTGGCGCTGGCGATGCCGATCTCCAGCGCATTGGAGATGTGGTAGCGATCGGAAATGATGGGGGCCCAGGCAATGGTGGTGCCATGCCCGCCCACCAGCGAAATGGAGCCCAGAAGCGGTGCGACACCATCGGGCAGCCCCATGAGGGCCGAACCGCCCACCGCCACCACATTCTGCAGGATCAGGAACACCACGGTGATGATGAGCAGAAATACAAGGGGACGCCCGCCAGTGGCGAGATCCGAGAATTTCGCGTTCAGGCCGATGCCGGTGAAGAAATACAGCAGCAGCATGTCCCGCGCCGCCAGATCGAAGCGCACCTCGATATCGAAGGCGATATAGATGAACAGCGTGACCAGCGCCGCCAGAATGCCGCCCGTCACCGCTTCGGGAATGTTCCAGCGCCGCAGCGGGGGAATGGCGGAATTCAGCGCGCCACCCACAAAGAAGATCATGATGGCGAGGGTGAAGGTGATAAGGCCTGAAAGTTCCAGAGTATCCGGCATGGTCCCCCCTCGCTGTACCGGTTCGGGCTGGCCTTCTGCCTGAAGCGGAAAGTGCGCCCTGCTGACTGTATGCTGGGTGCCTGATGCCGCCGGATGCGCCATGAAGCAGGCCGGGATTGGCGTCAGCCCGTGCCCCCCATGCAGAACAGGTTTCTGGCCTGCTGGTGCAGGTCAAAGCTCTGTAGGCAGAGCATAACGGTATTTCACCTTCAGGTCGCAAGACTTTGGACGAAGCCACACCTGAATTGCATGCAGCCATGGCATGTCATGCACAGCGAATTTCCATTTTGCAGCCCGAGCAGATGCTAAACTTTGCCATTTTAGCACTCTGAAGATCTTTCCCCTCCCATGCAGGAGAGAAAAGCATGAGGTGCCCTGCGCCATGGTGATGTGGCGCAGGGTCATGAGCAGCTTCCGGTGGAATCAGTGGTTGTTGCGGCCTGCGCCGAACCTGTCGGCCAGCGCCAGAACGGCGTAGCAGATGGCAAAGACGACATTCGCCACCACCAGCCAGCGCACCTGCGTGGCGCTCACATCTATTTCCAGCCGCATCAGGCCCTTCAGCATGGCGATAGCGGTGATGGCCATGAGGGTGGCGAACAGCTTGAGCTTGAGCCCGGGAAAGCTGATATGCGCCATCCAGTCCGGCCAGTCCTCGGCGGCGTCATGATCGAGCTTCTCGACGAAATTCTCGTATCCAGAAGAGACCACGATCACGATCAGCCCGCCCAAAAGGGCCATATCCAGCAGGGTCAGCACCTTCATGATGACGGCGGTTTCGCTCATCACCGTCACATGGGTGGCGAAATCCCACAGCTGGATGAAGAAGGAGACCATGAGCAGCATCAGCGCACCCAGCAGCCCCACGAAGAGGGGCACCATGGCCCATCTTCCCAACACCATGCAGCGCACGATGAAACGGCGGACCTCCCGAAGGCGATCAGGCTGGGGTTGTGGGGCGGGAGATGTCACGGTCAGAAGCTCCCCAGGACGGAACCCAGGGCGATGACCGCCACCAGCGCAAGAATGGCGCTGACAATGCCCGCCATCACGATATCCAGATAACCTTCCTTGTGGGTGACACCGCACACGGCCAGCAGGGTCACCACCGCGCCATTGTGGGGCAGGCTGTCCAGCGTGCCAGAGCCGATCACCGCCACGCGGTGCATCAGGGCCGGGTCCATGCCGATATCATGGGCGATCTGCATATAGGTGGGGCCCAGCGCATCCAGCGCGATGGTAAGGCCGCCTGAGGCAGAGCCCGTGAGCGCGGCCAGAATATTGGTGGCCACCGCCAGCGACACCAGCGGCCCGCCCTCGATGCCCAGCACCCAGTTGCGGACCTCCTCGAAGGCCGGCAGCGAGGCCACAATCGCGCCGAAGCCCACAAGGCTGGCCACCGAGAGGATCGGGAGCACAGCGGCGTTAGCGCCTGCAGTGAGAGTGGCGCGCAGTTCCGGCACACTGCGGAAATTGATGATGATGACGGTGATGATGGCCGCCAGCAGCGCGACGATCACCGACCACACACCGCCCACGGCGGAAAGCGAAACCCCACCCCATTCCGGCAGCGCCAGAAAGGTGGTGTCCATGCGCGGCAGGATGAAGAAGGACATGGCCAGATTGACCGCGATCACCACGATGATCGGCAGGGCCGCCAGAAGGATGGACGGGCCCTTGCCAGCTTCCTCGCTGTGCTCGATCTCGGCGGGGTCGAAGGTGCCGGAGGTGGTGGCGCGCTCACGCACGATGGGGTTGTCTGTCGCCACCTCCACGGATTCACTGTCGCCGGCGGTAAACGCGCCGAAACCCTCACCGCGCGCCCGGGCCGCATTCTCCCGGCGCTTCAGCCACCACATGCCGAAGCTGAGCATGATGATGGAGGCGATGATGCCCAGCACCGGCGCCGCAAAGGGCGTGGTGCCGAAGAAGGGCATGGGAATGGCGTTCTGAATGGAAGGCGTGCCGGGCATGGCCGACATGGTGAAGGTGGAGGTGCCCAGCGCGATGGCAGCGGGCATCAGCCGGCGCGGCACACCGGCTGAGCGGAACAGCGCAATGCCCATGGGGGCCAGCACAAAGAAGGCGACGAACAGGCTGACGCCACCATAGGTGACAATCGCGCCCGCCAGCACCACCGCCAGAATGGCGCGCTGGGTACCGAGCTTCACCGTCATGAAATTGGCGATGGAGGTGACGGAGCCGGAATCCTCCATCAGCTTGCCGAAAATGGCCCCGAGCAAAAACAGTGGGAAGAATTGCGCGACGAAATCCGCCGCATTGGGCATGAAGGTCTGTGTCCAGCTCGCCAGCAGGGGCGCACCGGCGAAGGCTGCGGCGATCAGGCCGGCAATGGGGGCCAGAATGAGAATGCTGGCCCCGCGAAAGGCCAGATAGATGAGAACGGCAAGGCCGAGAAGAATGCCGATGAAACCCATCATGGCTCACACTCCTTCCAGCAACTGGTCAAGATCAAGGGAGGACTGGACGCCGAGCTTGTCGCCATTCTCCTGCAGGAATTCATCTGCCGCCTTGCGGCCCTCGCTCTTCAGCATGGAGAGGAAGGCCCATTCCGCGTTCAGTTTGGAGGAATAGCCGAGGTTCGCCATCAGATGGTTGCGCACCATATGAATGCGCATCTTGGCCCATTGTGCGCCTTCGGTATTGCCGGGATCGGCCACCTTGCGCAGCAGCGCGATCATGCGCAGCTCTTTGAGCAGGGTGGCGTTGAAGGAAACCTCGTTGA
This sequence comes from Xanthobacter sp., assembly GCA_050252035.1. Lineage (GTDB taxonomy): Bacteria > Pseudomonadota > Alphaproteobacteria > Rhizobiales > Xanthobacteraceae > Xanthobacter. The sequence goes on from JBFWLR010000001.1 coordinate 263,222, forward strand.
GGCGGTTCATGATATCGGCGGCGGTGCGCGGCGTGCCGGGGCGTTCTATCGGGTTGATGGGGATGAGGATGGTGTCATCCGAATCCAGCTCACGCACCAGTGGGGTCATGGTGGGGTTGCCGGAATAGCCGCCATCCCAATAGGGCTCGCCCTCAATCTCGATGGCCTGGAACAGGGTGGGCAGGCAGGCCGAGGCCAGCAGCACTTCCGGCGATATGTCCGCATTGCGGAACACGCGTCCGCGCCCGGTGCGCACATTGGTGGCGGTGATGAAGACCTTGACCGGAGAATTCTTCAGCCGCTCGAAATCGATGTGCTTTTCCAGAATGTCGCGTAACGGGTTGAAGTTCGAGGGGTTCAGGTCATAGGGCGAGAACATCCGGCTCATCATGTCCATGCCAATGAACATGGGGGAGGAATCCATGGTCCAGCGGCCCAGAAGCCGGTCCAGCGGGCTGCGCTGGAAGGGGCTGTAGCGGGCGGCCTCGCCCACGGCCTGCCAGTAAGCATCCAGCGCCTTGCGTGCGCCCTCACGCCCGCCGCAGGCATAGCCATCGGCCAGCACGGCGGCATTCATCGCACCAGCAGAGGTGCCGGAGATGCCATCAACCTGCAACCAGTTTTCTTCAAGCAGGCGGTCGAGTACCCCCCATGTGAAAGCGCCATGGGCGCCGCCACCCTGAAGGGCGAGATCCACAAGAAGAGGGGAGCGTGTCATATGAAGGTCTCCGGTCGGTTGCCGCCAGAGCGGGAACAGGAAAAATCGTGCATGGAGAAGAGCCCGCCACAGGGCTGTGGGCGCGGCGTCATGCGGTGAGAGGCTTTTCAGGCGCATCTTCCGGGTTGGTCTGCGCCGCCTGCACGGGCCCGGTTTCCGGCCCGAACCAGGCGACATAGAGCGCCGGCAGGAAGATGAGGGTCAAAACTGTGCCCACCAGAAGCCCACCCATGATGGCGAAGGCCATGGGCCCCCAGAACACAGTGGGGGCGATGGGCACCATGCCCAGAACGGTGGAAATGGCCGTGAGCATGATGGGCCGGAAGCGGGTGGAGGAGGCATGCACCACCGCATCCCTCACCTTGCGGCCTGCGGCCCTGTCCGCCTCGATCTGGCCGATGAGGATGACTGCATTCTTGGTAATCATGCCGATCAGCGCGAGCACACCCAGAATGGCCACAAAGCCCAGCGGCCGGCCGGAGGCCAGCAGCGCCGCCACCACGCCGATGAGGCCGAGCGGGGCCACCGAGAGCACGATGATCATGCGCTGGAAGCTTTTCAGCTCGAACATCAGGATGGTGAACATCAGCAGCAGCATCACCGGCACGACAGCCACCACCGAGGCGAGCGAGGCCGCGCTTTCCTCCACCGTGCCGCCGACCTCGATGTGGTAGCCGGCGGGCAGGGTCTTGCGCAGGGCGTCGATCTTCGGAGTGAGTTCATCTACCACCGTCTCGGGCAGAACGCCGGGGGCGACATCGGCCTGCACGGTGAGGGTGGGCACCCGGTCACGTCGCCAGATGGCGGGATAATCCTGGTCCCAGGTGAAAGTGGCGATCTGGCTCAGCGGCACGGTGCGCCCGTTGGGCAGCGGCACCTGCAGGTGAGAGAGACGCTCCAGCGACACGCGCTCCTCATCCGTGGCGCGCGCGACGACGGGAATGAGATAGATATTGTCGCGCACCTGCGTAACCGGCGTGCCCGACAGTACGGTATTGAGCACGCCGGCAAGCTGGGCGGTGGAGAGCCCCAGAAGACGAGCCTCGTTCTGGTTCACATCAATGCGCACCTGTCGGGCCGGCTCGATCCAGTCATAATTGATCTTTTCGGCCTTGGGTGAGGAGGCCACGGCCGCCGCCAAATCGAAGGCGATGGCGCGGACCTTCTCGATATTCGGCCCGGAGACTCGATATTGCACCGGCCAGCCCACGGGCGGGCCCAGCTCCAGCGGGGAAATGCGCGAGACAAGCTGCGGGAAATCCTCTGCCAGCGCCTTCTCCAGCCGGGCCTGCAGGCGTTCGCGCGCGGCCACATCGGTGGCGACAATCACCGTCTGAGCGAAGAAGGCGTTCGGTAACTGGACATCCAGCGGCAGATAGAAGCGGATGGCGCCGCGGCCCACATAGGTGCTCCAGCGCTCCACATCGGGGTCATCCTGCAACAGTTTGTCGAAGGCTTCGGCCACCTGTTCGCTGGCATAGATGGAGGCGTTCTGCGGGCTGGCAAGATCCACCAGCAGTTCTGGTCTGTCCGAGGACGGGAAGAACTGGCGCGGAATGAGCGGCAGAGCCAGAATGGAGAGCACGAACAGCCCGACTGTGACCGCAATCGTCGCCCAGCGCAGCTTCAGGCACCAGACGAGAAGGCCGTGATAAAGACCCATCACACCCGTTGGGGGGGCGTCCGGGTCTGGTATCTTGTCCTTTGGTGGGGCCTTGAGAATGGCGACCTGCAGCAGCGGGGCAAACAGCACCGCCACGATCCACGAGGCGATGAGGGCGATCGCCACCACAGCGAACAGGGTGAAGGTATATTCACCCGCAGAGCTGGCGGCGAAGCCCACCGGCACGAAGCCCGCGACCGTCACCAGCGTGCCGGCCAGCATGGCGGCGGCATAGGCGGTGAAGGCATAGGAGGCGGCGGTGTTCTTGTCATCGCCTGCGGCAAGGCGGGTGAGAGTGGCATCCGTGGTGGTCATGGCATCATCCACCATCAGCGCCAGCGCGATGATGAGCGCGCCCAGCGAGATGCGCTGCATGTCGATGCCGGCAATCTGCATGATGGCGAACACCACCGCGAGGGTGAGCGGAATGGCCAGCGCCACGATGGCTCCGGCTCGCACACCCAGTGCGATGAAGCTGATGGCCAGAATGATGGCCACCGCCTGCCACAGGCTCTCCATGAATTCGGCGATGGCGTTGTCCACCGTCACCGCTTGATCGGCCACCAGATGGGCCTCGATGCCCACCGGCAGATGGGCGATGAGCCGGTTCATGGTGGTATCGATATTCTTACCCATGGCGAGAATATCGCCGCCATCCTGCATGGCGATGGCAAGGCCAATGGCCGGCTGGCCATTCACCCGGAACATGGGCTGGGGCGGATCCGCCAGAGCGCGGCGAATAGTGGCGATATCGGCCAGACGGATGAGGCGGCCATTCACCACGAAATTCACATTGGCGATATCGGCTTCGGAGTTGAAGGCGCCGGAGACGCGCACCGACATGTTCTCCGCTCCGGTCTGGATCTCACCGGAGGGACGCACGATATTCTGGCTGGCCAGAGCCTGCAGCACCGCGGCCCGGTCTATGCCAAGGCTGGCCAGTTCCTGCATGGAGAATTCGATGAAGATGCGCTCGTCCTGTGCGCCGAGAATCTCGATCTTGGAAACATCCGGCACATGCAGCAGTTCTGAGCGCACATCCTCCACATAATCGCGCAGTTCGCGATGGGTGAAGCCATCTGCGGTGAAGCCATAGATGATGCCGAACGTGTCGCCGAACTCATCATTGAAGAAGGGGCCGACAATGCCCTGCGGCAGGGTATGGCGGATATCCGCCACGCTCTTGCGCACATGATACCAGATATCCGGCACCTCGGCGGCCGTGGCGGCCCCCTGCAGATGCACGAAAATGGTGGTGGTGCCGGGGCGGGTGTAGCTCTCCAGATAATCGAGCCGTGGCACTTCCTGCAGCTTGCGCTCCAGCCGCTCCGTCACCTGTTTGAAGGTTTCATCCAGTGTGGCGCCGGGCCAGTTGGCCTGGACCACCATGGTCTTGATGACGAAGGTCGGATCTTCCGCCCGGCCCAGATTGCGAAAGGCCATGGCGCCGGCAACCACAGCGATCGCCATGAGATATATGATGACGGAGCGGTGACGCAGCGCCCAGGCGGAGAGATTGAAGCCCTTCTTCACGGCTGCGCTCCCAGCAGGCGAACCTTCTGGCCCGGATGCAGGGCCTGCACGCCCGCTGTGACCACAATATCCCCCGCCTCAAGGCCCCTGGAGACGGACACGCTGTTGGGACTGAAGCGCAGCACCTCCACATTGCGCAGCTTCACAGTGTCATCGGCCGGATCAACGATCCACACGGCGGGTTTGTCATTCAGGCGGGTGAGGGCGGAGGCGGGCACCTCGATCACCGGGCCACTGTCAATCATGACATGGCCCACCACGGTGGAGCCCAGACGCATGGCGTCCGGCGGGAGGATCAGCCCTACCCGCACCTGGAAGGTGCGGGTCACCGGGTCGGCCTGCGGGGCAACCTCACGCACCCGTCCACGGGCGGTGACAGCAGGGTCTCTGGCCAGTGCCACTTCCACATCCGGGTCGGCGGGCAGGCTGCTGAGCAGGCTGGCGGGCACCTCAAACACGGCGTCGCGCCCATCATTGCGGGCGACTTCGATTACAGGCTGGCCGGGCTGCACCACTTCACCCATTTCGGCGCGGCGCTGGGTGACGACACCGGAGGAATCCGCGCGCAACTCGGTAAAATCCAGCCGGTCCTGTGCCATTTTCAGGCGCGCCTCGGCATCTGCCACCTGAGATCGGGCATTCAGAAAGGCCTGTTCGGCCTGCTCATATTGCGCGCGCGGGGTAAAGCCACGGTTCAGCAACTGGCGCTGGCGATCATACTGATTGGTGGCCTGTGAGAGATTGGCGTTGGCGGCGGAAAGGGCAGCCTGAGCCGAGCGCAGGGCATTTTGCTCATCCTGAGGATCCAGCCGGGCGAGCACCTGTCCGGGCTCGACCTTGTCGCCCACATTCACCAGTCGTTCGATGATGCGCCCGCCGATACGGAAAGCATAGGCGGCCTCGTTTTCCGCCTCGACCTGTCCGGTCAGGTTCACGGCGTCGGCTGCGGCGCGGGTGGTGGCGGTGATGGTGCGCACCGGCCGGGGCTCTGGTGCCTGCGCCTCTTCCTGCTCGCCACATGCTGTCAGCAGCAGGGCTGCGCCCAGCAGCAGCACCGGTACGCCCATCTGGTTCAGACGCGGAAACCGCTTCGGCAAAAGGGGGGAGAACCGGGCAAAGCCATGTGGCGCGAGGGTCACAATGTCATCCTTTCCACGTGCGCTCCGTGAGCCGGCAACCGGAAAAGGGCCGCATGTGGATATCCTGAAGGGTCGAAGCGCTGCGCCAAGCAGGATAAAGATGTGTAACATTCATGCACGTGAAAATATGCCGGATAGCATGCATGCGCTGCAGCATTTTCCCGCAATGTTGCAGCTTTGCACAAATTTTCCCGATCATGGAAGGGGATGCGGCCTGATGACAGAGCTTGCCGCAGGGGCGAGGCTCGCGGACAATGCAGGTTCGTCAAATCGATTTATGCCGTCGCGCCATTTCGGGACGTGGCCTGTATACCTGCTGCTGTGATGGGGGCGCTCCCCACAGCCTCCATCAGAATTTTCCTGCAATGAAATCTTCCTGAAACGCTGTCTGCCACCGGAGATCTGAGCCATGCCCCTTGATTCTGGCGCGATGCTGAAACCCGCAACGGTGTTGGCCACGGTGCTGGCTCTGTCGGTCTGTGGCCTCACCGGTCCGGCGCATGCGCAGAACCATACCGAAGCGTTGGGGCTGATGCCGGAGGTCGGGGCCAGCCCGGCTGCGGATGTGATGCCGCTTGCGCCGGATGGCGTTTCAAAGGCGCTGGCCACCTTGCCGGATCTGATCGCGGATATCATGGCGCGCAGCCAGGTGCCGGGGCTGGCCGTTGCCGTGGTGCATGATGGAAAGACCGTTTTTGCCCAGGGCTATGGCGTGCGCGAACTGGGCCGGCCGGAGCCGGTGAATGCCGATACCGTTTTCCAGATCGCCTCCCTGTCCAAGCCGATCACCGCCACCATCACCGCCACGCAGGTGACGGCCGGCGTGGTGGGCTGGGATGACAAGGTGCAGGCGCTGTTGCCGGATCTGCATTTGTCCGACCCATGGGTGAGCGCGCATGCGACCATCGGGGATTTTCAGGCGCATCGTTCGGGCCTGCCCCATGCGGCTGGCGATGATCTGGAAGATATCGGCTATGATCGCGCTGCGATCCTCAAACGGCTGGCCCTGTTGCCGCTCACGCCGTTCCGGATCTCCTATAATTACGCCAATTTCGGCACCACCATTGGCGGGGAGGCGGTGGCCGCCGCTGCGAAACGCCCGTGGGAGGATCTGGCGGAGGCGGCCCTTTATGCGCCGCTGGGCATGAGCCGCACCAGTTCGCGCCATGCCGATTTTCTCAAGCGCGCCAACCGGGCCACCCTGCATGTGTGGGAAGATGGTCGCTTCCAGCCGCTCTATGCGCGTGACCCGGATGCGCAGTCGCCAGCGGGCGGGGTATCGTCCAGCGTGACGGACCTTGCCGCTTGGCTAAAGCTGCTGCTCGCCGGCGGGCGCCATGAGGGACGCGAGATGATGTCATCCGCCGCGCTGGTGCCGATGCTGCGCCCTGAGGCGTTCAGCGGGCCGACCTCATCTCTGGATGCACGCTCCGGTTTCTATGGCTATGGCTTCAATGTCTCCGTCGGAGCCAATGGACGCCCGCTCATGAGCCATTCCGGGGCCTTTGTGCTGGGGGCGGCCACGCATATGCAGATGCTGCCGTCCGCGGATGTCGCCATTGTGGTGCTGACCAATGGCGGGCCGGTGGGGGCTGCGGAAGCCATCTCCGCGCAGTTCATGGATGTAGTGCAATATGGCGCAACCACGCGGGACTGGTACGCGGCCTATCATCCGCGCCTGATGGCCTATTATGAGCCCGAGGGGGATCTTGCCGGCAAGGTTGCGCCGGCTGAAGCGCAGCCCGCAATGGTGCTTTCCAATTATGTCGGCACCTATGACAATGCCTATTTCGGCCCGGCGCAGATCGTTCAGGAGAAGGATGGGCTGGTGATGATTGTCGGCCCGGCGGCCGTGCGCATGCCCCTGCGGCACTGGAACGCAAATACCTTCGCCATCGCGCCCAGCAATGAGAATGCGCCGGCGGGCTCCCTCTCATCCGTCACATTCGTGCAGGATGAACAACAGAATGGCGGAAGGGCGCGGGCCTTTACGGTGCAGTATTTCGACCAGTATGGGCAGGGCACCTGGACCCGCTGATCTCAGCAGATTGCGCTCCGGGACAGGGCCGGCCGTTTGACCAGGCCCTGTCTGCGAGATGTCCTGTCTGCAAGATTTCCAGCGGCTGGCGGCGTGTCAGTCCGTCGCGCCGAACTCATGCTCTCCACGTTCATGGATGGAGTTGGCGCGACCCACCAGCAGGGGCTCCACGGGGCCGATGCGCTCCAGATCCTTGTCGGCATAGGGCAGGGAGTGGAGCACATAGCGCATGGCATTCAGGCGGGCGCGCTTCTTGTCATCGGATTTGATGACCGTCCAGGGAGAGTCCGCCGTATCGGTGTGGAAGAACATGGCCTCCTTGGCCTTGGTGTAGTCATCCCATTTGTCGAGAGAGGCGAGGTCGATGGGGGAGAGCTTCCACTGTTTCAGCGGGTGGACCTGACGCTCCTTGAAGCGGCGCTTCTGCTCCAGCCGGCTGACAGAGAACCAGAATTTGAAGAGATGAATGCCGCTGCGCACCAGATTGCGCTCGAAATCCGGCGCCTGACGCAGAAACTCGCGATATTCATCATCCGAGCAGAAGCCCATGACCCGCTCGACCCCGGCGCGATTATACCAGCTGCGGTCGAACAGCACGATTTCCCCAGTGGTGGGCAGATGCTCGACATAGCGCTGGAAATACCACTGGCCGCGCTCCACCTCGCTGGGCTTTTCCAGCGCCACGATGCGCGCGCCGCGCGGGTTAAGATGCTCCATGAAACGTTTGATTGCGCCGCCCTTTCCGGCTGCATCGCGCCCTTCAAAAATGATGATGACACGCTGCTGGGTGTCCTTCACCCAGGATTGCAGCTTGAGAAGCTCGACCTGCAACGCGAATTTCTCACGCTCATAATCCCGGCGCAGCATCTTGTATTTGAACGGATAACCGCCGGAGCGCCAGTCATCGGCCAACTCATCGCTGGTGACGCGGGGCCCGCGCGGCGCTTTGGGCAGGCCAAGGGCCTTGCGCAGGCGCAGGGCATCATCGGGAGATGCGCCGGCAATCAGGGCGTCCAGCCCTTCGCGGGTACTTTCATCCTGAAGGTTCGCTGCAGCCCATTCTGAGGCTTCCTGCGCTGCTTCCAGCCGGGCATCGGCAAGGGCGTTCTCGAATGTTTCGCTGGCGTCGGAGTGGGGGGCTGTCTGCGGGGGTTTGTCCTGCACCATCTTCATCTCCTCGCGGGGCGTGCAATCGAGCTTGGGCTGCGCCTTGTGTGCCATTTTGCCAACTGGACATCACACCGGAAGAGGCTTTGCCGGCGTGTATCGAGCCATGGCGAAGGGGGCGTGCCAACAGGCGAATATGCGCGGAACCTGCAGCGCCATGTGGCCATGCGCCTTGAGCAAGATCAAGGATTAAGCCGTCTCGTCATGCGTTTGGCGCAGCTCTGCCGGACGCAGAAAAAGTTAGGTCACCCGTGAAAAAGGTACCTTGTGACCTGTCTGAAACTCTGTTTTTGATGAGACGTAGGCTGGTGCTGCGAGAGAGGATTGAACTCTCGACCTCTCCCTTACCAAGGGAGTGCTCTACCACTGAGCTACCGCAGCAAAACCATATCTGCGAGGGGCAAACAACGTGCGGTGGCGCTTGACGCGCCCGCAACGAAGCAGCACCTCGTTAGGTGGCGTCGTTTGCCACAGCTCTGCGCAGTTGGTCAAGCGGTACGGTATTTTTCTTTTCACAAAGCTGTTGAAATCTCACGTCCCGGAATGATGATCCACACGATTGTGGAAGGGAGAGAAGCTGTCATTTTGAACAGTTTGTTGTCTTGAGGCTTTCGCACTCGGTCTGTAACCCTTTATCCGACAACATATCATGCGGGGGGCCGGCATGGCGGGCGAAAAGGCGCATAAAACCATTATTGGTGCGGTGCGGCGCACATTTGCACCGTGGAATGACCCGGACAAGAAACCCCTCATTCGATTCGAGAATGTGGTGAAACGTTTCGGGGATTTCACTGCACTCAACAATGTGTCGCTCGATATTTATGAGCGTGAGTTTTTCGCCCTTCTCGGCCCCTCGGGATGCGGCAAGACCACGCTGATGCGCATGCTGGCCGGCTTTGAGGAGCCCACCTCCGGCCGTGTGCTGCTGGCGGGAGAGGACCTTGTGGGCGTGCCGCCCTATCGCCGGCCCGTTAACATGATGTTCCAGTCCTATGCCTTGTTCCCGCACATGAATGTGGCCGACAATATTGCCTTCGGCCTGAAGCAGGACAAGATGCCCAAGGGCGAGATTGCCGCTCGCGTGGAAGAGATGCTGAAGCTGGTGAAGCTGGAGAAGTTCGCCCGGCGAAAGCCCCATCAGCTTTCCGGTGGCCAGCGCCAGCGTGTGGCGCTGGCGCGCTCTCTGGCTAAACGGCCCAAGGTTCTGCTGCTGGATGAGCCCCTCGGCGCGCTGGACCGCAAGCTGCGCGAGGAAACCCAGTTCGAACTGATGGATCTGCAGATGGATCTTGGCATGACCTTCCTGATCGTCACTCATGATCAGGAAGAGGCCATGACGGTGGCGGACCGCATCGCCGTGATGAACCATGGCGAGTTGATCCAGATGGCCCCGCCGGCGGAGATTTATGAACAGCCGGCCACCCGTTATGTGGCGGATTTCGTGGGTGATGTGAATCTTATCGAGGGCCAGATCCTGCGCAGCACGGAGGGGGAGACACGCTTTTCCTCGCCGCTCACCGCGCATCCCATCGTGGTGTCACCCGGCGTGGTGGCGAGCCCGGGAGATGAGGCCTGTGTCGCCATTCGCCCGGAGAAGATGCGCATTTCACTGGAACAGCCACAGGAGATTACGCAAAACTGCTTTGAAGGCAGTATCTGGGACATCGGCTATCTGGGGGATCTGTCGATCTACCATGTAGAACTGGCCGATGGCACGCGCATCAAGGTGTCACAGCCCAACATGTCGCGCGTAGTGGAACGTCCGATTTCATGGGATGACAAGGTGTGGGTGACATTCGCACCCCATGCCGGCGTCGTCCTCACCCGCTGAGGGAGGGGAGCCCATGTCGCTGGCACGGGAAAAGAGGCTGGGTCGCTATCTGATCATTGCGCTGCCCTATCTGTGGCTTCTGGCGCTGTTTCTTGCGCCCTTCATCATCGTCTTCAAGATCTCGGTGTCGCAGGATGTGCTGGCCATGCCGCCTTATGCACCCCTGCTGGATCTATCCAAGGGCTGGGATGGCTTTACCGCCTTCCTCTCGGAACTGTCCTTCGAGAATTACGGCTATGTGCTGGACTGGCAGAATGAGTTTATCGAGGCCTATGGGTCCAGCCTGATTATTGCCGGCATCTCGACACTGCTGCTGTTGCTAGTCGGCTACCCCATCGCCTATGCCATGGCGCGGGCCCCGGCCTCCATCCAGCCCATGCTGGTGATGCTGGTGATCCTGCCCTTCTGGACCTCCTTCCTCATCCGCGTCTATGCGTGGATCGGCATTCTCTCGCGGGAGGGGTTGCTGAACCACGTTCTGCTGTGGCTGGGCGTGATCGATGAGCCGCTGGAAATCCTGAATACCGATATCGCGGTCTATATCGGTATCGTCTATTCCTATCTGCCCTTCATGGTGCTGCCACTTTATGCGGCTCTTGAAAAGCTGGACGATACTCTGCTGGAGGCGGCTGCGGATCTGGGCTGTCCGCCCTGGAAAAGCTTCTGGACCATCACCTTCCCGCTCTCTTTGCCGGGTGTGGCTGCAGGGGCACTGCTGTGCTTCATTCCGGCGGTGGGTGAGTTCGTGATCCCGGATCTGCTGGGGGGCTCCGACACCATCATGATCGGCAAGGTGCTGTGGACCGAGTTCACGGTGAACCGCTCCTGGACGGTTTCCGCAGCCGTGGCTGTGCTTCTCCTTCTGGTTCTGGTGGTGCCGATCGTGATTTACCAGAACATGCAGCAGCGCCAGTTGGAGGCGGAACAATGAAACGCAGCCTCTCCTGGTTCAATGTCTCCTCTCTGGTGCTGGGGTTTGCCTTTCTCTACATCCCCATCCTGCTGCTGGTCGTCTATTCCTTCAACGACTCGCGGCTGGTGACGGTGTGGGGCGGCTTTTCCACGCGCTGGTACTGGGCCCTGCTGGAAAATGAGCAATTGCTCGCCGCCGCATGGGTCTCCCTGCGGGTGGCCTTTTTCGCAGCAATTGTCTCCACGGTGCTGGGCACCATGGCCGCGCTGGCGCTGGTGCGCTACGGGCGCTTTCGCGGACGTCTGCTGTTTTCCGGCATGATCTATGCGCCGCTGGTGATGCCGGAGGTGATTACCGGCCTGTCCCTGCTGCTGCTGTTCGTGGCGGTGAATTTCGATCGCGGCTTCTATACGGTGCTGCTGGCGCACATCACCTTCTGCATGTGCTTTGTGGCGGTGGTGGTGCAATCGCGGCTTGTCACCTTTGACAATACGCTGGAGGAAGCTGCGCTGGATCTGGGCTGCACGCCTTTCAGAACCTTCTTCCTCATCACCTTGCCGCTCATCATGCCGGGTGTGGCGGCGGGCTTCATGCTGGCCTTCACCCTTTCCATGGATGATCTGGTGATCGCCAGCTTCACCACCGGGCCGGGCGCGACCACCCTGCCCATGCGCATCTATTCGCAGGTGCGTTTCGGGGTGACGCCGGAAATCAACGCCGTGAGCACCATCCTCATTTCGGTGGTGACGGTGGTGGTGCTGACGGCGACCATTATGTCCAAGCGCACGACCAACCGTCGCTTTGCCGAGGAACAGGCCGCCATTCATGGCTGAACAGCGGTGGCGGGCCATCCCCGCCACCGGAACAGGGGGAGACGTTATCGGGCCGAGAAGGTCAGCAGCGTTTCGCCCTCTGCCCCCAGCAGCAGGAGCTTGTGGCGTTTGTCATCCAGCTTCCAGCCGCGCACGTCCTCCATCGTGTTGAGGAAGCGGGCCTCCTGCTTCATCACGGCTTCGGGGCAGGCCATGCGGGTGCTCATGAGCAGGCCGAAGCTCAGTTTTTTGCCGGAAAGCTTGGCCTCGCCATTGAAACGGTTGCAGCCGCCGGAGCCGAATGCCCGGCCATCCGCCGAGATTTCCAGATCCGTCTGCACGCGGTCCAGTACGCCGCTGCCATTGATATCTTCCAGCAGCCACTGGCCAATCGGAGAGGCGGAGGCGTGGCTCTGCGGCATGGATGCTTCCCGGTTGAGGGGGTCATGGGCCGGCGGCGGTTCATCTGCCCGGCTGACAGACCCGCCGGCCGTCATGCCGCCCAGCGCCAGAAGTGCAGCAGCGGCCAGAAGGGAAAGTCGGCGACGGCGCGCGTGCTGAAGAGGCTGGCCGGCGTCGGGCTGTTGGGGCTGTCGGGTCATCTCGTCCTCATATCGTGCCGCTTTCGCAGGGGAAGGGCAGGTCAGCATGGTTTCGGGGCTTCGCAGCAAAATCATGTCCGCCCGGCAGAAGGCCCGCGAAAAGTTGTGCAAGGACATGCGGCGCACACCATGAAAGCCGGCTGCTTGTTCACAGGGGCTGACTTTGCCATAAGCAGGGCCTTCAGTTGAAGGATGTCGGCAGGGCCGGCCGGCGTCTTGTCCATGCGGGCGATCTTGCGCGGCACTATGCGCGCCTGTCCGTCACGAAGGCTCCGGAGCTGGATCTGAGAGATGCGATATCGGGCAGACATCAGCGGGCTGCGCGCGCTGGCGGTGATACCTGTCGTGCTGTTCCATGCCGATCCGCGTCTGGTGCCGGGCGGCTTTGTGGGCGTGGATGTCTTCTTCGTCATCTCCGGCTATCTCATCACCTCCATTCTGGCGGCGGATCTGGCGCAGGAGCGCTTTTCTCTGGCCCGCTTCTATGACAGGCGGGTCCGGCGGATTCTGCCGGCCTATGTGTTGGTGGCGGCCTGTACGGCCATTGCCGCCTTCATCTGGTTCACGCCGCGCATGCTGGAGGATTTTGGCGCATCGCTGCGCTATGCCTCAGTGTTCTTCGCCAATCGCTATTTTCTCTCGGCCACCGGCTATTTCGCCCCCACGGCCGATGAGCAGCCCTTGTTACACACATGGTCTCTCGCCATTGAGGAGCAGTTTTATCTGATCTGGCCGCTGCTGTTGTTCGCGCTGTTCCTGCCGCGACTGGCGCGGTTTCGGCCCTATGTGGTGTTTGCGCTCATTGCGGTGTCGCTATTCGTGGCCACGCGTAATGCGGTGCTGCGCCCGCCGCAGGCTTTCTTCAATTTCGAGGGCCGGGCGTGGGAGTTGCTGCTGGGGGCGGCGCTGGCGCTGGGCTATCTGCCGCGTCCGCGTGGGCGCTGGCTGCCGGAGCTGATTGCGCTGGCGGGGGTGGGGGCCATTGTGGCCGCCATCATCCTGTATGACAGCCACACCATCTTTCCCGGTGCCTCGGCTTTGCTGCCCACGCTGGGGGCGCTGGCGGTGCTGTGGGCCGGACAGGACGGACGGGTGACAGGCGTGGGGCGTGTACTGGCGCTTCCGCCACTGGTCTGGGTGGGGCTCATCTCCTATTCGCTCTATCTGTGGCACTGGCCCATACTGGCCTTCATGAGGCTTTATATGGGGCCGCATCTCTCGCTGGTGCAGCTTCTGGCCGGGGTGAGCGCGGCGGTGGCGCTGGCGGCTTTTTCCTGGCGCTTTGTGGAACATCCCTTCCGGGCGCATGGGCAGACCACCCTGCGCGAAGAGCTGCGCCATATCGCGCTGGGGCTGGTGGCTCTGGCCGTGCTGGTGGGCGTGGGAGCCGCGTTCAGCTTCTCCGGCGGTTTTCCCGGGCGTGCGGATGCGGCTGCCCGGCAGGCTGAAGAGGCTGCACATCACCACTGGGCCGGAAGCGCCCATTGCCTTGTGGGGCCGGGTATCTCGTCCACCCCGGCGGATTGTCGGTTCGGCCGTATGGGAGACGATGTCCCGCTGATGGCGCTGTGGGGCGATTCACTGGCAGATCAGCATGGCGCCACGCTGAATGAACTGGCGCGTGCACAGGGCTATGGACTGGTCCAACTCACCAAGGCCGGCTGCGCGCCTTTGCTGCCGGGGCCGAACGGCAGCGGCCTTTCCAATGAGGCGCAGGCCTGTGACGCCTTTCGCAGGGAAAGCCTGAAGGCCATTCTGGACAATCCGCAGGTGAAACTGGTGGTGATCGGCGGCGCCTGGATCGGGCAGATGGCGCAGGGGCCGGATGCTCTGGCGTCGCTGGCGGCAGCCGTGCGGCAACTGACGGAGTCCGGCCGTGGCGTTGTGTTGGTGGCCCCACCTGTGCCCTTCGAGACGGGGGGAGGGCGCTGTGTGGCGCGTCAGCGTTTCGCCGGCTTCAGCGAGGCGCGCTGTGCGCGGCCGGCCCATGAGGCCATAGCCGGTCTGGCTGCTGTGGAAGGGGCGCTCAAGACAATTGCCGGGTCTTCGCCACGGGTGCGATTGGTGCTGCCGCATCAGATCCAGTGCGATGGCGAGATGTGCCGGCCGGTGCTGGCAGATGGCGCTGTGGCGATGACCGATGGCGGCCATCTCAATGTCGCTGGCTCCATGGCGCTGATGGAGAAACTGGCTGCGGCGCTGGACAGTCTGGAAGCCGAGCTTCCGAATGTCCGGCCCTGAGTCTGAAACAAGGCGGATGCGGTGACGTGATGGCATAGGATATGGAATGCTCGTCGCACTCGGGTTCCGAGGGCGCGCTGTGTTCTGCAAATATTCTGGAAGAAAAATATGTGGCGGGTGATTGTCGTTTCGGTCGCATCTCTTCTTTTGTTCTCACTGCCGGCCAAGGCCTATTGCATGAAGCCCAGCGCGCCGTACTGCACCAATCAGTATGGTCGCTTTAATGACCGGTACGAATTTGATCGCTGCAAAATTGAAATGAATGACTACGCTGAGAGTTTGAAACGCTTTCAGAGTTGCATCATCAATGATGCGGAGAATGAAATTTCTTCGGCGACTGGTGACTATAACGATGCTGTTGAGGGCTTTAATCGCCGGGTGAATGCCTACTGAGCCCTATGATCCTTCGCTGCGCGAGGCATGAATGAAAGCGGGGCCGGCATGTGATGCCGGCCCCGCTTGCGTTCTGATTGTCAGGCCATCTGCTTTCAGGCGGCAGACTGTTTGTTCTGCCGGTTATGGATGAGATCATCCACCACGCCGGGATCGGCCAGCGTCGAGGTGTCGCCGAGACTCTCGAACTGGTCTTCCGCGATCTTGCGCAGGATGCGGCGCATGATCTTGCCCGAACGGGTCTTGGGCAGGCCCGGTGCGAACTGGATGAGGTCTGGAGAGGCGATGGGGCCGATCTCCTGGCGCACCCAGGTCACCAGTTCCTTGCGCAGCGCATCGGAAGGCTCCTCGCCATCCATCAGGGTGACATAGGCATAGATGCCCTGGCCCTTGATATCATGCGGGAAGCCGACCACGGCCGCCTCAGAAACCTTGGGATGCGCCACCAGTGCGCTTTCCACCTCGGCCGTGCCCATGCGGTGACCGGAGACGTTGATGACGTCATCCACGCGGCCGGTGATCCAGTAATAGCCATCGGCATCGCGGCGGCAGCCGTCACCGGTGAAGTATTTGCCGGGATAGGTGGAGAAATAGGTTTGCTCGAAGCGCTCATGGTCGCCATAGACCGTACGCATCTGGCCCGGCCAGGAATCGGAGATCACGAGATTGCCCTCGCAGGCGCCTTCCTGCACCTTGCCTTCCGCATCCACCACTTCCGGCATTACGCCGAAGAAGGGCAGGGTGGCGGAGCCGGGCTTCAGCGCCGTGGCGCCGGGCAGCGGGGCAATGAGAATGCCGCCGGTTTCCGTCTGCCACCAGGTATCCACGATGGGGCAACGCTCATCACCCACCACGCGGTGATACCATTCCCATGCCTCGGGATTGATTGGCTCACCCACCGAGCCCAGCAGGCGCAGGGAACTGCGTGAGGTCTTCTTCACGGCCTCGTCACCATGCTGCATCAGTGCGCGGATGGCAGTGGGCGCGGTGTAGAAGATGTTGACATTGTGCTTGTCGATCACCTCCCAGAAGCGGGAGTTGGACGGATAGTTGGGCACGCCCTCGAACATCAGCGTGGTCGCGCCATTCGCCAGCGGGCCATACACGATATAGGAGTGGCCGGTCACCCAGCCCACATCGGCCGTGCACCAGTAGACCTCGCCTTCGTGATAATCGAAGACATATTGATGCGTCATGGAGGCGTAGACGAGATAGCCGCCGGTGGTGTGCAGCACGCCCTTCGGCTTGCCGGTGGAGCCGGAGGTGTAGAGGATGAACAGCGGATCTTCCGCATGCACATGCTCGGGCGGGCACTCGTCGGTGACCATGTCGATGGCTTCGTCATAATAGACGTCGCGGCCGGGTTCCATATTCACCTTGCCGCCGGTACGGCGCACGACGATGACATGATCCACACCGCCGCCCATATGGTCGATGGCCGCGTCCACATTGGCCTTGAGCGGCACCTTGCGGCCGCCACGCAGGCCTTCGTCGGCGGTGATGATGACCTTGGCGTCGCAATCGGCCACACGGCCGGCCAGACTGTCCGGCGAAAAACCGCCGAAGACGATGGAATGCACCGCGCCAAGACGGGCGCAGGCCAACATCGCATAGGCCGCTTCGGGGATCATCGGCATGTAGATGGTGACGCGGTCGCCCTTCTCCACATCGCGGTTGCGCAGCACATTGGCGAGCTTGTTCACCTGCTCGGAGAGCTCACGATAGGTGATCTTCCGGGTCTCATCCGGGCTGTCACCCTCCCAGATGATGGCGACCTGATCGCCGCGCTTCTCCAGATGGCGGTCCACGCAGTTATAGGCGACATTGGTGATGCCGTCCTCGAACCATTTGATGGAGACATGGCCGGGGTCGAAGGAGGTGTTTTTCACCTTGGTGTAGGGGTGAAACCAGTCGATCCGCTTGCCATGCTTGCCCCAGAAGGCATTGGGATCCTTTACGGATTCCTCATACATGGCCTTGTACTGGCCTGCATCCACCAGCGCCTTGCCGGCCCAGCTGGACGGGACATCATAGATCTTATCCGACATGTTTTCCTCCTCCCGCGTGATCTTGCCCGGTCTTTCCGCCGCAGCGTCGATCACCTGTTGTTGAAGGGATTATGGTGAGCCAAGAAGGTCTGCACAAGGCGCATGGCAGGCATACTTTCGGCGAAGTTCATCGTATCTTCTGATTGCGCCGCACACATTTGGCGATGTCTGTATGAGTTGAAACGGTATGCTGATAAATAAAAGCCCGGGCTGTCCGACAGCCCGGGCTTTTACATTCAGTAGAGACCGCCAGTTGGCTGGGATGTCTCCGGCATATCGGAGCTTCCACCCGAAAAATCGGAAACCGAATAGCTGTCCGGCGGGGCTGTGCCGGGTTTGAAGCCCTCCAGAATGGTATTGCCGCCCTTGTCGGCCCGTTGGCCGCTCTTGCGGTCAATCCGCACCAGCTTGATACCCGGCGGCACGCGGAAGGGAATGGCCGGGCGATCCTCCAGCGCATCCTTCATGAAGTCGCGCACCACAGGGGCGGCCAGCACACCGCCGGTTGAGCCGCGTCCCATGGGCCGGGGCCGGTCAAAGCCGATATAGACGCCCACCACCATTTCCGGCGTGAAGCCAATGAACCAGGCGTCCTTTTCCTCGTTGGTGGTGCCGGTTTTGCCAGCCACGGGCTTGCCCACCGCCTTCAGGGCGGTGCCGGTGCCGCGCTGCACAACGCCTTCCATCATGGAGGTGATCTGATAGGCGGTCATCGGATCCAGCACCACAGGACGACGGTCGATCAGGGTGGGCTCATCCTGCCCTTCCCATTTTTCGGCCTCACAGCCCCGGCATTCGCGTTCATCATGCCGATAGATGGTGTGACCGTAGCGATCCTGAATGCGGTCGATGAGCGAGGGGGTCACCTTGCGCCCGCCATTGGCGATCATGGCATAGGCTCCCACCATGCGCAGCAGCGTGGTTTCACCCGCGCCCAGCGAATAGGAAAGCAGAGGCGGCATGTTGTCATATACGCCGAAGCGCTTTGCATATTCGGAGATGATCGGCATGCCGATATCATTGGCCAGCCGCACCGTCATCACATTCCGCGAATGCTCCAGGCCAAAACGCAATGTCTGAGGGCCATAGAACTTGTTGGAATAGTTGGTAGGCCGCCACACGCCGAGGCCCGGCCCCTGATCGATCTCGAAGGGGGCGTCGGCGACGATGGTGGAGGGGGTGTAGCCATTGTCCAGCGCCGTGGCATAGACGATGGGCTTGAACGAGGAACCGGGCTGGCGCATGGCCTGGGTGGCGCGGTTAAATTCGCTCTGATCATAGGAGAAGCCGCCGGAAAGGGCGAGCACGCGGCCCGTGGTCGGCTCCATGACCACCATCGCGCCGGAGACAGCAGGGATCTGGCGCAGCCGATACTGTCCCTTCTCCTTGGTGGGCTCGACATAGATCACATCGCCCGGCTTCAGAACGCTTGTGAGGGATTTACCCGTCCATTTCACGCCGGATGCGGGAATGATGCCCACATCGCGCTCGGTGGTGCGCCGCCCGGATTTGTCGTGCGGGGGCTGCAGACCGATGCTGGCGTTGGATTTGTTGACATCCAGCACCACAGCGAGCTGCCAGGGAATATCGGAGAGTTCCTTGACCTTTCCAAGCTCCTCGCCCCAGTCTCCGGTGAGGGGAATGGTGGTAACGGGGCCGCGCCAGCCGCGCCGTTCATCGTAGCGCACCAGACCGGCGGAAAGGGTCTTCTTGGCCAGCGCCTGCAGCTTGGGGTCCAGCGGTGTCCGCACGGAAAGGCCGCCCTCATAGAGCTTGTCCTGCCCATAGCGCTCATAGATCTGCCGTCGCACTTCCTCGGCATAATATTCGGCGGCAAAAATCTGCGCGCCGGTGGGGCGGGGCGTCACATCGAGGGGAGATTTCTTGGCCTCGGCGGCCTGCTCCGGTGTGATGAAGCCGTTTTCCGCCATGCGGTCGATCACCCAGTTGCGACGGTCAATGGCGCGCTGGCGATCGCGGAAGGGGTTGTAGGAAGAAGGCGCCTTGGGCAGGGCGGCCAGATAGGCGGCCTCCTGAATGTTCAGCTCTTCCACTGACTTGTCGAAATAGACCAGGGCGGCGGCGCCAATGCCATAAGCCCCCATGCCGAGATAGATCTCATTGAGATACAGCTCGAGAATGCGATCCTTGGAATAGGCCTGCTCAATGCGTAGGGCCAGCAGGGCTTCCTTGATCTTGCGGTCGAAAGAGACTTCGTTGGTGAGAAGGAAGTTCTTGGCCACCTGCTGGGTGATGGTGGATGCGCCCTGGGGACGGCGGTTGGTGCCGTAATTCTGCGCATAGGCCATAGCGGCACGGAAAATGCCGGTGGGGTCAATGCCGCCATGTTCGTAGAAATTCTTGTCCTCGGCGGAGAGGAAGGCCTCGATCACCAGCTTCGGTACGGATTCGATCGGCACATAGAGCCGGCGCTGCTTGGCATATTCGGCGACCAGCGCGCCATCGGCCGCATGCACGCGGGTCATCACTGGCGGCTCATATTTCTGTAGCTGGGTATAGTCCGGCAGGTCCTGGGAATATTTCCAGATCACATAGGTCGCGCCGGCAGCACCAATCAGCACCACCAGCGTCATGAGGGCGAACAGGAAACCCAGGAACCTCATCATCAGACTCATTTCGCAGGGCCCCTCCATTCGCCTCGTCAAGACACGACTCGCACGGTGCGACTCGATCTGTCCGGCCTGTCGCCCGCTCCGCTGTAGCGCGACAGGCCACGGTGCAAAAGCTTTTCCTCAGCACATCACCCGGCATGCCGGCATATGGCGGGCCGCCAGCCCCGCAACGGGCGGCAGATGACCAGACTGCGCTGCTATGGCGGGAAAACGTGGCCGCATCGCGACAATCATGATGCAATGCCATGCTTTCCGGGCTGTTCGGCGTGGCTGGCGCAAGAGCCGATATATCTGAAGGTCGGCGCACCGCGGCGAGGTTTCAGTTCCGGGTCTGATTCGGAACGGATCCGGTGGTTTCCACGCTATCCACGGGCAGGAAGGCCGCATGACGCTCAGAGAAGAAGCGCTCAATGGAATCCATCATGGCGTCACTCATGCGCTGGCGCCAGGTTTCGGAGGTGAGCTGCTTGAGGTCCTCCCGGTTGGACATATAGCCCAGCTCGACCAGCACTGAGGGGACATCATGCGCCCGCAAGACCCGGAAACGGGCGGATTTCAGCGGTTTGCCATGGGTGTTTACCCGTCCCTTCATATTGGCCACCAACTCGCGGGCGAAGCGGGCGGAGAAGGCCCGTGTTTCGCGGTGCGCCAGCTCCAGCAGAATATCGGCCACGGCGTCGGTTTCATCGCTCAGATCAATACCGGCGATCAGATCTGCCTTGTTTTCCTTCTCGGCCAGCCGGGCCGCGTCCGCGTCACTGGCCTGTTCCGAGAGGGTGTAGACGCTGGCGCCACTGGCATTACCATCCCCTTTCGCCAAAGCATCGGCATGGATAGAGATGAACAGGTCCGCCTGGTGCGCACGGGCGATGCGCACCCGCTCGCCCAATGCGATGAAGGTGTCGGTCTCGCGGGTCATCACCACCTTGTAGCGTCCGGTCGCCTCCAGCTTGCGCCGCAAGGCGAGGGCGGTTTCCAGCACGATGGTCTTTTCCGTGAAGCGGCTGTAGCCCGTGGTGCCAGAATCAATGCCGCCATGGCCGGGGTCCAGAACCACAACGGGGAGGCTGCCGTCGCGGTCTGCGGTGGACGGCAGGGTGGCTGAAGTCGAGCTCACCAGAGCGGGAGCTGTTTGGGGGGATGCGTCTTGCGCTTCGGCCTGCTGGCGCGCGGCGCTGGCGGCATTGCGCACGAACTGGTCGGCGTCACTCTTGATGAGATCCACCACCAGCCGGGCAGGTTGGTCATCGACGGCATCCAGAATGAAGGCCTTGTCGATGGCGACAGGGCCGGTGGCATCCAGCACCATGCGGGCCTTGCCGGGCGCAAAGACGCCGAAGCGATAGGTGGACACCAACCCGCGCTGGCGTGCTTCCGCCTCCGGCTGAAAATGGAAGGTCACATTGTTGAGATCAATGACCACACGGGGCGGATTGGCCAGGGTGAAGGCGCGGATGTCCACGGTGCGGTCGAGATCGACGATCAGCCGGGTGCGGTTGTCATCGCCGGCCAGCCGGGCATCCTGTGCCATGGCGATGTGCTGCGCCGTGCCCCCGATGGATGGCGTCTGGCTGATCTGCATGACGCCCTTCTGCATGGTGCCCTGCTCTGGTGCGCCGGAGGTGTCGTCGGGTGCGGTTTCGGCCTGGGCGATCCATGAGGTGGTGAGCAGGAAAAAGGCTGCAAGAAGAATAGGAAGGGCAAGACGCGCCCGGCCGGACCAGTCCCGAATCGCGGTTGAAACCGCGCCGGCGACGCCGGAGGCTGTGATCTGCCGAAGGGGCTGGTCCATGGGCTTCCCGAATTGCCGGCTGGCTGTGTGATCCGTCACCTTCTAGCGATACGCAGCTTTCCTTAATTGGACGTTGATGGCAGGCGGGCGCGCCCTGTGTATGGCTGGGGAAAGCCAGCCCGTGCGGGCGGCTTTCATCATGCGTCATCACCATGCGACATGGGTATGAAGTGCCGCAGATCACGCATAAATCTTGCAAAGAGTGAAGTCTGGCGGCTAAGAAGGAAGTCGTACACAGTTCGCGTTCCGGACAAGGCCTTTCCGCCGCCGGCTCCGCGGCTGCCGCGGGTGGTTCGGTCCGGGTGTCGCGCGTTCATGTGTTGCGCTCCGCTACAAGGCCGGGAACTCATCCTTACAGCAGGTTGTGCCGCCGTTCAGGCCGGCTGGCCTGCGGGGGCATGCAAGCCATGCGCCCGGCGGTGGCCCGAGCAGCCTGTGCCGTGGAGGATTCCTTCCGGAGTTTCTGGCAATGGGCCAGCTGTGTGCACCAAGGCCGGAGCGAGGAACCCCTGAGGGGGAAGATCTCGGCTCTGGTGAAATGATCATCGAGAGGCGGGTAGCCGAGGGCATGGATTTTTTTCCGCACGACAGGCGCGTTGGTCGCGCTCCCGTGTGCCCCGACGTTGGAGGCGTGGCAGACACGCCCCGACGCAGCCGTTTCTCTGCTTCTTTGCGTCATCACATCCGGCGTCCGAGTGGCACCAGGGCTGGCCCCCGAAGGGCAGCGCCCCGGCGACCATGGCCAAGCCCTGCCTCCGGCGCCGTGAAGAGAGAATTACATGGCCAACAAGATGCTCATCGATGCCACCCACCCGGAGGAAACCCGGGTGGTTGTGGTGCGCGGCAACCGGGTCGAGGAGTTCGACTATGAGTCTGCCTCCCGCAAGCAATTGCGGGGCAATATCTACCTTGCCAAGGTTACCCGGGTTGAGCCGTCACTGCAGGCGGCCTTCATAGAATATGGCGGCAACCGCCACGGCTTCCTCGCCTTCAGCGAGATCCATCCGGATTATTACCAGATCCCGGTTGCTGACCGCCTCGCGCTGCTGGAAGAGGAAGAGCGCGCCGCCCGTCTCGCCGAGGATGACTCCGAGGTGCGCGAGAAGCGCCGCAGCCGTGGTCGTAAGAGCCGTCAGGATCATCGCGACGCCTCCGCCCGTGATGCCGATGCGCATGACGATGCGGATGATCAGACATCTGAAGCGGTTGAGACTGAAGTTGCGGAAGCTGAAGTTGCGGAAGCTGAAACCGCAACGGAGCAGGTCGTCTCTGAAGCCGCTTCCGCACAAGAGCCCGAGGCCGAAAGTGCCTCTGAAGATGTGACTGCGGATGCTCCGGCCGAAGTCGCCCAGCCGCGGGCTGAGGCCGAAAGGGTTGCTACGGAATCTGCATCCGGGGAAGAGGCTGAAAAGCCATCCGTAGATGAACCCCCCGCTGCCACCTTTGCGGCCCCGGCCGATGAGGTGGTGAGTGAGCCGGCCCCTGAAGCGCCGGTGGTTCAGGAACAGACTGGTGTCGAGAGCGCGCCGGCTGAGGTGACCGCTGCTGAAGAAGCCTCCTCTGAAGATGCGTCCGGGGCCGTAGTTTCCACAGCAGAGGCCTCCACGGCGGAGCCGGAGCAGGCTTCTGCTGCGCCGGCTGCCGAAGAC
This sequence comes from Xanthobacter sp., assembly GCA_050252035.1. Lineage (GTDB taxonomy): Bacteria > Pseudomonadota > Alphaproteobacteria > Rhizobiales > Xanthobacteraceae > Xanthobacter. Next base: position 286,394 of record JBFWLR010000001.1, read on the forward strand.
GTTGTCGAATCATCCGATGACGATGAATCTTCTGATGAAGAAGATGAAACGGATGAGGATGAAACCGAGTCCGTCGATTCCGAATCCTCTGAATCTGCGGATGAAGAGAAGGGGCGCTCGCGTCGCAATGGCCGCTATCGCCGGTTCGGCAAGCGCCGCAGCAAGCCGGCGGCGTCTGAATCGTCCGGCACCGCATCCCAGAGCCATGATGACAATCATGATGACGATGAGGATGATGGCGACGTCGAGCAGATTGACGAGGATGACGAGATCGAGCATCTCGGCGCTGATGATGATGCGCTTGAGGAGGTGCCGGAGCGTTCGATCCGTCGCGCCCGCACCTACAAGATTCAGGAAGTCATCCGCCGTCGTCAGGTGATGCTGGTGCAGGTGGTGAAGGAAGAGCGTGGCAACAAGGGTGCGGCGCTCACCACCTATCTCTCGCTCGCTGGTCGTTATTCTGTGCTGATGCCCAACACCGCGCGTGGTGGCGGCATTTCCCGCAAAATCACCAATACGGCGGATCGCAAGCGCCTGAAGGAAGTGGTGCAGGATCTGGAGGTGCCGGAAGGCATGGGCGTGATCCTGCGCACGGCAGGCGCGAACCGCACCAAGACCGAGATCAAGCGCGACTTCGAATATCTGCTGCGCCTGTGGGAGACGGTGCGCGAGCTGACGCTGGATTCCGCTGCGCCAAGCCTTGTCTATGAGGAAGGCTCGCTCATCAAGCGCGCCATCCGGGACCTGTACAACAAGGATATCGACGAGGTCGTCGTCGCCGGCGAGGAAGGTTACAAGGAAGCCAAGGACTTCATGCGCATGCTCATGCCGAGCCATGCGAAGCTGGTCCAGCCCTACCGTGATCCGCAGCCGCTTTACGCCCGCTATGGGGTGGAGCAGCAGCTTGATGCCATGTTCTCACCGGTGGTGCAGCTCAAGAGCGGTGGCTATATCGTCATCGACCCGACCGAAGCGCTGGTGTCGATTGACGTCAATTCCGGCCGCTCCACGCGGGAGCACCATATCGAGGACACCGCGCTCAAGACCAATCTGGAAGCGGCGGAGGAAATCGCCCGCCAGCTGCGTCTGCGCGATCTGGCCGGGCTGATTGTTGTCGACTTCATCGATATGGAGGAAAAGCGCAACAACCGATCGGTGGAGCGCAAGCTCAAGGATTGTCTGAAGACCGACCGCGCCCGCATCCAGATCGGCCGCATCTCGCATTTCGGCCTGCTGGAAATGTCGCGCCAGCGCATCCGTACCGGCGTGCTGGAAAGCTCCATCGAGGTGTGCCCGCATTGCGGTGGCACTGGCCATGTGCGTTCGGCGGCCTCTGTTGCGCTCCAGCTTCTGCGGGCGCTGGAAGAGCAGCTTCTGCGCTCAGCCACGCATAATCTCACTGCGCGCGTGCGCACCGAGGTTGCGCTCTACATGCTCAACCAGAAGCGCGCCCATCTGCGTGAACTGGAAGACCGCTTCTCCGTGAACCTCATCATCCTGGCGGATGATGAGGTGACGGGTCACCAGCCCTTCGTGATCGAAAAGGGCGAACTGGCCTCCCGCGTGCCGGCTGTGACGCGTACTGCGCCGGTGGTGCAGCCCGATTCCATCCATCTTGACGATGACTTCATCGAGGAAGAGGTGGTCGAGGAAGAGGCCGGCCAGGAAGCCGAAGCCGTCGAGACTAGCGAAGAGACGGACGAAGAAAACAACCGTCGCAATAATAACCGCCGTCGTCGCAGCCGGCGCCGTCGTCGTCCCGAGGACGAGGCGGATGAGGCCCAGTCCGAGGCGGGGGAGGAGGAGGGTGAGAACAAGGCCTCTTCTGCCCCATCCGAGGCTGGCGAAGAGGCCGCTGAGGATGACAGCGACGACAATCGCGTCGGTGATGATGAATCCGAAGAAAGTGCCGATCGCCGTCGCCGCCGCCGCGGACGTCGGGGTGGTCGCCGCAATCGTCGGGATCGTGAGGGCGAAGGCACCTCTGCCGAGGGCTCTGAGGAGGATCAGGCTGACGCGGATCAGGACGATGCTCCGCGCGAGACTGCTTCCTCCGGGGAGGCCGCTGTCGAAGTGAAGGGCGCAGAGCCGGCCTCCGACGAAAAGGCTGAGGACACACAGCCGGAAACGGGTGCGGAAGCCATCAAGCCGAATGTGCCGGAGGCGCAGAGCCCCGAGGTGGAAGCTGTCGCTGCGCCTGAAGCCAAGTCGGCCCGGCAAACGAAGTCGGCCCAGCCGGAAGAGAGTGAGGAAGCCGCAGCTAAGCCCCGTCGCCGCCGTCGCACGGCTGTGCGCGAAAAGGCGCCTGTTCTGGGGGCTGGCGAGTCTGGGGCAGACGTGACAACTGAGGCGGAGCAGCCGGCTGAAGTCGTGGCGGAGCCTGTTCAGGCTGAAGCGCCTGTGGCCGAGGTCCAGCCTGTTGAAGTGGCCGAAGCGCCGGTGGAGACGGCTGAGGCTGAAGCACCGGTTGTCGCCGCAGAGGATCGTTCTGCAACGCAGATGCCGAGCGAGGCTGAAGCCCCAGCGCGTCCGCGTCGCTCGGGCTGGTGGCAGCGCAAATCTTAGGGGGAATGATCTCAGGTCGAATGAGGGCTGCGCCCCCCTTTTGAGATCATCGACTGAATGTGGTGAGAGAAACAGACACCCGCCGGTTGCTCCGGCGGGTGTTTTTCATGGTCCGTGTGGGGGAGTGTTCACTTTGACACCCTTCGACAGCACCTTTGATGCGACCAACCCTTTTTATTCGTAAGGCCTTGGGGGACGAATGCCAGAAGGTGCCCCTTGCCACTCTACGGCCATTTCCGGTCATGGCTTTGGCATCAGCGCTCATGGTCTGGTCAAATGGCGCTCATTTCAGTGAGAGAATGGCGGAATCGCGTTAGATCAACAGTCCGCGGCAGCGGCGCTTTGGGGTTACGTGATGGCCGCGCGCACCAGCTCTTCCGCCTCGGCCAGCAGGGCCTCATCGGCATCGCCACCCACGCGTTCCTGACCGATTTCCAGCAATATGGGCACGGAAAGCGGAGAGGCATGGGGCAGGGGCTGATGCACGATCCGGCCGCGAATGCGCGCCAGCATGTCCCCCAGCCTTTTCACATCCAGAAGACCGGTGGCGGCATCGGCCCGCGCCGCGCGCAACAGCAGATGGTGCGGCTCATGCCGGCGCAGCACGTCATAGATCAGATCGGTTGAAACCGTCACCTGGCGCGAGGTCTTCTCCTTGCCGGGAAAGCGCCGCTCGATCAGCCCGGCAATCACCGCGCAATAGCGGAAGGTGCGGCGCATCAGGGCGCTTTCATCCAGCCATTCCTCAAGATCATCGCCCAACAGATCCTCGTTGAAGAGGGCGGAAAGCTGCAGGCGGCCCTGTTCCACCGCAAGGCCCATGTCCCGCACCCCATAAACGCCAAGCGCATAATCATTGGCCACGAAGCCCAACGGTTTCAGCTCGGCGCGTTCCAGCCGGCGGGTCAGCAGCATGCCCAGTGTCTGGTGGGCCAGCCGTCCCTCAAACGGATAGGTGACGAGATAGGAGCGCCCGCGCTCGGTAAAGCTTTCTACCAGAAGATCATCACGTCCCGGCAAACGGGAGCGCACCTGTTGCAGCCCCAGCCATTCGCGCACCGGAGCAGGCAGCAGTTTCCAGCGTTCCGGGCTGGCCAGCAGGGTGCGCACGCCGGCAGCCAGAAAGGTGGAGAGCGGAAATTTTCCGCCAGCATAGGCGGGCACTTTGGGATCTGTTGCGCTGGTGCGGGAGACCAGAACTTCCTCTTCCACCAGCGCTTCATAGCGCAGCACTTCCCCGGCGAAGACGAAGGTGTCACCGGGGGTGAGGGTTTCGACGAAATATTCCTCCACATCCCCCAGAATGCGCCCGCCCCATGGCGCGCGCCCCACAGCCTGCCCGGCGCTTGCACGGCGTGCGCCACTTCGTGACGAGACAAGGCGCACACGCAGCATGGTGGATTCCACAATGGTGCCCACATTCAGCCGGTAGGCCTGCGCTACCATGGGGTTGGAAACCCGCCAGCGGCCATCCTTCATGCGGCGGATCTTGGCGTAATGCTCATAGGCGCGCAGGGCGTAGCCGCCCGTGGCCACGAAATCGAGCACAGCGTCGAAATCCGTACGGTCCAGCGTGCGATAGGGGGCAGCGCTGCGCACTTCCCTAAACAGGTCATCGGGCTGGAAAGGTGCGGCGCAGGCCATGCCCAGCACATGCTGGGCCAACACATCCAGCGCGCCGGTGCGCTCGGGCGGGGTATCCTGCGCATTCGCCTTCACGGCCTCCAGCGCGGCGTGGCATTCGAGCACCTCGAAGCGATTGGCCGGCACCAGCACCGCGCGGGACGGTTCATCCATGCGGTGATTGGCGCGGCCAATGCGCTGCAACAGGCGCGAAGCGCCCTTGGGCGCGCCCACATTGATAACGAGTTCCACATCGCCCCAGTCAATGCCGAGATCCAGCGATGAGGTGGCCACCACCGCGCGCAGCCTGCCTTCAGCCATGGCGGCCTCCACCTTGCGGCGCTGCTCCACCGCCAACGAGCCGTGATGCAGGGCAATGGGCAGATTGGCATCATTGATGCGCCATAATTGCTGAAACAGAACCTCCGCCTGCCGCCGCGTATTCACGAACACAAGGCTCATGCGGCTGTGTTCGAGCCGGGCATAGATATCCGGCACGGCATGCAGCGCCATATGGCTGGCCCAGGGCATGGGTGCACGGGTCTTCAGAATGGAGACATCCGCCTTCGCCCCGCCCTTGGCCAGAACAAGATCCGCCAGACGCGCGGCGTCCGGCAGAGTATCGTCTTGTGGTGAGAGATAGCGGCGCAGGGCGTCCGGTTCGGCTACGGTGGCGGAAAGGCCGACACATTGAAGGCCGGGCGCGATGGTGCGCAGCCGGGCCAGCGCCAAAGCCAGCAGGTCGCCGCGCTTTGAGGTCACCAGAGCATGGAGTTCATCCAGCACCACGCGCCTGAGCCCATTGAAAAGATGCTCGCCATCCTTCGAAGCCAGAAGAAGTGAGAGTTGCTCGGGCGTGGTGAGCAGAATATCCGGTGGATCACGCCGCTGGCGGGCGCGGCGGCTAGCGGGGGTGTCGCCGGTGCGCGTTTCCACCCGTATGGGCAGGCCCATCTCGCCAATCGGGGTTTCCAGATTACGCGCAATATCCACCGCCAGCGCCTTGAGCGGTGAAATGTAAAGCGTATGCAACGGCGAGGTACGCCCGGCTGATTGGCGGGAAAAGAATGCGGTGGCGACTTCAGAGGCGGGGGGCTTCTGTGGGGAGTGCGCCTGGGGCTTTCGCGATGTGGCCGGTGGCTGATCCTGCGCCATGGTGCGGGCCGCAGGTGCGGGCCTGTCGCGTCCTGCCTGCAGCTCCACCAATGTGGGCAGAAAACCCGCCAACGTCTTGCCCGCACCGGTGGGAGCAATGAGCAATGCGGACCTCCCGGCCTGTGCGGCGGCCAGAAGATCCAGCTGATGCGGACGCACATGCCAGCCCCTCGCCGCGAACCAGCTTTCAAATTCGGGCGGCAGCTTCGGCCGTGCCGGCTTTGCGCGTTTCGATCTGCGTGGCGCCGGAGTGTCGCCATCCGGCTTGTGTGTGGCGAGGCCAGACCGGCCGGATCGGGGGGAGCACCCAGCTTTTTGAGGCGGGGCCGTTTCTGCCACATCCGGATGCCCGTCTTCCGGCACGACATGCTTCGCACCGCGTCGTCTGGTCTGCGGGGAGGGGGGTGAAGCGGGAGGAATTCTGGCCACGCACGAAAGATAAGTTGCGCGCTCTTTCCTTGCGAGGGGCGGCGCGCAAAAAGTCGATGGAATCGGGCGCTGGCTGGTGGTCTTTCCTGAAATGCCGGCAGGGCGGCCAGCCAAACCTTGGCCCGGAATGTCTTTGGCGGGGTGATCTTAAGGGCCCGTCAACCCTCCTGAGGCATCTTGGCCGACACCTTTCCTGTCTGGAGTATGCGCCTCATGATGTCGCGTGCCGACCGCACCCCATTGAGCGAGTGGTGGTGGACGGTAGACCGGGCTCTTCTGGCCGGCCTGTTCGCCCTGATGGTTATCGGCATCATTCTGTGCCTGGCTGCCAGCCCGGCTGTGGCCGCGCGGCTGGATATTCCGGACCCATTCCACTTCGTGAACCGTCAGGTGGTGTTTCTGCTGCCTGCCGTGGCGGTGATGCTCATTACATCCTTCTTGTCTCCGCGCACCATCCGGCGCATCTGTGTGGTGGTGTTCGCGGTCTTCTTCCTCATGCTGCTGGCCACGCTGGTGCTGGGGCCGGAAGTGAAGGGCGCGCGGCGCTGGCTCACCATTGCCGGTGTGACCGTGCAGCCATCGGAATTCATCAAGCCGGCCTTTGTGGTGCTGGCGGCATGGCTGTTCTCCGAGAGTGTGCGCCGACCGGAAATGCCCGCCCGCCTGCTGGCCTTCGGCCTGCTGTTCAGCGTGGTGGGGCCACTGGTGCTGCAGCCGGATTTCGGGCAGACCATCCTCGTCAGCGCCGTGTGGGCCGCGCTATTCTTCATCGCCGGGTTGCGCATCGTATGGGTGGCGGGGCTTGCCGGGCTGGGCGCGGCCGGGCTGACAGTGGCCTATTTCACCGTGTCGCATGTGCACAAGCGTATCGACCGCTTCATCAATCCCGATTCCGGCGATTCCTATCAGATCGACATGGCGCTGAACTCCTTCCGCAATGGTGGCTGGTTCGGGCAGGGGCCGGGTGAAGGCACGGTGAAGCGTCTGCTGCCGGATGGGCACACCGATTTCGTGTTCTCCGTGGCGGGTGAGGAATTCGGCATCATTTTGTGCCTCATCATTCTGGCGCTGTTCGCCTTCATCATTCTGCGCTCCATGAACCGCGCCGCGCACGAGCCAGACCCCTTCGCGCGCTTCGCCATTACCGGCCTGGCCATGCTGTTCGGCCTGCAGGCGGCCATCAATATGGCGGTGAATGTGCATATCGCCCCGGCCAAGGGCATGACGCTGCCCTTCATCTCCTATGGTGGTTCCTCGCTCATATCACTGGCCTTCGGCATGGGCATGCTCATCGCCTTGTCACGCAAGCGTCCGGGGGCTGCGGCGCTGGCGGCGCTGAGCGAACCGCGGGCGGCGAAAGGCAAGGTGGTGTCCGCGCCTCCCGCCAGGGGGCCGCAGCAGGGTGCTGCTAGCCCGGCCTGAATCAGAGCCGAACCAAGCGCCGCCTGCCTCCCGCCGCAATGGGGGTGCAGAGGGGGCATATGAGGGTGCCGTGAACAAGCTCATTCTTCTTGCCGCCGGCGGCACCGGCGGCCATCTCTTCCCCGCCGAGGCGCTGGCTGCAGTGCTGAAGGCGCGCGGCTATGAGGTGGATCTGGCCACCGATGACCGCGCTGCCCGCTATGCCGGCCATTTTCCCGCGCGGGAGCTGCATGTGCTGCCGGCCGATACGGTGCGCGGCCGCTCGCCCGTGGCACTGGCCCGCACGGCGCTGGCGCTGGGCTCCGGCCTTGTGTCCGGTCTTGCGCTGATGCGCAGGCTGAAGCCGGCCGTGGTCGTGGGCTTCGGGGGTTACCCCACCGTGCCGCCCTTGCTCGCGGCTAGTTTTTCCGGCGTGCCCACCGTGGTGCATGAATCCAATGGCGTGATGGGCCGTGCGAACCGCATGCTGGCGGGGCGTGTGCGGGCCATCGCCACCGGCTTTCCGGGCCTGTTGAAGGGGGATGCCGCACTGGCCGCCAAGGAAGTGTGGACCGGCAATCCTCTGCGTCCGGCGGCGCTTGCAGCAGCCGGCCTGCCTTATGAGACGCCGCAGCCCCAGGGCCCGTTGCGGGTGCTGGTGTTCGGTGGCAGCCAGGGCGCGCGCGTGATGTCCGATGTGGTGCCGGAGGCGCTGGAACAGCTCGACCCGGCCCTGCGCGCCCGCCTGCATCTGACCCAGCAGGCACGGGAAGAGGATATGGCGCGTGTGCAGGCCGCCTATGAGCGAATGGGCGTGACGGCGCAGCTTGCTCCCTTCTTTGATGATCTGCCGGCGCGCATGGGGGCGGCGCAACTTGTTATCTCGCGTTCCGGCGCGGGCACGGTGGCGGAGCTTTCGGCCCTGGGCCGGCCTTCCATTCTGGTGCCGCTGCCCGGCGCGATCGATCAGGATCAGGCCGCCAATGCCCGGGCGCTGGGTGAGGCCGGTGGCGCGCTGGTTTTGCCGCAGACGGATTTCACGCCCGCGCGCCTTGCCGCTGAGCTGGCCCGCTTTGCCTCCAGTCCTGATCTGCTGGCAGACATGGCGCAGGCCGCCCGCGCCAATGGCGTTCTGGATGCTGCCGCGCGCCTCGCCGATCTGGTCGGGCATCTCGCCGGTGGCGGGACCACAGACAGTTTCAGGAACCTTCAAGGACCACGCACATGAAGTTGCCCTCCGGCCTCGGCCCCATCCATTTTGTCGGCATTGGCGGCATCGGCATGAGCGGCATTGCCGAGGTGCTGCACAATCTCGGCTATACCGTGCAGGGCACGGATGCGGCGGAAAACGCCAATGTGAAGCGCCTGCGTGATCTCGGCATCACCGTGCATATCGGCCATGATGCGGCGCATATGGAGAATGCCGCGGTTCTGGTGGTCTCCTCCGCCATCAAGCGCGACAATCCGGAACTGGCCGCCGCCCGCGCCCGCCGCCTGCCGGTGGTGCGCCGCGCCGAGATGCTGGCCGAGCTGATGCGCCTGAAGAGCTGCGTCTCCATCGCCGGCACCCATGGCAAGACGACGACCACCTCCATGGTGGCGACCCTGCTGGATGCGGGTGGCTTCGACCCCACCGTCATTAATGGCGGCATTATCAACGCCTATGGCACCAATGCGCGCCTCGGCGATGGCAACTGGATGGTGGTGGAAGCCGACGAGAGCGACGGCACCTTCCTGAAGCTGCCCACTGAAGTGGCGGTGGTGACCAATATCGACCCCGAGCATCTCGACCACTTCAAGACCTTCGAGAAGGTGCAGGAAGCCTTCGAGAGCTTTGTGGAGAACCTGCCCTTCTACGGCTTTGCGGTGATGTGCATCGACCATCCGGTGGTGCAGGCGCTGGTGGGCCGCATCGAGGATCGCCGCATCATCACCTATGGCGAAAATCCGCAGGCGGATGTGCGGGTCATCAATCTTGACCTGAAGGGGGGCATCACGAAATTCGATGTGGTGTTCCGCAATCGCGCGGAAGGCACGACGCAGGAGCTGAAGGGTCTGCGCCTGCCCATGCCCGGCAAGCATAATGCGCTGAACGCCACCGCTGCCATTGCCGTGGCGCGTGAACTGGGCATTCCCGATGCGCGCATCGTGGAGGCGATCAGCCAGTTCGGGGGCGTGAAGCGGCGTTTCACCCGCACCGGCGAGTGGAATGGGGTGGCCATTTTTGATGATTATGGCCACCATCCGGTGGAGATTTCCGCCGTGCTGCACGCCGCCCGTGCGGCCACGGAAGGGCAGGTGATCGCTGTGGTGCAGCCGCACCGCTACTCACGCCTGCAGTCCCTGTTCGACGAATTCTGCACCTGCTTCAATGATGCCGACCATGTGATCGTCGCCCCGGTCTATGCCGCTGGAGAGACGCCGCTGGAAGGGGTGGACCGGGATCATCTGGTGGCTGGGCTTCAGGCCCATGGACACCGCAGCGCCATTGCGCTGGATGGGCCGGAGAAGCTGGCCGAACTGGTGGCCGGTCTGGCGCAGCCGGGAGATTATGTGGTGTGTCTGGGTGCCGGTAATATCAGCAGTTGGGCGCAGGCCCTGCCCGATGAGCTGAATGCGCTGAAGCCCATCAGCTGAAGCTGTCGGACTGATGTCCAGCACCATATACGCATATGAGAAGGGCCCCTCGAAGGGGCCCTTTTTGTCAGCTTCAGCCCACAAGAGGCTCGATGCTGGCGGCGATATCCAGAATATGGGCATCGCTCATGGCGGGGCCGGCAAGCGTCAGACCCACAGGGGCGCTTCCGGCCGGGCCGATCGGCAGGGAAATGGCGCAGCCATCCACCGTGTTGATGAGCGCGGCATTGCGCAGCGCCATGGCATTGGTGGTGGAATAGGCCTTGTCCTTCCCCTCCTGAACCGTGAGACCGAGATCGCCAAGGCGCGGTGGCAGAATGGCGACTGTGGGAAAGATGATGGCGTCTAAGGGCGCGAGGCTTTCCTCAAAGCCTGCAATGATGGCCGCGCGCTGACCCAGCATGTCGATATAGTCGGCCGCGCTCTGCTCCTGTCCCCGCCGGATGCGGAACAGCACGCGCGGGTCATAGTCCTGCGCCCGGCTTTCCATCAGCTTGCGATGCCAGGCATAGCTTTCCGAGGCGGTGAAGCCGCCCTTGGCATTCATAGGGGCAATGTCGCTGAAGGCCGGAATATGAACAGGGGTCACTCGCGCACCCGCCTCTTCCAGCTTCTGGACTGCCTGCATGAATTTCCGGGCCACTTCAGGCTCCAGATCATCCATGACAATGCTGTCAGGAATGGCGAGGCGCAGACCGGTGACGGGCTGCGGCGTGAGCGTGCGCGGGGTGTCGCCCGCAAGCAGGGCGTCCAGCGTGGCGCAGCACTGCACGCTGTTGGCCAGCGGGCCAATCGAATCCAGATTTGTGGACAGTGGCACCGCACCACCAGAGGGCACGCGCCGGGCGGTGGGCTTGAAGCCGACAATGCCGCAGAAGGCTGCCGGAATGCGGCAGGAGCCGCCTGTATCCGTGCCCAGTGCGCCATAGGCCATGCCATCCACCACAGCCACTGCGCCGCCGGAGCTGGAGCCGCCGGATGCACGCCCTTCCTCAGGCTTTCCGGCCACACGCTCAAAGGGTGCGCGGGGTGAGCCATAATGCGGGTTCATGCCCAGGCCGGAATAGGCGAATTCCGTCATGTTGGACCGGCCTATGAAGATGAAGCCGGCCGCCCGCAGCCGCGCGACAGCCTGTGCGTCGGCGCTGGCCGGGGCACGATCCGCCAGTACTTTTGAGCCGGCCGTGGTCACCTGCCCCTGAATATCAAACAGATCCTTGATGGTCAGCGGAATGCCCGCATAGGCCGAGGGGGCCGCGCCGGCCTTGCGCAGGGCGTCCATGGCATCGGCGCTTGCCAGTGCCTCTTCCCGCGCGACGGAAATAAAAGCGCGCGCGCCTTCCCCCTCCGGGGCTTCGATGCGGGCCAGACAGTCTTCCACCAGCTTGCGGCTGGTGGTGACGCCGCTTGCCAGATCACGCGCCAGACCCATGAGGGTGGCATTGCCGGATGCATGTGAGGGAGAGGTTGAAGGCGTGGAGGCAGACGCAAGAACAGGCATGGCGCATTCCTGAAACCGGGAAACAGCTTGAAAAGCCGGAAAAAGTTGGCTGCGTAACCGGGAGTGGTTACGCAGCCAACATGGCCTGCCGGAATGAGAGGGACAAGGAGGGGCCATTCCGGCGTGCCCAGTTGTTTCAGATCCGCTCAGGCAGGATCGTAATAATGGATCTCCAGCAGCAGGCAGCCCTTCTCGGATTTGAACGGGCCGTGCCAGGCGCCCGGCGGGCGCACCGCATAGGTGTAGCCGGAGAAGGAGATGCCGCCATTGCCATTCTCGTCATTGCCAGCCGTCATGTCGCCCGTCACCAGGAAGACCTCTTCCCAGAAATCATGCACGATAGGCTTGGTGCTGTAGAAGCCGGGCGGAAACCTGAGAAGGCGGGTGCGGCTGCCGCGCTTGTTCTGCGTATCGAGCGATCCGGAAAGGATCTTTTCCATCGCTCCGGATTTGGGATCATAGCCCTCCGGCAACTGCCAGCCGCTGTCCATATCCAGCGTGTGAAACTCGTGATGCAATTTCGTGACTGCCATAATGCGCTCTCTTGAAAGCGTTGCACGGCCCGGCCGGGCCAGTGCAACAGGGCAGGAAGGGAAATGCCGGGCGGCCGGACCCGGCAGTTGGGCGGGAGCCCATGCTCTTGTTCAGGCAGCCGTGCCGGACAGGCTTGCCATGGCTGGCGCGGCGGTCTGCACCTCATCGGCCAGATCGTAGGAATTCAGCATGGCGTCCAGCAGGCCGTCGGCGCGCGCCCAGTCATAGGTGCGGTAGGAGTGACCCTTCACCACGAAGCCGGCACCGGCGTAGAAGAGTTCGTACTGGGCGTGACGGGAGGCGAATTCGGAACCCACAGCATCCCATGCCAGCTTGTAGAATTTCACCTTATCCTGCGCACTGGCGGCGGGAGACTGCTGGGTCTTGCCGATCAGGGCGGCGATTTCCGGATTCTCGAAATCATGCACGGAGGAGGGCAGCATGATCATGCCGCCACCTGCCAATTCGCGCAGGGTATTCAGCACCTTGCCGTAAAGCTGCTGGGTGAGGGTCTGTGCGGCATAGAGGGCGTGCCGGTCCGGGATGAAATAGGGGCCATAGTTGAATCCCTTGGCTTCCATGCCGGCGACCATCGTATCCACCATGCCCACCTCGGCGGCAAGCTGGCCCAGCATCTCGCGCACCTGCGGGAAATTGGTGGTGCCATTGATCCTGGTGATGCGATGGGCCAGCCCCACAAGGAAGCGCATCTTCACCGACAGGCGGATCTGCGCCTGATAGTTCTGGTAGACATGGGCCGGGGTGGCGTTGAACTGCTTGGAGGTCATCGCCAGATCATCGACGATGAAGACCCGGTCCCACGGCACCTTCACATCATCGAAATACAACACCGCATCATTCTCGTCGAAGCGGGCGGCCAGCGGGTTGTCGAACACCGAGGGCGCAGACTGCTCGTAAGACTTGCGGGAGAGGATCTTCAGCCCCTTCGCATTCATCGGAATGGTGAAGGAGATGGCGTATTTCTCGTCACCCGGCTGCAGCGGCTGGATGCAGGTGACGAACACCTCATTGGCCATGATGCCGCCGGTCGCCAGCATCTTCGCGCCGCGTACAGTGATGCCTTCGGCATCGCGATCCACAATGCCGGTGGCGAGATAGGGATCGGCCTGCTGGGCCGTGGTCTTGGAACGGTCCGCCTGCGGGTTGATGATCACATAGGTGAGGTAGAGATCATTGTCGCGGGCATAGCGATAATAGTCCGCCAGAGCGCCGGCGCGGGCCTTGTCATAGGCCTCGAACACATCGAGCCCCATATACATGCCGGAAATGCAGGAGGCGACATGGTCCGGCGCGCGGCCGAGGAACCCGCCATGCAGCTCTGTCCAGGCTTCAAGGCCCGCGCGGCGGCGCTTGAGATCCTCATAGCTCTTCGGCAGTTCCCAGATGCGGTTGGCGCGGGTGCCCGTATCTGTCTCGAAAGTCATGAGTGCGCGGTTTTCCGGCTTGCTCTGGAAATCGAACATCTGGCCGACAGAGGTCACCGCCCCCTTGTAGGCGGGGTGGGTGATGGCATCCTGAACCAGTTTGCCATCAAGGAAGATTTCACGGCCATCCTGAAGGCTGGCAATGTGCTGTGCGCCGGTTTTGATCATGGCGGAACTCCGAAGGAAGGGGCAATCAGACAGGGCGATGATGAGGATGAGGGTCAGACGCCGGGGCTGGCCAGGCGGTGATAGCCCCCCCGGAAGAAGATGAGCGGCCCGCCTTCCTGCGCGGTGGCAAAACGCAGCACGCGGGCGAGGAAGATCACATGGTCTCCGCCGTCATGGTGGGCGTAGGGCGCGCATTCAAAGTGCGCCAGCGCATTCTCCAGCAGGGGTGCGCCATGGGGGCTGCAGGCATAGGCGACATCGGCCCATTTGTCTGAAGAGGCCCGGGCGAACCTGTCGGAAAGATGCTGCTGGTTGCTATCCAGCAGGTTTACGCCATAGCTTTGTGCGTTCAGCATTGCAGGCAGGCTGTAGGCGCTGCGCGCCACGCTGAACAGAACCAGCGGTGGGTCCAGGGAGACGGAATTGAAGGAGGTCATCGTCATGCCGATCACATCGCCTTCGCTTCCGCGTGCGGTCACGATGGAAATGCCGGTGGCAAAGTGGCCAAGCGCATTGCGAAAGGCGCGAGCATCAAATTCCTCGGGGGGCTGTTTATTCACAGCGCGCATGATTCTCACCTGTTGTGGCGGTGTGTCGCGATGAATTAGCTTTGATAGAAAGGTAATATACAAATTTAATCTATGTCAATCAGCGTGGGGCTGATTGTGTGGGCAAAGCGTGCGCCTTTTTGCACGCGGCACAGGCAGCCGGCGGTGTGCGCTGGGCAGGATGGGGGATGAAGAGTGGGCAGAGGCACGGTCAGGCGTCCGGTGGCAGGACGGGTGGAAGAGTTGCAGGAGCAGGATGTGATGGCCATGGCGGATGCGCCGGAAAGACCCTCGCGCGCGGCTGCTCAAAAGAAGGGCAAAAGCGTTTCGCGCCGGGGGGGCAAGACAAGCGGCGGCGCGGCCGACCCTGCGATGGATGAGCAGCAGAAATTTGCAGTTCCGCAGATGGAATCAGATACGGATCTCACCGTTTCGCGCCCCGAACTGCTGGTGAATGGCACGGATGAGGAATTCCGCGCCCTTCTGCACGACACGCTGGCCTTCGCCGCTCGCATTCAGGAAATGCGCAACCGGTTCGGCACCCTTCTGGGGCTTTCCGGCGCGCAATACACCATCCTTATCGCGGTGGCGCATCTGCAGGGTGAATGCGGTGTGGGGGTGAATGTGGTGGCCGAGCATCTGCATCTGTCCGGCGCGTTCGTCACCATCGAGGTGAACAAGCTCGTGGCCAGCAACATGGTGTCGAAGGAGGTGAATCCGGAAGATCGCCGTCGCGTGCTGCTGACCGTCACACCCCATGGGCGCAATAGCCTGCGGGCGCTCACGCGGGTGCAGCGACCGGCGAATGACGCCCTGTTCGGCCATCTCAGTGCGACGGATTTCGAGATGCTGCGCAAGATATTCCCCGCCTTCATCACCAGCGCGGATCAGGCTCTGCGGTTGATCGACTATCTCGCATCCTCCGGGGACCTGCCGGATCCAAAGCTGTCATGAGCAGGCGGCCGGCTGAACAGCCGGTTTGAATCAAAAGCGCTTCCCCGTTGTTATGGCCGGCCAGAGGCAGACCATTGGAGCGGGAAAGCGC
This sequence comes from Xanthobacter sp., assembly GCA_050252035.1. GTDB lineage: Bacteria > Pseudomonadota > Alphaproteobacteria > Rhizobiales > Xanthobacteraceae > Xanthobacter. The sequence continues at coordinate 301,445 of JBFWLR010000001.1, forward strand.
TTTTTCATGCGTTACGTCAGGGGCAGACGGGCATTTGAAAACGGGTGCAGGCGAGCGACGCAGAGCCCCCGCGCGCCTAAAGCAGGCGTCCCAGATTCTCGGCGAAGGACAGGATGTGCGCGCGCATGGCCGCTTCCGCGCCATCGGCATCATGATCGCCCAGTGCCGCGACAATGGCGCCATGCTCCACCATGACACGGCGGTTGTGATCCCTGTCGCGCAGGGATAAATGCCAGACACGCTGTGAGCGCTCGTGAATGATCTTCATGAAATCGGACAGCACCACATTCTGTGCGCTGGAACAGATGGCGGCATGGAAGTTGCGGTCCAGCCGCATCAGGGCCTCCACATCATAATGCCCCAACGCGGCGCGGCCGGCCCCGAGATTGGCCTGCAATTCCAGAAGGGTGGTCTGGTCAATGCGTTCAGCCGCCTGTCGTGCGCAGAAACACTCATTGATGAGGCGGGCCTCCACCATGTCCCGCACTTCATCCTGCGTGATGGGGCGCACCAATATGCCCTTGCGGGGCAGCACCTCCACCAGCCCGTCTCGCATCAGCCTATCGAATGCCTGACGCACAGGGGTGCGCCCCAGCCCGAGTTCCGCAGAAACCGCAGCTTCGCTCAGCGCCTCACCGGGGCGGTAGGTCCACATGATGATGCGCTGTTTGATGAGCTCATAGGCTGCATCCCGCAGGGAGGAGGGCGGCCGGCCCGACAGCTCCCATTCTGAAAGGGGCTGTTGCGGCGTGAGGTTGTCGGGGCTGATGCGTTCAGGGGCCATGCTTCACCCGGCCACAGGCAGCACGGTGATGTCATAGGCGTGGCGGATGGTGCGGCCCAGAACCGGATCTTCCAGTTCGAACTCGAAGCGTTCGGCCGGACGAATGCCGCCAATGGCCGCCAGCGTGCCACACAGCATAGCGGAGCCATTCTCCAGCGGGGCATCCGTGAAGCCGGAGAGCACCTCCTGCGGCGGCAGCATGGCCTCCACACGGCCCTCCTGATACAGCACCCGCGCGCCTTCAATGATGGCCCATGAGCGCAGCTTCAACTGGTCCCAGTGGTCCAGCACATCATCAAGCAGCCACAGGTCGCGGGAGATGGGCTTGTCGCAGATCTGCTTGGAAATGGTGATGCCGTGGGTTTCCACCACGCGGTCCGTATGGTCCGATGCGACCCCCAGATAACGCTGGCCACCTGCCTGCACGACCACATATTCCACCTCGCCGGAGGAATCCCCACCCGTATGCTCGATGGCGTCATCCTGGGTGAGGCGGGCGGCGGCGACCCGGTAATAGATGGGGGTTGTGGCCGGGCGCGGAATGCCCAGCTCTTCCAGTTCGCAAATATGCTTTTCAACCGCCGCCTTGTCCCGCCCGGTCCATCCGGCGATCACGAAAGTGCGGATCGCAACGGTTTCCTCGCGGGTCGTTTCCCCGGCATGAACAGTAAAGGTGAGCGTTTTGCCCGACATGGGACACCCCGAGATTGGCGCAGATGATGTCTTGCAGGAGATGAGCGTTCATCCGCGCAGGTTCTGACTTGTCTTCGGCGCGGTGTTGGCGCGCCATGTACTGGCCGGTGAGTTGCCACACCAGCCCTCATGCGGGCGCCTGCCGGCGCAGACGCGGAGGGGATGCCGGGTGAACCGGCATCCGATGGGCTCATTCCGGCACGCGGGTATCGAGCAGGGTCCACTTTCCGTCTTTCACCTCAAGCACATAGACGGGCTTGAGGGCGTCATTGTCGACAAAACTGATCTGGCCTTCGAGGGCGTCGAAATCCTTCAGCTTCGTCACTTCATTGCGGATGGCGGTGCGTTCCTCGGAGAGCTTCGCCTTGTCACCGGTCACGCCGGCGCGCTTCATGGCCTCGGCATAGATCTTCACGATGTCATAGACGGAGGCATCCATCTGGTTGGGGTCATGGCGCTGCATGCCCGCATCCTTGGTGCGTTTTGCGAATTCCTGCGTGAAGGCGCGCGTGGTGTCATTGGCATCGGCGAAGAAGGTGGAACCAATGGTCAGCTTCTCACCTGCGCCATCCATGCGGGCGGGCAGTTCGGGGTCGGCAATGGTGGTGCCGCCCACAAGCCGGCTCTCAAGACCCTGACGACGCATTTCACGGGCGATGTTGACAGCACCTTCCGGTGGGGAGCCGAGGCCGATGATATCCGGCGCCATCTGCTTGAGCTGGGAGACCTGCGGCGACAGATCAAAGGCGGCGAACTGGAAATCCACCGCGCCCTTCATGGGAATGGAGAATTTCTCGAACAGCGCCGGCATCACCTTGGTGCCGATGGATTTGGAGACGGTGTCATCCGTCGCATAGGCCGCCGCGCCAGAGGCCATGGGCAGGCCCTTGTCGCGGATCGAGGTCAGCACGGTATCGATGACCTTGCCTTCGTCGATGGTGTTGCGAAAACCGTAGGTAAAGCCCTTGGTGAGGCCCGGTGCGGACGAGGCCATGGACATTTGCGGAACGCCGGCGCGCTCGCCCACGGGAAAGGCGGTGCGGACTTCGGAGGACGAGAAGGGGCCAATGACGGCAAGGGCGCCATCATCCTGCGCAAACTGGCGCAGCGCCGTGGCCGCCTGCTTGGGATCGCCGGCGGTGTCGAACTTCACCACCCTGATTTTCTTGCCATTGATGCCGCCCTGTGCATTGATTTCCTCAACTGCAAGATCAACCGCCACCTCATTGGTATTGGCGAGGCTCACATAAGGGCCGCTCTTGGCCATCATGTAACCGAGCACCAGCTCGTCTTCAGCGTGGGCGGCATGTCCGGCCACCACAACGGCAAGCGCGGCAACCGCGCCCAGTAGAACCGATTTCATCACTGTGTCCTCTCCATGGTGCTGTCGTTGCAGCGGCTGCCTCGTCTTGTGCGAGCGAGCGTTTTCCCTGTTACTGGTCAGTGGCTCCCGCCATCGCCCAGATAGGCTTCCCGCAGACGCGGGTCGGCGGCCAGAGCCTTGGGTTCACCCGCCATCACCACCCGGCCGAGTTCCAGCACGGTGGCATGGTGGGCGACGCCCAGCGCCTTGCCGGTGTTCTGTTCCACCAGCAGGATCGAGAGGCCGTCCCTGTTCAGTTCCCGGATGAGCTCGAAGAGCTTGGAAACGAACAGGGGAGACAGGCCGAGTGAGGGTTCATCAAGCAGCATCAGCCGGGGTTTGGCCATCATGGCGCGGCCGATGGCGAGCATCTGCTGCTCTCCGCCCGACAGGCAGGAGGCCAGCATGTGGCGACGCTCTGCAAGATTGGGAAAGCGGGTATAAATGGCGTCCATCTCGGCATGGATGGCGCGGGTATCGGTGCGCATATGCGCGCCGAGCAGCAGGTTCTCCTCGATGGACAGCGAGATCAGAACCCGCCGGCCTTCCGGCACCAGAGAGATGCCTTGGGCGACGCGCTTGTGCGGCGGGGCGCGGGTGATGTCGTCATCGGCAAAGGTGATGCCCCCCTTGCGCACCGGAACCGCACCCAGAACCGCTTTCAGCAGGGTGCTCTTGCCCGCGCCATTGGCCCCGAGCACGGTGACGATCTCGCCTTCGCCGATCTGAAGGCTTACATCATTCAGGGCTGTGACGCGGCCATACTGGACGGTGATGGAGGAAATATCGAGCAGGGCCATGGTTCAGTCCTCCCCGTCGCCGATATAGGCGCGGCGCACTTCCGGGTTCTGCTGCACCTGGGAAAGCGGGCCTTCAGCGATCTTCTCGCCGAAATTCAGCACCACCACATTGCGGCAGATACTGTCGATGAAATGCATGTCATGCTCGACAATCAGCAGGGTCAGCCCCTGAGCCACAAGGGCGTTGAGATGGTCGCGCAGATCATTGGTTTCTGAGGGGTTGAGGCCGGCGGCTGGCTCATCCAGCATGAGCATGCTGGCCCCGGCCAAGGTGGCGCGCACAAGATCAATGCGCTTGCGCACGCCATAGGGCAGGGCCCCCACCATCTCGTCGGCATACTGCCCCAGCCCGCTCTCGGCGAGGGCGCGGCGCGCCTCCACCTTCCAAGGATGGTTGGGAAACAGGCGATAGGGCGTGAGCAGCGCCTTCAGGGAGGCCGCCCGCACATGCTGGCCCACCATTAGGTTTTCCAGAACAGACAGATGCGCCATGAGCCGCACATTCTGGAAGCTGCGCGCAACGCCCTTGCCGATGCGCCGGCGGGAGGGCAGATGCGTGATGTCCTGCCCATTCACATGAATAGTGCCGGTATCAATGCCATAAACCCCGCTGACAAGGTTGAACACAGTGGTCTTGCCCGCGCCATTGGGGCCGATCAGCGCCGTGGCTCCGCCCTTTGGCACCACGAAGCTCAGATCGCGGATGGCGTGAACGCCGGCGAAGGATTTGCTCACCCCTGTCATGGCAAGGGCGGGAGCCGCGTCAAGTGGGGGTGTTGTGGGGGCTAGGGGGCTCATTGGGACACCTCCCCGGAGCGCCGACGGAAGATGCGGAACAGGGATGTCGTTATCAGCCCCTGCGGTCTCCAGGCCATGAAGAGAATGATGAACACCGCAAAGATGGCGTAGCGCCACTGGTCACCCGCACGCAGCAGTTCCGGCATAAGGGTGAAGAACAGTGCACCGGCGAGCGGGCCCCAGATTGTCTGCGTGCCGCCGAACAGTACATAAAGAACGGTGAAGACCGAGAGCAGAACATTGAAGTGCTGTGCTTCGATGAAATTGTAGTGCAGGGCATAGAGCGCGCCGCCAAACCCGGCCACAGCCCCGCCCAGTGCAAAGGCGGCCACCTGAATGCCACGCACGGAAATGCCCATCAGGTCTGCGACTGTCGGGTCGCTTTTCACCGCTGTCAGATACAGCGCGAAGCGGGTGCGCGAGAGCAGCAGCATGAACAGCACTACGCCGATTGCGGCATAGAACACCACCTGCGGGGGTACATAATCCATCACCGGATAGCCCGCAGCGCCGCCCACCACTTCCAGATTGAGGAAGATGGCGGCAATTACCTGGCCCAGCGCGAAGGTGGCCAGCGCCAGGTAGATGCCATGGGTGCGCAGCACCGGAATGCCGATGAGCAGGCCGACCAGCCCGGCCGCCACAGAGCCCGTGGGCACTGCTGCCCACATGGACCAGCCATATTCATTGGTCAGGAAGGCCGCGCCATAGGCCCCGATGGCCATGAAGCCGGCAATACCGAGATTGAGCTGGCCCGCCGCCATGGGCAGATAGACGGCATAGGCTGCGATGACGTTGAAAGATAGAACGACAAGAACGCCAGTGAGATAACCGCTCATCACAGCTTCTCCCGTGCCGGAGGCTTGCCGAGCAGGCCCTGAGGCCGCAGGATCAGGATCAGCAGCAGCAGACCATAGACGGTGATATTCACCACATCGGCGCCGATGAAGGAGATGGAGAACACTTCGGCAAGGCCAAGCAGAAGTCCGCCCAGAACGGAGCCCCAGATGGAGCCCATGCCGCCAATAATCATGGCGGCCACGCCCTTGAAACCCGGCCCCTCACCCATGAAGGGCGAGACCTGCTGATAGTTGACCGCGAAGAGAATGCCGCCCACGGCCGCCAGCAGCGCGCTGGCCACGAAAAGCTGCGGCACGAGGCGATCAATATTGATGCCGAGCAGCATCGCCGTTTCGCGGTTTTCCGCGACCGTGCGAATGCGACGGCCGGTATTGGTGGCTTTCAGAAACCAGGACAGCCAGGCCACCAGCGCCACCGAGAGCGCCAGCGAAATCAGTTGCGCCGTGCCCAGCACCAGCCCACCCAGACGCAGATTCATGTCCGGCAGCAGGGCCGGGAAGGTCTGCTGATCCGAGCCATACTGGATGAGCATCAGGTTTTCGAGCAGGACAAGAAAGCCCAGAGAGGCGACGAGTGGCACCTCCGCATCCCCATCCCGCATGCGTCGATAGGCCAGCCGTTCCACCAGCAATGAGATGAGTGCGGCAGCGAATAGCGCGCCGCCCATGGCGAAAAACCACGGCCAGCCCAGCTTCATCAGCCCGAAGGCCACCATGCCGCCGATCATGAACAGGCCCGGAAGGGAGAAATTGAGGAAGTTGAGAACGCCAATTGCCAGTGTGAAGGCGACAGCCACCAGCATGTATATGGCGCCAAGCATCAGTCCATTGATGAATTGCTGGAGCAGCATGGCACACCGTTTTTCAGAGATACGGGATCTGCGAAGAGGGCCGTCTCTCAGTGAAAAGTTTTATAAACTGGCTAAAATACAAAGCTAAATTGACGAGGTGGTCAAGCTGAAATTTCAGGCGCATTTCATGGTGATGTAACTGGGGTGTTTTTTTCAGAAGGCTGATTTTGAAAGACAATTAGAGTTTCAGAAAAACCTGCTACACGGAATGATCAGGAATATGGCGCGCGGTGATGTGAAAATAAGCGCTTGCCACATACAGCTATTTTGTCAGCAGGATCTGAAGCTCATACCCCTCCAAGCCCATCGTTCCTGCCCGATGGCGAGAGCTGCTTCACGCCGAGATATGGAAATATATTTATATATATGAATGAGTTGGTTTAGCTGATGCGAATGCCGGCAGGTCAAAGGGGCTGCGGCTGTCTTCCGTCAGCATGGCTGCGGTAAGATGGCTGCGCAGGGAACAGGTACTGCGATTTTGTTGTCAGCTTAAAGTCTGGGCAGATCTGTGAACCCGAATCCATGCGTCCGGCATGGTGGCTGCTCTCTCAAATGTGCACGCCGTGGAAACCGTGCGCCGTACGACGCGCACAACCTTGCTGTCGCCATCAGCCCCGCGTCGCCAGGTGAAAGGCGACGCGTGCCTTTTGCGGATCTCCGGTCGGGATGATTTCAGGTGAGAGGCGTCATCACCACCGCCTGATAGGCGGGGCGGACTTTCAGCCTGTCATACCAGGCTTCCAGATGGGGCAGGAACGGGCGCGAAATAGGCATCTCGAACCAGCTATAAGCCATGCAGCCAAGCGGAATATCGCCGATACCCAGAACCGGGCCGGAGAGGAAGGGCCGGGTGCTGAGGGCCGCATTGGCCATGGCCAGAAGATGGGCGCACTGTTCCAGCCCACGCTCGATGGCGGCTTCATCACGCTCTTCCGGTGTGGCGCGCACCATGTTCCAGAACACGTCGCGGAAGGGCGCGGCGAAAGAGGTGGAGGTCCAGTCCATCCACTTTTCGGCGCTGGCGCGGGCCTGTATATCATCCGGCAGGAAAGGGGCGCTGCCATAACGGGCGGCCAGATAGCGCACGATGACATTCGACTCCCACAAGATGAAGCCGTCATCATCCAGGCAGGGCACCAGCCCGTTGGGGTTCATGGCCAGATAGGCCGGCTCCTGCACCAGCCCGAACGCCCCGCCCGCATCAATATGCTCATAACTGAGGCCGAGCTCCTCGGCACACCACAACACCTTGCGCACATTGTTGGAATTGCGTCGGCCCCAGATCTTCATGTGTCAACACTCCCGAAGGCTGTGGAGCCCCTCACTTGCCCTTTTTGGCATAAGGGTTGTCCTTCTCCCGCAAGGCGATCCGGATAGGCACGCCGGGCAGGTTGAAGGTTTCGCGGATGATATTGGTGAGATAGCGCAGATAGCTTTCCGGCAGGACATCCGGCCGGGAGCAGAACAGCACGAAGGACGGCGGGCGCGCCTTGGGCTGGGTGATGTAGCGCAGCTTGATACGACGGCCGGAGACCGCCGGTGGCGGATGATTGTCCACCGCATCCTGCAGCATCTTGTTGAGCGGATTGGTGGGAATGCGCGTATTCCAAACCTTGTAGGCATCGACAATGGCATCCACCAGCTTGTCTAGCCCATGCCCGGTGAGGCCGGATAGCGGCACGATGGGCACGCCCTTCACCTGCGCCAGCAGCCTGTCGGCCTCTTCACGCAGATGGGTTGCCAGACCGCCACGAGGAATGAGATCAGATTTGTTATAGCCGATCACTATGGCCCGGCCTTCGCGCGCCACCAGATCGGCGATGCGCAGATCCTGTTCCTCGAAGGGGCGAGTGGCATCGATCAGCACGACCACCACTTCGGCGAATTTCATAGAGCGCAGGCCATCGGCTGCGGAAAGCTTTTCCAGCTTGTCGTCGATCCGGGCGCGCTTGCGCAGGCCCGCCGTGTCAAACACCTGCAGCTTCGTGCCGTTGATGTCCATTTCCACGGAAATGGAATCGCGCGTAATGCCCGCCTCGGGCCCTGTCAGCAAGCGCTCCTCGCCCAGCAGGCGGTTGATGAGCGTGGATTTTCCGGCATTGGGCCGGCCCACCACCGCCACCTTGATGGGGCGCAGCGGCTTGCCATTCTCATCCAGACCGAATTCCAGTTCGTCCTCTTCGTCCCGCAGCTCCGTCTCAACAGGCAGGGCCTCGCGCAGGGCGTCATACAGGTCGCCCAGGCCCTCGCCATGTTCTGCCGAAAAGGCGATGGGGTCACCAAGGCCCAGCGCATAGGCCTCCAGAGCGCCGGCAGCGCCACCACGGCCCTCGCTCTTGTTGGCCACCAGAATGGTGGGCTTGCCCGAGCGGCGAACAAGATTGGCGAAGGCATGGTCCGTCGGGGTCAGGCCCACGCGCGCATCAATGAGAAAGAGCAGCGCGTCGGCATCGCCAATAGCGGCCTCCGTCTGCGCACGCATGCGGCCTTCCAGCGTGGCCGGGCCGGCCTCTTCAAGACCAGCGGTATCCACGATGCGGAAGGAGAGGTCGCCCAGATGCGCCTCACCCTCTCGCCGGTCCCGGGTCACGCCGGGGCGATCATCCACCAGTGCAAGCTTCTTGCCCACAAGGCGGTTGAAGAGGGTCGATTTGCCCACATTGGGCCGGCCGATAATGGCCAGGGTGAAGCTCATTTGATGCGCTCTGCGCCCTGTTCAGGGCCGATGAGAAACGGGATTGGAATCAGCGCCCGCCGGTGCCGGCCGCCGGAGGCAGGCCATCTAGCTGGGCATTGGTATTGGTGGGCTGGGAGCGGGGCGCGCCATATTCCACACCGGGCACACCTTCGGGGAAGACGGGCTGGCGTGAACCGGAGAGCTTCTTTTCTTTCTCGCCGAACGGGTTGAACTTGTCGATGCTTTCACAGCCGGAAACGGAAACCGCAAGGCCAATGGCCAGGCCCGTGCGTAGCAGCCAGCGGGTCGAGCGGGCAAGGGTCATATGGGGAGGGGTCATGGGGTGAACCTCCTATTGGGCCGCATCGCCGGCGGTGGCGGGTGCGGTTTCGGGGCGGGTGGGGGTCTTGGTTGCCGCTTCTGGCGCGGGGGCCGATGTGGCTGCCGGCTCGGTTGTGGCAGGTGATGTGGCAGGTGATGCAGCGTTCTGCGTGGGCGCGGACGTGGCTGGGGTCTCACCCGTCTGGCCGGCGTCATTCCCGGCGGGGGCACTCTGCTCTTGAGCCGTGGCTTCAGATGTGGGCGCGATCGACAGCGCCGGGGCTGTGAGACGACGAATCAGATCCGCGCGCGAACGCATGCTGGCGGGGGAGCCGGCATCTTCGGCAATTTCGGAGGCCAGCTTGTTGGCGTTTTCCGCATTGCCGGCTTTCAGTTCGGCCAGCGCCAGAATTTCACGGGCGGAATTGCGCAGCGGGCCGGTGCCCTGCGCCAAGCCGCCAATGCGCTGGCGCACCTCGGCCACATCACTGCGGTCCACCAGAAGGATGGCGGATCGCAGCAGGGCCATGTCTCGGATGGTGCCCGGCAGCTTGTCATCGGCGGCAACGGCGTCGAACGCCTTCACGCCAGCAGCGGGATCCTGAGCGGCTGCGACATTGGCCGCACGAAATAGCGCGATGGCGCGGTAACCCTTTGGTCCATCAGCTGCAATGGCGTCAAAAGCCGCCTGTGCCTCGGTATATTTGCCTTCATCTGCCAACTGAATGGCCCGTCCGAAACTGGCGCTGGCTTCTTCCGCCTGCTGCTCCTGCCAGTAGCGATAGCCGCTCCATGCGCCGGCAGCTGCAATGATGAGAATGACCAGGGCAATGATGAGGAGGCCGAAACGATCCCATAGCCGGCGGAGGCGTTCGCGGCGCAGGTCTTCCTCGATCTCGTGGAAAATGTCGGTCATCAGAGGCCCGTGGCTTGGGTGGTAACTGGGGTGGCGGGCACGACATATTGCGTGCTGGCAAGGTGAGGCGCACGCAACATGATGCCCGTAATGGAAACAGGGCGCACAAGGCGCGTGGTGCGCCCATGTGCAGGGCGCGTAAATTATCCATGCAACCCCTTCATGGCAAATAGGTGATGCGGAAAGCTGAGGAAATGATGCTTTTCTAGCCATGGCCGTGCGGGTACGCGCGCCCTGAAAGTTCTGTCCGGGCATTGCGCAGGCATCTGTGGAGAGCGCGCCTCACAAATGCTTTGCCGGCCATCTGTCATGCAAACGGGTGTTGACGGCCTTCCAGCGCTGCGCCAGCTTCCTGATATGAGCTCTGTTTTTGCCCGCGGCTGGCGCCGCCTTGAAGCCCTGCCGGTGCTTGGCCCTCTTCTGGCCTCTGTTAGCCGGATGGAGCGCACCACGCTGGCCGCACTGGCCTTCAGCGCTTGCGCGATCTACGCCTTTGCCCGCGTGGCTGATGTGGCGATGGAGGGGCAGGCTGGCAGCGTAGACAGGGGCATTCTGCTGGCCCTACGTAACCCGAACAATCTTTCTGATCCGCTTGGCCCAGTCTGGGTTGAGGAGATGATGCGCGATTTCACCGCGCTGGGTGGCACCGGGGTGCTCACCTTGATAACTCTGGCAGCGCTGGCTTTTTTGCTGCTCATCCGCAAGCGGCATGCCGCCGGCATGGTGGCTGTGTCGGTGGCAGGCGGCATTCTGCTATCTCAGATCATGAAATGGGGATTTGATAGGCCCCGGCCGGATCTCGTGCCGCATGGTGCGGCGGTTTATACGCAGAGCTTTCCCTCCGGCCACGCCATGCTGTCTGCGGTGGTGTATCTCACTCTTGGGGCGCTTCTGGCCCGCACACAGCCTCAGGTGCGTGTGAAAGTGTTTCTGCTGACCCTCGCCGCCGGGCTGACGGTGCTGGTGGGCATCAGTCGTATCTATCTGGGCGTGCACTGGCCCACCGATGTGCTGGGCGGCTGGATGCTGGGTGCGGCATGGGCCACCTTGTGCTGGCTGTTGATGGTGTGGCTACAGCGCAAGGGCGAGGTGGAAACTGATGCGCCCATGGAGCAGGATGAAGGCGAGCATGCGCCCGGGCCCCGCTGAGACCGCGCCTTGTGAGGATTGAGGCAATGAGTACTGGAACGCCGGCCACGCAGTTTCTGCGGCGTGCGAAGGTGCCATTTCGCGTGGTGGAATATGATTATGCACCGGGGCAGGAACGTGTGGCCCTGCAGGCTGCGGCAGCTATTGGCGTACCGCCGGGTCAGCTTCTCAAATCCCTGATGGTGGAGGTGGATGGCCAGCCTGCCTGCATGGTGGTGCCCGGTGATCGCACCTTGTCCATGAAAAAGGTCGCGGCGGCGCTGGGCGGCAAGAGCGCCACCATGATGCCACCGGAGAAGGCCGAGCGGATGACCGGTTACCACACGGGCGGGATCAGCCCCTTTGGCCAGAGGCGTCAGGCCCCGGTGGTATTTGAAGTGTCGGCCATGCAGTTCGATGAGGTTGCGATCAATGGCGGCAAGCGTGGTCTGATCGTGCTTCTTCCCCCGCAGGATGCGATTGCGGCGCTGAAAGCGCAGGCCCATCCATTATGCGCCGAAGGGTGAGAGGTCACTTTGGGGTTGCCATGAAAATGGCCAGAGGCTTGTATGAAAAAGGCGGGCCCGGCCTGCCGGAACCCGCCTTTGTGTTCACAAGGGGCGTGCTGTTCAGTCGAACAGGCTGGACACGGATTCTTCGTGCGCCGTACGTGCGATGGCCTCGCCGATGAGGCTCCCGATGGGCAGAACGCGGATATTGCGGGCCACGCGCACAGCCTCGGTGGGCATGATGGAATCGGTAATGACCAGTTCTTTCAGATTGGAGGAGGTGATGCGGGCCACCGCACCGCCGGAGAGCACACCATGGGTGAGATAGGCATGCACCTCACTGGCGCCACGGGCCAGAAGGGCTTCTGCCGCATTCACCAGCGTGCCGCCGGAATCGACGATATCATCCACCAGAATGCAGCGTCGACCACTGACATCACCGATGACATTCATCACTTCGCTCTCGCCGGGGCGTTCGCGGCGCTTGTCGACAATGGCGAGTTGGGCGTCAATGCGCTTGGCCAGTGCGCGGGCACGCACCACACCGCCGACATCGGGTGACACCACCATGAGATTTTCGAGTTCGAACCGCTCCTTGATGTCGCGCACCATCACCGGGGCGGCATAGAGATTGTCGGTCGGAATATCGAAGAAGCCCTGAATCTGTCCGGCATGCAGGTCCAGCGTCATCACGCGGTCTGCGCCGGCATGGGTAATGAGATTGGCCACCAGCTTCGCGGAGATGGGCGTGCGCGGGCCGGGTTTACGGTCCTGCCGGGCATAGCCGAAATAGGGCAGCACCGCTGTGATGCGCTTGGCGGAGGCACGGCGCAGCGCATCAATAATGATGAGCAGCTCCATGAGGTGGTCATTGGTGGGGAAGGATGTGGACTGCAGGACGAACACATCCTGTCCGCGCACATTTTCCTGGATCTCGACAAAGATTTCCATGTCGGCGAAACGCCGGACCACCGCCTTGGTCATGGGAATGCTGAGATAGGCGGCAATGGCTTCTGCGAGCGCGCGATTGGAATTACCCGCGACGAGCTTCATGGGACCGTTTTCCGCTGACATGTTCTGCTCCACCCGCAAAGGCGAGTCTCTCGAGGCTAGAGAAGTGTTGTTCTGATAGGCGCGGGGTCAGGAGTTTGTAAAGGCTGCGGACACATTCACACGCATGTGGCAGACATATGACAGGTATGTGTGACATACAGAGCCACACCTCCAAAGCCCCGCAGGAATATCTAGAGGCTGCGCAGAAAACCCAGGAAGCGCATGGTGCCTTCCGGCCAGGGGCCGAATCCGGCCTCCGGGTTGATGTGGCCGGCATGACCCGCATCCACCAACTCGGCTCCCCACGCGGTGGCGAAATCCGTGGCGCGTTCATAGCTGCACCAAGGGTCTGTGCGGCTGGCCACCACCAGGCTGGGAAAGGGCAGGCGCTGCATGGGCACGGGGCCAAAGCCGGCCAGAACCGGGCTGGCCTCTGGCGCATCCAGATCCGGGGGGGCCACCAGAAAGGCGCCGGCCACCTTGCCGGCCAGCGGGCCCTGCTTCAGTTGAGCAGCGGCATGCAGCACAGTGGTGGTGCCCAGTGAATGGGCGATCAACACCACGGGCTTTTGCGCAGCGTCGATCGCCTGCAGCAGATTTTCGACCCATGTCGTACGCTCTGGTCGGGCGAAATCGACCTGATGCACTCGTTCTGCGGCGGAGAGGCGGGAAATCCAGCGGCTCTGCCAGTGATCCGGGCTGGAATCGTTCCAGCCCGGAACGACGAGAAGGGTGGCGTCAGTTGATTTCATGGGAAGACCCGGACTCTGAACGAGAAACGGAAGGAAAGGGTGAAGTCGGATTGGCATATCCGCCTGATACATTCGAGTCCATGGCGTTCGTGCAGGGGGCGAGGGCTTGGAGAGCTTGATCTCCAGGCAGATGCATAAAATTTCACCAGCTTCCAATTCCTGTGCGATGTGGCATCCGACGCTGCGGCACATTATAGCTGAGGGCACCTCTGGAGGGATGTCCCTTTGCTTTCTGTCATCATCCCCACGCACAATTCTGAACGCCAACTGGTGCCGGTTCTTTCCGCGCTGGTTACGGGCGTGACGGCAGGCCTCATCAAGGAGGTGGTGCTGGTGGACAATGGCTCCACGGATGACACTGCCGCTATTGCGGATGCTGCGGGCTGCGAGTTTCTCGGCGTGGTGGGGGATGAAAGCCTGCGCCTGCGACAGGGCGCGGCTCGCAGCCGGGGGCACTGGCTGCTGTTTCTGGCCCCCCAATCCCTGCTGATGGAGGGATGGACACGCGATGTCGGCACCTTCATCGACACGGTGGAACGGCGCGGCGCTGCCGATCGCCGCGCCGCAACCTTCCGCCTGGCCGTGGAGGGGTATGGCTTCGGCCCACGTTTCGGTGAGGCGATGGCTGCAACCCGGATGACCCTTCTCGGCCTGCCCCGGCCGGAGCAGGGGCTGCTGCTGTCCCGTCGCCATTATGACAGGCTGGGAGGGCATCCGGAGGGACACAAGGCGCATCGTCGTTTGCTGGGTCGTATCGGGCGGCGCAATCTTCAGCCGCTGCGTGCGCAGGTTCTGCTGCCGGAGAAGAGCTGAAGCGCGGCGCGGGGTCTTTGTCGTTATACTTTTCAAGGCGTGTGCAGGCCACCATGCCAGACCACCATGCCAGGCCGCCATGGTGGCATCATGTGTCTCATGCCATGTGCCTGTTGCCGGAAATCTGTATAGTGCTTTCCAGAACAGGCCCGCGCGCAGGACAGGCGATGTGGGCGATCGGGCTGGAGCCACGCTTTGCCAATGTGACATGGGGCATGAAGGGCGGCCTTGAAAGCTCGCACCGTGCCAGATGCACACAGGCTGCGGCCCCGGGAACATTCGGGGAGGGCATCGCGGTGGCGGATGATCAGCATTTTTCCAGAGCATCTTCCTGGCGGATATCTTCTGTTTGGCGGAAGGCGCTGGCGGTCTGTGTTCTGGCTGGTGGTGCGTTTGTGGCAGGTGCAGCGCTGGCCCAGTCCGGGCCACAGCCCGCACCCGTGCCGGGCCGGGTGGCAAGCCCCCAGAGTATGCCCACGTTCCAGAAAAGCTTTCAGCGCGATGATCTCATCGAAGGTGCCCGGCGCTATGAGCGGCAACTGAGCCGCACCGCCTCTGAGCTACCGGCGGCCTATGACACCACACGTCGCGCAGCTGAAAACGCCATGAAGCAGCGTGATCCGCGCACTGCCGCCGCGCTCTATGCCAATCTTGCCATGGCGCATCCGCAGGAGAGTGCGGCCTGGCTCAGCCTGGCGCGGGCGCTGGCCGCTATCACCCCGCGCGAGGGGGAGCAGGATGGCTGGCGTTATGCAGATGATGCCATGGCGGCAGCTTATATCGCCTATCGCCGGGCGCAGACACCGGCGGAAGGGGCGGCGGCGCTGTCCTTCATCGGCCATCAATATACCAACCGCAATTTCTGGAATGCGGCGCTGGAGAGCATGAAAGCTGCCCTTGCCCTGCGCGATAGCAAGGCCGACCGGCAATTTTACGAGAAGATGCGCGAGGAGCATGGCTTTCGCGTGGTGGATTTCACGGTGGAATCGGAATCGGCCGCGCCGCGGGCCTGTGTGCAGTTTTCCGAAGCACTGGTGGGCGAGGCGGATTTCACCCCTTTCGTGCGCATGGCGGATAACAGCAAGCCGGCACTGCGGGTGGATGGCAGCCAGATCTGTGTGGAGGGGCTGAAGCATGGAGAGCGTTATGAGGTGCGCCTGCGCCCCGGCCTGCCCGCTGCCAATGGCGAAAAGCTGACAAAGGCCGTCTCCTTGGCCATCTATGTGCGTGATCGTCTGCCCATGGCCCGCTTCACCGGGCGAAATTATGTGCTGCCGCGCACGGGGCAGAATGGCATTCCTGTGGTGTCGGTGAATACGCCGGCGGTAAAAGTCGCAATTCTGCGGATCGGTGACCGAGCGCTGGTGCCAACAGCGCTACAGGGTGAATTCCGCCGCAATCTCTACAGCTATGCGCGCGAACGCCTTGCGGAAGGGGCTGCGATGAAGGTGTGGTCCGGTGTGCTGGAGGTGGAAAGCCCACTCAACAGCGAGGTGACCACAGCCATTCCCATCTCCGAGGCCATCGGCACACTGCAACCAGGCGTCTATGTCATGACCGCCGCCCCAGACCCGGCCTCGCTGGGAGATGGGGAGGATTATGGCGAGGAAGCCACCCAGTGGTTTATCGTCTCCGATCTCGGCCTCACCGCTCTTTCGGGGGAAGATGGGGTGCATGTGCTGGTGCGCGGCCTGGGCGGGGCGCAGCCGGTGGAAGGGGCGCTGGTGAAACTGGTGGCGCGCTCCAATGAGGTGCTGGGCACAGCCCGTACCGACGCCAGTGGCCATGTGCGGTTTGATCCGGGACTCTCGCGCGGACCTGCCGGGCTGGAGCCGGAAGTGGTGATCGCCAGCACGCAGGAGGGCGACTATGCCTTTCTGTCGCTGAGGGACTCCGCCTTTGACCTGACAGATCGCGGCGTGGCTGGCCGTGCAACTCCCGGAACGCTGGATGCCTTCCTTACGCCGGAGCGGGGCGTCTATCGCTCGGGCGAGACGGTGCATGTCACCGCCCTTGTGCGGAATGCACAGGGCCGCGCGGCGGCGGATCTGCCCGTCACGCTCATTCTCTATCGCCCGGATGGGGTGGAGGATCGTCGTCTGGTGCTGCGGGATGCCGAGGCTGGCGGCCTTGTGGCCGATCTGCCCCTGCTGAAGGGGGCGATGACGGGCACATGGCGGGTGCGCGCCTTCGCCGATCCGAAAGCTCCGGCCATTGGCGAAACCGCCTTTCTGCTGGAGGATTATGTGCCGGACCGGGTGGAATTCACCCTGTCCTCACCACAGGCGGTGCTCTCCCGGCAGAAACCGGCACTGGTAATGCTGGAAGGGCGCTTCCTGTTCGGCGCACCGGCAGCCGGGCTGGATGTGGAAGCACAGACCCAGCTGCGCCTCGCCGAACACCGTAAGGGCTTCGAGGGGTATCGCTTCGGCAACGGGGATGACCAGATTCTGCCGGACACAGCCCCGGTGGCGGATCTGCCGGTGACCGATGGGAGGGGCCGTGCAGGGCTTCAGATTCTGGCGCACAACCTGCCCCGCACCCATCGCCCGCTGGAAATGGAGACGCTGGTGCGCCTCGTGGAGGCGGGTGGGCGGGCCGTGCAACGCACCATTGTGCTGCCTGTTGCGCCCTCCGGCAGTGTGATCGGTGTGAAGCCGCTGTTTTCGGGGCGTGTGGATGAGGGGGCCGAAGCGCGTTTCGATGTGATCGTCGCCGGGGTGGATGATCGCCTGCTGGCCGCGCCGGGGCTGACATGGCAGCTCTCCAGGCTGGAAACCCGCTATCAGTGGTATCGTTCCGGCGGCGCGTGGGATTTCGAGCCGGTGCGCATCGTCACCCGCGTGGCGCAGGGCCGGCTGGATGTTGGCGCGCAGGAGCCGGCGCGCCTCTCCGTGCCCACAGGCTATGGTCATTACCGGCTGGATGTGTCCGGCGACAATCTGCCCCTCACCAGCCTGAGCTTCGATGCCGGCTTTGCCGGAGAAGGCGGACCGGATACGCCTGACAGGTTGGAACTGGTGCTGGAGCGTGAGGCTTATGCCAGTGGAGACACGCTGAATGCCACCCTCACGGCCCGCGCTGCGGGCACCGCCACTGTGATGGTGATGAATGAGGGCGTTCTGGAGCAGAAGAATATCGCCGTGCAGCCCGGCCCCAACAGGCTGGCCTTCACGGTGGGCGAGAATTGGGGGCCGGGGGCGTATCTTGTCGCCTTCTTCCATCGTCCGCTGGATATTGCGGCCGGGCGCATGCCGGGCCGGGCCATCGGGCTGGCGTGGTTCTCCATCAACCGGGCCGCGCATACGCTGAAGGTGACGCTTGATCCGCCAGTGCAGATGCGACCGGAAGAGATGTTGACGGTGCCTGTCCGGGTGGAGGGGGTGCAGCCGGGCGAACAGGCTTATGTCACGCTTGCGGCGGTGGATGTGGGCATTCTCAATCTCACCGGCTTCACGTCACCGGCGCCGGATGATGTGATCTTCGGCCAGCGTCGCCTTGGTATGGAAATACGGGATCTGTATGGCGCGCTGATTGATGGCATGCACGCCAATGCCGGTCGCCTGCGCTCGGGAGGTGATGGCATGGAGGTGGGGCTTCAGGCCAGTCCGCCCACCCAGCCGCCGCTGGCGCTGTTCTCGGGCATCGTGCCTGTGGGGGCGGATGGTACGGTCTCCATTCCGTTCGCCATTCCCGCCTTTGATGGTACGGTGCGCTTGATGGCCATGGCCTGGAGCGCGGACCGGCTGGGCCATGGCAGCGCCGATGTTGTGGTGCGGGACAAGGTGGTGCTGCAGGCAACGCTGCCAAGGTTTCTAGCGGCGGGGGATCGCTCCACCCTCAATCTGGATCTGACCAATGTGGACGGGCCGGCGGGCGCTTATCAGTTGCGCGTGTCGGGAGATGGGGCCGCAGGCATTGCCGCGCCGGCCGGAGAACTGATGCTGAAGGCGGGCGAGCGGCGCAGCCTGCGCCTGCCTCTGGAAGGTCGCGTCATCGGGCTGGGCCGGATTGATGTGCACCTTTCCGGGCAGGGGGTGGAGGTGGCGCGCAGTTTCGCGCTCAATGTCCGCGCGCCTTGGCCGGATCTGTCGCGCCGCATGGTGCGCACGCTGGGGCCGGGGGAGAGCGTGACAGTCTCCTCCCCCCTTCTGAAGGATGTATTGCCCGGCAGCGGCAGTGTGGCTCTGAGCGTGAGCCCCGGCATGGCGCTGGATGTGCCCGCGCTTCTGTCGGAGCTGGACCGTTACCCCTATGGCTGTGCCGAGCAGGTGACGAGCCGCGCCTTGCCTTTGCTCTCCTATAATGAACTCAGCCGTCTTGTGGGTCGCCCGCTGGATGCGGATGCACCGGGCCGTATTCGCGACGCTATCACCCGCGTGCTGGCACATCAGGGCTCGGATGGCGCGTTCGGCCTGTGGGGTGCCGGCGGGCAGGATGTGTGGCTCAGCGCCTATGTCACGGATTTTCTCACCCGTGCTCAGGAGAAGGGCTTCGCCGTGCCGCAACAGGCGTTCGCGCTGGCGCTGGACGGGTTGCGCAACCGGGTGAATTTGTCCGGGCCTGATCTGTCGCCAGATGGCAATGGGCTGGCTTATGCGCTTTATGTGCTGGCACGCAATGGCCGCGCGCCACTGGGGGATCTGCGCTATCTGGCCGACGCCCGGCTGGACAAGTTGCCCGGCCCCATGGCGCAGGCGCAGGTGGGGGCGGGGCTCGCCCTTCTGGGAGACAGGAACCGGGCAGAACAGGTGTTGCGCATGGCGCTGGCTGGGCTGCCCACAGCACCCGTAGCCGATGAAACCGGGCGCAATGATTTCGGCTCGGCCTTGCGTGATGCGGCGGCAGTGGCCGTGCTTTCCCGGGAAGCCGGCTTTCCGCAACTGGCCGATGCCGCCCTGACGCGCATGGGCCGGTTGCGCGGCGATACGTTGCGCACCTCCACACAGGAAAACGCCTGGATGGTGCGCGCGGCGGAATCGCTCGCACAGCAGGCCAACGCCATGCGGCTGGATGTGAATGGCACACCGCATGAGGGGGTGCTTGGGCGCACGCTCACCCGCGCGACGCTGCTGAAGGGTGATGTGGTTGTGCGCAATAGCGGGGCCACGCCGGTGGAGGCGGTGATGGTGGTGCATGGCGCTCCCAGAGCGCCGGAGCCGCCGGCCCAGCAGGGCTTTCGTCTGGAGCGCACCTATTTCACGTTGGATGGCCAGCCTGCGGACCCTGCCAGAGTGCAGCAGAACCAGCGCCTTGCGGTGGTGCTGAAGGTGGAAGATCTGCAAAACGTCCCGGCTGATATTCTGCTCGTGGATTATCTGCCGGCCGGCTTCGAGATTGAAAATCCGAAGCTGGTGCAGGGCGGACAGGAAGGGGCCTTCGCCTGGCTGGATGAAACCGCCACGCCGGAGCATGTGGAGTTTCGCGATGATCGTTTCGTGGCCTCTGCTGCCCAGCAGCAGGGGGATAAGGCTTTTGTGGTGGCCTATGTGGTGCGGGCGGTTTCACCTGGCCGCTATGCGCATCCACCTGCCATGGTGGAGGATATGTACCGACCGGAACGCTTTGCCCGCACCGGAACCGGCACTGTGGAGGTGATGGTCGCAAAATGACTGTGCCGGCTCAGTTCATGTTGCGGTCCATGAGACGGGAGAGCGCCTCTTCTTCGTGCCACACTCGGTGCGGCTGGCCGGGTGAGGGGTGGGCCGTGCAGGCTTGCTGTGCCGGCCGGCCTCAACTGCAAGAGGAGCGCCCATGGGCCTCCTGAACCCCGGCAGGGAAGGGGGTGAGCCAGAGGATCATGGCGGCTCATCGCGTTCCCATCGGAAGGGTCGGCGCACTTTGCTGTTTGCCGGTGCGGTCGTGCTGTTGCTGGTGGGGGGAAGCGCTGTCGGTCTGCTGGGGCTTGAGGCGGCGTTGCAGGCTTCTGCCCCGCCGCCACCACAGCCTGATGTTTCCCGCGAGGTTGTGGACAGGGAGGGCCGTCTGTTACGGCCCTTCTCCCTGCCGGATGGGCGCTGGCGGTTGCCGGCCCGACTGGAGGATGTTGACCCGCGCTTTATCACTTTTCTCGAAGCCTATGAGGATAAGCGCTTCCGTGCCCATGGCGGCATTGACCTGCTGGCGCTGGGCCGGGCCGCGATGCAGATGGCGTTTGAGGGGCGGGTGGTGTCTGGCGGTTCCACCCTCACCATGCAGGTGGCGCGCCTGCTGGAGCCGCCCCGCCCGCGCACACTAGGCGCGAAGCTGGCCCAGATGCGCCGCGCGCTGGAACTGGAAGCGCGATTATCCAAGCCGGAGATCCTCTCGCTTTATCTCACGCTTGCGCCTTATGGCGGCAATATAGAAGGCGTGCGTGCGGCTGCGCTCACCTATTTCGGCAAGGAGCCACATCGTCTCTCGCTGGGTGAGGCGGCGCTTCTGGTGGCGCTGCCCCAGTCTCCCGAAGCCCGTCGGCCGGATCGCCAGCCTGGCCAGGCTCTGGCGGCACGCAACCGTGTGCTGGACCGATTGCTGGCAGAAGGTGTGGTCTCCGCAGATGAGGTGCGTCTGGCGCGGCTTGAACCCATGCCTTCAGGCCGCCAGCCCATGCCGGTTCTGGCCCCGCATCTGGCGCAGCACCAACTCACGGCTCGTCCGGCGTTGACGCGGCATCCGCTTACGCTGGATGCACCCCTGCAGGCGCAACTGGAAGCACTGGCGCAGGAACGGACGCGGGCGCTGGGGCGCGGACTTTCGGCAGCCATCGTGGTGGTGGACAATGCCGGCGCTGAAGTGCGGGCTTATGTGGGTTCAGCGGATTTTTTCGACAGGAGCCGGGTGGGGGAGGTGGATCTGGCCCGCGCCGTCCGCTCGCCGGGCTCCACGCTCAAGCCCTTCATCTATGCGATGGCCTTTGATGATGGCATCGCCCATCCGGAAACCCTGATCGCAGACAGGCCAGTCCGCTTCGGTGCATGGCGGCCGGAGAATTTCGATAAGGGGTTTCACGGCACGGTGTCGGTCTGCCGGGCCTTGCAATGGTCGCTGAATGTGCCGGTGGTGCGCCTGTTGGATGTAGTTGGCCCGCAGCGTCTGGCCAGTCGTCTTCAGCAGGTGGGGGCGGGGCTGGAACTGCCGGTGGGGGCTGCGCCGGCCTTGCCTATGGGGCTGGGAGGCGTGGGGATGCGGCTGACCGATCTCGCCATGCTGTACAGCACGCTGGCGCGGGGCGGCGGGGCGAAACCCCTGCGCTTCCGTATGGATGACGCGGTGCTGGTCGCGCCACAAGCTTCTTTTGTGGGGCCGATTGCGGCCTGGTACACCGCCCGTTGCCTGCTGGGCACGCCGGCCCCGGCTCATGGCATGGCTGGCCGTATCGCCTTCAAGACCGGTACATCCTATGGCTACCGCGACAGTTGGGCCGTGGGTTTTGACGGACGGCGCACGGTTGCGGTGTGGGTCGGGCGGCCCGATGGACAGCCAGTGCCCGGCCTGACAGGGCGTTCTGCCGCCGCACCCCTGCTGTTTGATGCTTTTGCGCGTATCACCCGCCAGCCCGCGCCCCTGCCGCCTGCTCCGCGTGGGGCGCTGCTGGTGGGAAATGCGCGCCTGCCACCACCACAACGTCAGTTCGGGGAGACAACAGATGCTGGCATTCAAGTGGTGTTTCCACCCGACGGCGCGCGGCTCGATGCCGGCGACCCGCAGGCCGCTCTGGTACTGAAGGTGGAAGGCGGGGCCTTGCCGCTGACCCTGCTGCTGGATGGCGCGCCCGTCGCCCGCGCCGAAAGCCGGCGCACCCTGTTCTGGTCCCCACATGGTGCGGGTTTTGCCCGCCTGACGGTCATTGATGCGGAAGGTATGAGTGACAGTGTGACTGTGCGGATTGAATAGCTGCCAGAAAAAGAAAACCCGCCGAGCTTGACAGCCGGCGGGGTGAAGTCTCTGGGAGGAAACTCAAAATGAACTCAATAATCCTAGATATCAGTGCTCGTCGCACTTGAAATCCTGAGAAATGGCAGCGCTCTGGCGCTCGCCCTCATGAAGAAACAACGGCGTGCCATACATCCCCATATGGGCGATATCGCCATAACGGGACGTTACCTTGCGTTGTTCTGCGAGGGCGGAGAAAAAGGACTTCACCACATCACCCGCATGATGCGCGCGGTGCACTTCACCATGAATATGATTTGCAGTGATCGAAGCCATTTCCAATCTCCATTCCTTAAGGTGAAGATAGGCGATGATCGGGCGATGCAACATAGCTGCTTTTGCATGACAGCATTGCGGGGCTTGAATGTCGTGGGGTTGTGGATAATGCAGCAGGGGGCTGGACAGGCCGAAATATCTTCGGTAATTACCACTTCAGTTTCGGGCGTCAGCTTGGAGCGGGTGCCGCTGTTACTCAAATTCAGCGCGCCAACATATGGTGGGGAATAGTTCAACGGTAGAACCGCGGACTCTGACTCCGTTAATCCAGGTTCGAATCCTGGTTCCCCAGCCATTTGATTTCTCAAAACATTCTGTCTTCAAGCCGCAGAACCAAACCACTTGCTTTGCAATTCACTTTGCGGAATTTGTGCCCGGTTTGTGCTCTTTGAGGTTGGCCGCTGTCTCAAGTTTGGGGATTGCGGACGTGGCCATGCCTTGGTCCCGGCTGAGATAGTGGGCGTCGAGAATTGCCTCCACATCTTTGAGGCTGTGCCCGGATAGGGTGGCAATCTCTGCCTCAGTGCAGCCGGTCGTGTGGCTGTCGTGCCTTTGACTGTCTTCAGAATGATAGGGCTGCGCCGCGTGGTCGCATCCAGAAGGGCTTTCAGATGCGCGCGCCAGCCTTCTGCGGAGCAGCCTGCGAAGGAGGCATCGAACAGGCCGCGTGGAAGGGCTTTGGTGCCGTCGTCTATCCAGCTTTCCGGCGCATGACGGTCTATCGATTTTCTGCGGGTGACGCATGAATTGGGGCCGGGCAGGCGGGCTGCCCGGCTGTCATGTGCGGGTCAGTCAGCGGTCCAGCCTGCATCCAGCATCATGGCGCTGCCGGTCATGAGGGCAGAGGCCTCTGAGGCCAGATAGAGCGCCGCACCGGTTATGTCATCCACTTGCCCGAGCCGGCCGACCTTGATCTTCGACATGCAGAAATCAAGAAATTCGGGATTCTCGAAATAGGGCTTGGTCAGCGCCGTTTCGATGAAGGTGGGGCAGATGGTATTGACGCGGATATTGTGCGGTGCCAGCTCCACCGCGACGGATTTCGTCAGCCCCTCAAGCGCCCATTTGGTGGCGCAGTAGAGTGAACGGTTCTCACAGCCGATATGGCCCATCTGAGAAGACATGTTGATGACCGACGCCTTGCCGCCCTCCGTCACCATCTTGCGGGTGACGGATTGCAGGGCGAAGAAGGCCCCGCGCAGGTTCAGGTCCACCACGGCATCAAAGTCTTCTTCCGTCACCTCAAGCTGGGGCTTGGGGCGGTTGACGCCGGCATTGTTGACGAACACATCCAGACGCGGAAGCTGCTCCACCATGGCCCGGAAAGCGGCGACATCCGTCACGTCACAGGCGCGAGCCTCGGCCTTGTAGCCGGCGGCTGTGAGTTCGGCGGCAGCCGCCTCCACCTCGGTGCGGGTGCGCGCACACAGAAAAACCCGCGCGCCAGCCTGAGCATAGACATCGGCAATGGCGCGGCCAATGCCCCGCCCGGCGCCGGTGATGAGCGCGGTCTTTCCTTCGAGCGAGAAATTCGGCATGGGGGTCATTCTGCAGCCTTTCCATAAGGGATGTTGTCGCCACCATAGCGGCGCACGCGCACATTGGCCTGTTCGGCATGGCCGACAAAGCCTTCCAGCATGCACAGGCGCGAGCAATAGCGGCCAATCTGCGCCGCGGCCTCATCGGTGAGGATGCGCTGATAGGAGTGGGTCTTGATG
Organism: Xanthobacter sp.; assembly: GCA_050252035.1. GTDB lineage: Bacteria > Pseudomonadota > Alphaproteobacteria > Rhizobiales > Xanthobacteraceae > Xanthobacter. The sequence goes on from JBFWLR010000001.1 coordinate 325,671, forward strand.
AACTTGCCGACCCACAGCCCGCCCGTATAGCGGCCGGCCTTGCGTGTGGGCAGAGTGTGGTTGGTGCCAATCACCTTGTCGCCATTGGCCACATTGGTGCGCGGGCCCAGGAAGAGCGCGCCATAGCTGGTCATCTTGTCCAGAAACCAGTCATCGCGCTGTGTCATCACCTGCACATGCTCGGAGGCGATATCCTCAGCGGCGGCCAGCATCTCCTCATAGCTATCGCACACAATCACCTCGCCATAATCGCGCCAACTGGCGGAGGCGGTTGCGGCCGTGGGCAGAAGGGTGAGCAGGCGCTCCACCTCGGCCATGGTCTCTTCGGCCAGACGGCGGGAATTGGTGATGAGCACGGCCGGCGAGTTGAAGCCATGTTCGGCCTGCCCGAGAAGGTCTGTGGCGCACATTTCCGCGTCCACAGTGTCATCGGCGATGATCAGCGTTTCGGTGGGGCCGGCGAACAGATCAATGCCCACCCGCCCGAACAGCTGGCGCTTGGCTTCCGCCACAAAGGCATTGCCGGGGCCCACCAGCATATCCACCGGCTGAATGGTCTGGGTGCCAAGAGCCATGGCGCCAATGCCCTGAATGCCGCCCATCACATAGATTTCATGCGCACCACCCAGATGCAGGGCGGCAATGACGGCGGCATTCGGCGCACCCTTGAAGGGAGGCGTTGCAGCGATGATGCGGGGCACGCCGGCCACCGCCGCAGTGACAACCGACATATGCGCCGAGGCCACCATGGGGAATTTGCCGCCGGGCACATAACAGCCCACGGACTGTACCGGAATGTGCTTGTGGCCAAGAATAACGCCGGGCAGCGTTTCCACTTCTACATCCAGCATGCTGGCGCGCTGGGCGCGGGCGAAATTGCGCACCTGCTCCTGCGCGAAGCGGATATCTTCCAGATCCCGCGGGGCGACACTGGCCACCAGCCGTTCGATCTCCTCTTCGCTCAGGCGGAAGGCGGCGGGTTCATATCCGTCAAAGCGTGCGCTCATCTCGCGCACGGCCGCATCGCCACGGGTTTCGATATCGGCCAGTGCAGCTTCCACCGTCTGGCGCACCTGCGCATCATCGGTGGAGCGTTCCGCTTCGGATTTTCCGCGCTTCAGATAGTTGATGGCCATGGTCATTCTCCCATCAAGCCGTAATGTTTCAGGGTTCAGAAGCCGACAGCGTCGCCGCCCTTGAGGGCCAGCATCTCGCGCGCTTCATCGGGGGTGGCGATTTCAAGCCCCAGCCCTTCGATGATCTGGCGTACCATCCGCACCTGCTGGGCATTGCTCTGCGCGGCGACGCCGGGGCCGGCCCACAGGGAATCCTCCAGCCCCACACGCACATTTCCGCCCATGGCCGCAGCCATGGCGGCAATCGACATCTGGTGGCGTCCGGCCCCCAGAACCGACCAGCGATAGTTCTCACCGAACAGCCGGTCTGCGGTGCGCTTCATGTGCAGCACGTCATCAGGATGTGCGCCAATGCCGCCCATCAGGCCAAATACGGTCTGGATGAAGAGTGGGCCCTTCACCAGTCCGGCATCATGAAAATACTTCAGATTATAAAGATGTGCGGTGTCGTAACATTCGAACTCGAAGCGTGTTCCGTTTGCGCCAAGCGTCTCCATCACCCGTTCGATATCTCCGAACGTGTTGCGGAAGATGATGTTCTTGTTGGAGAGATACTCCCGTTCCCATTCATGCTTGAGATCCCTGAAGCGGTTGAGCATGGGGAACAGGCCGAAATTCATGGTGCCCATGTTCAGCGAGGCCAGTTCCGGGCGGAAGGTGAGGGCAGGGCGAATGCGCTCGTCAATCGGCATGGTGGGCGCACCACCTGTCGTGATGTTCACGACCGCATCCGTGCTCTGCTTGATGACGGAGAGAAAGGGAGCGAAGGCCTCCGGGCTCTGGTCCGGGCTGCCGTCTTCCGGGTTGCGGGCATGCAGATGGATGACGGATGCGCCGGCCTCTGCGGCCTCAATGGAGGCGCGGGCGATCTGAGCCGCCGTTACCGGCAGGGCAGGGGACATGGAGGGAGTGTGGATGGCACCGGTCACCGCGCAGGTGATGATGACTTTGTTGCGGGCTGCCATGGGCGTTTCCTTCCTGAGACGCACGGCGGGCACGGTCCGGGCCGTGACATCGCGCCGTGGTATGGGTCATGCAGTCTTGAGAGAGGTGCGGTTGCGCAGATGCCGGTCGAGCGCGGCCAGTTCCCCATCCCGCCATTCCTGACGGGCGCGGATCTTTTCGGCATCATCGGAGTGGAACCCTTCGGCGGCGCGGCGGGCGGCCTCGGGGCTGAAGGCTTCTCCGCGGGCAGCGTCATCGGCCAGACGCGCCATGGTGGGGCCATAGCGTTCCAGATAATCGAGAATGCCGCCGGGCGCGTTGAGATGGATGGTTTCCATCGGCCCCATGAAGGCCCAGCGCCGGCCCAGCCCGTGGCGGATGGTGTCATCCAACCCCTCGGGAGAAACAACCCCTTCGGAGATCAGGCGCAGGGCTTCGGCCAGCACCACGGCCTGAAGGCGGTTGAGCACGAAGCCATCCACCTCCTGATGCAGCCTCACAGGCACCTGACCAGCCGCGCGATAGAGCGCGGCGGCCTGTTCCACCACCGCCGGGGCGGTTTCCGGCATGGGGGAAATCTCCACCACCGGTACCAGATGCGGCGGATTGACCGGATGGCCGACCAGACAACGCGCCTGCCCCTCCAGCCCGGAACAGAAAGCCGAGGCCATCAGGGCAGAACTGGAAGAGGCCAGAATAGTCTCCTTCTGCGCCAGCCGGTCCAGATCAGCGAACAGGGACTGCTTGATCTCCAGAATTTCCGGCCCGTTCTCCTGCACCAGACTGGCGCCTTCCAGCGCGTCTTCCAGCCGGGCGCAGGCACGGATGCGGCCTGGCAGGCCCTGCGGGTCCGCGCCGGCACAATCGTGCAGAATGGCCTTTTCATGCATGGCGCGGATATCCGCATCCAACCGGCCCAGAACGTCTGGCTTGGGGTCCCACACCCGCACATCCATGCCGGCGCGGGCGAAGACATAGGCCCATGAGCGGCCGATGAGACCGGCCCCCGCAATTGCAATTGAAGACATGGTTTTCCTCACATCCACAGCAGCTCGCGCCGCAATTCGATATCGTTCGCCAGATCGCGCGAGGGCACCTCATGCAGTACGCGGCCCATTTCGAGCACGACGGTCCTGTCCGAGAGGGCGAGGGCGAGATCGAGATTGTGATCGACAATGACGATGGAGAGCATGTCCCGCAGGCTGTCGAAGGTGCGGAAAAGCTGTTCCACCACGGCCGGGGCCAGCCCCTCGAAGGGCTCATCTAGCAGCAGCACCCGTGTATCGCCGGAGAGGGCGCGGGCCACGGCCACCATCTGCTGCTCACCCCCGGAGAGGCGGTCGGCATCGGTATCCAGACGCTCCTTCAGGCGCGGGAAATACTGGAAGATCTCATCCAGTGTCCAATGGCTGCCTGCCCCGGTGATGCGGCGCAGCCGCCCCAGTTCGAGATTTTCCCGCACCGTCATGCCCGCAAACAGGCCGCGGCCCTGCGGTACATAGCTGATGCCGGAACGCGAAATGGCCGCACTGGACAGGCCCGCCAGTTCCTTTTCGCCCAGCCGTATGGAGCCGGAAGAGGGCGTCACAATCCCCGTCAGCGCCTTGAGCAGGGTGGATTTTCCGGCCCCGTTGCGGCCCAGCAGCGCAAGGATCTCATTCTTGCGGATATCCAGAGAGACATCATGCAGGATGTGGCTCTTGCCATAATGGACATTCACCTTGTCCAGCGCCACCACCTGCTCCAGCGAGCCGCTGCCCTGCCGGGCGGAAGCCGCGACTGCGCTGGTACCGGAGCCGATATAGATCTCGCGCACCTGCTCGGAGGAGCGGGCATCGGCCACGGTGCCATCCAGCAGCACCTTGCCCTCATTCATGACGGTGACATGATCGGCAAGATCGAACACCCGGTCGATATCATGCTCCACCAGCAACACGGGAATGTTGCCGGACACCTCCTTGATGAGATTGCCCACGCGCTCACGCTCGGCCACGGAAAGCCCGGCCAGTGGTTCATCGGCCAACAGGATGCGGGGAGACGTCGCCAGCGCCAGCCCCAGATCAAGCAGGCGTTGCCCGCCATAGGAGAGGGAGTCGGCGCGAGCCTCCTCCATGCCGGCCAGCCCCACCCAGGCGATGATCTCGCGGGTGCGTTCGGCCACTTCCGGTACATGGTCGGCATCACGCAGCGGATTGATGCGGGAGCCGTGGTGTGCCTGTACGGCGAGGCGGATATTCTCACCCACTGTCAATGTGGGGAACAGATTGGTGATCTGGAACGAGCGCCCAAGCCCCTGATTGGCGATGATATCCGCACTGCGCCCGGAGACATCATTGCCGCACAGCGTGACCTTGCCGGAGGTGGGGGGCAGAACGCCGGTGAGCAGGTTGAAGGCTGTTGTCTTGCCGGCTCCATTCGGGCCGATCAGCGCATGCAAGGTGCGGTCACGCACACCGAGCGACACACCATCGACAGCCAGGAACTCGCCGAATTTCTTGCTGATGCCTTCTGCCACCAGCACATTCTCGATGCCATCCTGCCGGGCGCGGAGCGAGGCGGGCAAGGGCTGCTTCCGGGTGGATCGCCCGGCCATGGCCGCAGCCATAGAGGGGCCGGGGAAGAAATGCTGGCGCAGTTGCGCGCCAATGCCGATCAACCCTTCCTTCGCAAACAGCACGAAGCACACAAAGATGATGCCGAACCAGATCAGCCAGTTTTCAGTATAGATGGAGAGATATTCACGGAAGAGCACATAGAAGAGCGCTCCAAGGGCCGGCCCCATGAAGCCGCGCATGCCGCCAATCACCACCATGGCCAGCAATTCGCCCGAGAACAGCACGGACATCGGCTCTGCCGAGGTGAGCCTGTTCTTGTAGAGCAACAACACGCCGGCCAGCGCGGTGACCGCAGCGGAGGCGATGAAGGCCACCAGCTTGTAATGCATCACCCGGTAGCCCAGCGCTACGGCCCGGCCCTCATTCTCGCGAATGGAGACCAGAACCGTGCCCACCGGCGAATGCAGGAAACGCCAAACCGCATAGGCCACCGCCATGGCCAGCACGGCGACGAGTACATAGTAATTCCAGTTGTCGTTGAAATTGATCCCGGCCCAGACGGGGCGCTCTATGCCACCCAGCCCGTTTTCGCCGCCTGTCAGGTCTGTCCAGCGATAGGACAGCTGGAAGGACATGGCGCTGAGCGCCAGCGTCATCAGTGAGAAATAGACGCCGCGCCGGCGCAGCATGAAGAAGCCGAAGACGGCCGCTGTCACCATGGTGACAGCCACGGCTACCACCAGCGGCAGCACGAAGGCGTGGCCTGGCAAAGCCAGCGCCGTGAGCCCGGCGGCATAAGCGCCAAGGCCGAACCATGTGCCATGGCCGAAAGAGACCTGCCCGGTATATCCGGCGAGAATGTTCAGCCCCAGCGCAGCCAGTGCGAAGATGACGACTTCAGTCGCCGAACTTGCCCCAAGGCCCAGCACATTCAGCACAAAGGGCATGACAATCAGGAAGAGCGCAGCCGCCAGAAGTGGAAGATGCTTTTTCATCGTTGATGATCTCCGCTTCATTCAAAACGCGTGATGCGTTCGCCCATCAGTCCGCGCGGCCGTACCAGCAGCACGAGGAACATGAGCAGATAGATGGCAAGCATGGAGAATTGGGAGAGGCCGACACCGATCATGATCCCCTTGACCAGACCAACCAGAATGGCGGCCACAACCACCCCCCAGAAGGAGCCGAGGCCACCAATGACCACCACCACGAAGGCAGCCACGATGACTTCCGCTCCCATCATTGGATGAATGGGGTGAATGGGGGCCAGCAGCACGCCGGCCAGCCCGGCCAGCCCGATGGCGATAGCTGCAACGGCAGAAAGATAGGGCCGCAGGGAGATGCCCAGTGTGCCGAGAATATCCGGGTTCTGGATTCCCGCCCGCACGATGCGTCCGAAGGCCGTGCGGTTGAGCAGCAGCCAGAGCGCGCCCACGGCGACAATGGCGATGCCAATAAGAAACAGGCGGTAGCGCGAATAGATGAAATCCCCGAAGAAAATTTGCCCGCGCAGGACCGAAGGCATGCTGTAGGCTTGCGGTGATGCACCGAAGGTCCAGCGCAGGGCCTGTTCGATGATCATGGCCAGGCCGAAGGTGAGTAGCAGGGAATAAAGCGGGTCCACCCGGTAGAAACGGGTGAAGAGCAGGCGCTCCACAATCACGGCCAGCGCGGCGACCACGAGCGGGGCCACGATGAGCGCGCCGAAAAAGCCGATATGGGGCGTGAGCACCAGCGCCAGATAAGCGCCAATCGCGAAAAAGGCGCCATGGGCCAGATTGACGATGCCGCCGAGGGAAAAGATGAGGGACAGGCCGAGTGCAATGAGCAGGTAATAAAACCCGTCAAGCAGCCCGTTCAGAAGTTGGGAAGCGAACAGCATCGCCGACATGGGTTGGGGTCTCCCGGGCATGCGGAGCCCTGCGGCGCCAGCCTTGTGCTGACGCCGCTGCGCTGTGTGAAGAGATGAAGAAGGAAAAGGCTCAGCCGAAGGTGCAGCTGCCGCCCACCTGGCCTTCCGTCAGAATGCTCAGGGGCTTGTTACCGGCAGGAATGGGGCCGGAGGTGGTGAAGATATCCCACTTGTTCTTCACCTCATTCGGCGGAAGCGCCGTCACGGCGTAGATTTCCTGCAGAAGCTGATGGGTATCCTTGGTGAAGCGGCCCTTGCGCTGCTTCAGGATGTCAAATTCGGCCTCATCGGATTCCAGATAGGTGATGAGATCCTCGGTTTTGGTGCCGCCGGTCTTTTCAATGGCCTGAGCCAGAATTTTCACCGCGACATAATCGCTCCAGGCCTGGTTTTCCGGGGGGCGGCCATATTTGGTCCAGAAGGCCTTGGCGAAGCGCTGGGAGGCTTCGGTATCCACCTGATGGGTCCACACGCAAGGCCAGGTGCCGCGGAAGTTTTCCGCACCCGCCGCCCAGGCCATGGAGGTGTTGAAGTCAAAGCCGCCCAGAGGGAAGTTGAGGCCGAACTCGCCATACTGCTTGAAGAAGCCCGCCTGCTGTGTGCCAGCCAGATTCAGGATGACGACATCAGGCTTGGCGGCATTGATCTTCAGCATATAGGAGGAGAAGTCGCCGGCATCGGTGGGTACAAGTTCATCGCCCACGAGCTTGCCGCCATTGCGTTCCAGAAAGGCAAGAGCCGCCTTGCGCAGATCATGTCCGAAAGCATAATCTGCGCTGAGCATGTACCATGTCTTGCCCTTCACAAGATTATTGGCGAGGAGATACTCTCCCTCACCATTCACATACATGATATTCTGAGCTTCGGTATGGAACATGTTGCGCTTGCAGTCGACGCCGCGCAGCGTGTCGGAATTCGCGCCGGTATTGATGAACAGGCGATTGGAGCGCTGGGCGATCTGCCCGATGCTGAGTGCGGAAGCCGATGAGATTTCGCCCAGAATGGCCACCACCTTATCCCGCTCGATCATGCGTTCCGCCTTGGTTGTGGCGGTTTGCGGGTTGATGGAATCTTCCTTCACCAGCTGGATCTGGCGGCCCAGAATGCCGCCCTTTGCATTGATTTCCTCCACTGCGAGATCAGCCGCCATCACGGCATATTCGCCCATCGGGCCGAGAAAGCCGGTGCGTGGGGTGAGGTGGCCAACAATGATAGGGCCGGATTGCGCGCGCAGCACTGGCGGCATGGCCAATGCGCCGACGGCTGCTGCGGTGGTGCCCAGAAACATACGCCTGCTGATGGGGGTCGCCATGGGGTGTTCCTCCAGAATATTGTTTTTTATCAGTTTATTAGGCCCCTTTATGGGTGCCGGATCTATACTGTGATCACAGATCATACTATCGTTGCATATGAAGCTGTCAATCACCTGAGTCGCATAAAGAGCGAGGTTGGAGTGGGCATGAACAAGGCATCCATCGCGAAACTGCCGGTGCGGGATCGTTCGCTCACAGAACAGGTGCATGACACGCTGTGCGAGATGCTGCTGGATGGGACACTGCGCCCGGAAGACCGCACCTCCATCCGCGAACTGGCCGAGCAACTGGGCGTGTCCGCCATGCCCGTGCGTGATGCGGTGAGCCGGCTGGTGGCGCAGGGGGCACTGATGGTGGAGCGCAACCGCGCCATTATGGTGAAGCTGCTTTCGCCCGAAGAGTTTCGGGACCTGACGGAAACCCGCATTCTGCTGGAGCGCGAGGCGGTGCGCAAAGCGACTGTCCGCATGACACCGGAGCGGCTGGCGCTGCTGGAGGACATCAACACCCGCTTCGTGCAGTCCATGTCCGACCCGTCAGCGCCGGATGCTGTTCAGCTCAACAAGCAGTTTCATTTCTGCCTCTATGAAGGTGCGGATTCCCCGACCCTCCTGCATCTCACAACCATCAACTGGCTGAAGGCCGGACCGATGATCAATCTGGATCTGGGCCAGCCCTCGCGCCGGCAGCGCAACGCACTCTCCGTCTCCGCCCATCACGCCATGCTGGAGGGCCTGCGCAAAGGCGATGCCGCAGCCGCAGCCGATGCGGTGGAGTGCGATATTCGCGGGGCATTCGAATTCATCCTGAAAAATACATTGCCCACAAGGGCAGGGGAGGAGTGACGCATGGAACTGGGTTTGAAGGGCGCGAAAGTGCTTGTCACGGCTGGGGCGGGCGGTATTGGTCGCGCCATTGTTGAGGGGTTTCTGGCCGAGGGCGCACAGGTCGCGGTCTGCGATATTGATACCGAAGCGCTCGCCACCCTGCCGGAAGGCGTGCTGACGCGCGAGGTGGATGTCAGCGATCCGCAGGCGCTGACGGGCTTTATCGATTTCGCCATCGCGCAGATGGGCGGGCTGGATTGTCTGGTGAACAATGCCGGGATTGCCGGCCCCACGGCGCGGGTGGAGGATATCGACCTGACAGATTGGGAGCGCTGCCTGCGCGTTGTGCTCACCAGCCAGTTTCTCACCGCATCCCATGCCGTTGGCGCACTGCGTGAAAGCGCCAATGCATCCATCATCAATCTGTCTTCGGTGGCCGGGCGTGTCGGCTTTGCGATGCGCACACCCTATGCCGCCGCCAAATGGGGGGTGATTGGCCTGACCAAATCACTCGCGATCGAACTGGGGGAGGATGGCATCCGCGTGAATGCGATTCTGCCGGGTCTGGTGGCGGGCGAGCGCCAACGGCGCGTGCTGGAGGCCAAAGCCCAGCGGCAGGGACGGGGTTTTGCGGAAGTGGAGGCGGAGGCCTTTTCCTACACATCCATCAAGGAATATGTCGCCCCGGAGCAGATCGCCGATCAGGTACTGTTTCTGGCAGGCCGGACCGGACGGACGATTTCAGGGCAGGCGGTTTCCGTCTGCGGGGATACGCGGATGCTGGCCTGAGTGCTGCCATTGCCCGGCGCGCACAGGGCTGCCGGTAGGCACCAGATACGCAAGAGCGGCCCTGAAGGCCGCTCTTGTCTTTTCGTCTTGACTGCTTGAAGGCGGAAGGATCAGTCCGCAGCCTTCTCGGCCTTGGCGGCTTCACGCTCGGCCTTTTCCTTGGCCTCGAGATCCTCGCCGGTTTCCTGATCCACCACCTTCATGGACAGGCGGGTCTTGCCGCGGTCATCAAAGCCCAGCAGCTTCACCTTCACCTTGTCGCCTTCCTTCACGACGTCGGAAGGCTTGTTCACCCGTTCCTTCGCCATCTGGGAGACATGGACAAGGCCATCCTTGGAACCGAAGAAGTTCACGAAGGCGCCGAAGTCGACAACCTTCACCACGGTGCCTTCATAGATGTGGCCCACTTCCGGTTCGGAGACGATGGACTTGATCCAGTTGATGGCCGCCTTGATCGAATCCGCCGCCGCAGAGGCGATCTTGATGGTGCCGTCATCATCGATATTGACCTTGGCGCCGGTCTTCTCGACGATCTCGCGGATCACCTTGCCGCCGGAACCGATCACTTCGCGGATCTTGTCCACGGGGATCTGCATCACTTCGATGCGCGGGGCGTGCTCGCCCAGTTCCTCACGGGCGGAGGAGAGCGCCTTGGCCATCTCGCCGAGAATATGCGCGCGGCCATCCTTCGCCTGGTCGAGGGCGACCTTCATGATCTCCTCGGTAATGCCGGCGATCTTGATGTCCATCTGCAGGGAAGTGACGCCGTTCTCGGTGCCAGCCACCTTGAAGTCCATGTCGCCGAGGTGATCCTCGTCGCCAAGAATGTCGGTCAGCACTGCGAACTTCTCACCCTCAAGGATGAGGCCCATGGCGATGCCCGCAACCGGACGACGCAGCGGCACGCCGGCATCCATCAGCGCCAGCGAGGTACCGCAGACGGTGGCCATGGAGGACGAACCGTTGGATTCGAGGATCTCTGACACCACGCGCAGGGTGTAGGGGAACTCGTGTTTGGCCGGCAGCATCGGATGGATGGCGCGCCAGGCCAGCTTGCCATGGCCGATTTCGCGGCGGCCGGGCGAACCCATGCGGCCGGTCTCACCCACGGAGAAGGGCGGGAAGTTGTAGTGCAGCAGGAAGTGCTCCTTATAGGTGCCTTCCAGGCTATCGATGAACTGCTCGTCCTCGCCGGTGCCGAGCGTGGCCACGACCAGCGCCTGCGTTTCGCCACGAGTGAACAGGGCCGAGCCATGGGCGCGCGGCAGGATGCCGGCTTCCGAAACGATCGGACGCACGGTCTTCACGTCGCGGCCGTCGATGCGGATGCCATCGTCGAGGATGTTCCAGCGCACGATGGAGGCTTCCAGTGCCTTGAGCACATCGCCAACCACCTGCGCGGTGGGCACGGCCGCGCCGGTCAGGGCCAGCTCTTCATAGAAGCGCTTGACCTTGGCCTTGGCTTCGCCAACGGCGGTGTAGCGATCCTGCTTCTTCTGGATCTTGTAGGCGGCTCGCAGATCAGCCTCGGCGATCTCCTTCACCTTGGTTTCGACTTCGGAAACGTCGAGCGGCTGGAAGTCGCGCGGCTCCTTGGCGGCCTTTTCGGCGAGGCGGATGATGGCCTCGATCACCGGCTGGAAGTGGCGATGGCCAAACATCACCGCGCCGAGCATGATCTCCTCGGGCAGTTCCTTGGCTTCGGATTCCACCATCAGAACGGCGTCGGACGTGCCGGACACCACGAGGTCGAGATCGCTCTCCTTTATCTCTTCAACGGTGGGGTTCAGCACATATTCGCCATCGATGAAGCCGACGCGGGCAGCGCCCACCGGGCCCATGAAGGGCACGCCGGAAAGGGTGAGGGCGGCGGAGGCGGCGACCATGGCCACGATATCGGGATCATTCTCCAGATCATGCGCCAGCACGGTGAGAATCACCTGGGTGTCGCACTTGTAGCCATGGGGGAAAAGCGGGCGGATCGGACGGTCGATCAGGCGGGAGACCAGCGTCTCCTTTTCGGAGGGGCGGCCTTCACGCTTGAAATAACCACCGGGAATGCGACCGGCGGCGTAGGTTTTTTCCTGATAGTTCACGGTCAGGGGGAAGAAGTCCTGGCCGGGCTTGGGCTCTTTGGCGGAAACCACAGTGGCGAGCACCTTGGTGTCGCCATAGGTCGCCAGAACGGAACCGTCAGCCTGACGGGCCATCTTGCCGGTCTCGAGAGTGAGGGGCTGACCGCCCCAGTCCAGCGTTTCGCTGTGAATCTCGAACATGCTTTCGTCTTTCTCCTGAGGGCGTTGCGGCAGACAGGGAATGTCGAGCCATGAGCAAGACGGCTGGGCGCATCGATGCCATTCACACAGCGCGATGCGCCGGGAATGCTGCCGGTTGCGCCCGGCGATCCTGCCATGACTCTGTCCGTCTCCGCGCCCGTGCGGTCTTCGGGCCTCATGGCCCGCGGTCATGACATATCAGTCGCAAAGTCAAACTTACGCGACAGCCGGCATCAGGCCGGCGAAATCCCCTTGAAAAGGGACGGGAAGGCGGCCCCGCCAGCCCTGAAGCAGGCCGGGCCGTTCCATTGCGCATGGCCCGGCCCGCTTGTAATTGCGGTACGGGAAGGGCCACGCGCCCTGCATCAGCGGCGCAGGCCGAGACGCTGGATCAGGCTCTTGTAGCGCGCCTCATCCTTGCGCTTGAGATAGTCGAGAAGGCTGCGACGCTGGGAAACGAGCTTGAGCAGGCCACGACGGGAGTGGTTGTCCTTGTGATGGGACTTGAAGTGCTCGGTCAGGTTCACGATACGGTGGGTCAGAACAGCCACCTGCACCTCGGGGGAGCCGGTGTCGCCTTCCTTGGTGCCGTATTCCTTGATGAGCTCCTGCTTACGCTCAGCAGTAATCGACATCGGTATGTCCTTTCAAAAGAGGGTCAAAAACATGCGACGATGGCGCGGGCCATGAAAACCGGCACTCGTGTCGCTTTCCGGCCGGGCCGGGATGTCGTCCAGCACGGTCGAAAGACGGGTGGTTCGCACAGCCAACCATCCGCGCAGCGGACTATAGCGGCTTTTGTCCGGCGAACCAGCGGAATATTGGCCCCGGCACGGCCAGTGGCCGCAGTCTGGAGCATCTCTTGAGAGCGCCTCTCGGGAGAAGCGCTCTTCAGGGTCATTCAAGCATGTGGGGCCGGCGCGAATGGGCCGGGGCTCAGCCCGGGTTGGAGGCGCGGGGCGGACGCGGGGCTTTGCGGGCCCAGTTGAACACGCGATGCGGGAAGATTTCACCGGCCTCGGCATCACCGATGGCGATGAGGCCGCCCTGGCAGAACACGGCGACATGGCCTTCCACAATGGGAGCATCGCGCCCGCGCAGGATCACGCTCTGTCCGCAACGCATGCGGTGGGCATCCGGCGGGGTGATGGTGACGTGGGGGATCTCCTCCAGCGCGCAATCCACCGGATCGAGCACGTCCATCAGGGCCGGATCACCCTCTTCACCGCGTTCACGTAGCTCTTCCAGTGGCACCAGATCCTCTTCGAGGAAGGGGCCAACACTGGTGCGGCGCAGGGTGGAGACATGGCCGCGCGCACTCAGCATGCGCCCCAAGTCGCGCGCAATGGCGCGCACATAGGTGCCCTTGCCGCATTCGGCTTCCAGCACGGCATGGTCTGCATCCGGTCGTTCCACCATCTTCAGGCTGTAGATGGTGACGGGGCGGGCCTGCAGCACGACGGTTTCACCATCCCGCGCCAGATCATAGGCCCGCTCGCCGCCAATCTTCAGCGCCGAATAGGCCGGGGGTACCTGCATGATCTCGCCCTGAAAGGCCGGCAGGGCGGCGAGGATCTCGTCATCCGTGGGGCGGATGTCCGAGGTTTCCACCGGCTTGCCCTCGGCATCATCGGTATCGGTCTCGATGCCGAAATGCACGGTGAAGCGATAGGTCTTGCGCCCATCCATCACATAGGGAACGGTCTTGGTGGCTTCCCCGAAGGCGATGGGCAGGCAGCCGGAGGCCAGCGGGTCCAGCGTGCCAGCATGGCCGGCCTTCTTTGCCCCATAGATGCGCTTCACTGCACCCACAGCTTGGGTGGAGGTGAGGCCCACCGGCTTGTCGAGCAGAATCCAGCCATCCAGTTCACGCTTCGGCGTGCGCGGACGGTTATCCTGCCGGCCCTTGCGCGGGCCACGCTGGGAGGCTTCAGCGGGTGCGTTCTGGGCCGAGGCGTTTTGAGCCGGTGCGGTTTCAGCCGGGGATGTGTCCGCAGATGTGGCGTCGTTGACGGGCGTGGCTTCAGGGGCGCTGGAAGGAGCGGTCATTCGGGCTGATTCTCTTCGTCTTCATCCTGAGTGGCGAGATCGCGCGTCACCGCCGGCGAGTTGAGGAGCGCGTCCATGCGTGCGCCTTCATCGAAGGTTGTATCCTTGCGGAAGCGCAGTTCCGGCGCGGCTTTCAGCTCCACCCGGCGCGCCACTTCATGGCGCAGGTGGTTTTTGTTGGCCTCCAGCGCCTTGATGACCGGCGAGATGTCCTTGCCGCCCAGCGGCATGACATAGCAGGTGGCGATCTTCAGATCCGGAGACATGCGCACTTCCGGCACGGTGATGATGTGGCCGGAGAGAACGGGGTCGATATGATCTCCGCGCGAGAGAACATCGGCAAGGGCGTGGCGCACCAGTTCGCCAACACGCAGCATGCGCTGGGAAGGGCTGCCCGAACGGGCTTGGGTCTTCATGGGTTGAGCCTCATTGGCACCGCTCAGGCGCCTTTTCCTTTCGGGAGAAACGCGGGGTTGGACCGCCTGTCTCCGGTTGAACGTCGTGTGTTTTCAAACCTTGCGCCCAAACCGAAACAGGGCCTGGTTCATCTGGCCTGTCGCAGGTTCAGGCTGTCGCCTCTTCTGTGAAACATGCCGGACAGGGTCAGGTTCCAGATCAGGATCGGCCATGCGGGCGGAAAGGTCGGAAGAGGCCCGGACGAACTGTCACCTCAAGGTGCATGCCTCCGCGCATCTCCATTCCATCCGGCGAAACAGGGTTCGCGGTACCCGGAAAGAAATGCCGGGCGGAAGTTGGGATCCGCCCGGCAGGTGTGTTTCTGCGTGCCGGCCCGGTTGGGCAGGCCGGTTCATCACAGCGAGCGCTGCACCGTCTCCACGCGATAGCACTCGATGACGTCGCCTTCGCGCATGTCCTGATAATTCTCGAAGGACATGCCGCAATCCTGGCCTGCGTGCACCGTGTTCACCGCATCCTTGAAGCGGTTGAGGGTGGAGAGCTTGCCTTCGTGGATCACCACATTGTCGCGGATGAGGCGGACATGCTGGCCGCGTTCCACAACGCCATCGGTGACAAGGCAGCCGGCCACCTTGCCGACCTTGGACACGGCGAAGATCTGCTTGATCTCCGCATTGCCCAGCATGGTCTCGCGGGTGATGGGCGCGAGCAGACCGCTCATGGCCTTCTTCACGTCATCCACGAGGTCGTAGATGATGTTGTAGTAGCGGATCTCGATACCCGCCCGGTCGGCCGCCTCGCGGGCTTCCTTGTTGGCGCGCACATTGAAGGCGATGATGGCGGCGTTGGAGGTCTCCGCGAGCGTCACATCGCTTTCATTGATGCCGCCCGCACCGGAATGGATGATCCGGGCCTGCACCTCGTCATTGCCCAGCTTCTCCAGCGAGCCGATGATGGCTTCGATCGACCCCTGCACGTCACCCTTGATGATGAGCGGGAATTCCTTGCGGCCGGCCGCCTTCACCTGGTTCATCATCTGCTCCAGAGAGCCGCGGACGGTGGCGGTGCGAGCCGCCGCCAGTTCACGCTTCTGACGCTGACGATATTCGGTGATTTCACGGGCACGGGCTTCGTTTTCAACGACGGCCAGGCGGTCACCCGCTTCCGGCGTGCCATTGAAGCCTAGCACTTCCACCGGCACGGAGGGGCCCGCGATAGGAGTATTGGCACCGGTGTCGGTGATGAGTGCGCGCACGCGACCCCATTCGGCACCGGCCACCACGATATCGCTCACATGAAGCGTACCGCGCTGCACCAGAACCGTGGCCACGGAACCGCGACCGCGATCCAGCTTGGCTTCCACAACCGTACCTTCGGCGGCGCGGTCCGGGTTGGCGGTGAGGTCGAGCATTTCGGCCTGCAGCGAAATGGCTTCCAGCAGCTTTTCGAGATTGATGCGCTTCTTGGCGGAGACTTCCACCTCAAGCGTCTCGCCACCCATGCTTTCCACCTGCACCTGATGCTGCAACAGCTCGGTGCGCACACGCTCAGCCTTGGCTTCCGGCTTGTCGATCTTGTTGATGGCGACAATGATCGGCACGCCGGCGGCACGGGCATGGTTGATGGCTTCCACCGTCTGCGGCATCACGCCGTCATCGGCGGCCACCACCAGCACCACGATATCCGTCACCTTGGCGCCACGGGCGCGCATGGCGGTAAAGGCGGCGTGGCCGGGGGTGTCGATGAAGGTGATCTTGCCGCCCAGCGGAGAGGTGACCTGATAGGCACCGATATGCTGGGTGATGCCGCCGGCTTCGCCAGAGACCACATTGGCTTCGCGCAGCGCATCCAGCAGCGAGGTCTTGCCGTGGTCGACATGGCCCATGATGGTGACGACTGGCGGACGCGGCTGCAGGGTTTCCGGTTCATCCAGAGCATCGAACAGGCCTTCTTCCACATCCGCTTCGGAGACGCGGCGCACGGTGTGGCCCATGTCCTCGGCGATGAGTTCGGCCGTATCAGCGTCGATCACATCGGTGATCTTCAACATCTGCCCCTGCTTCATCAGCAGGCGGATGACATCCACGCCCCGCTCCGACATGCGGTTGGCGAGTTCCTGGATGGTAATGGTTTCAGGCAGCACGACCTCGCGGGAGATCTTTTCCTTCGGCTCCTGATGGCCACCCTTGCCAGACATGCGCTGGGTGCGCCGACGGAAGGAGGCGACGGAACGCTGGCGCTCATCATCGCCGGAAAGCGCCTTGACGACGGTCAGGCGGCCACGCTGCTTCTCCGGGGCGCCGGGGGTACGGGGCGTCTTGGTCGGCGTGGGCATGCGAACGGCCGGGCCACGACGGGGTGCGCGACGCTCCTCCTCGCTCTCGGCCGCAGCGCGGCTGGCGGTGCCGGCCGGACGCGGGGCTGCCGTGCGCGTTGTGGTGGTGGATGCCGGCGTGGCTTCGCTGCCTCCCAGACGCTTGCGGGCTTCCTGCTCGGCGCGACGCTTCTTTTCTTCCTCGGCTGCGCGGCGTGTCTCTTCCTCACGCTTGCGGGTCTCGGCGGCTTCGCGCTCGGCGCGTTCCTTGCGTTCGATCTCCGCGCGACGACGGGCCTCTTCCTCGGCTGCGCGACGTTCGGCGGCCATGCGCTGTTCTTCCACAGCGCGCGCACGGGCATCAGCCAGCGCGCTGGCGCGAGCATTGCGCTCTTCCTCGGTCAGGGTGCGCAGAACCACACCGGAGCCACCCTGGCGCTGACCCTGACGGCCGGGACCACCGGAACGACGATCCTGCTGCCCACCTGAGCGGGAAGGTGCGCCGGAACGCGCCTGACCACCGGAGCGCTGTGCGCCACCATTGCGGTTCGAACCGCCATGGTCCTGGCTGCGCGCGGCGCGCGGGGGCTGTTCCTGAGAACGCGCGGGCTGCTGGGCCGGCTTTTCCGCAGCAGGGGCGGAAGCAGGTTTGCTGGCAGCTTCTGCGGGTTTGGCCGCATCCACTTTCGGTGTCTCCGTCTGAGGGGCTGCGGCCTTCGGGGCATCTGCCTGAGGTGCAGCTTGAGTCTTGGGGGCTTCGGCCTGAGGAGCTTCAACCTTGGGGGCCTCGACCTTGGGCGTTTCCGCCTTCGGGGTCTCGGCCTTGGGGGCAGGCGCAGCAGGTGCTTCAGCCTTCACGTCAGTCTTGGGCGTAGCCGGCTTGGTGGGCGCTGTCGTTTCTAGCGCAGCCTGAACCCGGGCGGCTTCAGCCTTCAAAGCTTCCGCCTTGGCTGCATCCAGCTTGGGGGCTTCAGTTTTCGGCGCATCAGTCTTGGGTGCTTCCACCTTGGCGCCTTCGGCCGGCGGGATGACACGGCGCTTGACCTTCTCCACCACCACGGCCTTGGAGCGGCCATGGCTGAAGCTCTGACGGACAGTCCCCTGTTCCACAGGACGCTTGAGGGTCAGTGTCTTGCCAGAGGAAGGGTGGAGCGTCTTGTCGCCGGGTGTCTTCGTATCGTTCATTCCGTATCCGTTCCTTGCATCCGGCCGGGCTTGCGGCTGCAGTGCTGATTCATGCTGTCCCGGTTGCCCGGGTTTCCGCCGCCCGTTTCTCCGTCGCGGGAATTTCGGCTGCCAGATTCTGCGCCGGTCACTTCCCGTCCGCTCAATTCCGGACCATTGCGGTCCTGCTCATTCTGATGCGGGGCCTTGCGACCCTGCTGGCCCTGATCCGGATTGGCACGATCCGGATCCTGTTCTTCAAGGTCCTGGGGATGCGGGCCCTCCCTTGCCGGAGCTGCCGCGTCCCGATCCGCCCCGCTCTTCGCACCGGGAGACAAACCTGTCCGCCAGAGTTCGAGCCTTCTGCAGCGTGTGAGAAACCCGGCTGTCGTCGGATGCACAAGCAGCGCCGCATGTACCACATTTGACCGCCCCAATGCCAAGTCCAAATCAAGACCAGGCAGGCAATCGACGATGGCAGGAGCAGGGGCCCCGGCAGCATGAACCTGCCGGGCAAAGGCATCGAGCTTGCGCACGCCATCGGGACGGGCATCGGAGGCGTGAAGAAGCACCCGCACCTGGCCGCTGGCCAGGGCGGATTCCACCTTCATGGTGCCTGTAATCACCTTCCCGGCCTTGTTGGCAAGGGAAAGGGCGGAGCAGGCATCCTTATAGAGAAGCTGTTCGATAAGGAGCAGAAGATCCGGGCCTGCGGCCCCCTTGCCCTTGAAAGCGCGGGAAAAAGCCTTGCGCTTCAGCGCGGTTTCAAGCGCCGGGCGGGTGGCGCGTACCCATGCGCCACGCCCGGGCAGTTTACGGGCGAGATCCGGAACGACCTTACCGTCCGGCCCCACCACAAAGCGCAGCATATCCTCCACGGGCAGCACCTCGCGTGTGGCCAGGCACAGGCGCGACACGGGTGCCCGCGCGGCAGTCAAGCTGCGCGGCCCCATGTCCGTCTCTTCCTCTGCCATTGTCGCGAGCACCGTGGGTCATCTCCTAATTCTCAGGCTTCGGCCGAAGGCGCGGTGTCATCATCTTCATCCCCGGAGGTTTCGGCCTCTTCGGAGATGAGATCTTCCGCGCTGATCCAGCCGGCAGCCACACGCGCCTGCATGATGAGCTGTTCTGCATCCCCACGGGAGAATTCGAAACCGCTCAATGCACCGGCATGCTCGATATTTTCGCCATTCTTGCGCTCGCGCCAGCCGGTGAGATCATCGGTTGCGCAGCCGGCGAGGTCTTCCACCGTCTTGATGTCGTCTTCGCCAAGGGCGACCAGCATGGGCAAAGTGAGGCCCGGCAGTTCCTTCAGCTCATCCGCCACGCCCAGTTCGATACGACGGGCGTCAAGAGCAGCTTCCACTTCGGCCAGATGTTCACGCGCGCGGTTCTGCAACTCGGTCGCGGTGTCTTCGTCAAAGCCCTCAATGGAGGCGATTTCGGAGAGCGGCACATAGGCCACTTCTTCCACGGACGTGAAGCCCTCGGAGGTAAGGAGCTGGCCCATCATCTCGTCAAGATCAAGCGCCTCGGAGAACATCTTGGAGCGCTCGGCGAATTCCTTGTGGCGGCGCTCGCTCTCTTCCTGCTCGGTCATGATGTCGATATCCCAGCCGGTCAGCTGGGAGGCCAGACGCACATTCTGACCCCGGCGACCGATCGCCAGCGAAAGCTGGGCATCCGGCACGACGACCTCGATCCGCTCGCTGTCTTCATCCAGCACCACCTTCACCACCTCGGCAGGGGCAAGGGCGTTGACGATGAAGGTCGCGATGTCAGGATTCCAGGGGATGATGTCGATTTTCTCACCTTGCAGCTCGTTCACGACGGCCTGCACGCGAGAACCCCGCATACCCACGCAGGCGCCCACCGGATCGACCGAGGAATCTCGCGAGATGACGGCAATCTTGGCGCGGGAACCAGGGTCTCGCGCGACGGCCTTGATCTCGACCACGCCGTCATAGATTTCCGGCACTTCCTGCGCGAACAGCTTGGCCATGAATTGCGGATGCGTGCGCGAGAGGAAGATCTGCGGTCCACGCTGCTCTCGGCGCACATCATAGATATAGGCGCGGATGCGTTCGCCGGTCTTCACCGTTTCACGCGGCAGCAGCTCGTCACGACGCAGAATGCCTTCGCCACGCCCCAGATCCACGACCACATTGCCATATTCGGCGCGCTTCACGAGGCCGTTGATGACTTCGCCGATCCGATCCTTGTATTCGTCATACTGACGATCACGCTCGGCCTCGCGCACCTTCTGCACGATGACCTGTTTGGCGCTCTGCGCGGCGATGCGGCCAAAATCGAAGGGCGGCAGGGTGTCGGCGATGGTGTCGCCCACCTGCGCGGCCGGATTGTGACGACGCGCGCCATCCAGCGAAATCTCGGTGGCGGGGTTTTCCACCTCGTCCACCACGAGAAGGTGGCGGGCCAGGCGCAGCTCACCCGTGCGGGAATTGATATCGGCGTGGATGTCCGTCTCCTGGCCGTAGCGCGAGCGCGCGGCCTTGGCGATGGCGTCTTCCATGGCAGCAATCACGATGCTGCGGTCAATGGACTTTTCCCGCGCGACCGCATCGGCGATCTGCAGAAGTTCCAGCCGGTTTGCGCTGACGGCTACCATCAGTGCGTCTCCTTCAGGGTGCCGGTGTTTCCTGTATTCGGAAGCAGGGCCGAGCGCTTGGCGTTTGACTTGGCCTTGGCCTTGCTGCCGCTCTTGCCGCCGCCGGTTTTTTTGTTCTGACCCTTGGGGCGACCAATGCGCGCCGGGCGGAAGCTGGGGGCGGGAGTGCCCTTGTCCACAATGGCGACATCATCCTGCGCCGTCAGGTCGTCAAGAAAGGCTTCCTCATCCTCGCTCAGCTCGCGACCGGCAGCCTTTGCGCTGCGCAAAGCCACGGCGATGAGTGCGTCAGTGAGGATCAGCTTGGCGTCATGAATGTCGCCCATGGGCAAACGCACCACGGGGTCTTCCCCAGCGGGTGCATCCGGCCGGCGCACGAGGGCGCTATCGCCCTCCACACCTTCCAGATCACCACGGAAGCGCTTGCGCCCATTGACGGGCACCGCCATGTCGATCTTCAGTTCATGTCCGGCCCAGCGTACGAAATCGGATCGGCGCACGAGGGGGCGATCAATGCCGGGAGAGGACATTTCCAGCCGGTAGGCGCTGGCGATAGGGTCTTCAACGTCCAGCACGGGGGAAAGGGCGCGGGAGGCAGTCTCGCAATCATCAATGCTCATGGTGCCATCCGGCCGCTCGGCCATGATCTGCACCGTACCGCCATCGCGATTCGTCACCTTCACCCGCACGAGGCGGAAGCCCAGAGCGCCAAGCACGCCATCGGCAATGGCGGCCACGCGGGCGGCCACCCCGTTTTCGGTGATGAGGCGCGGCTCGTTCGGATCGTCGAGCACTGCGAGGGTCTCGGTCATGTCCCTCCGGGACGGGTGCGCACCCGGCGCGAAAATGCGCGGGCACTGGTTGAATTCATAATGAAGGCGCACACCCCCGCTGGGGTATGGCGCCTTAAGCACCAGATAAACAAAAACGGAGCGGGCTCCGTCGGAACCCACTCTCATCACCTTCATTTACGATGGCGCTGAGGTATCCTTTACCAAGGACACCCCCAATATAGCGAGAATTGTCGCAGAAGCAAGAACAGCCTTGCTGAGGCGCCACGTGGCGCAGCAAAAAAGGGTGCGGGGCTCAGATCGGGTGGCGCTGGACGGGAAATGACTTCCGGTCCATGCTGCCTTCCCCCCGCAGCGAGGAAACATGTCCGCTCCCAATATTACAGTTCTCTATGACGAGAATCGCATCGCCGCCCGTGTTCAGGGTCTTGCCGCAGAAATTGCTGCCACCGACCCGCAGCAGCTTCTTGCCGTGGCTGTATTGCAGGGTTCTTTCATGTTCGCGGCGGATCTGCTGCGCGCCATGCATGCCTCCGGGCTGACGCCGGAAGTGGATTTCATGCATTTGTCTTCCTATCTTCGCGGCCAAGTATCCACCGGAAATGTGGACGTGTTGCGTGATGTGCAGGGCGATGTGCGTGGGCGTGATGTGCTGCTGATCGACGATATTCTCGAATCAGGCCGGACACTCACCTATGCAAAGGATCTCCTGTCGGCGCGCGGCGCGCGGCGGGTGATGGTATGCGTGCTGCTGGAAAAGCCAGGCAAGCGTGCGGTCAATATCCAGCCGGATTTCATCGGCTTCACCTGCCCGGATGTGTTCGTGGTGGGCTATGGCATGGATGTGGCGCATGCCTTCCGCCAGTTGCCCTTCATTGGCCATATCGAAGGTTCGTCTGAACGCGCTTTCTGATTGTTGCCGGTCCATGGGTGAATCACAGCGGCTCCGATTTTCGGGGCCGCTCTGATTCTTGCGGTCTGGTGGTCCGCTTTCCTATCCGGTGAATGTAACGGGGGTAATATTGTGCCGCTGACTGCCGATGCCCTGCTCGCCTTTCTGGCAGAAAATGATATTCCAGCCGAAACCTTCCACCATCCTGCGCTGCATACGGTGGAGGAATCCAAGGCGTTGCGCGGCGTTCTTCCTGGGGTGCAGACGAAAAACCTGTTCCTGCGCGACGGGAAGAAAAACCTCTATCTCGTCACGCTGGCGGAAGATGCTGCGCTGAACCTGAAGAGCCTGCGTACGCCGCTGGGGGCGCGGGGCGGGCTTTCTTTCGCGTCGGCGGATCTGCTGATGGCGCATCTGGGCGTCATGCCCGGCTCAGTCACCTTGCTGGCGCTGGTCAATGACAGGGAAAGGCGCGTGCGCGTGGCGCTGGACGCCAGCCTGATGCAGGCTGATGGCATTGGTTGCCACCCCCTGACCAATGAGCGCACCACGGTGCTGAGCCCACAGGCGTTAGCCACCTTTTTCGCGCTTACCGGCCATGAGCCCGTCATCCTGGATCTGGATGCGCTTGCGGCTGCGATGGCGGCTGAAAAGCAGAACGCCGCCGGCTGAAAACCGGCGGCGCTTGTTAACGGGCTATGAGGGCTGGCCTCAGTTGCGCTCGTCCAGCAGGCGGCGGGCGATGACCTGCGCCTGAATTTCGGCTGCACCCTCGAAGATGTTGAGAATGCGCGCATCGCACAGGATGCGGGAAACCGGATATTCCAGCGCGAAGCCATTGCCGCCATGAATCTGCAGGGCGTTGTCTGCCGCAGCCCAGGCGACGCGCGCGGCCAGCAACTTGGCCATGCCGGCTTCCAGATCGGTGCGGCGGCCCTCATCCTTGGCGCGGGCCGCGAAATAGGTGATCTGCCGGGCGATCATGGTTTCAACCGCCATCATCACGATCTTGTCGGCGACACGGGGGAAGGCCATCAGCGGCTTTTTGAACTGGATACGCTCCTCGGCATATTTCAGGCCCACTTCCATGGCGGCCTGAGCCACACCCACGGCGCGGGCAGCAGTCTGGATGCGGGCGCTTTCAAAGGTGGTCATGAGCTGTTTGAAGCCCTGACCTTCCACGCCGCCGAGCAGGTTCTTCACCGGCACGGAGAAATCGTCGAAGCCGATTTCATATTCCTTCATGCCGCGATAGCCGAGCACCTCGATCTCTCCGCCCGTCATGCCTTCGGCGGGGAAGGGGTTGGCGTCATCGCCGCGCGGCTTTTCACCGATGAGGATAGACAGGCCCTTGTAGCCGGGCTCATCCGGGTTGGTGCGCACCAGCAGTGTCATGATGTCGGCGCGGACAGGATGGGTGATCCACGTCTTGTTGCCGGAGACCTTGTAGACATCGCCCTCCTTCACCGCGCGGGTGCGCAGGGAAGCGAGATCGGAGCCGGTGTTCGGCTCGGTGAAGACGGCGGTGGGCAACACTTCGCCCGAGGCGATCTTTGGTAGATAATCCGCTTTCTGCTCATCCGTGCCACCGGCGAGAATCAGTTCTGCCGCAATCTCGGAGCGTGTGCCCAGCGAGCCAACGCCGATATAGCCGCGCGAGAGTTCCTCGGTCACCACACACATGGATTCCTTGGGCAGGCCCAAGCCGCCGAAATCTTCCGGGATGGTGAGGCCGAACACGCCCAGTTCCGCCAGTTCCGCAACGATTTCCAGCGGAATATATTCGTTCTTCAGGTGCCATTCATGGGCATGAGGGGCCACCTTGTCCTCCACGAAGCGGTGCATCGTGGAGCGGATCTCTTCCATGGTCTCGTCAAGGCCGGCCTCGCCGATGGTGCCGGCGGAATGGGTCTTGCGAATGAGCTCAGCCAGCGCGGCGCGGGCAGCCGTGGTATTTCCATCATGCGCCAGCGCGGCCAGCTCCGGCACGGCGCGCAGGGTGGCTTCCGTTTCGGCCGGCAGATAGAGGTCGGCCAGACGCACGATCTCGCCCTGGCTCATGGGGATGCCGCCGAGAATCTGGGCGACATATTCGCCCAGGCCGATTTGAACAATGAGTTGCTCTATCTGGCCGAACTTGCCCATCTCGCTCAGCCGGTCCGCATAATGCACCAGCTCACGCGTGGAAAACACATAGGTGGCCAGCCAGGCCAGCCCGTGGGTGGCGCGCTGCTCCTGCTCCATGCGTGCAGAAGAGATCTTTCCGTCCTGTGTCACCTGGGCGCGTACGGCGGATGTTGCCTCTGCCAGCAGCTTCTCAAGCTGGTCTGTCGCCACGCGGCCAAGGGCCACGGCGTCGATGGAGGAAACATTCTGGCTGGTCACTTCGCTGCTGGACATGAACGGGGGTCTCCGTGATGGGGGCTCATGTGTGCACTGCAAAATTTCTAATCCCGCCCAGAAACAATGCCAAGCGAATGTTGCAAACTCTTTGGGTTGGGAAAGAGGTTGTCATAAAATTTGCACAGTGCGTATAAGGCGCAAGGGATTATTTCTGAAGGTTTTTTCGGGTTCTGGAGCGCATTCAGCTGTCTTGCCCGCGTTCCGGCACATGCAGTTCGGTCAGGCGCTGGGCGAGATCTTCCAGATTGTTGCGCACATGGGTGCAGGCGGAAATTGTGGCGAACAGGGCGGTGAGGTCCGCGCCGCTGGCGGCATCCAGCACATGGGCGGCATTCAGATTGTCGGCCCGGGCCTCCAGTGCCGCAACGCTGATGCGGGCCGCCATGGCCGCCTGTGCATCAGACGGGCCATTTTCCATGCGCGCGGAAAGGGCCTCCATATGGGTGCACAGGGCTTCCACGGCGCGGTCCAGCTCTGGCCCGATATGGGTTCTAAGTGCTTCGGGCAGCGGGCGCTCGGCATTACGCAGCATGATAATGACGGAGTGCCACAGTCGTCGGCAACTGCGTACAACAGGTGCCGCGTCTAACTGGCCTGACCAGCGCTGTTCGGTGTGGGCCTCCTTGGCGCGGCCATCAGCGGCACGCAGCACAGTGCGGGTGCGGGCATTGAGGGCGTCCACCGTATCGGGAAAATAAGGGCGGCCGAGCATTCCATCGCGCCCCATTGCCATCAGACGGGCGCAGTTGCGCACGACCTCCGCACAATGGGGAAACAGAAAGACGAGCGCGCGCGCCGGCAGAATCAGCAGGGCGCAGAGCACGCCGGTCACCCCGCCTATGCCGATCTCCATGAGCCGGAACAGGGCCGAAACCCAAGCACTGGCATGGCTGGCCTCTGCCAGCAGCACGATGACCACGGTTACGGGTGCAAGCTTGTAGGCACTGGAGCGGGCCGAAAGTGTACTGGTGATGAGAATGCCCAGACCCAATGCCAGAAAGGTCAGGAGTTGCGAGGTGCCGGCCAGCGCTGCGGCCGCCACGCCCACTACACCCCCCACCAGAGTGCCTAATGTACGCTCGATAGCGATAGACAGGCTGGCCCCCACGGTGGATTGCACCACCAGCACCGCCGTCAGCACCGCCCAGTAGCTGTTGGGCAGGTGCAGGGCTGTACCAAGGCCGAAAGTCACCAGCGCCGCAATGCACGCGCGCAGGCCCTGTTTCAGATGTGCCGGCTGCGCCAGCTTCTTGATCACCTGCTTCAGCATTCGTTCTGTAACCTTCCCGGTGCCCTCGTCATGTGCATGAAGCCGGTTTCAGGATGGTAAGGTGTTATTCTTCCGCACAGCATGCCTGACGGCGCGCCGGGAGCAAAGGGCATCAATGGCCTATGGCGGATGTCAGCGTCTGGAAAGGTGCAGACAGCATGAGCAGGGTAGGGCCAGGACTTGCCATTCCGCCCGGAAACAGGAATGTGGGTGCGGCACAGGGGGGGGGCTCTCGTCCTGTTCGGGGCGTGGGGCTGCAGGGGAAGGGTGATGTTGAGCCGCATCTATCACATTCTGGTCGACGCGATCTGGGAGTTTTCAGCGGATGATGGCTGGGCCATCGCCAGCCATATCGCCATGTCCTGCCTGATGTCGCTGTTCCCCTTCCTCATTTTTGTCACGGCGCTGGCCGGTGTTTTCAATCTTCAGCCGCTGTCGGGGGAAAGCATTTCCCTGATGATGGAATCGTGGCCCAAACAGGTGGCCGACCCCATCGGGCGGGAGATTCATAATGTGGTGAGCCAGGTACGCGCCGATGTGCTGACCTATGGTGTGGCGCTGGCCATCTATTTCTCCTCCAATGGCATTGAAAGCCTGCGGGTGGGGCTGAACCGGGCCTATGGGGCGAAGGAAACCCGCGCCTGGTACTGGTTGAGGTTGGAATCTGTAGGCTATGTGCTGCTGGCGGCGGTGGCCATGCTGGCGCTTTCCTTTCTGGTGGTGCTGGGCCCGTTGCTCTGGCAGATGGCGCTGCGTTATCTGCCGGCGCTGGCCCCTTTTGGAGGTCTCGTCACTTTTGTGCGCTTCGGGGCGACAAGCATCATTCTGGTGGCAGCGCTGCTGGTAGCGCATCTGTGGCTGCCGGGCGGGCGGCGCAAGCTGAAAGATGTTGTGCCGGGCGTTCTCGTCACCCTGTTGTTGTGGCTGGTGGGGGCGACGGCTTTCGGCCTCTATCTCGCGCGTTTCCCCGGCAATTATGTTTCAACCTATGCCGGTCTGGCCTCGGTGATGATTGCGCTGGTGTTTCTCTATCTCACCGCCGTTATCTTCCTGTTCGGGGGTGAGTTGAATGCGGCCATTGCGCGGGACAGGCAGGCGCGCGAACCTTACCAGCCGCCGCAGATTCCGCCGCTGCGCCAGAAGCTTGAGAATCTGCGGGCTGGGCTGGAAAACTGACGCCGTCGCCGGGTGCAGGACATTTCCGGCGTCAGGCATGGTTGTGCGCGAGGAGGAGTGGATGTCTGCCGGGGACCTGAGACCCATTTCACCGGATGTCATTGGACCGGGAACACTGGTGCTGATTGTGGGCCCTTCAGGTGCGGGCAAGGATACGCTGATGCGGCTGGCGCAGCGCAAGTTGGCGCAGCGGAACTTGGCACAGGCGGAAAGTGCGAAGGGCGATCGTAAAACCACAGCGCATGTGCATTTTGCCCGGCGTCTTGTCACCCGGAGCCTGGAGGTCGCCGCGTTCCAGAGTGGAGAAGATCACGACATTCTCACCCCGGAGGCGTTCGCCCGGCGGCGGGCTGCAGGGGCTTTTGTGCTGGCCTGGCGGGCCCATGGGCTGGGTTATGCGCTGGGGCCGGAGGTGCGGGCGCAACTGTCAGCGGGAGATTGCGTCGTGGCCAATGGCTCACGCGCCACGCTGGGTGAAGCCCGTGCCCGTTTTGCGCATCTGGCGGTGGTGCTTATCAGCGCACCTCAGGCGGTGCTGGCGGCCCGTCTGGCCGCGCGGGGGCGGGAAAATGAGCTGGAAATACAGGAAAGATTGAGCCGGGCTCCGGCCATGCCGGTCAAGCCCGATCTCATCATCCAGAATATGGGCGACCCAGAAGATGCTGCCACACGCCTTGCCGCCTTCATAGTGGCCGAGGCGCAGGGGCAGCCCCCTCACTGCCGGTAATGCTGGATGCGCGTGGTGCGCAAGCCCGGCAGGCCGTGCTTGTCGATGGATGATTGCCAGGAGAGGAATTCATCCACTGTCAGCGTGTAACGCCGGCAGGCTTCTTCCAGAGAAAGAAGACCACCACGTACAGCCGCCACCACTTCCGCCTTGCGGCGAATAACCCACCGTCTTGTATCGGGGGGGGGCAAGTCCGCAATGGTGAGCGGGCCGCCATCTGGGCCGATCACATATTTCACCCTCGGCCGGCAGGCATCGGTCATCTTTACGCCACCTGTTACTCAACTGAACACCGTTGCAGATTGACCACATCCCATGAACATTTCACTAATGGGCAAAAAATAATTCATGTTTACATATATTAATTTCTAGTAAATGAATGGTTTTATTTTAGTAAACATTGTAGTTATTTCGGTGTTATATAAAGAATGAGCGCTGTTCTTTAGCCATCCCCTTGGGGTTGATTGTGGGTTCTGCTGTGCCTCATGGGGGGTCTTCATGAAAGTGGCAAAAGTGGCGCAGGCAACATTCGCCTGTTGCACTTTTGCCATAGTGGTTATGGCGGATTCATGAGGCATTCGGGGGGGTATAAGCGCAGTTCTTTATTGTTGTCGGCGGTCTTTGGTTGAGAGGAAGCGCGGCGCTTGAAGCCTGTAAGTGTTTTATGGTGTGGCAAAAAACTGCAATTTGAAGACATGCCAGCCGGTGGTGAGTGGGCCAGCCAAGGGTGCTGGTGGGCCTGTTCCCATAGGGTGGCCTTGCCTGCTCTTGTGGCAGAATTTCAGCATGCGTTCGTGCAATGCCGCATGTTTTGGAGCAGATGCTTGATGTTGTTGTCCCGCTTCTTGTGCTGCGCTGCCATATTTTGCGGCGGCGGTGCAGCACATTTTTGGGCTTTTCAGTTTTTCACGATGCGTTAATCTTGAGGTCAAGATCGATTGAGTGAGGTGTGCCGATGATGTCGGAGTTTCTGCTCACCGTCGTCCAGGCTTGTGCGGCCTTCGGTTTCGTTGGCGCCATATTGCTGGGCATGGTTTGATCTGCGGCTCCGCTGGCCCTCAGTCCAGCTGCAGTTGCAGCTCTCTCGATCACGGCAGCGCCGGGAAGTGTGAGGCTTCCCGGCGCGCCTTTTTTCAGGGGTTGTGTTTTCAGGAACCCTCGTGAGCTCAGCTCATGAAAATCCCCATGATGCCGGAATAGGCGCCGAGCAGGCACATCACCACCGTCAGCACCTAGACCACCACCGCATATGTGCCCTTCAGCCAGTATTGCTCGGGCAGAGCGCGCGGGACAGCAGCAGCAGGAAGCCCAGCACGATCGGCAGCAGCACATTGATGACCTGCGCGAAGATGTTGATGTCGATGAGGTTCACGCCCGAGAGCACGATGCCCATGCCGAAGGCCAGCATCAGCGCATACACCACATAGAACCATGGGGCCTGCTGCACGCCGTCACCCAGGCTGCGGCGATAGCCCATTACTTCACCCATCCCCCAGGCTGCGGTGAGGGACGCCACCAGCGCCGCCCCCAACCATGCCGAGGGAGAACAGAATGCGCCCGGCATCATACCCCAGATGCGGGGTGATGGCTTCGGAGATCTGTTCCAGCGTGTTCAGGGTCACGGCGCTTTCATTATCGGCCCACAAGGTCGCTGCGGTAGTGACCAGCATGGCGATCATCACCAACTGGGTGACCACCGAGCCAATCGCCGTATTCCGGCGGGAATTGGGAATATCCGCCATTGCCAGGTCCTTATTCACCACGGCGGACTGCTGGTAAAAGATCATCCACGGCATGACGACCGCGCCGATATTGGCGGCAATCAGGAACAGATAGCTGGAATTGTGGATGGGGAAGGAGCCCGGCCCCTAGCGGATCTGATCCGGGTCCGGGCTCGACATCACCATGGTGACAAAAAACACCAGCTCAAACAGTCCTACTGCAGTGGCGATATGTTCCACCCGCCGGTAGGAGTCGGTCACCGCCGCCAGAATGAGGAAGAGGGCTACCGCACTTGTGGAGGGCCACATGGGAATACCCCACACAGCCCTACGCCGGCAACGTCGCTCATTTCACAGATAATGGCCCTGGTGCAGGCGATGATGAGCGTGGTGACGGA
Organism: Xanthobacter sp.; assembly: GCA_050252035.1. Taxonomy (GTDB): domain Bacteria; phylum Pseudomonadota; class Alphaproteobacteria; order Rhizobiales; family Xanthobacteraceae; genus Xanthobacter. The sequence continues at coordinate 355,375 of JBFWLR010000001.1, forward strand.
CAGCCATGCCCAGCCCCGCCCGATAGTCAGCTCCTACACGATATAGACGATAGGGATCAGCACGCTCTGCGCGGAGAGTAGTGTATAACCCCACTGCGCCCCGCTCTGCGCCGCAGTGATGAGGCTTCCGGTATCCGTATCCGCCAGCATCACCACAAGACCAGGGTCCATCACGGCCAGATACGCCAGAAAGGCATTCCTGCGGATGGGCGACGCGGTGGCGTCTTGCTCGGTATTGGCTGCCTTTAAAAGCTGTTCGATGCATGGCTTCCTTTCCATGCCTGTATTTTATATTAATTCTAGCTTACATATTCTATTTTTATGTTTTTTATTGAAAATGAATGGATTGGCGTTTCTTTATTAAAATTGATCCGCAAAGATGATGTATTGATTACAAATGGAATGGATATATTCAGTTTGTCGCTGTGAAAAATCAGATCTGACTTTTTGACTGCGTTAGCCAGCACGCTACGGTGGCGCGGCAAGGTGGCGCGGATTTTGCGTTTGTCAGCAGGGTGGTATGGGAGTCATACACGGGAAGGGGCGGCTTATTGCATCGGCGCCTGCCTTGCGGTGCTGTGGCCGATATCTCCGTTTCTGTCAGGGGTTTGCGCATGAACATTCTCTCCATCCAGTCCCATGTCGCCTACGGGCATGTGGGCAATGCCTCAGCGGTGTTTCCGTTGCAGCGCTTGGGGGTGGAGGTGTGGCCCATCCACACCGTGCAGTTCTCCAACCACACGGGCTATGGCGCATGGCGGGGGCTGGTGTTCGATGCTTCCATCATCGGGGAACTGGTGGAAGGTATTGCCGAGCGTGGTGTGTTGGCGCGTTGTGATGGCGTGCTCTCCGGTTATATGGGCGCGGCGGATATCGGGGATGCCATTCTGGCGGCCGTGGCGCGGGTGCGGGCGGCGAATCCGAATGCGGATTATTGCTGTGACCCGGTCATTGGCGATGTCGGGCGCGGTATTTTCGTGCGGCCCGGCATTCCCGAATTCATGCGTGAGAAGGCGGTGCCCGCGGCCGAGGTCATCACACCCAACCAGTTCGAGCTGGAATATCTGTCCGGTCATAGCATTGCGGATCTGTCAGATGCGGTTGCGGCCTGCAATGCACTGCACCGGCTGGGGCCGCGGGTGATTCTGGTCACCAGTCTGCATACGCGGGAAACACCGGCCGGCATGATCGACCTGCTGGCTTCCGGGCCGGAAGGGCGCTTTCTGGTGCGCACGCCCAAGCTGAACGTGGCCCCCAATGGGGCGGGCGATGCGATAGCGGCCCTGTTCTATTTTCACTGCAAGCGCACAGGCAGCACGGCCGAGGCGCTGTCGGCGGCGGCGTCTTCCATTTTCGGCCTGCTGGCGCAGACGGAACGGGCCGGCTCTCGTGAATTGTTGCTTGTGGCCGCACAGGATGAATTCGTGAAGCCCTCGCGGCTCTTCACGGCCATGGTGATTTGAGGCAGTATTGTGGTCTTGGGGCTGGTTCTGGAGGGGCTGCGCCTGAGGAGGCGTGGCTCTGAAGATCATGGCCCTGATGAGCATGGCGTCATCACCTGGCCTTTTCGGCGCTGATACGGATTGTGCTGAAGCGGGCGTCGCTAAGTTGCCACGTCGCCACATCGCGAAGTCACGATGTTGCCAAGTCACGATGTTGCCAAGTCAATTCGTCATTCCGTCGTCCAGCGGTCAACGCCCTGTGCAGGGGTGGTGCAGGCCGGAACGGGTTCCTATCTGTTCAGGCACAAGGCAGGTTTCCCGTAATCTGCCAGCCCCGAAATTGTGAGACGCCCCCATGACTTCATCTGCTGCATCCGTAGCTTCCTTGTTCGATCGTTTTCGTCTGGGTGAGATGACGCTGCCCAATCGCATCGTCATGGCGCCACTCACCCGGAACCGCGCTGCAGCAGGTCTGGTGCCCAGTGAGCTAACGGCGCAATATTATGCCCAGCGCGCTAGCGCCGGGCTGCTCATTACCGAGGCGTCGCAGATCTCCCAGCAGGGGCAGGGCTATCAAGACACGCCCGGCATCTACAGCCCTGAACAGGTCGCCGCCTGGCGCAAGGTGACGGATGCCGTGCATGCCGCAGGAGGGCGCATTGTGATCCAGCTCTGGCATGTGGGGCGGGTGTCGCATACGGCCTTGCAGCCGGGTGGCGGTGCGCCTGTCGCGCCTTCCGCCATTCGGGCGGAGGCCAAGACCTATGTGAATAATAGCTTCACCGAAACGTCCATGCCGCGCGCACTGGAAGCTAGCGAGATCCCCGGCATTGTGGAGGATTATCGCAAAGCGGCCGCCAATGCTGTCGCCGCCGGTTTCGACGGGGTGGAGATCCATGCCGCCAATGGCTATCTGATCGACCAGTTCCTGAAGGATGGCGCGAACCAGCGCACGGATTCTTATGGTGGCTCCATCGCCAACCGCACCCGCTTCCTGCTGGAGGTTCTGGATGCGGTGGTGGGCGAGATTGGTGCGGTGCGTACAGGCCTGCGCTTCTCGCCGGTTTCCCCGGCCAATGGCATCAGCGAGAGCAACCCGCAGGCGCTGTTCAACCATGTGATGGAGGAGGTGGAGAAGCGCCATCCGCTCTATGTCCATGTGGTGGAAGGCGCGACCGGTGGCCCGCGCGATATTGCGCCGGATTTCTCCTTCGCCGAACTGCACCAGCGCTATAGCGGCCCCTGGATGGTGAACAATGGCTATGATCTGGAACTTGCTGAAAAGGTGGTCGCCGAAGGGGGCGCGGATCTGGTAGCTTTTGGCCGGCCCTTCATCTCCAATCCGGATCTTGTGGAGCGCCTGCGCCGCAAGGCCCCACTGAATGCGCTGAAGACGGAAACGCTCTATGGGGGCGGGGCCGAGGGCTATGTGGATTATCCCACGCTTGATGACGCCGCCTGATAAGGCTGATCGACAAGGTGACACAGCCTGAACAGGCACAGGCCATTCAATGGGGCGCGGGCTGGCAGACCTGCTCCGCACCCTTGGTGTTTGCTGTGCATGCCCTGCATTTTGTTCTGGAGCCCGGCGGCTGGCCACAGGCCGAGGTGCACCGTGCGGAAATTGAGTCCTGTTTCGCAGCTCGCCAGCGTGACAATCCGCATCTGTGGAATGGCGACATTCTCATGCTGGATCAGGCCAGCCTGAGGCGGGAGGATACGGCAGAAGGCGTGGTGCTGCATGGTGCCTTTCGCCGTACGGATTTTGCTTCCTTCCTGTGGTGGCGCATGCAGGGCTGGCCGGATATGGGGCTGCGCAATGCCTTCAGCCTGGCCGCACTGGAAGGTGCGGATGGTGGCTTCGTGCTGGGCCGCATGGGGGCGCATACCTCGTCAGCGGGGCATGTCTATTTCCCCGGTGGTACACCGGATCTTTCGGATGTGACGGCGCAGGGCCATGTGGATCTGACTGCCTCCAGCCTGCGGGAGATGGGGGAGGAAACCGGCCTTCAGCCCGATGATATCGTCCATGACGGCGGCTTCATCGCGGTGGAGGACGGCCCGAGACTGGCCCTGCTGCATCGTCTGGTGTTTGCGGAGCCGGCAGATGTGCTGGCGGCCCGTATCCGTGCCTTTCTGGGCCGGGAGGAGCTGCCGGAGCTGGCGGATATGGTGGTGGTGCACGGGGCGGAGGATCTGCTGCCTACCATTGCCCCCTTCACCGTGGCCTATATGCGGGCGCGCTGGGCTGGGGCCCTGTCTCCGGCCATCCGGCCCTGATGAGGCAGGCGGGATATTGCCGGACAGCCGGACATGAAAAAGCCCATGGCCATTTCTGACCATGGGCGATGTGTCCTTCATGCGAGGGGTGGAGGGGCTCAGACCCGCTCCACCACGGCGGCGATACCCTGGCCGCCACCAATGCACATGGTGATGAGGCCATAGCGGCCGCCTGTGCGCTTCAGTTCATACAAGGTCTTTACCATCAGAATGGCGCCTGTAGCCCCCACCGGATGACCCAGCGCGATGGCGCCGCCATTCGGGTTGGTTTTTGCCGGATCAAAGCCCAGAGACTTGCTCACCGCACAGGCCTGCGCCGCGAAGGCTTCGTTGGATTCGATCAGGTCGATCTGCTCCAGTTTCAGCCCGGCGCGTTCCAGCGCGATCTTCACAGCAGGCACCGGACCAATGCCCATCTCGGCCGGGTCCACGCCGGCAAGGCCATAGGAAACGAGGCGGCCCAGCGGCTCCATTTTCCGGGCCTGTACCGCAGCGTCTGAGGCCAGAATGACAGCGGCCGCGCCATCATTGATGCCGGAGGCATTGCCCGCCGTGACCGAGCCGCCCTTCTTGAACACGGCACGCAGCTTGGCCATGTCCTCAATGCTGACATTGCGGCGCACATGCTCATCGGTATCAACAATCACCGTGCCCTTGCGGGTGGAGATTTCGACCGGCGCGATCTGGTCCTTGAAATGGCCGGCATCAATGGCATGGGCGGCGCGGTGGTGGCTTTCCACGGCCAGCGCATCCTGCTCAACACGGCTGATGTCGTAATGCTCGGCCACATTCTCGGCGGTTACACCCATATGGCCATGGCCGAAGGGGTCGGTCAGCACACCCACCATCATGTCCAGCATGGCGGCATCGCCCATGCGCTGGCCCCAGCGGGCCGCGGGGGTGAGATACCCGCCACGGCTCATGCTTTCGCAACCGCCGGCCAGTGTGATGTCGGTGTCATCCAGCTTGATGATCTGGGCGGCGTTGACGATGGCCTGAAGGCCGGAACCGCACAGACGGTTTACGGTGAGGGCCGGGGTTTCCTTGGGCACACCGGCTTCCATGGCGGCCACGCGCGAGGCGTACATGTCCCGCGGCTCGGTATGGATCACATGACCGAAGACGGTATGGCCGATTTCCGCAGCCTCAATACCTGCACGGCTGATGGCGGCCCGCGCCACATGGGCACCAAGGGCGGTGGGGGGCACATCCTTCAGCGCGCCGCCAAAATCGCAAACGGGCGTGCGCGCGCCGGAGACAATGAAGACCTCTTTGCTGCTCATCGGGCTCTCTCCATGGGGCCGTTCCGGGGCCTGTTGCCGGTTTTGCCGCCGGCCGGGCCGGGGCTGTTGGGGGCCTTGTGTGGCGCAAGAAAGCCATTGCCTTACTCACGGGTCAACAGTTATGCGCGTAGTCGAAGCCAATCTGCCGGCTTTTCCCGCTTCGCAGTGCGGCAATGCCTTCCTGCCATTGACATTGAGCGCAGTGGCCCTTATCAACCCGGCTCGATCCTAAACAGCAGAGCGTCGACAGAGCCGCGCGGCATGCGCGCCGCGGTCGGCCAAAGGTTAGAGTGCCATGAAGATCCGCAATTCCCTGAAGTCGCTGCTCACCCGTCACCGTGACAACCGTCTGGTGCGCCGCAAGGGTCGCGTCTACATCATCAACAAGACCCAGAAGCGGTTCAAGGCGCGTCAGGGCTGAGTTTATCTCACCTTCAAGCGCCCGCACGGCACAAGATGCCGACGGACTGCAGCCTGAATTGACGAACAGGGCGGAAAGTCTGACATTCCCTTCATGAATGTCGCGCTTCCGCCCTTTCGTGTGCCTGGCCCCATGATGAATGCCGTGATTCCCCCGGAAACTGATTCCCTGTCTCTGCGTCGGCACATTGCGGGCGTGGCCATTGGTGATTCTGTTGCTTCTGGCCGCAGGGTTTTGGTGACGGGCGTTTGTCTGATCGCGATGGCACTGTGCGGGTTCACGGGCCCGGAACACACCTCACAGGCGGCTGAGGGCGCGGCTCAAGAGACCTCGCCTGTCCAGCAGACCGGAGCCGAAAAAGGTGAGCCAGAATCACCCGCCGAACCTGATCAGAGGCAGCGGCTGGAGGCGCTGTTCGCCGCGCTGAAGCAGGCGCCAGATGAAACCAGCGCCACCATGATCGCGGATCAGCTGGATCGCATGTTTGGCAAGACGGACAGCCCGGCGATTGATCTGCTGATGGCCCGGGCCAGTGCAGCCATGCAGGTGAAGGCCTATGATCTGGCGCTGGATCTTCTGGGTCAGTCGCTGCGGATCGAGCCGGATGATTTGGGCGCGCGTGCCCGGCGTGCCACCATCTATTATCTTCAGGATGATTATGGCCGCGCCCTTGCCGATATTCGCGAGATACTGGCCCGTGAGCCACGGCATTTCACCATGCTGTATGGGCTGGCGCTGATTCTGAAGGATATTGGCGAAGACAGGCTGGCGTTGGTGGCCACGCGCAAGGCGCTTGCCGTGAACCCGCATTTCGAGAGCGCTCAGGAGCTGGAGAAGGAACTGAGCGTGACGGTGGAGGGGCGTAACATCTGAGGCCCTCTTACGGTGCGCTTGTACAAGCGCATCAGCACGAATGAGGTGTTCGGCCTGTATTTATTCGTCGTCCTTGCGTGCGGCAGGGGGCGGAGGCACAGGCATGGGGGCTGCATCAGTCTCGGGCAGTTTTGTCTGGTTGCCGGTGGTCAGTTGCACAGTCCAGGATTTCTGTTCCTGTGTATCCACTTCCATGAAGCCGGTACGTTCAAAACCCCGGGCCAGACAATCGCGCGCCCCGCGAATGGTGAACTCCTTGTCTCGCGTGCACATATAGGCCCGACCGGACCATTCACCGCCCTGATCGTAATCCACCGCATAAAGATAATAATAGCGGGAGCTCAGATCCCCTCGGATGAGGGTTTCACAGCTTTCAGCCGAGATATTCCACCAACCTTCCGTGGCCCAGGATTCACCGTCCTTGTAGCCTATGGCAATACCGATGCGGCTGGGGGTGCGGTTGCACAAGCGCAGTTCAGCATGGGCCGTGCTGGCCATGGCCACAGGCCCGAAAGCAAGGCCCAGAACAAGGGCAAGGCGGGTCAGGGTGATGTGCGGGAGGGCATGCCGGCGGGCCCGCCGGTGCAGGCGCGGGCGCTTGGGCATGATGAGGCGTTCCGGGCAGAAAAGCATGAGAAGGGCTGTGTGCCTGTCAATCGTGGTGCCGTCAATGCCGGGCGTTGAGGATGCAGGGTTACAAGGTTCCAACAAAACCAGACCAGTGAAACCGCAGGGCCGGCTCCGCACTGGAAGGATATGCCTGATATCGCATCACTGTTACAGAAAATCGGGGCGGTATGGAGGCATGGTGCCCGGCATTCACATCCTGTTTGCCGGTCTGGGGTAAAAGCTGAACGGTTCTTGACTCACAGGCGGGGCGGAGCTCTATCACAGGCTCGGCCCATTGATGTGGAACACAGTGGCGCAGCCGGCCAGTTGCCAGACCGTGAGGTCTGCTTGCCAGGCCAGCACGCCGGCTATCAAACCCCAGACAAGGAGACCTGCCAGGTGGCGGAAGACGTCTCGGATGCCCCCGCGGGCTTTGCCAAGGAACAGCTCAAATCCTTCATCGAGCGCATCGAGCGGCTCGAGGAGGAGAAGAAGGCCATTTCCGACGACATCAAGGATGTGTTTGCGGAAGCCAAGGCCAACGGTTTTGACGTGAAGGCCCTGCGCACCATTCTGAAGCTGCGCAAGGAAGATGTGGATCAGCGCAAGGAACATGATGCGCTGGTGGAGCTGTATTGTCAGGCTCTCGGCATCTTCCTTTAAAGAATGCGCCGTGGCGCTTGCCCGGCGGCTGAAGCTGGAAGAGCGCCACGGATACCGATATGGCGCCCAGTGTGCCAGATGCAGAAAGGGCTCCGGTCATATGGTCGGAGCCCTTCTTTTTTCAGGCTAAACAGAAAAAGGGCGGAAGCCTGTGAGGTCTTCCGCCCTGTCTCATGTATGCGCCATATCGGTCACAAGATGGGGGTCATTGCGCTGTGGACATGGCCAGCGTGGTGTCCGGGAAGCGGTGCGTGGGCACATAGGCCACGGCCTCACCTTCAAAGCTGGAGCGCAGCCCATGGCTGGGATCTCGCGAGAAGCTGGCGGCCACCACTTCTTCCGGTGCGCTGACAAAGGCCGTGAAGACATGCACCTCCGGTGCCCGGGCAATCAACTGCGTCGAAAGGCGCGGTGAGAGGAAGATAGGCCCGAAGGCGATCTTCTGGTCCTTGGTCTGTGTGGCCTTGGCCTGTGCAGGCTTGTTGCGGCGGTTCTGCGCGCTCTTGCGGGTAGGGGCGGCTGAGGCCACACGCTGCGGCGCCGGGCCAAAAATATCTCCGGGCGCGGCATAGCCAAGCGCCATGGTTTCTTCCTGAACCGGCACAGCTTCAGAGCTGCCGCGGGTGATGACGGACGGGAGCGGCGCGCGCTCAAGCTGCGCCACACGCATCTGGGCATTCAGTTCACGCGGACGATGCAGGGGCAGGGGTATATCGGCATTCATGGTCGGCTCGGTGGCCATGGCCAGAAGCTGCGTATCCGGGGTGGGCACATGCACATTGCCCATACTGGGCCGGTTCAGTGGCATGGGCGCTGCGGCCAGCGTGGCGTTACCACGTGATGCGGCCGGCTTGGGTTCGGGCGTCGCCGTCATTTCCTGATACTGGCTCATGCGGGTGCCGGAAGCTGCCGCCACCTGCCGGGGAGCCGGAGCCGTATCTTCCTCTTCATCCTGCCCGCCACCGAACAGGGCCGCGAAGAAATTCTTCGGCTTGCTGGGGGTGCTGCCGCCGCCTGCCTTGCGGCGTTCAATCTCGGCTTCCGCTGTCTGATAGCCGGGCAGGGGCTTGCCATCGGAGGGGACGTGAATGGTCTTGCCATCCGGGAAAACGCGATAAAGCTGGGCGCGGCTCATGCGTGGCCAGTGGCGCACGCTGCCGGTATCCATATGCACGAAGGGAGAGCCGGAGGTGGGGTAGAAACCCACGCCGCCGCGCTGCAGGCGCAGGCCCGCTGCACGCAGATCCGCCAGCTTCACGCCGGGAATGTAGAAATCCATCGCCTTGCCCAGCGTGTGCTGGGAAAACTTGGCCACACCCTTGCTGCGCCGGCGGAGCATGGAGTTGGTCTCGGGCGAACGGTAGGAGCTGAGAACGTGAATGGAGGTGGTGCCGCCCGTCTCGCGGTTCACTTCCCAGAGAATATCGAACAATTGCGGATCCATGCGGATCTGCTTGTCATTGCGCCAGTCCCGCAGGTACCAGTTCATCTGCTTCAGAACGGCGCTGTCATAGCGGCCATTTTTCTTGAAGGTGAAGGTGGCTTCCTCTCCGCGATGCATGTGCTTGAAGGAGAGGGTGCGGGTATCCCCGTTCGCCACGGCATTCTGCAGGCCGCTGGTGCCGCCCACCAGCAGCGCGGCGCCCATCAGGCAGGTGCGCAGAAAAGATGCTCCCGAGCGCGGAAGCAGCGTGCGCAGGCCGCGGAGCGGGGCGGAAGTGGGATGCGGCGCGATCGTATTGGCCAATGTCGCGAACCTGGGGCTCATATTTGGACGGTCCCGCAGCTGGAGCCACGGTACGGATGAGCAGGAGTCTGCCCTCTTCCGGTTAAGGCCAGGTTGATGCCAAGCGATCCGGTTGCCGTCATGCCCGTATCTTCCTCCCTGATGTCCGCCAGAGCCGGTGTTTCCACAGGCCTGATGAACCAAACCCCTTTCAGGAAAAGGGGTCGCACGGTGATTAGGGGCGCAATGCGCCTGTTCTGTGTACAGCTTTCCAGTCACAGGCCCTCAGGGCGGCATGATGCGGGCCTGAGGGCACTCTGGAACCAATATCGCCGATGGGCGTTAAGACTGTTGAGATGGAATGTTGAGGGGCGAACACGCCGTGAGCGCGGCGTTTTACCTCGGGTCTTCCATTCCACAGACTAGTGCATGCCCATACTTGTGCCGATGGACGCCAGAGAGTGTGGCATTGCCCATCACAATGCGCATGAATGCTGCATGCTCATGGTTATACCGCCCATCGCTCACCTATCCGGTGAAAGCGGAAATCATGTGCATGTTCAGGTCACGCTTTAGGGCGGCAGTATGGCAAAAACATGCCGCATACGGAAGCGAAACCATTGTGGGTGCGCATGGAGCACGCCTGTCTGGACGCGCGCCATCGCTATCCCTCTGCCGGCTCAGCGTTTCCGGGTGGCGATCTCCTCCGCCATATGGCGGTTCTGTCCGGTGAGACCCAGACGTTTCTTGACGGCGGCATTGATGCCGTAGATGTCAGCGAAGCGGGTCACATGCCCCTGCATGTCCGCCACCGTGGTGAAATAGACCAGATGCACGGGAATGGGCTGTTTCAGCGTGAGATAGCGCTCCTTGTCGCCGAACATGCGGGTGAAACGCTGCTCATTCCAGTTCTGGCCGGGCATGGCGATGTTGAACAGCACGGAGCCGAAATCGAACGGGTCCTGCACCCGCACGCAGCCATGGCTGCGGGCCCGGTCGCTGTTGGAGAATAGATGTTTTGACGGTGTATCATGCAGATAGACTGCATGATCGTTGGGGAACATGAACTTCACCCGCCCCAGCGAATTGCCGCGCCCGGGCATCTGGCGGAAGGAATATCCGCCGGAACCGGTGCGCCGCACCTCGATATTGCGCCGCTGGAGGGCTGCGGGATTGTTGCGCAGCAGGGGCATCATCTCGTTGCGGGCGATGCTGGGAGGGATATTCCAGGCCGGGTTCACCACGGCATAGGTCATGTTGCGCGTCAGCAGCGGGGTTGGGCTGGAGGCTTTGCCCACCACGGTGCGGGTTTCATAAATCGGCGTATCCCCCTCATAGATGCGCACTTTGTATTCGGGGATGTTCACCATCACATAATGCGCGCCAAGCTGGCGGGGCAGCCAGCGCCAGCGCTCCATATTGGCGATGATGTCCGCGCGGGAGGGGATATCGGACGCGCCATAATTAAGGGCCTGAAGCGTGTTGTTGCCCACCAGACCATCCGGCGTGAGGCGCATGGATTCCTGAAAGGTCCGCACGGCTTCTGCCAGCTCGGGGTCATAGGTCAGGTCATTTGTGGCCTTGTCCGAGAGGCCGAGGCGCGCCCGCAGGGCGGGAACGCGCGGGTCCATCTTGCCGGGGCTCAGCAGCGGGCCAGGGGGAATGGCGGTGATGCGTCCGGGCTCATCTGTCTCCGGGGTCTTCAGCAGCTTTTTAAGGGCCAGATAGCCGGTGTGAGGCGGGTTATAGGCCGCCAGCGCGGTGTTCGCGTCTTTGGCCCGGGAGATGTGGGCCAGAATGGCGGACGGCTCTGGAAACTCCCGCGTGGGGGTGACGAGTTCGGAAATTCTGATGGGGTTGAAACGGCCGGTCTGGGCATGGCGGGCATAGGTCAGGGCGGCGGCGGCCAGGCTCGTTTCCGTGCGGGCCAGCGCGGCGGCCTGTGCGCCGGAGGGGGCTGGTTCAAAGCCATAATCATCCGGGTTCAGGCCATCTTCGGCCGCAGCGCGCAGCCGGGTGGCAATGGCCTTGCCCCGTGCATTGAGTCCCTGCATCTCCACAAAGGCGGGTTGGTAGCCGCGTTGGGCATAGAATTGCACAAGCGCTTCACGTTCGGCCTTGGAAAGAGAGAGGCTCTCCTGCCCAGAAAGGCGTGTGGCGATCGCTTCCGCGACCGGAGCGAGGGGGCCGGAGGGGCGCTCCACCGTATGAATGGGAGCGGAACCAGAGGCCGCAGGTGCCGGAGCGTCCGTTGCCGGGGCGGTCACGGCTTTCGTTTCGGTTCCGGGTTTGGCGGGTGTCGCCGTTTCTGCCGGATGCGAGTTCGGGGCGGCAGCTGGAGTCGCGGTCGCTGCGTCCTGTGCGGAGGGCTGAACCGGGGAGGTGGCCTTCTGAACGGCAGGAGATGCTGCTGCTTCGGTTCCATGTGTGGGCGTCGGCGCGGGCTGAACTTCAGCCTTCACGCCGGGTCTTGCTTCGGGCTGTGTGGCGGCTGGGGGCGTTGAAGCGGTTTGCGTGGCCGGCGCAGGCGCGGGGGGGGCGCCGGTGCTGTTCTCGCTCGCCTTATCCTTGGGGAGCGAGTGCTTTTGGGGCTTGTCCTGATCTGCCTTGTCTGGGGGCGTTTTGGCCGGAGTCTTGCCGCTCCGGTCGGGCAGGGTTTCGCGCATGGCGGGAATGGCAGGACGGGCGGTGCCCTGACCCACACGGTCGCTATAGGCTGGGGTCTTGTAATGATCGCCTTCCAGTTGCCCGCGCGCCGTGATGGCTGCATTCGAGGGCGGAAGAGCATTTGTTTCGCCGACAAGATCCGAGCGCGAGGTGGAAGCGCGAGGTGGCGCGTCGGCGCTTTGCGGCGTCACGGTGGGAGAAGGTGCGCTTTCAACATGATTGGGCGTGGCGTTTGGTGTCGCATTCTGTGCATTTGCCGGCAAAATACCGAACAGCGCCGCGCATAGGCTGATCATGCCGGCACCCAGAAAGTGCACCGGCAAGGGCCGAACCTTCAACGGCGGAACCTTCAGCGCTACCAGATCTTCACGGGCAACACTGCGAGAGGCGGAGTGAGGTGCGCCCTGCATATGCTGTTCCGGCTTTTTCATGGGTCTCGTGTCCTGCTCGCGGCGGCATGGAACGCTTCATGTTCCACCGCCCTTGGTGGTGCCGCATCTCAATGGTCCGGATCAATTCAAAAGCGCGCGGGCAACGCGGTTGAGCCGGCTCTGTTACTCCGCGGCCACAAGGTAGGGGCTCAAGCATTCCGCACCTACCCTGCCAGCGCAAGGCTGCGGCTCAAGTTGCGCGAGCTTGCGATAGAGGGTGGAATGGCCAATACCCAGCCGGCGGGCGACTTCCGACAGCCGGCCATCATAATGGGTGCAGGCCAGAGGGATGATATCGGCCTCGATGGCGTTCAGCGGGTGCAGATGTCCATCCTGCCCGGTATGGGTCAGGGTGGGGGCGGCGTTATCTGGCGACGCCGTGTCGGACAAAGACGCGCGTGCCGTCTCCTGCATCCAGGTCTTCCGCGACAGGGCATTGACCAGAGCAACCTGAAGCCGCAGCGCGCCAGCCGGCTTCACCACGAAATCGACCGCGCCGGCCCGGATCGCATTCGCGGCCCCATCCATACCGGCGGGGGTGACGGCCACCACGACAGGCACGTCCGGTCCCTGTGTCTTCTGCGCCGCCATCGCCTGAAGCAGCCCCATGCCATCCAGCTCCGGCAGAACCAGATCCAGCAGCACGATATCGAAAGCCTGATGGCGCAGGCGGGTGAGGGCGGCATTGCCATTGGCCGCGTGCGTGCAGCAATAGCCCAGTGCGCCAAGAACCGATTCGAGACGCGCGGCTTCGCGCGTATCATCCTCGACAAGCAGCAGTCTGTAGCGGTTGGGCGGGGTGGTCATGGCGATCCGGCGCAATCTTGATGCATGAATCTTGCTCGATACCGGAATTCTGGCTGGGGATTGTTAAGCAACTCTAAGTGCCGCAGGGGAAGGAACGGATTGGGCATGCGGGCGGATTGAAGCGGAGGGGGCAGAGGGGCTAAGTAAGAGCCCCTGTTCGTTCCATACCGGAGGACCCATGCTTCCCTTCGCCGAATCCTTCGCGGGCCTTCTGTCCCGTGCCCCGTCTCAGGCTGGCGCAGGCGCTGAAGCCCAGCCTTTGCCGGAATGGAACCTGACGGATCTGTATCCATCCATGGATTCGCCGGATCTGGAAGCCGATCTTGTCCGGGCGGATGTGGCCTGCAAGGCGTTCGAGACGGACTACAAGGGCAGGCTGGCGGATCTGCTGGCCGGTGAAAGCGGTGGCGCGGCGCTGTCCACGGCCGTGAAGCGTTATGAGGAGGTGGAGGATCTCATCGGCCGCATCGCCTCCTATGCCAGCCTTGTCTATGCCGGTGATACATCGGATGTTGCCCGGGCCAAGTTCCATGGCGATGTGCAGGAGCGGCTCACCAACACCTCCACCCATCTGCTGTTCTTCACGCTGGAAATGAACCGGCTGGATGACGCTGCGCTGGAAGCCGCCATGGGCGCAACTCCGGCGCTGGCGCATTACCGCCCCTGGCTGGAAGATCTGCGCAAGGACAAGCCCTATCAGCTCGAAGACCGGATCGAGCAGCTTTTTCATGAAAAATCCGGACCGGCGCGCAATGCCTGGAACCGGCTATTCAACGAGACCATCTCCGCCCTGCGTTTCAATGTGAACGGGCAGGAGTTGACCATCGAACCTACGCTGAACCTGATGCAGGATCAGAAGGATGATGTGCGTCGCGAGGCCGGGCTGGCGCTGGCGGATGTGTTCAAGCAGAATCTGCGCACCTTCAGCCTCATCACCAACACGCTGGCGAAGGACAAGGAAATCTCCGATCGTTGGCGCGGCTTTCCCGATGTCGCCTCCTCCCGCCATCTCGCCAACCGTGTGGAGAAGGAGGTGGTGGATGCGATGGTAGATGCCATTCGCACCTCCTATCCGCGCCTGTCGCACCGCTATTATGCGCTGAAGGCCCGCTGGTTCGGGAAGGACAAGCTGGAATTCTGGGATCGCAACGCCCCGCTGCCGAAGGTGGAAACCCGCGAGATTGGCTGGAGCGAGGCGCGCGAGACGGTGCTAGGCGCTTATGGCGCCTTCTCGCCGCGCATGGCCGAGATTGCGCAGGTCTTTTTCGACAAGGGCTGGATTGATGCGCCGGTGCGTCCGGGTAAGTCACCGGGCGCGTTCGCGCATCCCACCGTGCCGTCGGCGCATCCCTATGTCCTGCTGAACTATCAGGGCAAGCCGCGTGATGTGATGACGCTGGCCCATGAACTGGGCCATGGCGTGCATCAGGTGCTGGCCGGTCGGCAGGGCGCGCTGATGGCCCCGACCCCGCTGACGCTCGCCGAAACCGCCTCCGTCTTCGGTGAGATGCTGACCTTCCGCCGCCTGCTGAAGGCTGCCGAAACCCCTGAGTCCCGCAAGGTGATGCTGGCCCAGAAGGTGGAGGACATGATCAACACGGTGGTGCGCCAAACGGCCTTCTACACCTTCGAGCGGCATGTCCATACCGAGCGGCGCAAGGGCGAGCTGACGGCCGAGGCGATTGGCGAAATCTGGATGAAGGTGCAGGCCGAGAGCCTCGGCCCGGCCATTCATCTGGGTGAGGGATACGAGACCTTCTGGACCTATATCCCCCACTTCATCCATGCGCCCTTCTATGTCTATGCCTATGCCTTTGGCGATTGCCTCGTGAACTCGCTTTATGCGGTTTATGAGAAGGCAGCGGATGGCTTTGCCGAGCGTTACATGGAGATGCTGGCCGCCGGTGGCACCAAGCATCATTCCGAGCTGCTGGCCCCCTTCGGGCTGGATGCGCGTGATCCGGCCTTCTGGCAGACCGGCCTGTCGCTGATCGACAACATGATCAGCGAACTGGAAGGCATGGAGGGCTGAGCCTTTAGCCTGCGGCGGATGCCGGGTGAATGGAGATGGAGGTAAAGGCGCGGCCCATGCTGCGCCTTTACCACTTCTCAACCTGGCAGGCAGCATTGTGGCATGATGATGTGGCGAACTGGCCGGCTTGTAAGTGCGCTGATGCTCGGCATTGCCGGGCCGGGGATGGCGCTTGCCTTCGTGCCGGCCGCGCAGGCGCAGAACAAGCCGGTTTTGCCACAGGCCTCATCCGGGTCGCAGCCCGTGCCGCTCCCCCCGCGCTCACCGGCGCGCATGGCGGTGGATGGTGTCGATACCGAGGCTCTCAAGGCGGATGTGGAACGTGAGGCCGCCTTTCGTGCCCGCCTTGAGGCCGAGATGGAGGCCGCGCGCGGCAATCGCGCCAAACTGAATACATTGCTGATCGAAACGGCGGCGCGCACGCGGGCCGTGGAGCAGCAGCTCGTCAATGTGGAAGCCCGGCTGAAGCCGCTGGATGCCGCCGAGCAGGAGCTGACGGCCTCTCTGGCGGAGCGCCGGGAGGTGCTGGGACAGGTGCTGGCGGCGCTACTGCGCATGGGGCGCAACCCGCCCCCGGCCATGCTGATGCGCCCGGATGATGCACTGGACGCCGTGCGGTCCGCCATTCTCATGGGCGCGCTGTTACCGGAATTGCGGGTGGAGGCGGAAACGCTGACCGCCGATCTTTCCGAGCTTCTGCGCGTGCGTAGCGCCCTTTCCGAGGCGCGCACGCGGCTGACGGATCTGCGCACCAGCCTGGCCGAGGACCGCGAACGCCTCGCCGTTCTGGTGAAGGAGCGCCAGCGCATCCAGACGGCGCGGAACCCGGTTTCCAGCGATGACCGCACCCGCGCCGCCAGCCTGGCGCGCAATACCGGCGATGTGCATGATCTGGTCAACCGGCTGGAAAATGAAGTGGCGCCAGCCGCCCGTGCTGCCGGTGCCGCGCAGACTGCGGAGGCCACCCGCCCGCCCATGATGGACCCGAAGGCGGGCCTCACGGCCTTTCGCGATCCGGCCCGCATCACGCCGGCCATCGCTTTTGCCGAGGCCAAGGGGCTTCTGCCCTTGCCGGTTGCCGGCACAAGGTTGCACGCATTCGGCTCTGCCGATGGCGTGGGCGGGCAGGAAAAGGGAATCACCCTTCTCACCCAGCCGGGCGCACAGGTGACAGCCCCGGCCGATGGCTGGGTGGTCTATGCCGGGCCGTTCCGCAGCTACGGACAGCTCTTGATTATCAATGCCGGCGGTGGCTACCATATTTTGCTGGCTGGCATGGAGCGGATCACGGTGGAACTGGGGCAGTTCGTGCTAGCCGGTGAGCCTGTGGCCATCATGGGGGCCGGCCCTAGAGGGGCAAATGCCGGAAACAGCACGTCTCCCACTGGCGCGGCCATGGGACAGCCCCATTTATATGTCGAATTCCGAAAAGATGGGAATTCCATTGATCCTGCCCCATGGTGGGCAGCAACGGACAATCGGAAGGTACGCGGATGATGCGTAGGGCCTCTTTGTTTCTTTTTGGCGTGGCCGCCGGGGCCCTGGTTGCCGTAGGTGCGGTGCAACCGCGTCTGCTGCCCGGTTCCCTGCTGGGGACAACGGCGGAAGCCGCCTCTCCCGATACGTATCGCCAGCTGAACCTGTTTGGTGATGTGTTCGAGCGCGTGCGCTCCGATTATGTCGAGCGGCCGGAAGACCAGAAGCTGATCGAGGCGGCCATCAATGGCATGCTGCAATCGCTGGATCCGCACTCCTCCTACATGGATGCGAAGAATCACCGCGACATGCAGATGCAGACCAAGGGCGAGTTTGGCGGCCTTGGCATTGAAGTCACCATGGAAGATGGCGTGGTGAAGGTGGTGGCCCCTATGGAGGACACTCCTGCCGCGCGTGCGGGCGTTCTGGCCGGCGATCTCATCGTGAAGCTGGATGGCGAGCAGGTTCAGGGCCTCACCCTGAACGAGGCCGTGGACAAGATGCGCGGCGCGGTGGGCAAGCCCATCACCCTTACCATTTTGCGCAAGGGTGCGGACAAGCCAATCGAGATCAAGGTGGTGCGCGACACCATCAAGATTCAGGTGGTGCGCTCGCGCATCGAGGATGGGGATATCGGCTATATCCGCGTTAACTCTTTCAATGAGCAGACCTATGACAGCCTGAAGAAGGCCGTCGCCGAGATCACCAAGGAGGTCGGCGAGAAGAAGCTGAAGGGCTTCATCATCGATTTGCGCAACAATCCCGGCGGTCTTCTGGATCAGGCGATTGCGGTGTCGGATGCCTTCCTGAACCGTGGCGAGATTGTTTCCACGCGCGGCCGCAATGCCGATGAGACCCAGCGCTTCAATGCGCGCAGCGGGGATCTCACCAATGGCAAGCCGGTGATCGTGCTGGTGAATGGCGGTTCGGCCTCGGCCTCCGAGATCGTCGCCGGTGCCCTGCAGGACCAGAAGCGGGCAACCGTGCTGGGCTCGCGGACCTTTGGCAAGGGCTCGGTGCAGACCATCATTCCGCTGGGTGGCAGTGGCGCCCTGCGCCTGACCACGGCGCGCTATTATACGCCGTCCGGTCGGTCCATTCAGGCCAAGGGTATCGAGCCGGATATCGTGCTGGTGCAGGATATGCCGGAGGAGATGAAGGCCAAGTTCGGGGCCCTCGCCAGCAACAAGGGCGAAGCCTCGCTGCGCGGTCACCTGAAGAATGGTGATGAGGAAGTGGCTGGTTCGCCTTCCTATGTGCCGCCGGAAGCCAAGGATGATACCCAGCTGAAGCTGGCGATCGAGCTGCTTCAGGGCACGGTAAAGAATGCGGCCTTCCCCCCGAATCCAGATCGGACAAGCCGCGCCGATTGAGGCGGTTCGCGCAGGATGTGGCGGTGAACTGACAGGATTAGGCCTCGCTCAGGTGTGAGCGGGGCCTTCTTTGCGCCGGAAGGGTCCGTGCTGGAGGAGAATCCGCGCTCTGCCAGGGCGTGGTTTGCAGGGCGTACAGTCTTGCTGTGATCTGCCAGTCCTATGATTCACTGGGGTTGAAGGCCGGAAACTTCGTCGGGGAAAGGTGTGGAAAACCGAATCTGCATCCCTTTGAAACGAGTTAATTTCGCCTCAAACCTTTTCAACTATAAAGCTTTAGGGGTTTCCGGCAGGTCAAGATGGTGCAGATGCCACCCTTCGGTCATGTTGCCGCCTTGATCTGCCTGTGTTAGGCACTGCGGGATTTTCGAGGGTCGGGTTTCGTCCGCTCGCGAGGTCGCACAAGATTATTCCCAACAGATCAAGGGTTTGGGCCGCGGCTGTGCCACAGGTTCAGACGGCTGCAAGTCCGAGAGAGGTGCGGGGTGGCGGAGACGATCGTGTCAGGCATGGCTGGGCGCTACGCGACAGCGCTATTCGAGCTCGCGGACGAGGCCAGTGCCATTGATGCCGTGAAGGCGGATCTTGATCGTTTCTCGGCTTTGATGGCCGAGAGCGCGGATCTGGAGCGGCTTGTGAAGAGCCCTGTATTCACGGCGGAGGAACAGCTCCAGGCCGTGGGTGCGATTCTGGATAGGGCGGGAATTTCGGGTCTTGCCGGCAATTTCGTGAAACTGGTGGCGCAAAATCGCCGCCTGTTCGCGCTGCCGGGGATGATCGCGGATTTTGCCGCTCTGGTTGCCGCCCGGCGCGGTGAAATTACTGCGAAGGTGACTGTCGCGTCGTCCTTGAACGATGAGCAGTTCGCCTCGCTGAAGGATATGCTGGCCCAGAAGACCGGCAAGGACGTTCAGCTCGACGTGACTGTCGATCCGTCCATCCTCGGTGGTCTGATTGTGAAGCTCGGCTCGCGCATGGTCGATGCTTCCCTCAAGACCAAGCTCAATTCTATCCGTTATGCGATGAAAGAGGTCCGCTGATGGACATTCGAGCCGCTGAAATCTCTGCGATCCTCAAGGAGCAGATCCAGAACTTCGGTCAGGAAGCTGAAGTTTCCGAAGTCGGGCAGGTTCTGTCTGTCGGTGACGGTATCGCCCGCGTCTATGGTCTGGACAATGTGCAGGCCGGCGAAATGGTCGAGTTCGAGAATGGTACGCGCGGCATGGCGCTGAACCTGGAACTCGACAATGTTGGTATCGTGATCTTCGGCTCCGACCGTGAGATCAAGGAAGGCCAGACCGTCAAGCGGACCGGCGCCATCGTGGATGCCCCCGTGGGCAAGGGTCTGCTGGGCCGCGTCGTGGATGCTCTCGGTAACCCGATCGACGGCAAGGGGCCGATCGAATACACCGAGCGTCGCCGCGTCGACGTCAAAGCTCCGGGCATCATTCCGCGCAAGTCCGTGCATGAGCCCATGCAGACCGGCCTGAAGGCCATTGATGCCATGATTCCCGTTGGTCGTGGCCAGCGCGAACTCATCATCGGCGATCGTCAGACCGGCAAGACCGCTGTCGCGCTCGACGCCATTCTGAATCAGAAGCCCATCAATCAGGGCGATGACGAGAAGGCCAAGCTCTACTGCGTGTATGTCGCGGTGGGCCAGAAGCGCTCGACCGTCGCGCAGTTCGTGAAGGTTCTGGAAGAGCAGGGCGCGTTGGAATACTCCATCATCGTCGCCGCGACCGCTTCCGATCCGGCTCCGATGCAGTTCTTGGCGCCCTTCACCGGTACCGCCATGGGCGAATTCTTCCGCGATAACGGCATGCATGCCCTGATCGTTCATGACGATCTGTCCAAGCAGGCCGTGGCCTATCGTCAGATGTCCCTGCTGCTGCGTCGTCCTCCGGGACGTGAAGCCTATCCGGGCGATGTGTTCTATCTGCACTCCCGTCTGCTGGAGCGCGCCGCGAAGCTGAACGACGCCAATGGTGCCGGCTCCCTCACCGCCCTTCCGGTGATCGAGACCCAGGCCAATGACGTGTCGGCCTACATCCCCACCAATGTGATCTCCATCACCGACGGCCAGATCTTCCTTGAGTCCGATCTGTTCTATCAGGGCATTCGCCCGGCAGTGAATGTGGGTCTGTCAGTGTCGCGCGTGGGCTCTTCGGCCCAGATCAAGGCGATGAAGCAGGTTGCCGGCAAGATCAAAGGCGAGCTCGCCCAGTATCGCGAACTGGCGGCCTTCGCCCAGTTTGGTTCAGATCTTGACGCCTCCACGCAGAAGCTTCTGAACCGTGGCGCGCGCCTGACGGAACTGCTGAAGCAGTCCCAGTTCGCTCCGCTGAAGGTTGAAGAGCAGGTTGCGGTGATCTTCGCCGGCATCAATGGCTATCTCGATCCGCTGCCCCTGAACAAGGTGCAGGAGTTCGAGCAGGGTCTGCTGCTGGCGTTGCGTTCGCAGAACCAGGACATTCTCGACGCTATCCGTACCTCCAAGGAACTCTCCAAGGAGACCGCCGAGAAGCTGACGAAGGTGCTGGACACCTTCTCCAAGAGCTTCGCCTGACCGGCGTTTTCCACGTTCCTCGAACCTGACGGACGGGCGCGATGGCGAGTTTGAAAGAACTAAGAAACCGCATCGCTTCGGTGAAAGCGACGCAGAAGATCACCAAGGCGATGCAGATGGTCGCCGCGGCGAAGCTGCGTCGTGCTCAGATCGCCGCCGAAGCGGCACGGCCCTATGCAAGTCGCATGGAAACCGTGCTTGGCAATCTTGCTGCGGGCATTGTTGGGAATGCGCAGGCTCCCGTGCTGCTGGCCGGCACGGGGCAGACGCAGACCCACCTTCTGCTGGTGTGCACCGGCGAGCGCGGGCTGTGCGGGGCCTTCAATTCCGCCATCGCCCGTCTGGCGCGTGAAAAGGCGCAGTCCCTGATTGCTGACGGCAAGGATGTTAAAATCTTCTGCGTCGGCCGCAAGGGCTACGACCAGCTGCGCCGGGTCTACCCGGACAATATTGTCGAGCTGGTGGATCTGCGTTCAGTGCGCAATATCGGGTTCAAGGAGGCGAATGATATCGCCTCCAAGATCCTGAGCATGCTGAATGCCGGTGGCTTTGATGTCTGCACGCTCTTCTATTCCAACTTCAAGAGCGTGATTTCTCAGGAGCCGGTGGCGCAGCAGATCATTCCTGCCAGCTTCCCCGAACGGGATAGCGACGCTCCCGCGCCGATCTATGAGTATGAGCCGGTCGAGGAGGAAATCCTCAAGGATCTGCTGCCGCGCAATGTGGCCGTACAGATTTTCCGCGCCCTGCTTGAGAATCAGGCGTCCTTCTATGGTGCGCAGATGAGCGCCATGGATAATGCGACCCGCAATGCGGGCGACATGATCAAGAAGCAGACGCTCACCTATAACCGCACCCGCCAGGCCATGATCACGAAGGAACTGATCGAGATCATCTCTGGCGCCGAGGCCCTCTGACGCCTCGCGACGGAAGATACGAAGGACGACGAAAATGGCGAACAAGGTCGGACGCATTACCCAGGTCATCGGCGCCGTCGTCGACGTGCAGTTTGGCGACCATCTGCCGGCGATCCTCAATGCGCTGGAAACCACCAATCAGGGCAACCGCCTTGTGCTGGAAGTGGCTCAGCATCTCGGCGAAAACACCGTGCGCACCATCGCCATGGATGCGACCGAAGGTCTCGTGCGTGGTCAGGAGGTTTCCGACACAGGCGAGCCGATCAATGTGCCGGTGGGCGAAGGCACGCTGGGTCGCATCATGAACGTGATCGGCGAGCCGGTGGACGAGGTTGGTCCGATCAAGTTCGAGACCACCCGCGCGATCCATCAGCCTGCCCCGTCTTATGCTGAGCAGGCGACGGAAGCCGAGATCCTCGTCACCGGCATCAAGGTGGTGGATCTGCTGGCGCCTTACGCCAAGGGCGGCAAAATCGGCCTGTTCGGCGGTGCCGGCGTGGGTAAGACCGTGCTTATCATGGAACTCATCAACAATGTCGCGAAGGCGCACGGCGGTTATTCCGTGTTCGCGGGTGTGGGTGAACGGACCCGCGAGGGTAACGATCTCTATTACGAGATGATCGAGTCCAACGTGAACAAGGACCCCAAGGAGCATGGTGGCTCTGCAGAAGGTTCGAAGTGCGCGCTGGTCTATGGCCAGATGAACGAGCCTCCGGGTGCGCGTGCCCGCGTGGCGCTGACCGGCCTGACCGTCGCTGAGAACTTCCGTGACCAGGGTCAGGACGTGCTGTTCTTCGTGGACAACATCTTCCGCTTCACCCAAGCTGGTTCGGAAGTGTCCGCGCTTCTCGGTCGTATTCCTTCAGCCGTGGGTTATCAGCCGACGCTGGCTACCGACATGGGTGCCCTGCAGGAGCGGATCACCACCACGACCAAGGGTTCGATCACCTCGGTGCAGGCCATTTACGTGCCAGCCGACGATCTGACCGATCCGGCCCCAGCCGCATCCTTCACCCATCTGGACGCCACCACCGTGCTGTCGCGTTCGATCGCTGAGAAGGGCATCTACCCAGCCGTGGATCCGCTGGACTCCACCTCGCGCATGCTGTCGCCCGCTATTCTGGGTGAAGAGCACTACAATACCGCGCGTCAGGTGCAGCAGACTCTGCAGCGCTACAAGTCCCTGCAGGACATCATCGCGATCCTGGGTATGGACGAGCTGTCCGAAGAGGACAAGCTGACCGTGGCCCGCGCCCGCAAGATCGAGCGCTTCCTGTCCCAGCCCTTCCATGTGGCTGAAGTCTTTACCGGCTCGCCTGGTAAGCTGGTGGATCTGCAGGATACCATCAAGGGTTTCAAGGGGCTGGTTGAAGGCAAGTATGACTATCTGCCGGAGCAGGCCTTCTACATGGTGGGTTCCATTGAGGAAGCCATCGAGAAGGGCAAGAAGCTCGCGGCTGAAGCTGCGTGATCTGATGGCATCCGGGGATAGCCCCGGATGCTTCCAGCCTTGTAGGCTGTGCGGTCATAAGATCGCACAGCCAGCAGGTTGATCTGTTAGTGTTGCAAGATGCACGACACCATATGGCTATCTGGCCATGTGAAAATGTCTCAGCCGTGCGGAACAGTTCCTTTCGGGACGTGAGTCGGAGATGAATGACGATGGCTGCTCTTTCCTTTGAGTTGGTCTCGCCCGAAAAGCTGGTGTTTTCCGGGACTGCGACGGAGGTGATCATTCCTGGCGCAGAGGGCGAGTTTGGCGTGCTGGCTGGCCATGGCCCTTTTGTTGGCATGTTGAAGCCCGGTATTCTGACCATTCGCATGGATTCAGAGCGTCAGCGCTTTTTTGTGCGCGGTGGGTTTGCTGAGGTGAATGCTTCCGGGCTGACGGTTCTGGCCGAGGAAGCCACGCCGGTTGAAGAGATTGATCCTGCGCATATTCAGCAGCAGATTCAGAACAGCCGTGAAGACATTGCTGATGCGACATCTGATGATGCGCGGCTGGCAGCAGAGCGTCAGTTGGGCGATCTTTTGCAGGTTGCCGATGCTTTGTCTCGGGGCTTTGAGGGTGGCGCGGCCCATTGAGGCTGAAGACGCTGTCTTTTGCCCGCAACTTTCGTACTCAGATTTTAAGCCGGGTAAGATGTGATGATACCACATCTCACCTGGCTTTGTTTATGGATCATCGCTAAGCGTACCTTGCGCTGATGCCTCTCGCGGCAGCCTGTCTGTGTCAAAGTTGCATGGGTGTTAGGCGTTGTTTTGGAAAAGTTACCCTGCGTTCTGGCGGCTGTTTCGTAGCTTCTTCAGAATGTGCCTGGTGCACTCAGTCAGGCTGGGCCTCCTTCCGATTAATTAAAAAATTCGATTGAATGTAAAAAAACAATCCCATTGATTGATGTTGAAGACGGGCAGATCTTGCGGCCAAAAGGTCGCAGGAGAACCCCATGTCCGATGAAGCTTATGTCGCCAGGACCGATCGGTCACGGGAGGCAAATGATGAACCGGCCCTGAATAAGCCTTCAGGCGGCATGCATTGGCTGGAGGGAATTGGGGCCATCGTCCCTGGCCTGATCCTCACGGGTGCGATTGCCGGTATCGCTTATGGTGTGCGGATGATTCCGGGAGTGGATTTTTTCAGTCCACTGGTGTTGGCCATCATCATCGGAATGGTTTTTCACAATGTGATCGGTACGCCGGCCATCGCTACGCCGGGTGTGAAGTTCGCGCTGCGACGTATCCTGCGTTTCGCCATTATCCTGCTGGGGCTTCAATTGACTTTCGAGCAGATCCGCATGGTTGGCGGCACCGGTTTCCTCATCGTTGCTGTGGTGTTGTTCTCCAGTTTCTTCTTCACTCGCTGGGTCGGGCGGCTGATGGGGGTGGATGCGCGGCTGAGCGAACTGATCGCCGCGGGTACCTCCATCTGTGGTGCATCCGCTGTCATTGCCACCAATACGGTCACGCGCGGCTCGGATGAGGATGTTGCCTATGCGGTGGCCTGTGTCACCGTGTTCGGCTCCCTCTCCATGCTGCTGGCGCCGGTGCTTCTGCCTTATACGGGATTTGATGCGCAGGCTTATGGGCTCTGGACGGGCTCGGCCATTCATGAGGTGGCGCAGGTCGTGGCCGCCGCCTTTCAGGGCGGGCAGCAGGCGGGTGAATTCGGCACGGTTGCCAAGCTGTCGCGGGTCATGCTGCTGGCGCCGCTGGTCATTGGCCTTGGAGCCGTTGCGGTGTGGCGTGCGCGGGGAGATCGTGAAGCCGGCCATGCCAGCCCGCCACTGCCGTGGTTCGTGTTCGGCTTTATCGCTCTGGTCTGCATTAACAGCTTCAACATCATTCCAGCCGATGTGAAGCCGCCGGTTGCCGGTCTTACCACCTTCCTTCTGGCCGTGGCCTTGGGGGCGATGGGTCTTGAGACAGATGTTCGCAAGCTGCGCATGAAGGGCATGCGTCCTTTGATGCTTGGTGCGCTGGCATGGGTTTTCATCTCGGTTTTGAGCTTTATCCTGATCGCGGTCTTCATGATGTAGGAGCGAACGGGCCGAACCATGACGCTGGAACAGTTACGGGTTTTCGTCATGGTGGCAGATCTGCTGCATATGACGCGTGCGGCCGAACGGCTGGACATGACGCAATCTGCCGTCAGTGCTTCGGTCGCAGCGCTTGAGGCCTCCTGCGGCCTGCCGCTTTTCCATCGCATTGGCCGGCGGATCGAACTGACGGAGGAGGGGCGCACCTTCAGAGGAGAGGCTGAGGCTATACTCAGCCGGGTGACTGTTGCCGAAACCGTGCTGGCGGATCTGTCTGGCATGCGACGGGGGCGGCTGGTGATCCATGCCAGCCAGACCATTGCGAACTACAGGCTGGGGCCGCTGCTCCATCGCTTCCACATGATGTATCCGCAGATCGGGCTGGAAGTGGCGCTGAGCAATACCGCCCAGGTGGTGGCGGCCGTGCGCGAGGGCGGGGCGGATCTTGGGTTTGTGGAAGGCGATGTGGCAGAACCCAATCTCGCGCGGCTCACCATTCCCGGAGACCGGCTGGTGCTTGTGGTGGGGCAGGGACACGCCTGGCAGGGACGCACCCAGATCAGCCCGGAGGATCTGCTCACTGTGCCTTTCGTGCTGCGAGAGGCGGGCTCCGGCACACGTCAGGTGTTTGAGGATGCGTTGCGCACGGCGGGGGTGGACCCCGAACTGTTGCATGTGTCGCTTGCCTTGCCCTCTAACGAGGCGGTCATCAGTGCGGTGATTGCCGGGGCCGGCGCGACGGTGATTTCCGATCTCGTGGCGGCGGCGGGGTTTGCGGCTGGCACGCTGCACCGCCTGCCTCTGGCGCTGCCACCCCGGCGCTTTTATGCGCTACGCCATGCAGACAGATATCATTCGCGTGCGGCGCGCGCTTTGCTGGATCTGGCACGGGAGGTCGGGCCAGCGCGGATGATACGCGGCTGAAATCAGGTTGTAACAGGTCCGGCCCTGGATGCTTATAGTGTCGACGCTCAAGATTGGCATCAGAGGAAGACACATATGTCCCCGGCCCTGGTCCTTCACGGAATGTCGCTTTCAGGTCATGTCCACAGGGTGGAGCTGCTGCTGCGGATGCTGGATCTGCCTTACGAGATGCGGGACGCGCCCCCGGAGGTGCGGCAGACCGAGGCTTTCCGGCGGCTGAACCCGCTGGGGCAGATTCCGGTGCTGCAGGATGGGGATCTGGTGCTGTGCGACAGCAGCGCCATTCTGGTCTATCTCGCCAAGACCTATGCACCGGGCACGCACTGGCTGCCGGAAGATGCTGTGGGGGCGGCAGAGGTTCAGCGCTGGCTGGCGCTGGCAGCCGGGGAGCTGAAATATGGCCCGGCCGCAGCCCGGCGGATGATGCTGTGGGACATTCCCGGTGGCAGATCCGAAGCCATCAGGCTGGCCCGCACATTTCTGGCTTTCATGAACCGGTATCTGGAAGAGCGGGTCTGGCTGGCGACCGGGCAGCCCACAATCGCGGATCTGGCCTGCTACGCCTATGTGGCCCATGCCCCGGAGGGCGGGGTTGATCTGGCACCTTATCCGGCGGTGCAGGTGTGGTTGCAGCGGGTGGAGGCTTTGCCGGGCTTCTTCGCCATGCCGGCCTCGCCCGTACCGGCTGCTGCCCCACGCGGCTCCACCGGTTCAGGCCATTTCATGGCGGGTCCTCGCTGAGGTGGGTGATTCGCGGTGCGCTTCAGGTTGAAAGGCCGGGCGGGCGCGCCTTGTGCGCCCCTGCCTGTGGCCTGTGGAGAGCCGTTGGAACAGGCGGAAGGGCATTGAAGATGCAAGGCCCGGACAGGCTTATGCAATCTGGCCTGTTTCCCGGCTTGTAGCCGCCCCAAGCGGGTGCTATGCGGCGCAGATGACCGCCAGCGCTCAAAAGAACATTCGCAATTTTTCCATCGTCGCCCATATCGATCATGGAAAGTCCACTCTTGCCGATCGGCTGATCCAGATCACCGGCGGGCTTACGGCCCGTGAGATGACCGATCAGGTGCTCGACAATATGGATATCGAGCGCGAACGCGGCATCACCATCAAGGCGCAGACCGTGCGCCTCAGCTACAAGGCCCATGATGGCGAGGTCTATACGCTGAACCTCATCGACACCCCCGGGCATGTCGACTTCGCCTATGAGGTGAACCGTTCGCTGGCCGCCGTTGAAGGCTCCCTTCTGGTGGTGGACGCCTCGCAGGGTGTGGAAGCGCAGACCCTGGCCAATGTGTATCAGGCGCTGGATAACGATCATGAGATCGTGCCCGTCCTGAACAAGGTGGACTTGCCGGCCGCCGAGCCGGAAAAGGTGAAGGCGCAGATCGAGGATGTGATCGGGCTGGACGCCTCCGACGCCATCGGTATCTCTGCGAAGACAGGCCTGAATGTGGAGCAGGTGCTGGAAGCCATCGTGACCCGCCTGCCGCCCCCCACCGGAGACCGCGAAGCGCCGTTGAAGGCGCTGCTGGTGGATAGCTGGTATGATGTTTATCTCGGCGTGGTGGTGCTGGTGCGCGTTATGGATGGCGTGCTCAAGAAGGGCCAGCGCATCAAGATGATGGGCTCCGGTGCGGCCTATGATGTGGACCGGGTGGGCGTGTTCACCCCCAAGATGGTGGCCGTGCAGGAACTGGGGCCGGGTGAAATCGGCTTTCTCACCGGCTCTATCAAGGAAGTGGCCGATACGCGCGTGGGTGACACCATCACCGAGGAAAAGCGAGCCTGTGCGGAAGCGTTGCCGGGCTTCAAGCCGGCCCAGCCCGTGGTATTCTGCGGCCTGTTCCCGGTTGATGCGGCAGATTTTGATGATCTGCGCGCTGCCATGGGCAAGCTGCGACTGAACGATGCCAGTTTCTCCTTCGAGATGGAAACCTCCGCAGCACTGGGCTTTGGTTTCCGCTGCGGCTTTCTTGGCCTGCTGCATCTGGAAATCATTCAGGAGCGGCTGGAGCGTGAGTTCAATCTCGACCTGATCGCTACCGCTCCTTCGGTCATCTATGAAATCGAGATGACGGATGGTTCGGTGATAGAGCTGCACAATCCGGCGGATATGCCGGATGTGGTGAAGATTGAGGAAATCCGCGAGCCGTGGATCCGCGCCACGATCATGACGCCAGATGACTATCTCGGCGCGGTGCTCAAGCTGTGTCAGGATCGGCGCGGAAACCAGATCGAGCTCACCTATGTCGGCGCGCGCGCCATGGTGACCTATGACCTGCCGCTGAATGAGGTGGTGTTCGATTTTTATGATCGGCTGAAATCCATCTCCAAGGGCTATGCCTCGTTTGATTACCAGATCACCGAATATCGCCCCGGCGATCTGGTGAAAATGTCGCTGCTTGTGAATGCCGAGCCGGTGGACGCCCTCTCCATGCTGGTGCACCGCACCCGCGCCGAGGCGCGGGGCCGCGTGATGTGCGAAAAGCTGAAGGAACTGATTCCGCCGCACATGTTCCAGATTCCGGTGCAGGCAGCTATTGGCGCAAAGATCATTGCCCGCGAGACCATCCGCGCCCTGCGCAAGGATGTGACCGCCAAATGCTATGGCGGCGATATCAGCCGCAAGCGCAAGCTGCTGGAGAAGCAGAAAGAAGGCAAGAAGAAGATGCGCCAGTTCGGCAAGGTGGAGATTCCGCAGGAAGCCTTCATCGCCGCGCTCAAGATGGATGACTGAGCTTGTGTTCCCCCTTTTTTGGGCAGGTGGTATCAGCTTTTGAAAACATAAAGCCGGCAGCTCTGTTCTGCCGGCTTTTTCATATTCCCATCCGGGCTCATGCCTTCAAGCCGTGAAATGGGGCCTGCGCATATGAAAATGCCCCATATGCAATGAGCTTGCATATGGGGCATTGTAATTTTGAGCCACCTTGGGGGCAGGTCTACCTCAGGGGCAGCGCACATAGATCATGGTGCCGTAGCGGCCGGCAACTTCCGGGTCCACCCATTTCAGCACCATCACATTGCCATCGAAACGCACGACCTGGCGGTCTGTCTGCGCACCGGCGGGTTCCGTGGGCAGGCCGATGAAGGTGGGGCCGCCATTGGCCTTGGAGACAACCTCGGAGAGCTTGTTGTCATCGGCCAGATACATCAGCACGCCGCCATTGGTGCCATTGGTGATGACATAGGGGTTGGAACACTGGGCGCGGGCCTGTGCTTCCGTCCGGGCGGCATCCTGTGGGCGGTGATAGGCGGCAAGGCCCCATTTGCCCACCATCTGATTTGCCAAAATGGGGCTGGTGAAGACCGGGCGCGCCGGGGGCGGTGGCTCTGAAGGCGTGGTGCTGCACGCGGCGAGGGTGAGAGCCATAGCGCCAATCATCGCGCCTGTTGCCAGACCGGAACGGCGTTCGCTGCGTGCGTTCAACCATGCAAGCATCAGATTCATGAGCTACCCCGAGGCCTCCGCCATCTCGTTTTCAGCTGCGTGTGGACGCATGCGCCACCCATCGCAGAACCATAAAGCCTTAAGACTACGGCGTCGATAAAGCCCCTCAAGGGCAAGCGCAGCCATGGCCCGTATATGTCTTTACCATAGCGCAGCGGGAGTTACCGCTTCGTATCTGCAACAGTGTGGCTGTAAGAGGATGAGGAGAAAAAAAGATAGGGGCAGGGACGTATTTTCCTGCGGCTCCCGCCTTGACGGACAGGGTGGCTCTGCCTATCTCGACGTTGAGCTTGGCACTCGGCCAACGAGAGTGCCAGCCGCGGGTCAAAAGGCCCGTTTCCCAGTTTCGAGAGGAATTGACCATGTCCTTCCGTCCCCTGCATGACCGCGTGGTTGTGAAGCGTATCGAGGCCGAGCAGAAGACCGCTGGCGGCATCATCATCCCCGACACCGCCAAGGAAAAGCCCCAGGAGGGCGAGGTGATTGCTGTCGGTCCCGGCGCGCGTGATGAAGCCGGCAAGCTGGTGCCCCTCGATGTGAAGGCTGGCGACAAGGTGCTGTTCGGCAAGTGGTCCGGCACCGAGGTGAAGATCGACGGTCAGGATCTGCTCATCATGAAGGAGAGCGACATTCTGGGCGTCGTCGGCTGACACGCTGGAATGTCGGCCCATAAGGGCCGGTCATGATCTTTCTCTAGTTTCAGGAGGCCGATATGGCTGCCAAAGACGTCAAGTTTTCTGCCGACGCCCGCGAAAAGCTGCTGCGTGGCGTGGACATTCTCGCCAATGCCGTGAAGGTCACCCTCGGCCCCAAGGGTCGCAATGTGGTGATTGAAAAGTCCTTCGGTGCGCCGCGCATCACCAAGGACGGCGTGTCCGTGGCGAAGGAAATCGAGCTGGAGGATCGCTTCGAGAATCTCGGCGCCCAGCTCGTGCGTGAAGTGGCCTCCAAGACCAATGATCTGGCTGGCGACGGCACCACCACCGCCACCGTCCTGGCCCAGGCCATCGTGAAGGAAGGCGCCAAGGCGGTTGCCGCCGGCATGAACCCGATGGATCTGAAGCGCGGCATCGACATGGCCGTCGCCGCCGCCATCGCCGACGTGCAGGGCCGCGCCAAGAAGGTGTCCGCTTCTTCGGAAGTTGCTCAGGTTGGCACCATCTCCGCGAACGGTGACTCCTCCATCGGCGAGATGATCGCCGGCGCGATGCAGAAGGTCGGCAATGAGGGTGTCATCACCGTCGAGGAAGCCAAGACCGCTGATACCGAGCTGGATGTCGTGGAAGGCATGCAGTTCGATCGCGGCTATCTCTCCCCGTATTTCGTGACGAATGCGGAGAAGATGATTGCCGACATGGAAGAGCCCTACATTCTCATTTTCGAGAAGAAGCTCTCTGGTCTGCAGCCGATCCTGCCAGTGCTTGAGGCTGTCGTGCAGTCCGGCAAGCCGCTGGTCATCATTGCTGAAGACGTGGAAGGCGAGGCTCTGGCCACGCTGGTGGTCAACAAGCTGCGTGGTGGCCTGAAGGTTGCTGCGGTGAAGGCTCCCGGCTTCGGTGACCGTCGCAAGGCCATGCTGGAGGATATCGCCATCCTCACCGGTGGTCAGGTCATCTCCGAGGATCTCGGCATCAAGCTTGAGAATGTCAGCCTGAACGATCTGGGCCGCGCCAAGAAGGTCATCCTCGAGAAGGAGAAGACCACCATTGTGGACGGCGTGGGCGAGAAGTCCGAGATCGAGGCCCGTGTGGCGCAGATTAAGGCGCAGATCGAGACCACTTCTTCCGACTATGACCGCGAGAAGCTGCAGGAGCGTCTGGCCAAGCTGGCTGGCGGCGTTGCGGTGATCCGCGTCGGTGGTTCCACCGAAGTGGAAGTGAAGGAAAAGAAGGATCGCGTGGACGACGCCCTGAACGCCACCCGCGCTGCGGTGGAAGAAGGCATCGTTCCCGGTGGTGGCGTGGCCCTGCTGCGTGCCAAGAAGGCTGTCGAAGGCCTGTCCTCCGACAATCCCGACATCGCCGCCGGTCTGAAGATTGTGCTGCGCGCCCTTGAGGCCCCCATCCGCCAGATCGCCGAGAATGCCGGCGTGGAAGGCTCCATCGTGGTGGGCAAGGTTCTCGAGAACAACGACGCGAACTTCGGCTTCAATGCGCAGTCCGAAGAATATGTCGACATGATCTCCACCGGCATCGTGGACCCGGCCAAGGTCGTGCGTACCGCGCTGCAGGATGCGGCCTCCATCGCGGCTCTGATCGTGACCACCGAAGCTCTGGTGGCCGAACTGCCGAAGAAGGACGCTGCCCCCGCCATGCCGGGCGGCATGGGCGGCATGGGTGGCATGGACTTCTGAGGTCCGTGACATCTTCCAGAGCCGGCTGTCCGGCTCCGGTGCATTGAATAGGGCGCAGTCCGCAAGGGCTGCGCCTTTTTCTATGGGGCGTGAAGGCCGTTTCAGGCCCATTGAGTGGCATCGCGCCCGATTGTGTGGCCGTGCCAGCCAGCCTGAGCGGGATGTCTCTGTTGCGTTGCAGCGCAAGTGCGGTTAACACACTCCCAATCGTCAGGACCCGGTGAAAGCCCGGGTGGCTCTTCCGGCCGCCGACCCGCCGGACAACGCACATACCCGGATTTTCCGCCCGGTGGCCGGTCCTTTGGGGCAGCCTCATGCAGGGCGTGTGTTCCTTGTGAAGCCACATCTCCTGAAGGTGGTGTGCCGGGTGTGTCTGTGGCTTGAACGTGTCGTTCTTCTCATGTCATCTCAATCTTCTCCATCGGATCCCGCCGCCTCCCGGCACACTGCCTTGCAGCTCTATGCCCGCCAGTGGTTTGGCCATGCGCGCAGCGATATCTTGCCCGGCATTTTGGTGGCGCTTGCACTGATTCCGGAAGCTATCGGCTTCAGCCTCATTGCCGGGGTGGACCCGAAGGTGGGGCTGTACGCCTCCTTCGCCATCGCCTGCGTCTCCGCCTTTGTGGGAGGGCGGCCCGGCATGATCTCCGCCGCCACCGCCGCGACCGCCGTGGTGATGGTGAGCCTGGTGCGCGACCATGGTCTGGAATATCTGTTCGCCGCCACCATTTTGATGGGGCTGTTGCAGATTGGTGCGGGTTTCCTGCGGTTGGGGCGCATCATGCGCTTCGTCTCCCGCTCGGTCATCACCGGCTTTGTGAATGCACTGGCCATTCTGATCTTCGCCGCCCAGTTGCCGGAGCTGATCGGGGTGCCGGTGGAAACCTATGTGATGGTCGCCGCCGGGCTCGCCATCATCTATCTGCTGCCTCTGGTCACCCGGGCGGTGCCCTCGCCGCTGGTGGCGATAGCGGTGCTTACCCTGTTTGCATGGTTCACCGGCATGGATTTGCGGACGGTGGGTGATCTGGGCGAGTTGCCCTCCAGCCTGCCCATGCTGCATCTGCCCCAGGTGCCGCTGACCCTTGAAACCCTGAAGATCATCTTTCCCTATTCGGTCACGCTGGCAGCGGTTGGACTGCTGGAGTCGCTGCTGACATCTCAGATCGTGGACGACATGACCGACACCTTGGGCAACAAGAGCCAGGAGTGCATCGGGCAGGGCGCGGGCAATCTGGCGTCCGCCTTCATCGGCGGCATGGGAGGCTGCGCCATGATCGGCCAGTCCGTCATCAATGTCTCGTCCGGTGGACGGGGGCGGCTTTCGACCTTCATTGCCGGGGCTTTCCTGCTGTTCCTCATTCTGGTGCTGGATGATGTGGTGCGCATCATCCCCATGGCTGCGCTGGTTGCGGTGATGATTATGGTATCCATCGGCACCTTTTCATGGCGTTCCATCCTGGATCTGCGTCGCAATCCGCGCTCGTCATCCATTGTCATGCTGGCGACGGTCATCACGGTTGTGGGTACGCATGATCTGGCGCAGGGCGTGCTGGTGGGGGTGCTGCTGTCCGGCGTGTTCTTCGCCGGAAAGGTCTCACGCATGGTTGGCGTTGATGTGGAGGAGAAAGCCGGCCGGCGGGTCTATCGCATTACCGGGCAGATCTTCTTTGCTTCCTCCGAACCTTTCCTGCGGGGCTTTGATTTTGAGGATGCGCCGGAAGAGGTGGTGATTGATGTGACCCATGCCCATTTCTGGGACATCACCTCCATTGGGGCGCTCGACAAGGCGGTGATGAAGTTCCGCCAGATGGGGAGTCGTGTGGAGGTGCTGGGGCTGAATGAGGCCAGCGCCACCATGGTGGATCGCTTCGCCGTGCACGACAAGAATGAAGGGTCAGCGCCAGCCGTCCACTGAGGGCAGACGCAAAGTGTATCACTGAAATGAAGAACGGGGCGGCATGGAAGTGCCGCCCCGTTCTGTTTATTTCAGGCCCGGAGCCGGCGGAGCCTATTCGTGGACCAGATCGCCCAGCAGGCTGGCGGCCAGCGTCATCTTGGAGAGGGTGAGGCCAGAGGCCACAATATTGCGGATGGTGTTGTGCATCCGCTCCACCTCATCGCGATGCGCCTCGACATAGGCGGTGAGGCCGCGCTGCCCGGAGCTGCCATGGGCCAGCACCTGCCCGGTGATGCGTCGCAGGAAGGTTTCCAACTGGGCCGCAGAGCGATCCAGCGCGAGACGGTCATAATAATCCGGCGCACTGATATTGCCGGCTTGGGCCATGATGTCGCCAACCCCGAAATAGCGCACCACGGCGAAGAAAGTGCGGGCCACATCAGGAATGGGCCGCCCGGTGCCCTGCGCCAGATGGGCAATATCCGCCGCCGCCGCCAGCGCCTTCATGGAGCCGATGCGCCGGGCGAGGGGTTCCGGCACCTGCTCGGCCACCAGTTCGGCAATCCGCTCCTGCCGGGCGGTGTGATAATTCTCCGGCAGGCTATCATCCAGCGCGGCAATGACTGCGCCAATGCTGGCACGGTAGCGATCCACCACCGTGGCGATGCCATCGGAGAAGGAGACATTGCCGAGGAACCATACGATGCGGCTCACGGCGAGTTCCTGCACCGTGGCGTAGAGCGCCAACTGCACCGCCCCGCTCACCTTGTTGTCGAGCGCGTCGACTTCCATCTTCAGGCCGGTCAGATCATAGCTGTCGCGCACTGCCGCGAAGGCACGGGCCAACGCTGCGGCATCCGCCCCGGTCTGGTCGGCGATGCGGGCCAGACTGGCAGGGCCGCACAGATTGATGATGGCATTGGACAGGCCCGTAGCGATAATTTCGCGATGCAGACGGTGCTCGTGAATGGCCTCGGGGAAACGTTCCTGCAATTCCTTCGGGAAGTAGGTGATGAGCTGTCGCGCCAGATAGGGGTCATCCGGCACATTGGAGGCTACCAGCGCAGCATTGAGCGTGAGCTTGCCATAGGCTAGCAGTACGGCCAGTTCCGGCCGGGTGAGGTGCTCGCCCCGGCTACGCCGATCGGCGATCTCGGTATCGGAGGGCAGGGCTTCCACCTGCCGGTCCAGCGCACCCTCCACTTCCAGAAGCTGCATCATGCGTTGCTGGAAGGGCAGATCATCTGCACCCTGCCGTTCGGCCAGGGAAATGGCGAGGGTTTGCAGATAGTTGTTGCGCAGGACCAGCCGGGCGACTTCAGGGGTCATCTCCTTCAGCAGGGCGGCGCGCTCGGCCATGGTGATCTTGCCCTGTGCCAGCGGGTGCGACAGGGCGATCTTGATATTCACTTCTACGTCCGAGGTGTTCACGCCGGCCGAATTGTCGATGGCGTCGCTGTTGAGGCGCACCCCCCGACGTGCAGCCTCGATGCGCCCGCGCTGGGTCACACCCAGATTGGCACCCTCGCCGATGACTTTCACATTCAGCTCTGAGGCGGAAATGCGA
Organism: Xanthobacter sp.; assembly: GCA_050252035.1. Lineage (GTDB taxonomy): Bacteria > Pseudomonadota > Alphaproteobacteria > Rhizobiales > Xanthobacteraceae > Xanthobacter. Next base: position 390,672 of record JBFWLR010000001.1, read on the forward strand.
ATGGCGTCATTGGCGCGGTCACCCACCTGCGCATCACTTTCCGCCGTGGCGCGGATATAGGTGCCGATGCCGCCAAAGAAGAGCAGATCCGCAGGAGCCTTCAGAATGGCGCTGATGAGTTCGGCCGGGGTTACCTTCGCGCGATGGAGATTCAGAATCTCCTGCACCTGCTGGGAGAGAGGAATGCTTTTGGCGTCACGCGGGAAGATGCCCCCGCCTTCGGAAATCAGTGCGGCGTTGTAATCGGCCCAAGAGGAGCGCGGCATGTCGAACAGGCGCTGGCGCTCGGCATGGGAGGCGGCCGGATCCGGGTCGGGATCCAAAAAGATGTGGCGATGGTCGAAAGCCGCCACCAGCTTGATGGCGGACGACAGCAACATGCCATTGCCGAACACATCACCCGACATGTCGCCCACACCCACTACCGTCACCGGTGATGTCTGGATGTCGATATCCATTTCGCGGAAATGGCGCTTCACGGCCTCCCATGCGCCGCGGGCGGTGATGCCCATGGCCTTGTGATCATAGCCCACTGAACCGCCGGAGGCGAAGGCGTCATCCAGCCAGAAGCCATGGCGCTGCGAGAGCGCATTGGCGGTATCCGAAAAGGTCGCGGTGCCCTTGTCCGCAGCCACAACGAGATAGGGGTCATCGCCATCCAGCCGCACGGTATGCGCCGGATGCACCACTGAACCTTCCTTCAGATTATCGGCAAGATCCAGAAGGGCGGAGATGAAGACCTCATAAGCGGCGCGCCCTTCGGCCTGCACCGCCTCACGGCTGCCGCCCGCCGGCAGGCATTTGGGGACAAAGCCGCCCTTCGCCCCCACCGGTACGATCACGGCGTTCTTCACCTGCTGGGCCTTCACGAGCCCCAGAATTTCAGTGCGAAAATCCTGCGGCCGGTCCGACCAGCGCAGGCCGCCGCGGGCCACCTTGCCAAAGCGCAGATGCACGCCTTCCACGCGGGGCGAGTAAACGAAGACTTCATAAAGCGGGCGAGGGAGTGGCAGGCCATCCACCTTCGCGCTTTCCAGCTTGATGGCGATGGATTCGCGCGGGCAGCCTTCATCATTGCTCTGATAGAAGCTGGTGCGCAGGGTGGCATCCACCAGGTTGATGAAGTGCCTCAGGATGCGATCTTCATCGAGGCTGAATACAGCTGAAAGTCCGTCTTCCAGCGCGGCGCGCAGCGGCGCTTCACGCTCGGTGCGCGCTTCATCGCGGCCATCCAGAGCGGGATCAAAACGAGCATGGAACAGGGCCACGATGAGACGGGTCAGTTCCTCATGCCGCCCCATGGTTGCCCACAGATAATCCTGCGAGAAGGGAATGCCGACCTGCCGCAGATAGCGGCCCAGCGTGCGCACCAGCGCAGCCTCCCGCCAAGAGAGGCTGGCGTCGGAGACCAGCGCGTTGAAGCCGTCATTCTCCGCCTCGCCGCGCAGCACGGCATTCAGGCAGTCCTCCAGCCGCTCGGCCGCGCCGGTGATGGCGATGGAGCCGCCATCCGCACGCTCCAGCGTCATGTCATGCAGCCAGCAGCGCTCCTCATCCACCGGGGTGATGCGGAAGGTGCGCTCATTGATGGCGCGCAGCCCCATATTTTCCAGCATGGGCACGCGGGTGGAGAGCGGCAGCGGCTCTCCATGGGAGAGCAGGCGCAGGGAGATGCGGGTGTCCGGGTCGGTATCCCGGCGATAGAAATCAATGGCGATGGGTCGCCCGGACGTGAGACGCTCCAGTTGTTCGATATCGGCGAGCGCGGTCTCCACATCGAAGGTGCTGATATAGCCCGCGCCGAAGGCATTGGAGTAGCGCTGCTGCAGCGTGGTCAGCCTGTCCTTGCTGAGGGCGGGGTTGGAGATGATGGCCTGGCTGAGCCGGTCGCTCCAGGAGAAGGTAGCGTCGGCGATTTCCGCCTCAAGCGCAGCGCGGTCCACATCGGGAATGCTGCCGGCATTGCGGCCGATGATGACATGCACACGGGTGAGGGGCACCCCGGCGAGATAGGATTCGGCAAAGGAGGTGACACGGCCCCCGAACGCCTTGGACAGGATCTCGCCGATACGGGCGCGCACCGCGATATCGAACCGGTCATGTGGCACATAGACCAGCGCCGAGACGAAGCGATCAAACCTGTCCTGCCGCAGCAGCAGGCGCACGCGCGGGCGATCATAGAGAGAGAGGATCTCGCGCGAATGGATCAGCAGGGTTTCGTTGTCGATCTGGAAGAGGTCATCACGCGGATAGGTTTCAAGCGCGGTTGCCAAGGCGCGGGCGGAATGGCTCTCAGGCTCCAGCCCGGCGGCCTTCATCACGGCGTCGGCCTTCAGGCGCAGATAGGGGATCTGCCAGACGGAATGAGTATAGGCGCTGGCGGTGAGCAGGCCGATGACATGGATCTCGCCGGTGATGCGGCCTTCCGCATCGTGGGTTTTTACGCCCACATAATCCATGGTGCCGCGCCGATGCACGCGTGAGCGCAGGCTGGCCTTGGTGAAGAGCAGCGGCTGGGGTGAGGCCAGAAAGGCGCGGATTTCCGGGGTTGTCACCACCGGAATATCACCCAGCCGCAGTTCGTGCACGGAGGGATCACGCAATACGCCCAGCCCGGTCGTCGGCAGTTCCAGCAGGCCACCTTCATCGTCGATGTCATAATGGCGTAGGCCGAGGAAGATAAAATTGTCCTGCGCCAGCCAGGACAGTAGATCGGCCGCCTCGCGGGCTTCGTCCGGTTCCACGCCTTTCTCGCCAGCGCGATAACGCCGGGCCAGTTCCTGAACCTGCTCATGCATGGCTCGGAAATCTTCGTTGGCGGCGCGCACATCCATCAGTGTTTCGGCAATTTCGGCCTTGAGCTGCGCGCCTTCGGCCGGAGAAATTGCGGGAATGTGAAGATGGATGAGGCTTTCACGTCGGCCGGAAGGTTCCTGCCTCGAACGGGGTGGTTCCTTCACATGCAGAACCTGACCCTGCACATCGCGCTCCACATGCAGAATGGGGTGGGCAGCGAGCTTCAGTTCAATGCCACGTGCGGAGATGGCTCCCACCACGGAATCGAACAGGAAGGCCATGTCATCATTCACCGCCTCGATCACGGTGATGGTGCCGTTGCTGTCTGAGGTGGGATCGGGTTCCGGGGTGTGCAGATGGATATCGACGTGGCCGGGGCGATGGGCTGAAACATGCCGCCATGCGGAGCGGATCATGGTGGCGAGCATGGAGGGGGCAAGCGGCAGCAGATCTTCCGGCGCCATGGCAGCCAGGAAGGTGTGCGTAAAAGATTCCGGCACAGGCTTGTGCTGGCCCTCACCTGCCGCGGCTTCCTGTGCCAGCAGGGCGCGCACTTCATTGATGCGCGTTGCGATGCTCTGGCTCGTATCGACTTCAGGAAAACCGTGAATGGTCATGGCCCTTGTCCCCCAAATTTCGCGCGTGCGCTTTTGCACCTGTGCTGTCAGCCTGTGCCACCTGTTCCGACCATGGTCTCATGGCGGGGCTCTATGGCGCGCACAGACAGGACATGAACGGATGCCACGACACAAAAATGACGCGGTGCGCCTCTCAAGTTCAAGATGTAACGGAATAAAGTGGAGGAAAAGGACAAAAGAGAGGCTGTCCGCAAAAATCATGGGCCGTGCAGTGGGGTGATCCACCGGTTTGTAAGTGCAATAAGGCGACATGTGCGCTGCAATATGGCGCATATTTCGTGTGCGGTGCAGTATTTATCCTCTTTTGTGGCGGAATTTTTTCTAAAATAGAGGCGGAATATTTCTCGCTCTCCCCGGTCTTCCGTCTCTGGTTGTGTTGGCACCCGGATTCGCTTGGCCGTGTGGGTGGGGGTAGGGTTGCAGATATCGGCACTATGACGAAGGATGCGCACAGCTTGAGCATCTGCGACAAATATTTCACGCGCGAGCGCTATGGATGGGGCCGCCAGCTTTCGGGCCGTGAAGGGGAGAGGTGAGATGATGGAAGATGCAAGGACGCCGGACATGGATGGTTCTGCTCCGGAACAGACTTCCCTTCTGTCTCCCCGGCCTCCGCTGGATGCGTCGCATATGACCGTTGAGGCCCCCTCAGATCCGACAGCTCCAGACCGGCCGCATACAGACCGGCATGCCGATTTTGTGCTGTTGGGCGGGGGCATGGCGAGTGCGGCGGCGGCCGCCACTCTGCGCAGTGAAGGCGCGGAAGGCTCCATTCTGCTGATCTCTGCTGAAACAATTCCACCCTATCATCACCCTGCTCTCTCCAAACGGGTATTGCTGGGGGAGAAGCCCTCCGGGCAGGCCTTCATTCACCCGGATGGGTTCTACGAAGAGCAGCGGATTGATCTGGCACTTGGCACCCGTGTGGTGACGGTGAACAGCCGGGAGAAGATCATCACCACGGCCGCCGGCGGCACCATCAGTTATGGTCAGTTGCTGGTGGCGACCGGAGGCACGCCCAAGCCGCTGCGCGCACCGGGGGCGCATCTGCAGGGCGTCTTCACACTGCGTGACATGAATGACGCCAGCTCCATACGTGCAGCCATGGAACAGGCCCACCATGCGGTGGTGCTGGGCGGCAGCTTTCTGGGCATGGAAATTGCCATGGCCCTGCTTGAGGCCGGGCTTCAGGTCACCATCATAGAGCAAGGGCCGGTGCTGCTGCGCCATCTGGAAGCGATCCGGCTCTCCGAATATTTCCGCGCCTATGCCGAATCACGCGGGGCCCGCGTGATGCTGAATGATACGGTGCGTGAGGTTCATGGGCAGGCGGGGCAGCCGGAGGAGGAAAAAGGTCGGGTGAAGGCCGTGGAAACCACCTCCGGGGTGCATATTCCCTGTGACCTTCTGGTGGTGAGCATTGGGGTCTCGCCGGCGACCTCCTTCCTGGAGGGCAGCGATATTGAGCTGTCCAACGGCTATGTGATGGTGGATTCGCTGCTGCGCGCCAGTACGCCGGGCGTGTTCGCGGCCGGGGATGTCACGACATTCTATGATCCCATCTTTGCCCGTCAGCGCCATATCGAGCATTGGGACAACGCCCTCAAGCAGGGCCGCATTGCTGCGCGCAACATGCTGGGCCGGCGCATGCCCTATGATGAAGTCTCCTACTTCTTCTGCGAGGTGGGCGATATCGGCTTCAATGTGCTGGGTGCACCGGAAGATGCGGATCACTGGGTCGAGCGCGGCTCTCTGGATGAGGGGAATTACGCCCTTTTCTATCTGAAGGGGGATGTGCCCCGCGCCTTGTTTTCTGTGGGGCGTCCGGTGGATGAAACCCGCGTGGCTGAGGGGCTGATCCGCTATCGCGTGGGGCTGGGCGATACCCTTTCACGGTTGCGGGAACCGGATTTCGTGCTGGATCAGATCCCGCCGCAAACGGCCGTGCTGTTGCAGGGCGGGGGCGCGATGGGGGCCTTTGAATGCGGGGTGGTGAAGGCGCTGGAGGAAGAGGGGATCTTCCCGGATATTGTGGCCGGCGTATCCATCGGGGCGCTGAACGGGGCCATCATCGCCGCCCATCCGCGCCATGCTACTGAGGCGCTGGAAAGCTTCTGGGCGGATTTGACCGTCAATACCCCGCCCATGATGGCGGATGACATGCGCCGCTTGATTGCGGCCGGGCGTGTTCTGACCTTGGGCGTGCCTAACTTCTTCTCCCCGCGGTGGATCGTTCCGCCGCTGACGCCGGATCTGTGGCCTATCCACTGGAACAGCTTCTATGACACGGCTCCGATGCGTCGCCTGCTGAACAGCTATGTGGACTTTGGCGCGCTGAAGAAAAGCCCGGTGCGCCTGCTGGTGAATGCGGTGGATGTGACCACAGCCCGCCAGACCGTGTTTGACAGCTATGTGGATGATCTCACCGCCGACCACATTATTGCCAGCGGCAGCCTGCCGCCGGGCTTTCCCTGGACCGAGATCGAGGGAAAAGCCTACTGGGATGGCGGTATCATCTCCAACTCCCCACTGGATATGGTGCTGGAACGCTGCGGGCCGGATGGCAAGCGGGTCTTTATCGTGGATCTTTTCTCGGGCCAGCGCGCATTGCCCGATAATATGGCCGAAGTGCTCACCCGGCGTGATGAGATCGTCTATTCGGAGCGCGTTCAGAATGACCTGTATCATCGTGAGAAGGTGGATACCTACCGCCGTCTCATCGGTTTCCTGACCAGCCGGCTGGATGAGGATGAGCAGGCGCGCATCAAGCGGCTTCCGGTCTATATCCAGCTCATGGGGCAGAGCGCTGCGGGCTCCATCACGCGCTTTGTGCGAGAAGGGCGGCCGGGCGAGCATGCGACGAAGGATTATGATTTTTCGGATGTCGCCATCTGTGCCAATCAGGCGGAAGGCTACGCTGCGGTAAAGAAGGCACTCGCCCAGAAATGAATAACATGTTATGCTTTAAGCATCTTGCATGGACTGAATAAAGCAATGTGCAGTCGCCATCATCGGATGTGCGTTTCTAACGAAAAGTTGATTCTGAACTGCGTATCTCTTGCTTGTTCATTTGCGCCTATGTCGTTAAAAAATCCACAGCTGAACTGAAGCCAGACAGTCGCCACCCCTAATGGGGGGTGATGGGCGCGGCCTCGCTCCGTCCTTCGCATGTGCGTCTGATGTTACCCATGCCAAGCCCTGACCGGCATGGGGAGGCGGGCCGGATGGTATCCCCCCCACGGCGCCATCCGGTCCGTTCAGTTCTTTTCGGGCAGAAAGACCGGGCAAGAGCTCAAGAGGTCCGCGGCCTGGGGGCATGTTGATGGAGCAGGGAGATGCCATTGCGCGATGCTGACGCTAGGCATTGCTGACGCTAGGCATTCTGCCGTTTTGACCCGTCCTGATGGGGCGGGTCATGGCTGTGCGTGAAGGGTGATTTCATCCACCTGTCACTTGTCGCCTCGTCTGGGCAGAGGGTCAGCTGGTCGGGGTAAAATCGGCTTCTGCCTCATAGCCCACACAGGCGCAATCTTCATATGCCTCGGTCTTGCGGGAGCTGACGATCGCGCGCACCACGCCCGCCCGCGTGCCGCACAGGGCCAGAATATCGTGCACCAGCGTTTCCTGCAGATTGTAATGGCCGCGTTCCAGCAGGGCCTTGATGCCGGTGCGCAGGAAATCATAATCCACCGTGGTGGTGATATCGTCCCCATGCGCCAGCATTTGCGGATCCAGCATGAGGCGCACGGAAATGAGCAGGCGCTGATGGCGCTGCTTTTCATGTGCGTGAATGCCGATGGACGCATCCACCTCGAAATTCTCAAGGCAGAGGCTGTGCTGGCGGATCACCATGGAAGCATTTTGATGGATGGGACCAACTCCCGTCACGGATGGCCTGCGCATTACAGGGGGATGAAGGCCACGTCGCGCCCCGGATTGACGAGGGACTGGCCACCATCAATGACGATGGTCTGTCCTGTCAGGGCGGGCGTGTCCAGAATGAAACGCACCGCGTCCACCAGTTGTGCCGGCGTGCACCCCTGATGGAGCGGGTTGGCCTTGTGGGCCTTCTCGAACTCGGCCTTGCTTTGCGCCCCGCTGGGCAGAGTGATGCCCGGCGCAATGCCGCACACCCGCACATGGGGCGCAACCGCCAGAGCCAGCGACCCGGTCATGGCGGACAAGGCCAGTTTGCCCACAGTATAGGTGAAATAATCCGGGTTCGGGGCGTGGATCTTGTTGTCCAGAATATTGATGATGCAGCCGCCTGCCTCTTTCATAAGCAGGGCCGTGCGCCGGCTGAGAAAGAGCGGGGCGCGCAGATTAACGGCGATATGAGCGTCAAATCCTTCCGCGCTCATGCTGTCCAGAGTGTCATACTGGAATCGGGAGGCATTGTTCACCAGAGCGGCGAACCGGGCTCCACGCACATTGGCGCAGGCGGCGGCATCTTCGGCCAGCCCATCCACCTGCTCCAGTTTCGAGAAGTCGGCCTGAAGGGTGTCCGCCATGCCGCCAGCTTCGATGATCGCCTGCGACAGGGCCTTCGCCGGCTCTTCGGACCGATTATAGTGGATCAGGACATGCCAGCCCTGACCGGCAAGGCCAAGGCATATTTCCCGACCGATGCGCTCTGCGCCGCCGGTCACCAGAACTGATCTGCGTTCCGCATTCATGTGCTCTCTTATCGCGGGTGAGAGGAGGGCTCAAGCGCAGTGGCGATGAAGGGTGCTTCGCTTGCGTTGCCAACCTCAGGTAATGTGTCAATTTGACGCATATGATGTCTGGCCGCCTGTTTTCTGGCGCACACCAAATGGATGCCGCCTTGTGGACATCACATTTCTCTTCAATAAGCCAATGTCACTCTTGCGCTGCGGCAGGCGGCGGCGCACCAGTGAGATGATATGACGCGAAACCCGCTGCAAGCTGGTGCTTCGCGGGGGATGGGCTGTCATCGAAACAGCATGGCTCAGATGCACAAAGTGCATGCGGCGGGTTGCGTATGGACGAGACGGCCTTGAAGCAGGAACAGGACGGGTCATCGTGACTTTCAGGACAATCATGTCGTCAGGCTTTACCCGTTCGGGCTGGATGCGGGCCGGGCTGTTCAGTATGGGCGCGGGTTTGCTGAGCCTTGGCGCGCTGGATGTGGGCTGCCTCGGTGTACGAGCCGCCTTTGCGCAGCAGGCCACGACAGCTTCGCCTTTTGCGCCGTCTCCTGTCGCATCCACAAGCACCGCATCCGGCAGCGCGACACCGTCTGCCATGACCACGCCCGAGACGGTAAAACCCGTGCAGGGCACGGCATCACAGGCAAAGCCGTCTCAGGGCAAGGCTTCGTCCGCGCCCGTGGGGCCGCTGAAGCGCTCCTATTCATCGGTCTCGGTTGGGGAGAAAGTGGTCGCGCTCACCTTTGATGATGGGCCGAACCCGATCACCACGCCGAAGCTTCTGGATATTCTGAAGGCGCGGGGCGTGCATGCCACCTTCTTCGTGCTGGGCACGCGCGCAGCGGAAAATCCGGCCCTGCTGCGCCGCATGATCGCCGAGGGGCATGAGATCGGCAATCACTCATGGAATCACCCGCAGCTTCCCAAAATCGGCACGACCGGCGCCGACAAGCAGATTGCGGACGCCAATGCGGCCATTGCGCGGGCCACCGGCCAGAAGCCGCGTTATCTGCGCCCGCCCTACGGAGCCATGACGCCGGCGCTGCGCTCGCACCTTGAACAGAAATACGGCATGACATTCATCTACTGGTCGGTTGACCCGCTGGACTGGAAGAACCGCAATGCCAAGACCGTGCGCGAGCGCATTCTGGCCAAGGCCCAGCCGGGCAGTATCATTCTGCTGCATGATATCCACCCCACCAGTGTGGCCGCCATGCCGGAATTGCTGGATACGATGCTGGCCAAGGGCTACCGCTTCGCAACGGTCTCCGAACTGATCGCGAAGGATCAGCCGGGTCGGGTGAATGTGGCGGCCAATGCGTTTGAGCGCTCCGCCAGCAGCAAGCCGCGCAATCCTGTTGCCACCAGCACGGCGCATCATGGTCGCCACAAGCCTGTTTCGGGTGGTATCGGCCTGTATTGAGGCCTGCGGGCAAGGGGTTTCCTTTTCAGGAAGCAAGGGTTGCCCCTTTCAGGAAGATTATGGGCGCATGTGCTGCACATGCGCCCCGAATGATATGCGGGCCCTTTCAGGAGCGTTCTTGCGTGCGTCGCGGCCTTGACTCCCCTGCCGGCCAATGCCACTGCGCTCCCCAATATTTTGTATTGGAGGCTCGCTGATGAGCGATGACACCCGTTCCGGGTCGCAGACCGCCTTTATCTTTCCCGGCCAGGGCAGCCAGGCTGTGGGCATGGGCAAGACACTGGCCGACAATTTTCCCGTCGCCAAGGCCGTGTTTGAAGAGGTGGATTCTGCTCTGGGTGAAAAGCTCACCCGCGTGATGTGGGATGGCCCGGCTGAGGAACTCACGCTCACCGCCAATGCCCAGCCGGCCCTAATGGCCGTTTCCCTCGCCGCCATGCGGGTGCTGCAGAGCGAGGCCGGGCTGGACCTGTCGCAGGAAGCCGCTTTCGTGGCGGGTCATTCGCTGGGTGAATATTCTGCTCTGGCGGCGGCTGGCGCTCTTTCCGTGGCGGATGCCGCGCGGCTGTTGCGCATTCGCGGCAGCGCCATGCAGCAGGCCGTTCCGGTGGGCGAAGGGGCCATGGCCGCCCTGCTGGGGCTGGATTATGAGCAGGCCGTCGCTGTCGCTGCGGAAGCTGCGCGGGATGAGGTGTGCGAGGCCGCAAACGATAATGCTCCCGGCCAGGTCGTGGTTTCCGGCTCCCGCGCGGCGGTGGAGCGGGCCATCGAGATCGCCAAGGAAAAGGGTGCAATGAAGGCGGTTCTTCTGCCCGTATCCGCCCCCTTCCATTGTCGCCTCATGGCCCCGGCGGCCGAGGCGATGGCGAAGGCGCTGTCTGAGGCGACCGTCCATGCCCCGGTTGTGCCGCTTGTGGCCAATGTGCGCGCCACTCCGGTGGAAGACCCGGCGGAGATCGTGCGCTTGCTGGTGGAGCAGGTAACGGGCACCGTGCGTTGGCGCGAAAGCGTGACCTATATGGCCGGTGCGGGCGTGAACCGTATGGTGGAAGTGGGCGCCGGTAAGGTGCTGTGCGGGCTGGTGCGGCGCATTGATCGCAAGATCGCCACCACGGCCGTTGGCACGGCGGAAGATGTCGCCGCCTTCATCACGGCACGTCAGGGCTGATTCTGTCGCGACCGAAGCGGGCGTGGCCCTCTAATATTTGAAAGTCGTCTTCGGGCAGGGCCTTGCTCCCTGTCCGTGTGGCGGGCAGAAGAGAGTTTCGCATCTTCCCGCCTGGGCAGGGAGAGGCCGCCTGTCCGGCGGTTATGCACAGTTTGCGCTGCTGCGGTGGCGAGAGAAACGAAAACTGGGAGTTTTCATGTTTGATCTGACCGGCAAGACCGCTCTTGTCACCGGGGCAACCGGCGGCATTGGTGGGGCTATCGCCCGGGCGCTGCACGCCCAGGGGGCCACTGTGGCCATTTCCGGCACGCGCCGAGAAGCACTGGAAGCGCTGGCCGGTGAGCTGGGTGGCGAGCGGGTTGTGGTGCAGCCCTGCAATCTGTCCTCCACCGATGATGTTGAGGCGCTGGTGCCCGCCGCCGAGGAAGCGCTGGGCGGCCATATCGACATTCTGGTGAACAATGCGGGAATCACCCGCGACAACATCTTCATGCGCCTGACGGATGAGGCATGGGACGAGGTCATCAAGGTGAATCTCACCGCCGCTTTCCGCCTGTCGCGTGCGGCGGTGCGACTCATGATGCGTCGTCGTTCGGGCCGCATCATCAACATCACCTCCATCGTGGGTGTCACCGGCAATGCCGGGCAGGGCAATTATGCCGCCGCCAAGGCGGGCATGATCGGCATGTCCAAGTCACTGGCGCTGGAAGTGGCCTCACGCGGAGTGACGGTGAACTGCATCGCCCCCGGCTTCATCGCCACGCCAATGACCGACGCCCTGAATGACAAGCAGCGCGAAGCCATTCTGAAAGCTGTGCCGGCGGCCAAGCTGGGTACACCGGATGATATCGCCACGGCGGCCGTCTTCCTGGCTTCTGAGGAGGCCGGCTATGTGACGGGCCAGACCCTGCATGTGAATGGTGGTATGGCCATGATCTGATTCCAGACGGGTTTCGGCCTGTTTGGAGTTGGTTTTGAGGCCGGCCTGATGCGCAGCATTGCTGGTCATGTCGGCATGAGTATGCTAACGAGCCGCTCGACCAGTCTGGAATCGACATGTTATCTGGGGTATCCGGCCTGTGATGTGAGTCCGTTTGGTAGAGCCTTTTTCATGATGAAGAAGGCCGGCTTTTCGGGGGGCGCAGCAGACGGTTGCACTGTGAAGCGTGCGAGAGTACGGACGTGGAACCGGCGAGAAGGGGGCTGGGCAGAGGGCGAAAAAGCCTTTATGCCCACTCCAGATTGCCAAATGGCAACGGGATTATCCGATTATAACGAGGGTTGCATCGATGAGTGACATCGCCGAGCGGGTGAAGAAGATTGTCGCGGAGCATCTTGGCGTGGAACCTGAAAAGGTGACGGACGCCGCCTCCTTCATCGACGATCTCGGCGCCGACAGCCTCGACACCGTCGAGCTCGTGATGGCTTTCGAGGAAGCCTTTAACTGCGAGATCCCGGACGACGCCGCCGAGACCATTCTGACTGTCGGCGACGCGATCAAGTTCCTGGAAAAGAACGCGGCTTGAGCCTGACATTTCCTGACACGACGGTCGCGTGGCGCTTTGCGTCCGCGACCGTTGTCGCTGATGGGTCTGGTGCGCTGGACAGGGCATTATCCTGCAACGTGGGTGGTGTGCCGGACCGTGCGTTCCTCGATCGGGTGTGCTTCGATCGCTTGCCGGAGTTTTTGTTATGAGACGTGTCGTCGTCACCGGTCTCGGGATGGTGACGCCCCTCGGTTGCGGGGTCGAGACCAGCTGGCGCCGCCTGCTGGCCGGCGAAAGCGGCGTGAAGAGCATCACCAGTTTTGACGTGTCGGACTTGGCCTGCAAGATTGCGGCGCCTATTCCGCGCGGGGATGGTTCCGATGGAACCTACAATCCCGACCAATGGATGGAGCCCAAGGAACAGCGCAAGGTTGACGAATTCATCGTCTACGCCATGTCCGCCGCTTCCCAGGCTCTCGATGATGCCGGCTGGCATCCCGAATCATATGAAGACCAGATCAATTCCGGTGTGCTTATCGGCTCCGGCATTGGTGGCATTGAGGGAATCGCGGAATCGTCCCTCATCCTGAAGGAACGCGGCCCGCGCCGTATTTCTCCCTTTTTCATTCCCGGGCGTCTCATCAATCTGGCCGGCGGATATGTCTCCATCCAGCACGGTCTGAAGGGGCCGAATCATGCTGTGGTGACGGCCTGCTCCACCGGAGCGCATGCCATTGGTGACGCCGGACGCCTCATCGCCCTTGGCGATGCCGATGTGATGGTGGCTGGTGGTACCGAATCGCCGCTGAACCGTCTGGCCATCGCCGGCTTTGCCGCCTGCAAGGCGCTCTGCACCGCCTTCAATGATGAGCCCACCCGTGCATCGCGTCCCTATGATCGGGACCGTGATGGCTTCGTGATGGGCGAAGGCGCTGGTATTGTTGTGCTCGAAGAGCTGGAACATGCCAAGGCGCGCGGCGCGAAAATCTATGCCGAGCTGGTGGGTTATGGCCTTTCCGGCGATGCCTATCATATCACCGCACCCTCCATGGATGGCGACGGCGCATATCGCTGCATGTCTGCGGCGCTGAAGCGGGCCGGTCTGGGGCCGGATGATATTGATTACATCAATGCCCATGGCACCTCCACCATGGCTGATGAGATCGAGCTGAAGGCAGTTGAGCGTTTGCTCGGCAATGCGGCGGGCAAGACTGCAATGTCTTCCACCAAGTCCTCGATCGGCCATCTGCTGGGGGCCGCCGGTGCTGTGGAAGCCATCTTCTCCGTGCTCGCCATTCGTGATCAGATTGCGCCGGCGACGCTCAATCTCGAGAATCCGTCGGTCGACACGCCGCTGGATCTGGTGCCTCTGAAGGCTCAGGAACGCAAGATTGACACCGTATTGTCCAATTCTTTTGGTTTCGGTGGCACCAACGCGTCCCTAGTCTTCCGGCGCTACGCGTCCTGATCCGTACCACATTCATGTCAGGGCCGGATCTCGCAGTCCGGCCCGGCAGGGCTGTAAGGCACAGGCCCGCATGATCGGGGGCAAGCATCTTCAACATTCATGTGCGGAGGGCCGGCCATGACGAAACCTGACAGCTCTGCATCCGGGCAGGGTGGCGATACGCCAGAGCCCGAAGCGACAGCAGGCGAGCAAGCCCATTCGCACACGGATGGCGAGCCGGCCGAGACCGTGGCGGAGAATAAGATGAAAGCGCGGCGCAAGCCTTCGCGTTCAGCCCGCCATCCGGCAGTGACCATAGGCAGTGGCATCTTCACCTTTCTGCTGCTCGTTCTTCTCGGTGGGGGCGTTGCCGCCTGGTATGGCGAGCGGATGGTGAATGAGCCTGGCCCGTTGGCCACGGAGAAAATCGTCAATATCCCTCGTGGCCATGGTATCCGCGATATTGCGGAACTGCTGGAGCGCGAAGGTGTCATCGATAACTGGGCTGTCTTTGTTGGTGCCCAGAAATTCCTGCGGCCGCAGGCCAAGATGCAGGCCGGTGAATATCTCTTCACACCGGGCCAGTCTGTCACCGGTGTGATTGACACCATCGCATCCGGCAAGGTCATCCTGCATCTGATCACCATTCCCGAAGGGTTGACCAGCGCGCAGATCGTGACGCGCCTGATGGAGAATGATCTGCTTACAGGCCAGCCCGGCGTACCGCGTGAAGGCACATTGCTGCCGGAGACCTACAAGGTTCATCGGGGCATGTCCCGCGAGGCGCTGCTGAAGACCATGGCGCAGGAGCAGCAGGAACTGGTGAAGGAACTGTGGGCCAAGCGTAATTCCGGCCTGCCCTTGCGCACGCCGCAGGAAATGGTGACGCTGGCCTCTATTGTGGAAAAAGAAACCGGCGTTGCGGGCGAGCGCCCGGAGGTGGCCGCAGTTTTCGTCAACCGGCTGAAGCGCGGTATGCGCCTGCAGTCTGATCCGACGATCATTTATGGCATTGTCGGGGGCAAAGGCAGCCTTGGCCGGTCCATCAGCCGCAAGGATATTTCCACGCCAACTGCTTATAATACCTATACGATTGATGGTCTGCCGCCTGGCCCCATCAGTAATCCGGGCCGTGAGGCGCTCGCTGCCGTTGTGCAGCCGGCCAGTACCAAGGCCCTGTTCTTCGTGGCCGATGGCACCGGGGGGCACGCTTTTGCAGAAACACTTGCAGAGCACAACCGGAATGTCGCACGTTGGCGGGCGATAGAGGCTGCCCGAAAGAGCGGGGCGGCACCGACATCCGGGGCAGAGGCTTCTGGTAATTGAGGAGGCGGGCGGATTGATCTGCCCGTGAAGATGATGGAAGCTCAGCCGCATTTACCTGGTGCCCGACTGGGCAGCATGACGGCTTTTGCACGTGTTGCCGGTACAGCTGGTGGGTGGAGTTTCACTTGGGAACTGCGCTCGGTGAACGGCAAGGGGCTGGATCTGCGTCTGCGACTGCCGCCCGGATTTGAAGATCTTGAAGTGGATCTGCGCAATCGAGCAACCAAGGCCGTTTCCCGTGGCTCCATCACGGCAACGCTGACAGCCAATCGCCATGGTGAGCGGTTGGTGGCGACAGTGAATGAGAATGCTCTGGCGACACTGCTGCAAGCGGTGCAGGTGACCGCGCAGAATCTGGGAACGGCCCAGCCATCCATAGATACGCTGCTGACCATCAAGGGTATTGTCGAGGTCAGCGAGGTGCGCGAGAGCGAGGCCGAACGTCGTGAGGTGATGGAGGCCTTTCTTGATGCCTTCGATCAAGCCCTGCAGGATCTCAAGGCCATGCGTTCCCGGGAAGGCGCGGCATTGGGTGTCGTGCTGGATGAGCGGTTGACGGCGATTTCTGGGCTGGTCGCCTCAGCCGATGAATTGCGTGAGCGCAGCGTGGAAAGCATTAAGGCGCGTCTGGCGACGCAGGTGAAGATGCTGATGGACACGGCGGCCCAGTTTGATCCCGTGCGGTTGCATCAGGAGGCGGTTCTGGCTGCCACTAAGGCCGATGTGCGCGAGGAACTCGACAGGCTGAACGCCCATGTGGATGCTGCGCGGGATCTTCTCGGCAATGGTGGCCCGGTGGGCCGCAAGCTGGATTTTCTGGCTCAGGAATTTCACCGTGAAGCCAATACGCTATGCTCCAAATCCAATGCTGTCGCCCTGACCCGGATTGGTCTGGAACTGAAGGCGCTGGTGGATCAGTTCCGCGAGCAGGTCCAGAATCTGGAGTGATCCTGAAATCTGGCGCGTCTTTTTCTCCATTCAGATATTTGCTCTCATGTCCTCTTCTCTCGCATCTCCTCTTCATCCTGCATCCTCTGGCGGCCCGGCTCTGGCGCGACGGGGATTGATGCTGGTGCTGTCTTCTCCATCCGGCGCAGGCAAGACCACGCTGTCGCGTCGCCTTCTGGGGGAAGATGAGCAGATCACCATGTCGGTGTCCGTCACCACACGTGCGCCGCGTTCGGGCGAGGTGGAGGGCAAGGATTATTTCTTCGCCGATATTCCCACCTTCGAGAAAATGCGGAATGGGGGGGAATTGCTGGAGCATGCCACCGTGTTCGGCAATTTCTACGGTACGCCGCGCGGGGCGGTGGAAGCAGCCCTCTCGGGCGGGCGGGATGTGCTGTTCGATATCGATTGGCAGGGCACCCAGCAGCTCAGCGAGAGTGCATCACAGGATCTGGTGAAGGTGTTCATTCTGCCGCCCAGCGCGGAAGACCTCGAGAAGCGCCTGCGCACGCGCGCGCAGGATAGCGATGAAGTGGTGCGTGCCCGTATGGCGAAGGCCTCAGATGAGATCAGCCATTATTTTGAGTATGACTACATCATCGTGAACCACGAGGTGGAGGACAGCCTCGCCAAGCTGAAGGCCATTTTGCATGCCGAACGCCAGAAGCGGGAAAGGGTGACAGGACTCTCCCATTTCGTGAAGCAGTTGCGCGAAGCGCTTTAGGGCAGCGCTGTCCTCGGCTTCAGCTGTCGCCTTTCCATACGCACCGGATATCAGGGGTGTTGCGCTGCGAAAATGGCGTCTAAACTTGCCTTGGCGGGTGCAATTCTATGCGGCCCTCTGGGCAGGCAGCTGGTGAGAAGAACACCATTTCGCGCCTCCCGGTTGTAGTCCTGTCGCAAGTCCGCCAGAATGTGCCTGTATTGGGGGATGCCATGAAACAGCTTCTCAATCTGTTCGGCGGTGTTGCGGGTCTCGCGGTGGCGGGCCTCGTGGGTGTGGCCCTATTTACGGTTGTCGGTGGTCTGCTCATTGCGGGCGGCATTGTCATCACGGCCATTCTTGTGGGTGGCGGCGTGTATGCGCTGGTGACGGGAAAGAGCGTGAAGGGCATGCAGCGGGGCGCTTTTGGTGATGTGCGCGTGTTCGATCTGCGCACCGGCCAGCCCTATGATGGCCCTTTCGAGAACGAAATGATTGATATCACGCCGCCCAAATCCTCCCGGGACGGGCAGGGCAAGGGGGCTGATAGCTCCCGCGGGCAGGGCGCGGCCTGAACGCATATTTCGTAGCCATGTGATGATGGTGCAGCTCTGTGGTTCTTTTGACCATCGGGTGTGAGGCGATGTGCGCATCTTTAAGGCTCCGGGGGGCTGTCCCGGATGAAGCAGCCTGTCGCTTGAGGCGGGTCATAGCCCAACATGGTCTTTCAGAACAGGCAACTGGAATACAAAAGGCCGGGGAAATGCTTCCCCGGCCTTTTGCCTGTTCATGCCATGGCGCAGACGACGCCGAAACAGGGCAGAGCCCCTGCCTCACATATTGGAGGGGTAATTCGGGCTTTCGCGGGTGATGATGACATCATGCACATGGCTCTCACGCAGGCCGGCGGAGGAAATGCGCACGAACTGCGCCTTCTTCCGGAATTCCGGCAGGGTCGCCCCGCCCACATAGCCCATGGCCGCCCGCAGGCCGCCAGCAAGCTGGTGCAGAACCGCGCCGACAGGGCCCTTATAAGCCACCTGACCTTCCACGCCTTCCGGCACCAGCTTCAGCGTATCGCGCACTTCAGCCTGGAAGTAACGGTCCGCAGAGCCGCGGGCCATGGCGCCCACAGAGCCCATGCCGCGATAGGCCTTGTAGGAACGGCCCTGATAGAGGAACACCTCGCCGGGGCTCTCCTCGGTGCCGGCAAGCAGGGAGCCCACCATGGCGGCTGATGCACCTGCCGCCAGCGCCTTGGCCAGATCGCCGGAATATTTGATGCCACCATCCGCAATAATCGGCGTGTTGGTGTCGGCAGCCGCTTCCACCGCATCCATCACGGCGGTCAGCTGGGGTACGCCCACGCCGGCCACAATGCGGGTGGTGCAGATGGAGCCGGGCCCGATCCCCACCTTCACGGCATCCGCGCCGGCGTCGATCAGTGCACGGGTGCCATCATAGGTGGCGACATTGCCTGCCAGAATCTGCGTGGCCGGGGAGAGTTGCTTGATGCGGCGCACCTGATCCAGAACCTTGCTGGAATGGCCATGGGCGGTATCCACGACCAGAAGGTCGACGCCCGCTTCGATCAGCTTCTCGGCACGGGCGAAGCCATCCTCGCCCACCGTGCTGGCGGCGGCCACGCGCAGGCGGCCATGCTCATCCTTGGCAGCGTTGGGATAGGCGACAGCCTTTTCCATGTCCTTCACGGTGATGAGGCCGACGCAGCGCTCGGCTTCATCCACCACCAGCAGCTTTTCAATGCGATACTGGTGGAGGAGGCGCTTGGCCTCTTCCTGGCTCACCTCGCCTTTGCGCACGGTGATGAGCTTTTCCTTCGTCATCAGTTCGGCGACGCGCTGCTCAGGATTATGTGCAAAACGCACATCACGATTGGTAAGAATGCCGACAAGGCGACCATCAACAGTGCCGGTGCCGCGTTCCACCACCGGAATGCCGGAAATACCATGTTCCTTCATCACGGCCAGCGCTTCGGAAAGCGTGTTGTCCGGATAGATGGTGACGGGGTTGACCACCATGCCGGATTCATACTTCTTCACCAGCCGTACCTGCTCGGCCTGCTCCTCAATGGAGAGGTTGCGATGGATGACGCCGATGCCGCCAGCCTGCGCCATGGCGATGGCAAGGCGGGCCTCCGTCACCGTATCCATGGCAGCGGAGATGATGGGCAGGTTGAGTGTGATGGTGTTGGTGAGGCGTGTGGTCAGCTCCACCTGCCCGGGCATGACTTCGGACGGGCCGGGTTGAAGCAGCACGTCATCAAAGGTGAGGCCTTCACGGAAGGGGGTATGCGCGGAACGGGAAGAGGATGTCGGGGCAGTCATTGCCAACTCCTGATGGCTCCCGGAATGGGGGCAGGTGAGGCCGGAACGGGCGGTAGCATCAACGCATCCCCGTTTCGAGTTGGCAGTGGCCGATATCATGAGTGCGCGACGAAAAAAAGACCACAGGCATGCACTTTTCATGCAAATGCGCCATGCTTCAGGCACATGGGGCGACCCGCACCTATATGGAATGGCGCTTTGCGGGCATTTCCCGCTTCTTAGTGGGTGATGCGGATGATGGTATTTCCTGGCCCATGGGTCCGCACGAGGCTGTAGAGCCGGGCTGCATTGCGGGGGCTGAGTCGGATGCAGCCATGAGAGGCGCGCGACCCCAGCCGGTGCGTGGCGTAGCTGCCATGAATGGCATAGCCACCCCGGAAGAAGATGGCGTGCGGCATTGGGGAGTTGTTGTATTTGCGGGAATAATATTCCTGATACATGCGTTGGGGGCGATAGGTGCCGGTGGGGGTGACATAGCCGCGTCGGGCGGTGGAAACCGGCCAGCTATAGCGGGTCACGCCATTCACCTTCACCACCATGCGCTGGCGGGAGAGATCCACCTTCGCCACAACGGAGCCGGCCTGGACAGGCAGAGCCATACCGCACATGAAAAGAGCCACAGCCACAAGCATCATGAGCCCGGAGAGGGCCGTTCGGCGCATGGGCAGTTTGACTGCCGGATGCAGGTGAAGATGTTCGCCCATGTCTTGAGCTCCGGCCTTTCCCATCCGTCAGGAATGATGGCATGAATGTGGCCGAAAGCAAGCAAGGCCAAAAGGACAGGGGAGATTCCGGGGTCTTCGGCGGGACGCTTGGGGCAGATGCGGCACCCGGGTGCGTATTCCCGGCTCCACTTTCCCGGCGAGGCTGATATGGTGCGCCGCAAGCACGGGGGAGTCTGGCCCGTGCGGAGAGCACGATTCGTCTCTCAGGGCGTCATGAGTGATGTCATGAGAGAGGCGAAATGCTTTGCTCATATGAAAATGGAGACAGGTTGATCGCCCCTGCCGGCTTGGGCTGCCGGTCTGGCGGGAGCGCCTACGGCTTCAGGTAAAACAGAGGAACGCCATGTCCACTCAGGCTGAAACCCGCCGCATCACTGCGCCGCAATTACAGGCGCGCAAGGGTGGGGAGCCCATCGTGTCACTCACCTCTTACCATGCCCATACGGCACGGCTGCTTGACCCCTATGTGGATTTCATCCTCGTGGGCGACAGTCTCGGCATGGTGATGCACGGGCTGGAGAGCACGGTTCCTGTCACGGTGGAGATGATGATTCTCCATGCGCGGGCAGTGATGCGAGGCACCAGACGGGCGCTGGTGGTGGTGGATCTGCCTTTTGGCAGTTATGAGGGCAGCCCGCTGGAGGCCTTCCACACCGCCTCTCGCGTGCTGAAGGAAACAGGGGCCGGTGCGGTGAAGCTGGAAGGCGGCCGCCATATGGCGGAAACCGTGCGCTTCCTTGTGGATCGCGGCGTGCCTGTCATGGGCCATGTGGGCATGACCCCGCAGGCGATCAATACGCTTGGCTCCTTCAAGGCGCGCGGTCGTGACGATGCGGAAGCCGCTCTCATCCTGGAAGATGCCCGCGCCATTTCCGATGCTGGTGCTTTCGCGATCGTGCTGGAAGCCATGGCTGAACCGCTGGCCCGCGCCATCACGCAGGATATTTCAGCCCCCACCATCGGCATTGGCGGCTCGCCGGCCTGTGACGGGCAGGTGCTTGTTCTGGAAGACATGCTGGGGCTGGGAGACCGGGTCCCGAAATTCGTGAAGAAGTTTGCCAATCTCGGCCCGCAGATCGAACAGGCCGTGGAAAATTACGCCAGTGAGGTGCGGGCGCGGACCTTCCCTGGTCCCGAGCATGTGTATGGCCTGCCCAAGGACAAGCCCCTGGTGAAGGCCGGGGAATAGATGTGGGGTGATGTGACCCCCGTACCCATGTGGCCTGAAGAAACCGTTTGAATGAAAAGCCCCGGATCTGACGAGATCCGGGGCTTTTTCGTTTCAGAGCGGTGCGATTGCGCCTTTCAGTGGGGTGGCCCACTGGAGGGGGAAGATGGGGCGCGGCCGGATGCTGTCGTCTCTTCATCCTGCCCACCAATGAAGCGACCGAAGAAGCGGCCCAGAATGTGGCTCAGATCATCCATGACCGTGAACATGGCGGGCACGAAAACCAGCGAGAGAACAGTGGAGGCCACCAGGCCGCCAATGACAGCGATAGCCATGGGGGCGCGGAAGGCCCCGCCTTCGCCCAGCGCCAGCGCCGAGGGTAACATGCCAGCCGCCATGGCGATGGTGGTCATCACAATGGGCTGGGCTCGCTTGCGCCCGGCATCCAGCAGGGCGGTAGTGCGGTCTGTTCCCGCATGCATGGACTCGATGGAGAAATCCACCAGCAGAATGGCGTTCTTGGTGACGATGCCCATCAGCATCAGGAAGCCGATAACCACGGGCAGGGACAAGGAGTGACCTGTCAGCAGCAGGGCGATGAAAGCCCCGCCCACCGAGAGCGGCAGCGAGATGAGAATGGTGATGGGCTGAAGCACATCGTGAAACAGCAGCACCAGCACAGCCAGCATCAGCATCAGCCCCGCGCCCATGGCCAGCGCGAAGCCGGAGAAAACCTCGGCCATCACCTCCGCATCTCCGGCTTCTTTCAGCGTCACGCCGGCGGGCAGGTTGCGGGCGGCGGGCAGGGCCTTCACCTGTTCCAGTGCAAGGCCCAACGGCGTCGTGCCCACCAGATCTGCCTCGACCGCCACCCGGCGGGCCCGGTCATACCGGTCCAATGCGGTGGGGCCTTTGCCGAATTCGATGAAGGCCACGGTGGAAAGCGGCACTGCACCGCCTCTGGCCGTGGGCACTTTCAGCGCATCGAAGGTGGAAAGCTTGCTGCGGGCCCGCTCATCCAGCATCACACGAATGTCGATCTGCCGGTCTCGGGCGGAGAATTTCGCCAGATTGGCGGAAATATCGCCAAGGGTGGCGATGCGGACCGTCTCGGCAATGGTATCGACCGAAACGCCAAGTTCCGCCGCTTCATCCAGCTTGGGTACGATGCGGATTTCCGGGCGATCCAGCGCGGCTGACGAGACCACATTGGCCAGGTCCGGGACATGATCGCGAATATCCTTTTCCAGCTGCAAGGCGGCCTGCTCCACCTTTTCCCCGTCATTGCCGGAGAGAATGACCTGGAAACCGCGTTGTGCATTCTGCCCGTTGGAACTCCAGGTGAAGCGCATGTCGGGGATATTTTGCAGGCCCGCTGTCATCTCCCGCTCGAAGGATTTCTGATCCAGATCCCGTTCGGATCGAGGCTTCAGATTGATCACGATCTGCGCCTTGCGCACCTCGCCGGAGGACGCGCCGGAGGATGAGAAGCCTGAACCGCCCGCCGTGGCGTAGACATTGCGTACCTCTGGCCGGGCCCGCATCTCCTCGCCAATGCGATCGACCACCCGCCGGGTTTCGGCCAGCGTGGTGCCCGGCGGCATCTCAATGGAGAGCATGGAGCGGGAGATGTCATTGCTGGGCAGGAAATCCGAGGGCAGCAGGGTGGAGAGGAAGATGGTGCCGATGAAAATCCCCAGCCCAATGGCGATGGTGGCCACACGGTGCCGCAAGGACCAGCCCAGAAGGCGCAGATAAGTGCGGATGACGGGCCCATCCTTGTGGGGGCGAGCCTTGTGATCCTTCAGGAAATAGGCCGACAGCAGCGGTGTGATGAGCCGCGCCACGGCCAGCGAGAATAGCACGGCAATGGCGACCGTGAGGCCGAACTGCCTGAAATACTGCCCTGGAATGCCCCCCATGAAGGAGACCGGCGCAAACACGGCCACAATGGTCAGTGTGGTGGCGACCACCGCCAGGCCGATTTCATCCGCTGCCTCGATGGAGGCACGCCAGGGCGATTTGCCCTCGCGCATGTGGCGCACGATATTCTCGATCTCCACAATGGCGTCATCCACCAGAATGCCTGTGACCAGCGTGATGGCCAGAAGGCTGATGCCATTGAGGGAAAAGCCCAGCATGTCCATCACCCAGAAGGTGGGCAGGATGGAAAGCGGAATGGTGAGGGTGGTGATGATGGTGGCGCGCCAGTCCCGCAGGAAGATGAACACCACTACCACGGCCAGAAAGGCGCCCTCTATCAGCGTGTGCATGGCGGAATTGTAGTCCGCCTTGGTGTAGCGCACTGTGGTGTCGATTTCCGTGAAAGTGACATTGGGATATTGTCGGGCCAGCGCTGCGACTTCCTCCTCCACACGGTCATAGACCGAGACATCGGAAAAGCCCTTGGCGCGGGTGATGGCGAAGGTCACCACATTCTTCCCGTCCAGCCGGGCGAAGGAGCGGGCCTCGGCGGCCCCGTCCGTCACCGTGCCCAGATCCTTGAGTCGCACATGGCGGCCATTGGGCAGGGCGATGCGGGTTTCCGCCAGCTCTTCCATGCTGGTGGCCCCGCCCAGCGTGCGGATGGACTGTTCCTGCGTGCCGAGCTCCCCGCGCCCGCCGGAGATGTCCAGATTGGTGGCGCGCAACTGGCGGCTCACCTCTGCGGCGGTGATGCCGAGGGACATCAGCCTGTCCGGATCAAGCGCAATACGGATTTCCCGGTCCACACCACCCTCGCGGGTGACCGAGCCGACGCCGCGAATGCCCTGCATGGCCCGCGCGATGGTGTCATCCACGAACCATGAAATATCCTGCTCGCTCATATCCGGCGCGGAGACCGCATAGGTGACGATGGGCATGCCTTCCACATCGATGCGCTGCACCAGTGGTTCATCAATGTTGCGGGGCAGATCGGCGCGGATCTTCGTCACGGCGTCGCGGGTGTCGTTCACCGCACGGTCCACCGAGGTTTCAAGATGGAACTCGATGGTGGTGACGCTGGCGCCTTCCGAGATGGAGGAGGTGATGTGTTTCACCCCGGCCACGCCGGCGATGGAATTCTCAACCTTCTTCGTCACCTGCGTTTCCAGCTCGCTGGGGGCGGCCCCGGTCTGGGTGATGGTGACGGTGACGATGGGCAGGTCGATATTCGGCATCTGCGTCACCGGCAGGGTGCGGAAGAACACGATGCCCAGAATGGTGAGGATGACGAACAGCACCAGTG
Source organism: Xanthobacter sp. (assembly GCA_050252035.1). Classification (GTDB taxonomy): domain Bacteria; phylum Pseudomonadota; class Alphaproteobacteria; order Rhizobiales; family Xanthobacteraceae; genus Xanthobacter. The sequence continues at coordinate 414,748 of JBFWLR010000001.1, forward strand.
GCGGCACGGGCTTGCGTATGGCCCATGCGGAAACATTGAGAGCCATCAGCGGGCCTCCTGCTGGCGCGGCGTGCCTGCTTCATGCTGTGGTGCGGGCAGGGTCTCCTCCATTGGGCGCACGCGGTCTCCCTCCCGGAGGAAGCCGCCGGCGCGCGCCACGACCCGGTCTTGTGGCGTGAGGCCGGAGGTGACGAGAACGCGTCCGCCGCTCTTCAGACCGGCGGTGATGCGGCGCTCGGCAATGGCGCCATCGGCTACCACCAGAACATAAGCGCCATTGGCATCGAACATGACGGCAGATTGCGGCACCACCAGCCCTTCACGCCCGCCAAGGCTCACAAGCGCGCGGCCATAGGCCCCGGGCTTCAGCCGGGCATCCTGCGGCAGGGCGATGCGCACCCGGCCGAGCCGGGTGGATTTGTCGACCTCGGCAGAAACGAGGCGCACCTTGCCGGGCAGGCTTTTCTCGAAACCGGCGGGCTCCACCTGCGCTTCAAGGCCGGTGTGCATGCGCGGCATGGCTGTTTCCGGTACTTCGGCATCCAGATCAATGTCGCCATTCTCGGCGATGCGGAACAGGGGTGTGGTGCGCGCCGAAAGGGCGATGGCCCCCAGCCGGGCATCGCGCGAGAGAATGATACCGGAGGCCGGTGCGCGGATATCGGTGCGCTTGAGCTTCACCTCGATTTCATCGCGCTGGGCCTTCACGAAGACGGCTTCGGCTTCGGCTGCGGTCAGGGCTTCGCGGGCGGCGGCGACCTGTGCACGCGCCACCTTCACGGCTCGCTCGCGCTCATCCAGCGTTTCCTGCGAAACCGTGCCGGAGGTCCGTAGCTTGCGGGCGCGGTCTACTGCGGCGGCGGCTTCGGTTTCCTGCGCCAGCGCCTGATCCAGTGCGGCTTTCTGCTGGGCGATGGCGGCGCGGGCCTTGGCGGCATTGGCGGTGTTCTGGGCGAGCTGTGTTTCCAGCACATCACGCGAGAGACGGGCCAGCACCTGCCCCTTTTCCACCTTGTCTCCGGCCTCGACCAGAATGGCCTCGACCCGGTGGCCTTCAATCTCCGGTCCCACCTCGATTTCCTCACGCGGCAGCAGGGAGCCGGTGACGAGCAGGGTTTCCATCAGCGTTTCCTGCCGGGGCTGGATGACGGAAACCGCCAGTACGGAGGACGCTGAGGAGGCGCCATCCTGCGGGCCACTTTCTTCGGCCAGAGCTGGAGCCGACAGGAGGGGCAGGGCCGCAAGAAGGCTCAGCAGGGTGGCTCCGGCAGCATGGGCCAGGCGGATCAGGCGGGGCGAGGCAGAGCTGGCGGGGGACACAGACGTAGGGGTATCTGACATGGCGGTCGGCTGTGTGAAAACCATGACGGGGCAGGCCTTGTTTCGGAAGGGGAGAAGATGATGCGGCGTCTGAAGCCCGGCAGGTGAGGATTGGCGGGCGAAGCTGTCACATCAATCCTGTGCCTTCGTCTGGTGAGGGGCGAGCATGCGCTGGATGAGAATACCCAGTCGGTTCATTCTGTCCGGCATGTTCCATTCCGGGTGAAGCTGGTGATGCAACACCACGCCGTCTCCCATGATCTGGAACATCACCAGCACATCCTCAAGGTTGAGTTCCGGGGCAATTTCACCACGGGCCATGGCTGTGTGCAGCATGTCGCGCAGCATATCGCGGGTTTCCTGCTCCACGGGTTCGATGGCGTTGCGCAGGGGTTCGTTACGGATAGCCTCTGCCATGATTTCCGGGCCCAGCCGCGCCGTGGGCAGGCTGTGATCGCGCAGGATTTCAGCGATTGTCTCCAGCATCGCCGGTAGGATGGCGGGTGCTTGTGTCACCGTATCGAACACATGCAGGCGTTCTGTGCGCTCTTCGCTTACAATGGCCGCGATCAGGGATTCCTTGGACGGAAAATAGCGGTAAAGCGCCCCCGGGCTCATGCCGGCTTCCTGGCAGATCTTCTGCATGGATGTGCCGTGGAACCCATCACGCGCAAAGCAGTCCATCGCCGCCTCCAGAATACTCTGGCGCCGGGCATTGCGGGCATCCGCACTGCGCTGTGTAGTCGGCGGAGCAGAGGCAGGGGTTGGCGCGCTGGAAGCTTCAGACAAGAAATGGACCATTTCAAAAATGAGAGCGAACGTTCATTCTCGTTTAGCCTGAGCTTTCGTTATCAGCAAGGCATTTGTGCGTGAGCACATGGCGGAAGCCTGTTGTATCTGGACTTTTCCGCTTGCAGCTGTTGCCGGTTTTCAGCCGGAGCGGACAACTGACCGGCATAATCATTCGACTGCAGACCGCAATTGCACAAAGGCCAGACCCGTTTTCGCTCTGGCGGGTTGTGAAGGTGAAGAGGCCGGTTCTAGCGGGGAGGGTGTTATCATGAACAGGAACAATCAGGATTACGGCCTTTTGGAAACGGAGCTCGAGATTATGCCCGGCTTTTCCGGCTCAGTTGGGCGCGGCCATTCTGGAATGCGCGACAGATGTGATCATCGCCAGTAATAGGGAAGGGCGCATCACATTCTAGAATGCCGGAGCAGAGCGTATTTTCGGGTGTTCCGTGCTGGAGGCTCTCGGTCTGTTTCTGGATCTGATCGTGCCGCCCCCGATGCGCGCCCGTCATTGGGCAGGTTATGATGTCGTCATCTCATCTGGTACAAGTCGCTATGGAGAGGGTGGCCTGATGACGGTGCCCAGCCTGCACAAGAGCGGCCGGCGGATCTCGCTGGAATTCACCCTCACTTTGCTGAAGAGCGAGGTCGGTCAGGTGGAAGGCATGGTCGCCGTGTTGCGGCATGTGCCCCCCGCGCTTCGAGGAGGTGAATGCCCTGCGTCATAAGCTGGCGGCGCTGGAGGGCCAAGCCCGGCAGGGGGCATAGGCCGCAGCAGGGTCTGCAGCATCCCGATCAGGCAGGCTTGTCTTCAGCTCTTCGTCTTGCGGGGAAAGATGAAGGCGTGTTGGGCGTGGGGCATGCTCAGCTTTTCATAAAAGCCGACAGCATCCGGGGCTGCGAGCAGCAGGCACATGCTGTCTTCGCCGGCCAGTTGGCGTGTCATCTCCAAGAGCGCGCGCCCGATGCCATGGCCCTGATAGGCGGCATCCACCGCCAGATCAGACAGATAGCAGGCATATGCATGGTCTGTCAGGGCGCGGGCCACGCCCAACAAGGTGCCGCTGCGGGCATCTCTGGCGGTCAGCAGCAGGGTTGCGCCATCCAGCATGCGTTGCAGGCGCGGCAGATCTTCCACCGGGCGGCGCGCACCAAGGCCGGAGCGGTTCAGAATGTCGGCGAACTCCGAAGCGCTGATGTTTTCCTGCTGATAGCGCAGCCGTAGGGCATCAGGGTCTTGCATCGTCACACCTTTATGCGCCGGGCCGGGGCGGGCGATCTGCCCGGCCATGGGCCAGCACCTTGCGCATGAGAGAGGGCAGGGCTTCACCATCGAAATCCCGCGGCAGCACGAAGCGCATGCCCTGCGGTGCGGGCGTGGTTTGGGGAAGCTCGGCCCGCCAGACGGTGAATTCCAGTGCGAAATGGGTGAAGACATGGCGCACCACGCCCGGCAGGGTGCGCCATTGGGCCGGCAGTGGCGCGAAGGCTTCCGGCGCTTCGGGAATGCGCCCTTCCGCAGCAGACCATGGCGTAGAGGGCACTTCCGTCATATGGGCCAGCAGGCCCTTGTCCGGCCGGGTGCGCAGCAGGACGGCCCCGTCCTCCCGCACGGCGAGAAAGGCGATGGCGGCACGTTCCGGCTTGGGGGCCTTCTTCACCTTCAGCGGATAGCGCTGCATGGTGCCCGCCGCCCGCGCCTGACAGGGCGATACAAAGGGGCAAAGCGCGCAGGCCGGGGATTTCGGCGTGCAGATGGTCGCGCCCAGATCCATCATCGCCTGCGCGTGATCGCCGGGGCGCTCATGGCTGGTCAGGTCGGCCGCCAGTGCGCGAACGGTCGGCTTGGCCTTGGGCAGCGCCTCTTCCACCGCATGAAGGCGGGTGATGACGCGCTCGATATTGCCATCCACCGGGCTGGTCGGCAGATCGAAGGCAATGGCGGAAATCGCGGCGGCGGTATAGGGGCCGATGCCGGGCAGAGCCAACAGGCTGGCTTCATCATCCGGGAACAGTCCGCCATGACGCTCCACCACGGCCTGCGCGCATTTGTGCAGGTTGCGGGCGCGGGCATAATAGCCGAGCCCGGCCCATGCCGAGAGCACATCTTCCAGCGGTGCGGCGGCCAGATGCGCGACGCTGGGCCAGCGATGCAGAAACGCGCTGAAATAGGGAATGACCGCCTTCACCGTGGTCTGCTGGAGCATGATCTCCGACAGGAACACATGGTAAGGGTCCGCCCGCCGGCCGGGCGGGGCGCGCCAGGGCAGGGTGCGCCGGTGAATGTCATACCAAGCCAGCAGATCGGCGCTGTCCGGTGCGCCGGTGGCCGGGGCAGTCGCGGGTGACGTTGCGGGCGCTAGGATGGACAGCAGGTCTTTATCTTCCGCGATCTCTTCAGGCGGGCGAACAGATGCACTCACATCAGGGGTGCGGCTGTGTCGTCTGGGGGGGCGTTTGCGGGTGGGTGCTGGCGTCACGGCGTGTCCGGGCTGGCGGGGCTGGGAGGGGTGGATAAAGCCATTCCATTCTCCGGTAACATGCCTTTGTGGCCAATGGCAGGGCCGGTGCGCAATCGCGATGTACAATTGACAGATCCGCCTGTGGCGGCGAGGAAGGGGCTGTTGCCTTCCGGCGTCATTGCCTTCTGGAGTTTTCATGGACGATCCCGCGCGCCATCTGTTGTCTGTCGGCGGCCGGAATGTGCTGTTCGTCATGGCGAGCCCGGAAGAATATGGCCCGCATCTCAAGGCGCGCATCAATCCGCTCATCACCGGCGTGGGGCCGGTGGAAGGCGCTGTCGCCACCGCCCATGCGCTGGCGCTTCTCAAGCGTGATGAACGCCTGCCGGATCTGGTCTTCTCTCTTGGTTCCGCCGGCTCGCGCGTGCTGGAACATGCGCAGGTCTATCAGGTCTCCCATGTGGCCTATCGCGATATGGACGCCTCTGCGCTGGGGTTCGAGAAGGGGCGCACGCCCTTTCTGGACGAGCCTGCGGTGGTGCGTCTGCCCTATCATCTTGAAGGAGTGCCATCCGCCAGCCTCTCCACCGGCGGGGCGATCATCTCCGGCGCGGCCTATGACGCCATCGCGCAGGATATGGTGGATATGGAAACCTTCGCTCTGATGCGCGCGTCGCGTCGCCATGGCCTGCCCCTCATGGGCCTGCGCGGCATCAGCGACGGACACACGGAACTGGCCCGCTATGAGGACTGGACCGAATATCTCCACATCATTGATGAAAGGCTGGGTGAGGCGCTGGATCTGTTCGTGCAGCAGATAACATCCGGCAGCCTGTACCCATGCGCCGAAAGCTGAGCGTGGTTTCAAGCCCGCTTTGCGCCTTCAGTTTCCCATCTTCATTTTCTCCAGCCGGAGCCCCCTATGACCCCCGCCGCCCGCCTTTCCGCTGCCATTGAAGTTCTGGCAGATATTGCCGCCAAGCGCCGGCCCGTTGCCGAAGCACTGAAGGATTGGGGGCGCAGCCACCGGTTCGCCGGCTCGGGAGACCGGGCGGCCATTTCCGGTATCGTCTATGACACGCTGCGCCGGCGGGCTTCTGCGGCCGGGCTCATGGGCTCGGAAGAGCCGCGTGCCCTTGTGCTGGGCATGCTGAAGGTGATGCGCGGGCTGGATGTGGAGCAGATCGGCCAGCTGGCCGATGGCAGCCGTTTCGCCCCCGCGCCGCTCACCAAAAAGGAGCGTGAGCGCCTTTCCGGCGATGCGCTGGAAAATGCTCCGCCTTTCGCACAGGGCGATTATCCGCAATGGCTACATGCCTCGCTGCGCCATGTGTTCGGGGATGATGTGATTGCCGAAGGCGAGGCGCTCGCCAACCGCGCCCCGCTGGATCTGCGCGCGAACACGCTGAAGGCGACTGTGGAGCAGGCGCATGCGGCGCTCTCTCACCTTCACCCCGCGCCGGGACGGTTTTCTCCGCTGGCGCTGCGGATCACGCTGGATAATGAGGGCAAGGCGCCGCCTGTTTCCGCCGAACCGGCCTTTCTGAAAGGCGAGGTGGAGGTACAGGATGAGGGCTCGCAGATCGTGGCCATCATCGCCCGCCCGCTGCCGGGCTCGCAGGTGCTGGATCTGTGCGCCGGGGCCGGGGGCAAGACGCTGGAACTGTCCGCGCTGATGGACAATAGCGGGCAGATCTATGCCCATGATGCCGATATCCGCCGCCTGAAGCCCCTGCATGAACGCATGACCCGCGCCGGCGTCCGTAATGTGCAGGTGCGCAGCCCGCGTGGGGCGGAAAAGGTGTTGGAGGATCTGGAAGGCCATATGGATCTGGTGCTGGTGGATGCTCCCTGCACGGGCACCGGGACCTGGCGCCGCAATCCGGATGCGAAATGGCGCATCCGCCCCGGCGCGCTGGCCCAGCGGACCGCCGAGCAGGCCAAAATTCTGGAGGATGCCGTGCGCTATGTGCGCCCCGGCGGGCGGCTGGCCTATATCACCTGCTCATTGCTGGATGAGGAGAATGGGGAGCAGATCCGCGCCCTGCTGTCCCGTCATTCGGATTTCTCGGCTCTGCCACCGTCTGAAACCGCACTGGCGCTGGGTGAGAAGGGCGTGGAACTGGCCGGCGCGGCCCTGCTCACCCGTGAGGGCCTGCTGATGACCCCACGCCGCACAGGCACGGATGGTTTCTTCATCAGCGTGTTGCAGCGCGCCGGCTGAACCCGGATCTTCAGACACACAAGAGAACGGCCCGGTTGCGGGCCGTTCTGCATTGAAGGGTCAGCCGCGAGAGCTCAGCCGCCGAAGATGACAAAGCGGATATCATCCTTCGGGGTGAAATTTTCCCGCGTCAGTTCAAAGGTGGTGGGGCCGGTTCTGGTCAGCCCATCCATGCACAGCGAGAGGATGGCGTCCGGAGCGCTCTTGTCGATGGTGAGGTGAAAGGCGCCGATCGGCCCTTTCCAGTTGGCCCCTGTGGTGAGCACATAATCCACCTCGCGCACGGGCACTTCACGTGGAGCATCCGGATCGGGGTTGTTCTGGTGGCGGCGCAGCAGGCGCTCCAGCCCGGCGCGGCCCGCCGCATCCAGACAATAGGCGCTGAACTCATCCATGCGGCCATCGCCCTCCAGCATCAGCGAGGAGCCGACAATGGGGCGGTAGCTGTGTTCCACCTGCACGTTCTGCCCGGCGGGGAAGGTCTGCTCCCAGTAGAAGGTGGCCTGTAGGTTCCAGTTTGGGCTCACATCATCGGTGCGCCGCAGAAAATCCTCAGCGCCGGTATCCAGCAGGCCCTCGGCGGCCAGATTGCGCCAGATCCGGTCTGGCACGGCGCGCAGTTTCTTCTCGAAATCCGGCAGATAGCTGTTGAGCGGCACGCCTGCGGCTGTCAGTTCCGCCGTCACATCGCGGCCATCCTGCGTGAAGGCGCGCAATTCCAGATGCGGATGGATCTCCTGTCCGTTCACCCGAATGTGAAAATCCACGAAATTCTCATCCCCCGGCAGCGGGAGTGACACATTGGTGAAGGCGCTCTGGTCAATCAGAGGCAGGGGAAAGGCGACACGGGTAGTGATGCTCTGGTCGCTTTCATTGCGGAACTGATAGGAGACCTGCACCTTCTCCGGCGAGAGATAGAGGTTTTCCTTCTCCATCACGATATCGGGCGAGGTGGTCAGCTCCAGCCCGCCAGCACCCAGAACAGCGCTGGAATCATTGGCGTGGGCGGGCAGGGGCGCGGCCAGCAGCGCGACCGTCACGAGTGCAAGGCTGGCCATGTGCGCCAGAAGGCTGCGGCGGCTTATGAGAACAGGCGAAAGACAATGGGCGGGCCGGGACATCGGGCCATTCCTGTTGTTGGTGCAGGCCCTGCCGCGTGACAATGCTGCAGGGCGGCTTCAGCTTCTGCCGTGAAAAGCTGAATCAATCTTCAACCGGCAAAGCGCAGACCATATGTGCAGATCGGCCCTGTTGTGTCTGGCCCTTTTGGAATCGGGCTATTGCGGCTAAAGGAAGCGCACTTGTCGCCCACATCTGCGATCCGAGGCCCGCTTCATGTCTGCCGCCACTGTCGACACCCTTGCATCTGCTGCCCAGGACACTGTCCTCATCATTGATTTTGGCAGCCAGGTGACCCAGCTCATCGCCCGCCGCGTGCGCGAGGACGGGGTCTATTCCGAGGTGGTGCCTTTCCAGAAGGCCGAGGAAGCGCTGGCGCGGGTGAAGCCCAAGGCCATCATTCTTTCCGGTGGCCCGGCCTCCGTCATTGAAGGGCAGAGCCCGCGTGCGCCGCAGGCCGCCTTTGAGCTGGGCGTGCCGGTGCTGGGCATCTGCTATGGCGAACAGTGCATGGCGGCCCAGCTGGGCGGGCAGGTGGAAGCCGGCCATCACCGTGAATTCGGTCGCGCCGAGGTGACGGTGAAGAAGATGGTGCCGCTTTTCGAAGGCATCTGGCGCGAGGGTGAACGCCACACCGTGTGGATGAGCCATGGCGACCGCGTGACCGCCCTGCCGGAAGGCTTCGAGGTGGTGGCGACCTCCGATAATGCACCTTTCGCTGCCATCGCCGATGTGAAGCGTGGCTATTATGGCGTGCAGTTTCACCCCGAAGTGGTACACACGCCGGATGGGGCGCGCCTTCTTTCCAATTTCGTGCGGCAGGTGGCGGGCCTCAAGGGCGAGTGGACCATGGGGGCCTTCCGCGAGCGCGCCATTGCCCGCATTCGCGAGCAGGTGGGTGAAGGCCGGGTGATCTGCGGCCTGTCTGGCGGCGTGGACAGCTCCGTCGCCGCCGTGCTGATCCATGAGGCGATCGGCGATCAGCTCACCTGTGTGTTCGTGGATCACGGCCTGATGCGGCAGGGCGAGGCGGATGAGGTGGTCTCGCTGTTCCGCGGTCACTATCACATTCCGCTGGTGCATGTGGACGCCTCCGATCTGTTCCTGAATGCGCTGGCTGGCGTTGAAGACCCGGAACAAAAGCGCAAAACCATCGGCAAGCTCTTCATCGACGTATTCGAGGAGGAGGCAAAGAAGGTGGGCGGGGCGTGCTTCCTGGCGCAGGGCACGCTCTACCCGGATGTGATCGAGAGTGTCTCTTTTGCGGGCGGGCCGTCCGTCACCATCAAGAGCCATCACAATGTGGGCGGCCTGCCCGAGCGCATGAACATGAAGCTGGTGGAGCCGCTGCGCGACCTCTTTAAGGATGAAGTGCGTGCGCTGGGCCGCGAACTAGGCCTGCCGGAAACCTTTGTGGGTCGCCATCCCTTCCCCGGGCCGGGCCTCGCCATCCGCTGCCCCGGCGCGGTGACGCGCGAGAAGATGGACATTCTGCGCAAGGCCGACGCCATCTATCTGGAAGAGATCCGCGCCGCCGGGCTTTATGATGTGATCTGGCAGGCTTTTGCCGTGCTGCTGCCGGTGCGTACCGTGGGCGTGATGGGCGATGGCCGCACCTATGACCATGTGCTGGCCCTGCGCGCTGTCACCTCGGTGGACGGCATGACCGCTGATTTCTACCCCTATGACATGAACTTCCTCGGCCGCACCGCCACCCGCATCATCAACGAGGTGCAGGGCGTAAACCGTGTGGTCTACGATGTGACCTCTAAGCCGCCGGGAACGATTGAGTGGGAATGAAACTACATCATCAACGGGCTATTGGCCACTATCGAGAATACTATCTAAGCTGTTGAATGTCAAACAGATTTACCTCATTCACTATCGCTCGCTATCGCCCCTAAGCGACATCTTTTGACGGTAACTCTGACGGTATGCGTTTTCCCGCTCGGGTGAGTTTGCAACGATACCGTCAGCCTAAAATCCCCAAGC
>JBFWLR010000002.1:0-272052 GCA_050252035.1 Xanthobacter sp.
CGATCGCAGCTATGAGCTTGTCATGGCCGACAGCGCCGACAACCACCTGATCGCCGACAATATAAGAGGGCGTGCCATTGAGGCCGAGGACGGAAGCGATCTTCATGCTTTCATCAAGAGAAGCGTTCAGCTCGGGTGAAGAGGCCTTCTTTTCAAGCTCTTCCACATTCACGCCCACGCTTTCGGCGGCGGCCAGAGCCTTCTCGCGGTCGATCGGGCCGGGGGTGCTGAACAGCGCTTCATGGAAGGCCAGATACTTGTCCGGGGCGACCATGCGCAGGGCGATGGCCACTTGGGCGGCTTCCACCGAGCCCTGACCCAGCACCGGGAATTCCCGCAGCACGACCCGCAGATTGGGGTCATCCTTCATGAGTTGCTTGAGATCGCCCAGCGCCTTGCGGCAATAGCCGCAATTGTAATCGAAGAATTCCACAAGGGTCACATCACCCTTAGGGTTGCCGATCACCACATTGTGAGGGCTGGTGAGCACCAGTTCACGCACCTGCTCCAGCGCCTTGGTGCGTTGTTCGGACTGTGCCTCGTTATGGCGGGCCTCCAGCACGGTAATGGCTTCTTCCAGCACCTCTGGATTGGCGATGATATATTCGCGGATGATGGGGCCGAGTTCTTTCTTCTCCTCATCGGTGAAGGCCGCAGCGGGCGTGGCGGCGACAACAGAGGCGGCGAGCGCCAGCGGAACAAGGCGGCCGCCAAGGCCGAAACGAGGACGCATGAAGTTCTCCCTGAGATAAAACTGCAAAACGAAAAAGCGGTGTTCAGCGGCGCGCCGAAGCCTTGGGCTTGGGTGGCTCGAGTTTCAGAATGTCATCGGCCTTCAGCCAGCCGGGTGAGCCGGTGGGAAAGCCCCCGCGGGCGCGGGCCGCCAGATGGCGCGCGGTTTCAAATTCGCCAGAGGCCAGTGCGGCATTGGCGGCGGCAAGGTCTGCATTCGGCTTGTCTCCCCGCCGGCCATAGGCAATGGCAAGCTGACGCCAGGCTGACGGCGAATCCGGCTCCCGCACCGTAGCCTTGATGAGTTCATAAATCGCATCTTGCGTGGCGGCGCCGCTATTTTTGCCCGCCCCCTTGTTTCGTCCGCCGCCCCCGGACCCGACCAGCGCCTGACCGAGCATGGAGCGAATCAGTGGTGCATCCCCTGTCATCTCCACAGCCTTGCGCAGGGGCGCGACAGCCTGTGCCGGTCGGCCGCCTTCCAGCAGGGCCTGTCCCTTCAGCTCGTAGAAATAGGGATTGTCCGGCGCGCGGGCGATGAGCGCATCTATCCGGCGCAGGGCGCTGTTCATGTCGGAATGGCGATAGGCTGAGATGGCGCGGGCATAATCCGCAGCAAGGGAGCCATCTGAAGAGGGGTATTTGCGGGCCACCATATCCGGTCGCTGGGTAAAGCCCACCAGCTTGGCGCGCATCAGATCATGCTGGGCCTGAAGGGAGGGCGAATCCTTCCGGTAGAAATTGGGGCTGGCCTTGGCCTGTGTCTCCAGCGCGGAGATCCGCTCATGCGCCAGAGGATGGCTGAGCATGTAGGGGTCGATCCGCTGGCTCACGAAAAACTGGTCGCGCTGGAAGCGCTGGAAGGTTTCCAGCATGCCTTTCGCGGATTGGCCGGTGGCGTCCAAATACCGCACGGCGGCGCGGTCTGCGGCCTGTTCCTCGCTGCGTTTGTAGGACAGCAGGGAGCGATGGATCATGTCTTGAGGCAGGGTCATGCCTGCGGCGGCTGCCTGTCCGAGATTGCGGCCATCCATGCCGGAGGCCGCGCCTGCTGCCACACCCGCGCCCGCCAGCATCATGGCGACCACCGCCATAGTTTGCGCCCCGGCGATCTGCTCACGCATCCGCGCCAGATGGCCACCGGCAATATGGCCGGCTTCATGGGCCAGCACGCCGATGATCTGGTTCGGTGTTTCCGAACCCATCAGCGCGCCGGTATTCACGAAAATGCGCCGTCCATCCGCCACGAAGGCATTGAAGGACGGGTCCTGAATCAGCACCACTTCCACATTCTGTCGTCCGAGGCCTGCCGCCGAGAGGATGGGTGCGGTGTAATCGCGCATGAGATTTTCAATCTCGGTATCGCGGATGAGAACGGGGCTGTCCTGCCGGGACTGGGCCTGCGCGGAATGAAAGGCGGCATCCTGCACCGGTGTCAGCAGGACTGCATTCAGAAGCAGGGCGCGCAGGGCCGGCACCAGCCATCGGCGTGGAGTTCTGGCCGGGGCGCAAACCATCGCGCCAGCCGGAGCGTAAACCGGTAATGTGGTGGAGGGCGCACTGGCAGCCTTTTTCCGGGTGGCCTTTGTCATCGTCTCCTGAGGGCCCGGTGCGAGCCGGCTGGATATAAAGACAGCCTCTACCTTCATTGGAAGGCCGAGAGGGGGAAAACACCCTTACCATGCCCTTCGCGGATAATTTGAGGCAAGAGCCGGCATGCCGGCAAAAAGCACGAAGCTGTCCGTGGCGTTGCGGTGTGCTGCGCTTTCTGCTGTTCTCCGCCCGAATGTTTCCGTGCCGTGCGGTGCGCGCGCCTTGACGCCTCACCCTGAAAGCTGAGTGACCATGAACACGCTTGCCTCCCGTCTCACCCGTCCTGCGCCCGCACCTGTGGCCGTGCGTCCCTCGCAGCGCAGTGAGGTCGCCCCCTTCATTGTGATGGATGTGATGGAACATGCCGCACGCATTGAGGCCGGTGGCGGGCGGGTGATGCATCTGGAGGTGGGCCAGCCGGCTGCCCCCGCGCCGCTCACTGCCCGCGCCGCCGCCGCTCGTGCGCTGGAGGCGGGGCAGGTGGGGTATACGGCGGCACTGGGTCTGCCTTCGCTGCGTGCACGTATCGCCCGCCATTATGCCGAACAACATGGGCTGGAACTGGACCCGGAGCGGGTGGTGGTGACGAATGGCTCATCTGGTGGCTTCATCCTCGCCTTTCTGGGGCTGTTTGAGGCCGGAGACCGGGTGGCCATCGCTTCACCGGGCTATCCGCCCTACCGCCATGTGCTTGCGGCGCTGGGCTGCGAGCCGGTGCTGATCGAAACCCGCCCGGAAGATCGCTATGCGCTGACACCGGAGCAACTCATCGCCGCCCATCGCGACGCTCCGCTCAAGGGCGTTCTGGTGGCCAGCCCCGGCAATCCCACCGGCACCATGATGGACCGTGCGGCGCTTGCCGCCCTGCATGGCTGTGCGCGGGATCTGGGCGTCCGCTTCATCTCCGACGAGATCTATCACGGGCTGGATTATGCCTTCCCGGCGGTAAGCGCGGCTGAGATCGGGGAGGATGTCACGGTCATCAACTCCTTCTCCAAATATTTCTGCATGACGGGCTGGCGGGTGGGCTGGATGGTGGTCCCCCCCGGTCTCTCTCGCACCATGGAGCGGTTGCAGCAGAATTTCTCCATCTCGGTGCCTACCCTCTCGCAGATTGCGGCCGAGGCGGCTTTTGAGGGGCGCGCGGAGATGGATGGCGTGAAGCGTGGCTATGAGGAGAACCGCCGCATTCTCACAGAAGGGCTGCCGGCCGTGGGGCTGAAGCATTTTCTGCCGGCGGATGGGGCCTTCTATCTCTACGCGGATGTCTCGTCCTTTACGGATGACAGCGTGGCCTTCGCCACCCGGATGCTGGATGCGGTGCATGTGGCCGCAACGCCGGGGCTGGATTTCGATCCCTTCCATGGTCACCAGTATCTGCGCCTGTCCTATGCCGGTGCGGCGGCCGACATGCGTGAGGCAGTGGAGCGGATCGGTGCGTTTCTTGCGCAAGGGTGAGGCGGCAGGACGACTGAGCCGGTTGAACGCAGCGTGAGTTATCATCTGACGGCAGATGATCTTTACAGGGCGACCCGTCTGAATTTCAGCATGCATGTTTTTAGCCGGGCATCGCTCATGCAGGTGGGTGCGGTTTGGCTGACGTTTGTGCTGGTCTCTGGGCTCATCATGCTGTGGATTGATGGCTAGCGTCTCGCCGTCGAGGTGGTGCACTGGTTCGGGCCGATCGCGGCGGCGATCCTGCTGGTATTGCCTTGGGCAGCCATGCGGCTGACAGCGCGCTACAAGGCCAACAGGATCTTTCGACAGCAGAAAAGCCTGCATCCTCTCGTGACGCTGACCTGGACCGATGTGGACACGCAATGGCAGAGCGCTGGCGGCAGCGTTCATGTGCCCTAGCGGGATTTCGTGAAGGTGGGGCAGGATGCGTTTTGCATCATACTGTTTGAATCCGAGCAGTTCTATCGGCTTGTGCCGAGGTATGCGCTTTCGGATGCACCGAATGCAGATCTGGCTGCCTCTGCTGGGCGCGCGCCGGCGTCAAGCCGCCCGCGCGCCTTTGGCCTGCCACGCAGGCGGGCTGAAGGCGGTACCGGGAGGGGGCTGGTCCTGTGCAGGTGCTGCGGCTGCCCTCGACCCTCTGCCTTCTTCTCTCAGGCCTCAATTCTCAGGCGGAAGAATCCTTTTTTCCGTGCAACTCGGGTAGGGGTGGAGACAGCTCCACGCCCAGATCCCGCATATGTTCCAGTGCGGTGAGAATGAGCTGCTCCTGCAGGCCCAGAAATATGTAATATTCAGTCGTGATGACCTTGGCCCGTAACTGGATGTTGATGCGCCCCAGATCAAACCCGACAATCCGCGCCCGTGGCCAGCCTTCATCCTTTTCCACCAGCTCTTCGGCGATCAGCATGGCCAGCAGGCGCTCCTGAAGGGCGCGCAGCTTTTCCGGGGGGGTATCTCCCCGCACGGCGATATTCTGCTTGAGGAAGAAATTGTCGCGCATCGTGTAGTTCACGATGTGCATCTTAGCCATGTCGGCATTGGGCACGGTGTAAAGCGCACCACTGCGCGCGCGCAGCCGGGTGGAGCGCGGGCCGATATTCTCTACCTTTGCACTCTCCCCGCCGAAATCGATGCGGTCGCCAATCCGCAACGGCTTGTCTGCGAAAAGGGAGAGGCCGCCAAACAGGTTCTCGATGGTGGATTGCGAGGCCAGAGCCAGTGCAAAACCGCCGACACCAAGGCCGGCTACCAGGCCCAGCGCGGGAATGCCGACTTCATTCGCGCCATAGACCAGTATCGCGCCAGCCAGCAATACGGCACTGATCCGTCCTGTCAGGCGGATCAGTGTGATGTCATTGCTGTTTTCGGGAATGCGGGGCGAATGGATCAGCAGATCCACCACCAGAAAACAGATGAGCCATACGGCCCATGCCGATGCAGCATAGAAAATGAATGTGGTAAAGAGATTTTCGCCCACGGCCATAGCGCCGGCCGGATTGATCTGGGCAAAGATGAACCACTCGCTGAGCGAGAACATCACCAGAAACATCAGTGGCATTGTGAATTGCCACCAGCGCTGCTGAAGGGCCCCTCCCTGATGGCTCAGGTGCCGGGCTATCCTGACCCATAGCAAGCTGAGGACCAGCGCCATGAGCATGACAAAGACAATAGCGATGATTTTCCAGATCGGTGTATTTAGATAGTAAAATTTTAGCTGTGGAGGGATATATTTCAGCAAGAAATCTGGAAAAAGCGGACCGGTTGCATTGATCTGTTCGCGGTGCAAATTGGGGTATAGGCGTTTTTGCTGCACAGGGGTGTGCAGGATGCTGAAATAATATTCCGGTATGTTTGAAATGCTTTCAGCCGTGAAGACATAATCCCCAGTGTGTGGGCCACTCTGCATCCGTGCGATTTGAATATCCGTACCCGGAATGGTCCATTTATCCGGCAGCTTTTCTTCACCTGGAACAGCGCCGGGAATGCTGTTTGGCGCAGGGGTCGGCAGACGCGCCAGAATATCATAGAGATAGCCGGCCGCAGCATTGCCAACCTTGGCCTGGGTCGCGTGGGGCAGGTTGCTCAGATCCATCAACTGGCGGATACGCCGCAGGTCACGCTGTATCGAGCGGACCTTGCTGGGAGATTTGTCCTTCACATAATCTGCATATGCATATTCCAGCCGCTTGGCGGTGGCGAGGAAGGACTTATAAGTCTCGGCCGGGCTTGAACGGTTGATGGGTTCCAGCGGGCCGGTTGTCTGGGCTTGTGCAGGCAGGGCCAGCAACAGGGCGAAAAAGACAAGCGCATGGCTGATAAAACGCATTCCGTGCTGTCTTTCTTTCAATGCTGGGGGGAGGGACGCCAGCGCAGTATGGCCAGCAGAACGATCATCACACCGGAGCTCTGACCCGCAGGTTCTCAGATCATGTCAGTGAGAGTTATATGTAGCTCCTGCTATGGCAGGGAAAAGTACTTTGCGAAAGCTTTTCACGCCCATGAGCGGACGGATGCCCGGCATTATCCACGTTGTGGTGACGGCGACATGCAAAAGGCCGCATCACACAGGTGGCGCGGCCCTGAAAGTCATCCTGCCCGAAGAAGGCGGAGATATTGCCAACACTTACACCATAAGCCCCATGGCATTGGCGGCAGAATTGCGGATGGCCGCGATATTGGTGCGATAGCCTTCAATACCACCCTTGAACACGGCGGAGCCGGCCACCAGCACATCCGCACCCGCGCGGGCGCACAAGGCTGCGGTTTCCGGGTTCACGCCGCCATCCACCTCAAGGCGGATATCGCGACCGCGGATCATGTCACGGATGCGCTCGATCTTGGGCAGCACGGCAGGGATGAAGCTCTGCCCGCCAAAGCCGGGGTTCACGCTCATCACCAGCACAAGGTCCACCTTATCCAGCACATATTCCAGCACATTCTCAGGCGTTGCCGGGTTCAGCGCCACGCCGGCCTTCTTGCCAAGGCCACGGATGACCTGAAGGCAGCGGTCCAGATGCCGGGTCGCTTCCGGGTGCACGGTGATGATGTCTGCACCCGCCTTAGCGAACGCCTCCAGATAGGGCTCCACCGGCGAGATCATCAGATGCACATCGAAGGGCTTGTCGGTGTGGGGGCGCAGGGCGCGCACCACATCCGGCCCGAAGGTGAGGTTGGGCACGAAATGGCCATCCATCACATCCAGATGGATATAGTCCGCACCAGCGGTGGTGATATCGCGCGCTTCCTCGCCAAGGCGGGCGAAATCGCTGGCGAGCATGGAGGGGGCGATCAGCGGCGTGTTCATGTCAGCTTCCCGGCTGTGTGAACGGGGCCAGAGGGCCCCGCCCGGACAAGTTCAGTAATAAGAGGCGATCTTCTCCACCTCGGCCTTCGAGCCGAACACCAGCGGGATGCGCTGGTGAATATGGTGGGGCGTGATGTCCAGAATGCGGGTCTTGCCATCGGTGGCGCCGCCGCCCGCCTGTTCGGTCAGCATGGCGACGGGGAAGGCTTCATAGATCAGGCGCAGGCGGCCATTCTCATAACCCTTGCGCGTGTCGGCAGGATAGAGATAGACGCCACCACGGGTGAAGATGCGGAAGGCGTCCGCCACCATGGAGCCAACCCAGCGCATGTTGAAATTCTTGCCGCGGGGGCCTTCCTCACCGGCCAGACAGTCCTTGATCCAGGCGCTCATGGGTGCATCCCAGTGGCGCATGTTGGACTGGTTGATACCGTATTCTTTGGTCTCGACCGGGATTTCCACCTTGTCACGGGCAAGGATGAATTCCGAGCGGTCGCGATCATAGACGAAGACCTGCGTGCCATCGCCCAGAGTGGAGACCAGAATGGTGGCCGGCCCATAGGCCAGAAAGCCGGCGGCGAGCTGGTTGGTGCCGGGCTTCATCACGGCGGCGTTCGGGTTCGCCCGCTCGTCATCGCTGAAGGGCAGGATGGAATAGATGGTGCCCACCGACACATTGGTGTCGATATTGGAGGAGCCATCCAGCGGGTCCACCGCCACTACGAGGTTGCCGCGCGGGTTCAGGGCGATCAGCTCTTCGCTTTCCTCGGAGGCGAGATAGGCCACGGGCGTCTCGCGCAGGGCCGCGCGCAGGCATTCCTCGGCAATCACGTCCAGTTCTTTCTGGGTGTCGCCGCCGGCATTGGGATCGGTGCCGCGGGCATTGCCCAGCCCTTCTTCCAGCGGGCCGCGTGCCACCAGATCGGCGATGCCCACGCCCGTCGTGGCAATGGTGCGCACCGTGGTGGCAATCTCCGCCTTCGCCGGGTCTTCACCCGCCCACTGCTCAAGAAAAGCCTGAAGGGTCACGATCTCGCTCACCACGCTTACTCTCCTGTCCTGAAACCGGCATCTGTGGCCGAAACTGTCTGGCTCCTTATGGCGCAAGAGGGCGGCTACGGCAAAGCAAATGGCGCGGAGCGCGCGGTTTCAGGCCAGTGAGCTGTAATGAAAGTAAATCCACATCATCTGTTCCAGTATGGCAAAGCTGACAAAAATCTTGTGATAGAGGCGCGTGGTGGAGCGCATGATGAACAGGCTCGGGATGGAAATGATGGCGATGTGGATCAGGTAGCTGACACCGAGATACTTGATATATTGATCTCCCTTGATATAGGTATCAACCACATCCGTCAGGTTAATGGCGACAATCAGGCCGTAGAACAGGGTTTTTCGGGAGAGAAAATACTCATCTACTCTGTTGATGTTATCCATATTTTCCGGGTAAAGCGTGGCGCACGTGAAGAAAAACAGGGCCGCATAGAAAAATATGAAGGCGTAGTGCTCGAAGCTCCAGACCGTGACATTCGACAGACGGATCTGGAACCACCAGAAATTGATGAGGCAGAGGATCAGATAGAGGGTCCAGCCAATATGCACATAGCAGACCTTGCTCTTCTGGGAGGGCTGCGTGAAGCGGCTCAGGCCCGTCAGCAGGCGGGCCAGGCTGAGGCCCATGACAATGCCGATGATGACGCGGATATGGGTGAAGACATCTGCATTCACGGGAAGGGAGGGGTCGACCATCTGCTCATCCGTCTGCCATCTGGCCGGTAGGTGCGGACATCAGCTCGCCGGCTGATCTTTCCTGTACAGATCAGCCGATCGCTGTAAAGGCGTGAAATGCGGAAGGCGAGATCCACACGCCCTGCATTGTCCTCAGGCAAGCCGGGCCAGCTTCTGCTCCAGAGGGCGCAGCAGGTCCTTCAGGCTGGCCTCGGCCTCCGAGGCGTGTGGCGCGTTGATCTGAAGGCTGGCGACCAGATCACCCTGTTCCAGCGCAGTGCCGGCCGGAGCCAGATCATGCACCGCATGGGCGGGAAAATGGGTGTGCAGAAAGGCATCCGGCATGGTCATGCGGCAGGGTGCGCGCAGGCGGGCCATGGCGCGCAGCTGAGAAAATACGGGGTTGCGGGCCGGCAGTCGGCCACCGCACGCCGCCAGGTGCAGGCCCAGCAGGGCTGGCTGGTCCTGGGTGTCAAACAGGTCAAGGCTGGCGTCCGGGTGTGGGGTCACATTCAGCACATGCCAGCCGTTCTCGCTCACCATCACATCCACGCGCACCAGCCCCACCAGCCCACAGGCCAGGGCGATGCCGCGCGCTCCGGCACTGATGGCGGGCTTCAGGGCGGCGGGCAGATCTACCGGGCCGGTCATTGCATTATGGTGAAAGGGATGGTGGCTTGCCTCGCCGGCCTGCCACAGGCGCGCCGTGCCGATTTCCACCACTTCCCGCCCATTGGCCAGAAGCAGCAGGGTATAGGGGTGGCCTTCAACCTTGCGCTGGAGATAAAGACCAGGGGCAGGTGCGTCATGGTCATTTGCCGTACGTTGTCGTACCAGCACGCCTCCGCTGCCGCCAATCCGCTTTTCCAGAACCGGCCGAGTGAAGAAATCCGGCGCGGGGGATTCCGTGCAGATGGCGGGGAAGGGAATGCTCAGATGGCCGCAGAGAGCTTCCAGCGCCGTGGGGTCCTTCAGCACCTGCACCGTTGTGGGGGTGTTGCCGAGAATGGGGTTGCGGGCGGCCAGACGCGCCAGAAGCTCGGGTTCCGCATCCAGCCCTTCCCCCAGAATCACGGGCATGCCAGCCGGGGCATGGGTGGCAAGGGCATCCAGCAGGGCAGGGCCATCAAAGCTGGGCAGGTCATCGGCGCCATTTTGATGGCGGGCTGGGATCTGAATCGCCTTGCCAGCCTTGCTGCATGAATCCGGCCGGCCATACAGATCCAGCGCGAGCGCGTACAGGCCGGCGCGGGCCGCACTGGTCACCAGCGGGCGGGCGGAGAGGGCAACAATCGCGAGATCCATAAAACACTACCTGCCGTGAGACGACGCCCGCACAGCCTTGGCAGGCATAACGCGCGCAGACGGGCCGCGCACGGGTGAAAAATCTGAAAAGGACATGCCGGTCTTCAGCTTTGCGCCGTGTGTCTTGCGCCTTGCACCCGGCATGTCCTGTTGCGTGAGGTGTTGCGGGCCTTGCAGAGGTGCTCTGGCCTTACTGGCCGAGAGCTGCGCGCAATTTGGCGGCCTGCTCAGCCAGAATCTCAGGCTTTTCTATCTCGCTGGCCGGGGGCTTCAGGCGCTGGCCGGCATAGCGGGGAATCACATGCACATGCAGGTGAAACACTTCCTGCCCGCCGGCCTTCTCATTGGACTGGATGACCGTGATACCATCCGCGCCATAGGCGTCGATCGCGGCATGTGCCACGGTCTGGGAGACCTTCGCGACATGGGCGAGATCATCGGGCGTGATATCGAAGATGTTGCGGACCGGCGCTTTGGGGATCACCAGCGCATGGCCGGGGGCGCGGGGGAAGATATCCAGGAACACAAAGGCCTTGTCGTCTTCATAGACCTTGTGGGCCGGCATCTCGCCGCGCAGGATTTTGGCGAAGATATTCTCGTTGTCATAGGCCGGCCTGGTGCTCATGGTGCTCTCGGCTCCTGCTGGATAAGATCTGCGCCGAGAATGCAGGCCCAGTGCTCGCGGTCAAGAGGCGAAAGGCGCAATGCAGCAACAGCCCCTGAAGAGAGGGGCTGCGAGATACTGCGGCAAGATGCTGCGGCACGCGTGTTTCAGCTCTGCTGCTGGCTCTGGCTCTGGTTGCGGGCATTGGCCATATCGACCGTATCGGGCGCTTCCACGCGCGGATTGCTCAGCTCTTCCGCATTCTGGCTCTGGCTGCGGGAATGGCAGCGCGGTTTGCGACCATTATGAATGCTGACCCGCTCCTCAATCTCCCCGCCCACACTGCGCAGGGGCATCACTGCCAAGGCATCCAGCCCGACGGACAGGCGGATATGGTTCTCCGTGGGGCAGATCTTCTGGCCGCAATCAAAGGCGATCCAGCCGATCTCCGGCACATGGGCCTCGGCCCAGTGGCGTAGCACACCCGTGTCATCGGTGCGGTAATAGCCGGAGACATGGCGTGCCGGCAGGCCCAGATGCCGGGCCGCAGAGGTGAACAGATGGGTGATGCTGCCCGCGCAGGCCGCACCCTTTTCCAGTGCGCTGGCGGCATCCAGAGTGTGGCCGTTCTGGGTCTTTGTATCTTCCTCCACACTTTCGTGCACGGCGAGCATAAGTGCATGCAGGTCCGCCAGCGGATCATCCTTGCTGCGGGAGAGCTTCTCGGCAAAGGCGATGATGGCAGCATCCGGCTCGGTCAACTCGGTCTGTCGCAGATAGAGTGAAAGGGGTTGGCGTTCCACCGTGCCACGCACAATGCCGGAGGTATCCTGCGTTTCCACCTCGCCCTCGGCGATGATGGTAAGGCTGTCGGTCGGCCCTTCTATCGTGAAAGCGTGGCACAGATTGCCGAAGGCGTCTTCCTGCGTGTGCAGGCAGCAATCCTCATCCACATCGAGGGTCCAGCGCTGGATGAACTGGCTCTCGCAGGAACGGGGCGTAAGACGGGCGATGGCAGCCATATTGCGGCTGCCGGGTTCGAAATGCTGGGTGATTTCGTGACGGATGCGGACGCGCATGGCAGCCTCCTGGTCGCAGCCTGAATGGGAAAAGGGTGGGGCGGAGGGGGCTCCGTCCCGCCATGTTGATGGGCTCAGGTCAGATATTGCTCTGCAATGGCACCACCGAGCTTGTTGTTGTCGGAAATGAATTCCGTGATGAATTCATGCAGGCCGGTCTGGAAGATATCCTCGATCTCGCAATTGCTCAGCCGGGCCAGCATGGCGCGGGCCCGGCGCTGGGAGGGGCCCTGACGGCCATATTCGCCAGCCAGCTCATCCAGATTGCGCACCAGGCTCTCATAACAAAAGGCCAGCGAGCGCGGCATCTGGCGGTTGAGAATGAGCAGGTCCGCCACCAGCCAAGGCTTCACGCTGTCGCGATACACCCAGTGGAAGGCCGTGAGCGCTGAGACCGAGCGCAGGATGGAGGACCACTGGAAATAGTCCAGCGGGCCGCCCACATGCTCCTGCGCCGGCAGCAGAACGTGATATTTCACATCCAGAATGCGGGCGGTGTTGTCGGCCCGTTCGATCTGCGCGCCGGAGCGGGCGAACCAGTAGGCGTCACTGCGCAGCATGGAGCGGAAGGTCGCGCCATCATAACGCAGCGTGGTTTCCTTCACGAAGGCCAGAAAGCGCGTGAGTTCCTCCCGCGTCAGGGCGCGGTTGGGGAAATTGCGCAGGTCGATCCAGGCCGAATTGATGACATCCCACATTTCCGAGGTCAGCGCGGTGCGCACGGAGCGTGCATTGGTGCGCGCCACCTCGAAGCAGTTGCGGATGGAGGAGGGGTTCTCCGGCGCGAAGGCGAGGAAGGAGACCACATTCTTCTCCGTGGCCTCATCCAGCGGTCCGTAGCGTTCGGTGAACTGGTCGGCGCAACCGGCCGTGAGCACGGCGGAGCCCCATTCATTGGTGGAAACGCCGGGCCCCACGGGGGTATGCGCCAGGCGCTGGGCGACATCCAGAATGCGGGCGAGGCAATCGGCCCGCTCCACATAGCGGCTGAGCCAGAAGAGATTGTCGGCGGTGCGGGAGAGCATCTGAGTAACCCATCGTCGGAGGGGTGAAAGGGCTGGACGGGGAGGCAACCAGCGCGCGCCCGCCGGGGCGCGCCGGCCTGCTGGCTCAGGTGTCGAGAACCCAGGTATCCTTCGTTCCGCCGCCCTGGCTGGAATTGACCACGAGTGAACCCTCCTTCATGGCGACGCGGGTGAGCCCGCCGGGCACGATCCGCACCTTGTCCGATCCGCTCAGAATGAATGGACGCAGATCCACATGGCGCGGGGCCAGCCCCTTTTCCACCAGCGTGGGGCAGGTGGAGAGGGCGAGCGTAGGCTGGGCGATGAAATTGTCCGGCGCGGCGATCAGCTTGGCGCGGAACGCCTCGATCTGCGCCTTGTCGGCGGTGGGGCCCACCAGCATGCCATAGCCGCCGGAACCGTGGACTTCCTTCACCACCAGCTCGGGTAGATGCTCCAGCACATATTTCAGGTGGTCGGGCTCGCGGCAACGCCAGGTGGGCACATTGGGCAGCAGTGGCTCTTCACCCAGATAGAAGCGGATGATCTCCGGCATGTAGGAATAGATGGCCTTGTCATCAGCAACACCCGTGCCCACTGCATTGGTAAGGGTGACGTTGCCAGCACGATAGGCGCTCATCAGCCCGGGCACGCCCAACATGCTGTCGGAGCGGAATACCAGCGGATCGAGGAATTCATCATCCAGCCGGCGATAGATCACATCGACCCGCTTCGGCCCTTCGGTGGTGCGCATGTAGACGACCTCGTCCTTCACGAACAGGTCGCGCCCCTCCACCAGATCCACGCCCAGCTTGTCAGCGAGGAAAGAGTGCTCGTAATAGGCCGAATTATAGATGCCGGGGGTGAGAATCACCACATTCGGCTCATGCCCACCATGGGGCGAGAGCGAACGCAGCGTGGCTAGAAGATCATCAGCATATTGTTCCACCGGCGCCACCTTGTGCATGGCGAACAACTCGGGGAACAGGCGCATCATGATTTCCCGGTTCTCCAGCATGTAGGAGACCCCGGAGGGCGTGCGCGCATTGTCTTCCAGCACATAGAATGTGTCCGGGTCGGTGCGCACGATGTCGATGCCGGCAATGTGCACATACAGGTCATGTGGCACACGCTGGCCATTCATTTCCGGGCGGAAGGCCGGGTTCTGATAAACCAGTTCTTCCGGCAGCAGACCCGCCTTCAGGATCTCGCGTTTGCTGTAGACATCCCGGATATAGGCATTGAGCGCCTTCACACGCTGCTCCAGCCCGCGCGAGAGGGTGCCCCATTCATGCTGGGTGAGAATGCGGGGCACGATATCGAAGGGAATTAGGCGTTCCTGCGCATTCTGTTCGCCATACACAGCGAAAGTGATGCCGATACGCCGGAAGATATATTCCGCCTCCTTGCGTCGATGGTCCAGCACGTCCTGCGGCACACCTTCCAGCCAGCGCTGCAGGGCTTCATAGGCAGGGCGCACCTGCCCATCGGAAAAGGACATCTCGTTGAAGGCTTTTTGCATCTAGACTGTCTCTCCATGAGCGAGCGGAGCGTCTTGGAACCTTACAAACATCGTGCCAAACAAGTGAGGATGAGGAAAGACGTCTTTGAAGAGAGTTTCGCGCGCCCCATCTGCCCATAGAATGGGCTGAATATGCTTTTATCTTGGGCAGGATTTGAAAAGAGGATGATCATGTTTGAGGCGGACGATGCCTATTTGGTCACAGCGGCGCTGGTGATCATTGGTGATGAGGTTCTGTCCGGGCGCACCAAGGACAAGAATATCGGCCATATTGCTGAGCGTTTGACTGAAGTGGGCATTGATTTGCGCGAAGTGCGTATCGTGCCGGATGTGGAAGAGGACATCGTGGCCGCTGTGAATGCCTTGCGGGCCCGTTTCACCTATGTCTTCACCACGGGCGGCATTGGCCCCACCCACGATGACATCACGGCGGATGCCATCGCCCGCGCCTTCAATGTGCCAATTGATGTGGACCCGCGCGCCCGCAGGATGCTGCTGGAATATATTCCCGAAGACCAGCTCAATGAGGCGCGCCTGCGCATGGCGCGCATTCCGCAGGGCGCAGAGCTGGTGGCCAATTCCGTATCCAAGGCGCCCGGTTTCCGCATTGGCAATGTCATCGTCATGGCCGGCGTGCCGCGCATCATGCAGGCCATGCTGGAAGTAGTGCTGCCGGGGCTGGAAAAGGGCCAGCCCATGCTCTCCCATACGGTGCAGGCCAATACGGGGGAGGGCGATATCGCCGCGGGTCTATCCACCATTGCGGCCCGTTATCCACAGGCGCTGATCGGTTCCTATCCTTTCCGGGATGAGGATGGCGGCTTCAAGACACAGCTTGTCGCCCGCGCGCGAGACAAGACTCTGCTGGAGAAGGTGACGGCCGAGTTGGAGCAACTGGTGGCCCCCTTCATCTGAGGACGCGAGGCTCAAAATTGCGGGCGGAAAGGCATCACCCAAAAGATGAGCGACATTTGTGGGGCATGCGCCTGAGGGCGGGCCCCGCAGCTTTTGATGAAAAAGACGCGCGGTTGTTCAGCGCGCCACGATTTGCGGCAGATACACGCCCCGATACCACTCTACGAAAGTGGTGATTCCGGTTTTCAGATCTGTTCGGGGTGCAAAATCCACCGCGCGGGCCAGTGCGGAAACATCCGCATAGGTGGCTTCCACATCCCCGGCCTGCATGGGCTGAAGATCCAGCATAGCCTTGAGGCCCAACGCCGTCTCGATATGGGCGATTAGCTCCATCAGCGGAGCCGGTGCATGGTTGCCGATATTGTAGATGCGCCAGGGCGCGCTGGAACTGGCCGGGTCGGGCGCATCGCCATTCCATTCCGGGTTCGGCTCCGCCACATGGCCCAGCAGTCGCACCACTGCCTCCACTACATCGTCGATATAGGTGAAGTCTCGGCGCATATGCCCATTGTTGAAAACCTTGATGGGGCGTTTGTGCCAGATTGCGTCCGTGAACAGGAAGACGGCCATATCGGGCCGTCCCCATGGGCCATAGACGGTGAAGAATCGCAGCCCCGTTGTCGGTAGCCGGTACAGATGGCTATAGCTGTGGGCCATCAGTTCATTGGCCTTCTTGGTGGCGGCATAGAGGCTGATGGGGTGATCTGCCCCCTGTTCCACCGCGAAGGGCTGGCGGGTATTGGCACCATATACCGAGGAAGATGAGGCGAAGACGAGATGCTCCACCTCATTGTGCCGGCACCCTTCCAGCACATTGGCGAAGCCCACAAGGTTGGAATCCACATAGGCCGTCGGGTTTTCCAGCGAATGGCGCACGCCGGCCTGAGCCGCCAGATTCACCACATGGACAGGGCGATGGCGGGCGAACAGTGCGGCTGTTTCCGCCCGTTGCGCCAGATCCAGCTTCTCGAACGTGAAGCCGGGCCGGGATTGCAGCGTAGCGAGGCGGGCCTGTTTCAGGCGGACATCGTAATAATCATTCAGATTGTCCACCCCCACCACCGGAATGCCCAGATCAAGCAGGCGGCGAGCAAGTGCCGCCCCGATAAAACCGGCAGCTCCGGTGACAAGAACAGGGCGGCCTGGAAGCTGAAATTCAGATGTGCTGGAAATTTTGACCGTCACGATGCGTGTTTCACCCTCCGATACCAAGAGGCTTCTTACCGGTGTTGTCAGGTGGATGAAAGGCATGAGGGCAGTAGAGGCATCTTTTGGCCATCAATCATCTGACGTCTCGCCGACACCACCGGTGGGCGTTTTCACCATAAAGAAGGCTGTGCATATTTGCCCGCGATGGGCACAAAACTGCCGCGGTCACGCTTTACCCCGGCTTCCGTCGCGTCATTTTGAAATTTGAATGTTTATAATCAACCCATTCGAATCCTGACCGGGAGCTGACAATGCGTCTGACCGTGACCACCGCCCTTCTTGCTGGCCTTGCTGCTGCAACGGCCACTTTTTCCCTGGCCCATGCAGAAAATGTCATTCAGCAGCGTCAGGCGCTGATGAAGGATATGGGGGGGCAGATGAAGATTGGCGCGGATATGGCGAAGGGCAAGATTCCCTTTGATGCCGCCAAGGCTGAAACCATTTTCGCCACCCTGCAGAAGAACATGAAGGGCTATGTGGATCTCTTCCCGGCCGGTTCGGATGTGGGTGACACCAAGGCGGAGCCGGTGGTGTGGAGTGATCGCGCCGGCTTTGAAGCCGCCATCGCCAAGTTTGAGGCAACTGTCGCCGAAAATAGCACTGCGGGTGCGACCGAGACCGGATTCAAAACGGCTTTCGCCGCCGTGGGTGAGGGCTGCCGCACCTGCCACCAGACCTTCAAGGCGCGCTGAGCATCTGACGCTTGAGTGGCGCGGCTCTGTTCAGGCTTGCGGGGTTTGCCCTGTGCGCCTGAACGGGACTGATCTTGCAACTTTGCATTTTGCGGCTCCATGCCTTCCGGTATGGAGCCGTTTCCATATCTGCTTGCGCACAGGGGACTGTCGGATGTTTCGTATACGCTCCTCCCGCGTGGAAGATTCAGATCGGGTCATTGAGATCTGGCGCGGGGCTGTCGCGGCCACCCATGATTTTCTCGTGCCGGCAGATCGCGATGCCATAGAGGCGGAACTGGCCCTTTTCCTGCCCACGGCCCCCCTGCTCCTGGCGTCGGATTCGCCTGAGGAGGAAAAGGCATCCATTCATGGCTTCATGCTGCTGAATGGCGCGCATGTGGACGCCCTTTTCATCGCTCCGCAGCGTATGGGCATGGGGGTGGGCCGGTTGCTGGTGGACTATGCCCTGTCACGTCATCCGGGCCTGACGACCGATGTCAACGAACAGAACGGACAGGCTATCGGCTTTTACAGGCGCATGGGATTTCGGCCTTATGGTCGCTCTCCACTGGATGGGCAGGGGCGGCCCTATCCACTTCTTCATTTGCGCCATGAAATGCCTCCTGAGAGGGAGCGCGAGAGAGGACTATGAAGCGGTTATATCCCGGTTGATGCGCGTACACGGACAGGCTTCTGGCCGGGTTTGCGTTCAGCCTGCTTCAATGCGAAAGAATGGGGGTATTCAGACGCTGGGAACCAGAGCTGCGGGGGCTGGAAGAGCTGCTTTTCGGGGATGAATGCGTAAGGGGCGGGCGCTGTGGTCATAAGCTATGGTTGGGCGTTGCTGCAGGCCGAAAACCGAAATGCTGAAACTGGCGGTGTCCTCATGTCCGAATCGTCCGGCAAACTTCCCTTCATGCAATCTCTGCAATGGAGTGTGCAGTGGACTGTCGCCATTGTCTTGCGGCATCAGTTGGCGGTGGCGGCCTTCATGGTGGCTGGCGCGCTGGTGGGGCTGCTGAATTTTGTAGATCCGCTGCTGGGCGGTGTGGGCTGGCTGATCTTCGGCATTGCTAGTATCGGGCTGGCGCTGCTCACCCATAATGAAGTGCTGCGCGGCGAGGCGCATCTGGATCCCACGGTTCTGGGCCATGGGGGCGGGCGGATCTTCAGCTATTTGCTGGATTGCATCCTGTTGGCTCTCATCATGATGGCTGTCTGGATCGGTCCTTCCCTGTTGGTGGCGCTTGTTTTGTTCTCATTGCAGGACAGCACGGGGATGATCATTCTGGCTTCCGTGATTTTTCTGGTGCTCTGCGTTGTGGGCATCGTGCTGGCGTCCCGTCTGGCGCTGCGCCTGCCATCGCGTGCGCTGGGTACGCCCATGCCCTGGAGCGATGCCTGGGCTCTTGGGCGAAACGCGACGCTGAAGCTGGTTTTCGTACCGCTGGTGCTCTCCATACCCTTCATCATATTGGGGGCGATTGGAGGGGCGATCTCCACGGAAATGGGCGACATGGTGCAACTGGTGCTGATGCCGTTACAGGTGGTGCTCTCCTGCGCCTTCCTCTCGGTGGCCTATGGGCATTTGCGGGCAGCGCAGCAGGCCTGAGCGCACAGCCGGGGCAGAATGAAAAAGGCGCGGCCGCCATGAGCGGGCCGCGCCTTTTTCATGGGGTGCAGGGTCTTCAGCCCGCACTGACAATATTGACCACAAACCAGACAATGCCGGCAGCAATCACCAGCATCGCCAGCGCCAGCCAGATAGGTGCCATGTGCGGTGCGGCGAAGCTCTGCGGCAGGCGTTTCCAGCCTGTCACCATGGGCCGTACCAGATCCTGCCGCAGTAGCACCGCATATAGCAGAATGGCCGCAACATGGGCCACTACGGCGATTACGATCAGATCGAAGCTGAAGCCGTGCATGAGGGTGAAGGTATTGCTCCAGCCACCACCCAGAAGATGGGCGAGAGGGGCTTCCTCGAACATGCCGTCATTGGAGAACAGGCCGGTGATGGTCTGGAACAGCAGCAGGGCCAGCAGGGCCACCACCATGAATGCGCCGGCCGGGTTATGGCCGGTTTCATCCTCCGGCTGGCGGCGCAGCACATGGGCCAGATGGGCGAAAGCGGCCGCCGGGCTCTTGATGAACTGGGTGAACCGTGCCGTATCGGAGCCCACCAGCCCCCACAGAATGCGAAACAGCACCAAGGTGAGAATGGCGTATCCCGTCATAAAATGCAGATCGAGCTTGCCCGTTTCGGCGGAAATATAAGCCGTGACGACCAGCGCCACGAGAAGCCAGTGAAACAGGCGCACCGGCCCGTCCCAAACTTTCACCCACCGCCGTGAGCCGGCAGCCTGTGCCTTATCGTCCATTCCATCCATCCTCTTCCGGTGGCCCTCTTCAGGCCCTGCCGGGTCAGCCATTGATAATCCCGACCGCAGGGCATATGGCACTGCCGCAGTGCAGAACAAGTCTAGACTGCGCCGTTGAAAACACCACTGTGTGACATGGTGTGAAAAGGGCACAGGCTGGTCACAATCCAGAGTGCACCTCTCCTCAAGGACAGCTTTGCCAGTCTCTTGGGTCCATAAGGTCAGAAGCTACCTTTCTGAGGGTTCGCCCCGAAATCGACCTCTATATGTGCGCACATCGCAGGCCGCGGCGCATTGCGTTGATCCTGCCGCACTGGAATGTGACGCCAAAGGTGATTGCGGGGACGGATCTGATTCTCACTGCCGCGCGTACCAGTCTCGGGATGCCGAGGGCGATGGGCTGTGGAGCTCCCCATGGCGCTGCCGCTCATACCCTTCATGGCGATCCATCAGGTGCTACGGCGCGCCGACCCGGCCTTGCGCTGGCTGCTGCACCAGATCGCGGCCTGCATGGCGACTCGCATGACGGGCTGAAAGGGCCGTGCCATGAAGCCGCCTTCCAGCACCACATTCATCTGGCCAGATGGGGGTGGCGCAGAGTGTTCGGGCTCAAGTGGGCTCTGGCCCAAGTAGGCTCTGGCCCAAGTAGGCTCTAGCGGAAGCGGATTTCCATCTGTTCGGCCAGTCTTTCATGCCCACTCTCCCGCAGTCCGCTGATGGCCCCGGCCCTGTCGCGTTCTTCCCGGTTCTGGCTGAGCTTGGATTTTGCCAGCGTGCGCGTAATGGTGATGCGCAGGGCGACAATCTGTTCCAGCATCTGCTGCATGTAATCGGCAGGCGCATCGGCCATGCGCCAGGCCGCATCCCCATTCAGCCGGCGCTCCTGCATGTGCGTCAGCAGACCCACGGCGGCGCGTCTGGATTTCTCATCATGCTGGAAGCAGATTTGGCCATGGATGTGCACGACCTGATAATTCCATGTGGGCACATGGCGGTGATGCTCCGGCTTCGTCGGGTAGAAATTCGGAGACACATAGCCATCCTCACCTTGAAAGATGGCCAGTATGTTCTGCCCGTCCCGGATCCGGCGATGCATGTCATTGGCCCGCGCGATATGGCCGATCAGCGCCCCATCAGGGGTGAGCAGCAGGGGAATATGGTTGGCGATCAGCCCGCTTTGCGTCTGCGCCACAAGGCTGGCCAGAGGCGCTGCCGTGATGAGATCGCGGATCTGCTGCGGGTCGGTTTCCTGAAAGTGGGGAGGAAGATACATCGCCGGTTCCCGCGCTGGGTTCATGCCTGAGTATGTCGTCTGTCGCTTGAATGTATCGCATGAGGCGGACGACATGATATGAGATGATCACGTCATGCCAGGCTGCACCGGCCAGGCGCGCCTTTCTTTCCGGGGCTGGCCCAGGCCCCATGCCGAGACTGTCTTGACTGCCTCCACCACACCCATTCCGGGCTCGTCCACGCCGAACTCGTCTACGCGGGGCTCGCAAACGCCGGAAAATGCCGGTTCACAACAGCCCGGCCCGAATGCGCGCCCAAACGCCACCGCAACGGTGAGCGTGGTGTTCGTTACCTATAACAGTGCGGCGGTGATTGCGGCGGCTGTGGCCAGTGTGCCGGCCGGCTGCGATGTGGTGATTGTGGATAATGCCAGCCCGCAGGGCACCGGTTGGTATGAGGCGCTTGCACGCCCCGCACGGCTGGTGGAGATGGGCCGCAATGCCGGCTTCGGCGCGGCCTGCAATGCCGGGGCGCGGGCCGCGACCACGCCTTACATCCTGTTTCTGAACCCCGATGCCCGTCTTGGCCCGGATACGGTGGAGACGTTGCTGGCCGCTGCCCGCCTCTATGGGGAGCCTGCCATTCTCATGCCCGCCATTGTCAGCGAGGATGGCCGGCTGATGCGCAAGGAAGGCACCATTTTTGAACAGGTGCCCCGCAGCGCGCGGCTGAAGTCGCAGGAGATTGCAGGAGATTATTGCACCCGCTTCGTGCATGGCGCGGCCTTTCTGGTGTCGCGGGCGGCCTTTTTCGAACTGGGTGGGTTTGATGAGGGGATCTTCCTTTATCATGAGGATGATGATCTCTCCCTGCGGGCCATTGCCCGGCAGGTGCCCATCATCGTGGTGCCTGGTGCGCAGGTGGTGCATGAGGGGGGCGGCTCTTCCACACCGGGCCTGAAGCAGACCTTCCGCATCAATCGCTTCAAGCAACAGTCTGAAAATTTTGTGCGGGCCAAATATGGCCGGCCCCGTTCCCGCCTTGCTCTGGCGGCAAAACTAGCGGGCGGTTGCCTGCTGGCGGCGCTGCTGGCCAACCCGCATCGCGTCATGGTGCGGGCCGGTAAGCTGTGGGGGGTGTTCGATCCGCCTGCACGTCAGGGCTGATATAGCCAGGGTTTGAGAGGCGCGTGAGATGCACAACCTTTTCAGAGGTTCCAAGGCCGCACTGCTAAGGCTATGTTGCAGGGCAAAGGGGTTGCAGGCTGACTCGTCCCGTGTCTCGTCCTGTCTGCCTGTTCCTGTCCATGAAGAAATGAGAGGCGCCTTCCGGCACACGCGGCAGTGAGACATATGCCGACGCGGCTCTGCTGCCCGTCGCACAGTTCATCGCCAGTTGAATGGCAGAAGCGCCCTCTCGCGTTGCGTCAGGGGCTTCTCCTGTGTAAGCCTCGATTTTGCCGGCAAGGACCGGCGCGGAGTGGTTCGTGACGTCCCTGAAGACACCGTTGCTCGATACCATCAAGGATGCCGCAGATGTGCGACGCCTTGGGCCAGAACAATTGCCTCAGCTTGCGGATGAATTGCGGGCAGAAACGATCGACGCTGTCTCCGTCACCGGCGGGCATCTCGGCGCGGGTCTGGGCGTGGTGGAACTGACGGTAGCGTTGCACCATGTGTTCAACACCCCGAATGACAGGCTCATCTGGGATGTGGGCCACCAGTGCTACCCGCACAAAATTCTCACCGGGCGGCGCGATCGCATTCGCACGCTGCGGAAGGGGGGCGGGCTTTCCGGCTTCACCCGGCGTGCCGAAAGCGTCTATGACCCCTTCGGGGCCGCGCATTCCTCCACCTCCATTTCAGCCGGGCTCGGCATGGCGGTGGCGCGTGATCTGGCAGCGCTGGATCGCAATGTGGTCTGTGTCATCGGTGATGGCGCCATGTCTGCGGGCATGGCCTATGAGGCCATGAACAATGCCGGCGCGATGGACAGCCGGCTGATCGTCATTCTCAACGACAATGATATGTCGATCGCCCCGCCCACGGGGGCCATGTCGGCTTATCTCGCACGGCTCATCTCGGGGCAGACCTATCGCTCACTGCGCGAGATCGGCAAGCAACTGGCCGGTCGGTTGCCCAAATTCGTGGAACGCGGCGCGGCGCGGGCGGAAGAGTTTGCGCGCGGTTTCCTCTCGGGCGGCACGCTGTTCGAGGAACTGGGATTCTATTATGTGGGGCCGATCGACGGCCACAATCTCGACCATCTGCTGCCGGTTCTGAAGAATGTGCGCGACGCCAAGGGCGGCCCCATTCTGGTGCATGTCGTTACCCAGAAGGGCAAGGGCTATGCCCCCGCCGAGGCCAGCGCGGACAAGTATCATGGCGTGTCGAAATTCGATGTGCTCACCGGCACGCAGGTGAAGGCCAAATCCAACGCGCCCAGCTATACGCGCGTTTTCGCCGAAAGCCTGATCGAGGAAGCCAAGCGTGATGACAAGGTGGTAGCCATCACCGCCGCCATGCCTTCCGGCACCGGGCTGGATCAGTTCGGCAAGGCGTTCCCCGGCCGTACTTTTGATGTGGGCATTGCTGAACAACATGCGGTGACCTTCGCCGCCGGCCTCGCGTCTGAAGGGTTCCGCCCCTTCTGCGCCATCTATTCCACCTTCCTGCAGCGCGGTTACGATCAGGTGGTGCATGATGTGGCCTTGCAGGGCCTGCCGGTGCGCTTCGTGCTGGATCGCGCCGGGCTGGTGGGGGCGGATGGTGCGACCCATGCCGGTGCGTTCGACATCACCTATCTCACCTGCCTGCCGGGCATGACGGTGATGGCCCCGGCCGATGAGGCCGAGCTGACCCATATGATCGCCACCGCCGTGGCTCATGACGATGGCCCCATCTCCGTGCGCTTCCCCCGTGGCGAAGGCGTGGGTGTGGACCGGCCGGAGCGGGGTGAGGTGCTGCCCATTGGTAAGGGCCGCATGGTGCATGGTACGGGTGAGGGCGATATTGCCATTCTCTCCCTCGGCACTCGTCTGGCGGATAGTCTGAAGGCGGCCGAGCAACTTGAGGATGCCGGCTTCCGTGTGAGTGTGGCCGATGCCCGTTTCGCC
Source organism: Xanthobacter sp. (assembly GCA_050252035.1). GTDB lineage: Bacteria > Pseudomonadota > Alphaproteobacteria > Rhizobiales > Xanthobacteraceae > Xanthobacter. The sequence goes on from JBFWLR010000002.1 coordinate 23,854, forward strand.
AAGCCGCTGGATCGGGAGCTGGTGCTGAAACTGGCGCAGGGCCACAAGGTGCTGTTGACGGTGGAGGAAGGCTCCATTGGTGGCTTTGGCAGCCATGTGCTCCAGCTTCTCACCGATGAGGGCGCGCTGGATCAGGGGGCGCTGAAGGTGCGCGCCATGGTGCTGCCGGATCTCTATATCGATCAGGATACGCAGGCCCGCCAGCTTGCCGAAGCCGGGCTGGATGCCGCCGCTATCGTGGCAAAGGCCCAAACGCTGATCGGCCAGAAGCCGGCCGAACGCGGGCTGTTCCGCGCCGGGTGAGCCAGCCCCGGCTTTCCGGGGTGGGCTGGTGGTGCCGAACTTGGAGCGAGCCGGATTATCCGGCTGTTTCCGAATTTGTTGGGCCGGTGAAGATGGGTTTGCGGCCCAGCACTTTTGATCCCAGCGCCGTTGGGTGCGCCGCAGGCTCTCTGGCGCTGGGGCTTTCAGGCGCTGGAAGGTGAGGGGCAGGGGGGGCAGTTTCAGTTTGATTGCCCTCTCGCACTTGTCATCCCAGTGGGGGAAGCCGGGCGGGCTCCGGACAACTTTGCCCTACAGGCTACCTTTGGCGGCCTGATGGCTATCTCTGATACCACCCCACCGCAGTTCCCACGCAGCCTCTGCCACGTCCCTTTCCATCCGTCTCGTCCAGTGTGAACCTTCGGCTCCCGCTCTCAGACACTTCAGGCTGCATTCTGAACGGCCAGCACACGCGCCACATTCTGCCGGTGCACCTCCTCATAAGGCGCGAAGGGGTGCAGCGCCCCGGTGGCGAAGGCGTCCGCCGCGAAATCTGACAGGGGCAGATGCACCCGCTCCGGCTCCTGCTTCAAGCGCAGCAGTCTTTCCAGATAGATCCGGTTGGCGGTGATGAGAGCGGGGCCATAGCCACCGGCTGCAATCATTGCCTCATCCCCATGGGCGGGCAGAATGTGGTGCGGCTGCAAGGCGGCCAGATGCTCCAGCCCGCGCAGATGCGTGGCCAGCCGCTCCGGTTCATCCACATAGGGGGTCGGGTCTTCCAGCACATCACCGGCCAGTATCAGCCCATCAGGCAACAGGGCCACTGTGCCATCGCGGGTATGAATATCCATCTGCTGAAGCGTCACGCTCAGGCGGCCTACTGTGAGCGACAGCCTGCCGGAAAACAGACGGTTGGGCATCACCAGCGGGCAGATGGGCGGAAAGGCGGTTTCCAGCCTCTCCCGGTTTTCGGACAGCAGGGCGGCGGTGTCTTGATTGGCGATGATCTCGCAATCGGAAAATACGGCATTTCCGGCGACATGGTCATCATGCCAGTGGCTCAGCGCCACGCGGATGCGGCGCACACCGCGCGCCTCAAGCGTGTCTCGCACCAGCTGTGCATGGGCGGGCGAGAGATGCGTGTCGAACACCAGCGCCTCGGCCCCATCCAGCACCGCATAGCTGGCGATGCCGAGGCTATAGGCCCCATCATCCAGCCAGTTCTCTTTATGGCTGAAAAGGCGGGTGCCGGGCCTGCGGCCATCATAAAAGGCCAGAACATGCGGGCAGGGGGCCAGCACACGCAAGGTGGAGCCCGGCTCGCGCAGTGTCACATCCATCATGCTCTCCGGGAACGGAAAACGGCGGGGAGAGCCCCGCCGTTTCGATCATCACTCTGGCTGGTGAGGCTGGCTCACTCGGCAGCCTGAAGCTTGTGGCCCAGACGCTCGGAAATGGCGATCACCAGTTCCTTGGCGGCATCAGCAATCACTGTGCCGGGCGGGAAGATGGCCTGCGCACCGGCGGCATAAAGCGCGTCATAATCCTGCGGCGGCACCACGCCACCCACCACCACCATGATATCGCCCCGGCCTTCGGCCTCGAGCGCTGCCTTCAGCGCCGGCACAAGGGTGAGATGGCCGGCGGCGAGCGAGGAAATGCCCACCACATGCACGTCGTTTTCTACGGCCTGCCGGGCGGCTTCCTCAGGGGTGGCGAAGAGCGGGCCGATATCGACATCAAAGCCGAGATCGGCGAAGGCGGAGGCAATCACCTTCTGGCCGCGATCATGCCCATCCTGTCCCACCTTGGCGACGAGGATACGCGGGCGGCGACCTTCGGCTTCCTCGAAGGCTTCCACCAGCTTCTGCATTTCAGACACCTTGTTGCTCATGGCGCTGGCCTCCCGCTTGTAGACCCCGGAAATGGCGCGGATTTCGGCACGATGACGGCCGAACACCTTCTCCAGCGCATCCGAGATTTCGCCCACAGTGGCCTTCACGCGGGCGGCGTTGATGGCCAGCTCCAGCAGGTTGCCATTGCCGGCCGCGCCATTGGTGAGCGCGGTGAGGGCGGACTCCACATCCGCCTGATTGCGCTCGGCACGCAGGCGCTTGAGCTTGTCGAGCTGGGCGGCGCGCACGGCGGTGTTGTCCACCTTCAGCACGTCGATGATCCGGTCCTTGGCGGGCTTGAACTTGTTCACGCCCACCACGGTCTGTGCGCCGCTGTCGATGCGGGCCTGTGTGGTGGCGGCCGCTTCTTCGATGCGCAGCTTGGGAATTCCGGCCTCAATGGCCTTGGCCATGCCGCCCAGCGCTTCCACTTCCTGAATATGGGCCCAGGCCTTGGAGGCGAGATCGTAGGTCAGCTTCTCCACATAATAGGAGCCGCCCCACAGGTCGATCTCGCGGGTGGTGGCGGTTTCCTGCTGCAGCAGAATCTGGGTGTTGCGGGCGATGCGGGCAGAGAAGTCCGTCGGCAGGGCCAGTGCCTCATCGAGCGCATTGGTGTGGAGAGACTGGGTCTGCCCCTGCGTGGCGGCCATGGCCTCGATAGCCGTGCGCATCACATTGTTAAATACATCCTGCGCGGTGAGTGACCAACCGGAAGTCTGCGAATGGGTACGCAGTGGCAGGGATTTCGGGTTTTTCGCGCCCAGATCGCTCATGAGCTTGTTCCACAGGAGGCGGGCGGCGCGCATCTTCGCCACCTCCATGTAGAAATTCATGCCAATGGCCCAGAAGAAGGACAGGCGCGGGGCGAACTTGTCGATATCGAGCCCTGCGGCCATGCCGGCGCGGCCATATTCCACGCCATCGGCCAGTGTATAGGCCAGCTCCAGATCCTGCGTCGCGCCCGCTTCCTGCATGTGGTAGCCGGAGATGGAAATGGAGTTGAAGCGCGGCATCTCCTTCGAGGTATAGGCGAAGATATCCGAGATGATGCGCATGGAGGGCGCGGGCGGATAGATATAGGTGTTGCGCACCATGAACTCTTTCAGAATATCATTCTGAATAGTGCCGGAGAGCTGGTCGTGCCGCACACCCTGTTCTTCCGCGGCCACCACATAGAGCGCCAGAATGGGCAGCACCGCGCCATTCATGGTCATGGACACGCTCATCTGGTCCAGCGGAATGCCGGAGAACAGGGTGCGCGTGTCATAGATGGAGTCGATGGCCACGCCGGCCATGCCGACATCTCCGGCCACGCGGGGGTGGTCTGAATCATAGCCGCGGTGGGTGGCCAGATCGAAGGCCACGGAGAGGCCCTTCTGGCCAGCCGCCAGATTGCGGCGGTAGAAGGCGTTGGAATCCTCGGCGGTGGAGAAGCCCGCATACTGGCGAATGGTCCAGGGACGCACCGCATACATGGTGGGGTAGGGCCCGCGCAGGAAGGGCGCGATGCCGGGATAGGTATCGATATAATCGAGGCCGGCAATATCTTCCGGGCCATAGACGGGCTTGACGGGAATGCCTTCCGGCGTGTTCCAGGCAGCGGCTTCAGCGACCGGCTGCGCCAGATCGGGGGCGCGCCAGGCGATATTTTCGAAGGCTGGCAAGCGGCTGTTCGGGCGGCTCATGGGGTCATCCTATCTCAATTGTGGCGCGCTCTCCATCTCGGGTGCGCGGATGAAACGGAATTGTGCGGAACCTGACTGTGAAACGGCGGGTTCACCCCGCCGGTTCCCTGTTGTGTGTCACAGGCCGAGAAGGACCTGCGCCGCAGCCAGGCGCTCCAGCACATTGCAACCGGTGAAGATGAAGCCGTCCACGCCCGCAGCCTTCAGTTCTGCTTCAAGAACGGGGGAAGGCTTGCCGGCCAGCCACACGCCCTTTGCGCCGGCGGCCTGCAGGGCCTTGGCGGCGGCCACAGCCTGCTCGGCATACATCTCATCAGAGGAGGCAAGGCAGGCCAGCGGCGTGCCCGCCGCCTTGAAGGCCTCAACCATCGCATCAAGATCCGCATAGCCGTTCGGCACATCGGCCTTCAGGCCACCCGCCTCGAAGAAATTCTTCGCGAAGGTGGCGCGTGCGGTGAAGGCGGCAATCGGCCCCAGCGTGGCGAGGAACACAGTCGGCGCAGTGGTGGCAGCCTCGGCCTTGTCGCGCAGGGCCTCATAGGGCTCGGAAATGCGATAGGGCTCCAGAGCGCCATCGGCGGCCACAGCGGAGGATGCCGGCAGAGGTGCCAGCACGTCCGGCATGTCCTGCACCAGAATGGGGAATTCGGATGTGCCGGTGATGGGCGCCTTGCGGGTGGCCACATCCTTCGCGCGTTTGTCCTTCACGGCGGAGATTTCGGCCTTCAGCCAGCGATCTTCCAGCACGGCGGCGATGCCGCCCCGCTTCTCGATGGTGCGGAACAGATCCCACGCTTTGGCGGCGAGGCCGTCAGTATGGTCCTCGATTGCTCCGGCACCCGCACCGGGATCGGCCACGCGATGGACATTAGATTCCTCGATCAGCATCACCTGCGTGTTGCGGGCGAGGCGACGGGCGAAAGCATCCGGCAGGCCCAGTGTCTGGGTGAAGGGCAGAACAGTTATGCTGTCGGCCCCGCCAACGCCGGCTGCAAAGGCGGCTACTGTGGTGCGCAGCAGGTTCACATAGGGATCACGCCGGGTCATGGAGCGCCACGCCGTGGTGCCATGCAGCTTCAGGCGGGTTTCCGGCAGACCGGTTTCGCGCAGCACTGCGCCCCACAGCAGACGCATGGCGCGGAATTTGGCGATGGTGGCGATTTGGTTTACATCGGCCATCAGTGCGGCCTCAATGCGCGGAGCAGCCTCTTCCAGTGGCACGCCAGCTTCCGCATACAGGCGCAGATAAGCGACAGCGCTGGAAAGCACTGCGGCCAGTTCCTGCGCATCGGAAGCGCCGGCGCTGTGGAACACCGCGCCATCCGCGCGGGCGAGGGGGCCCTTGAAACCCTTTTCCAACAGCGTGGCGGAGGTGGCACTGAAGCGCTGGGCCAGTTCGCCCCATGTCATCGGCAGGCTGCCGGTCGCGGCCAGATCACCCACCGGGTTGAGGCCGAAGGAGACCGACATGGCCTTGGGATCATGACCGCGCTTTTCCACCAGTTCGGCGAATGCAAGGGCCGCCTTGCCGCCGGCGAAGTGGCCGGCTTCCACCCGCGTGTCGATCAGGTCGAGCATCACGCCCTGCAGCACGGCGTCGAGATCGGCGTCTTCCGGGAGGCCGAAGCCATAGGCCTGCGGTGCGGAGGCAAACACCAGCGCGAGGCCGGAAGCCCCGCCATCCAGATCATCCAGCGCCTGGGCGCTGGCCGCGGCGGCGTCCGGCTGGTCCACCCGCATGCTCACCACCCAAGGGGCGCCGGCCGCGCGCCCGGCCAGAATGGGAGCCTCCGGCTTGCGCGGCGGCAGCGCATCCAGTGCCAGCCCCTCATAGGTATGGGTCACAAGCTTTTTGTCGTAAGGCGCGCCCTTGAGCACGCCTTCGACCAGCTTCATCCAGTCCTCGCGGGAAACGGGAGCGAGGCCTGTGGCAAAGGGGAGAAGGGTCATGGCTGGGCCTCCGGAAAGAAGCAGGAAAGGGTTAGCCGCCGGACTTTTTCAGCAGGCCGGCCGGAGTGGATAAGGGCACGCGCAAGCATGCCGGAACACTGCCCCGCAGGGGGCGAATAGTCTGGGCGGGATCCAACAGGGCCCGCCATCATCATGCGCCGGGGCGGGCGGCCAGCGCGCGCTCGCCATCCACCATGTAATCGCGCAGCACCGGCACATCGTCGCGCTTCTCGGAGAGGAGAAGCTGGAACACCATGTTGGAGCCATGCAGGAAGCCCAGCTCCACCGCCGCGAGGTAGAATTCCCACATGCGTGTGAAACGCTGGCCCATCATGGCTTCCACGTCCGCGTGTTTCGCCATGAAATTCTCGCGCCAGGCGCGGATGGTCCAGTAATAATGCAGGCGCAGCACTTCGCAGTCATCCACCCACAGATGGGTGCGCTCGGTGGAGGCGAATACCTCGGAGAGCGCCGGCACGTAGCCGCCGGGGAAGATATATTTGCGGATGAAGGGCGCCGTGGTGCCGGGCGGGGACATGCGGCCGATGGCGTGGATCAGCGCAAAGCCACCCTCATCCAGCAGATTGCGGATGGTGTTGAAATAATCATCATAATGGGCCACGCCCACATGCTCCATCATGCCGATGGACAGCACGCGATCAAACTTGCCCTCAAGGCGGCGATAATCGATCTCGCGAAAATCGATCATGTCGGCCACGCCGGCAGCCTCCGCCAGACGGCGGCTTTCGGCCAGCTGTTCGGGCGAGACATTGATGGCGGTGACCTTCGCCCCGCATTCCTTGGCCATATAAATGGCCATCGCGCCCCAACCGGAGCCGATTTCGGCCACCCGCATGCCGGGCTTGATGTTCAGCTTGGCAGCGATATGTCGGAACTTGTTGCGCTGCGCGTCCACCAGCGGCTCATCCGGCCGGCGGAAATAGGCGCAGCTATAGGTCATCGTCTCATCCAGCCACAGGCGGTAGAATTCGGCCGGGTGGTCATAATGGCTGGAGACGTTGGATTTGGCCTTGGCCACGGGGTTGGACTGGTGAACCTTGCGCAGGGCATGCCAGCCCTTGCGCAGTGCCTTCTGCACCGGGTGACTCGCCAGTCCCTTGCGATTGACCGAAAACAGCGAGAGCAGCTCGAACGCGCCCGCGCCCTCCTCGAAGGAGAGGCGGCCATCCATATAGGCTTCGGCGGTGGTCAGCTCTGGGTTGAAGAACAGATCCCGCTCCAGCTTTTTGTCATGCAGGCGCACGGTGACGGAGGGGCCATCCTGCCCGGTGCCGAAACTGTGACGCGCGCCATCGGCCGTGATGACCGTGAGGCGGCCTTTCTCGACAAAACGCCCAAGCAGGGCGGAGAGCAGACGCATGAAACGGCCTCCGGCTGTCTCCCCGTTCCGTCAGGCGGAGTGGGGGGAGGAAAAAATGGAAAATGCGGGCGCAGCATGTCGCGCCACGGCACGGAAAGCCAGCCCGGATTTTCCCGATCCCCACCCGACGCCACAAGGGGCCGGGTGGGGCTGGAACCTGAAGGGCATCAGGCGAATTCGAGGATGACCTCATCTACCGCCAGGCTGTCGCCAGCCTTGGCGTGCACCACCTTGATGGTGCCGTCGCGCTCGGCGCGCAGCACATTTTCCATCTTCATGGCTTCCACCACGGCGAGAATCTCGCCGCTCTTCACATCCTGCCCGGCTTCCACCGCGATGGAGACCACGAGGCCCGGCATGGGGCACAGCAGTTCCTTGCCGCCGCCGACATTCTCCTTCTTCGGCATCAGCGACTGGAGATGGGCGGAAAGCTCAGTGAAGATCTTGGCATGGGTGGCGATGCCGCGATGGGCCAGCGCCACGCCATTGGAGATGGGGCGCACCTGCATCGCCACCTGATTGGCGTCGATGGTGCCGGTCCACACCAGATCACCCGGCTTCCAGTCCGAGCGCAGCAGATGCGCATGGCCGGGATTGCCGTCCTTGTCGAAGATCTGGACCTTGTAGCCGCCATCTACAGACTCGATCTCGCACGGCACGGAGATGATATCCTCGCCCGCCGTGAGATTGACGATGCGGCGCTTGGAAAAGGCCACCGGCACACCGGAGGTCTGGCCGGAGATCTGGCGCTTGCGGGTGTTCTTGATGTGGTCGACCACACCGGCCACGGCGGCCAGATAGTGCACCAACTCACCTTCCGGTGCGCGCGGGAAGAAGCCGTCCGGATATTCCTCGGCAATGAAGCCGGTGGACAGGTTGCCGGACTGCCAGCGCGGATGCGCCATCAGGGCCGAGAGGAAGGGGATGTTGTGGCCGATGCCCTCAATGGCGAAGGCGTCCAGCGCATCGGCCTGAGCCTCAATGGCCATGGCGCGGGTGGGGGCGTGGGTCACCAGCTTGGCGATCATCGGATCATAGAAGATGGAGATTTCGCCACCTTCATATACGCCGGTGTCATTGCGCACGGTGATGGGGCCGATATGGCCTTCCGCCGGCGGACGATAGCGCACGAGGCGGCCCGTGGAGGGCAGGAAGTTGCGGTAGGGGTCTTCCGCATAGATGCGGCTTTCAACAGCCCAGCCGGTCAGCTTCACATCATCCTGCGTCATGGTGAGGGGCTCACCCGCCGCCACGCGGATCATCTGCTCCACCAGATCAATGCCGGTGATGAGCTCGGTGACGGGATGCTCCACCTGCAGGCGGGTGTTCATCTCCAGAAAGTAGAAGCTCTTGTCCTGACCGGCGACGAATTCCACCGTGCCAGCGCTGTCATAGCCCACGGCTTTGGCCAGCGCGACAGCCTGCTCGCCCATCTTCTTGCGGGTGGCCTCATCCAGCAGCGGGGAGGGGGCCTCCTCGACAACCTTCTGGTTGCGGCGCTGGATGGAACACTCACGCTCGCCCAGATAGATGACATTGCCATGCTTGTCGCCAAGCACCTGAATTTCGATATGGCGAGGATCGACGATGAACTTTTCCACGAACATGCGGTCGTCGCCGAAGGAAGACTTGGCTTCCGACTTCGAGCGATCAAAGCCGTCCTGCACTTCATCGCGACTATAGGCGATACGCATGCCCTTGCCGCCGCCGCCGGCGGAGGCCTTGATCATCACCGGATAGCCGATCTCATCGGCGATCTTGGCGGCTTCCTCGCCATTGGCGATCTCACCCAGATAGCCGGGCACGGTGGAAACCTTGGCTGCGGCTGCGGCCTTCTTGGATTCGATCTTGTCACCCATCGCCTCAATGGCGTGCGGGTTGGGACCGATGAAGATGATGCCAGCTTCCGCCAGCGCCTGCGCGAAGGAGGCGCGCTCGGAGAGGAAGCCATAGCCGGGGTGCACGGCTTCCGCGCCGGTGGCCTTGCAGGCCTCGATGATCTTGTCGGCCAGCAGATAGGATTGTGCAGCCGGGGGCGGGCCGAGGAACACGGCCTCATCCGCCATTTTCACATGCAGGGCATCCTTGTCCGCCTCGGAATAGACGGCCACGGTCTTGATGCCCATCTTGCGCGCGGTTTTGATGACGCGGCAGGCGATTTCGCCTCGGTTAGCGATCAGGATTTTCGAGAACATATCAGTTTCTCCTGCGCCTCAGGCGCCGAATGTCTCAGTTACCTTGGCTCTCCCGCCCTGCAGCCACCCTGGCAGCGCGGCGGGCATGGCCGGGCCGGGAGCGATGCTCCCGGCGGCGCGGATCACAGCGGCATGTTGTCATGCTTGCGGGCGGGCTGTTCCAGCTTCTTGGTGCGAAGCATGGCCAGCGCGCGGGCAAGGCGACGGCGCGTGGAGCGCGGGGTGATGACCTCATCAATGAAGCCCCGCTCGGCCGCCACGAAGGGCGAGAGGAAGCGGTTTTCATAATTCTTGGTCTGGGCGGCGATCTTTTCAGGATCATCCATATCCTGACGGAAGATGATCTCCACCGCGCCCTTCGCACCCATCACGGCGATCTGGGCCGTGGGCCAGGCATAGTTGACGTCCGCGCCGACATGTTTGGAGGCCATTACGTCATACGCGCCGCCAAAGGCCTTGCGGGTGATGACGGTGACCAGGGGCACGGTGGCCTGCGAATAGGCGAACAGCAGCTTGGCGCCATGCTTGATGAGGCCGCCATATTCCTGCGCGGTGCCGGGCAGGAAGCCGGGCACGTCCACGAAGGTGACAATCGGAATCTCGAAGGAATCGCAGAAGCGCACGAAGCGGGCCGCCTTGCGGGAGGCGTCGGAATCGAGCACGCCGGCCAGCACCATGGGCTGGTTGGCGACGAAGCCCACCGTGCGCCCCTCGATACGGCCGAAGCCGGTCACGATATTGCGGGCATAGGCGGCCTGGATCTCGAAAAAATCGCCTTCATCGACGACCTTCAGGATCAGTTCCTTGATGTCATAGGGCTTGTTCGGATTGTCCGGCACAAGCGTATCAAGGCTCTCATCATAACGGCCGGGCTCGTCGAAAGAGGGCCAGGTGGGCACGCCTTCCTGATTGTTGGCAGGCAGGAAATCGATGAGGCGACGGGTCTCCAGCAGCATCTCGACATCGTTTTCAAACGCGCCATCAGCCACCGAGGATTTGGAGGTGTGGACCTTGGCCCCGCCCAGCTCTTCCGAGGTGACGGTCTCATTGGTCACGGTCTTCACCACGTCCGGCCCGGTCACGAACATGTAGCTCGTGTCGCGCACCATGAAGATGAAGTCCGTCATGGCTGGCGAATACACATCGCCGCCCGCGCAGGGGCCCATGATGAGCGAGATCTGCGGAATGACACCGGAAGCCAGCACATTGCGCTTGAACACTTCGCCATAGCCGCCCAGCGCCGCCACGCCTTCCTGGATGCGCGCGCCACCGGCATCGAACAGGCCGATGATGGGGGCGCGGGTCTTCAGCGCCATGTCCTGGATCTTGGTGATCTTGCGGGCGTGCTCCTCAGAGAGCGAACCGCCGAACACGGTGAAGTCCTTCGCGAAAACAAACACCTTGCGGCCATTCACCGTGCCCCAGCCGGTCACGACGCCATCGCCGGAGATCTTCTGCTTCTCCATGCCGAAATCGACACAGCGATGCTGGACGAAGGTGTCATATTCTTCGAACGTCCCGCGATCGAGCAGCAGTTCGATACGCTCACGCGCGGTGAGCTTGCCACGCTTGTGCTGGGCCGCAATGCGCTTTTCACCGCCGCCCAGGCGCGCGACCTCGCGCCGGCTTTCAAGCTCTTCGAGAACTGATTTCATGCCACGTGCCTTTATTCCGGGGTGAAGTGGACTGTGCAGGAATAAAACAGGTGACCGGTTCGCCCGGGCTGCCTGTGCATTTCCCCCCGCACATTATGTTTGCAAATTTCGCTATCAGCCCGCGATGCGAATTTGAATGTGTAAAAGTTTTGCATTGTAATTTGTGAAAAATTTACAATACTGAAAAACGCGTCTTGTGTAAAAATGTCGCAGCACGGCCCGCTTTGCGCAAGAGTATTGCGCAACATGTTGCACGCAATGGGTGTGCGGCATGTCGAGGCAGGGGCTGGAGCCGGGGGAGTGGGCGTTGCATGTCGGTTCGTCAGAAGATTTATGCCGGCCATGCGGTGCGTCGGCTGCGGGAAAAAGAAGGCCTGAAACAGACGGAGCTGGCCCAGCGCCTCGGTATTTCGCCCTCCTATGTGAATCAGATCGAGAGCAATCAGCGCCCGCTTACGGCCTCCATTCTCATCGCCATTTCGCGCGCGTTTGCGGTCGATATCACCTCCTTCGGGGCGGAAGATCTGGATCGGCTGGTTGCGGATCTGAGGGAGGTTGCGGCGGACCCCTTTTTCAGCGATCTGGGGTTGGGCCTTCAGGATGTGAAGGCGGTGGCGAATCTCTCTCCGGCCTTCGCCCATGCCTTTCTGCGCATGCATGTGGCGGTGCGGCGCAATACGGAGTGGCGAGCCTCCATTGATGACATGCTGGCCGTCGGGGAAGCCCGGGGCGGCACGGAAGCGCGCCTCATTCCCTATGAGGAAGTGCGCGATTTCTTCCATTACATAGACAATTATGTGGATGCGCTAGACCGGGTAGCGGAGAGCTTCGCCAATGATCTGGGCATTCTGGATGGTGCAGATCCGGTGCAGGCTTTCCGCACCCACTTAGCTCATCACCATGGGGTGACGGTGGATGTCAGCGTTTCGGACCCGGCCCTTCCACTCTCCCGGTTTGATCCGCGCTCGCGACGGCTGGTGCTTTCGGGCACATTGGGTGCCTCCACCCGCGCGTTTCGTATGGCGGCCACCATCGCCCAGCTCGAACATGCCGGGCTGGTGGCGGAAAGCGTGACATCTGGCGGATTTCGCAGCGAAACCGCAGCAGAAATCTGCCGTCTGGCCCTGTTTAATTATTTCGCTGGCGCGGCCATGCTGCCCTATCGCCCGTTTCAGGAACTGGCCCGGCGTCTGCGGCATGATCTGGACCGGCTGGTGCTGGAAACCGGGGCGAGTCTGGAGCAGGTGTGCCATCGTCTTTCCACCCTGCAACGGCCGGGAGCGAAAGGGGTGCCCTTCTATTTCGCCAAGGTGGACAGGGCCGGAAACATCATCAAGCGGCATTCGGCTACGCGTTTCCAGTTCGCCCGCCATGGCGGGGCCTGTGCGGCGTGGAATGTGCATGAGGCGTTCGAGATGCCGGGGCGCACGCTGGTGCAACTGGGCGAGATGCCGGATGGTGTGCGCTATATCGGTATTGCCCGCGCCATGGCGGTGCCGGCCCAGCAATATGGACGCCCCACACGGGCTTTCGCCTTCGGGCTGGGCTGCGAGATCGCGTTCGCGCATGATATTGTCTATGCTGATGGTATTGATCTGAAATCAGCGCCGGTGGCGCATCTTGGCGTCTCCTGCCGTATCTGCCCGCGACGCGATTGTGACCTGCGGGCCTTTCCTCCGCTGGATCGGGATATCCATATTGATGAGAATGTGCGGGATATCATTCCCTTCACGGTCTCCTGACGTATTGATGCCCTTGTTTGGCCTGCAAAATTTCACGCTTCCCACATCAAATAAATAAGCGCTGCCTGAGGGCGGGTACATTTGTTGGCAGGAAAGAGAGGCTGTTCATGAAGATGCTGCAAACGGTCAGCGTCATCGCGGGCCTTGCGGTGGCCAGCGTCAGCGTGGCTCAGGCTGGTGCGCCGGGTTACGCCACCGCTAATGTGAACCTGCGTACGGGGCCGGATACGGCCTATCCGTCCGCAGGGGTCATTCCCCGTGGCGCGCCTCTCACCATAGAGGGCTGTCTTCAGGATGAGTCCTGGTGCGATGTGAACTGGGGTGGTTTGCGCGGCTGGGTCTACAGCACCTATCTGGCCACCGTGCGCCAGGGACAGACGGCTGTTGTGCCGGATTGGGGGTTGGCGGCCATTGGCATTCCCATTGTGGCCTTCGCCGCCGCAGATTACTGGAACCGCTATTATGTCGGCCGGCCTTGGTATGCGCAGCGCGCACGCTGGTATGCCTATACGCCGCATCCTCGTCCGGGTTGGCATGCGCCTCCGCCCGGTCCACGTCCTGTCGGCTGGTGGAAACCGGGTTACAAGCCGCCACCCCATGTGGGTGGGGGCAGGCCTGGTGGACCGGGTTATTATCCTCCCGGTCCCGGAGCTGGTCCGCGTCCGGGTGGCCCCGGTGGGCCGGGTCATGCAGATCGTCCACCAGCTGCGGGGCAGCCTTATCCCGGTGGGCCGAAGCCGGGCGGACAGATGCCTCCCGGTGGGCGTCCGGGTGGACAGGGTGTGGGTGGACAGGTGAAGCCGCCATCTGCCGGTGGGCCGGGCAAACCATCGGGTGGAGCCATGGTTCCTGGTGGCTCCCCAGGTGCGAAGCCGGGTGCTGGGCCCAACGCAAGACCTCCAAATGCCAGGCCAGCGAATGCGCTAGGGCCTGCAGGCCAGCCTGGCCAGATGCAGAAGGGGCCGGGCAAACCGCAGCAACAAGGCAAGGGAGGCCCCAGCCAGCAGAGGCCCGGGCAGCATCAGCCGGGCCAGAGAGGGCCGCAGCGCTGACACTTTCTCTGCTATGCGCTGTTCATGTGACATGAGCGGTCTCTTGCTGACATGGCCTGCACCCAGCACCAACGGGTGCAGGCCGGCTCATCTTTGTACCGATCGGGCGGCCTGCGGGTCGCCCTTTTCTGTTCGGGCGGGGCAAGGTTGCATTTTCGGGTTTCAAGAGTGGGTGAAAATGCTCTATGGCCATGATCATGTCCCAGCATTCCTCTACCCGACCCGTTTTTCGTTTCGCTCCGTCCCCCACCGGCTTTCTGCATGTGGGCAATGCCCGCACGGCGCTGCTGAACGCCTTGCTGGCGCGGCGCGCTGGTGGCCTCTTCATTCAGCGTCTGGATGATACGGATCTGGCGCGTTCGCGTGAGGAATATGCCGCGGCTATCGGGGCGGATCTGGCCTGGCTGGGAATTGCGCCGGATGTCACCTTCCGCCAGTCGGCGCGGCTGGCGCTTTATGAAATCGCAGCACAAAAGTTGAAGGCGGCCGGCCGTCTCTATCCCGCTTATGAGACGGAGGAGGAGCTGGAGCGCAAGCGCCGGCTGCAGCGCGCACGCGGCCTGCCGCCGGTTTATGACCGCGCGGCGCTGACGCTGGATGAGGCCGCCCGCGCCCGGCTGGAGGCCGAGGGCCGCAAGCCACACTGGCGTTTCCGCCTCGCGCACAAGGTAGTGGAGTGGGATGATGGCGTACGCGGCCCGCAGCATGTCGATACCAGCAATCTGTCCGATCCGGTTCTGGTGCGGGAGGATGGCTCCTTTCTCTATACGCTGCCTTCCGTGGTGGATGATCTGGAGATGGGCGTCACCGATGTGGTGCGCGGCGAAGACCATGTGACCAACACTGCCGTGCAGATCGAGATTGCCGAGGCGCTGGGCGGACAGGCACCGCGCTTTGCGCATCACAATCTGCTGGTGCTGCCGAATGGCGAGGGGTTGTCCAAGCGTCTCGGCCATCTCTCCCTGCGCGCCTTGCGTGATGAGGGGCAGGAAGCGCTGGCCGTGGCCGCAACTGCAGTTCTGGTCGGCACCTCACAGGCCCTTCAGCCGGTGGAAAGTCTGGAGGAACTGGCGGAGCGAGTGGACCTTTCCGGCATCTCCCGCGCCCCGGCCCGGTTCGATCCCGAAGAAGTGGCGGGCCTGACGGCGCGCACGCTTCACGGCTTGCCTTTCCAGTCCGTGGAGATGCGGTTGCATGAGGCCGGTATCGAAGGCGGTGCGGCTTTTTGGGAAGCGGTGCGGGGCAATCTTTCCACCTTCGCCGATGCTGCGGAATGGTGGGCGATTTGCGCCAGCGTGCGCGAAGGCGTGATTGCGCCGGAAGATGCGGATTTTCTCGCCCAGGCCGCGGCCCTGCTGCCAGCCGAGCCGTGGGATGGCGAAACCTATGGCGCGTGGATGCCTGCCGTGAAAGCCGCGACAGGTCGCAAGGGGCGGGCTTTGTTCCATCCGCTGAGGCTGGCGCTGACGGGCCGTGAATCCGGCCCTGAACTGGCGCGGCTGCTGCCTGTCATGGGGCGCGCACGGGTGCAGGCGCGGCTTCAGGGGCAGGCGGGATAGGGCAGACTAGATGTGTAGAAGGGTGCCCACCTTGGCCGGGCGCCATCTTCTCACCATGCATGGGCGGCAATGGGGGGCTTTAGCGGAGTCTGCCTCATGTCACTTGTTTCGCCTGTTCTCCTGCCCACCTGCCGGCACAACCTGTCTGGCCTTGTGCGTGCGTTGATTCTTGCAGGTGCGCCTGTTCTCTCCCTGTTGTGTGCCCGGGCTGTTCTGGCGTGCGAGACTCCTGCTGGAGTCGGTTTCAGCGTGCAGGGCGATGAGGTGACAGACCGCAAAACCGGCCTCACATGGAAGCGCTGTGCCTTGGGCATGACATGGCACGCTGCCAACAAAAGCTGTACCGGCGAGCCGGACATGCTGAACCAGCAGCAGGCCGGGGAAGCGACCGCCAGGCTGGGGCCGGGCTGGCGCGTGCCCACGGGGCCGGAGTTGGAGACGCTGGCGCGCGATAGTTGTGCGGGGCCGAAGATTGACACCACCATTTTCCCCGCCATTCCAGCTTCGGATAATGGCGAGGGGGCCAAATTCTGGACCACCACGGCCTTTGTGCCGGGCATGTTCTATTATTTCGAGTTTCTGGAAGGCTATGCCGATGCCCACAGCGCGGGCTACCGTCTTTCCGTGCTGCCGGTGCGCCCGCCACAGGGTGGGTGAGGCGGGGCAGCGGGGAGCCAGATATGAAAAAGCCGGGCGCAGGGCCCGGCTTTTGTCTTTGTAATGTTCGCTTCCGTGTAGGCGGTCGCCAGCTCAATCCGTGGAATCCGAAGCCGTCGTGTCGGCGGCTTCGCCGAAGGGCTCTGGCTTTTGCTGGGCATTGCGCGAGCGCGGCAGGGGGATGATGCGCACCGGGCGCTGGCCGGGCTGCTCGGCAGCGGGCGCGAGCGGGGCGCTGGCCGTGGCGGTAATGGAGCCGTGGCGATCCAACTGTTCCTTCTCGGCCTTTTCAGCCTGCTGGGGCGTGAGCTTGGGCTGGGACATTTCCCGCGCCTGCTGCTCGGTCACCAGAATATCGCCCTTGCGCAGGGTGGTCTGGTCCTCGATGCCCTGCAGGGCCTGCGCCCAGCTCTGGCCGGGGGCGCGGCAGGAGCAATCCTGCACCAGTTCCTTGCGGTAGCGCAGGGCGTTGGGCAGAGACATGTAGCTTTCGCCACTCATGCTGACGCCTGTGCGGATATCGCCGCCCGAATAGGTATAGAGACGGGTCTCCGTCGCCGGACACAGGCGCTGGCACAACTGCTCTTCCGAGAAATAGCGGCTCGGGTTGGAGCCGGTGGAGAGCGGAAAGAAGAAACCGTCACAGGTGCGCACGCATACGGTGCGTGAGCCGCCGCCGCTGCGGGATGGTTCCACGGCAGACAGATCGACATCGGGAACAGTGTCATCCGGCGCGCTCTGCATCGGAGTGCCGAAGATGCTTTCAAGGAAATTGCGCGGGCGCTGCGGCTGGGCCGGGGCGTTGCGGCGCACGGCATTGGTATATTGCTGGCCGCAATTGTTCTGCGCCAGTGCCAGAATGAGCGCCTTGCGCTGGTTGGCCTGGCTGGAGCTGCCCTGTTCCTGTCCGGCAATGGAGGACCGCAGGCGGGAGATCTGGTCGTCGATCTGGTCGCACTGGGGAGGGCGCGAGGGGCCCTGAAAAATCAGGAAGCCGCGTGGCTTGTCACAACCCATGGAGCGGGCGCGGGAGGTGAGGTTGGAGAGCTCTGCGCGCTGCCGGGCAATGGTGTTCTGGCGCGCGGCCCAGGAATCGGAGCCCCGGTCCAGCGCGGCAAGGGAAGCCTCAAGCTGGGCGCAGCTTGCACCCTGCGCCATGGCCGGGGCGGAAAAGGCGAGGCCCGCGAGGGAGAAGCCGGCAATGACGAGACCGCGCCCGGCACCCTGCGCCAGCCTGTCGCACAGCGCGCGGGCCATGGCGCCCATATGAGGCCCCATGCGGGTGTCGAAGGAAATGCCCCAGTGGGGGGCGAAGCGTCGCGAAAATCCCATCCTCAACCTTCTTGGGTCCAGCGCTGCGGTTCAAGGGGCGCAGCCACAACCGGCAGAGTTTGCATCTATAGCGTTTTGTCGGCTGGAAATGATGACGAAACTAAGGAATGTCCGTGTTTCATGCCACAGCAGCCCGATTGCAGAAAGCCTGCATTGAAACACCATTGCAACGAAACATCACGGCACCGGAGCGGCGCGGGCTGTCATTTGCCGCGGGTGCGCAGGTTGAAGCTGTCAAAGGCATATTCGCCGATCTGCATCCATACCAGTTGCTCATTGCGAATGGTCTTCATGGAATCCCACGCCTTGCGGAAATCCGCATTCTGGGCCGAAAGCTCGGTATAGAGCGATTGGGCGGCTTTGTAGGCCGCTTCCATGATGACGGGCGGGAAGGGCCGCAGTTCCGCACCCTGCTGCACCAGACGGCGCAGGGCAGGCGGGTTCACCGAATCATATTTCTCCAGCATCCAGTTGTCCGCGGCGGCGCAGGCCAGACGCAGAATGGTCTGGTAGTTTTTCGGCAGGCTGACCCAATGGTCCTGATTCACCAGAAGATGTAGCAGCGCGCCGCCTTCCCACCAGCCGGGATAGTAATAATATTTCGCTACCCGCACGAGGCCGAACTTCTCGTCATCATAGGGGCCGACAAATTCGGCGGCATCAATGGTGCCACGCTCCAGCGCCGCATAGACATCGCCGGGGGGCACTTGCTGTGGCACAACGCCCAGCCGCGCCAGAACCTCGCCACCCAGCCCGGCAATGCGGAACTTCAGGCCCTTCAAATCATCCATCGTTTCCAGTGGCTTGCGGAAGAAGCCGCCCATCTGGCACCCGGAATTGCCCGCCGGAATGGCTAGAACCTTGTAGCGCTGGAGGATGTCATTGATGATCTCCCCGCCGCCGCCGAAATTCCACCACGACATCTGCTGGCGCGTATTGAAGCCAAAGGGCACGCCGGTGCCGAAGGCGAGCGCGGGGTTCTTGCCGGTGAAGAAATAGGTGGAGCTCTGCGCGCATTCCACCGCCCCGGAAGACACCGCATCCAGCGCCTGCATGCCGGGCACAATTTCGCCGGCCGGGAAGGTCTGGATCTGGAAATGTCCGTCTGTCGCTTCGTTCACATAACGCGCCAGCATTTGGGCTGCGCCATAAATCGAATCGAGTTGCCGGGGGAAGGATGAGGTCATGCGCCAGCGAATATCCGGCTGGCCACTCACCACGGCGGGTGCGGCAAGGGCGGCGCCAAGCGGGGCGGTGCTGACGGCGCTGCCGGCAAGCGCGGCTGTGGTGGCGCTGATGAAGCGACGGCGGGTGGTGTCCATGACGATACTCCTTGCAGCCCGCCATGCGGGGCATCGCGCGATCCTCCACCGGGCAAGCAAGGGGGGAGTCGGCTGCTTTTGCTATGGCGTGTCATGTCTTTGCGGCTTTCGTCAATCATATCATGCACCTGATTGCAGAAAGCGCGATGATGGCGGGCATTTTGCCGGGGTGCTGCGCCCTTCGGGGCTTTTCTGTCGCAATGCCGGGACCATATGAAAGCGGACCGGAGGATGAACCGCATGTCTTTCCCCAACCACATGTCTCTTTCAGCTTTCACGTTTTTTGGCATGTCCTTCAGCCCGGCCATGTTGCGTGTGGGGGCGTGCCTTTTGGCGCTGGCCGGTGCTGTGGCGGGCAGCGCCATGGGCGCACAGGCGGCCGAGCCGGATGTGATCTTCAAGAAATCCACTGTGTGGAAATTCATGACCCCAGATGACAAGCTGGTCGTCTACGGCATCGATGATCCGGATGTGGAAGGCGTGGCATGCCATTACACCCTGCCTGAAAAGGGCGGGGTTTCCGGCATGTTCGGCGTGGCGGAAGAGGTATCCGATATCTCTCTGGCCTGCCGTCAGGTGGGGCCGATCCGCTTCAAGGAGAAGTTCAGTCAGGGCGATGTGGTGTTCCGCCAGAGCCGCTCGATGCTCTTCAAGAAGATGCAGATCGTGCGGGGCTGTGACACCAAGCGTAATGTGCTGGTCTATCTGGTCTATTCAGACAAGCTTGTGGATGGCAGCCCGAAAAATTCCACCTCCACCGTGGCCATCATGCCGTGGGGCGGTGCGGGTGAAGTGCCGCGCTGCGCCGATTATCTGGAGTGAGGGTGAGGGGGGCAGTGGAGAGGGCAGGACAGGTCCGATGAGCCCGATGCCGCTTTGGGGCAGGGCCATGTCCATGACGCCATGATGATAGACTCATGCCAAAAAGCCTTGACGGGCGGGCATAGGCGAACCATTGTCCGCGCCATGAACGGTCTTTTTTCATCTTTCGGCATTTGTGCGCCGATTATTTGCGGTTAGCCCCAGAAGCTGGCCGCGGCCGTCCTTTGCTGCACCCTCGACATTGAAGGATCTGGACGCCACGGCCGGTGGACCGGCATGTGAGCGTTTGTGCCTGCCTGCCCTTCAGAGCTGTGCCCCTCCCGTGTGAAGGGCGTGCCCTGTTTTCTGGCGGCAGGCATATGAGGGTGAACCTTCCCGAGAGGGCGCGTTCGCCACGGAATGACAAGGTGCGCGGCAAGCGGCCTCAAGCGAGCGGAGCGATCCATGGAGCTGCGGCTTCACAACACCCTGACGCGATCGAAGGATGCCCTTCGTCCGCTCGATCCGGCCAATGTGCGCATGTATGTGTGCGGGCCCACGGTTTATGACCATGCCCATATCGGCAATGCGCGGCCGGTCATCGTGTTCGACGTGCTGTTCCGCCTGCTGCGGCGTATCTATGGGGCGGAGCATGTCAAATATGTCCGCAACATCACGGATGTGGATGACAAGATCAACGCCCGTGCGGCCGAACGCGGCATCAAAATCCGCGACCTGACCGAGGAAACCTATCGCTGGTTCCGCGAGGATACGGCGGCGCTCAACTGCCTGCCCCCCACCGTGGAGCCGCGCGCCACCGAGCATATCGAGGAGATGCACGCCATCATCGAGCGGCTGGTGGCCTCCGGTCATGCCTATGTGGCGGAGGAGCATGTGCTGTTCGATGTGCCCTCCATGCCGGATTATGGGCAGCTTTCGCGTCGCCCACTGGACGAGATGATCAACGGCGCGCGCGTGGATGTGGCTCCCTACAAACGCGACCCGATGGATTTCGTGCTGTGGAAGCCTTCTGATGCCGGCGTGCCGGGCTGGCCTTCGCCCTGCGGTATCCAGACGCCGGGGCGGCCGGGCTGGCATATCGAGTGCTCTGCCATGAGTTGGAAGCATCTGGGTGAGACCTTCGATATTCATGGCGGCGGCATTGATCTGGTGTTTCCCCACCATGAGAACGAGATCGCGCAATCGCGCTGCGCATTCCACTCGGGCATGATGGCGCAGACTTGGGTACATAATGGCTTCCTGATGCTGGAAGGCGAGAAGATGTCGAAATCGCTCGGCAACTTCGTCACCATTCGCGAGCTGTTGCAGGAATGGCCGGGCGAGGTGCTGCGCCTTGCCATGCTCTCCACCCATTATCGCCAGCCCATCAACTGGACCCGGCAGGGGCTGGGCCTTGCCGCCCGCACGCTGGACAAATGGTATCGCGTGATCGGCGATCTGGAGGCCGATTGCGGCGAGGATAATCCCTTCGCGCATGAAATCGCCGAGCGGCTGAGCGATGATCTCAACAGCCCTTCCGCCATCGCGCATCTGCACCATCTGGCGGATGTGGCCGAGCATGCGGAAAGCTCTACGACGCTGCGTCGCCGCTTTAAGGGGGCGGCCAATCTCATGGGGCTGCTGGGCGAGACGGAAAGCGCCTGGCGCGCCCGGGCCCGTGAGGCGGTCTCTCTGGATGAGGGCGTGATTTCCACACTGGTGGAAGAGCGCCTCGCCGCCCGCAAGGCGCGCGATTTCAAGCGCGCAGACCAGATCCGCGAGGAACTGGCGGCCCAGGGCATCGTGCTGATGGACAACAAGGATGGCACCACGAGCTGGGAGGTGGCGCGATGAGCATGCATGGCAAAAAGCAGCGGATTGCACTGCGCCCCTTCCTGCCCACGGATGCGCCGGTTCTGGCGGCGCTGTTCCGGGCGTCCATCGCGGAACTCACGGGTGATGATTATGACCTCGACCAGCAGGAGGCGTGGTCTGCCGCAGCCGATGACGAGGTGGCCTTTGGCGAGAAGCTCTCCGCTCTTCTCACCCTCATCGCCAGCTGTGATGGCGCGCCGGCCGGCTTCGTGGCGGTGAAGGATAACGCGCAGATCGAGATGCTCTATGTCGCTCCGCAGGCGGCGGGCTCCGGTGTGGGCGCAGCGCTGTGCGATGCGGCGGAAACGCTGGCCCGTGCGCGTGGCACCACACAGATGAGCGTGGATGCCAGCGACAGTGCTCTCGGCTTCTTCCAACATCGCGGCTATGTGCCCCAGCAGCGCAATTCGGTTTCGCGCGGGGATGTCTGGCTGGCCAATACCAGCATGAAGAAGGCGTTGGCGCAGCCTTCTGAAGAACAGACGCGGCTGCACTGAGGCCCGGCCTCAGCCCGGACGGGTGAAAGATCATGCGGCCCGGCCGCATATGGAGTGAAGGGCCTGTGTCGCAGCGGGTAGGGTGGCCGGAAGGTCCCTCACCCGGTAAGTGCCGGGAAGACCGGCGCCTGCGATAAGGCGGGAAGGCTGTTAAGATGGCTCTGAAAGAACGCCTGTTTCTGTATGACACCACCCTGCGTGACGGGGCGCAGACCAATGGGGTGGCCTTCACCCTGGCGGACAAGCAGAAGGTGATCGCCCTGCTGGATCAGCTGGGGGTGGATTATGTGGAGGGCGGCTATCCCGGTGCGAACCCCACAGACACCCAGCTTTTCGAGGCCCCGCCCGCCATGCGCGCGCGCCTTTCCGCCTTCGGTATGACCCGGCGTCCCGGCCGCTCCGCCTCGAATGATCCCGGCGTGGCGGCGCTGATCGGGGCGAAGGCCGATGCCATCTGCTATGTGGCCAAATCTTCCGCCTGGCAGGTGGAAGTGGCGCTGGGGGCCACGCAGGAGGAAAATCTCGATTGCATCCGCGACAGCGTGAAGGCGGCCGTGGCCGCCGGGCGCGAGGCCATGGTGGATTGCGAGCACTTCTTCGATGGCTACAAGGAAAACCGCGACTATGCGCTCGCCTGCGTGAAGGCGGCCCATGAGGCCGGCGCGCGCTGGGTGGTGCTGTGCGACACCAATGGCGGCACTCTGCCGCATGAGGTGGAAGAGATTGTGCGCGATGTGGCCCGTGTGGTGCCGGGCGACAATCTGGGCATTCACGCTCACAATGATACCGAGCAGGCCGTGGCCAATTCACTGGCGGCGGTGCGGGCCGGTGCGCGGCAGATTCAGGGCACGCTGAATGGTCTGGGTGAACGCTGCGGCAATGCCAATCTGTGCTCCATCATCCCCACCTTGTTGCTGAAGCAGGATTATGCCGCGCGTTTCGATATCGGCATCTCGAAGCAGGGGCTGGGTGAACTGGTGCATGTCTCCCGCGCACTGGACGAGATGCTCAACCGCGCGCCGGACCGCCACGCCCCCTATGTGGGCGACAGCGCTTTCGCCACCAAGGCCGGCATTCATGCCTCGGCCATCCTGAAAGACCCGAGCACCTATGAGCATGTGCCGCCGGAAGCAGTGGGCAACCGGCGCAGGCTTCTGGTGTCCGATCAGGCTGGAAAATCAAATGTGCTGGCCGAACTGGAGCGGCTGGGCGTGGAGATGGACAAGGAGGATCCGCGTCTCTCCCGCCTACTGGAGGATGTGAAGCAACGCGAGGCGCTGGGCTACAGCTATGAAGCGGCGGATGCCTCCTTCGCGCTGCTGGCCCGCCGGGTGCTGGGCGAGGTGCCGGACTATTTCAATGTGGAGCGCTTCAGCGTGAATGTGGAGCGTCGCTACAATGCCAGGGGTGAGCTGATCACCGTGGCCGAGGCTATCGTGAAGGTCGAGGTGGAAGGGCAGACCTTCATCTCCGCCGCTGAGGGCAATGGCCCGGTGAATGCGTTGGATGTGGCGCTGCGCAAGGATCTGGGCAAATACCAGCCTTATATCTCCGGCCTGCGGCTCACGGATTACCGGGTGCGGGTGCTGAATGGCGGCACCGAGGCGGTGACGCGCGTGCTGGTGGAATGCGCCGACGAAACCGGCCAGCGTTGGACCACGGTTGGGGTCTCCGCCAACATAATAGACGCCTCCTTCGAGGCGCTGCTGGATTCCATCAGCTGGAAACTGTTGCAGGAAGGCGCGCCGGCCTGAGGCGCCTTCGCAAACGGACAGACAAGGCGAACAACTGGAAAAGGCGCGGCCGGGTGGCTGCGCCTTTTTCGTTTCAGGAGACTTTCAGGGCACCATGCACCTCAGCCGAAATGCCGGCGTGCATCAATGGTGAGGCCGACACCGACAGAGCCGAAAGTGTCACCTTCCACCACGCGGGCCTCGCCCAGCGTGCTCACAATGGCATGGCGCACATGGGCCAGCCGGGTGGAGCCGCCCGTCAGGAAGAGCGCATCCACATTCTCGCGCTTCAGGCCCGCCTGTTGCAGCAGGCTGTCAATGCGCCCGGCAATGCGCTCGGCCAGAAGGGCGGTGACCTCGGCCAGTTCGGTGCGGTTCAGGCCCAGGGTCAGGTCGCGTTCCATCCAGCCTAGGGGGATCTGCGTTTCCGGCGTGGCGGCCAAGGCGATCTTGGCGGCTTCCACATCGCCGGCCAGTGCATGGCCCCGGCGCTCCTCGATCACCTGAATCAGCCGCTCCAGCCGCTCGGGAGCCTGCGCCTCGCGCCGCACCTCGCGCAGCTCCCGCATCACCTTGGGATCATAGATGCGGTTGATGGAATGCCAACTGGCCAGGTCATGATAATAGCCGGAGGGCACATTCAGGCCGGCGCGCTTCATGGCGGTGCCATAGCCCAGCAAGGGCATGAGGGTGGCCAGACTCAGCACCCGGTCGAAATCGGTGCCGCCAATGCGTACGCCATCATTGGCCAGAATATCGCCGGCGCGGTCTGCCGCATGGCGTCGCTCCGGGCTGATGCGCACGAGCGAGAAATCCGATGTACCGCCGCCAATATCGGCGATCAGCGCGATTTCCTCGTGATTGATCTGCTGCTCATAATCCATCGCGGCAGCGATGGGCTCATACTGGAAGAGAATATCGCGAAAGCCGATGGAATGGCCGATCTCTCGCAGGGCGTCTTCGGCGGCTCTGTCACCCTCCGGGTCACCATCCACGAAATGCACCGGGCGTCCATGCACCACGGCGGTGATGTCCGCATCCGCCTGCTGCTCGGCGCGAGCCTTCACCTCGGCGATGAAGCAGGCAATCACCTTCCGGAAGGGCGCGCGCTGGCGTCCCACCAGCGTCACCTCATCCAGAAGGGTGCTGCCCAGAACGGATTTCAGCGCCCGCATCAGGCGGCCGCCCACGCCATCCACATAGGCGCTGATGGCGGCGCGGCCGATCTGCTCTGAGCCATCCGCCCCGAAGAAGATGGCGCTGGGCACGGTTTCATGTGTGCCTTCCAGCTGGCATAGGCGCGGGCCGTCGGGCGTGTTGAGCCCCAATGTTGTGTTCGAGGTGCCAAAATCCAACCCGCACGCGCGCATCTTGCTCTCCAAAAGTCGGTGGTTGTGACGCCTGTGGGGGCAGATTTCAAGCGCAAGCTGAGCAGGGCAGATCTTCCGAAACGTCTTTCTTGCGCGAATTCGCCCCAAATACACCTATGTGTCTGTATATGGAGGGATTCGCACAGGGCCTCTGGCCCGCGCCGCTGGTTTCTCGCATGTCGGGTACGTCATGGATGGTCTCGCCAAACATCTGCAGCTGCTTCTGGATGCCAGCCCGGTTCTGATGGCGGCCTATGATCCCGCTGACCGGCTGCGCTATGCCAATATGGCCTATCGCAAGGCCTATGCAGTGGAGGCAGATGAACAGCCCCTTTGGGCGGATCTGATGCGTCGCAATTTCCAGCAGAAATCTGGTCCGATCATCCCTACCCAGGATTTTGACGGCTGGCTGACATCGGCCCGCTCTCGGAGGGGCAAGATGGCGGAGCGCACCTTTGAACTGAAGCTGCATGATGGCCGCTGGATGCAACTGACGGAGAGCCTGGCCGCAGGCGGCTGGCTGCTCTGCACGCTGTGTGATGTCTCCCATGTGCGGCAGGACGCGCGGGCTGTGCGCATGGCGCGTGATCAGGCCATTCGCGCCGCCCAGACGGATGATCTGACCGGCGTTTCCAACCGCCGGTTCGTCACCGCCCGTATCGAGGATATGCTGGCCCGCAAGGGAATGGGGCTGGGTGCAGACACCACTGGCTGCGTGTGCGTGCTGGATCTCGATAATTTTAAATATATCAATGATTGCTACGGGCATCAGGCCGGTGACAGCATTTTGAGAGACTTCTCGGCCCGTATCAATGGCCGGGTACGCCGCTCGGATTGCTTTGGCCGGGTGGGGGGGGAGGAATTCGTTCTGGTGCTGCCGGATACCATGCTGGAGGATGCAGCCAGAATCGTGGAGCGCATGCTGGCCCTGGTGCGCGATTCCCGCCCGCTGTCGGACAAGCCGGACTTTTCCTACAGTTTCTCTGCCGGCGTGGCACAGGTGCGGCTGGGCGACACGTTCAGTTCTATTTATGGGCGTGCGGATAAGGCCTTGTATGCGGCGAAGATGGCCGGTCGCAATCGCGTGTGTCTGGAAGAGCCGGAGCTTGAGACGATCACGGATGATGACTATATTCCTATATAGGAATATAGTCATTGACAGCGTAACGCTGCCGGGCTAGGGTTTTGTCATGTTCCACAGTTGCGCCCACCGCAGAGAGGTGCTGGCCGCTGTTCTGTTTTCAAAGCATATGTGTCTGGCGGCAGGGTTGCCGGCTTGAAGAACGGCGATGCGGCAGGGGGTGTTGGCCTGCTGTTCTGCGTCGGCTGCCTTGTGCATATGTAGCAGTGTGATCCGGCGTTGTTGCCGGGTGCCGGTCGCTGTGTGCTGCCGGATATCGGCCTTTACGGCCTTTCCCTTTTCTCTTCTGGATATGCCATGTCGAAAATCGCAGCGCCTCATGCCGGCGCGCGGCCTGCTGCTGCGTGCGCCGCGCCACCGGACAAGGCTGAACTGGAGCGTCGCAGGCAGGCGCGCCAGCTATATGAAAGCGGCCTGCCGCTGGTGGAAATCGCCCGCCAGACGGGGCTCTCGCGCCATTCCATCTATTATTGGGTGGATCGCGAGGTGAGCCCGGAAGGTGTGGTGAGCCTGAGGCCGGCCCGGCGGCGCATGCCGCGCCGGGATGCATCAGTGGGGCGCAATCGGGCAGGGGCTTCCCGTCGCACTCCGGTATCAGGGGCTTCATTGCAGGCGGAGAGCTGTGATGCGGGCCGTGCCGCAAAACCCGTTCTCTCCCGCAGCCCGGCTCAACCGCGCCGCCCGGCTCGCCAGAGGCTTCTGACCCGGCTTTGGCGCACGGCTGAGCGGCAGGTGGCGGAGATTGAGGGGCGTATGCAGGCGGCTCATGCCGATGTCGAGTCAGTCCTCCGCACTGCCGCCGACAGCGAGAAGGATGCAAGGGCGCTCGCGCTGATCGCCCGCACCCTGCGTGAACTCGCAGCGGCGGAAGATGAGGCCGGTCGCAGCAGGGCTGAAAAACCCGGTGCACAGCAAAATGGGGAGCCGGATGGCACGCGCAATCTCGAAGATTTCCGCCGCGAGCTTGCGCGCCGCCTTGAGCAATTGCAAGCCGCAGACGACCCGCCAGTTTCTGTCGAGCCTGAGTGAGGCGGAAGCCCGGCATCTGCTGGCGGACTGGGCGCTGTGGGCGAGGCAGGATCAGTTGCCGCCGCCCGCAGCGCAAGGCGGAGGGCTCTGGAATATCTGGCTGGTTCTGGGGGGCCGCGGGGCCGGCAAGACGCGCGCCGGAGCCGAGTGGGTGCGCGGGCTGGCTCTGGGCCTTGCCCCCTTTGCGCTCCGCCCGGTCGGGCACATTGCGCTGGTGGCCGAAACCATGGCTGATCTGCGTGAAGTGATGGTGGAGGGGGTCTCCGGCATTCTGGCCGTTCATCCCCGAAGCGAGCGTCCGAAATGGGAGCCGACGCGCCGTCGGCTGGAATGGCCGAATGGCGCGGTGGCGCAGGGCTTTTCCGCCGAGGACCCGGAAAGCCTGCGCGGGCCGCAATTCGCAGCCGCCTGGCTGGATGAACTGGCCAAATGGAAGCGTGCGGAAGAGACGTTCGACATGCTGCAGTTTGGTCTGCGGCTGGGAGAGCAGCCGCGCCAGATGGTGACGACGACACCGCGTCCCTCGGTGCTTCTGCGGCGTCTGTTGGCGGACCCGCACACGGCAGTGACACGGGCGACGACGGCCGATAATGCGTTGCATCTTGCACCCGGATTTCTCACCCATGTGCTCAAGCGTTATGGCGGCACCCGGCTGGGCCGCCAGGAGCTGGATGGTGAACTGATCGAGGACAGGCCCGATGCGCTCTGGACCCGTCCGGCACTGGAGGCTGCGCGCGCACAGAAAGCACCGCCCCTGCAACGCATTGTGGTGGCGGTGGACCCGCCAGCCTCTTCCCGCGCGGGGGCCGATGCCTGTGGCATTGTCTGCGCCGGCATGGACGCCAACGGCGGGCTGCATGTGCTAGCCGATGACAGCGCCAGTGGCCTGCGTCCGGCCCAGTGGGCTGCCCGGGCCGTGGCGCTCTATCGGCGGTTTGAGGCGGATCTCATCGTGGCCGAAGTGAATCAGGGCGGGGAGATGGTGCAGGCGGTGATTGGCGAGGTGGACCCGACCGTCCCCGTGGAGCAGGTGCGGGCCACGCGCGGCAAATATGTGCGCGCCGAGCCGGTGGCCGCGCTGTATGAGCAGGGCCGGGTGCACCATTGCGGGGCCTTCCCGGCACTGGAAGACGAATTGTGTGATTTCGGGCCTGAGGGCCTGTCATCCGGCCATTCGCCCGACCGGCTGGATGCACTGGTCTGGGCGCTGACCGCACTGGCTCTCAAGCCGCAGGCACCGCCGCCGCGTGTGCGGGGGCTGTGAAAGGCGAGGATATGAAATCAGAAATGCGAGCGGGGAGTTGGCTATTCCAAGACCCCGCACACTCTGTACTTAAGAGAACGGATAACGCCTCATTACAGAGAAAAAATTGCATTCCGGCATGGTGAAGTGATTGTGCCATGTTTGTCAAATTGAGGCAGGTTTGGGCGCATAATGCTTTGTATGCCTCGCACTTACATGCCGGCACGGGCAACTTTTTCTTGTTCATCTATCTCGCCGCCGGTTTCTGCCGTGCGGCTATTTCTTTTTTCGGGGGTGCTGATGCTCTCTTCTCTGTTTGGAAAATGGCGGCATCGCCCGGCCCGTTCAGGTCCGCAGGAGGTCAAGGCCAGCCGCACGGCGGCGCTGGTGGCGCTGCTGGGGGCCGGGCGTGCGCGCTGGAGCGGGCGTGATTATGCCAGCCTTGCCCGGGAGGGCTTCGCCCGCAACGCCATCGCCTATCGCGCCGTGCGGCTGATTGGCGAGGCGGCGGCCTCGGTGCCACTGGTGCTGATGGAGGGCGCGCGTGAGTTGGATGAACATCCGTTGCTCGATCTGCTCGCCCGACCCAATCCGCGCCTCACCGGCACATCGCTGATGGAAGCGGTGGTGAGTTATCTTCTGGTTTCCGGCAATGCCTATGTGGAGGGGGTGGCGGTTGATGGCCGCCTGCGCGAGCTGCATGTGCTGAGGCCGGACAGAATGCGCGTGGTGCCGGGCCCTGATGGTTGGCCGGAGGCTTTTGAATATACGCTTTGCGGGCGAACCCAGCGCATTGCGCAGGCTAGCATGGTGGAAGGGGTGGATGTGCCGCCCATTTTGCATCTGACGGCCTTCAATCCGCTGGATGACCATTATGGCTTTGCGCCATTGCAAGCCGCCGCGCAGGCGCTGGATCTGCACAATTCCGCCACCGCCTGGAACAAGGCGCTGATTGATAATGCCGCCCGGCCATCCGGTGCGCTGGTGTATGGCGGGGCTGGTGTGCTGAGCGATGAACAGTTCGAGCGCCTGAAGGATGAGCTTGAATCCTCCTTTCAGGGTGCGACCAATGCGGGCCGCCCGCTGTTGCTGGAGGGTGGGCTGGATTGGAGGCCGCTCTCCATGTCGCCGCGTGATATGGATTTCGAGGCCGCCCGCAATGGTGCTGCGCGCGAGATTGCGCTGGCAGTGGGGGTGCCGCCGCTGTTGCTGGGCATTCCCGGGGACAACACCTATTCCAATTATGTCGAGGCCAACCGCGCCTTGTGGCGACAGAGCGTTCTGCCGCTGGTGAAGCGCGTAGCGGAAGGGCTCTCCTGCTGGCTGGGGCCGGCCTGGGGCGAGGGGCTGCGGCTGGTGCCGGATCTCGATCAGGTGGAGGCGCTCTCCGGTGAACGCTCGGAATTGTGGGCGCGCGTGGGTGCAGCGGATTTTCTGAGCGAGGAGGAGAAGCGGGCGGCCGTGGGCTATGGCGCGTGAGAGGCTGTGCGCGTGCCGGTGCTTTCACCCTGACGCAGCTTCCAGATCCCCAGCACAGAGGTGAAGGTGGACATGGTGCCGCCATAGATGAAAACGCTCACTGCCACCGTGCGCCATGGGTTTTCGCCCACTCCAGCAATAAAGGCCAGGCCCAGACCGTAAGGCAGGCCCCAGAGCACGGTGCCCAGCAAAAAACGCAGCAGGAGGCGGCGCATCATGCCGGGGTGGCGCAGAATGTCGCGAACAGGTCTCGCTCCGTATTCGACATCAGATGACCTTGCAGAAACAGTACTCTCGCAGGGGGGCTGGCAGAGGGGTATCCGAAAAGCTGGCGATGCGGCTCTGCGCGGCAGGCGACCGGACCACTGGCCCGGAAAGATGATGCGCCAGCCCTCATAGGGCCGGCCTGTCATCACGCCAGCCCGCTGGCTGTTCAATATGGG
This sequence comes from Xanthobacter sp., assembly GCA_050252035.1. GTDB lineage: Bacteria > Pseudomonadota > Alphaproteobacteria > Rhizobiales > Xanthobacteraceae > Xanthobacter. The sequence continues at coordinate 54,157 of JBFWLR010000002.1, forward strand.
AGATAGGGATGGAAAGTCTCATCCGCACCTTTGCCGAGCGGGGGGATCTGGCCCATGTGGCGCTGTTGCTGTGGGCGCTTCTGGCCTCGGCTACCTGCTGGCGGGCGCTGAATGCGCTGACACAGGCCAGCGCACGCATGGATGATTTCATCCGTGAGCTGGCGCGTTTCAATGCCCATTTCGATGATGAGGTGTAGGGCCAATCCTTTGACGGGTTCAGCCTGCTGGCCGGTTCAGTCCTCGGGCGCGTCTGCCTCGTCAGGAGGCGCATCCTGCCGGTCGGTCTGATCTGGCTGGGGATGATCAGCGCGGAACAGCGCCCATTCTTCTACAACGCGGCCATCCGGCAGGTGACAATAGCCCACCTGGCCTTCGAGTGTAGAGCGGATTTCAAGCTTGCCGCCGAGGCTGTCGCAATATTGTGATGCCGGATTGGCGAGCCCCACCATGGGGGCTTGATCTTCTGCCGCCTGCGCCATGGGTGCCGCAGCTGTAAATGCGGCGAGACATGCAAGGCCGGCGAGGCCGGAACGCATATTGATCATGGCTGTCTCCTGAACGGGTGCGAATGCGCAGGCATTTCCTATTGTCTCCATACGGCAAGATTGAGCCCGTGTGGAGGCTGGCGGGGTGTGGCCACGCAACATCAGTTCCACATCGTCCATGAACGGGCAGGCCGGCACAGGCCATCGCCTGCATCTGAGTGCCGGGCTTTGGCCCGGCTTTTCTTTTTCACTCTGCGGAGAGCTTTCATGCGTGCTCCTTTTCAGGAGGCGTCGATGCCGCGCATTCGTGCGTTGGGTGGCGCAGGTCGGGCCAGTGCGGGTTCGGCAAAAGCGGGTTCATCCAAGTCGCTTACGTCCAAGGCGGCTTTGACTGTTTCATTCCGGCCCCCCGCTTCAAGGGCTGCATCTCGCGGTGCAGCCGCTTCAGGGCCGGTGCGTACGACTGCGGCGGGCCATGTCTTCCGGGATTTCGTCGCAACGCTGGAGCGGCTGGAGCGCGGACGTCGGCGCAAGGCCATGCTGGCGCGCAATGCTGATGCGTCTGCGGTGGCCAGCCCCCGGAGCGGCAAGGAAGGCCCGGCATGACGGGGCGCGCTGTTGACGCTATGCGCCCCGCACTGGACACACCTTTTGCAGGGCGTCCTGTCGCCTCTGCCGCACCGGCACGGAGCCATGAGGCGGAGGGCTTTGTGGTGGAAGGCTATGCCTGCCTGTTCGGCGTGACCGATCTGGGCCGCGACATGGTGATGCCGGGGGCCTTTGCCGACAGTCTGGCGCAGATGGGCGCGGGTGGGGTGCGGATGCTCTACCAGCATGATCCGGCCCAGCCCATCGGGGTGTGGACCCATCTGCTGGAGGATGCGCACGGGCTTTATGTGCGCGGCCTGCTCTCGCCCCGTGTGGCCCGCGCCCGCGAATGTGCGGCGCTGGTGGAAGAGGGCGCGCTGGATGGGCTTTCCATCGGTTTCAAGGCCGTGAAAGCCCGCACGGACCCGCGTAGCCGTGTGCGCCGGGTGGAGCGCATCGAGCTTTGGGAAATCTCCATTGTCACCTTCCCCATGCAGCCGGGAGCCCGCATTGCGCGGCCCGCTGGCGGGCAGACGCCCTCCGGTGGCGGCTGTGACGGGCTTTCGCCAGCCCTCGCTCTGGCCAGCGCCACGGCGCGGTTGAGGGCCTCCATGACGGGGCGGCCCTGAGCTGCCCGCGCTTGTTTCAGGGCCACGGCCCTGATGTTTCTCTTTCACATATGGATGGATCACATGCCGAACATGATCAGCGCGCCTGAAATCAAGGTGGCCATGGCCGAGATGCCGAACGGGGATGCCCGTGAAACCTACGCCGCCATGGCGGATTTTCTGAATGCCTTCGAGGCCTACAAGGCCACCAATGAGACACGTCTGGCCGAGATGGAGCGGCGCAGCGTCGATGTTTTGACGCAGGAGAAGCTCTCCCGCATTGATGCCGCGCTGGATGCTCAGCAGGCTCGGCTGGATGCACTGGCCACCAAAGCGCGTCGTCCGGCGCTGGAAGGCCCGCGCGGTGTGGCGCAGCTGCTGGCCAGCCGGGAGCATGGCGCGGCCTTCGATGCCTATGTGCGCCATGGCGCGGCGGGGGACCTCAAGGCTCTTGAGGGCAAGGCGCTGTCTGCGGGTACGGGGGCCGATGGTGGGTTTCTGGTGCCCTATGAGGCCGAGGCGGAAATTGGTCGCCGGCTTGCGGCGCTTTCGCCCATTCGCGCACTGGCGACGGTGCGCACGATTTCCGCCGGCATGCTGCGCAAACCCTTCATGACCTCCGGTCCGGTGGCGGGCTGGGCGGCGGAAACGGCGGCGCGTCCGCAGACGACAGCGCCGGTTCTGGCCGAACTGAACTTTCCGGCCATGGAACTTTACGCCCAGCCTGCCGCCACACAGGCCCTGCTGGATGACGCCCAGGTGAATGTGGAGGAATGGCTGGCAGAGGAGGTGGATGTCGCCTTCGCCGCACAGGAGAGCGCGGCCTTCGTGAATGGGGATGGCGTGGCCTGCCCGCGCGGTTTCCTGACCCATGACACGGTGGCTGAGGCGAACTGGAGCTGGGGCAAGCTGGGCCATGTGGCAAGCGGGGCGACCGGTGATTTCGCCGCAACTGATCCGGGCGATGCGCTGCTGGAGCTGGTCTATGCGCTGAAGGCCGGTTACCGGCACAATGCCACCTTCCTGATGAACCGGCGCACCCAGTCGGCCGTTCGGAAGTTGAAGGATGAGAATGGCAATTATCTGTGGGCGCCGCCAGCAGTGGCGGGACAGGGGCCAGCCTGATGGGCTTCCCGGTCGTGGAATGCGAGGACATGCCGGATATGGCGGCCGATGCTTGCGCGATCGCCTTCGGTGACATGCGCCGCTTCTACATGGTGGTGGACCGGGCCGGCGTGAATGTGCTGCGCGATCCCTTCTCCGCCAAGCCCTATGTGCTGTTCTACACCACCAAACGCGTGGGTGGCGGGGTGCAGGATTTTGACGCCGCTAAACTGATGAAATTCAGCGCGACGTGATCTTTTGGGCGGCGGCGGGCACTCCCTGTCGTCGCCCGGCAAACAGGGTCCGGCGATCTGGCTCAGTTGGGCAGCACGATGCAGGCTCCACCGGCCTTGCGCAGGCGGTTGCACAGGGCATTGGCCTCGCGCCGCGTTTCGGCAGGCAGGCGCACACGATAGAAGACCCGGCGTCCGCGTCCGCCCATGCGGGTGGCGACGATGACCGGGGTCAGGTTTCCCATCACATCATGATGGCGCGCGGCGGTGCGGCGGAACGAGGCCAGCGCCGTGGCGCGGTTGAAATTGCCGGAAATCTGCACGCCCCAGGGTGCAAAGAGCGGGTTTACCTCACCATCCGGTGCGGGCATGCCCTTGCGCAGGCCGGCCAGGGTGGTGAGGCAGGGCTCGGATGGAAACAGGGATGCGCCCGTCGGGTCCGCATTTCCCGGCGTTTCCGGGGGTTGTGTGGGTCGGCTGTCTTTTGAGGGGGGCGGGTTGACGCCACTTTCCTCCGCCGTGGCCAAGCTGATGCGCACACCCTGTTTCAATTCGGCCCATTGCTCCGCGCTTCGGCCTGTGATGAAGCGCACATAATTGCGCGTTTCCATCGGCAAACCGCCACCGGCCAGGAAGCCGGACACGCGCCCCGGCCCGGCATTATAGGCTGCCGCGGCAAGGCCCAGATTGCCGAACTGGCGCAGATGATCGGCCAACAGGGCGGCTGAAGCGGGAATGGCGGCGGCCGGGTCAAACGGGTTTTCCAGCCCGCGCGCCTTGGCCGTGCCGGGCATGAACTGGGCGATGCCCTGCGCCCCGGCATGGCTGACCACATGCGGACGGAAGGAACTTTCGCGCCAGATGAGCCGGGTGAAGAAAGCGTTGGGCAGGCCATTGCGGGTGGCGGCATCATCAATCAGCCGGCAGATGGCATGGTCAAAGTTTTCGGGCTTTTCACCCTGTGCGGCGGCCTTCTGCGCCATGACGGGGCTGGAAAGAGAGGTCGCAAGCCAAAGCAGGCTAGCGAAAGCTGGAGCAATGGCCCACCGGCGTATCCATTGGGAAAGAGGGAAAACGCCAGTTGCCATAGGGTTACTCCAGCGGGCTGCCTAGGGTTTGCGCGGTCTGGTTGATCCAGTCCCGATTGAGGGACACGAGCGTGACGCCTGTGACCCCGCCACAGCCGCGTCGCCCATGTGGGGCTGTGGACCAGCTTGTGATGCCGGCCAGAGCGCCATTCTGGAAAGAGGGCCCGCCGGAATCGCCCGTGCAGGCCCCCGCGCCGCCCTCACTGCCGCGCGACAGGCGCACCATGAAACCGCCTGTGGTGCCGATGGAAGGCAGGGAGACCATGCGCAGCGTGCCTGCGCTGCTTTCCGCACCATCGCGCACCATACCGTAGCCGGCCAGAAGCAGGGTGGAACCCTTGGGTGGAATGCCGGCTGTGGACAGGCGCACGGAATGGAAACGTGGTGGCAAGGGGCCGGCCAGCTTCATCAGGGCCAGATCCGGCGTCGGCCGGCGGCTTCTGAACTGTCCGCCATTGAAGCGCGGGTGCACAATAATGCGAACCGCCGGCAACAGGCGCGGCGTGGCTTCATCCACCAGTGCCACGGCATAATCGCCCGCAGGGGCCACGCAATGGGCTGCTGTCAGCACCAGGTCCTGCGCCAGCACCGCGCCCGAGCAGGATGCGCCTCGGGTGGAGACGACAAGAACCGTCTGCGATGCAATCTCTGCAGAGGCCGGCTTGCCACCCATAATGGCATGGGCCGGCCGGGCGAGAGCCATACCGGCAGACAGCACCAGAGCGGCGGAAAGCAGGGTGTGCGCGAGCTTCATGCCCATGCTTGTGCCGTCATGTCGGAGGCCCGTCAATGCGGTGTTTCAATGTGTTCCCGCTTTTGAGCCCGGGCTGGTGGCAGCGACAGACCTGAAGCCGGCTACAGGACCGCAGCCCGGCTTTTGAGCCGCATCGCAGCCAGTGTTGCGAACAGACTTTCACATATAGGGGAGCCATTCTCATGGCAGAACTTCTCGCCGGCCCGGCCGCCGAGCCGCTGACGCGCGCCGAGGCCAAGGATTTTTTGCGTCTCGACCATGCTGATGAAGATGCATTGCTGGATGCGCTCATCACCACCGCCCGAAGCTGGGTGGAAAGCCAGACCGGCCGGGCCCTGATGGTGCAGAGCTGGCGCTTCGTACGGGATGCCTGGCCTTTGAGCCATCTCGTCATCGCACCTCTCGGGCCGGTGCGGCGCATCGTTTCGGCCTCGGTGCGGCGGGCAGATGGCACCGTACTGGATCTGCCGGAAGGGGCGTTGCGACCGGGAGAGGGCGCGCTGATCCATGTGGATATGGCGCAGGTGCCCCAGCCGGTTGGGAAGGGTGGCATCAGCATCAGCTATGAGGCCGGTTATGGCAAGCAAGTGGCGGATATTCCAGCCGAACTGGTGCAGGCTGTCCGCCTTCTCGTGGCGCATTTTCATGAGCATCGCGAAGGGGCGGGTGACGCCACACGCCTGCCGGAAGCGGTGCAGGCGCTGCTGGCGCCCTATCGTCTGGTGCGGTTGTGAGCGCGCAGGTCATTCCGCTGGGCACATTGCGTCATCGTCTGACCCATCAGACCAGCGTGGATGTGCCGGATGGTGCGGGCGGAAATGCGCGCCATTTCATCACCGTGGATCGCATCTGGGGACGGGTGGAGGCGGTTTCGGCTGATTTTGCCATTGCTGAAGAACGCCCGCGGGCGCGGCATCTGGTGCGCATCACCGTGCGTGGACCCACCGCCATCACCCCCGGTGACAGGCTGCTCTGGGGCGCGCGGCTCTTCCATGTCGAGGCCGTGAGCAGTGCGGATGGCTGGGGGCGCTTCAGCCGCTGCCAGTGCCGGGAGGAGCAACCATGAAGGTGGAGATTTCCTCGCCGGCCGTGTCGGGTCTGGCGCAGCGCATCGCCGCGCGTGTTCTACCTTCAGCACGGCAGCAGGCCGGCGACAGGCTGGCACGGAAACTGGTGCAGGCGATCGCGGCGGAAACGGGTGTGGAGCCCCGGTTGCAGGGCACGACAGAACACCCGGTGGTGCGGGTGGAGGATGACGCGGTGCTGGATCGCATCCGCGGCAATGCGGAGACACCGGGCGATGCGCTGCTCGATCGCATCCGGCTGGATATTCAGCGACAGATCGGGGGACGCATATGACATTGCCTCTTACAAGTCCGGCGCTGGGTTTGCGGGCGGCCATTCATGCCGCCCTTTCTGCGGATGCGGCCCTGACGGCACAACTGGGAGAGCCGCGTATCTTCGATGTGCCGCCGAAGGATGCGCCTTTTCCTTATGTGGCGCTGGGTGAGACGGTGGTCAGTGACTGGTCCACCGCGACCGAGGCCGGCACGGAGCAGGCGCTGACGCTGCATGTCTTCTCGCGCAGTGGTGGGCGGGCGGAGGCTTTCGGGCTGGTCGCGTTGGTGCAGCAGGCGCTGCATGATGCACCGCTGGCCGTTGCAGGCCACCACCTGGCCAATCTGCGCGCCACCAGCGCCGAAGTGGTGCGCGAGAAGGATGGCCGCACCTTCCATGCGCTGGTGCGGTTCCGGGCCGTGACGGAGCCGATGTGAGGCTTCAGACCATTCAGAAACGGAGAGTTGCATGAGCGCGCAGAAGGGCAGCGACTTGCTGCTAAAAATGGATTCCGGGGCGGGCATGGTGACGGTGGCGGGCCTGCGCTCGCGCACACTGGCCTTCAATGCTCAGAGTGTGGATGTGACCCATGCAGATTCCGCCGGGCGCTGGCGTGAATTGCTGGAGGGGGCAGGGGTGAGGCGCGCCAGCATTTCCGGCTCCGGCGTGTTCAAGGATGCGCAATCTGATGCGCTGGTGCGGCAGGCGTTCTTCGCCGGCGCATTGGTAGCGAGCGAAGTGGTGATCCCCGATTTCGGAGCGGTGAGCGGCCCGTTCCAGATCACCGCGCTGGAAATTGCCGCAGATCATGATCGCGAGGTGACGTTCGACCTGACGCTGGAAAGCGCCGGGGCCCTCACCTTTGCGGCGCTGTGAGGGAGATGCCCATGCCCAATGCCAGACGGGGTGAAATTGGCGCGGTGCTGGATGGCCGACCGCGTACTTTGGTGCTGACGCTTGGTGCGTTGGCTGAACTGGAAGAGGCCTTCGGCGTGCAGGATCTGATGGCGCTGGCCGAGCGTTTTGGTCAGGGCCGCCTTGCGGCGCGTGATGCCGTGCGCATTCTGCATGCCGGCCTGCGCGGCGCGGGGGAAGATGTGACGCTGGATGAGGTGGCGCAGATGCGCGCCGAGGGCGGTGCGGCTGGCTTCGCGCGCATTGTCTCCAGCCTGCTGACTGCAACTTTCGGGACTGAGGCGGAGGCGGGAGACCTTCCAGGCGCACCGCAGGGCCCTTCCGGGCCGCAACAGGCGTGAAACCTGCCCCGGCACCCCACGCCTCAAAGGAGGATGAGCCTCCGCAGAATGCGCCATGGGCTTTTCCATGGGCGGCGGCCATGGGGGCGGGGCTGGGCCTGTTGCGGCTACCTCCAGAACAATTTTGGCGCATGACGCCCCGTGAGCTGGCTCTGGCTCTTGAGGCGATTTCTGGTGCAGGTGGCCTGTCTCGCCATGTGAACCGCCACATGACGCGCAATGAGCTGGGAGCGCTGATGGCGCGCTTTCCCGATGATGTCAGGACACAGGAGCATGAGGCATGAGCGAAAGCGTCGATATTGCCATTGAGGTGGATACGCGGCAGGCTCTCTCCGCACTGAACGAGGTGGAGGTCTCCACCCGCGGCATGGGGCGGGCCTTTTCTACGGCCTTTACGGGGCTGGTGGTGCAGGGCAAGGATTTTTCCAGCGTGCTGGAACAATTGGCCACACGCCTCTCCAGCCTGGCGCTGACGGCGGCGCTGAAACCTCTGGAAAGCGGGATATCCTCCATGTTTTCCAGCCTTTCAGGCGGGCTGGCCTTCGCGAAAGGCGGGGTGGTGGATGAAGGGCGTGTGCGGCCTTTCGCCAAGGGCGGCGTTGTCGCTGCACCCAGCTATTTCTCGCTGGGAGGAGGTGGCGCGAGCTTTGGCCTGATGGGGGAGAAGGGGGCGGAAGCCATCATGCCGCTGGAACGGGGCAGTGATGGCAGCCTTGGTGTGCGGATGGCCGGAGGCGGCGCATCTTCCGTGACCGTGAATGTAAGCACGCCGGATCTTTCCGCCTTTCGCCGGTCGGACGCCTATCTCTCCGGACTTGTGGCGCGTGCCGTGGCGCGTGCACAGCGGAACGGCTGAACCGGGGCAAACGGCCGGAGTCTATTTTCCAGAAGATTTCTTGTTTTTGATTTTCTTGTTTTTAGATTTATTTATATGCTTATCTTTTTTGGTATTCGATTTTTTAGTATTTCCAGATTTGGATTTCTTTGTGTTTCTTTTCTTACTTGATTTTGAGGATTCCTCTTCCGGAGACGGGGGCGCAATGGCCGCGATCAACTCCGCTTTGGCGCTGGCGGCCTTGGGCCTTTCCTGATCTGCGGATTCCGCTTTCGGGACATGTTCAGCCGATGTCTGGGAGGGGGCGGCGGAGTTCTGGGGTTGTCTGTCTTCAGTGCCATCCCCCGTGATGATGTCTGTGTCAGACGTGTCATCAGATGAGTGATCTATGATTTTCTTGATCTTCGCTTTTGATTTTTTTGCCATATGGACTTTCTCCCCGCCAAAAATATTTCAAGTGAATGCCTATACTGTGTGTATGTCAATATTATTTTAACTTTCACACTCGCGAAAAGATTTGATGTGAGGCCTGATGTCTGCTTTTCATGATGTATTATTCCCTCTTGATATCGCGCTGGGCGCAGCCGGTGGCCCGGAACGTGTGACGCAGGTGGTGACAACGGCGACCGGGCGGGAGGAGCGCAATACCCGTATGGCGGATTCCCGCCGGCGCTGGGATGCCGGCTATGGGGTGAAAACCCTGACGGCACTTTCCGCTGTGGTGGCTTTCTTCGAGGAGCGGCGGGGGCGACTGCATGGCTTTCGCTGGCGCGACAGGCTGGATCATTCCTCTGCCGCGGCGGGTGCGCCCATTACCGCGCAGGATCAGCGTATTGGCACTGGAGACGGGGAGATGCATCAGTTCGCTCTCTCCAAGACATATGGCGGGCTTCATGCCCCTTACAGGCGGCCCGTCACCCGCCCGGTATCGGGTTCCGTCCGGGTGGCCGTGAACGGGGTGGAGCAGGGCGCGGGCACAGCCTTCACGGTAGATATAACCACAGGCGTGATCAGCTTTGCGGAAGGCCATGTTCCGCCGGCTGAAGCGGTGGTGAGTGCGGGTTTCATGTTCGATGTGCCGGTACGTTTCGATACCGATTTTCTGGAAGTGAACCTGTCAGCCTTCGAGGCCGGGGAGATCCCGCGCATTCCGGTGATCGAAATCCGTCCCTGAGCTTTCAGGGCTTTTCGAGGTTTTTCTCACATGAGACAGATAGATGAGGCGCTGGCCGCGCATCTGGCGAGCGGCGTCACCACACTTTGCCACGGCTGGCGCATCACCCGGCGTGATGGCGTGCTGCAGGGCTTTACCGACCATGACCGAGACCTGATGCTGGAAGGGCTTGAGCTGAAGGCGGCTTCCGGTATTTCTGGTTCGGAACATGCGACAGCGCAGGGGCTGGCCGTGACGGGCGCGGAGCTTTCCGGCGCTCTGTCTCATGCGCTTCTCACGGCGGATGATCTGGCGGCAGGCCTTTATGATGGCGCACAGGTGGAGCTGTTCCTGCTCAACTGGGCAGAGCCTTCGGCCCATCTGCTGCTGCGCCGGGGCACGATCGGGGAGGTGCGCTGTGAGGATGGTACGTTCACCGCCGAGATCCGCGCTCTCAGCGATGCGCTGAACCAGACGCGCGGGCGTGTTTTCGGTGCGCATTGCGATGCGGATCTGGGAGACGCCCGCTGTGGTGTGGCACTGGCGCATCCGGCCTTTCAGGCTGAAGGGGATGTGAGCCAGGTGGATGATGGGCTGCGGCTGCATATGTCCGGGCTTTCCGGTTTTGCCGAGGTTTTTTTCGCACGGGGGCGGGCGCTGTTTCTCTCCGGCGCGAATGCGGGTTTCGCCACCGAGGTGAAAAGCCATAGGGTTGAGGGCGAAGACACCATCATCACGCTGTGGCAGCGTCCGCCGCAGGCCGTGATGGTGGGTGACAAGCTGGAACTGCGGGCAGGTTGCGACAAGCGCTTTGCGACCTGTCGGGACCGCTTCTCCAACGCCCTCAATTTTCAGGGCTTCCCGCATATGCCGGGGAATGATTTCGTCATCACCGTCGCGGTGCCGGGTGAGGGGGGATATGACGGGAGCCTGCTTTCATGAAGGCTTCGCCATATCCAGCCGTAAGCCGGGCGGACATTCTGACGGAGGCACGCGGCTGGTGAAGGAGCAGGGGGCGGATTGTCTGGGCCTTGTGCGTGGTGTCTGGCGAGCGCTGATCGGCCCGGAACCGGAGCCGCTGGTGCCTTATGCGCCGGATTGGGCCGAGGCCGGGCGTACCGAAACGCTGGCGCAGACAGCCGCGCGCCATCTGGTGGCGATTTCCCCGGCAGACGCACAGCCGGCAGATGTGCTGTTGTTCCGCTTTCGTCCGCACCTGCCAGCCAAGCATATCGCCTTTCTCAGCGATAACGGACGCATCATCCATGCCTATGACGGGGTGAGCGTGTGCGAGGGGCATTTCACCCTCTGGTGGCGGCGACGCACGGCTTTCGCCTTCGCCTTTCCCGGTGTGACGGACTGAATTCCGGCAGACGGATCCAATTTCTGAACATGAGGTGATGCCATGGCGACCTTGCTACTGGGCGCGGCAGGCGGGCTTGTGGGCGGGGCGCTGTTTGGCCCCATTGGTGCGGTGGCCGGCCGGGCGCTGGGTGCTCTGGGCGGAGCGGTGATGGACCAGACCCTGTTCGGTGGCAACCGCGCCACCAGCACGCAGGGGCCGCGCCTGTCCGACCTTGAGGTGATGGCCTCAACGGAGGGGACGGGCATTCCCCGGCTCTATGGCCGCACGCGCCTCTCCGGACAGGTGATCTGGGCCACGAAACTGAAGGAGGTGGCGCAGACGGAAACCCAGTCTGTCGGTGGCAAGGGTGGCAGCCTCATGCCCACGGCCTCCAACACCACCTACAGCTATTATGCCAGTTTTGCCGTGGCCCTGTGCGAGGGGCCTGTTTCGCGTATCGGACGGATCTGGGCCGATGGCAAATTGCTGAATACGCGCCGCCACACGGTGCGCCTGCATACGGGGGCCCCCGATCAGGCCCCCGATCCGTGGATTGAAGCCAAACAGGGGGCGCAGGGTACGCCGGCCTATCGCGGTATCGCTTATGTGATGTTCGAGAATCTGGACCTCACCAGTTTCGGCAATCGCCTGCCGCAGATCACCGTTGAGGTGGAGCGCGCCGTGGGCCGGCTGGAACAGCAGATCCGCGCGGTGACGATGATCCCCGGTGCGACGGAGTTCGGCTACGCCACCGCCACCGTGCGGCAGGCCTATGGCACGGCCAGCTACGGCTCCGAGAACCGCCATGTGAGCGGGGGCGCGAGTGATTTTAACCTGGCGCTGGACCAGTTGCTGGCCACCTGCCCGAATATGGAGCGGGTGTCGCTGGTGGCTTCCTGGTTCGCAGATGATCTGCGCGCGGGAAGCTGCAAGGTGCGCCCGCGCACTGAGAAACTGATGAAGACCACCACGCCGGTCGAATGGTCTGTAGGGGGGCTCACGCGCTTGTTGGCGCCTTCAGTCTCCACTCATGACGAGCGCCCGGCCTATGGCGGCACGCCTTCGGATCTCAGTGTGATTCAGGCCATTCAGCGCATGCATGCGCACGGGCTGAAGGTGACGCTGAACCCTTTCGTGATGATGGATGTGCCGGAGGGCAACAGCCGACCGGACCCGTGGAGCGATGCGCAGACCCAGCCGGCCTACCCCTGGCGCGGGCGCATTGTGTGTGACCCGGCGCCGGGCCGCACCGGCAGCGTGGAGGGCACCGCAGAGTGCCGCGCGCAGCTTGAGGCCCTGTTCGGGCAGGCCAGGCCGGGGGATTTCACGCGGCTGGGCAATCTGGTCCTGTATCATGGACCTTCGGAATGGAGCCTGCGCCGGATGGTGCTGCATTATGCGCATCTGGCTGTGGCCGCTGGTGGTGCTGCAGGTGGAGTCGAGGCCTTTCTCATTGGCTCTGAAATGGTTGCGCTCACCCGTCTGCGTGATGAGGCCGGGCATTTCCCCGCCGCCGAGGAGTTGGCCCGGTTGGCCGCAGATGTGAGGGCCATTGTCGGCCCGGATGTGCGCATCTCCTATGGGGCGGACTGGACGGAATATGGTGCGCAGGACCTGGGCGGGGGCAATGTGGCCTTTCCCCTGGATGCGCTGTGGGCCAGTGACGCGGTCGATTTCATCGGCATTGATTATTATCCGCCTTTGACCGACTGGCGCGATGGAGCAACCCATCTGGATGCCGCTCTGGCGCAGACCATTCATGATCCGGCCTATCTGAAGGGCCGCCTCAGGGCCGGAGAGGCTTATGAGTGGTATTATGCAGATGATGACGCCCGTGCTGCGCAGCACCGCCTGTCCATCACGGATGGGGATTATGGCGAACCCTGGATCTATCGGCAAAAGGATATCTGGAACTGGTGGGCGCAGGCGCATCACCCCCGTGCAAATGGCGTGCGGCAGGAAACGGCGACGGGCTGGATGCCGGGTTCCAAACCCATCCGGCTGATGGAGGCGGGATGCGCCGCCGTGGACAAGGGGCCGAACCGGTCCAGTGCCTTTCCTGACGCCAAATCCTCTGAAAACGCCCTGCCGCCTTTCTCCAGCGGCCAGCGCGACGATACCGTCCAGCGCCGCTGCAATCAGGCGATACTGGCGACCTTTGATCGCATCGCCGGAGCGGATGATGCGGATAATCCACCTGCCCCGCTTTATGGCGGACGTATGGTGGAGGAGGGCTGCGTCTATTTCTGGACCTGGGATGCGCGGCCCTATCCGCAATTCCCGCTGCTGGATGATGTGTGGGGGGATGCGCCCAACTGGGAAACCGGCCACTGGCTGAATGGCCGGTTGGGATCAGCCCCGCTGGATGGGCTGGTGGAGACACTGTGCGCGGATTTCGGGGCCGATGCGGTGGAGAGCGGTGCGCTTTCCGGGGCGATAGAAGGCTATGTGGTGCAACAGCCCATGACCGCCCGCGCCGCGCTGGAGCCGCTTGCCCGTGCATTCGGCTTTGAAGCCTCGGATGAGAACGGGCAACTGGCCTTCAGGCCGCGCGGGGGCGGTGTGGTGGTCGATCTGGATGGCAGTGCGCTTGTGCGCGAGAATGAGGCTTCGCTTTTCACCCTGACCCGTGCGCAGGAAAGCGAACTGCCGGTTGAGGTGCAGATCGGCTTCATCGATCCGCAGAATGATTATCGGCAGGCCTCCATATCCTCGCGCCGTCTGGTGGGTGGCAGTCACCATGTGGCCCAGGCCAGTCTGGCGGTGGTGGCCCCGGCCAATGTGATGGCCCGTGCCGCGGATATCTGGCTTCAGGATCTGTGGGCGGGGCGCGAGAGTTTCAGTTTCACCCTGCCGCCCTCTGCTGTCGCATTAATGCCGGGGGATGTAGTGCGCCTGTCGCTGGATGGGCGCGAGCATCTGCTTAAAATCACGCGGGTGGAGGAGGCCGAGGCGCGCACCATCACCGCGCACAGCATTGAGCCGGCGGTGTTTGAAGCGCCTCTTGCACCGCAGGAGGCGGGCACGCTGAGTGTGCCGCCGGAATTGGGTCCGCCGCAGGTGGCCATTCTGGACCTTCCGGTGCTGACGGCGCAGGAGCCCTTGCCGCTGCAATATCTGGCGGCGGCGGTTTCGCCATGGCCGGGAACATTGGCGCTGTGGCGCTCAACGGATGGGGCGAGCTTCGAGGTCGTGGCTCCCATCACATCCAGCGCGGCCTTTGGCACCTTGCTGGAAGAGATGAAAGTGGGGCCGTTCTGGCGGTTCGATCATTTCAACAGCCTGTTGGTACAGATGGACGCGCTGCCTCTGCAATCCGCCAGCCCCATGCAGGTGCTGGACGGGGCGAATGTGCTGGTGCTGATGGCGGATGGCCGCGCCCCGGAGCTGATCCAGTACAGCGAGGCGGAGCTGGTGGATGCGCAAATGTGGCGGCTCAGGGGCCTCCTGCGGGGCCTTGGCGGGACTGAAGCTGCGGGACACACACCATGGTCTGCGGGTACTAGGCTGGTGCGGCTGGACGCCACCTTGTTGCCCATTGCCAAGGGCGCTGGTGAGTTGGGGCGACGCTATATCTATCGCATCGGCCCGGTGCGCGAGGACCATGGCGGGGAGAATGTGACGGAAGTCACCGCACAGGTGGGAGACGCCGCCTTGCGCCCGCTCTCTCCCGTGCATCTGCGGGTACAGCGTGGGGTTCAGGGTGTGGAGGGCCGTTTCACCCGTCGTACCCGGCTGGATGGTGACGGCTGGGAGACGCTGGAAGTGCCTTTGGGCGAAGCTGAAGAGCGGTATCGCGTGGAGGTGCTGAAGGACGAGGACGTCGTTCGCAGCTTCGAGATCACCTCTCCCGCCTTCACCTATGACGCCGCGCAGGAACTGGCGGATTTCGGTGCGGAACAGCGCCATTTGACCTTCCGTATCGCCCAGATGTCCCAAAGCGTGGGGCCGGGTGCGGTGCTGACGCGCACCGTTGCGGTGTAATTTTTTTTTCCATCACGAGGTTTCGCGATGACCGATCAATCAGCGCGGCTGGGCCTGCCTTATCTGGCAGCGGCCCAGGCGCAGAAGCATGTCACCCATAATGAGGCGCTGCGGGGGCTGGATGCACTGGTGCATCTCTCGCTGGAGAGCGTCACCACGCAGGCCCCACCAGAGGGGCCTGCAGAGGGGCAATGCTGGTTCGTGCCGGAGGGTGCGACCGGAGCCTTTGCGGGCCATGAGGGGCAAATGGCCTGCTGGGAAGCGGGCATTTTTGACTTTCTGGATCTGCCGGAAGGCGCGCAGGCCTTCATCCGCGATGAATGGCGTATCGCGCTGTTTGCCGAAGGTGGGTGGGTTTCGCCTCTTGCCAGTACGCCCAGCCGGGCTGCGATTGAGGCGCGGGTGATGACGGAAGATGTCATCCTCTCCGGTGCTTATGTGGAAACGCAAATGAGCATTCCGGACCGGGCCATTGTGCTGGGGGTTTCCACTCGCACTTTGTCTCCGGTGACGGGTGCCACCTCTTATGATTGCGGGGTGGCGGGCGAGAGCGGAAAGTTCGGTGGTGTTCTGAGCATTCAGCGCGGAGGCTCGAATGCGGGCATTATCGGCCCGACGGCCTTTTACACCCCGACCCCCGTGCGGCTGACAGCCAATGGCGGAGCTTTTACGGGCGGACGGGTCCGGGTGGGACTGCATTATCTGATGTGCCCGGTTGCAGGTTCCGGTGATGAGGAAAGCTGGTGGCTGGAGCCGAGCCTCGTGCTGGATGATGCAGCCCCCACGCTTGCGGCCGATTTTGTGCGTGAGCGTTATGTGCAGGATGGTGTGCCCTGCGCGGCAGATGAGCTCTTCACCCGGTCCGGTAGCGCCAAATGGGTGATGGATGCGCATGGTGCTTTCACGCGGGTGCCAGCAAATGTGCTGGCCTTCGATCATGCTTCCGGTCGGCGGCGCATGGTGCTGGAGGGGGCGGCGAGCAATCTTCTGCAGCATTCGGCGGATCTGACAGAGGCCACATGGCTGAAGAATGAAATGACTGTCACTGCCGTGAATGGTCGTTTCAAGCTGATCCCGAGCCTTGAAACGCAGAACCATTTCATACGTCCCTCCACCTTTTTCACCTATCAGGGCGGGCAATCTTATGTTGTCAGTGCTGTTCTGCAGATGGGGGAATACCCCTATGCCCGGCTGACGTTCGAGGGGTCAGCCATATGGGAGGGGGGCACACAGCCCAGTGTCACGTTCGGGCTTGAAATTGGAGAACCGCTTGTACAGACAGGCTCTGTGACCGCTGCCGGCATGGAGCCGATGGGACACGGACTTTATCGCTGCTGGATGTGCGCAACAATCGTCGCCGAGGTCAGCAGCGGCACAACGCGTTGCGCACTTTGGGTGCCGCATGAAAATGGCAGCAACGCCCCATTCGCCGGAAATGGCGTGAGCGGACTTTATGTCCACCAGGGTCTGCAGGTCGAAAACGGCGTGCGGCCGACCAGTTATATTCCAACCACCAGTGCTGCCGTGACACGGCTGGCGGATCATTGTGCCTGGTCTGCTGCGGCATCAGGCCGAATTTCCGATTCAGGGCCGTGCGCGGTGGTCTGGCGTGGCGGGGTGAGGGATGCAGATGGCCTGCAGCATCTCATCGGCCTTTCGGGCAGTCATCCACTTCTGGGCACGACGGGCTCGGGTGATGCGGTTGCGTTGCATGGCGGAACAGAGCTTGCCAATGGCAGCAATGATGTGCCGGGAGATGTGGCCATCGCCGCTGGCTGGGATGCTTCGGATCGTGTGCTGAGCGTGAATGGTCGCCCGGCATCCTTTGATCATGTGCAGATGAGTGTGCCCATGGAGGGGCTGAGCTTCGGATCCGCAAACGGAATGCGGGCGGGTGCACGTCAGGAACTGGATGAAATGCTTATCTGGGCCATCAGGGGAAGCGCGACATCCCTTCAGCAGCAGGCGAGGAACTGGGGATGAAGACCATCTATCTGCGTTTTGCAGATCGCGAAGAGGCTTTGGCGCGCCTGCATGCCGTGCTGGGTCACGAGGCGGTTCCGAGCCAGGCGCAAGATGCGTCAAGCGGGATGCTGCCCACCATGGGCCACTGGCAAAACAGCCGTTTCGATGTGGATGAGGTGGGCAGGCTGCATGCGCCGACCGGCCAGATGATGCTGGGAGAGGAAGGGGTGCAGTCGGAATATGAGGCGCTTCCCGGCTGGCACATCAATTTGCTGTGGTGGGGGGAGGTCGCCGCTGCGCCGGATTTCGGGGTGGATGAGATTGCGCCGCAAACACCCAGCCGGATCTTCGCGTTCTGAAGCCGGCCATCCGCCTTACTCAAATGGTTTTCAGAATTCATGAGCCCGGATGCCTGCCGCATCCGGGATTTTTATTTTTGAAAGGGTCTGTGATGGCGCGATACAGCTTTGAACATACTATGGCAGATTATGCGCAGCGCTGGAAAAAGATGGTTCTTCCCACCTCTTATCTGGCGCAGATTGATGCGATGGCACGCCGTATCATCCGGGGTAAGGCACGCTATCAGACTGTGGCGGAGAGCAGTGGTGTGCCCTGGGCCTTCATCGGTGTGCTGCATGCGCGCGAAAGCAGCTGTGACTTCCGCGGGATTCTGCATAATGGCGAACGCATTCTGGGGACGGGTCGCAAGACCCGTCTGGTACCGAAGGGGCGGGGGCCGTTCAGCAACTGGGAGCAGGCGGCGCGTGATGTTCTGGCGCTCAAGGGGCTGAAGCCGGGTGCGGTGGCGTGGTCTGTGGAGCGATGCCTGTATGAAGGGGAACGCTTCAATGGCTTCGGTTACCGCATGCGTGGTGTGCCGAGTGCTTATCTGTGGAGCTACTCGAACCAGTATCGCAAGAGCAAATATGTGGCAGATGGCAAATGGTCGTCTGAGGCGATTGACAAGCAGATCGGCATTGCCCCGCTGATGAAACGACTGATGGTTCTGGATCCGTCCGTTGTCTTCACGACGACGGCACCGATGGAGATTGCGGACGTGAAGCTGAGCGATGGTCTTTCCGCTGCGGAGATCCGTTCTGTCCAGCAGCGACTGCGGGATCTGGGCTATGTGGAAACCGGCATGGTGGACGGGATCTGGGGTCCGCGCACCATGGCGGGGTTGGTGGCATTTCAGGCGACTATGCAATTGCCCGTGACGGGCCGGCTGGATAACCGCACCGCAGCCCGCCTCTCCACGGCTGGTACACGCCCCGTGAGCACCGAACGGGCCGCCGTTTCGGCCCGACAGCTTCGGCAGGCGGGCGATGATATGGCTCGCGCAACGGCCGGAGCCCGTATCGCAGCCGTGGCACTGGGCGCACCGGCCGTTGTCATCGGCATTCTGGATCAGATGCAGGATGCCACGTCCCGCCTTTCCGGGCTTTGGCAACTGGCCAATATTCCCGGCTGGCTCATGGCGGGAGCTGTGCTGGCCGTGGCTGTCACGCTCTATCTGCTGGCCCGGCGCGGGGAGGCGGCGCAGCTGGATGCAGTGCATAGCGGGCGTGATGCCGGGCCGGCCTGAAGACATTTGGCAGGTTCCGTTCGCCCCTTCACCTAAAGTGCTATCGCCCGTTGCAAATCTGCATCAGCCCGACAAATGTGTGGCAATTGTAGCACTTTTTGAGGTCCGACATTGGCTCTGAAACGGGCTGTCCGGTTGAAGCGCGGGGCTTATCGTATATGAGGACAGAGAGCGGGAGGGGGGACTCCTGAACCTGCAAACCGTTTGCGCCGCCTGTGCGGTCAGGTCGAGAGTTCTGCTGTCATGTCGATGTCTGCAAAGTCATCTTTTCTGGCGCTTGTCATGCTGCTGAGTGGCGTGCTGTCCGGCTGTGTCACCACCGAGGGCGCGGGGCAGATGCCTGCTACGCCCAGCACGGTTTCGGGAGGATTTCTCTCCGGTGCGCTGGGCGATGGGCTGGATGCCGCTGACAGGCAGCGCGGTTATGATGCAGAACTTTCAGCGCTGGAAACGGGTGGGCCGGGCTATCCGATTGGCTGGAAAGGTGAAAGTGGTGCGCGGGGCACGGTGATTGCGGGTCCCGCCTATCGGCGTCCGGGCTTCCAGAATTGTCGTGATTATTCCCACACCATTTATGTGAATGGGCGCCCGCAGCTGGCGCGTGGTGCAGCCTGCAAGACGGATGGGCAGTGGAAGTCTGTGAGCTGAGAGCGCTCTGCAAAACGTCCGCAATCAATCGTGGCATTCGGGGATGCTGAACAATATGGCCCGCCCGGGCTTGTGCTCTGGAGCATGTGTCGGCGCGGGCCTTTTTATCCGGGTGCAGACTGTCAGTAGGACATGAACAGCGGCACCTTGCATTCCTTCAGCAGTTCCTGCGTCACGCCGCCCAGCATCCACTGCCGCATGATGGAATGGTTGAAGGCACCCATGACGATCATGTCCGCATTGAAGAGCGAAGCCTGATCGCGCAGCGTGGCGGCCGCACCGTCATCGCTGACAGCAAGCCCCTTCACCGTGACATTCACCCCATGCCGGACGAGATGCGGGGCGATTTCCGCGCCGGGCACATTCTCTTGCAGGTCTTCCTTGCTGACGACAGACACCAGTTCCACGGTGGTGGCGGATTTGAGAATTGGCATGGCATCGTTCAATGCGCGGGCGGCGCGTGAACTGCCATCCCATGCGATCAGCACACGTTCGCAGCGGAACTCTTCCACGCCTGCCGGAACCACGATAAGGGGCCGTCCGCTGTTGAAGACAAGCGCCTCAATCAAGCCGCGATCGGCATTGATGGTGTCGGTTTCAGCATCCAGAATGGAGACATCCTGCAAACGGGCCTGTGCGACGGCGGCATTGACCAATTCGGTATAGGAAAGCTGCGGGGTTTCTACAGAGCAGTTCACGCCCGCAGCGGTGGCATCGCCCATCGCTCGGATGGCCAGTTGCTCGGCCGCATCGCGCAGGCGCTGATTATGCCCGGCCACCAGTTCACGCGCGACGGAGCTGATGAAGGCGCTGCCCATCACCACCTTGAGGGAGGCAGCCTGGATGGTGGCATGCGCTGCGGCCTGATGCGCCAGGGAAAGACCATAGCTGAGCGCGGAAGACGGTTCATCCATGCCTTCCTCGGTCATGCCGACCAGCACGCTCTTGATATTGTGAAGCATGGCTCTTCCTTCCGGATGTTGCTGTCGCAGACCTATGGCCAAATAAAGGGATAACACACCCTGCCGATAGGGGCTGACAGCCAGATATCACATGGATTCTGGTCCGTCTTCATCCCTGCCGCAAGAGCCGGATGGGATGACTTTCCGCCGCGGCATGTAGCATTCAGCGGGAGGCCAGCTGGTGGTAATGGCCGCGATAATAGAGCAGGGGCAACTCGTCACCTTCGGCATGAAGATGCACCACACGGCCCACAAAGATCACATGATCTCCCCCATCATAATGGGCATAGGGCACGCATTCGAAACAGGCGTGCGCAGGCACCAGACGGGGCGCGCCGGAAGAGCCATGCTCCCAGGGGGTGTCGGAGAACTTGTCGATACCCTGCCGGGCAAAGCGGTTGGACAGCTCCTGCTGATCTTCCAGCAGGATATTGACGGAATAGGCTTCAACATTCTGCAGCCGCTGTAGCGATATCAGTGAACGCGCCATACAGAAGGAGATCAGTGGCGGGTCCAGCGAGACGGAAGAGAAGGAATTCACCGTCACGCCGATCAGGCCCTCTTCATCGTGCGCCATCACAATGGCGATGCCGGTGGCGAAACGGCCCATGGCATTGCGCAGTTCGCGCGGGTCGAAACGGGCATCGAGATCGAGACTGCTCATGAAGGACGGGTTCCGCTTCCTGCTGAATCAGAGTTGGGCGGATATTATACGAATGCGCAGCAGAAGCATCAGCACAAGTGCCCCGGTCGGGCCCTCTGATCTGGCGAGAAAATCCGATCCGCTCCCCCTTTCATGCATGGCGGATATGGAACTTCTGCACGGATGGCGCTTCCCCATCCGGCCGGTTCGGTCTAAAGCCTTCGCCCCATGGCCTATGCTGTGAAAGAAATGTTCCGAACCCTGCAGGGGGAAGGCGCCCATGCCGGGCGTGCGGCGGTATTTTGCCGTTTTGCCGGTTGTAATCTATGGTCCGGTCGCGAGGAGGATCGCGCTGCGGCGGCCTGCACCTTCTGCGATACCGATTTTGTGGGCATGAATGGCCTGGGCGGCGGGCGTTTCGCGACAGCGGATGCGCTGGCGGATGCACTGGTGCAGGTCTGGGGGCCGCACACAGCCCGTCGCTTCGTGGTGTTTACCGGCGGTGAGCCGCTGTTGCAGCTTGATGAGGCGCTGGTGAAAGCCGCGCATGATCGTGGCTTTGAAATCGCGGTGGAGACCAATGGCACCATCGCCGCGCCTCCCGGCATTGACTGGGTGACTGTCAGCCCGAAGGGCAATGCGCCTCTGGTACAGCGCAGTGGGCAGGAACTGAAGCTGGTGTTTCCCCAGCCGGAGCATGACCCGGAAGATTTTGCGGGCCTAGATTTCGCACACTTTTTCCTGCAGCCGATGGACGGGCCGGATCGTCTGGGCAATACAGAGGCTGTGGTGGCCTATTGCCTTGAGCATCCGCACTGGCGGCTGTCTCTCCAGACTCATAAAGTGATCGGTATTCCATGACCCAGAAGCACACGCCCAAGCCGTCGACACCCACGGTGCGGATCACGCAGGGCTTCACCTTCGAGGCAGCCCATTTTCTTCCCCATGTGCCGGAAACCCACCGGTGCCGCCGGATGCACGGCCATTCCTACCGGGTGGACCTGACCCTTGCAGGGCCGGTGGACCCGGTGACCGGATTCGTGGTCGATTTCTTTGATCTGGAAGCAGCCTTCGCACCATTGCTGCACCGGCTGGATCACCACTGCTTGAATGAGGTGGAGGGGCTTGAAAACCCGACTGCCGAGCTCATCGCGATCTGGATCTGGGATCGGGTCAAGCCAGCCATGCCGATGCTGGCGACCGTGAAGGTCTATGAAACCACCATGTCCTTCGCCGAATATACCGGCGGCTGAGGTCGAAGAGGCAAGTACTGAAGAGGCAAGTACTTCGGTGGGAGGCTTCTCCACCGAGCGGAGTTGCGCTCACATCTGGTGTGTGAGCGTGACGCTTGCGTCGTGCAATTCCTTTTCAGAAAAAACATCTGCCGCAGCCTGAATAGCGGGGAGAATATCCTCCACCCGGTCCGCTGTCAGAATATGAACAGGCGGCTGGGGGCGGATGAAGCCGGTGGCGCGCATATGCGCGATGAGTTCCAGAAACGGATCCCAGAAGCCGGCGATATTGGCCAGCAGAACCGGCTTGCAATGCTGGCCGAGCTGCGCCCAGGTAAGTTGCTCCACCAGTTCCTCCAGCGTACCTATGCCACCGGGTAGAGCCACAAAGGCATCTGCCCGCTCAAACATAAGCCTTTTGCGCTCATGCATGTCTGACACCACGATCATCTCAGCGTCATGGGTGAAGCGGACTTCGCGGGTCTGCAAAAACTCGGGAATGATGCCCGTGACAGCGCCACCAGCCAGAACGGTAGCCGTGGCCACTTCTCCCATCAGGCCAATGCCGCCGCCGCCATAAACAAGGCGCACATCATTGGTTGCCAGAATACGACCGAACCGGCGGGCCTCATCCGCAAAGAGCGGGTCTTCTCCCGGTGCAGAACCGCAATACACACAGACGTTTTCAATTTTTGCCATAGGCGCCTTGTACCATCATTTTTGCGCCTTGCACCGCTGTTGATGTCATCGGTTCAGGCAAGGCCACGCTGGGCCTGTTGCACGACGGGAATATGGCAGGGCTCATGTCCGCTCTGATTTTTGCCGGTTTATGAAAGGTCGTTGTCTTGAAGAAGACTCATTCATCGTTTATCGTCGATAAACGATGAATGAGTCTTCCACCTGTCCTCGCATCAATGATGCGCTAGTCGCTGACTGCGATCTGTTGGCTGAGCGTTTGCGTGCGCTTGCCCATCCGGCGCGTCTGCGGGTTCTGGTGCGTCTTGCCCGGCAGGAGTGCTGCCCCTGCAAGGATATTGTGCGTGACCTGCCATTGGCGCAGTCCACCGTTTCCCAGCATCTGAAGGTGCTGGTGGAGGCGGGCCTGCTGTATTGCGCCCCGGAAGGCCAGCGCATGCACTACCACATAGATCGCGAGGCCATTGCGGCCTTGCGTCAGGAAATGGATGCCCTGTTCGACGGCCTGTTGGCGATGTCTGAACAGGATGAGCCATAGAATTGAGTTCGGGTTTTCATGTCCTCCACATCTTCCTCCCCGGCCTCTGCTCCAGCCGGCAAGGTGTCTTCTGTTCCCGCCAGCAAAGCCTCCAGCCTGCCGGCGGAGCCCGGCATGGGGTCAACTTTTGTTGCGTTGTGGCCTTATCTGTGGCCTCAGGACCGGGCTGATCTGCGCGTGCGCGTGGTCATCACCCTGTTGCTGCTGTTCGCCTCGAAGGGGGCGACCATGGTGGTGCCCTTCGTCTTCAAATGGGCGACAGATGCGCTGGCTGGTGAGCCGGACGCCATGTCCCGGCTTGATGCTAATTGGGGCTATATCGTCGCCATTCCGGTGCTGCTCACTCTGGCTTATGGCGGTGCGCGCATTCTGATGGCGGCGGTGACGCAACTGCGCGATGGCATCTTCGCCAAAGTGGCTCTGCATGCCGTGCGCAAACTGGCGATGCAGACCTTTCGCCACATGCATATGCTGTCTCTGCGGTTTCATCTGGAGCGCAAGACAGGCGGGCTGACGCGTGTTCTGGAGCGGGCCCGTAATGGCATCGAGACCATTGTGCGCATGTTGCTGCTGCAACTGGCCCCCACCATTGTGGAACTGGTTCTGGTGCTGGCCGTGCTGCTGTTCGCCTTTGACTGGCGCTATGTGGCGGTGGTGGTGCTGACAGTGGCCGCCTATGGCCTGTTCACCTTCAAGATGAGCGAATACCGCCTCTCGGTTCGCCGCGAGATGAATGAGAGCGATACGGATGCCAACACTAAGGCGGTCGACAGCCTGCTGAACTTCGAGACGGTGAAATATTTCAACGCTGATCGTTGGGAAAACGAGCGTTATGACCGCTCCATGGCCCGTTATGAAAAGGCGACGGTGACAACCTTCACTTCTCTGGCCTGGCTGAATGCAGGGCAGGCCATTATCTATGCCATGGGCCTCACGGCCATCATGGTGATGTGTGTTTTCGACATCCGCGCCGGGCGGCAGACGGTGGGCTCCTTTGTCATGGTGAACGCCATGATGATCCAGCTCTATGTGCCGCTGAATTTTCTTGGCTTCATTTATCGCGAGATCAAGCAGGCCATGCTGGATATCGAAACCATGTTTGGCATTCTCGCGAAAAAGCCGGAGATCATGGATGCACCGGATGCAAGGGAACTGGTGGTATCCGGTGGTGCGGTGCGCTTCGAGAATGTGCGCTTTTCCTATGATGCCAATGGGCGCGAAATTCTGAAGGGCGTGTCGTTTGAGGTGCCTGCGGGCCATACGCTGGCGATTGTCGGCGCTTCAGGGGCGGGCAAATCCACCCTCTCGCGGCTGCTATTCCGCTTTTATGACACCAGTTCCGGGCGCATCACCATTGATGGGCAGGATATTCGGGAGGTGACGCAGGAATCTCTGCGCGCAGTCATCGGCATGGTTCCGCAGGATACGGTGCTGTTCAACGACACCATCGCCTACAATATCCGCTATGGTCGGCAGGAGGCTTCCCCGGCCGAGGTGGAAGAGGCGGCACGTCTCGCGCAGATCGATGCCTTCATTCGCTCCACGCCGGAAGGTTATCAGACACAGGTGGGTGAGCGCGGCCTCAAGCTCTCTGGCGGTGAGAAGCAGCGCGTGGCCATTGCCCGCACCATTTTGAAGGCACCGCCCATTCTGGTTCTGGATGAGGCGACCTCCGCACTGGACAGCCACACCGAGCGCGAAATTCAGGGTGCGCTGGACCGGGTGAGCGCCGGACGCACGACACTGGTGATTGCGCACCGTCTTTCCACGGTTGTGAATGCAGATGAGATTCTCGTGCTTTCCGCCGGGCAGGTGGCTGAGCGTGGCACGCATCTGGAGCTTCTCGCACGTGGCGGTCTGTATGCCGAGCTATGGAGCCGCCAGCGTGCTGCCGCCGAGGAAGAAGAGGCGGAAGCCGCAGTGGAAGCGCGACTTGAGCCAGAAGCTGATGCCGCCGCAGCCGATGCTTCCATCCAGAACCTGGCTGTTCAGGCTGCCGGGTGAACTTCTGAGCGCTGAACACAATGAAGAAGAGCACGGAACGGGTTATGCTGTTCCGTGCTCTTCTTGTTTCTGGTTCCGCGCAAGTCGGGGCTGGCTTAATCCAGAAGGCGGGCCTTGAGGCGGGTGATGTTCTGCCCACTCATGCCAGCAGCCCGAAGATAGGCTTCAGCAGAGCCATATTGCTGATGCATCTGTTCGAGCGCGGTGGTGATCAGCCCCGGATCACAGGCCATGAAGGGCCTCAATAGGGCTGGGTCCATACCACGGCTTGTGGCTTCCGCCTCCATCTGGGCGAGCAGGGGGGCGACAGCTTTTTCCGTCAGGGCATAATCTGCAATGATGATCTCCTGCTCCACCTCGACCAGAGACAGAAGAAGCGCTGCGACAAGACCGGTGCGATCCTTGCCGGCGGTGCAGTGGAAGAGAACCGTACCAGCCGGAGCCACGGCAATATCCGTCAGCACCTGAGCGAAGGTCGCCCCTCTCTGCTGGAGGGTTTGCAGATACAGATCCTGCAAGAGATTGCCAGAAGGCTGAGCCTGTGGAGCAAGCCCGCTGAACAGCGAGACATGGCGATAGACTACATGCGGCCGATCCGTTGCCTCATCCATATGCGCGAAAGGATTGCGGGCGTTTTCCACCTCCTGATTTCCGCGCAGGTCAATGACCATGCGCACGCCCTCATCCAGAAGCTTCTGCACCCCCTCCGGACCTATGCGATGCGGGCTGTCCGAGCGCAGAAAGCGACGCCATGCCGTGGGCTGCGTTCCGGCAGCATAGCCCCCCAGATCCCGCAGATTGAAGATGCCGGATAGAGGCAGAAAACGCTCATGAGAAGGTGAGGATGTCATGAGATCCATGGGTTGAGAGGAAGACAATGTCTCAATCCTCCCCGACATAGCGCCGCCGCAGATGCGCCTTGAAGATATTGGCGTCGAGCGTTTTACCGGTCGCAGCCTGCAGCAGGTCGCTGGTTTCCAGCAGACACCCTTTGCCATGTACATGGGTACGCAACCAGGCCAGAAGAGGGGCAAAATTCCCACTTGCAATCGCTGGCAGAATATCTTCATCCGCCTTACAGGCGGCATCAAAGAGCTGCGCCGCCGTCATGGCGCCCAGCGTGTAGGTGGGGAAATAGCCCCACCCACCACTCGGCCAGTGAATGTCCTGAAGGCAGCCCAGCCGGTCATTGGGAGGGGTGATGCCCAGCAGGGCCTGCATCTGCTGGTTCCAAGCCTCCGGCAGATCTGACAGCTTCATGTCACCTGCAATCAGCGTTTTTTCCAGCCGGTAGCGCAAAATGACATGGGCCGGATAGGTGACTTCATCAGCATCGACACGAATGAAGCCGGGTGAAACGCGGGTGTAAAGACGCGTGAGAGATTCCGCTTCCCATGCCGGACCACTGCCACTAAAAGCCGCCCGCATGCGGGGCGCTGCAAAGGTGAGGAATTGGGGGCTGCGGCAGGCCTGCATCTCCATGAGTAGGGATTGGCTCTCATGCACGCTCATGGAGCGGGCCTGCCCCACAGGCTGATCTATATAGGCGGCAGGGCGGCCCTGTTCATAAAGGGCATGGCCGGTTTCATGCAGCACACCCATGAGAGCGGTAGAGAAATCCGACTCATCATAGCGGGTGGTGATGCGCACATCATTGTCTGCCCCGCCGCAGAAGGGGTGGGTGGAGACATCAAGCCGCCCGCGCGCAAAATCGAACCCAACGGTCTTCATCATCTCCAGCCCCAGCGCACGCTGCGCCTCGACAGGGAAGGGACCTTCCGGTTCTTCCGTGAGGGGCCGCCGGGCCTGCACCTCCAGAACTTCGGCCAGAAAGCCGGGCAGGAAGGCGGCGAGATCATCAAAAAGGGCATCAATCTGGGCAGAGCGACCGCCCGGTTCATAATCATTCAGAAGCGCGTCATAGGGCGACAAGCCCAGTTTCGCGCCCTTGGCTGCACCGATTTCGCGCTGAAGCTTCAGCACCTCTTCAAGATGGGGCAGGAGGGCGGCGAAATCCGAATCCTCTCGTGTCTGTCGCCATGCCATTTCACAGGCGGCATTGGCTTTGCTGGAGGCTTCCACCAATTCTGCGGGTAAGGCTGTTTCCACGGTCCAGATGCGGCGAATCTCGCGCAGATTGGCGCGCTCCCATTCACCGAGCCCTGAATCCTGCTCGGCTTCGGCCAGCCAGTCCCCGATGCGCGAATCCGTGATCTGCCCGTGATGCAGCACGCGCAACAGCGCAAGGCTTTCGGCGCGTGTGGCCGCGGCCCCTTTTGGCATAATGGTATCATTATCCCAGTGCAGGATGCCGATGGCGTTTGAAAGAGCGGAGGCGCGGCTGAAATGAGCGCGCAGCGTGGCATAGGCAGATGGGGACATTGGGTCACTTCCTGAGCGCAGGTGCGGACGGCCCCGCGTGAGATGCTGCCGGAAGGTAGCCGCGGCATCAGCGGAGGGGAAGCGTTGGTGGCACTTTCCGTGGGAGATGTGTGCCATCAGGCAAAAAAAGACCCGACGCTGGTCGGGCGCCGGGTGCGGAGATCATCTTGAGAAAAAGAGCAGCGCCGCCATGCGGCGCTGAAAGAACAGCCTCAGGCTGCCTGGCCTTCACGGGTGAGGGAAAGTACGGATTCAAAACCCTCAAACTCCGGCCCGCCAATATAATTGACACTGTTGGCCGCAGCTCCCGCATTCTTGTGGGCGAGACGGAAGGCATCGGACTTGGTCCAAGCCTCGAAGTCCGCCTTGGTCGCCCACACGGTGTGGGAGATGTAAAGGGTGTACTCTTCCTTCACGGGACCCTTGCAGAGGTCGAAAGCGACGAAGCCGGCCACATCGGCAATATAGCTGTCGCGCTCGCGCCAGATCCGCTCGAATTCGGTTTCCGAACCGTGCTTCACCTTGAAGCGGTTGGTGGCAATGAACATGGGTCTTGCTCCGTTTGAGGCACGGCGTACGCAGGCGTACGCCGGTTGGTTGGTGTCTGTGCTGGCCCTGAGCTTACTTGTAGATAGGGGCCGGAGTGGCGTTCGCAATCACGTCGCCGCCCAGAACCACACGCAGGCCTGCCTTGAAGGTGATGCCGGCGCTCGGCAGGAATTGCTGATACTGCGTGTATTGCTCGTTCAGCAGGTTCTCCAACGCAAAGGTGGCTGTCACCCATTCCGTGGCCTGATAGTTCACATAGGCATTGACCAGATTGAAACTGGGCGTGGGCTCCAGCGCGGTGTCGGACGGTAGATCCTCAAGGGTCTTTGCGGCTACCCATTGCCAGCGCACGGCCGCAGTCAGGCGGCTGTCAAACAGGCGGGTGCCCAGGGTGGTGGCCACGGTGTTTGGCATCACCGAGGTGAGCGGTTCGTTGGTTTCCTTGTTCTTTCCGGAAGACACGGTGGCGTTGAAGCCAACGAACCAGGGGCCGGTGTCATACATGCCTTCAAACTCGAAACCTTCGAGTTTGGCTTCTGCCACATTCTGATACTGGTAGCAGACCATCCAGCCCGCAGAAGCGCAGGTAGGGTTGGCGGCGGTGAAATAGTCAGTCTCGATATAATCGTCGACATCGTTGCGATAGAAGTTGGCCTTCGCGCGCAGCTTGTCGCCGGTAATGAAGAGATCATCATATTTCAGGTTGACGCCTATTTCGGCATTCTTGCCCACCTCAGCCTGAAGATTGGGGTTGGGCAGGAATCCGAATGTAAAGAACTGGCTTACCCGAGGATGTTCGCCACTGACGAGAGATTCCGTCACTGCCGGCGCGCGATAACCTTCCGCATAGGTGGCGTAAACGGTGATCCACTCCAACGGCGTGACAGCGACGGTGATCTTGGGGGAGACCCGGTCTCCGCTGGTACCATCCACAGTCGCGCTGGTGAGATCATATCCATCCCAACGCACCGCAGCTACAGTTTGCAGCCAGCTTGTCCAGTCGGCCTTCCATTGGGCGAAGGCACCACCCACCCAGCGTTCCCCGGAAGGATTGTAACCATTACCGAAGCCGTAATTGTCTTCGTTTGTCACGTCATCGTGGAAATAGTCACCACCGACGGTGAAGGTGTTCTTCACCGTGCCGATATCTACATATGAGCTGTTGTGGACATCAAAGCCGAGCGTATCGATCTTGAAGCTGCGCGGGTCACCTACGCAACCGGTCGTGTTGCTGCAGGTACCGGCAACCTTGGTCTGATCCTGATTCACCTGGTTCCAGTAGAAGTTGGAACCCAGATCGACCCAGACATTCTCAGGGTTGTAATTATAGGCTACGGATGCTGTGCGGTTGGTGACGGTGCTGTCATACTGGGTAGCTGTAGCTGGAACTTCACCGTCCACCAGTGCGGAATTATAGGTGGTATAGGAGCTGTCATAGTTCAGGAACTCGAACTTCAGTTCATGGGATTCCCAAGGGCGAACGGTCAGCTTGGCAAGACCCGTCCAGGTTTCATAGCTGGTGTTTGGCACGACATTGCCATCACCATCTTCATAATTGGATTGGGCGCGCGTCGTGCCACCAATGAAGAAGTCAATATTCTCATTGATACGGGCCGCACCGAAGATGGAGCCAAACCCCATGGGGCCATTGGAACCGAATTCGCCATTACCTTCAACAGCCCACTGCTGGCCGGGCTGCAGCAGATCGCTGGCGTCCTTGGTGCGAAAATTCACCACACCACCAATGGCACCTGAGCCATAGATATTGGCGACTGGTCCACGGATGACTTCCACATTGGAGAGCAGAGCGGGCTCTAGGAAGAAGGAACCAGCACCATCATTATGGCCAAGCTGGGTGAAGTTCTGGCGCGCGCCATCAATCACCACGGCCACGCGGCCAAAATCCTGCAAGCCGCGGATATTGATGGAAGACTGGGTGGAATTGCCATTCTGCAGAACAGTCGTTCCAGGCATGCCGAAAAACACGTCCTGCACGGTTGTGGGCATGTAATCCTGCAGTTCCTGTCGGTTGACGATGCTTACGCCGGCAAGGGTATCAACTGCACGTTCCGCGCTAGAGCGGGAGGCCACGACGGTCAGTGTATCGAGTGAGATTTCGTCGGTCTTGTTACTGGTGGCCTCCTGTGCGGGTGCGCTCTGAGCCAGCACTGCACCGCCTGATGCCATGATGAGCGCGCCGGCCGCGACGCC
Organism: Xanthobacter sp.; assembly: GCA_050252035.1. Taxonomy (GTDB): domain Bacteria; phylum Pseudomonadota; class Alphaproteobacteria; order Rhizobiales; family Xanthobacteraceae; genus Xanthobacter. The sequence continues at coordinate 84,343 of JBFWLR010000002.1, forward strand.
ACGCAGGAGGCAATCCCGGAACTGGGAGGAAAGGGGCAAAAAGGACGGCCGTCGAGCCATAGATCATCTCCAAATCTATAAGGCTGGCTACCGTCCGCGGGGCGGGCGTGGCGTGCCGCAGTGCATGATTTCGTCTGCCTGCGGGTGTTTGACTACCGAGCGATCGTTATATAGTCAAGTAATCGACACCTATTTGCCATAAAGCTTGGAGTGATTCAAAGCTGATTGAATTTATTCGCTGTGGCTTTCCGTCTATGCCCGCGTCGCATATACACGTCTTCTGTCCCATTCCAGCGATCAAGTTGGAGATATTCTAATATGGAGCGGTTTTAAATTGCTCAAAAGCGTGCTCCTTTCTCTTTCTCTTTCCTGTGCGACGGTTCTGTCCGGCATGGCTCTTGCTGACGATGATGCCGCTGCAACACAGCCGCAGTCTTCCGTCTCAACCTCTTCAACCCCTTCTGCCGTCGCACCACCCTTCAACGTGACGGATGCTGAAGGGCGCGTGGTCGAGGTGCGCGACACATCTCGAATTGTCGCCATTGGCGGTGCTGTCACCGAAATTCTCTATGCCATGGGGCTGGGGGATCGTGTGATCGCGGTGGATCAGACAAGCACCTATCCCGCTGAGGTGAAGGATCAGCCGATTGTGGGTTATTCCCGCACGCTTTCACCGGAGGGTGTGCTCTCGGTGGGGCCCAGCCTGATTCTGGCGATGGAAGGGGCAGGGCCGCGCTCCACATTGGATGTGTTGGAAAATGCCTCTGTCCCGGTGGTCATCATTCCCGATGCGCATGATGCCGCCGGGGTGGTGCGTAAGATCAAGGCCATCGCCGAAGCCGTGGGTGAGCCGGAAAAGGGCCAGAATCTGGCCGAAGCCGTGCAGCAGGATTTTGATGTCGTGACATCGGCTTTGGCTGGCGTGAAGCAGCGTCCGCGCGCGGTTTTCGTGCTGTCGGCCTCGGGGGGGGCGGCTGTGGTCGGGGGCTCGGATACCAGCGCTGACGCCATGTTCCGTCTGGCAGGCATCACCAACGCCATGGCCTCCATCAAAGGTTACAAGCCTGCGCAGGATGAGGCGGCGATGACCTCCGAGCCGGAAGCCATCGTGGTGATGCGCGATGGCGGGCAGGTACTGGATGCCGATACACTTTTTTCCCTGCCCACCTTCATGGGCACACCGGCGGCGCAGAACCGCAAGCTGCTGACTTTCCCGGGCTCCTATCTTCTCGGCTTCGGCCCTCGTGCGCCCCATGCGGTGCGTGATCTGGCTGTGGCGCTGCATCCGGATGTCGAGATTCCGGAATTGCCGGAGCGGCCCTGGAATGCGGAGCCGGCCCAATGAGTGCGGAGCCAGGGTCTTCATCGTTACCACTGGCGGACGCAACGGCGGCACGCCCGGTGACCGCCGGGCTGGTGCTGTTTGGTATTCTGGCCCTGCTGGCTTTTATAGGCGGGCTAGCAATCGGGCCATTTTCCATTTCCCCAAGCCGGATTCTGGCTGTGATGTGGGAGGCTTGGAGTGGTGTGGAAACCCATACCAGCGCCATGTTGCGGGAGCGCATCGTGGTGATGGATGTGCGTTTTCCGCGCGCTGTTCTGGGTATTCTTGTAGGAGCGGGCACGGCGGTAGCCGGGGCCATCATGCAGGGCGTGTTCCGTAATCCGCTGGCGGATCCAGGCCTGATTGGCGTTGCGCCCGGTGCTGGCCTTGCTGCTGTGGCGTGGATGGTTCTTGGCTCCTCCCTGCTGGTGCATCTGCCGGATTTTTTCCAGATCATGGGGTTGCCGCTGGCGGCCTTTTTCGGTGGGCTGGTCACGACATTGCTCATCAGCCGGCTGGCCACAAAGGATGGACGCACATCTGTGGCGACGCTGCTGTTTTCCGGTCTGGCGCTGGGGGCATTGGCGGCGGCTGGCACCGGCGTTCTGGTCTTTATCGCGACCGAGCAACAGACCCGTGAACTGCTGTTCTGGACCATGGGCAGTTTGGGTGGCGCCACATGGGTGAAGGTGATGATGGCGGCCCCCTTCATTGTCGCCCTGTTCGTGCTCTCACCCTTTCTGGCGCGCGGGCTGGACGCCATGGCGCTGGGAGAGGCCGAGGCCTTTCATGTCGGCATTCCGGTGGAGCGGCTGAAGCGGATCGCGATTATTGGCGTAGCAGCCGGTGTTGGTGCAGCTGTTGCTGCGGCCGGTGTAGTCGGTTTTGTGGGCCTCATGGTGCCGCATCTGGCGCGTCTTGTGCTGGGGCCGTCTCACCGCGCCTTGTTGCCGGCTTCCGCCTTGTTGGGCGCTGCGGTGCTTCTGGGGGCGGATATTGTCGCGCGCATAATTGCCGCACCGGCTGAAATGCCTCTGGGTATCGTCACTGCGCTTGTGGGCGCACCTTTCTTTCTGTGGCTGCTGCTGCGCCGCCGTGCCTTCGTGGGGTGAGCATGTACGAAGGAAATGATATCCGGGTCGTTGTGAACGGTCGCACCCTGCTGGATGGGGTGGATCTTCAGGTCAAGGCCGGAAAGGTCACGGTTCTGGTGGGGCCAAACGGGGCGGGCAAATCCACCCTGATGAAGGCATTGTCAGGCGAGCAACATATCGTCGGCGGTCAGGTGAAGCTGGATGGTGAGAGCATTCATGCGCTCTCACCGCTTGAAATGGCGCGACGCAGGGCCGTGCTGCCACAATCGGTGGAAGTGGCGTTTGCCTTCACCGTGGCCGAAGTGGTCAGCGTTGGCCTGATGAGCACCGGCGCGCGTGAGCAGGGGCGGGTGGCGCGTTTACTGGCGGCTGTCGATCTGCCGGGTTTTGCGGGTCGTCGCTATGACAGTCTCTCTGGTGGTGAGCGTCAGCGCGTGCAGTTGGCGCGTGTTCTGGCCCAGCTCGAATGCGGCCATGCCGACAAGGCCAGCTATCTCTTTCTAGATGAGCCGACAGCGAGTCTCGATCTGGCCCACCAGCTTGTGGTGTTGAGACTGGCGAGGGCACATGCCGATAATGGCGGGGGCGTGCTGGCAGTGCTGCATGATCTGAATTTGGCCGCCATGGTGGCGGATCGGATTGTGGTGCTGGCCGGCGGGCGCATTGTGGCCCATGGTCCGGTGGACGAAGTGATCTGCGATCAGGTGATCGAGGAGGCCTTTGGTGTGAGCGTGCGTGTGGGTGTGCCGCCTGCAGGGCCCTATGTGTTGCCGCAAAATATCCGCTCACCTGCACATGGTGATGCAGCGGCCTGAGGGTCCATCAAAATCATGACAGATATGGCGCGGCTCCGGAAACGGGGCCGCTCCTTTTTGCGTGGGGGTAGCTCAGGCCAGTTCCTGCGCGGCCTTGAGTACGGTCTCGGCGTGGCCTGCCACTTTCACCTTGGGCCAGACCTGCTCAATTTTTCCATCCCGGTTGATCAGGAAGGTGGTGCGGGTAATGCCCATGAATTTGCGGCCATACATGCTCTTTTCTCCCCACACTCCATAGGCCTCAAGCATCTCGTGGGTTTCATCCGAACCAAGGGGGAAGGTCAGACCATTCTTGTCGCGAAACTTGTCCTGGGCCTTAACCGGATCTGCCGAAACGCCAAGAATCTCCGTATCAGCATCAGCAAAGGCAGCCTTTAGCCCGTTGAAGGCGATCGCTTCCTGGGTGCAGCCCGATGTGCTGGCCTTGGGGTAGAAATAGAGGACGAGCTTGCGGCCGGCATAATCTGCGAGAGAGACTTCACCGCCGCCATCCCGCGGGAGGTGAAAGGCGGGTGCCTTTGTCCCAATCTCCGGAATATTCGACATTCGCCTTCCTTTCGACGTGTTCAGCGCTTTAGGGCTTGGTGTGCAAGAGCTTGCTTCGATCATGCAGCCCATGCGCCTCCCTTACAAACAGGGCGGCGCAACTGGTTGGTGAAATCCATGATGAGCAGAAGCATGCTGTGGATGATGGTATCACGCGCGGGGGGCGCTACTCCATCTTTACGGCAGGGGGGCAGGCTGGGCACTGTGAAGGGTAGGCGAATCGAGGCGGAATTTCATTCCGTATGAGGTTGTTCTGCGCGTTTAAAGGCAGGCGCGATGTTGCGGGAGGACAAGACCGGAATGCAGGAGGGGAAGCCGTCGCTCAAACGGAAGCGCCGCCTGCCGCGTCCGGTGCCTGTGCGTCGTCTCATGGGGGCGCTGGTGCCTCATGGACGCACAGCGCGCCTCTTTCTCGGTATCTGCGTGGGGCTGATCGGCCTGAGTGGGATTGCGGTTCTGATCCTGTATGGCCTCATCGCTACGGGGGCTGTCACGGCCAATATTGCGACCCCTTACATTGAGCAGGCTCTGGCTGCGCGTCTGGGGCCAGGTCACAAGGTTTCCATCGGTTCGACTACGCTGGAGACGGCAGAGCAGGGGCTCACCACTGTTGTGGTGCATGATATTCGTATCACTGGGCCGGATGAGGAGTTGATGGCCACGGCCCCAAGTGCGGCTGTGGAACTGGACGGCTCATTACTTTCTCCCATGCCCAAGGCGCGGCGTGTGGATCTCATCGGTGCGGAAATGACGGTGCGCATCAGTGCGTCAGGCCGTCTGGCCGTGAGTACGGGGGCAGGTGCGAAACCGCTTTCGCCACTGGGAGAAGATCTTTCTGATACTGCCGGGGCAGGGGATACAGAGCCTGCATCAGCACATGTTGCTACGCCAGGTGCACCGCCAGCGCGTGGGTTGCCGGCCAATCTGGCGGCCAGCATCGGCGCGGCAGATCCACTGCGATTGCCGGCTCTGGCCCATTGGGCCAATGAGATGGACAAGGCGGGATTTGATGGCAATGCGCTGGCGGATGTGGGCCTGCGCAATGGCACGCTCATCGTGGAAAATGAAAGCTCGGGCCGGCGGATCGTCTTTCAGAATATCAGCATCCAACTCGCGCGCTCCACTCAGGGCGGAGCACAGCTGACCTTCACCTCCGAGGGACCGCATGGGGTCGCGACCGCTGTGGCGCATATCGGCCCACTGCGGCGGAACGAGCGGGAGATCAGTCTGACAGCTCGGAATATCTCGACGCGGGATATTGTGCAGGCTTTCACCAAGGATCACCGGCGTTTTTATATGGATACGCCGTTGAATGCAGATTTCTCTGCACGTCTGGCTGCCAATGGCGAACTGCTGGCGGCCGATGCCATGGTGAATCTGGAGGCGGGTGAAATGGGCAATGGTGAAGTGCGGCAAGAGCGCTTCGTGATTGATTCTGCCCGTATTGGCGCACGGCTGGACCCGGCGGGTCGCCGCATCGTGCTGGACCCGGTGATGGCAGTAAAGAATGAGAACATCATTTCCCTTCACGGTCAGATCGACATTCCGCAGCAGGCGCGTGAGCTGTGGCCCTTCTCCTTCGCCCCCACCAAAATTGTGCTTCAGGGCGATGAAATGGATGAGCCGCCATTGGTCATCGACAAGGTGGTGGTGAAGGGTCAGTACAATCCGCAGAACATGCAGTTGCAGGTGGATCAGGGCTTTCTCGGTAGTGATGCCGGCAGCTTCGGTTTCACGGCTCTCTTCAATTTTGGCGTGGCCGTACCCTATCTCCAGCTGGATGGGGCGGCGTCTCCCATGCCGGTTTCAACGGTCAAGCGCTTCTGGCCGGTAAATATTGCCCCGCCCGCCCGGCAATTTGCCATTGAGAATGTTTCGGGAGGTACGGCCAGCGGCATCACGGTGGCTGTCAATATTCCGCTGAAGCTCATTGGGCAGAAAGATGTGCCCCTGCCGGAGGAGGCGGTACGCTTTACCATCAATGGGGAAGGCGTGAGCCTGCGCCCGGTGAAGGGTCTGCCTCCGGTGAAGGATTCGCGCCTTGCCATTGTTGTGACAGGCCGCACCGTGCGCATTGATCTGCCGGAAGGTACGATGGTGACGCCAGATAACCGCAAGATTGCTGTGCATGACGGTGTGATGTTCCTGCCGGATTATTTCCCGCGGGAACCGGCCTCACAGATCAGCGTCCATTTTGATGGGCCGGCAGATGCCGCTGTTGAAGTGCTGGGCATGGAGCCGTTGAAGGGGCCTGCCGGGCAAGCCTTCAATCCTGCCACCACGCGCGGGCATTTCGCGGCGCTGCTACAGCTCAACATGGTGTTTCACAAGGTGCCGCGGCCTGAGGATTTTGATTATTCGCTGGAAGCCACGCTGACAGATTTCGGCGTGGACAAGGTTTTTAAGGATCAGCGGATTGAGGGCGCCACAGTGAAGGCCTTCGCCTCCCCTGCCGGTATCGTGCTGCGTGGTGACGGGCGGTTAGCCGGTGCGCCCATGGCCTTTGAGTATGAGAAGAAGAAGGAAGAGGCAGATTCCGATATTCGTCTGAGCGCCAAGTTGGATGATGCCGCCCGCAAGAAACTGGGTGTGGCTCTGCCGGGCCTTTCCGGCACGGTGGGGGTCAGCCTTGTGGGAACCACCAACAACAAGGATACCAAGGCCCATATTGATCTGGATCTGACATCCGCCCGTCTGTCCGATCTGATCCCCGGTCTCAGCAAGAAATTAGGCAAGCCGCTGAAGGCCAGTTTTTCGGTGGATGATGCAGGTGCTGTTGTACGCCTGAAGGATCTGGTGATGCAGGGCTCTGGCACCTTGCTGAAGGGCGGGCTGGAGATTTCTGATAGTGGAGATCTGCTCTCGGCCCAATTTCCGGTCTTCCAGCTTTCGGATGGCGACAAGGCTGCATTGAAGGCGGAGAAAAGCGGCAATGTGCTCAAAATCACCATTACCGGCGATGTGATGAATGCCCGGGGCATCATGGATAGCCTGATGGGATCACCGGGCAACACGAGCAGCGCACAGGCCAAGGTGCCGGATGTGGATGTGAGCGCGAAGATTGGCGCGCTCACGGGCAATCATGGTGAGGTGCTGCGGCAGTTCAACCTTGGTGTCAGCCGCCGAGGTGTGGCTGTTACGGATTTCAAGCTGGATGCCAAGGCCGGGCGCGATAGCAGCGTGCGTGGCCAGATGCGGACCTTGCCGGACAAGCGCAAGGTGCTGCAGGTGTCGACCTCCGATGCCGGCGCGATCATGCGCTTTCTGGATCTGTACGCGAAGGTGCAGGGCGGTGAGGCATTGTTGATGGTAGACCCGCCACGCAGTGATGACAGGCCGCAGGGCGGGGTCATTCACCTGCGTGATTTTGCGATCAGCAATGAACCGGCCCTGCAGCAGCTGTCTTCCGCGGTGCGCGATTCATCTGGCCGGGTGGTGGGTGATTCCGCCCCCTTCGAGAAGGCGCAGGCCAGTTTCGTCCGCTCTCCCGGCAAAATTTCCATCAATGATGGCGCCATATGGGGGCCCTCGGTTGGGGCGACATTTGATGGCACACTGAATTTCGCCACGGACCATATCGCCATGCGCGGGACATTCGTGCCAGCCTATGCACTCAATAACATCTTCTCCAAGGTGCCGGTTCTGGGGCTATTTCTGGGTGGCGGGCCGAATGAGGGGCTGGTGGGCGTGACATTTGAAGTGGCGGGCGACATGAGTGATGGCCCCACTTTGCGCATTAACCCCATTTCAGCCGTTGCGCCGGGCTTTTTGCGTAAGCTGTTCGAGTTCCGCGATTCCACACATGACGTGACACCCTGATGAGCTGTTCTTTCAGGGTTTTCGGGCGACGGGGTGATCAATAAAAAGGCCGGCAGGGCAATTGCCCTCCGGCCTTTGTTTCACTTTGTGCGCAGGCTCATACGGGCTTCACGAGCACATGCTTCTTCTTGCCCATGGACAGCTTGATGACACCTTCAGCGGATGCATCCTTCAGGGAAAGCTGAGCCTTCTCATCCGTCACGACGGTATCATTCACCTTGAGGCCGCCACCCTTGACCTGACGACGCGCCTCGCTGGTGGAGACCACAAGGCCAGCGCGCACAAAGGCGTTGGGCACACCGAGGCCGGCTTCCAGTTCTGCGGATGGTACCTCGATGGTGGGCAGGTTCACGGCCAGCGCACCTTCGGCGAAGGTGGTGCGGGCTGTTTCGCGAGCCTGCTCGGCCGCGGCACGGCCATGCAGAATGGCTGTCGCCTCGGTGGCGAGCACCTCCTTGGCGGCATTGATCTCCTGCCCATGAAGGGCGGTCAGGCGGGCAATCTCATCCAGCGGCAGCTCAGTGAAGAGCTTCAGGAAGCGCTCGACATCCGCATCGCTGGTATTGCGGAAATACTGCCAGTATTCATAGGGGCTCAGCAGGTCCGCATCCAGCCACACCGCACCGCCGGCCGTCTTGCCCATCTTCGCGCCGGAGGATGTGGTGAGCAGCGGCGTGGTGAGGCCGAACAGCTCCATGCCATGCATGCGCCGGCCCAGTTCCAGCCCGTTGATGATGTTGCCCCACTGGTCGGAGCCACCCATCTGCAGCAGGCAGCCATGGCGCTTGTTCAGCTCCACGAAATCATAGGCCTGCAGGATCATGTAGTTGAATTCGAGGAAGGTGAGCGGCTGCTCCCGCTCCAGCCGCAGCTTCACGGAATCAAAGGTGAGCATGCGGTTGATGGTGAAATGCGGCCCCACTTCGCGCAGGAGGGGAATGTATTTGAGCTCATCCAGCCATTCGGCATTGTTCACCATCTTCGCGCCGGCATCGAAGTTCAGGAATTTCTCGAACACCCGACGGATGGAGGCAATATTGGCGTTGATCTGCTCGTCGGTGAGCATTTTACGCGCTTCATCCTTGCCGGAAGGATCACCGATCTTAGTGGTGCCGCCACCCATCAGCGCGATAGGGTTGTGGCCGGTGCGCTGAAGCGTGCGCAGCATCATGATGGACAGCAGATGCCCCGCATGGAGGCTGGAGGCCGTCGCATCAAAGCCGATATAGGCAGTGATGGGGCCTTCCGCAGCCTTGGCGTCAAGCGCTTCAAGGTCGGAGCACTGGTGAATGTAGCCGCGCTCATGGAGAGTGCGCATGAATTCGGAGCGGAAGGCGGGCGCGTTCATCGATCTCTGTTCAGCTGTTCATTCTGTTGGTTGTTTTCAAACCGGAAAGGTGGCTGGTGTAACAGTTCCTGCCCTGAATTGCATCAGCCAGAAAGCGGAACAGCCATATGCGCGTCGTGGGGCTCATGAGCGGCACCTCTATGGATGGGGTGGATGCCGCGCTGATTGATACGGATGGGCGCGATGTCTTCTGGCTCGGGCCAGCCATCACACAGCCTTATGATGCCGGGACCCGCAGCCTTCTGGAGGCCGCCATGGCGGATGCGCGTGGTCTGAATGTGCGTACGCACAGACCTGGTGCTCTAGCCGAAGCGGAGCGGCGCATCACGGATCTTCATGTCGAGGCTGTTGAAGCCCTGCTGGCGACGATGCGGCTTTCATCGGCCGATATCGACCTTGTCGGCTTTCACGGGCAGACCGTGCTGCACCGGCCGGAAGCCCGGCTGACCGTTCAGATCGGCGAAGCACAGCGTCTCGCCTCACGGCTTTGCGTACCTGTCGTGGCGGATTTCCGGGCGATGGATGTGGCCGCAGGCGGGCAGGGCGCACCTCTGGTGCCAATCTTTCACGCCGCTCTGGCAAAAAAGCTGGGTGGGCCATGGCCGCTGGCGGTGCTGAATGTGGGGGGGGTGGCGAATGTCACCATCATCAGCCCCGATGCCCCGCCGATCGCCTGTGATACCGGGCCGGGCAATGCGCTTCTGGATGATTTCATGATGGCGCGCACCGGCCGCCCCTTTGATGCCGATGGTGCAACAGCTGCCCGTGGCCATGTGCATGAGGCGCGTGTGGCGCAGCTTCTGGCGCACCCCTTTTTTCTCCAGCCCCCTCCCAAATCACTGGATCGGAATGCTTTCCGGGATTTTGTGGCCCGGCAGAGCCGCCTTGACGACCTGTCGCTGGAAGATGGCGCGGCGACCCTGACCGCGGTGACAGCCGCAACGGTGGTCAGCATGTTGGCGCATCTGTCGCAAGCACCCCGGCGCTGGATCTTGACCGGGGGCGGGGCGCGCAATCCCACGCTGTGCGCCATGCTGAGCCGGCGTCTTGGGGTGAGGGTGGAGCCGGCAGATGCGGTGGGCTGGTCCGCCGATGCACTGGAGGCGCACGCTTTCGGCTTTCTGGCCGCCCGATCCACTCATGATTTACCACTCACCTTTCCCACCACGACGGGTATATCCTTCCCTATATCTGGTGGATGCATGTTTCATCCCTGATGCCGGAGTGTGGCGTCTTTCCTTGAGCAGACGACTCCAGGGAGGGGGCTTGGAGTGGTGAAGGGTGCGACGGATGGCTTCAGCCCATATGTGCGCCCAGGCAGGTGGGGGGCGGAATGGGTGAGTTGAAACGTGAAATCGGGCTGCTGGGGCTGACCTTCGTTGCGGTCAGCGGCATCATCGGCTCGGGATGGTTGTTCGCCCCTCTTCTGGCGGCACAGCATGCCGGTCCTGCTGCACTGGTGGCATGGGTGATCGGCGGTGTCGCCATGCTGTTGCTTGCGCTGACCTTCGCCGAAATTTCTGCCATGTTGCCGGTGGCGGGCGGCATTGCGCGCGTGCCCCAGTTCAGTCATGGCAATGTGGTGTCCATGGCCATGGGGTGGAGCGCCTGGGTGGGTTACAACACCACGGCTCCCATTGAGGTGGAAGCCATGCTGCGCTATCTCGCGCCGCATATGGAATGGCTATATGTCGGGAGTGGCGTTCTCTCCTGGGCCGGTGTCGCAGTCGCGGCGAGTCTGTTGGTGCTGTTCACCATCATCAATGCTTTCGGTGTGCGGTTCTTCACCCGGGTCAATACCACCATCACCTGGCTGAAAATCTTCATTCCCTTGCTGGTGATCGGCCTGTTCATCTGGCAGCGTTTTGAACCCGCAAACTTTACCGCGCATGAAGGCGGGTTCGCCCCGTTTGGCATGGCGGGCATTCTGGCGGCGGTATCTTCTGGTGGTATCGCCTATTCCTATATCGGGTTTCGACATGCCATTGACATGGCGGGCGAGGTGAAGCGTCCGGGCTTTACCATTCCTGCGGCGCTGATCCTGTCGCTCGTCATTGCCTTTATTCTCTATGGTGGGCTCCAGTTTGCTTTTACCGGAGCGCTGTTTCCCCAATATCTGGAAAAAGGCTGGGCCGGTCTGTCCATGCCCGGGCAGTTTGGCCCGCTGGATGCACTGGCTTCCGCTCTGGGATTGATCTGGTTGGTGAGCCTGCTGAATGTGGGCGCTGTGGTCGGGCCTTTCGCAGGTGGCCTCGTGGCTGTTGGTTCCAATGCGCGATTGGCTTTTGCGCTCTCGGAAAACGGGTTCTTCCCCAAATGGTGCGCCGTGCTGTCTCAGCGCGGCGTACCAGTGGGAGCCCTATTGCTGAATTTGGTATTTTCCTCAGTGGTGTTCGTGGTTCTGCCGTTTCAGGAAGTGGTGCAGCTCAATTCTTCGGCCATCATCCTCTCCTTTGTGGTGGGGCCGGTGGCTGTGGTGGCGTTGCGTAGCCTTCTGCCCCACACCCATCGCCCGCTGCGTGTGCCTGCGGTGCATGTGGTGGCGGTGCTGGCCTTCATCGTTTCCACCTACATCATTTACTGGAGCGGCTGGCCCACGGTCTGGCGGCTGGGGCTCTGCCTGCTGGTGGGGCTGATGGTGTTCTTCATTCACCGGCAGGTGAGCCATGAGGAAGAGCTGGACCTGAAAGAGGCCATCTGGCTGCTGCCTTATCTAACGGGCCTTGGCGTGTTTTCCATTCTGGGCAGTTTCGGCGGCATGGGTTTCATCCCCTTCGGCTGGGATCTGGCAGGGCTTGCGCTGTTCAGTATCGCCATCTTTCTGCTGGCGGTGCGGGCGCGCCTGAGCCACGAAAAGTTCGATGCCTATATGCATGGTGAAGGGTTGCGGGATAACAGCGCCGAGAAGGTCTTGCTGGTTGAGGCGGAACAGGAAGCCTGAGCCTCAAACAAAAAGGGCCGGAGAAGTTCCGGCCCTGTTGCATTTCGAATGGATGATGAATGCGTCAGCCCTCGCTCTCCACCTTGAGGGAGCCGGGCAGGCGCTTGTCCAGATAAGTGCCGACGATTTCCATCAGCTCTTCGGTCTGGCCATCGAAGAAGTGGTTGGCACCTTCCACCACCTGCTGCTCGATGACGATGCCCTTCTGGGTCTTCAGCTTTTCCACCAGCGTGGCGACGGCGGACGTGGGCACAACAGCATCCTTGCTACCATGCACGAACAGGCCGGAAGACGGGCAGGGTGCAAGGAAGGAGAAATCGTACAGATTGGCCGGCGCGGCGACAGAGAGGAAGCCTTCCACCTCAGGCCGGCGCATCAGCAGCTGCATGCCGATCCACGCCCCGAAGGAGAAGCCGGCGATCCAGCAGGCGCGGGCATCCGGGTTGACGGATTGCGCCCAGTCAAGTGCTGCGGCGGCATCGGCCAGTTCACCCTGACCATGGTCGAACGAGCCTTGCGAACGGCCGACACCACGGAAGTTGAAGCGAAGCACAGAGAAGCCGCGGTTCACGAACTGGTAGTACAAATTATACACCACCGGGTTGTTCATCGTGCCGCCAAACTGCGGGTGCGGATGAAGAATGATGGCGATGGGGGCATTGCGGGTCTTGGCGGGTTGGTAGCGGCCTTCAAGGCGCCCCTTTTCCCCCGGAAAGATGACTTCAGGCATATGTTTCCGCAACCTCTGGGTAGCAGTGCCGTGATCTGGGTGGCGAACCGGAAACTCCCGCAGCAGGCCGCAGGGGCATGCCGGATGAGGCGTCAGACAGGGCCTGGCTGTGTGGCTTCAGGCCAGGACAGCCCCGCACTGTTATGGTGATGCCTTGACACCGGGACAGGTGCAACCTATCGCTCACGATCATTGCAGATTTTCTATCCGGCACACATATGGCTCTTTGGGATAAAAGCCATACGGCATGATAGAAATGGACGGAATTTTGCATATGCCTTATATTTTAGGCAATTGCAAGCATAGCGTTTTTTGAGCGGATGCGATGCGTGGACATGGCTTCGAAACATACCGTCACATACGGATGTTGCCACGCGGATTGATGCACACGGAATTGAACAAGAGCAGGACATGAGCGCACAGGGTATGGCCCACAAGGCAGGGCGTCGGGTCTATCTCGATCACAACGCCACAGCCCCGCTGCGTCCGCAGGCGCGCGAGGCGGCGGTGGCGTGTCTGGAGGGGCCGGGCAACGCATCCTCCGTTCATACGGAGGGGCGCGCGGCCCGCGCCATTCTGGAACGTGCGCGCGGCCATGTGGCTCATCTTTCTGGTGCAGAAAGCCGCTGCGTGATCTTCACTTCCAGTGCAACGGAGGCACTGGCTCTGGGCCTGCATCCCGAGCCTGAGCTGGATGGCCGGTTGGCTCACTGTGATGTGCTTCTGGCCAGCGCGGTCGAACATCCCGCCGTGTTGCGCGGCCATCGCTTCGCGCAGATGGAGACGGTGGCTGTGGATTTGCAGGGCCGGCTGGATCTGGATGCGCTGGAAGATGCGTTGCAGCGCCATGCGGCAGCGGGTCGGCGGGCCATGGTGGCGGTGATGGCGGCTAATAATGAAACCGGCGTGATACAGCCGGTTGCTGAGGTCGCGCGTCTGGGCCGGGCGCATGATGCGCTCATTCTGTGTGACGCCGTGCAGGCTGCCGGACGCATGAAGCTGGATATGTCGGCGCTGGATGTGGACTTTCTGAGTCTTTCCGCGCACAAGATCGGCGGCTTGCAGGGGGCGGGTGCACTGGTGGTGGCGCGCGCGGCGCATCGCCCGCTTGCCATGCTGGCCGGTGGTGGGCAGGAGCGCGGGCGGCGCGCCGGGACGGAAAATGTGCCAGCCTGTGCGGCTTTCGGCGCTGCGGCTGAAACAGCGCTGGCGGGTCTGGAAACAGAAGCGCCACGCCTTGCCGCCCTGCGGGACAGGCTGGAGCGTGAAATTATTGACACACTGCCCGGTGTGAGGGTTATGGGTGCAGGGGCCGAAAGGCTTGCCAACACCACTCTTCTGACCTTTGAAGATGTGCGTGCCGAGACACTGGTGATTGCATTGGATCTGGCTGGCATCAGCGTCAGCTCCGGTTCCGCCTGTTCTTCTGGCAAGGTGGGTGCGTCCCATGTGCTGGAGGCGATGCAGGTTCCGGCTGAATGGGCGGGCGGGGCAATACGCCTCTCGCTGGGATGGTCCAGCTGTGAGGAAGATGTGGATCTGGCGGTTGAGGCCTTCAGCAAGGTTCTGCCGCGAGTGAGAAGTCGCTCCGTGCGGGCGGCATGAGACTTGACCCGCGGGCCTTGACCCCGCGCGGGAGAGGAGAAGACAGGATGCGAGCCGTTCGGGAGATCGCCATCGCAAAGGGCGATATGTGCCGGCACAAGGACCAGATTTCCGCCATGCCGTTGCGGGCCACGGGGCATCACGCTCTGCGGGCTTTCACCTTACAGGCGCAGGAGCTGCAGGCATGAGTGAGGTTCATATGACGGATGCGGACCCTCACAAGCCAAGCGTGGCCACCGAGGCGGCAGTGGAAACGCAGGCCGAGGTTTCCGGCGCGCCGGTTGAGGGGGAGGACCTCTCCCAGCTGACGGACGCCATCGTGGATGCGCTGAAGAGCGTCTATGATCCGGAAATACCGGTCGATATTTATGAACTGGGCCTGATCTACAAGGTCGATATCGCCGATGACCGGATGGTGACGGTGGAGATGACCCTGACGACACCCAATTGTCCGGCAGCAGCCCAGTTGCCCAGCATGGTGGAAAGCGCGGTCGCGGCGGTGCCAGGTGTTTCGGGGGCGCGCGTTGAAATAACTTTTGATCCCCCTTGGGATCAGAGCCGCATGTCGGAAGAAGCCCGTCTCACACTCAATCTGTGGTGAGCGGGCCGGTTCTGCGGTCTGGAATGTGAAAATGCCGAGGCGTTCCTGTGGAGCCCCCGGCGTTTTTGTCTGATCTGATCTGATCGGATGGGTAGACTAAGGGCTGGTGCGTGGACCTGTGCCCTCAATTGTCTGGCTTGCGTCGCCTTCTCACTTCTGAAAGCAAGGCCTGTTTTTGCGGGTGCAAGTGACATCCTTCTTCCAATTTCATTTCTTGGGGAAGGGCAGGCCTTCTGCGGTGAGCTTTTCCAGCACATCGACCGGCTGTGGACGACTGAACAGATAACCTTGTCCCAGATCACAGCCATGAGTGCTGAGGAAGCGATACTGCTCTTCCGTCTCGATCCCTTCCGCGACAACCTCCAGCCCCAGTGCCCGTGCCACCGAGATGATAGCATCTGCAATTTCGCTGTCTGCAACAGAGCGAGGCAGATCGCGCACGAAGCTGTGGTCGATCTTCAGCTTGGCGATGGGGAAGCGCTTGAGATAGCCCAGCGAAGAATAGCCTGTTCCGAAATCATCCAATGCTAGCCGTACCCCCATGGCATGTAGGCGTTCGCATTTCTTTTCGGCCTCTGCGCGGCTGTCGAACAGGACGCTTTCAGTAATCTCGATTTCCAGGCGCTGCGGAGGCAGGTCCGCCTCTTCCAGCACCTTCTCGACCCATTGGCAGAGATTGTCGCGGTTGAACTGGCGAGGTGAGAGGTTGACGGCCACATAATCGCACACCTTGCCTGCCTTCAGCCACTGGGACATCTGGCGGCAGGCTTCTTCCATAACCCAATCGCCCAGAGGAACAATCAGGCCGGTTTCCTCTGCCAGGGGAATGAAATGGCCGGGCATCACAAGGCCTTGATTGGGCCTTTGCCAGCGCACCAGCGCTTCCACGCCGCGCACGCTTCCATTGGTCATGTCCACGAGGGGCTGGTAATGAAGCACGAACTCATTGCGGACCAGTGCGCGGCGCAGGTCGCTTTCCAACTCCACGCGGGTCTTGGCTTCCTGGGTCAGTCCCCGCGTATAATAGCTGTAGGTACCGCGCCCATTGGCCTTGGCCTCGGAGAGGGCGGAGTTGGCATGCTGGATGAGGTTTTGCGCGGTCGCGGCATCATCTGGATAAACGCTGATGCCGACGCTGGCGCCCACATACACTTCCTGAGCTTCACCCAGAATATAGGGCTGGGCCAGAGCAGAGATGATTTTTTGCGCGACCTGACCAGATTCGTCCTGGCATTTCAGCGTTTCAAGAATGACGAGGAATTCATCAGCCCCATAGCGTCCCAGAACCGCGCTGGAGCCCAGCACATTGCGCATCCGGTCCGCTGAGGTGCGCAGAACCTGATCGCCTGCCAGATGGCCGAAACTTTCATTGATGGTCTTGAAGCGATCAAGGTCCACGCACAGCACGGCGCACTGTGTTGCATTACGGTTCACGGCATGGTCCAGCAGCGAGGCCAGAAGTGTACGGTTTGGGAGATCCGTAAGCGGGTCGAAATGGGCCATATGGTCCAGCGCCAGCTCGGAACGCTTGATCTCCGTGATGTCATGGAAAGAACCGACATAGTTCTGCGGCTGACCACTAGCATCATAAGCGGTGCTGATAGAAACATGTTCTAGAATGACCACGCCATCCTTGCGGCGGTTCCAGATTTCACCTTCCCAGCCGCCATTTTTGTGCAGATTTTTCCACATATCGGCATAGAAATGGCGATCATGGCGGCCGGAATGCATTAGGCGCATATTACGACCCACGACATCTGCCTCTTCATAGCCGGTAATGCGCGTGAAGGATGGATTGACAGTGGAAATATTGCCTTCGAGATCCGTGACGACAATGCCCTCACGGGAATTGTTGAACACGGCTGCAGCCAGACGCAATCGTCGTTCTGTATGCTTGCGCTCGGTGACATCAGCCAGCAGGCCGACAATCCGGCGCAAGCGGCCATTCTCATCCCGGCTGCCAAATCCCCGAATATGGACCTCACGATATTCATCTGCGCCCTTGCGCATGCGCAGTTCACACTCAAACAGAGAGTTGCTTTCCGTTCGCAACCGACGCCAGGCATCGCGGAAAATCGGCCTGTCATCCGGATGGATCAGGTGAGACCAGATATCCAGCAGGTTGAGGGGGCTGTCTTCCGGTAGATCCAGAAGAGCACGACAGCGGGGAGAGAGAAAGAGACCAAGGGTTTTGCGGTCCCAGTCCCACACACCTTCCTCGGTCCCCTTGACAGCCAGTTCGAACCGCTCACGGCTTTCACGCAGCTCTTCCTCCTGTGCGCGGCGGGCTGAGATATCCTGAAAAACAATGATGAAGTAATCAGGTTCACCCTTCTGGTTGCGCGTCAGTGAGGTTGTGCACGCCAGCCAGATGGCTGACCCGTCTTTGCGGATATAGCGTTCCTCAAGCATGCTGAACGGGCGACGGCCATCCAGAACATCTTGCCGGGCTGCCTTGACCCGTGTGGCAGCTTCCGGGGAGAGATAGCGCATGCAGACATCGCCCTGCATTTCACTTCGCTCATAGCCCAGCATGTTGCACAGCGTCTGGTTCACGCGCAGGAGAATATGCTCCATGCTGACATGGGCAATACCGACCGCAGCCTGTTCGAACGTTGCGCGGAAGCGGGCTTCGGAGCGACGCAGGGCGTTGGCTTGCGCCAGCATCCGCTGGCTGGCGTGGCTCTTCTGATTTTGACGTATGATGATGCCGATCATCAGCACCAGCAGGAAGGCCAGACCGGCAATGGCAACAGACAGGGCCATGACCATGCGCGTTGTCTGTAGCACTTCATTCTTGTCCACTTTCGCAATCAGCTTGGCCGGAATGCCGGGAATATCCTGCTTCACAGCCAGAACCGAGTGCCCTTTATGATCATACCCCAACGCAGGATTAATGGGATCGTGCAAGGGCTCGTCAGCGGGGGCGGCAAAATCATAAACTCCATCGGGCACCTGGGTGGTGAGAGGCTTGATGGAGGAATCACGTTGGGGGGTGGAGATAACCCAGTGATTGTTCTGCCCCTGCCGTATGACGAACATATCCGCAGTGCGGGAGGTACGCATCGCCCGGGCAAGGGAGGCATAAAGGGTGTCATTCAGCGCGGCTTCGGTGAGAAGCGCAGCATGCATGGGCGGCCGGTTTCCCTCCCGGATCAGAAGCGGCACAACGAGGGCTGTGAGATATTGACCATCATACCCGCGCCAGACCGGGATCATCACAGGACGCTCTGTTCTGATCGCCTCTTCAATAAAATAGCGCAGATTGAGCGGAGTCTCCTTCTGATCCATCACACCTGCAATGCGTTCTGCACGGGCATTGAAAAGCTGCAGGTCGGTAAAGCCGAATGTGCGCTGGAAGTGAGCGAGGCGTGCGCGGATTTTCGTACGTTCAGCCGCTTCTCCATTTTGTTCCCACTGCAGCAGGCTGGCCTGGAGGTCAGGGTCCGAAACAACGGCTTGCGTCGAGAGAACGCGCTGATGCACACGATCCATTATGGCCTGGGACTGAAGCTCTGTCAGAGCACTCAGCACACGCTGATTATCAAGCAAAATGCTCGTCGAGGCGGACCTGTAAGCATAGGTTACAATGGCGATAATGCCGCAGCCCAGCAAAAAAATGGCAAGCGCCAAGGCGCCGGAGTAAAGGCGCGATTTCGGCTGTGACGAGTGCTTGGACGAAGGCTGAGACATGAAGTCCGCATCAAGAAGACAGTGCATCAGGGGGCAGAAACCGGTTCCTGAGACGGGCTGCCTTTGGTCAGGAAAACCGGAGAGACATTCAGGTGCTTTGTTGGATAGGCTCCTTGGAATATTCGATCTCAGAATCGCAAAGTAAGCGGGGCATCGATAACATGCATGCAGCCTATAGGAACGCAGGGCTTCTTCAATACGAAATGATCTTTATTGGCAATAAGTTCACAGCATGTCTGCCCTGCAGCAAACAGGGATATTGGAGGTCCCTAACTTGGAGAACAGGGATGTGATGGTTCTTGTCGCGTCTTCCCAATGAGCTCATATGGCACGCGCGGGCTTGCCGAAATGACATTTATCACCCATCTGATAGAAGAGTATGAAAGCGGCGTGTCGCTGCTGTCTGGAGGGTTCTAATGAGCGAAATAACCGTCTCCGGTTCGCAAAAGCGCACCCCTCCGCCGATCCTACGCCTGACGGATGCTGCTGCAGACCGGTTGAAGGAACTGCTCTCGGAGCAGGAAGACGATGATATGCTGGTGCGCTTGGGCGTGGAGAAGAGCGGTTGCGCCGGCATGGCCTATACCATGGATTATACGGGTGAAATCAGCCCGTATGATACGCTGGTGGATGACAAGGGCGTGCGCGTGGTTATCGATGCCAAGGCACTGATGTTCCTTCTGGGCACGGAGATGGATTTCAAGATCGACAAGATGTCGGCGCAGTTCGTTTTCAACAATCCGAACCAGGTTTCGGCCTGCGGGTGCGGTGAATCCGTGTCCATCACACCAGTGGATCCGGCCTCCTGCCCACGCAATGCCTGATAGGTGCGGGGTGGGGCGATCATGAGGCTGGGTTATGGCCTGCCTCGGGCCACTTGGCAGCCTAAATTCGGCTGCAATCCGTGAAAACGCCCGTGGAAAGCGTCTCCGCTTGTTGGTATCTCACGGTCAGAACGGCTAGAAGAAGCATCAGGCGGACGTGGCGGAACTGGTAGACGCAAGGGACTTAAAATCCCTCACCTCCGGGTATGCGGGTTCGATTCCCGCCGTCCGCACCAGATGCGCTGGTCATCGATTTTGCAAAAGCGCGTTACATATTTCCCAGCCTGAGTGGTCAAGGCGGGGAAATATGATGTCATCCATGTCAGCGGTTTTGCGCCTTGGCCACATGGTCCCGCAATTCGTGCAGGGAAGAAAAGCGCACGACACCATCCGGCAGATCAGCCTGAATGGAGCCATCTGAATAGAGCGTGTAGGCCATTCCACCCACAATGCCGGATTTGAGAATGCGCGGCTCGGCCTCGGTTTCCGTCGCATTGGTGGAGAGGCGGACGGGAGGAGGCTCTGCAGAACGGGACGGGCGCAACTGAGGCTCGGGAGCTTCAGCGCTATAGTCGGTCACATCTTCTTCAGCCGTCATGGGAGTAGCCAGCTCGATTTCCGGAGTCGCCGAGGTCTTTGTCTCTCCCTGATCCGCATTTCTGGAGCGCAGATAAGACGGCAGCCGGGACGAGGAGGCGGCCGGTGCGGCGGAGCTCTCCTCTTCAGCCTCTTGCGACTGATGATCTTGCGGCTTGTATTCGTTTGCGATCCGGGCTGGACTGTCCACAGATGGCGCATCTGGCTCGGGCACGGGCCTTGAGGCAGTCGGCGTGAACTGGCGACCGTCCTTATCCGTGTCTGCCGAAAGCTCAAGCTGACGCTTTGAAACCAGATCTTCCAGCCGCTGGTTCAGCCGCTCCAGCTGGCGCAGCACCAACCCCATGGCGATGATGATGAAGCCGCCAGAGGCCGCCACCGCGCCTGTGGTAACCAGCGCATTGCCAAATGTAGTGACGAAGATGGAGATGCCGATAGCCACCACGGCAAGCCCTGCCACGGCTATCAACAGGCCCAGAAGGACAAGGAACCACCACATCTCGTTACTCCGTTACATGTTCCGGCATATGGCCGTTTGAACCATGAGCACCGCTGACCCACAAATTGGCATCAGCATGGTTGTTTGGCGGCGGACTCCGCCCTATCTACATCTAAGCTCGGACGCGAGGCCGATCCGCGGTGGTGTCCGGGCTAATCATGTCCCGAGGGCTCCGCAGTTCAGCAACCTTGCCCCGGGCACGACGCCAGATCGCTGAGCGGAGACGTTCTATGTCCTTTACCCTGCCCGACCTGCCTTACGCTTACGATGCTCTCGCCCCCTATATGTCGCGCGAGACCCTCGAATACCATCACGACAAGCATCATCTTGCTTATGTCAATAATGGCAACAATCTCCTAAAGGGAACTGAATTTGAAGGTAAATCCCTTGAGGAGATCGTGAAGGGCTCTTTCGGCAAGAATGCCGGCCTCTTCAACAATGCGGGCCAGCACTACAATCATCTGCACTTCTGGTCATGGATGAAGCCCAATGGCGGCGGCGCCATTCCCGGTGAGCTGGAAAAGAAAATCATTGAAGATTTCGGCTCTGTCGAGAAGTTCAAGGAAGACTTCATCAATGCCGGTGTCACCCAGTTCGGCTCCGGCTGGGCGTGGCTGTCGCTGAAGGATGGCAAGCTCGAAATCACCAAATCTTCCAATGCCGAGAACCCGCTGGTTCATGGCGCTACCCCGATTCTCGGTGTGGATGTGTGGGAGCATTCCTACTACATCGATTACCGCAATCGCCGCCCTGATTACATGAAGGCGTTTGTTGAGAATCTCGTGAACTGGGACTATGTGGCCGAGCTCTACAGCAAGGCTGTGTGATCCCTCTGAGGGTCACGCCCATCAGCCCCGCCCTCACCAGGCGGGGTTTTTTTGTCTGATGGGTGAAATCAGATCCAGCGCAGGCGGCGGAAGGCCCAGAGGAAAAACAGGCCGAGCAGCACTAGAATCACGCTGACGACCCAGAACCCCTCGCCATCATCATTGCCGGGAATGCCGCCTACATTCATGCCGAACATGCCGGAAATGAGGGTAAGCGGAGCAAATACCACCGTCACTACGGCCAGCACCAACATGGACTGGTTCATCTGTTCAGCCCGCCGGTCTACCATCTGATCGCGGATGACAGCAGCGCGTTCGCGTACACTGTCCAGCTCTTCGGCAAAGCGGGTCACGCGGTCTGCGGCGTCGCGCAGGCGGTTCCTGTCCTTCGGGCCGAGCCAGTCATCATCTTCCAGAGAGAACTGGTTCAGCGCCTCACGCTGAGGTGCAATATGCCGCCTCAATTTGATGGCGACGCGGCGCAGAACGGCGATCTGTGGCAGAAGATCAGAACTTTCCGCCTTGAGAACATCATCCTCAAGCTCATCAGCGTGGTCTATCAGATTGGTGACGACCACATCCATTCGGTCCACCAGACGCATGGCCAATTCTGCCACGAACTCGCCCTGGGCGCGGGGGCAGCGACCCCGTTCAAGGCTATCCTCATAATCCGCAATGGCGGAAAGGGCTTCATGCTGAACAGAAATGACATGCTGCGGGTTGACCCACAGATGCATGGTGATCAGCTCTTCCGGCAGGGCGTTGCGCGGTAGATTGATGCCACGCAGGGAGAGCAAGGCGCCATCGGCAAAGAACACGCAGCGCGGGCGGGCTTCCGGCTCCTGCATGGCCTCGACTGCGGAGGGGTCGATACCGCTTTCGCGTCGTAGCCAGTGCTGGGGCATATGTTCGATATGGCGGAAATGCAGCCATCGAAAGCCACCTTCGAGGACCGGGCGGTTGTGAATGTCCGCCCAGTCGATGCGTTTGCCTGCGCCTTTGCCGTCAAATTCCCAGGCAGTGAGGAGACCCTCCATCTCCATCCCGGTCACGATGTTTGCCACAGGCTGTCTCCCGCCTCAGTTCGGCACACCATTGATGATGAACAGGGCATTGAGGAACTGATCCGGCGGGAATTCCCCGAAAGTGCGGGCCAGAATGCCGTGAATCTTCTCCGAACGGTACAGATCAGCCAGTGTGCTATCCACCAGAACGCGGAACTGTGTATCACCGCGCGGCAGGGCCAGCGCGTAGGTCTCGAAGGTGAAATACTGATCGGCCAGCGCAAGCTGGTCGGAATAGGGGCTGTTGGTCAGCAGGAAATTGAGAATGCCACGATCCGCAAAATAAGCGTCCAGTTTGCCTTCGGAAAGCAGGCGCAGACCTTCGGGATGGCTGTTCACTGGCGTGATATCGGCCTGCAGGTGCATTTCCTGCAGCGTATTGCGAAGGGTGTCGGCCGTGGTGGTGTTCTTCAGCACACCTACCTTGCGGCCCTGAAGATCCTCCAGGCTTTGCACCGGCTTGCCGCGCGTCACCACGCTGGCGCCATCCAGGAAGGTCGGTAGAGAGAAATCCACCATGGCGCGGCGCGACATGGTCATGGAGGTGGGTTCGCACAGAATGTCGATTTTGCCGTCACGCACGGCCTTCAGTCGGTCTTCTGCGGAAACCTCGACATATTGCACATCCAGCTGCGGCATTTTCAGCGTGCTCTGGACATTGCGCGCCACCTCGCGGCAGATATCGACGATATAGCCGGAGATTTCGCCATCCTTGTCGACATACGAATAGGGCGGAGCGGCATGGCGATAGCCGATGCGGAAGGTGCCCGTTTCCTTCACACGCTGTAATGTGGGCATATGCTCTGTTGCAGGCGTTGCGCTCTGAACCGCAGTGTTCTGGGCCAGAGCCGGAGATGAGACCAGAGCGACAGCGGAAAGCGCGCAGAAGCCGGCCACGGCGTGGCCCAGGAGAAGAGCTGCCGCCATGCGCTTGCCTCGCAGCAGGGCACCCGGACCAGTGGGGAGCGCAGAGCCGGTCTTCGGCAGCATCGTCGTCATGGGTGCTTCCTTCATCACGTGGCTGAGAGATGCCGCATCATTCGATTCCACGGCTCTTTTCAGGGGCGCATGCTGCCATTGCGAGATGAAATTGACCACAGGCAAGGTGCGGGTTCTGTGGCCGAAGTGCAGGAAAAGACCGGAAAAACCGGGGTGACGTTACGTCTTGCGCCATGCTTTCCGATGAAACTGGAAGCGGCGCATCGTGCGTGCGCCGCCTCTCAAACCCTCAACGTTCGACGAAGGCCTTTTCGATCACGAAATGGCCCGGCTCGTTCTGGCTGCCTTCCTTGAAGCCGCGCTGCTCCAGCAACTGCACCATGTCTTTCAACATTTCCGGGCTGCCGCACAGCATGAAGCGGTCTTCTTCCGGGGAGATAATGGGCAGGCCGATATCCGAGAACAGCTTGTCGGAATTGATGAGATCCGTAATACGCCCCTGATTGCGGAAGGGTTCACGCGTGACCGTAGGATAATAGATCAGCTTCTGCTTTACCTCATCGCCGATATATTCATTCTCCGGCAGTTCTCGGGTGAAGAAGGTTTCATAGGCCAGTTCACCTACCGTACGGGTGCCATGTACGAGAATGATCTTCTCGAAACGCTCATAGGCATCGGGGTCCTTCGTCACAGAGAGGAAGGGGGCAAGGCCGGTGCCGGTGGAGAGCAGATAGAGCCGCTTGCCCGGGAGCAGGCTATCCTGCACCAGCGTGCCGGTGGGCTTGCGACCGACCAGAATTTTGTCGCCGACCTTCAGATGCTGCAGGCGGGAGGTGAGGGGGCCATTTTGCACCTTGATGGAGAAGAATTGCAGGTCTTCCTCATAATTGGCGCTGGCCATGGAATAGGCGCGCAGCAGCGGCTTACCCTCCACCATCAGGCCGATCATGGTGAACTGGCCGTTCAGAAAGCGGCAGCCCGGATCCCGCGTGGTGGTGAAGGAGAACAGGTTCTCAGTCCAGTGATGGACGCTTTTGACGGTTTCTTCGTTGAAGTTCTTGCTCATCTCACTGTCCGCTGGCGCGGAGCGCTCTGGATCGCGCCCTTATTTAACAAAAAAACAATGTTTAATTATTTATTCCACCCTACACGATGTTTATCGCAAACAGAAGGGTGTGCAGCCGCGCCAGCGGTAATTTGATGCGAAATGAGCGGGAAAAGCGCCTATGGCGTATTGGCCGGCGGCTGAAGGGCGGCCACCACTTCTCGTACGCGCTGTTGCCAGGGGGCGGCGCGCAGGCCGAAATGCCGCTCGAACAGATCGCTGGCCAGTTCGGAATTGGCCGGGCGACGGGCCGGGGTGGGGTAATCCGCCGTGGTAATGGGCGCGACCTCCGGCTTGCGTCCGGTATAGGGCGCGGCCGCCTCGATGATGGCGCTGGCGAAGCCGTGCCATGTGGTGGCCCCCCCGGTGCCGGCGAAATGATAGGTGCCCCAGCGGGCATCCCCACGCACGGCGGCATGGGCCGCAGCCAGCAGCGCCATGGAGATATCGGCTGTCGCGGTGGGGCAGCCACGTTGATCAGCAACCACGGTTAGCCGGTCTCTTTCTCCAGCCAGACGCAGCATGGTTTTCAGGAAATTGTGGCCGTGCTGGCCATAGACCCAGGCCGTGCGCAGGATGATATGGCGCTCCATGGCCGCCCGCACAGCCGCTTCGCCAGCCGCCTTGGTGCGCCCATACACGCCGATCGGGGCGATGCGGTCGCTCTCCACATAGGCGGTGGGCTTGGTGCCATCGAACACATAATCCGTCGAGATATGCAGCAGGGGAATGCGCGCATGGGCGCATCGCTCGGCAATCAGGCCCGGTGCAATGGCATTGATGCGCGCGGCCCGCTCCGGCTCGCTCTCGGCCTTGTCCACAGCGGTATAGGCCGCTGCATTGATGAGGACATCCGGCTGGCTGGTTTCAATGGCGCGGGCCACTGCGGCCGGGTCCGTTATATCCAGCGCGGCATGGTCCAGCGCCGTGAGCTTGTGGCCCTGTGTGCGGGCCAGAGCCGAAATCTCGCGCCCGACCTGTCCGCCTGCGCCGAAAAGAAGAATGTGCATGGCCTCAGCTTCCGCAATGAATGTTGTCTTCCTTTACCCGAGACCATGGCGCGGATGAAACCGGATTCACAGGTTCAGGGCAGGAAGAGGCTGTGAGGGCGCTCTGCTTCCCCCTGACCTGCGAGCGGCGCTTCATGCGGTCAAAGCCGGATCCTTGGCAGCAGGCAAAGGCTGTGCCGGCGGAAGGGCGGGGCGCGGCAGAATGCGCAGGACGATGGCCGGGCTGGGCCGGTTGGAAAGCCGGGCGAGCGCAGCAGGTTCCGGCCCTCCGGCCAGAACGAGACGGGTGGAGCCCAGTATCTGCGCCGCAATGTGCCGCATGAGCCGGACATGAAGATCTGCCCCGGCCATGACGAGGGGCACAGGGCGCGGGGCCTCATTTGGCGGCCTGAGCCAGCGTTCCGGCATGAAGCGGGTATGGGCTGCACCCGCGGGGCCTGCCTGCAGCAACAGGCGCGGGCAGATGGCCACGAGTGCACCCGGTGGCAGGCTGTGCGATCCAAGCGTGACCGGACTTTGTACCTGCCAGGCCAGAAGGGCGGGGGCTGGATAAAGACGCAATGTCTCCTGCGTCAGCGCATCCAGCGTGGTCGCCGCATTATGGTCCTCAAAACGGTGATCCGGCGCGCCATCCAAAGCAGGGCCGGACCCCAGAGCCAGCGCCGCGCCTTCCTGCATCATCTGGTCGCGCGCCAGTTCATAGGCCAACCAGCACAGGGGCGCGCCGATGCTCTCCATGCCGCTGACAAGCGCACTGGTGAGCAGATCCACGGCACGGTCTTCTGTCAGGTTTGCCTTGGCCACAAGATGCGGCAGGGGGGGATTGGCTGCAGCCGGATCGTTCAGGGCGGGAAGGAAGCGGGCGGCCACCATCTGACGCATCTGTCGGGCAAGTGGAGCCAGCCCCATGGCCTTTATAAGCCGCATCCGGCTGGCATCTCCCGGTCGGGCCAGAAGCAGTGGCAGGGGATTGGCCTGCTGCAGATAGCGTGTGACCAACCCAGCGAAGTGCTGCCCTTCTTGCGGGGTGAAGCGGGCATCCAGCAAGCCGGTGCTGATCAGATCCAGCGCCAGACGAAACAGATCCGCCCCCACCGGTGCGGGGGCGGCCTTGCGCGCCAGCCAATCTTGTATGGTCTGCTCAGTCAGCTTTTGGGCGGTGGTGAGAAGGCGGGGCGCCTCCATCTGCGCGAAGGCCTGGCTCAGCAGGCTGTCGGCAGGCTGGGCCGGGTTCAGCGTGCCGGGTTCAGCTCCGGCCTGTGCGGTGAGAGGGGCGAGCAGTGCATTCAACTCCGCCGCTGGTGAAAGGCCGGCAGCGGGGTTGGCCATCAGCATCTGCGCCTGTGTCGCCCCATGCACCAGCAGAAGGGGGCGGTAGGGCAGGGCATAGAGGGTGAAGCCCTCATCCTGGTGGGCCTTATTCTGACCCGCCTCTGCACCATGTCGGGTGGCCCGGAAAGGGGCCAGCACCGCCGGCAGATCACCCGAAAACAGGGTGACCAGATGCACGCCTGCCGACAGAGGGCCGAGCAGACTGGCGAGCCGGCGCATGTAAAAACGGGTCAGGGGGCGCATGGCGCCGCTCCTTCAGGCTGATGGCGGAAGGGTGGCTCAGCCCGTAATGACGGGACGGTCTTCACTACCGCCCCATTCTGTCCAGGAGCCGTCATAAAGCGCTTCCGGCGTGTGCCCGATGCTCTCCAGCGCCAGCCAGAGAATGGCCGCCGTGACCCCTGATCCGCAGGAGGTGATGACGGGATGCGTCAGATCCACCCCGGCGGTCTCCATCAGCATACGCACCTGCTCCGGCGAAACGAGTGTGTCCTTCTCGATAAAGCAGGAGGCGGGCAGGTTGAGCGCGCCGGGCATGTGGCCGGCGCGCACGCCGATGCGCGGTTCCGGCTCATCACCACGAAAGCGCGCAGCGGGGCGGGCGTCCAGCACCTGCGCATCCGCCGTTTCAAGCGCCTGCGCCACACGGCCGGCATCCGCGACCTGTGCGGCATTGAAGCGAGGCGTCAGAACTGCCGGAACGGGCCGGGCCAAGCCACTTTCGACCGGGCGACCCTCTTCCCGCCAGCGCGGCAGGCCGCCTTCCAGAATGAAGACATTCTCCAGGCCGAACAGGCGCAATGTCCACCACACGCGGGCCACGGCGAGCAGGCCAATTGTATCATACACCACGATTGTCTTGCCATCGCCAATGCCCAGCGCTCCGGCGGCGCGCGCGAAGGCTTCCGGCGTGGGCACCATGTGCGGCAGATCGCTGGTGAGATCGGCGATGGCGTCAATATCGAAATGCACCGCGCCGGGAATGTGCTGCTGCTCGAATTCCTGCGCGCCCAGCCGACCGGTGGCGGGCATGTGCCATGAGCCATCCACCACTACGAGATTGGCGTCATCCTGATGCGCGGCGAGCCATGCGGTGGAAACGAAGAGATTCGTGCGAGACATCACAATGTCCTGAAAGGAACCGGGAAAAGAGCGGGGCTTAACGCCTCACAGCAGCACGTTGGGCAGGTCCACCTTGCGTTCCAGCCAGCCGGGAACAGGCAGGTTCTGGCTGCGTAGGAAGGCCGGATTATACAGTTTGGACTGATAGCGCGTGCCATAATCCGCCAGAATGGTGACGATGGTATGCCCCGGCCCCAGCTTTTTCGCCAGCCGAATGGCCCCGGCCACATTCACGCCGGAAGAGGTGCCCACGCACAGCCCCTCATGCTCCAGCAGATCGAAGATGATCGGCACGGATTCCGTATCGGGAATCTGGAACGCCACGTCAATCGGCGCGCCTTCCAGATTGGCGGTGATACGCCCCTGCCCAATGCCTTCGGTGATGGAAGAGCCTTCTGCCTTCAGTTCGCCATGGGTATAATAGCTGTAGAGAGCCGCGCCGGGCGGATCAGCTAGGCCGATCTGGATGTCCGGGTTGCGAGCCTTCAGCGCAATGGCGATACCCGCCAGCGTACCGCCGGTGCCCACGGCGCAGATGAAGCCATCCACCTTGCCGCCGGTCTGTTCCCAGATTTCTGGGCCGGTGGTGTCGATATGGGCCTGCCGGTTGGCAACATTATCAAACTGGTTGGCCCAGATCGCCCCGTTCGGCTCACTCTGCGCCAGCGCCTCGGCCAGACGGCCGGAGACTTTCACATAATTGTTGGGGTTGGCGTAGGGTGCGGCCGGCACTTTCACCAGCGTGGCGCCGGCCAGCTTCAGCATGTCCTGCTTCTCCTGAGACTGGGTCTCGGGAATGACGATGACAGAGCGGAAGCCGAAGGGGGCCGCCACCAGCGCCAGCCCGATGCCGGTATTGCCAGCTGTGCCTTCCACAATGACACCGCCCGGCTTGAGCTGCCCGCGCGCCATGGCATCCTTGATGATGCCCAGCGCCGCACGATCCTTCACCGACTGGCCGGGATTCATGAATTCCGCCTTGCCGAGAATCTCGCATCCGGTTTCCTCGGAGGCACGCTTCAGGCGGATGAGCGGCGTGTTGCCAATGGAGTCTACAAGGCCGTTTCGGATCATGCTGGGGCTAACCTCTGCGCAGGAAGGTGCAGAGGCTAGCCGAGGCATCATGTTGAGATCAATCCAGAATGTCTGTTTGTTTCATCAACATTGGCGTTAATCCATGTCTCCTGCCAGATCAGTCGGACTTTTTCTTCTTTTTGGAAGAGGACGCAGAAGCCGCCACCTGAGCCGCTGCCTGCAGGCTGGCCTGATGTGCCTGAGCCATCAGTTCCATCCAGTATTCAAAGGGGTTGAAGGGTTTTTGTGACTGGGAACCCGGATTGCCCGGTGCGGGCAGGCTGCGCGCCAGCATCTGGTTGTAATAATCCTGCAGCAGGGTTGCCGAGTTGGGCGTGTCTTCTTTTGCCTGAGCTGTGTCCACACGTGTTTGAACGGCGGGCTCGGGCCGGGCAGACGGGGTTGCGGGAGCTTGTGGTGCGGACGCCGTTGGCCCGGTGGAAGCCGGTGCGGATGAGGGCTGCATCGCGGCATTCTGCACGGAAGCCACATGCTCCATCGCCGCATTGGCTGCCGCTGTGGCACCATTGGCCATGGCGGCGCCAGCCTGTGTCATGGTGCTGGTCATGGCGTTCACCACATCTTGCCATGAGGGGGTCTGAGCCGGCTGCTGGGGTGGATAGAAGGGGGTAGGGGCCGCCTTGGGCGCAGAGGCCTGAAGCGGGTTGAACATGCTCTGGGTGAAGGCGTCGAGCCAGGGGTTTCCGGTTGAAGGCATGCCGCTGCTTCGGGGGGTGGAACCATAGGCCGTCGTACCGGGCCATCCGGCCATTGCACCCGCAGACGGAGCCTGATAGGGCGCCGCTCCTGCCATGGAAGAGGAGAAGGCCATATAGGCATCCGCCCATGGATTGCCGGAAGAAATCGGCGCGGGGCGGTTATTGCTTTCGCCAATGGGCATGCGACTCAGCATCGCGGCCAGCATCTGCTGCATGGAGCCCGAGGCGGCGAGAGACTTGGCGAGTCCCCCCACCAGCATGCTGGCCATGGTGGGCATGGCCTGTCGCACAACAGCGATATTCAGGCCCGTGGAGGCCGCCACCTGGTTCGCCACCGCCTGGCTGACTTCCGAGGAGCCGAAGACGGCGTTGAGCGCATCCATGCCCGCGACGCTCATGGGCGCAGAGGCTGCCGGCCCGGAAGGCATGTGAGCGGAAGCCATGGGCCCTGAAAACATGGCCGCAGGGTTGGAAAAAGTGGATGGGAAACCGGCGGGAAAGGCCGCCGGTGAGGCCTGCGCCGCGGGGCCGGGCCGCATCTGGGGCGCAGACTGCGCGGGCTGGGGCAGGGCATTGTAAAAGGCGGCATAGGGACCGGTGAACATGAGGTTCATCAGCGAAGCCATGGATTCGGGTGATTGGGTCATCTGCTGCAGGGCCCTGTTGAAGGCGGGGGCCATGGCTTCCGTGGCGGCCTGCGCCTGCTGGGCCGAGAGGCCGCACATCTGGGCGAAATTTTCCATGCCCTTGCCGCCTTGCGCCGCGCGCATCATCTCCACGAACTGGTCCATCTGCACCTCCCCCTTGTGCCTGCCATTGCGTCTTCCGACCCGTGAGGCTGCGGCGCCGTTTTTATGGTAAGCCTACGGCCCATGCTGCATGGAGCGTGCATGAAAGTTTGGCATACAACGCTCACAGGGCGCCGTCATTGGGCCGCCGACAGCGGCTTTTCATGTGGTGAAATATGGTCCGCTCATGAAGAGACCCATAGTTGCATTCATGAAAAATGACGCCGTTATCTGTCAGACAGCCTGTCTTGTCCGGTCTCTTTTGTCCAGATGGGGATGAATGCCCCTTTCTTTGAGATGTAGAGGCTACATCCTGCTGAAAAAGTGCCTACGCCATTTCCGGAATGTCTTCAGCCGCACATGCGCCATCCGGGCCGTCTTTCCTGCCCAGACAGGCGGCGCAAACAGAATTGAACCGTAATATCAACAGATTGTGTAATCAGCGCAGGGCTTCATATCCGGTTTTGAAACCATTCAGGCTCAAAGGCACGCCAATGCCCTCTTCCGGGGTCTGGAAGATGATGAAGGTGGCCTGCTTGCCGCTGGTGAGGCGCTCGATCAGATTGTCGTCCATCACCACTTCGGCCACGCATCCATTGGGCAGGCACCGCACGAAGCCGGCGCGGCCGACATCCTGATCATCAATCTTCAGGCCCAGACCTGCCGGCAGCAGAACGCCCAGCGGCGCCAGAACGCGCAGCAGGCGGCTTTTCTGATCCGCCGTCTTCAGCACGATGACGGTGAGGCCAACATTGGGGCGGTCTTCCGCCAGCACGGATTGCAGCAGAACGCATTGTTCGCTCTGTGCGCCGGGGGGCGTATCGCAGCGGATCTGCCAGTCCCCATGCACGGATTTGACCGTACCTTGTGCGGCGGCTGGCCCTGCTGCGGCCGCCATGCCGCACAGCGTGGCAGCCGCCAGCAGCAAGGCGCGGGCCATGCGCATGGGCTGGATGCCACCCGGCTGGTTGTCGACAGCCCGCTGCGGGGCAGCCTTCTTGAGCTCAGCCCTTGCAGGCTTGACCTCGGACGGATGGTGACCACGGAACGACACGACCATCAATCAGGACTCCGGAAGCGAAACAGAAACGCCCTTTCAGCGGGCAGGGCTCCCTTCGCTGTAACGCAGTTTCTCAACAATTGCCTTAATGCTCAGGCCATCCTGTCAAGAATACGGCGTTTTCACAAACTTCCTCCAGCATGGCGGGCAGAGCCCCGCTTGTGGCTGCTGGCTGGAAGGGCGGGCAAAAGGTTCAGCGCGTATAGAACAGGCGGGGCCGCTCGGCTTCCCGGTAGTAGCCATAAAGGCCGGCTGCGGCGGAAATCTGCATCAATATGCCCGGCAGCAATGTGGCAATATCGCTGATACCGGCCCCTTCCACAGTCATGAGATTGCGGATGGCGATCTGGCAGAGAATGGAAACCACCACCCACAGGCCCAGCAAAGCTGGTATCGCCAGTAGCGCCTGACGCAGACGGGCCACGGTGAGCACAACCGTGCACAGCCCCCACACGAACAGGAATATTTGCGGGATAAGTCCCAGCCGCAGCACCTGTGCGGAAAGGGTGACGCCGGCGAAAATCTCTTTCACCGCCCAGATCAGACCGGAAAAGCCGTTAGCCATGACGAGGGAGAACAGACCCGCAATCGGCAGGGCCGTAATGCCGCAGGCGCACCAGAAAATTACCGCCAGCACGCCACCCAAGCGTCCCTGTCGGGAACCCTTTCGGCCGGTGGGTGCGCCATTCGGGCCTTGGGCAGAAGATCCCGTGTTTTTCCGGCCCGCATTCCGGCTTTTGCCACGGGGCCCGCTGGCGGGAACGGACTGGCCGGGCGCGGCGGGGGAATCGGGTTCGGTCATGTCATGTTCCTGTGGAGCCGGATATCAGGCGCGATTTTCAGTGCTGGAGCATGGTGGCGGGTGAGGTAAAGCGATCATGCCAACTGGGCTGGGCTGCTTCATAGGGCAGGCGGCGTGCAGCGAATACCCCCCGGGCCACGGCGCGGGCCAGAACGGTGGAGGCCGCAGCCCCTATCCGGGCCAGATCCGGCACCGGATTGTCCAGCGGTTTGCGGCCTGTCGCGAGGGCGAACACGCAATCGCCATCCAGCGGAGTGTGGATGGGAAAGAGAGAGAGCGCCAGCCCATCCTGCGCCATGATGGCCAGCCGCCGCGCTTGCGCGCAGCTTAACACCGCATCACAGGCGACCACAGCGACGGTGGTCGCA
Source organism: Xanthobacter sp. (assembly GCA_050252035.1). GTDB lineage: Bacteria > Pseudomonadota > Alphaproteobacteria > Rhizobiales > Xanthobacteraceae > Xanthobacter. The sequence continues at coordinate 116,989 of JBFWLR010000002.1, forward strand.
AACCGGGCCACCTCGCCCTTCAGATCCGGGTGAAGGGCTTCCTCGGCGATTCTGGAAGGCAGGCCGAGATTGCCAAACTCGCCATTGCGCTCATAGGGCGCGGCGCGGAAATGCGGGCCCTCACCAAACAGCGGGCTGCCCACGGCGTTCACGGCCACAATGGCTCCAATGACATGGCCGGAGGGCAGGGTGAGTGAGGCCGAGCCAATCCCGCCCTTCACCGTCGCGGTGGTGGCTCCGGTGCCTGCGCCCACGCTGCCCAGGGCGAAATCCTCTCCCGCCGCAGCCAGCGCCCGCGCACCAAGCAGCCGGTAGGGTGGTTCCGGCCCCCAATTCTTGTCGCCGCCATTGAGAAGATCGAACAGCACCGCACCGGGCACGATGGGCACGCGTGCATCGCCCACGGCAAAACCGCGCCCGGCTGCCGCCAGCGTCGCCATCACGCCGGAGGCTGCATCCAGACCGAAGGCCGAGCCCCCAGAAAGGGTGATGGCGTCCACAGTATCCACGGTCGAGGCCGGGTCCAGCGCATCGGTTTCCCGCGTGCCGGGGCCGCCGCCGCGCACATCCACGCCCGCCACGGCCGGCTCTTCACACAGCACCACCGTGACCCCCGTGCCCATGGCCGCATCCGTGGCGTGACCAACCCGTATGCCGGGCACATCGGTGATGAGATTGCGCATGAAGCCTCTCCTGTTTCACTCCTTTTTATGGGGCAAAGGGCGGTAGCGTCCAGACAGGAAGCGCAGGCCCGCGCAGGATGCTGGCAGATGCGGCGGCGCGACGATCTGCAGCCGGCCGGATCTGCCCGGCGGCCTTGCATCGGCCATACGGCCAGCCCATGAAGGGTCTGCTGAAGCAGGTGCCGGCCTGCTTCCTTCCCCAGATGCATGGATTTCAGCCCGGACCATGGCCGACATTACCTTTCCTGCCGCCTTTCTTGCCGGCCTCGTCAGTTTTCTGTCACCTTGCGTGTTGCCTCTGGTGCCGCCCTATCTGTGCTATCTCGGCGGCAGCACGCTGGATGATCTGGCCGGGCACGAGCCGGTGCACGATGTGGGGCGGCGCGCCATTTACGGTGCCGTGCTGTTTGTGCTGGGTTTCACCGTGGTGTTTGTGGCGCTGGGGGCCGGTGCTTCGGCGATTGGTGATCTGCTGCGCGCGCATATGGAGGTGCTCTCCATCATTGCCGGGCTGGCCATTATCGTGATGGGGCTGAATTTCCTCGGCGTGTTCCGCATCGCGCTGCTGCAGCGCACGGCACGGGCCGATATGCGCCAGCCGCAGGGTGTGGGGGGCGCTTTCATCATGGGGCTGGCCTTTGCCTTTGGCTGGACCCCGTGTCTTGGACCAGTGCTGGGCGCGATTCTCTCTGTCGCCGGTTCCGAGGCGGAAGTGTCTCGCGGGGCGGTGCTGCTGGCGATCTATTCTTTGGGGCTGGGCGTGCCCTTCATTCTGGCGGCGGTGGCGGTGCGGCCTTTTCTGCGAGCGCTTTCCCACATGCGTCGGGCCCTGCCGGTGATTGAAAAGGTGATGGGGGCTCTGCTGGTGCTGACAGGTATCGCCTTCATGTCCGGCTGGATCGCCAATGCCAGTTTCTGGCTTCTGGAAACCTTCCCCATCCTGTCCACCATAGGCTGAGTTTCCAACTAAATGCGCGGTAGAGGCCCAAGGCGGCTTTCGCCCAGCGTTGCTTGTGTTTAGTTTGGCCGCTCATTTCTGTGGCCCCAAACCGAGGGCGAGGACCAGTGCGTTACGTTTCCACTCGCGGCGAAGCTCCCATCCTGTCCTTTTCCGATGCGCTGCTGGCGGGCCTTGCCCGTGACGGCGGCCTGTATGTGCCGGAAAGCTGGCCTACCCTTTCTGCGGATGACATTGCCGCGCTGGCGGGCAAGCCTTATGCGGATGTGGCCCGCGCCGTCATCTCCCCCTTTGTCGCCGGATCGATCGAGCCGCGCGCCCTGGATCTGATGATCGCCGATGCCTATGCGCAGTTCCGCCATCCGGCTGTGGCGCCACTGGTGCAGGTGGCCCCCAACCGCTTCGTGCTGGAGCTGTTCCACGGCCCGACGCTCGCCTTCAAGGATGTGGCGATGCAGCTTCTGGCCCGGCTGATGGACCATGTGCTGGCTGCTCGCAACGCCCGCGCCACCATTGTGGGCGCGACCTCCGGTGATACCGGCAGCGCGGCCATCGAGGCGTTCAAGGGCTCGGATGCGGTGGATGTGTTCATCCTGTATCCGCATGGGCGCGTCTCCGAAGTGCAGCGCCGGCAGATGACGACGGTGGCTTCCCCGAATGTGCACGCCATTGCGGTGGAAGGCACGTTTGATGATTGCCAGGCCATGGTGAAGGCCATGTTCAACGCCCATGCCTTCCGCGATGAGATGGCGCTGGCAGGTGTGAACTCCATCAACTGGGCCCGCATCGTGGCGCAGGTGGTCTATTATTTCTATGCTGCCACCGCGCTGGGTGCGCCCCATCGCGAAGTGTCCTTCGTGGTGCCCACCGGCAATTTCGGCGATATCCTCGCCGGCTGGGTGGCCAAGAAGATGGGCCTGCCGGTGAAGGATCTGGCCATCGCCACCAATGTGAACGACATTCTCGCCCGCACGCTGGAAAGCGGGCGCTACGAGGTGCGCGGGGTGCAGCCCTCTTCCTCACCGTCCATGGATATTCAGGTCTCGTCCAATTTCGAGCGCCTGCTGTTCGAGGCGATGGACCGCGATGCCGGAGCCGTGCGCAATCTGATGGCCTCTCTCACCCAGTCGGGCGCATTCAGCCTGCCGCAGGCGGCGTGGGCCGCCATTGCCGCGGATTTCTCCGCTGGCCGCGCAGATGAGCCGGAAACCCGCGCTACCATTTCCAGCATGTGGAAGCAGGCCGGTTATCTGGCGGACCCGCACACCGCCGTGGCTCTGGATGTGGCTGACAAGGTGGACCATGCCGCCGGCATTCCGCAGGTGGTGCTGTCCACCGCGCATCCGGCCAAGTTCCCGGATGCGGTGGAAGCGGCCACGGGCCTTCGCCCCCCGCTACCGCCCCACATGGCCAATCTGATGAAGCGCGAGGAGCGCGTGAGCGTTTTGCCGCATGATATCAATGCGGTTCAGGATTTCATTCGCAACCGGGCGCGCATCGCCCGTGGCGGCGCGGCCTGAACCGGCGACAGGAACAGAATGAGCGTCAAGCTTTCCACGCTGGATAACGGCATTACCGTCGTCACCGATTCCATGCCGCATCTGGGCACGGCCTCGCTGGGCATCTGGTCCGGTGCGGGCGCGCGCGATGAACGGGAGGATGAGCACGGCATCTCCCATATGCTGGAGCATATGGCCTTCAAGGGCACGCGCCGTCGCTCCGCTCGCCGCATTGCGGAAGAGATCGAGCAGGTGGGGGGCGATATCAACGCCGCTACCTCCGTGGAGCAGACCTCCTACAATGTGCGGGTACTGGGGGAGGATGTGCCCCTCGGCCTCGATATTCTGTGCGACATTCTCACCGAGCCCGCCTTCGCGCCTGAAGAGCTGGCGCGGGAAAAGAATGTGATCGTGCAGGAGATCGGTTCCGTTCTGGATACGCCGGATGATCTGGTGTTCGATCTGTTCCAGGAGCAGGCCTATCCGGGCCAGGCGGTGGGGCGCACCATTCTGGGCACGCCGCAGACCGTGCGCGGTTTCGGGCGCGATCAGCTTGCGGCCTATATGGGCCGCACCTATCGCGGGCCGGATATGGTGGTGGCAGCCGCCGGTGCGGTGGAGCATGAGCGCATCGTGGATGAGGTGCGCACCCGGCTGGCCGGCATTTCAGCTGAAGCCAAGCCGGATCTGCCACAGGCACATTATGCCGGCGGCGTTCATTTGGCCCCGCGTGATCTGGAGCAGGTGCATGTGCTGATCGGCCTTGAGGGCTGCGCCTACAAGGATGACGATATTCACGCCGTGCAGGTGCTGGCCAATGTGCTGGGCGGGGGCATGTCATCCCGCCTGTTTCAGGATGTGCGGGAAGAACGCGGCCTGTGCTATTCCATCTATGCCTTTCACTGGGCCTTTGCCGATACCGGGCTGTTTGGCGTTTATGCCGGCACAGATGAAGGCGATGTGGGTGAGCTGACCTCTGCCGTCGCCGACCAGCTTCTGGCCGTGGCGGATGATGTGAACGAGGTGGAAATCGCCCGCGCCCGCGCTCAGATGAAGGTGGGGCTTCTGGCCGCACTGGAAAGCTCCGGCGCACGGGCGGAACAGCTTGCGCGGCAGATGCTGGGCTTCGGCCGTATCATCCCGGTGGAAGAGATCGTCGCGCAGGTGGATGCGGTGGATGTCGCCGCCGTTCGCCGCGTGGCCCGCGCCATTCTGGCTGGTGGCAAGCCCACGCTCACCGCCCTTGGGCCGAAAGCCGGGCTTGATCCGGCCACCCGTGTGGTGGACCGTTTGCAGGCGAAATAATATCTTCAGGCTGGACTAATCTTGAGGCTCAGGCGCGCTGGTGATGTGGGTATTGCGTTCACTTTTCGCGCCAAAGCCGGCCCCGGTCATTGAAGGGGCGGGGATCTATCTGCGCCCGCCCCAGCCGGAGGATTGTGAGCCATGGTGTGCGTTACGCGGGGCCAGCCACGCCTTCCTTTCGCCCTGGGAGCCGGTCTGGCCGGCGGATGATCTGAAGCCTTCGGCTTTCCGCAAACGCCTGCACCGATATGCGCGGGATATTGCGCGCGATGACGCCTATCCCTTCCTATTGTTTCGGCAGGCGGATCATGCCCTTCTGGGCGGGCTTACCCTTTCCAATGTCCGCCGTGGGGCCTGCCAGACAGCCAGCCTCGGCTACTGGATGGGTGCGCCTCATGCCGGGCAGGGCTATATGAAGGCGGCCGTGCGTGCGCTGGTTCCGGCGGCGCATCATAGTTTGCGGCTGCATCGTATCGAGGCGTCCTGCATGCCCTCGAATACAGCCTCTATCCGGGTCCTGACGGCATGCGGCTTTGTGAATGAAGGCTATTTACGCCAGTATCTGCGCATCAATGGCCGGTGGGAGGATCACTTGTTGTTCGCACGCCTGCGGAAAGATGCGCTGGAGCCCAATCCGGTGCGGCTGAAACTGGTGGAGCGCTCCTGAAGTCGGCTTATGCCAGACCCTATGGGGACTGGAAGTGCGCGCGTCATATGGGTACGCGCCTCGCGCCCTTAATGAGCGGTTGCAGGCGCAGCAAGCGCGGGGGAGGCCGGCTGGGTATCTGCCGCCGGCTGTATGGCGGGCCGTACACGGGTTTGCTCCCGCAAGGTCTTGAAGGCTTCCAGCAGAGGCTGGGCCGCACCGGAGCGCTCGATCAGGCTCAGCGGATCGGCCATCACGCGCGGTGAGCTCCATGACCCCTGCACCATGAAGGGCAGCTCTATATCCTCACCCTCTGCCGGCGACCCACTGGCTTCAGGCACAAGGGCAGCAATTCCCTTCAGATTGAGCATGCGGCTGCTGATGCCGATGAGCCCGGCCATATTGAGGCGCACCTGTTTGCCGCGCAATTCCATATGGCTCAGCGTGGCGACACCGTGGGCGATGCTGGCCTCGGCATCCATCTCGAGATAGGAGGTGCGCCCGCCCTGTGGGCCTGCACTGGCTGAGAGGGGGCGGGTTTCAATGCGCCGCAACATGCGGGCCACATCAAAGCCGCGCAGATAGCCACTCTTGCTGGAGAGGCTGAGTGTGCCGGAAAGATCATGCGCGATGTTGCGCACACTCAGCCCAGAACCCTGAATGGAGAAGGAGAGGGTGCCCGGCCCTTCAAACTGGCGCAGCCCGGCCACTTCGCCAAGGCCTTGTTCCAGCGCGATGGAGGTACATTCCGCCTCTACCTGGACACTCGCGCCCTGCGGTCTCTGGCCGGCGCCATCCCAGCGGGTGGAAATGGTCGCCGTACCCCGCAAGGTGCCGCCCCAGCCATTGGCCTGCCCGATGGCCAGAACCAGCTCCCCGTCAGAGAGCACGGCGCTGCCGGCCACGGTGGTGAAGGGGGCTGCGCCCAGGTTGACCTGACCGGCAGAAAAGCGCAGATCCAGATCAAAGGCATTCAGAATGGAAAGGTTGAGCGGAGTCGGGCTCCACTCCTTGCCGCCATTCACGGTGAGATGCAGTCCGTCATAAGGATGCAGGTTGAGTTCATCCGTGGCGAAGGTGCCCTGAATGCGAGGGCGCTTTTGGGTGAGGTCGACAAGGAAGCCGCCCTCTACCCGGTTGCCATCCAGGCTGACGCGCGTGCCGGTCAGTGCAATTTCACCCTTGTCCATCTTCAGCTGGCCAGCCAGGCTGAAGGGGCCAAGACCATTCTGGAAAGGGGTATTGGCCCCCATCCATTCCACAATCTTGCGCAGGGAATCCACATCCACCGTGATATCACCGCCGGCGGAGAGGGTATCGTCAAAAGCGGATTGACCCCGGAAACGCAGAATACCGCCCTCTGCTGCGATGCGCAGGCGGGTGGTGCTGGCTTTTCCGGCCAGAAAGGCGGACACGTCATCAATGGTCAGGTTGCTGTCGACCACGCCGTCATGCCAGCTGAAGCGGGCTGTAAGGGCCACCCCCCTGTCTGTCGCACGATCAACCCGACCATCCAGATGCCGAATGAGAGGGCGGATATTGCCGGTGCGTGAACGCAGCGCCACCGTGCCATCCACGATGCGCAAGCCGGGCGCATGGGCGAGGAAGGAGGGGATGATGTCCACCATATCCTGCCCGGTCTCGATCAGCAGGGTCGGGTCTTCAAGCGTGATGTCCGCCACTTCGATGCGTCCGAAGAGCAGGCGCCATGGGTCCAGCCGGCTGACGACCTGACGCGCGGAAATGGTCTGCTGATCCGTAAGGGCGATATGAACGCCTTTTACCACCACACGCGGCGTGGGCAGCATCTGCAATTGGGGTTCGTTAGCGATTTCGACCTGGAAATGATCATTGCCGGCCAGAGCCTTCTGGGCTGCGAGGCGCATCTGGCTGCCGGAAACCATCAATGGCACCAGAGCAGTGGCGCACAGGAGCAGCAATACCCCCAGCCCGCACAGGACCAGAGCTGCCCGCACGACCTGGCGCAGGCCGGGCTTTTTGGTGCCGGGCAACGTGTCGTCAGGTCTCAGCATCAGTTCCCAAGCGATTGGATCATGGTCGCATCCGGTTGCAATTTGGCGCCGTCTGCCCGTGTCAGAGCGCTGGCCGGATGATGAGGCGTAGCATCAGGCGGCGGAGCATCGCTCTGGACGCTCCTGTTCATATTCGGCCAACATCCAACCTGTCTGTGTCTGTTTCAAGGCCGCGCTCTTGTAACATGGGTTGGCCGCACAAAACAAAGAGCCCGGCGCTTGGCCAGGCTCTACCATTTGCAACCCCTTGAGCGGGGAATCAGTCGTCCAGTTCACCAATATGGTGCTGGGCGTAAAGTTGAAGGCCCAGCTTCGCGATCAGATCCAGCTGGGTTTCGAGGAAGTCGATATGGCTTTCCTCATCCGCCATCAGTTCCTCGAAGAGGTCACGACTGGGATAATCCTTCACCGTCTGGCAGTAGGCTGCGCCTTCCTGATAGAGCGCGCGGGAATCAAGCTCGGCAGCCAGATCGGCCTCGAGAATTTCCTTCACATCCTGGCCGATCCGCAGCGGGTCCAGCACCTGCATGTTGGGGAAGCCTTCAAGGAAGAGAATGCGGTCGGTGAACTTGTCCGCATGCACCATTTCCTCAATGGATTCGGCGCGCCACTTCTTCGCCAGAGCCTTGTAGCCCCAGTTGTCGAGCATGCGATAGTGAAGCCAGTACTGGTTAATGGCGGTGAGTTCCGCGCGAAGGCCCCGGTTGAGATATTCGATAACCTTCGGGTCACCCTTCATGGCCTGCTCCTTGATACCGCTGGGGCATATGTCATCATGGAATTGGATTCACGCTTAGACCAATTCCAGATCGAGTGCAACGCAAGAGCCATTCGCAGCTGGTGCTGCGAATGGCTCTTGCGAAGGATTTTTGCGTTGCTGTTGGGGCGCAGGTTATTCAGCTGCGATGAGGGATGCGCTGCCAGCGGCCGGGCAATCCTGCGGGCAGGTCTGGCAACTGGTTTGCGCCTGCACGTCATTCATGATGTTGCGGATGGTTCGTGCACAGCGACCGCATTGGGGCGCGCAACCCAGCCCGCGATATACATCGCTGGTACTGTGAGCTCCGGTTTCTGCTGAAACCAGATCCCGTACCTGCCGGTCTGAAAAGACGTTACACGAACATACGATCATGGCGGGTCCAGATTCCTGAACTGAAGCTACTGTCGTCTTCGCGCCAGATTAGGCCGCAGAGGCGTCGCGACGTCAACTGCACATGAGATTGGTTCGCACAAATAGGAATCGATCTAAATTCCGTATTGCATTGCACCCATTGCAAAAGTTTCGTGGAGCGCAGCTTCGGTATGCAGGTTTTCGGCGTGCGGAACCCTCAGCGCGGCAGGTCCAGAATAGTATGCATTCCAGCGCGCTGGCCCCGCCGGATGGAGAGGCGGGCGCTGATCTCTTCAGCTGCGGCCTGCAGGCGGGCAAAGCGCAGGGGGTGGCCAGCCTTACTGAAGCGGTCCGGGGGGAGCGTGGCGCCTTGCGGGAAGGCCGCCTGAGGCTGTGTGGCCGCAGCCAGAGCCACTTCATCCAGCGGCTCGCCTTCATCGGCGATTTCCAGACGCACGGGCGCGCTGTCCTGCTCCATATCACAGGTGAGCGATGCCACGACTGAACCGGAGGCCGGGGTGGCGTCCAGTGCTTCTTCCAGCAACAGTCGCATCAGCCGGGCCAGATGGGCCGGGTGGGTGCGAATGGCGGGAGTTTCCTCAATATCCGTGCGCAGGGTGATGCGCCGGCGCCGGGCCGAGGGCGTGACATGCATCAGCGCTTCATGCAGCACCGGGGCGGGCAGGCAGATTTCCAGTGGCGCGTCATTCTGTGGTGCGCCGAGCGCGGCAAGGTCAGTGAAGCATTGCTGCACTTGCCGAAGAGATGTCTTCATATCATCGGACATGGGAGCGGCATCCGCTTTCCGGTCCAGAAGGGTGGAGAAGGCTGGCCCCAGACTCTCCCTGAGACGCTGCGCGAGATGGCCCAATGCAATATCCTGAGGCTGCTTTTCCTCCGGTTCCTCCGGCTGAACCGTCACTTCCGGCGTATCCTGCACCACGCTGGCAGGTACAGTCTCTGCCCTTATGGGGGCCTCCGGCCCCAGCACAAGGCACAGTAATTGTTCCGACTGGCCATATCTCTCCGCATCCAGCGCTGCAATGCCGGCAAACAGGCTGCGCGCCCGTCCCTCACGCGGCTGCACCTGAAGAATGCGTGTGCGATCGGTCTTTTCCGCTGTGCTGGAGGCGTCATCCAGCCAGCGAATGCCATCCTCGCGCGCATCAACCGGCAGAAGGAGGGTGAAGGGCTGGTCGACCAGATCTGCTGCGGCATAATCCAGCATCTGCGTGGCTGAGCTGTTGGCGAAGCGGATTAGGCAATCGCGGTTCAGCAGCAGAACGGGCCAGGGCACCATATTGAGTGCCTGATCAGGCTGCGACGGAGCTATCTCGAATTCGGGAGCAGGGGAGGTGTCGATTGTGGAGGCGGAGCTGGAGGCCGGTTCTTCAGAAACCGGGTGCACCGCTTCTTCTTCCATGCGCCGCATCATCAAGATCCGCGTTTGCGGTGCGATGAATGGGGCCTCGACCAGACGTGTCTCAACGGTCAGCACGGTGTCGTCTGCGGTCGTCAACTGGTTGATGGTGGCGTCTTCGTCTGGCAGACAGACCTGAGCCATGCCGCCTGCTGTCCGAAAGGCGTTCAGATCCGGCCAGCCGGTCCAGTGAAAGAAGGTGTTGTTGGCATGAATGGCCACGCCGTCCTGCTCCAGCAGAACCGCGAAGGGCAAAGCATCCATGAGGTCCAGAGTGGTCAGATTCATCTGTCCTGCTGGAGGGGTGATGGATGCGGCTGCAACAGGAATGCTCTGCGCTGCGGGCGCGCTCTTGTCGTCCTCGTAAAGCGGGGTCTCTGAGGCGGGTTCCGGCAGTTCGTCCGGCAGGGGGGTATCCGGGAGGGGCGTGTCGGTACCTTGCGACATGACAGCCTGAAGCGTGCGCCCGATATCCCGGAAGGTTTCGCTCTCACTGGGTGAAAGCGTACCGTCAAAAGGCTCCAGCTTTGCGGGAGGAGACAGACTGGCAGTCGCAGGCCGCGCTGTGGCTGGTTCCAGACTCCTGATCCACGAACTGGTGCTGCTCTCGGCCCATGTGCGCAACACACCGAACCCGCGTGTGGCGATGCGGCGACGGGACAGATCGAACAGGGGCACGCCGCCCAGTTCCAGATCCAGCACAATGGGGCCATGGGTGGTGACGCGCGCGCCAATGAAACTGCCCCGACTCGCGAGAGCCTGTGTAATTTCCCGTGCGGAAACGATGCGCCCGGCAGCTTCCAGTTCGGCGAAAGTGGCTCCGTGCCAATGGGCAGCATCTTCCCCCAAAGCGCGCATGAGTGTGGAAGACAGGCCGGAGAGCCGGTTCTGGGCATCGGCTGCGAAGGTGAAGCGCACGGGTGCGCTGTCTCGAGCTTCAGCCTCACCCGTATGTTCCATGCCGGTTTGCAGATGTGATGTTTCTACAGTTGCCGGGGCGGGCTGTTCCGTGGGGCTGTTATCCATGGGCGTGGTGTTGCTGGCCTGTGAATCTGCAAACAGCATGGCCGGCCCCTGCAGCATTTTGACAAGTGTGCAATGGAAAAGCTGGGAAGCGGGGGCCAGCGGCAATTGCAGGCGCACCAGCGCCAGAGGAGGGCGGCGGTTGGCGACAAGGCTGCGGGCCAGTTCCAGAAGCTGATTCGGAGCAATACCGCCTTCCGCGAGCCCCATATCGGCGCAGGCCGCAGTGGCGCGAACAACAAGCCCATCCTCGATACGCAGCAGGAAGGACGGCAGATCCGCCCGCAAGAGCGGGGCAAGGCGAGGATCCGCACTGCTGTGCGTCTGGTCCTGCGTCTGCGTCATCATCTCCTGTCCCGTCCATATACGGCTGCGGCACTTATACTGCAGGGGGCTCCGCAAGGGGCTGATCCATAACCGGCATGTGCGCGGCCCGGATTCGTTCACCTGATGAATTTGGAGGAAAATGGTTAACACGGACGCAATCGAAGGGAATTTTGCTTTTTGATGTTGCAGACAACTAGGCCGGGCAGACTACAATCAATCAGCCACGGCCCATCGGGGAGAGCCGTGATCAGCCCGAGGAGTAACGGAAATGACGAACAAGTTCGTTCCTGATCTGGAACTGCCCGTCGAAGTCCGTGCCATTGCAGAAAAAAATGTGGCGCAGGCCCGTCAGGCTTTCGAAACCCTCTTCGAAAGCGCGCGTGAGGCCGTTGGCGAGACGGATGAGCAGTTCGATGAAGTGCGCACCAGCGTGCAGGGCCTGCGCAGCAAGGCGCTGGGCATGATGCAGGCCAATATGGAAGCCAGCTTCGATTTCATGCAGAAAATGGTTTCCGCCAAGAGCCCGCAGGAAATGATGTCGCTTCAGGCTGATTTTCTCTCGCGGCAGATGCAGAATGCAGCTCAGCAGGCGCAGGCGCTGGGGGCCGATGCCAAGGGTCTTGGCGAAGCCACGATGCGTTCTCTGGATGAGCACACCCGCACTCTGGCGGAACGCGTGAAGACGCTGAGCGCCGCTGCGGCCCAGAATGCGCAGAATGCCGCGCAGGATCTTAAAACCGTCGGCGAGAGCATGGTTAGTACGGCCAAATCCAATGCTGAACAGGCTGCCGAGAAGATGAAGCAGAGGCTCACGCCCGGGCAGGATTGATCCAGCCGGGTTGTTCTCTACCAGGCGGAGGCTCGCCCCTATGGGGTGGGCCTTGTCTGGTGCGACATGATGCACACCTTGTCTCCCGTCCGGGATGTGTACGACCATTGGACGTGAAAGGTCTTTCTCCATGCTTTCACACAAGTGTGATAGTGTGGAGGCAGTAGAGTGCGATGTTGTTTGCTGCGTATCATCGAGGATCACATGAACGACTCTTTCATCAAGGCGTATCAGGACCAGTTGGAAGCTGCCAAAAAGGCGTTCACGAATAATGGTCTGCCCCCCGTGGAAGTACCCCCGGCGCTGCGCGAAATGGCCGAAAAGAGCCTGACTGCCTATCGCGAGAACTATGAGAAGATGAAAGCCAATGCCGCGCAGGTGAACTCGGCGCTGGAAAACAGCTACGAAAACGCAGGCAAGGGCGTTGCGGAATATAATTCCCGCCTTCTGGCCGCCTATGAATCCAACATCAATTCCACGTTTGATTTCCTGAACTCCGTCGTCAACGCTAAGACGATGGCGGATCTGGTGGAACTGTCTACCGGCCATGCGCGTCGCCAGTTCGAAACGGTGAGCGGGCAGGTGAAGGATCTCTCCGCGCTGGCGCAGAAGGTGGCGTCCGATACCTCCGAGCCGATCAAGAGCACCGTTGAGAAGACCGTGCAGCAGCCCAAGGGCTGATGAGACTGGCGGAAACTGGCTGAGGCGGGGTCCCTGAAGGTGAGGGCCAGCAGGGCGTTGCCTCGATAAGGCCGGCCTTTTGGCCTGATCTCTGTTGAAAGGCGCTTCTGTTCATGAAGCGCCTTTTGCATATCTGCTTTGGCGCACAAGTCGGCACGTGGCAGCTATCATCCGTAAAGCCTCCGGCTTGACGCGACGGCGTGACCTTGCCATGACACCCCATCCTTTCGCCGCGAGTGTCCGTGTATGCGTGCCCATGGTTCTGTTTCGCCCGTGCTGATTGTCGGCCCCTCCTGGGTGGGTGACATGGTGATGGCGGCGAGCCTTGTCGAAGTGCTTCGCATGCGTGAGCCGGGTCGTCCCATTGATGTGCTGGCCCCCGCTGCCGCCCTGCCAGTGGCGCGCATGATCCCCGGCGTGCGTCGCACCATTCCGCTTGGGCTGGCCCATGGTGAACTGGGGCTTCTCGCGCGCTGGAAGGCTGGCAAGGCCCTGCGCTCGGAAGGTTATGGCAAGGCCATCATTCTGCCGCGCGCCTTCAAGGCCGCCATTCCTCCGCTGGCTGCCGGCATTCCCGAACGGGTGGGGTATCAGGGTGAATTGCGCAGTCCGCTGCTGACGGATGCCCGGCCCGACACCAATCGCAAGACAGCACGCACCATTGAGCGTTTCGTGGCCCTCGGCCTGCCCAGGGGAGCAACGATGGTGAGCCCGCGTCCGCATCTCATCATGCCGGATGGTGCGCTGGATCAGGCTCTGGCGAAGTTTCCGCTGGAGGGTGAGGGGCCTGTCATGGCCTTGTGTCCGGGTGCGGAATATGGCCCGGCCAAGCGCTGGCCTGCGCCAAAGTTCGCGCAGCTTGCCCGTCTGGCGGTGCAGCACGGCTATCGTGTGCGTATCTTTGGCTCTCCCAAGGATGCTGAGGCGGCGCAGATCATCGCCGAGCAGAGTGGCGTGCCGGTGGATAATCTCGTGGGGCGGACCAGCCTGATCGATGCCGCGGCGCTGCTCTCCATCGCGGATGTCGTTATTTCCAACGATTCCGGCCTTATGCATATTGCCGGGGCTTTCGACCGGCGGCTGGTGGTGCTGTATGGCGCCTCCTCGGAGCTGATGACCCCGCCAGCGTCGCCGCGGGCCCGCATCGTCTCACGGGAGCTGGACTGTCGCCCCTGTCACAAGCGTGAATGCCCGCTGGGTACATTGGCCTGCCTTGAGAATATTTCCGCCGAGGAAGTGTTCAAGGTGGCCGAACAGAGTGGCCAATGAAACTCCTCCTCGTGAAGCTGTCCTCGCTGGGTGATGTGGTTCACACCTTTCCAGCGCTGACCGATGCGCGCACCATGATCCCGGATTTGGAAGTGGACTGGGCGGTGGAAGAGGCGTTCGCTCCAGTGGCGGCGCTGCATCCGGCCGTGCGCCGCACCATTAGCGTTCCCATGCGTCGCCTGCGCAAGCGTCCCCTCGCGGCCTGGCGCAGTGGAGAGCTGGGCGCGGTGCGGGCTGCGTTGGCGCAGGAAAAATACGACATCATCATTGATGCGCAGGGCCTGCTGAAAAGCGCTTTCGTGGCGCGGCTGGCGCGCGGCACCCGGCATGGGTTCGACAAAACCAGTGCGCGCGAAGGGCTGGCGAGCCATTTCTATCAGGGCCGCCACCATGTGCCCGAGGTGGAGCACATGGCCACCCGCATTCGCAAGCTGTTTGCCCTTGCGCTGGGCTATTCCATCGAAAATCTTCCCGAAGACAGCGGCCTGTGCGCGCCTGTGCCGGAAGAGGGTGCTCCGCCTTATCTCGTCTATCTTCATGGCACCACATGGTCCACCAAGACATGGAGCCTTGAAGGCTGGCAGGCGCTGGCCCGGCTGGCGCAGGCGGCCGGCTGGCAGGTGAAGATGTTCGCACATGGTGCTGTGGAGGAAGCCCGCGCCCGTAAGGTGGCGGAAAGCTGCACGGCGGTGCAACTCTTGCCGCCCCAATCCCTGGAAACCATCGCGCCTGTTCTGGGCGCGGCGGCCGGGGTGGTGAGCGTGGATACCGGTCTGGGCCATCTGGCCGCAGCCTATGGGGTGCCGACGCTGGGTCTTTATGGGCCAACGGACCCGCGCCTGACAGGCATGTTCGGCCCCCATGTGCGTGAACTGGCGGCGGAGCGGAACTGCGCGCCCTGCGAGAAAACTACCTGCCGGATCTTGCCGGATTTTCAGGAAGGCCCGCCCTGCATGGCCGATCATGATGCGCGCATGGTGTGGGCGACGCTTCAGTCCCTGCGGGATGGACCGGCGTGATTCCACCTTGTGGGGCGTGCATATTGCCCCCTCCAGCTGGCAGGTGAGGGGGGCATGAAGCCCTGCATGTCGCTCCAGCCTTCTGAAATGCTTCCGCAAATGGCCGCTGTGCATGGACAAGAGGGCGCAAGCCATGGCACATCAAAACCCATGTGATGCATGCACAAGGGCAGACAGGCAGATGACAGGCGCAGCGGCCATGGGCCGGGATCTTCTTCTCGTCACCGGCGGCGCCGGCTTCATCGGGTCCAATATTGCGCGCGCGGCGGCTGAGGATGGCTACCGCGTTGTGGTGGCAGACTGGCTGGAAACCGGCCCCAAATGGCGCAATATCGCGGATATTCCGCTGCATGATGTGATCCGCCCCGAAGCGATCAACGCCTTTGTGGAGCGCGAGGGCGGTCGGCTGGCCGGCATTGTGCACATGGGCGCGATCTCCGCCACGACGGAGCGCGATGGCGACAAAATCGTCACCCACAATATCCGCGCCACGCTGGATTTGTGGGATCTGTGCACCCGCAAGGGGCTACCTTTCATCTATGCCTCTTCCGCCGCCACCTATGGCGATGGCTCGGAAGGCTTCACGGATGATGAGTCGCTGCCCGGCCTTGGCCTTCTGGCACCGCTGAACCCCTATGGCTGGAGCAAGCTGTTCGTGGACCGGCGCATCATGGCGGATGTGGAGAGCGGGGCGGCGCACCCACCGCAGTTTGCGGGCCTGCGCTTCTTCAATGTGTACGGGCCGGGCGAGGACCATAAGGGCGACATGCGCTCCGTGGTGCACAAGATCTATCCGGCGGCTGAGGCGGGCGAGAAGGTCACGCTCTTCAAATCCCACCATCCCGATTATGGGGATGGCGGCCAGTTGCGTGATTTCATTCATGTGTCGGATTGCGTGGAAGTAGTGCGCTGGCTGCTGGAGAACCCTTCCGTCTCCGGCATCTTCAATGTGGGCACGGGCAAAGCGCGCTCCTTCGCAGATCTGGCGACAGCCGTGTTCACCGCGTTGGGGCAGGAGCCGCGCATTCATTATGTGGATATGCCAGCCCATCTCCAGAAGGCCTATCAGTATTTCACCGAGGCGGATGTGACCAAGCTGCGCGCTGCCGGCTACAAACGCCCCTTCATGTCGCTGGAGGAGGGGGTAGCCGCTTATGTGAGCGAGCATCTCAAGGCCACTGGCGGCGTGGTCTCCTGAGTGCGGGAATTGTCCGATATGGATCTTGAAGGCGCGCAACGCATTGTCGTGATCGGCGATGTGATGGTGGATCAGTATATTACCGGTTCCGTCTCCCGCATTTCACCGGAGGCGCCGGTGCCCGTGCTGGTGCATGGGGCAGAGCGCATCGTGCCCGGTGGTGCGGCCAATGTGGCCGCCAATGCCGCAGCTCTTGGGGCGAAGGTCACGCTGGTGGGCCTTGTGGGGCAGGATGCCCAGGCCAACAATCTGGCCACCGCGCTGGACCAGTGGCCGGGGATCGATCTTTCTTTGATGGTCCGCGATGCCGCCCGTCCCACCATCACCAAGACGCGTGTGATGAGCGGTCGTCAGCAGATCGTGCGGATTGATGCGGAAAACGGCGCGCCCCTTTCCCCGCAGGCAGAGGCTGCACTGGTGAATGCCGTGCAGCAGGCCGTTTCGGGGGCGAAGGTTGTCGTGCTCTCCGATTATGCCAAGGGCGTTTTGTCTGATCATGTGATCGCAGCCGCCATCGCGGCAGGCCGGGCAGCCGGCGTGCCCATTATCGTGGATCCGAAGCGGCGCACCTTTGAAGCCTATCGCGGAGCCAGCCTTGTCACGCCGAACCGGCTGGAACTGGTGGCGGCCACCGGCCTGCCGGATAACAGCGATGAACAGACCGCAACAGCCGCCGCCGCCGCCGCCGCCCAGTTCGGCGGGGATGTGCTGGTGACACGCTCCGAAAAGGGTATGACCTTGTGGCGTCATGGTGGGCGGGTGCTGCATGTGCCGACGCAGGCGCGTGAGGTGTTCGATGTTTCCGGCGCGGGCGATACCGCACTCGCCGCGCTGGCCGTGACGCTGGCAACCGGCGAAACGCTGGAAACAGCCGTGCATATGGCCAATGCCGCCGCCGCCGTGGTGGTGGGCAAGCTCGGCACGGCGGTGGTGACGCGCTCGGAACTCACCGCCGCGCTGGAGGCCACCCTGCCGGAAGGGCCGGAGCAGGGCGCGCTGGTGGAACATGAGCGCGCCGCCCGCATCGTGGCGGACTGGCAGGCCGCAGGCGCGCGTGTGGTTTTCACCAATGGCTGTTTTGATCTGCTGCATCCCGGCCATATCCGCCTGCTGGAAGCTGCCGCGCGTGAGGGCGACAAGCTGGTGGTGGCGCTCAATACGGATGCATCCGTCCGTCGCCTGAAGGGGGCCAGTCGCCCGGTACAGGATCAGGCCGCCCGTGCCCGCGTAATGGGCGCGCTGCGCTGTGTGGATTTGGTCGTCCTGTTCGATGAAGATACGCCGCTGGAAGTGATCCAAACCCTGAAGCCCGATGTGCTGGTGAAGGGGGCGGATTATCGGGAAGATCAGGTGGTGGGCGCAGATTTCGTAAAAGCCCATGGTGGTCGGGTGGCGCTGGTGCCACTGGTCGAGGGGCGCTCGACCTCTGCACTGGTGGCCAAGGCGCGTAGTTGAGGTCTTTCAATTTGCCGTGGGGGAGGGAGCGCGAGGGCCTGCCAGAGTGCTTCAGAAGCCTCGCATGGTTCGCCGCTGTTGCCGAAGGTGGGTATGGCTTCAAATCCTTGCCTGCGAGCGGTTCTTGCGGATTTTTGCCTGCTGTTTCAGGGCTGGCAACGGAAGAGGTCACGGTTGTGACCCATAGGGGGATATTGCGGTCGATCGGCCTTCACACTCCCGGCTTATGTATCGTGGCTCTTGGAGGAGCCTCTGTCTCGGGTGAGCTTTCGCCTGAAGCGGTGGATGGGCTGGATGGACATGCCAGCCGGATCGTTTTCGGTAATCTGCGTTGCGGTAGTCTTGTGAAGGACTGAGCCAATATCCTGATTATCACGGGGCATTGTGAGGCAAGGGAGTGGAGCTTCGCCGCGCAGGAAAATTCCAGTTTTGTTGAGGCTGGGACTTGAGCCCCGCAGTCGTCCTGCGGACGGATTTATGGGGCTGCGCTGGCCGGGCCATATCTATGGGACCTATGGGCTGGGCTTGCGCGGGGCGTCGCACACATACGCCCTGCTTATGGGCTGGTGCGGGTTCCCGCCCGGCTGGCCATACCCCTCAAGTGAGCACGGAAGCCCATGATTTTCTCGGGCAAGCTGAAAAGCTACTGTATGAAGCAGGGCTTCCTACCGTTGCGGTGAGGGCTCCCTTCTTATGAGCCGTCGCCTTCTGCACGCGAAGAAGGTTCCACTGCACCCGAAAATGATTAGCTCTCACAATAGGCGATGACCTGCCTGACGAAATCCTCGCAGGCCGTGAGTTGGCTTTCATCTACATATTCATCGGCCTGATGGGCCTGGGCGATGGAGCCGGGGCCGCAGACAATGGTGGGGATCTGCGCCATCTCCACAAATAGCCCAGCCTCGGTGCCATAGGCTACACGGGCATGATCGTTGCGGCCAGCCCAGCGCTTCGCCAGCGTGGTGATGGGGGCATCCGGCGCGGTGGAAAGACCGGGAAAGGCCGCCTTTTCCTCAAAGTGGAACCCGGCCTCCGGGGCGCGGGCCTTCATGGCTGGCTCCAGTTCCTCACGGGCATAAGAGATGATCTCCTGCATTAGCGCTTCAATGTCGTCTTCCGGCAAGGCGCGCACTTCCCAGTCCATCACGGCACGCTCGGGCACTATATTCAGCGCCGTGCCGCCATGCAGCGTGCCCACGTGAGTGGTCGTGTGGGGAATGTCATAGAGCGCATCGCGGGCGCCTTCATGGGCCATGCGCTGGCCGACAGCGATGATGCGCGTCGCCAGAAGCACGGCATATTCCACCGCATTCACCAACTCCGGCGCGCGGGAGGAATGGCCGCCACGTCCGCGCACCACGGTTTGTAAGGAGCGCTTGGCCTTGTGGCCCACAACCACCTGCATCATGCTTGGCTCGCCCACAATGCAGCCTTCCGCACGGTAGCCAGCAGCCACCATATGCCGCAGAAGCGGGCGCACGCCCAGACAGCCCACTTCTTCATCATAGGAGAAGGCGAGATGGATGGGCTTCTTCAGCGCTGCGGCCTGCATGTGCGGCACCATGCCGAGGCAGACCGCCAGAAAGCCCTTCATGTCGCAACTGCCGCGCCCATAAAGGCGGCCCTCGCGCGCGGTGAGGGTGAAGGGCGATGAGGTCCAGTCCTGCCCATCCACGGGCACCACATCTGTATGGCCGGACAACACGATACCGGCCGCCTCACGCGGGCCAATGGTGGCGATCAGCGAGGCCTTGCCTTCAGCCACATTTTCCACCCGCTCGCAGGGAATGTTCCGGGCGTTCAGAAATGCTTCCACCGCCGCAATCAGCGCGAGGTTGGAATTGCGGCTTGTCGTGTCGAAACCGACAAGGCGGGAAAGCCAGTCCAGCGTGAGGGCATCCGCCATGGATATGCTCCGGCGTGAGGAGGGGGCAGGCGCGGGCCGAATGAGAAAGCACACGGCCGGCTCTTATTATGGCATGCCCCTCCGGCCAAAGGACAGTCCTCAGCCTCAGGGCGTGAAGGTGAATTGAGCGGTTTCACACACATTGATCTTGCGCTGGATCACGCTGTCGTCATCAGCACACTCGGCCTTGAAATTATAGACGCAATGGTCGGCGCCATCGCCACCCAGCATGTCGGCTTCCCAGCTCTCCTCATCCATATTGGAGGCGTAGAAGGCCGTTATGGTGTGACGGGTCTTGTTGAGGATATCGACCTTGCGGTCGGCGGCGAGAGCGGGCATCGCAAATAGGCCGGCGACAACATATGTGGTGGCAAAGATATGTTGTGCCTTCATGGGATATCCTGAAAAGGGCGCACAATGCGCCCGATACTCTTATGATCCCGCTTTTGGGATGGAAATATATTCTTTTATTTCAGTTCGTTATAGAGTTTAGGATGGTGGTGATGGCAAGAGCCAGGGGAGAGGTGTGATGGTGGATGGAACCGGGCTGATGTTGGTTCTGGGTGGTGCGCGCTCGGGCAAGAGCCGTCATGCGGAAGCGCTGGTACAGGCGCAGCCCGGCCCTTGGGCCTATATCGCCACGGCTGAGGCGCTGGATGAGGAGATGCGCGCGCGGATCGCGCATCATCGCGCCAGTCGCGGGGAGGGGTGGCAGACCCATGATGCTCCGCTGCTGCTGGCCGACAGGCTGAAAGCCCTGCCGTCCGGGCAGCCAGTTCTGGTGGATTGCCTCACTTTATGGCTCACTAACCATCTGCTGGCCGATCATGATCTGGAAGCTGAAAGCGCGCATCTGGAGCTGGCACTGGCCGCGCGTGACGGGCTCACCATCTGTGTGGCCAATGAGGTGGGGCTGGGCATCGTACCTGAAAATGCGCTGGCGCGGCGTTTTCGTGATGCCGCAGGGCGGCTCAACCAGCGTCTGGCAGCACGGGCCATGCGGGTGGATTTCGTGGTGGCCGGCCTTCCCATGCGGGTGAAGGGGTAGGGTTCAGCCCGCGAACAGCAGCCAGCCCAGCCCCGCCAACAGAACAACCAGCGTCACCATCAGCAGATCGGCCCGGCGATAGAGGCGCAGGGCCGCGCGAATGTCTGCCGCTGTCGCCTCGCGCCGGCCATTGCCCATATAGGCGTCATCGGTGGGAATTCCGCCATAGATTTTCGGGCCATTGAGTTGAAGATGCAGCGCGCCGGCCATGGCTGCCTCCGGCCAGCCGGCATTGGGCGAGCGATGGGCATGTGCATCCCGGCCAATGGCCAGCCAGGCCAGATAGGCCGAACCTCCTCCGCCCAGTGCGGCGGCAGCCACAATCAGCAGCCCGGCAAGGCGCGAGGCCGGCAGGTTCACAAAATCATCCGTGCGTGCAGCCGCCCAGCCAAAAGCTCCATAACGGGCATTGAGATGGCCGATCATGCTATCTGCCGTATTGATGGCCTTGTAGGCGGCTGCCCCCGGCAGACCCAGAAGGCACATCCAGAATGTGGGTGCAACCACGCCATCAGAGAAATTCTCGGCCAGGGTTTCGATGGCGGCGCGAGAGATGCCGGCCTCATCCAGTTGCCGGGGGTCCCGCCCCACAATCTGGCTGACCGCCGTGCGGGCGGCTTCCAGATCACCGCTTTCCAGCGCCGTGGCCACCTGCGCCACATGCCAGTGCAGGGAACGCTGGGCAATGAGGCTGCTGCCGCAAAGGCCCACAAGCACCATGCCGAAGGGCACCATGGCCAGAAGCGATTCCAGCAGCAGAGCCGGCAAGGCCGCAGCCGCCACCAGAACCAGCAGGCAGACCACTCCACGAAAGCAACGGGTTGCTTCGGACAGATCCTGAAGGTTCCATAACTGCTCCAGCCGGGAAATCAGCGCGCCGATCCAAGTGACCGGGTGCCCAATGCGCCGGAACACGGCATCCGGATAGCCAAAGGCGGCTTCTGCCAGCAGAGCGATAGCCGTGACGCCAAAGCCCATTCTCGTTCCTCTTCTCTCTTGCTGCATCGCGAGAGGCCGCAGGTCGCGGCGTGCTGATCGGTTCTTTCATATCGCATTTTGTGGGATGCATGGATGTTGTGCCGCCAAATCGTCATGCAAGTGCATTAGGTTTGCCGGCCATCGGGTACCAAATCTGGGCCATGCAATGCGGGTGATGGTGCATCTGCATTTTCGCATTTTGCTGGGGGCGTCAATCTGCGTCACAGTTGGAATGCTGCATTGCGGCAGTGATGATGCGAATGAGGAGCAGGCCGCCAAGCCTGCAGGAATGCAGATGAGTGCACAGCCATTAGCTTTTCCTGAAGCCGAAGGGCACATCACGCCCCGCGTGCCGGAGCATGTGCGTCTTTACGCCATTGGCGATATTCATGGCCGTCTGGATCTGCTGCGTTCCCTGCAACAGCAGATTGATGCGGACAGGGCCGCCCACCCGGACCGGCAGCATGTGGAAATCTATCTGGGTGATTATGTGGATCGCGGGGCGGATTCGGCCGGCGTTCTGGAAATGCTGATCGCCCGCCAGCAAAGCCATGGGGCCATCTGCCTTTCCGGCAACCATGAAGAGATGCTGCTTCAGGGGCTGGAGGACAAGACCTCCTTTGAATACTGGTTACGCGTGGGCGGCTATGAGGCGGTGCTGTCTTATCTGGATACGGTGCCAGCCAGTGATGATCCTACCTTGTGGGAGCAGTGGCGTGCAGCCCTGCCGGCCTCGCACCTCACCTTTCTGCGCAATCTGGGCCTTTATGACGTGCGGGGAGATTATCTCTTCGTTCATGCGGGCCTGCGCCCCGGCGTGCCGCTGGCGCAGCAGAAGCGGGAAGACATGCTGTGGATTCGCCGCCTGTTTCTGGATAGCCCTCTGCCGCACGGCCATTTCGTGGTGCATGGCCACCAGCCGGTGTCCGAGGTGGAGGTACGGCCCAACCGCATGGATATCGATACCCGCGCCTATGATAGCGGCCGGCTGAGTTGCGTGGTGCTGGAAGGACCGCAGCGCTTCATGCTCTCGACCTGAGGCGCGCGCATCGCCAATGGTTGGCGCGCCGGCACTTTCATGCTTCATTCGCTGGAGTGACAGCGGAGCGGGTGCATGTTCATCGGGTTCTTTGAGGCGTTGAAGGCGGCGGGCATTCCGGTTTCCGTGCGCGAATATCTCACCCTCATGGAGGCGATGGATCGGGATCTCGCCAGCCGGCAGGTGGAAACCTTCTACTATCTCTCCCGCGCTACGCTGGTGAAGGATGAGCGCCATCTCGACAAGTTCGACCGCGTGTTCGGCACCTGCTTCAAGGGGCTGGAAAGCGTGGCGGAAGAAGGCACGCCGTCCATTCCGGAAGAATGGCTGCGCAAGCTGGCCGAGAAATTCCTCACCGAGGAGGAAAAGCGGGAGATCCAGGCTCTGGGGGGCCTCGACAAGCTGTTGGAGACCATCGCCGAGCGGCTGAAGGAGCAGAAGGGGCGCCATCAGGGTGGCAATAAGTGGATCGGCACCGGCGGCACCTCACCCTTCGGGGCCTATGGCTACAATCCCGAGGGCATCCGCATCGGGCAGGATGGCAACCGCAATTTCCGCGCCGTGAAGGTGTGGGACAAGCGCGAATTCCGCGATCTGGATGATCAGCTTGAGCTGGGCACGCGCAACATCAAGGTGGCGCTGCGTCGCCTGCGCAAATTCGCCCGCGTGGGGGCGGCCGATGAGCTGGACCTTGAAAACACCATTCGCGAAAGCGCCCGCTCCGGCTTCATTGATGTGAAGATGCGCCCGGAGCGTCGCAATGCCGTGAAGGTGCTGCTGTTTCTGGATGTTGGCGGCTCGATGGACTGGCATATCGCCCAGTGCGAGGAGCTGTTCTCAGCCGCGCGGGCGGAGTTCAAGTATCTGGAGCATTTCTATTTCCACAACTGCGTGTATGAAAGCGTGTGGCGCTCCAACGCCCGGCGCACCAGCGAACGGATGGCCCTGCAGGATGTGCTGCATACCTATGGCAGTGATTACAAGCTGATCTTCGTGGGTGACGCCTCCATGGGGCCTTATGAGATTGTCTCCCAATATGGCTCGGTGGAACATTATAATGAGGAGCCCGGCAAGGTGTGGATGGAGCGGCTGCTGTCCACCTATCCCCATGCCGTGTGGCTCAACCCTGTGCCGCAGAACCAGTGGTGCTATACGCAATCCATTCAGGTGATGTCCCACATCATGGAAGAGCGCATGTTTCCGCTGACCCTCGAGGGGATTGACGCGGCCATGCGGGAGCTGCTCTGAACTGGGCTGTCCTCTCCATATTTTCAGCAAGGCAGGTGAATTGATGGGTGATCCGTTCGCCAGTGCTCCGGCTGTGCCCCCTATTGTGCGCTATGCCTATCTGCCCCGGCTGGGCGGCGGGGGTGTGCAACTGGCATTGCATGAACAGGCGCTGCACTGGAGTGTAGGGCCGCGCACAGGTGTGCTGGCTCTTGCAGATGTGCAAAGGGTGCACCTGTTCTTTCAGCATGCCAAATTCGCAGCCTCCAGCTATGACATGCAGATAGAGGGGCGCGACGGCACCCGCCTTCCCCTGTCTTCAGCATCGCGCACATCTCTCACGCGGGTGGAAAACCAGTCTGCCGATTACGCCGCCTTTGTGCACGCGTTCCATCAGGCGATGGAGAGCAGTACTGCGCGGCAGGTGGAGTATTGCGGCGGTTATGGCCGCTGGCGCTGGTCTGTCATGGTGCTGCTGGGATCCATCACCTGTCTGGCCCTGCTGGCGGTGGTGGGCATGGAGGCGCGCGATGGCGAATGGCTTTTCAGCGGGCTTGTGGCCATGTTCGGGCTGGTTCTGGCCTGGCCCATGGCCGAGGCGTTGTGGCGTAACCAGCCTGTGATCTACGCGCCACAAAATCTGCCCCGTGCCCTGTTACCTGCCTTATAGCAGGCTTATCTTTCAGTTCTCTTCCCTGCCTGGAGCCGGGTGAGCGTTTGGCCTGATTGTGCCCGGCTCTATAGTTTGTCGCCATGGCCTGCTGTCAGAGGCAGCTCACGTGGAGGTTTGTGCAGGGTTCTTGTTATCAGGATATTTCATATGCGCTCATTATCCATCGCCGCTGTTCTTGCGGCGATCGTGGTTGCCATCGTTGCGATTGTCATTTGCGCCACGGGCATCTGGCCTCATTCCCTGTTCGCGCATGAGCAGGAAGAGATAAAGGAGCCCGCATATGTCGACCGGTATATTGACACGATGGCGGATCTGCATCGTGCATTTCCAACGGATGCAGATATCGTTTTCGTGGGGGACAGCCGCGTTCAACTGGCGCAGTGGCAGGATATTTTCCCCCATGTTTCTGTCGCCAATCGGGGTATCGGCAGCGATACGCTGGAAGGGCTGATGGAACGGGTTGATACACTGGGCATCCGCAACCCGAAGCTTGTTATTCTGGAAATGGGCGCGAACGATATTCTGCTGAAGCACCCGCTGGAGCAGACCGTGCGCATGGCCGATCAGGCCATTGCACATCTTTTGGCCGAAGCCGGACGCGTTGTGGTGCTGGAGGTGATCGACTGCGCGGTTGAGCCCTGTGACCGGAATGAAGTGGCCGCGCTGAATGTGCAGATGCGCGCATTGGCCCAAAAGCATGGTGCGGAGTTCATCGAGCTGAATTCACGCCTTGCTGACCCGAACGGGCTCTCCTCCCGTTTTTCTCATGATGGCCTGCATCTGAATGCAGAGGGCTATCGCGAACTGGCAGATATTCTGTGTGCTAGGATTGGGGAACTGTCCTGCCAGAACAAGGCGCAGGGAAATGGGATCGTAAAGGATCAGGCCCATCAGGGGCAGGACGGTCAAGGGACGAACGGGCAAGCAACAGGCGTTCAGGAAAAAACCAGCCCTGCACCCCCCGCCAACTGAGACAGCCAGGGCGGATACTGTGACACATGATAGGCCGGGCATGGAGCCCGGCCTATCATGCCCAATCATGCGCTTGTCACTTGCCGTTTGTGGGCTTCTTTTCCCGCTCTTCTTCCTCGGCTTTCCGTAGTAGGCCGCTAGCCACATCAGCGAGGCGCGGAGCCGGCAAGGCATCAAAGGGCAGAGGGCGGGTCACCGCAATGGCGGCCAGCCCCAGCCGGGCGGTGAGCATGCCATTCACCACGCCTTCGCCCAGCTTGGCAGAAAGGCGCGCTGCCAGCCCTTGCCCCACCAGTTGCTGCACCAGCGTATCACCCGCCGCCATACCGCCGGTAATGGCCAGATGCCCCAGCACATGACGAAACAGCCGCACCATGCCCAGTGCGCCGGGTCGTCCTCCATAAAGCTGGGCCAGCCGTCGCATGAGACTGATGGCCGTATAGAGCACGAAGGCCAGATCCAGCAGCGCGCGTGGTGAAATGGCGGTGACGACAGACACGTTCTTGGCTGCATCAGACACCATCTGTCGGGCCTGTGAATCCAGATTCGGCAGCAGGCTGCGTTCTGTCAGCCGAACCAGATCCGCCCCATCGATGATGCTGCCGAGATGCGCCTCCAGCTCCACCCTTGCACGGGCCAGATTGGGTCGCTCCGCTGTGAGGCTGAGCATGTCGCGGGTAACCTTCTCGGCCTTCGGGCGATCATCCTCAGCCAGCGCGCTGGTGGCCATGTCGCGGATATGATCGAGATGGGCGAGGCGATAAAGGCCGGTCATCTCCCGCGCCACCACCCCCAGCGCGGCCAGCACCAGTACAAGGGAGACCCCCGCACCGACATAACCCAGCCATTCATGCTGCACGAACAGATCGCTGATGAGACGGCTCAGGCCCACATAAAAGGCCAGGCTGACCACGCCCCCGAGAGCAGACCAGAAAATGGTGCCCCATGGAAAGCCCCCTTTCTTCGCCTCTGTCGCAGGCAGGGCGTCGGGCGCGGAAAAGGCCGGCTCCGGGGGCGCCATCGTGATGTCCTCTTCATCCAGCCGGAACACCTGCGGGCGGCGCGGTGTGCGGCCCTGCGGGTTGTGCGTGCTGGCGGGATCATCTGTCATGGGTGGGTTCCTTCACGGGCAATCGGCGTGCGGCGATCAGCATGAGGTCATCGGCAGGCGCGCTGCCTCACACCAGCCTGTCGCCAATGAGGAACTGCAGCGCACGGTCCAGCCGGATATGGGGAATGGGCCGGCTTTCGCCAATGCCTGACGGGGGACGGAAGCGCAGGAAGCGGAAATCCGCCGCATCCGGGTCATCCGAGGCCAGCCCGCGAAAGCCGGTGCCGGCAGGGTCGAACAGGCTATCAGGGTCCTGCGGCAGATCTCCGGGAAATACGGCGACTTCCTCTTCTCCATCAAACACATGGCCGCCGGCCATCTGGCCCTTTTCCGGGGTGCCGACGATCGCGTCCATATCATGCCCGTTGCGTCGCACGCGGGCCTCTCGCGTGGCCCGGATGGCGGCCAGCGCCACCACATCCAGCGCCGCCCCACGCTCTCGCGCGCGCAGCCGGGCGCGCTCTACCAGCTTGGCGAGAATGGCTTCCAGCCGGTCATGACTGGAGCGGTGCAGATGATCGGCTTTGGTGGCGGCAAACAGCACCTTTTCCACCCGCGGGCGAAACAACGCGCTGATGATGCTGTTCTGCCCGGTGCGGAAGGCTGCCAGAATGCCATCCAGCGCGCGCTCCAGATCCGCCAGCGCCGCCGGGCCTGCATTCAGGGCCGAGAGAATGTCCACCAACACGATCTGGCGATCGAGCCGGGCAAAATGGTTGCGGAAGAAGGGCCGTACCACTGCGCTTTTATAGGCCTCGAACCGCCGCTCCATCATCGCGCCCAGTGAGCCAGAGCGCGTGGCGCCATCAGCGAGCAGATCCAACGGGGCGAAGGTGAGGGCGGGGGAGCCCTCCAGATCTCCCGGCATGAGGAAGCGGCCAGGGGGCAGCAGGCTCATGGCCAGCGTTTCCGTGCGGCAGGCAGCCAGATAGGCTGTGAACTGGCCCGCGACCTCGCGTGCACGGCTCTCATCCGCTGCGGCATCCGCACCATTGGCCGCCACTGTGGCCAGATAGGGGCCGGCCACCGCCGCCCGCGCCGGAGCCCGCGCCAAGGCCAGGCTCTGGCGCGAAAACTCGGCATAGCTCATGTCCAGCAGGGGCAGATCGAGCAGCCATTCGCCCGGATAATCCACCAGATCCAGCGTGAGATTGCGCAGCGCTCCACGCGGCGTGGCATAGCGTAGGGCGATGCGCAGCTCGCTGACCCTTGTTGTGGATTCGGGCCAGGAGCGCGCTTTTTCCAGCATTTCCATATGCGCTTCATAGGCAAAGCGCGGCACGGCATCATCCGGCTGGGGTTCTAGGTGGGCATGGGCAATACGGCCTGACTGCGCCGCCTCGAACACCGGCAGGCGGGATGATTGCGTGAGGGCATGAACCAGCGCGGTGGTGAATATGGTCTTGCCCGCACGGGACAAGCCCGTGACCCCCAGCCGCAAGGTCGGGTTTGTCAGCCCGGTCGCCCGGTCTGCGAGGGTCATCAGAGCAATGCGGGCGTCATCCAGCGCATCAGTGAAGCCGGCCATGGGATGCCTCCGGGAAGGTTCTGACGGCCGTTTCATCGGTGCCTTCGGCCCGTTCATGTCTCCGCACTGAGACCGCGTTCAACCTCAGATATTTTCGGGCAGTTCGCGCGGGGTAATGAAACGGTCCAGCCGGCCGATAGACGGCACAACAGCCTGCCAGTCATCCACCGGCAGGTCGATAACGGCAAGAGCGCCAGTGGGAAATTTCGTGCCCAGCCGTTCCAGCGTATCCGTTGCACCGGACGCGCACAGGGTGAGGCTCAGTTCCTCAAGGCCGGGATTATGCCCCACCAGCATCAGGGTCTGCACATTGCTGGTCTGCTCGCGCAAGACGGTGAGCAGTCGGGCGACAGGTGCTTCATAAATGCGCGGTTCGGTGGCCATCAGAGGCAGGGGGGTAAGGTGGGAAGAGAGTAAATCCCATGTTTCGCGGGTACGGCGGGCAGGGGAGATCAAAGCCTTGTCCGCTAGCAGCTTCTCACGGGCCAGATAGGCCCCCATGCGCGGGGCGGCGGCGCGACCGCGCGGCGCCAGAGGCCTCTCAGGATCGGCGATACCGTTGGGCCATTCGGACTTGGCATGACGCAGCAGAAGAAGGCGACGCATGTGAAAGCTCTTCCTGACGCGTTTCAGGTGCCCTCTTATGGCCCACGCCTATGGATCTGCGCAACCCATCCTCCGGGCCTGTGGATTGGGCTCCGGATTTGCCCCTTGCCACAGAAATGGGCGACAAGGGGGATAGATGACGCAAGGCAACCATATGCCTCAACGGCGGTTGCCTGATGGGGACATATGGCTCCGGCAAGGTTTTGGCATGAACAGTTTCTCATTTCCGCACTCCGGTCTGAACCTGAATCTCACCCATCCCGGTCGGGATGAT
The DNA here is from genome assembly GCA_050252035.1 of Xanthobacter sp. Taxonomy (GTDB): domain Bacteria; phylum Pseudomonadota; class Alphaproteobacteria; order Rhizobiales; family Xanthobacteraceae; genus Xanthobacter. Next base: position 145,807 of record JBFWLR010000002.1, read on the forward strand.
GAAGGCAGGTATGCGGACCCTACCGGGGGCAGGGATGATGCGATGGGACAGGCATCTTTCTCTGATGAGCCTGTCGCAGGCGGGGCTATGCCTGCGACAGGGGAGCATGCACTGGAGAGCGCATCTGGGGCATCTGCCGGGCGCATTCTGGATTGTGACATCTGCGTCGTGGGGGATGATCTGGCAGGCCTGCTGATTGCCTGTGATCTGGCCAGCCATGGCTATGATGTGGCTTTGGTATCGCCCCATGCGGAGAACAGGGTCAGCCGCAGCGGCGCGACGCAAAATGGTGCGGATGTGGCTGTCGCCCAGCCTGTCTGGCCTGGCGCGCTGGGGTTTGAGGCGAGCATGACACCCGGCTTTGCTCTTTCCTCGCGCGAACTGGTGGCGAGGCTGGGGCGTGAGGATGCGCGCGAATTGTTCACCCTCTCGCTGGGCGCGGCGGAGCGGGGCCTGCGTTACGTGACGGAGGCGGGGCTGCCTGCAGGGCCGCGCGGTCGACTGCTGGCGGCGCGCGCCCACGCTGTCGCGGAACTTGCTGCCGAGCATGAAGCGCGCGAAGCCTTGCAGCCGCATTCCGTCATGATGCTGGATCTGGATCAGACACAAGCGCTTCTGGGCACGCAAACCTTTTCAGCGGCGCTGGGTGTGGCCTACGCCTATCGGGTGAATGTGGCAGCGCTGCGCGCCATTCTGGAAGAGGCCGCGCTGCAGTCCGAAGTGAAGCTGGTGGATGGCTCCGCCGGGTTGAGCGCGGATCTCAACGGCGTGCGCAAATATATCAATGTGGGCCCGCTGCGCGTGCGCGCCTATTATGTGGTGTTCAGCGGTGGTGCGGAACTGTTTGGCGTTGCGCCTGCGCTTGTGCCCGGACTGGTGGTGACGCCATGGGTGAGCGGGCAGTTCCGTCTTCCGCCGCAGGAGGGGGGCGGATATCACGGACTGGTTGATGAGTTCGGCTCCACGGGCCTGCGTTTCTACCATGATGAGCGGACACTGAATGTGGCGGCGGAAACGGCGTTTCCCGCCTTCAGCCCGAGTGGCGCGGCGCGTGTCTTGCGGCGCCATGCGCGCGCGGCGTCTCCCCTCGTGACGGATCTGTCGGCAGATGGGGTGCGCAGTTTCAAACGTGCCCACCCGCGTCAGCAGATGCCGCTGGTATATGAGGGCGAAAAGGGTGTGTGGTATTGCGCAACCCAAAGCGAGGATGAACCGGCCCATGGCGTGTTGGCGGCGGATCTGATTGTCGGAGCGATCGCAAACCGGGATGATCGAATCCGTTTGTTGCAGACCTTCGGCATCGCGGCCTCAACGCAACGCCCGGTGGGTTGGGTTGGAACAGTTGCATCTTATGGCTGTGCAAGGCTTGCCAGAATCCTGCCGGTGGGTAGGGATAAAATTGTTGCAACCGCGCCACCCCCAGCACTTGCAGCACCGGTGGAAAAACCATCGCCAGAGACTGACAGCGCGAGTGAAGGAGCATCTTCGGAAAGGTTGAATGGCTCCGGAGATCTACCGAAGGGTTAGTTCGTATGGGCCTGTAGTCCATTGAAATAAATGCAGTATATCGGTTCTGACAAGAGGTGGTCGTCGTTTCTTGTCTGGCATCCTGCCTTTGCGCCACCTGTAGTTGCTCTTGTCTGGGCCGGATGGAGGGTCATTACGGGGGGGGGGGCGGCCTGCGCGCTTCACTCGCCATGGACACAAATCAATGTCACAATGTTAACCATAGTGAATGTGCGTTTCGCAGATCGGGAGGATAGCGGTACGGCATAAGGTGAAATTTACGGACGTCACATAGCGTCAGCCCCAGCATCGGTACCCCATGGGTGCGATGTGGCGCGCGGATTCTCCATCCGCCTGATGTTCTCCGGATACCCGAGTTGATATGGCGAACGCTGCAAAATCCCAGCAACATTCCTGTCTGAAGCCCGTCATGGCGGCAGTCGCGACTGTTGCGTTCGCGACCCTGCCTGCCCTTCCCGTGCAGGCGGAGGAGGGGGGATTCTTTGATTCCATCACCAATTTCTTCAATCCGAATGCCGAGGCGGACAAGGCGACCCAATCGCCGGATGCCGTGCCCTATACGGTCGAGATTGAGGTGGTGGATGGTGACAGCAGCTTGAAAAGCGCCATTGAGGATGCCTCCAACCTCAAGCAGCTCAAATCCAACCCGCCTGCCGGTGCCGCCGGGCTGGTGCGCCGCGCCCTTTCCGACCGGGACAGGATTGTCGCCGCGCTGTATTCAGAGGGCTATTATGGCGGCACCATCAATATGACGATTTCCGGCAACCGGCCGGATTCGCCCAATATTTTTGATATCGTGCAGGCCGCGCGGGCGCGTGGGCCGGTGCCGGTGAAGATCGTCGTCAATCCCGGGCCGCTCTTTACCTTCGGCACGGTGCGTATTGTGAATGCAGCCAATAACCGCCCGCTGGCCGATGCGCCGGATCAGCATGATCTGCATCTGGAAACAGGTGAGCCGGCGCTGGCCAGTTCCGTGGTTTCGGCGGAAGGGCGGCTGGCCGGACATTGGCGCAATCTGGGCTATCCCTTCGCCAAGGTGGCGCAGAAGGATGTCGTGGCGGACCATGCAACCCACAAGCTGAACGTCACCTTCTTTGTGGATACCGGGCCGCGGGCCACCTTCGGTCATTTCACGGTGAAGGGGGCAGATTTTCTCTCGCCGGGCTTCATCGAGGACCGGATCGAGATTCAGCCCGGCGAACCCTTCTCGCCCGAGCGTCTGTCTTCCCTGCGCACACGACTCACCAAGATTGAAGCCATTGGTGGCGTGCGGATCATCGAAGGGGACAGACTGGATGCGAATGGCGGCCTGCCCATCACTATCGAAGTCACGCCGCGCAAGCCGCGCTATGTGGGCTTCAATGCCGAATATTCCAATACAGACGGTTCTTCCCTGAATGCCTTCTGGGGCCATCGCAACCTGTTTGGCGGTGGGGAAACGCTGCGTCTGGACGCTGGTGTTTCATGGTTTGGCCAGAAGCCGGAATCCGTGCCGGATGCAAACCAGTTCGGCTACAAGGTGAAGGCCACCTTCACCAAACCGGGGATTTTCACCTCGCGCGATGACCTGATTGCCGCCGCCGCGCTGCTGCGTGAGGTGACGAACGCCTATGTGCAGGAAGGCGTGACGGCTACTGTGGATGTGCGCCGTCGCTTCTCCGACCAGTTCACCATGCAGGTGGGGCTCGATTTTGAGGACAGCTCGGTCGAGGATGCCAATGGCAAGGCGGATTATTTCATCCTCGGCATTCCGGTGAACGCCCATTTCGATAATACCGACAATGCGCTGGATCCCTCCCGCGGCATGCGCGTCGATGCGACAGTGGAGCCCTTCGCCTATCTGGGTGATAGTGGCGCGGGCCCTGTCATGGCGAAGGGCACCTTCTCGACCTATTACGCGCTGGATCGGGACAAGCGCTACATTCTGGCCGGTCGGGTTTCTGCCGGCTCCATGATGGGTACCTCTCTGGAGGATGTGCCGGCCAACAGGCGCTTCTATGTGGGCGGCGGCGGATCGCTGCGCGGCTATGATTACCAGTCCGCCAGCCCGCGCAATGCCTTTGGCGAGATCATCGGTGGCTTGAGTTATTTCGAAGCATCCGCCGAGGCGCGGATCAGGATCACTGACACAATCGGCGTGGTGCCCTTCTTCGATATGGGCTCGGCCTTCGCTTCGGAGTTTCCTGATTTTGATGGTCTGAAATATTCGGCGGGTCTGGGGCTGCGTTATTACACAGCCATTGGGCCCCTGCGGTTCGATCTGGCGTTTCCGCTCAATCCGAGTCCCGGTGACGGGACCTATGGTATTTATGTCAGCCTGGGGCAGGCCTTCTGATGATGGCGCGCATTCTTCTTCGCCTTCTCAAATGGGTGGGCTTCACTCTCGCGGGCCTCGTGGCGCTGGTGGTTGTGCTGCTTGTGGTGGTGCAGACCGGGCCGGGCAAGTCCTTGCTGGCGCGGGTCGCGTCCTCGCTCGCTTCGGTATCCGGTCTCAGGATCGAGATTGCCGAGATCACCGGCGGCGTGCCGTGGAACATGACCATTGCGCGCATCGCCGTCGATGATCCGAACGGCCCCGTGGCGCAGGTGGATAATCTGCATCTGGCCTGGAGCCCACTGGCACTGCTGGGTGGCGTGCTGAATGTGGAGGCCATTACGGCCGATCGCGTGGCGCTGGAGCGTTTACCGGAGCTGGCGCCATCTGAAGACACGACCGAAAGCAGCAGTAGCAGCAGTTTCATGCTGCCGGTGCGGCTGGGGCGTCTGGCCATTGCCGATATTGAAATCGGCGAGCCTGTGGCCGGCCTGCCGGCGCGTCTGTCTCTGAATGCCTCAGCGGATCTGATGGCCTCCGGGCCGGGGCTTTCCGCCAATTTCGATCTGCATCGCAAGGATGCGCCGGGCGATGTCTCCGGCAAGGTCTCCTATGTGCCGCAGACCCGTATTCTGGATGTGAATATTCAGGCCAATGAGCCGCCGGGTGGCCTTGTGGCACGTCTGGCCGGCATGGAAGGCCTTCCGGAGCTGAAGGCCAGCATCACCGGCAACGGGCCCATTGATGCGTGGGATGGCCATCTCAATCTTTCCGCCGGCGATGTGGCGCAGATGAGCGGTGCTGCTGGCGTGCGCGCCGTCGCGCAGGGCCATCGCGTCACTGTGGGGCTGGATGCGGATGTGGCGCGGCTTCTGCCATCCAATATTGCGCCGCTGCTGGAAGGGCGCACCGAACTGGCCAGCACTGTTCTGGCGCAGGAAAATGGCCTGCTGGATGTGGAGAGCTTCTCCCTGCGCGCGGCCGGTTTCGGCGCGGCGGCGAAGGGCATGGTGGATTTTGAGGGCACAGGTTCCAATCTTGCCTACAGCGCCGTGCTGGGTGATGCTGCCCGTTTCGCAGAGCTGGCCCCCGGCGTGGCATGGAAAAGCGTGAAGCTGGATGGCGCGCTGAAGGGCAAGCTGGCGCAGCCCTCCTCATCCTCCCGTCTGGAGGCCGTGAGCCTTTCCGGCATGGGTTATGGTGTGGGCACGCTGACGGTTGATGCCAAAACTGCACCGGATGCCGCGAACGCTGCGCTTCAGGTGGTTGTGGATGGTCATGCGCAGGGCCTCACGGCGGATGATCGCAATGTGAGGAGTGCGCTGGGCGATAGCGCCTCCTTCAATCTCACGGCCTCGGTGCCGGAAGCCGGCGATGCGGCGCTGACGGGCTTCGTGGCCAGGCTGGCGGCGCTGGATGCACGCTTCACGGGCACGGCCAGCGCCAAGGATGCTGATGGCGTTCTGGATATGGAGCGACTGGATCTTGCCGCCTTCGCCCCACTGGCCGGTCAGTCGCTTTCCGGCACGGCCCGGCTGAAGGCGAAGGTGGAAGCTTCTGACTCCTATGAAAAGCTCACCCTCACGCTGGATGGCGGTACGGATGCGGTGAAGACCGGCATCTCCGCTGTGGATAATATTTTCGGCAAGACAAGCCGCCTCAGCGGCGCCCTGCGGCGGACTGGCGCGGAAGATTTCGCGGTTGAAAAACTGGCGCTTGAAGCTGAAGGGCTGGAACTGACGGCGGATGGCAACATGGCCACCTCCGTGGCGGATCTGAAGACGAAACTGGTTCTGGATGATCTCAAGCGGGTGGACCCACGTCTGTCTGGCCGACTCAATGCCGGGGCCATCTTCTCCGGCGGGCTGGATGATCTGGGCGTGAGCGCCCGCGTGACCGTGCCGGAAGGCACTGCCATGGGCCAGAAGATGGAAGGTCTTTCACTAAATCTGCGTGCGCATGATCTGACCGGCCTGCCTTCGGGTGATTTCAAGCTGGATGGTCGCATCGCGAACAACCTGGCGCAGGGCGGTGGCGCGTTCGCGATGGGGGCGAATGGCGCGGCCCGGCTGGAAGGTTTGGATCTGGCGATTGGCTCTGTCTCCGCAAAGGGCGATGTGGCGCGCGGGGAGGATGGCCTGTTCGCCGGCAAGCTGGCGGTTATGGCCGGAAATCTGGCGGATCTTTCCGCTCTGGCGCTGACGGAACTCGCCGGCAAGCTGAATGCCAATATCGATCTGGGCGCGGCCAATGGCGTGCAGAGCGTGACGGTGAAGGCGAATGCTGATGGTGTGCGCGCCGCAGGTCAGAGTATCGGCTCTGCCCGCATTGACGCCACAGTGACAGACCCGACCGGGCAACTGGTGATGAATGGCGATGTGGAACTTGCCAATATCAATGCCGGTGTCAGCATTCCGCACGCCAAGCTGGTGGCGCGGGGGCAGGGCAAGGGTACGGCGCTTCAACTGAATGCGCTGGTGGATGGAATGGATGTGACGGGCGCGGCCCAGCTCAACCATTCCGGCAGCACATCACAGGTGCGTCTGGAACGGTTGCGGGCGGCGCGTGGGCGCACCGCCATCGCCACTACAGCTCCGGCCACGCTCACGATTGATGGCGGCGAGGTGCAGATTGATCGCCTCGCCTTGGCCAGCAGTGGCGGCAGCGTGGCGGTTTCCGGAAAAGCCGGCAGCGTGCTGGATCTGAAGGTGGATATCCGTAACCTGCCGCTGGCGCTGGCCGAACTGGCTGCGCCGGGCCTCGGCCTTGCCGGAACTGTGAGCGGTGATGCCGTGTTGAAGGGCGCAGCGGCTACGCCGGATGGCACCTATAATATTCGGGTGAACGGGCTGAGTACGGCGGATATCGCCAGTGCAGGCGCTGGCCCCTTCAACATTCGCACCGAAGGCACGCTGGGCAAGGGGCGGGTGAATACCCGCACTGTCATCAGCAGCCGGCGTGTGTCGGATCTCACCATCGCCGGCTCTGTTCCAATGGGGGCGGGCGATATGGATCTGGCCATCAAGGGCATGGTTGATCTGGCCATCGCCAACCCGTCGCTTGCCACGACAGGCAGCCAGCTTTCCGGTACGGCGCGGATTGATGCGACCTTCCGCGGTACGCCGCAGGCTCCGCGGGCAGGCGGCACCATCCGCCTCAGCAATGGTCGCTTCCTGTCATCCGAGATGGGCATCACGCTGAACCAGATTGAAGGCGTCATCACCGGCACTGAACGCACCGTGACGGTCACCTCGCTGACAGCCCGCACGCCCAATGGCGGCACTATCGCCGCCAAGGGCCATGTGGCGCTGGACCCGGCCGGCAATTTCCCCGGTCGTGTGGAAGTGGCCATGCATAATGCCGGCCTCATCAACAGCGAGCTGATCCGCCTCGTCACCCAGGGCACTGTTGCCGTGGACGGGCAGTTCACCAATGGTCCCAAGCTGGTTGGCCGGCTTCAGATCAAGGATATGGATGTCAACATCGCCGAGCGTATTCCCGGTGGTGTGCAGGCCATGGAAGTGCGGGATGTGCATGACAGGCGCGGCAAGAATGCCGCCCGCCTCGCCCCTACAACCCCTTCCAATGATCGCGGGCCTGGTGCCAAGGGCATTGATCTGGATGTGATCGTGGATGCGCCCAACAATATCTTCGTGCGCGGCATGGGCATGGAGGCGGAGCTGGGTGGCCGCATCAAGGTGACGGGCACCAGCCATGCGCCGGTGACGGATGGCGGCTTTGAAATGCGTCGCGGCCAGTTTGATATTGTCGGCCGTCGGCTCAATTTCACCCGTGGCAAGATCACCTTCACCGGCTCGACCGATCCGGAGCTGGATTTCGTAGCTGAAACCACGGCCAATGACATCACGGCGCGCATCATGGTGAACGGGCCGGCCTCCAAGCCGGAGATCACTTTCGGCTCCACGCCGACCCTGCCGCAGGATGAGGTGGTGTCGCGCCTGCTGTTCGGCCGTTCGGCTAGCTCGCTCAGCGCCACGCAGGCCCTGCAACTGGCACAGGCCATGGCCCAGTTCTCCAGCGGCGGTAACGGCGTGGTGGATCAGATGCGTCGCTCGCTCGGGCTGGATAATCTGGAGCTGGGTACGGATTCCACCGGCAAGGGCGGCCAGGTGGGGATTGGCAAGCGCATCAATGACCGTGTCTATATGGGTGTGCGCCAGGGCACCACGCCAGCCTCCAGCAAGGTGACGGTGGATGTGGATGTGACGCGCAATATACGCCTGCAGGGTGCAACCGGGGCCGATGGCAACACCACAGTGGGCATCGGCGCCCAGTGGGATTACTGACGCGGGCCGGAGGCTGAGAGGCGCATCATGAGACTGTTCATGCGGCGGCGTGGGGAAAGCGGCAATCGCGATTCCGCGCGGGTGCTCGCCGAGATGGTGCGTCGCGCGCTGGACCTGGAGGAGGAGGCCACGGTTTCCATCTCTGAGATTTCCTGCGGAGACCCGGCCTGTGGCGGGGCGGAAACGGTGGTGCTGGTGATGCGCCCCGGCCATCGCACACAGGCCGCCAAAGTGCTGATGCCCATGGCGCAGGTGACGGAAGAAACGCTTCTGGAAGCGCTGAAGCCTCTGGCGGCGCCGGAGCAGGGCGTCGCCTGAGCCATCTGCCCGGTTTCGGGTGGTCTCGCCTCTGCATGGGGACATGCCGCCGGAGGGTCTCCGGCGGTTCTTTCATCTTTCAGCCCAGGCCGGGCCTTCTTGTGGTGAAACATGCCTTCGCTTCGCCCGCTCAACAGCATTTACAGCACGCTGCCCACCACCATTTTCGAGAGCATGTCGCAACTGGCGCGCATCCATGAGGCGGTGAATCTGGGGCAGGGCTTTCCGGATGATCCGGGGCCGGAGGATGTGCGCCGCAAGGCGTCCGAGGCGGTGACGGAGGGGTGGAACCAGTACCCGCCCATGCCGGGCCTGCCGGAGCTGAGGCAGGCTGCGGCCGCCCATATGCAGCACTGGCAGGATCTGGATCTGAACCCGGATACGGAGGTGATGGTGACCTCCGGCGCGACAGAGGCGCTGGCGGCAGCCTTGCTGGCGCTGATCGAACCGGGTGATGAGGTGGTGCTCTTCCAGCCGCTATATGATGCCTATTTGCCGCTGGTGCGCCGGGCGGGCGGGTTGCCGCGCTTTGTGCGGCTGGAGCCGCCCCATTGGCGGATCACCCCCGAAAAACTGGCCGAGGTGTTTTCGCCCCGCACCAAGCTGGTACTTCTGAACAATCCGCAAAACCCCACCGGCGTGCTTCATGGCCCGGAAGAGTTGCGTTGCGTGGCGGATTTCTGCCAGCGTTTCAATGCCTATGCGGTGTGCGATGAGGTGTGGGAGCATATCGTGTTCGATGGCCGGCGCTTCCAGTCTCTGATGGGGCTGGAGGGGATGCGCGAGCGCACGGTGAAGATCAGCTCCGCCGGCAAGATCTTCGGCATGACAGGGTGGAAGGTGGGCATGATGTTCGCCGCCCCACCGCTGATGCAGGTGCTCTCCCGCGCGCACCAGTTTCTCACCTTCACCACGCCGCCCTGTCTACAAAGTGCCGTGGCCTATGGGCTGGGGAAGGAAGATGCATGGTTCACAGCTATGCGGGCGAATTATCAGCGCGCGCGGGATAGGCTCTCCGGTGGGCTCACCGCGCTTGGCTTCGGCGTGCTGCCGTCCGCCGGCACCTATTTCCTTAATATCGACATCTCGTCGCTGATGGAGGAGCCGGATGATGTGGGCTTTTGTGAGCGCCTGGTGAAACAGCACGGTGTCGCGGCCATTCCTGTTTCTGCGTTTTATGCACAGCATGCCGTGCGCCACGTCGTGCGCCTGTGCTTCGCCAAGAAGGATGAGACGCTGGACCTTGCCCTGCAACGCATGGCCGCTGTGGCGCGGGCCTAAGAACAGCGCGGGGCAGGGCGGGTGATGCGGATTTCACGGGGGCAACCCTGAACCTGACCAAACATTAATTGGACCGAAGCGGCTTTTTCGCGTTGCATCATGCGCCGTCACATCGCCATGCCTTGCTGTAAGGCCGTGATGTTCTGCGTTGAATGGATTTTCCGAATATGGCGGGCTGGTTCTCTGTCACCTTTCGGGAAGCGTATGTGCCTGTTCCGGTCGGCTTATCAACCCGTCCGGGGCAATGAAGTGTCCGATGATGATCCGGGGGAGTAATGCCAGAGCGCTCGCCGCGAGCCGGCCGTATTGCGATTGTGGTTCTTGGTCTTGCCATTTTGGGCGGGGCGGGCTGGCTGTGGCAGCACAAGCCATGGGCCACGACAGGTCCCACTAGCCCAGTTACGGCAGGTCTGCCGCAGAGCCCGCGCGCCGTGGCGGTGCTGGTCTCTACGGCGCAGCGCAAGGGCATGCCGGTGCGTGTGGAAGCGCTGGGCACGGTGGAGCCCATGGTCACGGTGCCGATCCGCGCGCGGGTCGCCGGAACGGTGGAGCGGGTGGATTTTGAGGACGGCGCGCAGGTGAAGGCCGGTGAGCTGTTGTTCACGCTTGATCCGCGTGTGATGGATGCGCAGATCCGTCAGGCCGAGGCCACGCTGGCGCGGGACAAGGCGCAATTAGAAAAGACCGGACGCGATGTGGCCCGCTATAGCGGGCTTGTGACGCGCAACGCCATTTCCCAGGTGCAGCTTGAGGATTCGCAGACCGCACTGGATGTACAGAAGGCCGTTGTCACCGAAGGCGAAGCCAGACTGGACGCTCTGAAGGTGGAGCGCAGCTATTATGATATTGCCGCTCCCGTGAGCGGGCGCATGGGTGTTTCCAGCGTGCGCAAGGGCGCTGTCATCCGGGTGGATGAAACCCTCGCCACCGTGCGCCAGTTGCGCCCCATCTATGTCACTTTCGGTCTGCCCGAGCGGTATCTGAGGGAATTGCGGGCGGATCGTCAGCAGGCCCGTGTGGCCATCACCCTGCAGGGCACCGGGGAGCGCATCGAGGGCGGCCGGGTCGCAGTGATTGATAATATGGTCGATACGCAAACCGGCACTGTGCCGGTGCGCGCTCTGTTCGAGAATGCCGATGAGCATCTGTGGCCGGGAACGCTGGGGGCGGTGACGCTGACCCTGCGGATTGACCCGGATGTTGTGGTGGTGCCCAGCGAGGCCGTGCGCGTGGGGCAGGATGGCGCTTTCGTTTTTGTAGTGGAAGATGGCGTGGCGCGGATACGTCCGGTGAAAGTGGCCCGCACGGTGGATGGTGAAAGCGTGATCGCCAGCGGCCTGAAGGGCGGTGAAACCGTGGTGAGGGATGGCCAACTGGCCCTACGCAATGGCAGTGCGGTGAATGTGAAGGCCATGGCTGTGCCCGTGCCGGCTCTGCCTTCGAGCCCATCGGCGCAACCTGCGCTGGGGGGCTGAGGCATGTTCGCGGAACTGTGCATTCGCCGCCCGGTGATGACCACACTCATCATGCTGGCGCTGATTGTGATGGGGCTGTTCGCCTATCGTCAGCTTCCTGTGGCGGCCATGCCGCGGGTGGACCTGCCGACCATCACCGTTACGGCGAGCCTGCCCGGCGCCAGCCCGGAAACCATGGCGACCGCCGTGGCGACCCCCATTGAGCGACAACTGGCGACGATTTCCGGCATCACATCGCTCACATCTTCCAGCTCGCAGGGCAGCACCTCCATCACGGTGGAGTTTGATCTCGATCGCGACATTGATGATGCCGCGCTGGATGTGCAATCCGCCCTTTCGGTGGCGCAGCGGCAGTTGCCTGATGAGATGACGACCCCGCCAAGCTTCCGGAAGGTGAATCCGGCGGATGCGCCGGTGCTGTTTCTGGCGGTGTCTTCCGATACGCTGCCGCTCTCCACCGTGAATGAATATGCCGATACGGTCATCGGCCAGCAGATCTCGCAATTGCCCGGCGTGGCGCAGGTGCAGATCTATGGGAGCCAGAAATATGCCGTGCGCATTCGGGTGGACCCGGCTGCAGCCGCCACCCGCTCCATTTCGGCCGATGATATCCAGAAGGCCGTGGCTGCTGCGGCTTCCAATACGCCCATAGGCATTCTTTCCGGGCCCAAGCAGGCCTTCACCATTGATATGGGCACCACGCAGGCCAGTGCGGATGAGTTCCGTCGCATCGTCGTGGCCTGGCGCAATGGTGCGCCGGTGCGGCTGGACGAGATTGCCGAGGTGACGGACGGGGTGGAAAATGAGCGCGTGGCCAGTTGGTATGTCGACCGGCGGGCCGTCATCGTCGCCGTCATCCGCCAGCCGGAAGCCAATACGGTGGCCGTGGTGGATGAAGTGCGCGCGCGCCTGCCTGCCTTCCGCGCGCAGCTTCCCGCCTCGGTTGATATCGATGTTCTGAACGACCGCTCCACCTCCATCCGAGAGGCCGTGGCGGATGTGCAAAAGACGCTGTTCGAGGCCATCGTGCTGGTGGTGCTCGTCATCTTCCTGTTTCTGCGCAATGTACGCGCCACCCTCATCCCCTCTCTGGCGCTGCCGCTCTCCATCATCGCGACCTTTGCGGCCATGTGGTTGTTTGACTACTCCATCAACAACATGACCCTGCTGGCGCTCACCTTGTGTGTGGGCTTTGTGGTAGATGACGCCATCGTGGTGCTGGAGAATATCCATCGCCACATCGAGAATGGGGAAAAGCCTTTCCGCGCCGCCATTATCGGCGCGCGGGAGATCAGCTTCACCATTGTGTCGATGACACTGTCTCTGGTTGCGGTGTTCATCCCCGTGTTGTTCATGGAAGGGGTTGTGGGCCGGGTCTTCCGCGAATTTGCGGTCACCATCTCCATCGCCATTCTGGTGTCCGGCTTTGTATCGCTCTCGCTCACGCCCATGCTGTGCGCGCGGGTTCTGAAGCCACACCAGCCCCAGAAGAAGCCCAATGCTTTCATGCGGCTGACAGAGCGCATGTTCGATGGCTGGCTGGCCGCCTACAGGGTGAGCCTGGATGTTGTGCTGCGCCATCGCCCACTGATGCTGATGGTGACGCTGGGCACCATCGCGCTCTCGGTGTGGCTCTATATCATCATTCCCAAGGGGTTCTTCCCGCAGGAAGATACCGGCTTCATCACCGGTACGGTACAGAACGCCACCGATACCTCCTTCGAGGCGCTGGCTGTGCGCCAGAAGCTGGTGGCCGATGCGGTGCGGGCGCATCCGGATGTGGATTATTTCGTCTCCACCGCCGGCAGCTCCTATGCCGGGCGCACCAACAATACGGGCCGGCTCTTCATTGCGCTGAAGCCCTTCTCGGAGCGCAGCAAATCCGCCAATGATATCGTGCAGGATCTGCGCAAGCGCGTGTCGCAGGTGCCGGGTGTCCGGGTGTTCTTCCAGCCGGTACAGAATATCCGGCTGGGGGGCGTTTCGTCGAAAAGCCAGTATCAATATACCATGCAGAGCACGGATACCGCCGCGCTGTATGATTATGCTGCCTTGATGGAGGAACGGCTCTCCAAACTGCCGGGCCTTCGGGACGTGACCTCCGACATGGAGATCACCAACCCGCAGCTCACCATTGATCTGGACAAGGACAAGGCCGCCGCGCTGGGCATTACCGAGCAGATGCTGCGCGATGCGCTCTACAGCCAGTTCGGCACGCGGCAGGTGGCGACATTGTTCACCTCCACCAACCAGCATGCCATCATTCTGGAAGCGAAATCACAGTTCCAGAAGGATATGTCGGATCTCAGCCGGGTCTATCTGCGCACGGCCTCCGGCAAGGTGGTGCCGCTGGAAACCGTGGCCAATATCCGCCCCACGGTGGGCCCGCTGACCGTGGCGCACCAGCAGCAACAGCCGGCGGTCACCATCTCCTTCAATCTGGCGCCGGGCACCTCGCTGGGGCAGGCGGTGCAGGAGATTCAGAAGGTTGAGCAGGCAGCGGGTTTGCCGGCCAATATCATCACCTCATTCCAGGGTACGGCGCAGGCGTTCCAGCAATCGCTGTCCAGCCAGCCGCTGCTGATCCTGGCAGCCGTGGTGGTGATCTATATCGTGCTGGGCATTCTCTATGAGAGCTTTGTGCACCCCATCACTATTTTGTCCGGCCTGCCTTCAGCGGGTATTGGTGCGCTGCTGACCTTGATGGCGATGGACATGGAACTGACGGTGATCGCCATTATCGGCATCGTCATGCTGGTGGGCATCGTGAAGAAGAACGCCATCATGATGATTGATGTGGCGCTGGATCGCAGACGCCATGGCGAGGATGCGCAGACCGCCATTCGCACGGCAGCGCTGATGCGTTTTCGCCCCATCATGATGACGACCTTCGCAGCCATTTTTGGTGTGCTGCCGATTGCGATCGGAGCCGGGGCGGGTTCGGAACTGCGGCAGCCGCTGGGTGTGGCCGTGGTGGGCGGGCTGCTGGTTTCTCAACTGCTGACCCTCTACATCACGCCGGTGATTTATCTCTATCTCGACCGTTTCGACAGGGCCATGAGCAGTGCTATTTCGGGCGAGAAAACCGGAGACCGGGCGGGGATGGATGCTGCTCCGCCAGCTTGAGGTAACAGGACAATCTGATGGCACGAAAAAGCCCGGAAGCATCTCTGCTTTCGGGCTTTGAATATCGGAACTCTTGTTGATTCAGACCCAGCTGATAAACATGCCCACATCACCGGGCATGCCATTGGGCCAGTCAATGATCATGGCCTTGAGCTTGAAATGGGCATCGCGCAGATGATCGCGCCACATTTCGTAAGCTTGCCGGGGACGGCCCACCAGCGTTTCCGGCCATGTGGGTTCGGCATTATTGATGGCTCGGCCCTTGTCTGTGCATAGGGCATTGGGAAAGCGCATCACCATGATTTCGCTTTCGCCACGCTCAGCGGCAAGGCGCATCTTGAGGATGAGATTCTGCGAAATCTCGTGGACCCGCTCCGGGGTCATATCCATGGGCTCGGAGAGGGTCTTGATGAGTTCCGCGCGCGCCTTGTCCGCGCGATCTATCGCCTCAAGGGCCTTGTTTGCCTTCAGCACCTCCTGGTGGTGCATATAGTCCCGAAGTTCATCAGCTGAAATGAAGGTTTCATCCCCAAGCTTGTGCTGGCTCTTGTCCTGATCCTGGGACGGGTTCCCGATCATACTTCAAGTCCTCTTAGGCGACGCGGTGCTGGACATCATAAAATGGTGTTCAGCCTAAGCGAAAGCGCCATGCAGTGAAAGGCCTCGCCAGCGCTTTCTGTGGCGTTCGCACAGCTGATCATAAAGGTGAATGCGGGATGGATAGGGGGGTATGTTGCAGTGCAGCGATGCACCTGTCTTTACAGATGATGACTTTCAGCCTGAATTTTTCCAAAAAGAGGTGTGGCCAAATGTAACCATGTTCGGCAGAAGGAAAACAGGCGTGGCATAAATGCCACCACGGAACCGGTAGAGAACAGTAATGGTTTGCAGATACAGTTTGTCGGCTCCGCGCGCCTTGTGGGGCACAGCTCCATCCTGGGGATATGAGATGTCTTCGCTGCGCAGTGGTCTGGTCCCGGTTCTTGCTCTTGGCGCAGCCTTCCTCGCTACGGGGGCAGCGCAGGCGGCCGATTACACCTTCGGCACGCAGAATGCGGTGAAGGAAGACTGGTATGTCACGATCGGTGGCCGTGCCTCAGCTTCGCCCAGCTATCCCGGTGCGGATGATTACAGCTTTCGCCCCAGCCTAATCTTCTCCATCGCCCGTGCCAGCGAGCGCAATGTCTTCCACTCCGTGGACGATACGCCCTCCATCGCCCTCATCAACCGCAATGGTTTCCGCGCCGGTGTTGCCGGCACGATCGACTGGGGCCGCAGCGAGAGTAATGGTGACCGGCTGCGCGGCCTTGGTACCATTGATTACTCATTGCTGGCAGGTGGTTTTGCCGAGTGGTTCCCGGTGGAATGGCTGCGCCTGCGCGCCGAGTTGCTCTATGGTATGGGCGGTTTTTCCGGTGTGCGCGGCGATTTGCGGGCCGATTTCATCTATAATCAAGGGCGGTGGCACTTCGCCGCTGGGCCGCGCCTGTCCTATGCCGGGTCTGACTATATGCAGACCTATTATGGCGTGACGGCCTCACAGGCGGCGCTGGCTACCTTCCTGTTCAACCCGATGCGCCCCTATCAGGCCAGCAGCGGCTTTGATGAGGTGGGGGCCACGGCGCAGTTGAGCTACAATTTCGATAATGGCATCACGGCCGGTGTCTATGGTGCCTATAGCTATCTGATCGGTGATGCTGCCGATTCGCCGCTGGTGGACGACAAGAACCAGTTCACCACAGGTGTGACGTTGAGCTACACCTTCAATATGGGCCCTGGCCTGTGGTGAAGCAGGCGGGGCGGCCTCTATCCGCAGGTGCTCAGCCATTGTGAGTACGTATCAAAAAGGCCGCTCTCCAAAGGGGCGGCCTTTTGACTTTTGCGGTTCTGCACTGGCTCAGCGCTGTTCACGCCGGGCCATGAAGGCCAGCCGCTCAAACAGGTGCACATCCTGCTCATTTTTCAGCAGGGCGCCATGCAGCGGTGGAATAGCCTTGCGCACATCCCTCTGGCGCAGGGTCTCCACATCCACATCTTCGGCCATCAGCAGCTTCAGCCAGTCGATCAGCTCGGAGGTGGAGGGCTTCTTCTTCAGGCCGGGCACATCCCGAAGTTCATAAAAAATGCGCAGCGCCTCGCTCACCAGCCGTTGCTTGATGCCGGGGAAATGCACTTCCACAATGTCGCGCATCGTGTCGGCATCCGGGAAACGGATATAGTGGAAGAAGCAGCGGCGCAAAAAGGCGTCCGGCAGTTCCTTCTCGTTGTTCGAGGTGATGATGACGACCGGGCGCTGATGCGCTTTTACCTGCTCGCCGGTTTCATAGACGTGGAATTCCATGCGGTCGAGTTCCTGCAACAGATCGTTGGGGAACTCGATATCGGCCTTGTCCACCTCGTCTATCAGCAGCACGGGGCGTTGTTCGGCGACAAAGGCGCTCCACAGCTTGCCACGGCGAATATAATTGGCGATGTCATTCACCTTCGGGTCGCCCAACTGGCTGTCCCGCAGGCGCGCCACCGCATCATATTCATAGAGCCCCTGCTGTGCCTTGGTGGTGGATTTGACGTGCCATTCCAATAGAGGCGCACCCAGGGCGCGGGCGACTTCCTGCGCCAGAACGGTCTTTCCGGTCCCCGGCTCACCCTTCACCAGCAGCGGGCGCTCCAGAATGATGGCGGCGTTGACGGCAACTTTCAGATCATCCGTCGCCACATAGCTTTCAGTTCCTTCAAAGCGCATCCGGTGGTTCCTTCAAGCCCGTCCAGTCGGGCTGTTATGTTGATGAGAGTTTCTGTGTGCCTGATATTCAGTCAATCATGTCTATCTCTGCCATATGCGCCTAATATAAATGCAGGCAGAATATACAGTGTGTGCAGGGTTGGCGGAGGAAGGGGCTGCGTCAAGTCTCGCGTGACAGCTTGTTCCGCAGAAAGTGCATCTTTTGCCAGCTCTATCGCGCATCGCGAAAGAGGCAAGGCGAAAGAGGTGCTCTATGCGGCTTGTCCCTGAGCGGCGCGCCCGATATAAGCGCGGCGACCTTGGAGCGTCACTCCCGGCGGAAGGGGTCACTTGCCGCTTCCGGGCAGGGGCCGCTCCAGTATCTGTGGCACAGGCATTGCTTGTGCCACCAGGTTCCACGACGCTTATTATGAAGGACATGGCTGATGTCGATCCAACTCGACGAGGACTATCGGCCCACCGAGGACGAACCCTTCATGAGCGACAGGCAGCGGGAATATTTCCGCAAGAAGCTGTTGCGCTGGAAGGACGATATCCTGAAGGAAGCCCGGGAAACCCTGCAGCACCTTCAGGATGAAAACCAGAACCATCCGGATCTGGCGGATCGTGCCTCCTCGGAAACGGATCGTTCGATTGAGCTGCGGGCGCGGGATCGTCAGCGCAAGCTGATCTCCAAGATCGATGCTGCTCTGGAGCGAATTGAGGATGGCAGCTATGGCTATTGCGAGGATACGGGTGAGCCCATCTCGCTGAAGCGCCTTGAAGCCCGCCCCATCGCCACGCTCTCCATCGAGGCGCAGGAGCGTCACGAGCGGCGTGAGCGTGTCTATCGCGACGATTGATCAGGCTATCGCGCCAAGCGTTCGTGATCCTCCCGTCAGGGATTCGTGACGTTGTGCGGGTTTGTGATTGTGAATGAAAAGGCCGGCACATCATGTGCCGGCCTTTTCATTTCAGGGCGAAATCATCCGCCCTTCATGAGAGGCGGGCGGTTGCTCAGAGTTTGTCACTCGGCGTGCGGCCGAGAAGATTGGCAATCTCGGATTCAAAATCCTGAAGGAAATCGCCACCCTTGAGATCTTCCTCCGGGACCTTGGCCTTTGCGGCTTCCGGAGCGTGAATCCTGGGTTCGGGCGCCTGAGCGGTAAGAGCCTCGGGCCGCCGGGCGGTCATGGGGCCCGGGGGGCGGATACGCGGTAGACCGGGCATCTCGCGGTTGGGCTCGTGCGGACGGGTTTCACGCTGGGCCGGGCCAAGCAGGGGTGCAGTATGTTCACCCAGGCTGCGCTGAATGCCGCCTGCGACATGGCGCGGACGTGCGAGCGGTTCCGTGCGAATCTGTGGCCTGACTGGTGCGGCAGGGGTACGTGGTGCGGCATCAATTCGCTGCCGTCCATAACTGCTGTTCACGCGGCCGAAGATATTGCCGAACCGGTTGACGCCGAGATCGCGCATGGGGGCGGATTCGTCCGGTGAAGCCGTGTTCTCCGCCACGGCCTCTGCCTCAGGCGTGGAGGGGGCATTCTGTCGTGTGTCTTCTTCCGCCTTCGGGGCCTCTTCCTTCACAACCGGGGTTTCCGGCATGGGCGGAAGAGCATGTTCCTGATCGTCCAGCAGGTCCGAGAGAGAAAGATGGGGCTTTGAAGGAGGGGTATTGAGCGCTTCGTCAAGGCGGGCTGCCATTTCCTGCACCCGGCTCTCGTCCTCGCTTGTCGCATTTGCATCCGCAGAACGATCGAGGGTTTGCAGCACTTCCGCCATCTCGGCGGCAAGCTCGTCTTCCAGCGCGGAAGCATCGAGCGCGCTCTCGATCTCGGCAGCTGCACGTTCTGCAGCTTCGCGCTCGGCCTGTTCTGTAGCTGCACGTTCTGCAGCTTCGCGCTCGGCCTGTTCTGCAGCTGCGCGTTCTGCAGCTTCGCGCTCGGCCTGTTCTGCAGCTGCACGCTCTGCAGCTTCGCGCTCGGCCTGTTCTGCAGCTGCACGTTCTGCAGCTTCGCGCTCGGCCTGTTCTGCAGCTGCGCGTTCTGCAGCTTCGCGCTCGGCCTGTTCTGCGGCTGCACGCTCTGCAGCTTCGCGCTCGGCCTGTTCTGCAGCTGCACGTTCTGCAGCTTCGTGCTCGGCCTGTTCTGCAGCTGCACGCTCTGCAGCTTCGCGCTCGGCCTGTTCTGCAGCTGCACGTTCTGCAGCTTCGCGTTCGGCCTGTTCTGCAGCTGCGCGTTCTGCAGCTTCGCGCTCGGCCTGTTCTGCAGCTGCACGCTCTGCAGCTTCGCGCTCGGCCTGTTCTGCAGTTGCACGCTCTGCTTCTTCAGCTGCTGCGCTTTCGGCGGCTTCCCGCACGATATCTTCCATGTTCAGATCGGCGACATCGAACAGTTTCGGTTCTGTGTCATCCGTCCGGGTCCTGGAAGAGGGGGCGGTATCCGTGCTCTTGAACAGCTCCGGCACGCGGGGCGCGTCTGCGGGATCCAGTGCGGGCAGATCCAACTGGGGCTCGATGACAGGCAGGGGCATGCGCGGGCGAATGCCATGGGCGAGCGCAGGTGCTTCAGTCTCGCGCGCGTCATTCAGACGTTCAGGGACATGCCTTTCAGCCGCGGAAAGTTCCGGTGTCTGCGGGGAACGGGGCTGGAAGCGCGATTCATCCGGATAGGTCTCGCGCGGGTGCGCCTCATCATCCAGGGTACCGGCGACATGATCGGGTGCTTCTTCGGGCCGGACAGCCGAAAGGGCGGGCTGCTGTGCTTCATTGTGCAAAGCTGCACCCAGAGCTGGCGCTGCAGAAGGCGCTTCCAGAGGGGACTGATTCTCCGGCCGGCGATTGCGCAGCTTGTGGTTGGGGGCTTCCCGCAGCGGAATGGGAGATTCGGCGCGCACGGGGATATCGTGCTCCACCACCACATCACTGGCGCCACCCGTGAGCAGCAGATGCTCCCTGTCATCGCGGCGCACCAGAACCAGACGGCGATTCTGATCCACCGGCACTGCATCCACAACCGCAATGCGCGAGCGACCGGAACGCTGGCGCACCATGCCGGCCGGCGTATTCTTGCGGCCCATGCGGCGCATGATAATGGCCGTGACGCCGAGCAGCACGGCTATGACGATCAGGGAGATCGCAAGCCGGACCCAGAAGTCCAGCTCGGCTCCAAACAACTGCTGTAACATCACGCCTCCGTCACCCAAACTGCAGCATCAAGGGCCCGGGTAGCAGCAGGGCCGTTGTCATCATCTTAAACGTCACCGCTTAAGCTTTTGTTGATAAACATGGCAGGAATCCAGTCCTGTGCGAATCTCTCGTAATGGAAGAAATGCAGAGATGGTGAACAAGAAGGGCGCGCGATGACCAACTCGAATGCAGGCGGAGACACTCGCGGGCCGTCTCCATCCCCGGCATCAGCACAACACTCCCGAAGTGGGACAGGTTCCCTGAAGAGTGATTTTGCAGTTCTCGTGCCCGCTCTGATCGGCGGTTTTATCGCCGCCATGCTCTTTCTGGAAACAGAATTCTGGCTTTTGCCGGGCCTTGTGGGTGGCTTCGCCCTGTTTGGCCTTTATGCGCTTGTTTCACCGCTGTGGCGCGGGCGAGGCGTTGCCGGCCCGCAGCAGGCAGATCTTCTAGGCTCCGCCGCCATCGCACTGAGTGGCGACGCGATGGCGCTTGTGGAAGATGGCGAGAAAACTGTGGAAGCGAATGCGGCCTACTGCGAACTCTCGCGGAACGAGGCTGCATCACCTCCCAGCCCGGAGCGTTTTCTGGCCCTGATGCCCGGCACCCAGAGCGCGATGAGCGACTTACTGGCCTCCATCGCCGCCGGCCAGGCCCTGACACGTACGATCCGTTTTGATTCCGGCATGGGCGGCCGGCGGATGCAGATTTCAGTGCAGCCGCTGGGGTCTCCGCGTCGTGTGCTGTGGGCGCTGAGGCTGACAGGCGGGGATGTGCAGTCTGTGCCGGCGGCCGCCGCCTCTACTGGAGCGAGGATTGCCTCCGGGATTGAAGCCAGGGGGGCTGAAAAACCGATTGAAGCGGAGCTGCCTGAAAAGGTGGCGCTTGTACCCGTATCACTTGCACCTGCATCTGAAGTGACACCTGCACAGCAGGCCGTGAGTTTGACCCGGCCTAGCGGTGAGCCGAGCCTGGAGCCGAATCCCCTTCTGGAGGTGTGGGAGCGGGCCCCGGCAGGTGTCGCGCGCTTTTCTGCCGAACAGGTGCAACTGGCCAATGTGGGCCTGTGCCGCATTCTGGGTTACGGGCTGGCCGAATGGGGCAGCGCCGGTCTGCCCTTGCGGGATGTCGTGTCCTCCGAGGATCTGGGTCGGCTGAATGCCGCCCTGACGCCCGGCAACAAGCCGGCCAATCTTCAGCTTGTGCTGATGCGCAAGGATGGCAGTGCCCTGCCTGTCTATATGCGTCTTGGGCTGGTGGATCAGGCTGGTACGGCCACCGGTGTGGTTCTGCCGCGCTCGGTGTTGCCGGCTGGTGAGGGTGTTTCAGGTGAAGTCCGTTCCGTCGAAGTCTCTGCACCGGCGGCGCCTGTCACCTTGCCGGTGCAAGCTGCGGCGGCACTGGTTGAGACCGGCAAGAGCGTGCAGGGTGAAGACCATTTCTTCATGCGCGCTCCACTGGCACTTGCCATTGTGGATGCGGGTGGCGCCTTGCGCGCAGCCAATGCCGCTTTCACGCGGCTCTTCGGCCCGGTCGCCGCACAAGAAGGCATACCACTGCTGAAGGCCGTAACAGAGCAGGATGGTGCAGGGGTCGAGAGCCTGCTGTCGGAGGCGCGCACCCGCAAGACCGACGCTGAAACGGCCATGCTCGTCTGCGAAGTGAGCACAGCGCAGGGCGGTCGCGCGGTGCGGCTTTATGCGGCTCCGCTGACACAGGATGGTGAGGTCGCCCTCTGCGCAATTGAGGCATCGGAGCAGAAGGCGCGCGAAGCGCAGATCGCGCAATCCCAGCGCTTGCAGGCCGTGGGCCATCTGGCCGGCGGTGTGGCGCATGATTTCAACAATGTGCTCACCGCCATCATCGGCTATTGCGACCTGCTACTGACAAAGCATCGCCCCAGCGACCCCTCATTCCCGGATATTATGCAGATCCGGCAGAATGCGAACCGGGCGGCGGCGCTGGTGCGCCAGCTTCTGGCTTTTTCCCGCCGGCAGACCCTGCGGCCGCAGGTGATCGAACTGACAGACGTGATTTCCGACGTCTCCGAACTGCTGCGCCGCCTCATTGGCGAGCGCATCACGCTGGAGGTGCACCATGCCCGTGACCTGTGGCCGGTGAAGGTGGATGTGAACCAGTTCGAGCAGGTCATCGTCAATCTGGTGGTGAATGCCCGCGACGCCATGCCTGATGGCGGCACGCTGACCCTGCGCACCTCCAATGTGTTGGCCAGCGCCTGTGCCACCTATGGTGAGGCACTGACCGCCGGAGATTATGTGCTGGTGGAGGTGGAGGATACCGGCACGGGCATTCCGCCGGATGTCATTGACAAGATATTCGAACCCTTCTTCTCCACCAAGGAAGTGGGCAAGGGCACGGGGCTTGGGCTGTCCACGGTTTATGGCATCGTGCAGCAGACGGGTGGCACCATTCTGGCCGTGAGTGAGCCGGGGCAGGGCACGACTTTCCAGGTCTTCCTGCCGCGTCACGTGCCTACGGCGGAGGAAGAGACACCCCGTACGCCGGAGCCCGAAGTGAAGGTGGGCGATTCGACCGGGCAGGGGCGCATCCTGCTGGTGGAAGATGAGGATGCCGTGCGCGCCTTCGCCAGCCGGGCCCTTGCCGCCCGCGGCTATGAGGTAGTGACGGCGGCCTGTGGCGTGGAGGCTCTCGAAGTGATGCAGAATCTGGAGCAGCCTGTGAATCTGGTGATCTCCGATGTGGTGATGCCGGAGATGGATGGCCCCACTCTTCTGCGAGAGTTGCGTGCGAAGGACCCCTCTCTCAAGGTCATCTTCATGTCGGGTTATGCGGAAGAGGCCTTCTCCCGCAATCTGCCACCGGATGAGCACTTTTCCTTCCTGCCCAAGCCCTTTTCACTGAAGCAGCTGGTGGCGGCTGTGAATACGGCCATGCGCGGGGAGTGAGGCTTCGTCTTTGGTGTGATCTGCAACAGAGGGCGTCAGATCCGCAGGGTCCGACGCCCTTTTTGCGAATCCCCTATGGATTGAAGTGAGTCGTCGCTTAGGAAATTTGAGTCCTCCACCATTTCTGTCTGCGACATTGTGCATGGCTGCTGTGATAGGCCCGAGCCGTATTACAGGAGGGGCTGGCCTGTGGAGAGCGGCTTTCGAGCCAGAATGGTTCGAATATGTCCAAATTGGCGCAATATGCGGGCTAAATTGTATTTTAAATCGTTCAAGCTCGTGGTGAACGGTACGTCAGGGCGGTGTGTGGAGCATATGCCGGCTGAGAGATGGCAGAAAGTTGGGCGAAGCGAAGGCTTGCCTCTGTTCTGGTGCTGGGCTAAGGCTGCGTAATCATTTTTCGAATTCCTCCAACCGGGGCCGGCTGGCTGCGTTCGCCATGAACGTACTCACTCAGATGCTCCGATGGGCGGGCAAAATGAACGCATTGCTCATGGATTATCTGCCGGTGGTGATTTTCATCGGCGTCTCTCTGGTTATCGGCCTTGCTCTTCTTGTGGCCCCGTTCCTGGTGGCCTACAGCAACCCGGATCCGGAAAAACTTTCGGCTTACGAATGCGGTTTCAACGCATTCGATGACGCACGCATGACTTTTGACGTGCGCTTCTATCTGGTTTCGATCCTGTTCATCATCTTCGATCTGGAAGTCGCCTTCCTGTTCCCGTGGGCCATCAGCTTTGGTGGTCTGGGTGACCTTGGCTTCTGGTCCATGATGATCTTCCTCGGGATTTTGACCGTCGGTTTCATCTATGAGTGGCGCAAGGGAGCTCTGGAATGGGATTGACCCCTTCTGCGGCAAAGCCGGCCGTCGCACCGGCCCCCACCGGTATTATTGATCCGTCCACGGGTCGTCCGGCTGGGGAGAATGACCCCTTCTTCAAGGATGTCAGCGCGCAGCTCTCTGACAAGGGCTTCGTGATGACCTCGGTTGACGATCTCATCACTTGGTCACGCACCGGCTCCCTCATGTGGATGACTTTTGGTCTGGCCTGTTGCGCGGTGGAGATGATGCAGGTCTCCATGCCGCGATATGACGTGGAGCGCTTCGGCTTTGCGCCGCGCGCCTCGCCGCGCCAGTCGGATGTGATGATTGTCGCCGGTACGCTCACCAACAAGATGGCGCCCGCCCTGCGCAAGGTCTACGACCAGATGCCGGAGCCACGTTATGTGATCTCCATGGGATCCTGCGCCAATGGTGGTGGCTACTATCATTATTCCTATGCGGTCGTGCGTGGGTGCGATCGGGTCGTGCCGGTAGATATTTATGTGCCGGGCTGCCCGCCCACGGCGGAAGCGCTGCTGTATGGCGTTCTTCTTCTCCAGAAGAAAATTCGCCGTACCGGCACGATTGAGCGCTGAGTCGCCACGCGAGAGGGATGGGAGAGTCAGAATGGACGAGACCCTGAAAGATCTGGCGGCCCATATTGCCGGTGAGCTTTCCGGAGCAGTAACGGGCTGGAGTGTGGCGCGTGGTGAGCTGACGCTGAGTGTGGTGTCTTCCCAGATCGTCAAGGTCACCACTTTCCTGCGGGATGACCCTGCCTGCCTCTTCCGTTGTTTCATTGATGTATGTGGGGTGGATTATCCGCAGCGCGCCAAACGCTTCGATGTCGTCTACCACCTGCTGTCCCTGAAGCATAATGTGCGTGTGCGCCTGAAGGTGCAGACGGATGAAGATGTGCCGGTGCCGTCCATTTGCTCAGTGTTCCCCGGTGCGAACTGGTTCGAGCGGGAAGCGTATGATCTGTACGGCATCCTGTTCTCTGGGCACCCGGAACTGCGTCGTCTGCTGACGGACTATGGCTTTGATGGCCATCCGCTGCGCAAGGACTTCCCAACCTCCGGCTTCGTCGAAGTGCGTTATGATGACGAACTGAAGCGGGTCATTTACGAGCCTGTGCGCCTTCCGCAGGAATTCCGCAATTTCGATTTCCTCTCGCCGTGGGAGGGCGTGGATTACGTCCTGCCAGGTGATGAGAAGGCGTCGGGCCAGCCCGTGCCGCCGAAGGCCGGGTGAGGGAGCGTCAGATGGGACAGTCTCTGGGACATGCCGGCGATGACATGAAGCCGGCCGACAAAGTCCGTAACTTCCAGATCAATTTCGGCCCTCAGCATCCGGCCGCCCATGGCGTGCTGCGCATGGTGCTGGAGCTGAATGGTGAGGTGGTGGAGCGTGTCGATCCGCATATCGGCCTGCTGCATCGTGGTACCGAGAAGCTGATCGAGGCAAAGACCTTCGTTCAGGCCGTACCTTATTTCGATCGGCTGGATTACTGCTCTCCGATGAATCAGGAGCATGCCTATTGCATGGCGGTGGAGCGGCTTCTGGGTGTCGAAGTGCCGATGCGCGCGCAGCTCATTCGCGTGCTCTATTCGGAAATCGGCCGCATCCTGTCGCACATGCTGAACGTGACAACGTTCGCCATGGACGTGGGTGCGCTGACCCCGCCGCTGTGGGGCTTCGAAGAGCGTGAAAAGCTCATGGTTTTCTATGAGCGCGCTTCCGGCAGCCGCATGCATGCCGCCTATTTCCGTCCAGGTGGTGTGCATCAGGATCTGCCCACGAAGCTGCTGGAGGATATCCGCGACTTCTGTCCGCAGGTGCTGAAGACGCTGGATGATCTTGATCGTCTCGTCACCGGCAACCGCATTTTCAAGCAGCGTACCGTCGATATCGGCGTGGTGACGCTGGAAGATGCGCAGGCTTGGGGCTTCTCCGGCCCGGTTATTCGCGGTTCCGGTGCTGCTTGGGATCTGCGTCGTGCGCAGCCCTATGAATGCTACTCGGAGCTGGAGTTTGAAATCCCGATCGGCAAGAATGGCGATTGCTATGATCGCTATCTCGTCCGCATGGAAGAGATGCGCCAGTCAGTGAAGATCATGCTCCAGTGTGTGGATCGCCTGCTCAAGGAACCGGGCCCTGTCCATGCGCCGGACCACAAGATTGCGCCCCCCAAGCGGGGTGAGATGAAGCGCTCGATGGAAGCGCTGATCCATCACTTCAAGCTTTTCACCGAAGGTTTCCATGTGCCAGAAGGCGATGTGTATGCCGCGGTGGAGGCCCCCAAGGGCGAGTTTGGCGTCTATCTGGTGTCGAACGGCACCAACAAACCTTACCGCTGCAAGATCCGGGCTCCGGGTTTCGCCCATCTGCAGGCCATGGATTTCATGTCTCGGGGCCACATGCTCGCTGACGTTTCAGCGATCTTGGGTTCCATCGACATCGTGTTCGGCGAGGTGGATCGCTGATGCCCCACCGTCTTGCCATTTGTCTGATGCCTGCGCCCCGTTTTGTGACGGTGCGCATGGCTGTCGGCCAGGAGTTCTGAGCCATGTCCGTTCGTCGTCTCGCTCAAGAGCAGCCTGAGAGCTTCACCTTCACGCCCGAGCTGGAGGAGATTGCTCAGGCGCTGATCGCGAAATACCCTGAAGGCCGACAGGCTAGCGCGGTCATTCCGCTGCTGTGGGAGACGCAAAAGGTGGCCGGTGGTTGGCTATCCGAGCCTGCCCTGCGCGCTGTGGCGGATCGTCTCGGCATGGCACATATCCGCGTGCTCGAAATCGCGACCTTCTACACCATGTTCAACCTTGAGCCGGTGGGAAAATTTTTCGTGCAGGTGTGTGGGACCACGCCGTGCATGGTGCGCGGTTCCGACGATATCCGCGCCGTGTGTCAGCGCAAGATCGGGGCTGAGCGGAAGGTGACGGAAGACGGCACATTCTCGTGGCTTGAGGTCGAGTGCCTCGGTGCCTGCACCAATGCTCCCATGGTGCAGATTAATGATGATTATTACGAAGATCTCACGCCCGAGAACTTCGAGGAACTGCTAGACAATCTGGCCGTCGGCAAGCCGGTGAAGATTGGCCCGCAGAACAGCCGCACGGGCGCGGAACCCATCTCCGGACAGGCCTCGCTCATCGATCCCGAACTCTATGCCGGCGAAACCAAGCCGGCCGCCGGGGAGTGACTCACATGCTCGCCGACAAGGATCGCATCTTTACCAATCTCTATGGCCAGCACGAATTCAGCCTTAAGGGCGCGAAGGCGCGCGGCCACTGGGATGATACCAAGGCCATTCTGGAAAAGGGCCGCGACTGGATCATCGAGGAGATGAAGGCTTCCGGTCTGCGTGGCCGTGGTGGCGCGGGCTTCTCGACCGGTCTGAAGTGGTCCTTTATGCCGAAAAAGTCGGATGGCCGGCCGCATTATCTGGTCATCAATGCGGATGAATCCGAGCCCGGCACCTGCAAGGACCGGGAGATCATGCGCAATGATCCCCATACGCTGATTGAAGGTGCGCTGATTGCCTCCTTCGCCATGGGGGCCAACACCGCCTATATCTATCTGCGCGGTGAATATATCTATGAGCGCAAGCGTCTGCAGCAGGCTGTCGATGAATGCTATGCCGCCGGGCTGATCGGTAAGAACAATGTTCACGATTACCCGTTCGACCTCTATCTCCATCATGGTGCGGGCGCCTATATCTGCGGCGAGGAAACTGCGCTGCTGGAGAGCCTCGAGGGCAAGAAGGGCATGCCGCGGCTGAAGCCGCCTTTCCCGGCCAATATGGGCCTTTATGGTTGCCCGACGACCGTGAACAATGTGGAGAGCATCGCGGTTGCGCCCACCATTCTGCGGCGTGGTGCGTCCTGGTTCTCTTCCATCGGGCGTCCGAACAATGTCGGCACCAAGCTTTTCGGTCTCGCCGGCCATGTGAACACTCCATGCGTTGTCGAAGAATCCATGAGCATTTCCTTCAAGGAACTCGTGGAAAAGCATGGCGGCGGTATTCGTGGTGGCTGGGATAATTTGCTGGCCATCATTCCGGGTGGTGCGTCCTGCCCGGTGGTGCCGGGTGAGCAGTGCGAAGACCTCATCATGGACTTCGATGGTCTGCGCGCCGTGCAGTCTTCCTTCGGTACGGCTGGCGTGCTGGTGATGGACAAGTCGACGGACATTATCCGCGCCATTGCCCGCATTTCGCACTTCTTCAAGCATGAGAGCTGTGGCCAGTGCACGCCCTGCCGTGAAGGAACCGGCTGGATGTGGCGCGTGGTGAACCGCATGGCTGAAGGTCGCGCCCACAAGAGCGAGATCGACATGTTGTTTGAGGTGACTAAGCAAATTGAAGGCCACACCATCTGCGCTCTGGGCGATGCTGCGGCATGGCCGGTGCAGGGGCTGATCCGGCATTATCGCCCGCTGATCGAAGAGCGGATTGACCAGTATGCGGCCAATCCGCATCCGCATCCGGTTGCGGCTGAGTGATGTAAGGCCCTTTCGCGCTGTGCCTAGTACAGCGTGGCGGGCCATGAAGAGGCGCATATCTCTGGCTGCGGCCGGGAATATGGCGTGAAATTTTGAGCGGGACGCTATGGTGCTTGCAGCGCCTTGATGTTCCTCAGTCCGCGCCCGACGCGGCTTAAGACGAGGTGGGAGTGATGGCGAAGATCGTCGTCGACGGCACTGAAATCGACGTCCCGGCCGAATATACGCTGCTTCAGGCATGCGAGGCGGCAGGGGTCGAGATTCCGCGCTTCTGCTTCCATGAGCGCCTGTCCATCGCAGGAAACTGCCGCATGTGCCTTGTGGAAGTGAAGGGCGGGCCACCCAAGCCAACCGCTTCCTGCGCCATGGCGGTGAAGGACCTGCGCCCGGGCCCGAATGGCGAACCGCCTGTCGTGCTGACCAAGAGCCCGATGGTGAAGAAGGCGCGCGAAGGGGTAATGGAGTTCCTGCTCATCAACCACCCGCTGGATTGCCCGATCTGCGATCAGGGCGGCGAGTGCGATCTGCAGGATCAGGCCATGGCCTACGGCGTGGATACGTCTCGCTTCGCCGAGAACAAGCGCGCCGTGGAAGACAAATATATCGGCCCGCTCATCCGCACCTCCATGACGCGCTGCATTCATTGCACGCGCTGTGTGCGCTTCACCACCGAGGTGGCTGGTGTAGCTGAAATGGGTGCCATCGGGCGTGGTGAGGATTCCGAAATCACCACTTATCTCGAAAAGGCCCTGACCTCCGAGATGCAGGGTAATGTGGCGGATCTGTGCCCCGTGGGCGCGCTGACGCATAAGCCCTACGCGTTCCATGCCCGTCCTTGGGAACTGATCAAGACTGAATCCATTGATGTCATGGATGCTGTCGGTTCCAATATCCGGGTGGATACGCGTGGGCGGGAAGTGATGCGCATTCTGCCGCGTATCAATGATCTCGTGAATGAAGAGTGGATCTCCGACAAGTCCCGCTATGTGTGGGATGGTCTGAAGACCCAGCGTCTCGATCGTCCTTATGTGCGCAAGGATGGCCGGTTCGTCCCTGCCTCCTGGAATGAGGCTTTCGCGCTCATTGCAGAAAAGGTGAAAGCCGCCAATCCCAAGCGTGTCGGGGCGATTGTGGGTGATCTGGCCAGCACGGAAGAGGTCTTCGCCATGAAGATGCTTCTGAACAAGCTGGGTTCGTCCAATATTGACTGCCGTCAGGATGGTGCCGCACTTGATCCGGCTCTGGGCCGCGCGACCTATATCTTCAATCCCACCATTGCGGGTATTGAAGAGGCGGATGCCATTCTTCTCGTGGGTGCTGATCCGCGTCATGAAGCTTCTGTACTGAATGCCCGCATTCGCAAGCGCTGGCGGTCGGGTGAACTGCGTGTGGGCCTCATTGGTCCGCAGGTGGATCTGACCTACAGCTATGATTATCTCGGGGCCGGTCCTGAAAGTCTGGCGGCGCTGACGGGGCAGGGTTCCTTTGCCGACGTGCTGCGTCAGGCCCAGCGCCCGATGGTAATTGTGGGGCAGGGCGCCCTGACCCGTGCAGATGGTGCGGCCGTGCTTTCGCTGGCGGCGCAGGTTGCTGTGGCCGCTGGCGTCATCAAGGATGACTGGAACGGCTTTGCAGTTTTGCACACGGCGGCTGCCCGAGTGGGGGCCCTTGATGTGGGCGCCGTTCCCGGCAAGGACGGCCTGAATGTGAAGGCGATGATGGCCCCGAACGGGCTGGACGTGGCTTTCCTGATGGGTGCTGATGAGGTGGATGTCGCACCGGGTGCATTCGTTGTCTATCTCGGCACGCATGGTGATCGTGGCGCGCATCGGGCGGATGTCATCTTGCCGGGTGCGGCCTATACTGAAAAGTCCGGCCTGTATGTGAATATGGAAGGTCGGGTTCAGTTCGCCAATCGTGCAGCCTTCCCACCTGGTGAGGCGCGTGAGGACTGGGCTGTCCTGCGCGCGCTTTCTGAAGTTCTGGGGCAGACGCTGCCGTTTGATAATTTGACCGCTCTGCGCTCCGCGCTTGTGACGGCTCACCCGCATTTTGCGCGCATTGATGCGATTGAGCCTGCGGATGCGTCAGTCATTACGGCTCTGGCGCAGATTGGCGGCAATGCGGATAGCGCTCCCTTTGCATCGGTTATCGAGGATTTCTTCCTCACCAATCCCATCGCGCGGGCCTCGGCTGTGATGGCGGAATGCTCTTCGCTGCGCTCGGCCGCAGCTGCAGAAGCCGCGGAGTAGGCGATGGCTGGATGTGACACCAAGCGGACGCTCTTCTCCGGAAGAAAGAAGTTCGCAGGCATGCAACGGGCGCCATCTCGTCTGTCATGCACTTTTTTCGTCGTCGCCGCCTGCGGGCGGTTGAATGGGCACCTTAAAAGCATCGTGGGAACAAGGACATGAGCTGGCAGGATACCCTTCTCCAGGTGGTGATTATCCTGGCACAGAGCCTCGCCCTTCTGGTGGCCCTGCTGCTCTTCATCGCCTACATTCTTCTTGCCGACCGCAAGATCTGGGCTGCGGTGCAGATCCGTCGCGGTCCCAACGTTGTGGGCCCATTCGGTCTGTTCCAGTCCTTCGCGGATCTGTTGAAGTTCGTCTTCAAGGAACCGACCATTCCGGCCGGCGCAAACAAGGTGCTCTTTCTTCTTGCGCCCTTGGTGACCTGCGTTCTGGCGCTGGCAGCCTGGGCCGTGGTGCCGCTGACGGAAGGCTGGGTGATCGCTGATCTGAATGTCGGCGTTCTCTATATTTTCGCCATTTCCTCACTGGGCGTTTATGGCGTAATCATGGGGGGCTGGGCTTCCAACTCAAAATACCCCTTCCTGGCGTCTCTGCGTTCGGCCGCTCAGATGGTGTCCTATGAAGTCTCCATCGGCTTCGTGATCCTGACCGTTCTGATGTGCGCCGGCTCCATGAATCTCTCACAGATCGTTGCCGCACAGGATGGTGAGTGGGGCCTTCTAAACTGGTACTTCCTGCCGCTGCTGCCGATGTTCGTGATCTTCTATGTGTCGGCATTGGCTGAAACCAACCGTCCGCCTTTCGATCTGGTCGAGGCGGAATCGGAACTGGTTGCAGGCTTCATGACGGAATATGGCTCCACGCCCTACCTGCTGTTCATGCTGGGTGAGTATGTCGCCATTCTGACCATGTGTGCTCTGGCGACGATCCTGTTCCTGGGCGGCTGGCTGTCTCCGCTTCCGTTTGCGCCCTTCACCTGGGTGCCGGGCCTTGTGTGGTTCATCCTCAAGGTCTGCTTCATGTTCTTCCTCTTCGCCATGGCGAAAGCCATTGTGCCGCGCTACCGCTATGACCAGCTGATGCGTCTGGGCTGGAAGGTTTTCCTCCCGATCTCTCTGGTGGCTGTGGTGATTGTGGCCAGTGTGCTGCACTTCTCAGGGATGGCGCCGCAATGATTGCCATTCAGATCCTTCCGTCGGATTGCCTCAAGGCTATGGGAGAGCGCCCATGAAGCTGGATCAGGCCGCACGCGCCTTTTTCCTGACGGAGTTCATCTCCGCCTTCTTTCTCGGCATGCGCTATTTTTTCCAGCCCAAGCCGACACTCAATTATCCCTTCGAGAAGGGGGCTCTCTCGCCTCGTTTCCGTGGAGAGCATGCACTGCGTCGCTATCCCAATGGGGAAGAGCGTTGCATTGCCTGCAAGCTGTGTGAAGCCATCTGCCCGGCGCAGGCCATCACCATCGAGGCTGGCCCGCGTCGCAATGACGGTACCCGTCGGACCACCCGTTACGACATCGATATGGTGAAGTGCATCTATTGCGGCTTCTGTCAGGAAGCCTGCCCAGTGGACGCCATCGTCGAGGGACCGAATTTCGAGTTCGCCACGGAAACCCGTGAAGAGCTCTACTACAACAAGGAGCGTTTGCTCGCGAATGGTGACCGCTGGGAGCGGGAAATCGCGCGGTCAATTGCTCTGGATGCACCGTATCGCTGATCTGGCGGTGTCTTTGGTCAATGTCATCCATAGCCCCGCGCTGATGGGTGCAACTTGAAGCGGTCCGGTTTTATGCCAGGCCAGAGAGTGGGTTTCGGGATGGGTCTGTTCTATCCATGCACCGTCCACGCAGCGATTGCGCGTGGTGGTGCGAAGATGAAAGGCGCGATGCAGTCGCGCAGGGGAGGGCTCTCCGCATGAGTGTCGCGGCAGCGTTTTTCTATCTCTTCGCGTTCGTGCTGGTGGCGTCCGCCGTGATGGTGATCTCCTCCCGCAATCCGGTGCAGTCGGTTCTGTTCCTGATCCTGGCTTTCGTGAACGCGGCTGGTCTTTTCATTCTGATCGGCGCCGAGTTTATCGGCCTGATCCTCGTCGTCGTTTATGTCGGCGCTGTGGCGGTGCTGTTCCTCTTCGTCGTCATGATGCTGGACGTCGATTTCGTGGAACTGCGACAGGGCTTCCTCCAGTATCTGCCCATCGGTGTTCTGGTCGGTGTGATCTTCCTGGCCGAGCTGGTGCTGGTAGTTGGCGCCTGGGCAACTGGCCCCACCGTGTCGGGCATGGTGGCGACGGCGACGCCGGGTGACGGCACATTGAACAATGTGCAGGCCATCGGCCGCGTGCTCTACACCGATTACATCTATTTCTTCCAGGCGGCGGGTTTTGTGCTGTTGGTGGCGATGATCGGGGCGATCGTGCTCACCCTGCGCCACAAGCCCAATGTCCGGCGGCAGAACATCACGGCCCAGGTGGCGCGCCAGCCCGAGGAAACCCTCGAGGTTGTCAAGGTGCGTCCGGGTCAGGGCCTGTAAGGGGGCAGCCATGGAGATCGGTCTCTCCCACTATCTCACCGTCGGGGCGATCCTGTTTACGCTGGGCACGCTCGGCATCTTCCTCAACCGGAAGAATGTGATCGTTATCCTGATGTCGGTGGAGCTCATCCTGCTCGCCGTCAATATCAACCTCGTGGCCTTCTCCGTGTTCCAGGGCAACCTGGTGGGGCAGATTTTCGCGCTGCTGGTCTTGACCGTTGCAGCGGCAGAGGCGGCCATCGGTCTTGCCATCCTCGTGGTGTATTACCGCAATCGCGGTTCAATCGCCGTCGAGGACATCAACGCCATGAAGGGTTGAGGTCATGTATCAGGCAATTGTCTTCCTCCCCTTTGTCGGCTTTCTCATTGCTGGCCTGTTTGGTCGCTCCATCGGGGCGCGGGCCAGTGAAGTGGTCACGACGGCTCTGCTGTTCATCGCCTGCGGGCTGGCCTGGATCACATTTTTCCAGGTCGGGTTTGAAGGGCAGGATGTCCACATCGTCCTGATGGATTGGTTTACCGTCGGCAGCCTGAAGATCGAATGGGCGCTTCGGATCGACTCCATCACGGCCGTGATGCTGATCGTGGTGACCACGGTGTCGGCGCTCGTCCATCTGTACTCCATGGGGTACATGCATGATGATCCGTGCCGTCCCCGCTTCTTCGCCTATCTCTCCCTCTTCACCTTCGCCATGCTGATGCTGGTGACGGCTGATAATCTGGTGCAGATGTTCTTTGGCTGGGAAGGCGTGGGTCTGGCGTCCTATCTGCTCATCGGCTTCTGGTTCGAGAAACCAGCCCCGAATGCAGCGGCCATGAAGGCCTTCGTGGTCAACCGCGTAGGTGACTTTGGCTTCATGCTTGGCATGTTTGCCCTGTTCTTCATGACCGGTTCTCTGGCCTTTGATCAGGTGTTTGCTGAGGCTCCGGGCTTGGTTGGTCAGAAGATCAGCTTCCTGTGGGGAGACTGGGACGCGGTGACCGTGATCGCCCTGCTGCTGTTTGTAGGTGCGATGGGCAAGTCGGCACAGATCTTCCTGCACACATGGCTGCCGGACGCGATGGAAGGCCCGACGCCGGTTTCCGCGCTGATCCATGCTGCAACCATGGTGACGGCGGGTGTGTTCATGGTGGCGCGTATGTCGCCGATTTTTGAACTCTCCCCGGTGGCACTAGATGTCGTGATGTTAGTGGGGGCAACGACCTGCTTCTTCGCCGCAACGATTGCGCTCGTGCAGCCGGACATCAAGAAGGTGATCGCCTACTCCACCTGTTCTCAGCTGGGCTACATGTTCGCTGCGATGGGGGCAGGGGCCTATTCGATCGGCCTGTTCCATCTGCTCACCCATGCAAGCTTCAAGGCTCTGCTGTTCCTTTGCGCCGGTTCCGTCATCGTGGCAATGCACCATGAGCAGGACATGCGGAAGATGGGCGGGCTTTGGAAGAAGGTGCCATTCACCTATGTCGCAATGCTGATTGGTACGTTGGCCATTACCGGCTTCCCGTTCACGGCTGGCTTCTATTCAAAGGACGCCATCATCGAGGCCGCCTATTCCAGCGCGAGCAACTTCTCTCTCTATGGCTGGATCATGACGGCTACGGCTGCGGGGCTGACCTCCTTCTATTCGTGGCGTCTGGTCTTCATGACCTTTCACGGCAAGCCACGCGATCACCATGCCTATGATCATGCCCATGAATCTCCCCTAGTCATGACGATTCCACTGGGTGTTCTCAGCATCGCCGCTCTGGTGGCCGGGTATCTTCTGTATCCTGTCTTTGTGGGTCACGATGTGCACTCCTTCTTCCGGGACTCCATTTATCTGGGTGCCGAGAACCATGTGCTCCATGACATGCACAACATGCCGGAAGTACTGGTGCTGGCGCCAACCTTCTTGATGCTTATCGGCTTTGTCTTCGCCTTCTGGTTCTATGTGCTTTCGCCGGAAGTACCGGTGGCTCTCGCCCGGAATTACAATGGCTTCTATCGTTTCCTGCTCAACAAGTGGTACTTCGATGAAGTCTACAATGCGATCTTCGTGCGTCCCGCAGTGTGGCTTGGCCGGCTGTTGTGGAAGCGGGGTGATGGCACCATCATTGACGGCTTCGGCCCGGATGGGGTGTCTGCCCGGGTGCTGGATGTGACAGGCCGTGCGGTGCGGCTGCAAACCGGCTACCTCTACCATTACGCCTTCGTGATGCTCATTGGCGTCGCGGCCCTGCTCACCTGGTTCATGTTCGTCGGAGTGTGATGCCATGATCAACTGGCCTATCCTCTCCGTCGTCACCTTCCTGCCGCTCGTCGGCGCGCTCTTCATCTTCTTGGTGCGGGGTGATGAAGAGGTGACGGCGCGCAACGCGCGTTGGGTGGCGTTGTGGACCACACTTGTCACCTTCGTGGTGTCTCTCATCCTGCTGCCGAACTTCGATTATGCGGATCCCGGCTTCCAGTTTGTGGAGAAAACCCCGTGGCTGGGTGATATCGCGTCCTATCATATGGGCGTCGATGGCATCTCGCTGCCGTTCGTGATCCTCACCACCTTCCTCATGCCCTTCGCGATCCTGGCATCGTGGCAGAGCGTGCATACCCGGGTGAAGGAATACATGATCGCCTTCATGGTTCTCGAAACCATGATGATCGGTACCTTTTGCGGGCTGGATCTTGTCCTCTTCTACTTCTTCTTTGAGGGCGGCCTGATCCCGATGTTCCTCATCATCGGCGTGTGGGGCGGACCGCGCCGTATCTATGCGGCCTTCAAGTTCTTCCTCTACACGCTGACCGGTTCCGTGCTCATGATGCTCGCCATCATGGCCATGTACTGGCAGGCCGGCACCACTGATGTACCCACGCTGATGCAGTATGGTTTTCCGGCGAGCATGCAGATCTGGCTCTGGCTGGCCTTCTTTGCCTCCTTCGCGGTGAAAATGCCGATGTGGCCGGTGCATACCTGGCTGCCGGATACCCATGTGGAAGCGCCTACGGCAGGTTCGGTCATTCTGGCGGGTGTTCTGCTGAAGATGGGTGGCTACGGCTTCCTGCGCTTCTCCCTGCCGATGTTCCCGGAGGCTAGCGCCTTCTTCGCGCCCATGATGTACACCCTCTCTGTGGTGGCCATCATCTACACCTCGCTGGTGGCGATGGTGCAGGAGGACATGAAGAAGCTGGTGGCGTATTCGTCCGTTGCGCATATGGGCTTCGTGACCATGGGTATCTTCGCCATGAACGAAGCGGGCCTTCAGGGCGCCATGTTCCTGATGATCTCGCACGGTTTCGTTTCGGCGGCGCTGTTCCTGTGTGTAGGTGTGATCTATGACCGGATGCATACGCGCCAGATTGCCGCCTATGGTGGCCTTGTGAAGCGTATGCCGCTCTATGCAACGGTGATGATGATTTTCACCATGGCGAATATCGGCCTGCCGGGCACATCCGGCTTCGTGGGTGAGTTCCTCACCATGCTGTCGGTGTTCGAGCGGAACACCTGGGTGGCTTTCTTCGCCGCCACAGGCGTCATCCTCTCGGCAGCTTATGCGCTGTGGCTCTACTGGCGTGTGATCTTCGGGGCGCTTGAGAAGGAAAATCTCAAACACATCCTGGATCTGTCACCGCGTGAAGTGGTGATTATGGTGCCGCTGGTTGTTCTCACCATTTTGTTTGGCGTGTGGCCCATGCCCATCCTCAACATGACGTCAGGTGCGGTGAACGCGGTTCTCGCGCGCACAGACGTGGTGACGGGTGCGGTCAAGACCGCGCTCCTCCTGCCCTTCTGATCGCGAGGTCGCTATGTCGCAGCTCCTGCCTCCCATTGGCGCGGTTCTGCCCGAACTCGTGCTCGCCATCTCCGCAATCGTGCTGATCCTGATCGGCGCGATCCGCGGGGAGGCGGCCGCCAATTTTGTCACCGGCCTGGCCATTGCCGTGCTCGTCGCTGCCGGCGTACTGGTGGTGCTGGGGCCCGGTGGTGAAACGGTGGCCTTCCACGGCTCTCTGATCATCGGGCCGTTCAGCCGCTTCATGCAGATGCTGGCTATTGTCGGTGCGGCGGTTTCGCTCATCATGGCAGTGGACTGGCTGAACCGTGAAAAGCAGGCCAAGTTTGAATATGCCGTGCTCATCCTTCTGGCTGTGCTGGGCATGTGCATGCTGGTGGCCGCGGGTGATTTCATCGCCCTGTATCTCGGCCTCGAGCTGATGAGCCTCGCGCTATATGTGGTGGCGGCCATCAATCGGGATTCGGTGCGCTCCACCGAGGCTGGACTGAAGTATTTCGTGCTGGGTGCCCTGTCCTCCGGTATGCTGCTTTACGGCGCATCCCTCGTCTATGGCTTTACAGGTTCTGTGAACTTCCATGTCATTGCCGAGACTGCGCGTGAACCAAGCCTGGGTTTGGTTTTCGGCCTGGTGTTCGTACTGGCGGGCTTGTGCTTCAAGATTTCGGCTGTTCCGTTCCATATGTGGACGCCGGATGTCTATGAAGGTGCGCCGACCCCGGTGACGGTGTTCTTCGCTTCCGCCCCCAAAGTGGCCGGCATGGCTATCTTTATCCGCATTGTTACAGAAGCTTTCCCGAACATTCAGCATGACTGGCAGCAGATTGTGGCCTTCGTGTCCGTTGCTTCCATGGTGTTGGGTGCCTTCGCAGCCATTGGGCAGCGGAACATCAAGCGTCTGATGGCCTACTCCTCCATCGGCCATATGGGCTTCGCGCTCGTGGGCCTTGCTGCGGGGACGGCTGAAGGTGTGCGTGGTGTTCTGGTTTACATGGCGATCTATGTCGTCATGACACTGGGGACCTTCGCCTGCATTCTGTCCATGCGTCGCAAGGGGCAGGCTGTGGAAAATATTGATGATCTGGCCGGCCTGTCGCGGACCAATCCGCTGATGGCGCTGATGCTGGGCGCGCTGATGTTCTCGCTTGCGGGCATTCCGCCGCTGGCTGGCTTCCTGGCCAAATATTATGTCTTCATCGCCGCCATCGAAGCGGGCCTCTATGGGCTTGCGGTGATTGGTGTGCTCTCCTCGGTCGTGGGTGCCTTCTACTATCTGCGGGTTGTCAAGGTCATGTATTTTGATGAGCCGGCAGAAGCGTTTGACCCTATGCCGTCTGAGTTGAAGGCCGTTCTTGGTGTAAGTGGGCTTTTCACCATCTTCTATTTCGTCTATCCCGCTCCTTTGATAGAGGCTGCGGGAGCCGCTGCCCGTTCACTATTCTGAGCTATGGCGAAATACGAATTCCAGGGTTCTACGGTTCCCATCATCCGCTTCACCGAAATCGGCTCGACCAATGCCGAGGGGCTGGCACGTCTCGCACGTGGCGAGACGATGCCGGTCTGGCTGGTGAGCGATATCCAAACGGCAGGGCGGGGCCGAAGAGGCCGTTCCTGGACTTCGGAGCTGGGCAATCTGTTTGCTTCACTGGTGCTGCCCAATCCGGCACCAATGGCAAATCTGGCCCAGCTCTGCTTCGTGGCGGGGCTGGCTGTGCGTGATGCGGTTCTTTCCGCAGCCCCACAGATCAACCCCGATTTGCTGAAGCTGAAGTGGCCGAACGATCTTTTGCTGGATGGCGGCAAGCTGTCCGGCATTCTGGTTGAGGGCGGGTCCGATCTGCATGGGCGGCCTGCCGCCGTGATCGGCTTTGGCGTCAACTGCCTGCATCACCCAGATGATCTGCCTTATCGGGCGACGAGTCTGGAAGAGGCTGGAGTTCCGACTGCTCCAGACCGGCTGCTGGAAGCGCTGGATCTGGCCATGGCGGTGCGTCTCAATCAGTGGAACGCCGGCAATGGTTTCGCGGCTATCAGGGCGGACTGGATGCGTCATGCTCTGGGCATGGGTGATCAGGTCAGTGTGCGGATCGGTGAGCGCGAGGTGATTGGCCGCTTCGAGAATATCGATGCGCGCGGAGCGATGATGCTACGGCGACGTGATGGCGTGGCGGAAATCATCACAGCCGGTGATGTTTCCCTGCGTCTGCCCGAATAGATATTTTGTGTCGGGCCGTATGGCTCCGCTTTCCTAACCTGATGATGGGAAAGCTGTGGGCTGACGGAGCGGCCGATGAAAACAGTGCCACTCCACATCTTATGTGGGGTGGCACATTCTCTTGGAAGTGAGCGGTGATCATGACTGCCAGTGATGAACTGGTCTTCGTCCCCCTTGGTGGTGTGGGCGAGATCGGAATGAACCTCGCTCTTTATGGTTTTGGTCCCCGTCAGTCCCGTCTCTGGCTGATTGTGGATTTCGGCATGAGCTTCGCCGGTGATGAAGCGCCGGGCGTGGATCTCGTTCTGCCGGACATCCGTTTTCTTGAGGCTGAAAAAGACAAGATCGTCGGTCTCATCATCACTCATGGGCATGAAGACCATATTGGTGCGGTTCTTGATCTGTGGCCGCGGGTTGGCTGCCCCATCTATACCAGCGCATTTACGGCGGGCCTGCTGGAAGCCAAGCGGGCTGGTGAACCGGGTGCGCCAGCGGAGCTGCCTGTTACTGTCGTGAGCGGACGGGAACGTTTTCAGCTCGGTCCATTTGATCTTGAGCTGATCCCGGTTGCGCATTCCATTCCTGACAGTCATGCTGTCGCCATTCGTACGGACGCCGGTCTGGTGGTGCATACGGGTGACTGGAAGCTGGACCCGACACCGGGCGTCGGCCATTGCACCGATACGCAGCGCCTGGCCGAACTGGGCGAGGAAGGTGTGAGGGCTCTGGTGTGTGATTCCACCAATGCCACGCGCGACGGGCAATCTCCCTCCGAGGCCGATGTTGCGGCATCCCTGAAGGAGATTATCGGCAAGGCGCAATATCGCGTCGCCTTCACGACATTCTCATCGAATGTTGCGCGCATCCGCTCGATTGCCGAGGCAGCTTTCGCCAATGGCCGAGAGGTCGTGGTGGTGGGCCGGGCGATGGAGCGCATCATCTCCGTGGCGCGCGAGCAGGGGCTGTTGAATGGCGTGCCGCCTTTCCGCACGCCGGAATCCTACAGCTATCTTGATCGCAGTAAGGTGGTCACCATTCTCACTGGCAGCCAGGGGGAGCCTCGCGCTGCCCTGAGGCGGATCGCCAATGAGGACCACCCGGAAATTTCCTTTGCTCCCGGTGATCTGGTCGTCTTCTCCTCACGGACCATTCCGGGCAATGAGAAGGTCGTGAATGACATCATTAATGCGCTGGTCAAGCGGGGCGTTGAGGTGATGACGGATCGCGATGAACTGGTTCATGTGTCCGGCCATCCCCGCCGGGGTGAGCTGCAGCAGATGTACCGGCTGGTGAAGCCGCAACTGGCCATACCTGTACATGGTGAGGCGCTACATCTGCATGCACATGCCCAGCTCGCGCGCGATATGGGCGTGCCGGAAGTGGTGAATTGCTATGACGGGCAGGTGATCCGTCTTGCTCCCGGCCCGGCTGAGCGGGTGGGGGAAGTGCCTTTCGGGCGTCTTTACAAGGATGCCCGCCTGCTGCTGCCGGAAGAAACGCGCAGCCTGCGCGAACGGCGCAAGCTCAGCTATGTCGGCACCATCTCTGTCGCTGTTGCCGTGGACAAGAAGGGTGTGCTTGTCAGCGACCCTTCCGTGGAACTCAGTGGCATTCCCGAGCGCGGTGAAGGCGGCGTGGATATGCTGGACCATGTGCTGGATACGGTCGTGAACGCGTTGGAAAACATGCCGCGCGCCCGTCGGCGAGATCCTGATGCAATGGCCGAGTCGCTGGAGCGCGCCGTGCGTGGATCGGTGAATGCCGTATGGGGCAAAAAGCCGGTTTGCCATGTCCATGTTCTGGATGTGTAATCAATAAATCATGGTGCATTGCGGGTCGGGTCTTCTACCCGCATCAGGGAAAGGTGAGGGACACATGATCGGACGGCTGAACCACGTCGCCATTGCTGTGCCGGATATTGCGGCCGCGACAGCCCTTTATCGCCATACGATGGGCGCGACAGTTTCCGCGGCTGTGCCCCAACCCGAGCATGGCGTCACCACCGTGTTCATCGAGTTGCCCAACACTAAAATCGAGCTGCTGGAACCGTTGGGCGAGAATTCTCCCATCGCCAAGTTTCTGGAGCGAAATGCGGATGGGGGCATTCACCACATCTGCTACGAGGTGGATGATATTCTTGCCGCGCGCGACAAGCTGAAGGCCAATGGGGCGCGTGTTCTGGGCAGTGGTGAGCCGAAAATTGGTGCACATGGCAAGCCTGTGCTGTTCTTGCATCCGAAGGATTTCAACGGCACGCTGGTGGAACTGGAGCAGGCCTGAGCCGCGAAGTGATACCTGATCGCTTCAACAGGATGCGGACTGAAAGGCGCTAGGCTGCAATGTCCATGGGAGCTGTAATCGCGATCTATCTTGCGACATGGTGCGGCACGATGCTTGTGGTGTTGCTTTGGAACAAGCGTCAGGTTTCGGCAGCTCACGCGCGAAGCGAAGGGGAGGGGCGGCCAGTCCGAATCTCCCTGATGACCCTGCTCCTGTCGAGCAGCTTTGTGGCCGCACTTCTGACGGCGATTATCGCCTATCTGAAAATGCGTGGCCTCTCGGCAGGGTGATCCACACATTTGCAGCGTGCTCTGTTGAAGGGCATCAGTCTGAAAAAAGGCTCCGGAAATATTCTTCCGGAGCCTTTTTTATGGGCTTCAAGCGGGTCTGTTGCGCCTGATTTGCGAAAGGCAAGCCGATTCCCTGCGCGAATCTCCCTTAGTGATTCCATCCCATCTGACCTTCCAGGGGGCGCTGAGTCGATCATGTGCCCGGCACATGGTGGCCTTGCATGAAGCAGGATGCTGCTGCATTACATCCACACTTTGCCGCATGTCGCGTTGCGAAAAACAGCAAATACTGTTGCCTGTCCTAGTCTGCCAGATATCCAGAAACTTGGTTACGACAATGCATGGATGTAACTGGGGATGCATGCCTCTGGCTCTAGAGGCTTGAATCAAAAAGAAAAGGCGAGACCCGGTGGTCTCGCCCCTTTCATTTCACGGTGCCTGTTCCTGCGTTACCAGTCTTTGCCGGCATTTGCTGCGGGGCAGGCTTTCCGTGATCGCCAATGTCCTGCTGCCTACCCTTTGGATGGCAACGGCTGGCTGTTATTTTCGAATCCTCCCGAGACCCAGACCGCATGCACTGCCCAGCGCACCAGGCGAGTGACGATCCCCTTTCTTTTGCACCATCAAAATAGAACAAGAAACTGTCGTTTGTCACTCATGCGCCGCAATAAGAGTTATTGTGCGTCGCAATATGGGTAACGAATGTGCGGTTCTGTTCACTAGGCTTGTGTTTTGGTCGGTCATCAGCTTTCTGTCACACTCAGCTTTTTTCACCCCAGCCTTTGAGCACGTCGATGCGCCTCTCTCGTTATTTCCTGCCGATTCT
The DNA here is from genome assembly GCA_050252035.1 of Xanthobacter sp. Lineage (GTDB taxonomy): Bacteria > Pseudomonadota > Alphaproteobacteria > Rhizobiales > Xanthobacteraceae > Xanthobacter. The sequence goes on from JBFWLR010000002.1 coordinate 188,479, forward strand.
CCGTGAAGTGCCGAAAGAGGCGGAGATCGTTTCCCACCGGCTGATGCTGCGCGCCGGCATGATCCGCCAGGAAGCTGCCGGCATTTATGCCTGGCTGCCGCTGGGCCACCGTGTGCTCACCAAAATCTGCAACATCATCCGCGAAGAGCAGAATCGCGCCGGTGGCAATGAATTGCTCATGCCCACCATCCAGTCTGCGGATCTGTGGCGCGAGAGCGGGCGCTATGATGATTATGGCAAGGAGATGCTGCGCATCCGGGACCGGCACGAGCGTGAAATGCTCTTCGGCCCCACTAATGAGGAAATGATCACCGATATCGTTCGCGCCTATGTGAAGTCCTACAAGGCGTTGCCGCTGAACCTCTACCATATCCAGTGGAAGTTCCGTGATGAGGTGCGCCCGCGCTTCGGTGTCTATCGCTCCCGCGAATTTCTCATGAAGGATGCCTATTCCTTCGATCTGACGGCGGAGGGCGCGCGCCATTCCTATAACAAGATGTTCACCGCCTATCTGCGCACCTTCTCGCGCATGGGGCTGAAGGCCATTCCGATGATGGCGGATACCGGCCCCATTGGCGGCAAGCTTTCGCACGAATTCATCATTCTGGCCTCCACCGGCGAGAGTGAAGTGTTCTGCCATGGTGATTTTCTCGATATGGCCCCACCACCGGTTGATGTGAATTTCGATGATGTCGATGGCCTGCAAGGCATTTTCGACAAGTGGACTTCGCTCTATGCGGCCACTTCGGAGAAGCATGACGCTGAGGCCTTCAACGCCATTCCAGAGGGCAAGCGGCTCGCCGCGCGTGGCATTGAGGTAGGGCATATCTTCTATTTCGGCACTAAATATTCCGCCCCCTTCGGGGCTCAGGTGCTGGGGCCGGATGGCCAGAAATATCCCATCCAGATGGGCTCCTATGGCATAGGCCCCTCCCGCCTCGTGGCTGCCATGATCGAAGCCTCCCATGATGAAGCGGGAATCATCTGGCCGGATGCGGTGGCGCCTTTCCAGGTGGGTATTCTCAATCTGAAGGCCGGCAACAGTGAAACGGAAACCGCCTGTGAGCAGCTTTACGCCTCACTCACCGCTGCCGGTTATGATGTGCTCTATGATGACACCGAGGAGCGGCCGGGCGCGAAATTCGCCACGGCGGATCTCATCGGCCTGCCGTGGCAGATCCTCGTGGGCCCGCGTGGCCTGGCCGAGGGGAAGGTGGAACTGAAGCGGCGCGCCGATGGCAGCCGCGAACAGATTGCCCCCGGGGATATCCTGGAGCGGCTGAAGGCGTGAGCCTGAAGGAATGAGGCAGAGGCGATGACGGCGAACGGGGCCGCTGCGGTCAAGGACAAGGAACCCACCGGCACGCGCCCTTTCGCGCCGTTCGAGTGGATGCTGTCGCTGCGCTATCTGCGGGCCCGGCGCAAGGAAGGCTTCATTTCGGTCATCGCCGGCTTCTCCTTTCTGGGAATCATGCTGGGGGTGGCCACGCTCATCATCGTCATGGCGGTCATGAACGGCTTCCGGCAGGAACTGCTGAGCAAGATTCTGGGGCTGAACGGCCATGTTCTGGTGCAGCCTCTGGAAAGCCCGCTGACCGATTATGATGAAGTGGCCAAGCGCATCGCCGGCCTCAACGGGGTGCGCTTCGCCGTGCCGCTGGTGGAGGGGCAGGCGCTGGCGTCATCCCAGTTCGGGGCTTCCGGTGTGCTGGTGCGTGGGCTTTCCGAAAAGAGCCTGCGGGAACTGCCTTCGGTGGCTGGCAATATCAAGAGCGGCACGCTGGAAGGCTTCGACAAGGGGCAGGGGCTGGCCATCGGCAAGCGTCTGGCAGATCAGCTTTCGCTGCGTGCGGGCGATAATATCACCATCGTTTCGCCCCGCGGCGCGGTTACGCCCATGGGCACGTCTCCGCGCATCAAGGTCTACAAGGTCGGCGCGATCTTTGAAGTCGGCATGTCCGAATATGATGGCGCCTTCGTCTTCATGCCGCTGGATGAGGCGCAAGCCTATTTCAACCATAATGGCGATGTGAACGCCATTGAGATCTATGTCGACAATCCGGATGATGTGGGCGAACTGCGCGGCGCCATTGAGGCGGGGGCGCAGCGGCCCGTCTATCTGGTGGACTGGCGACAGCGCAACGCCACTTTCTTCAATGCCTTGCAGGTGGAGAGGAACGTTATGTTCCTCATCCTCACCCTCATTGTACTGGTGGCGGCGCTCAACATCATTTCCGGCCTCATCATGCTGGTGAAGGACAAGGGGCACGACATTGCCATTCTGCGCACCATGGGGGCCACGCAGGGGGCCATCATGCGCATCTTCCTCATTACGGGGGCCTCCATTGGCGTGGTGGGCACGCTGGTGGGATTCGTGCTGGGGGTGCTGGTGTGCTGGAATATCGAGTCGATCCGCCAGTTCATTTCCTGGATCACGGCCACGGAACTGTTTTCACCCGAGCTTTATTATCTCAGCCGGCTGCCGGCCGAGATGAATGTGGGTGAAACCGCAACCGTTGTGGTGATGGCTCTGGTGCTGTCGCTGCTGGCCACCCTTTATCCCTCCTGGCGTGCCGCCAGGCTCGATCCGGTCGAGGCGCTGAGATACGAGTGATGGTCCGTTCATCCACGCCACAGGAGACTGCAGCCATGGGTCAGGAGCAGGGCCTTCGCACGCCGCCAAAGCCGCGTCTTGCACTGGCGCTGGCCGGGGTTGTGCGCAGCTATGGGGAAGGCGAAGGGCGCAAGCTGGAGATTCTGCGGGAAGCCGATCTCGCTATCGCGCACGGTCAATCCGTGGCGCTTGTCGCGCCTTCCGGCACCGGCAAATCCACACTGCTGCATGTGGCCGGGTTGCTGGAGCATTCCGATGAAGGCGAAGTCTTCATTGATGGTCAGCCCACCGCCCAGCTGAGTGATGCCGAGCGGACGCGGATTCGTCGGCTGCGTATCGGCTTTGTCTATCAGTTCCACCACCTTCTGGGCGAATTCACCGCGCTGGAAAATGTAGCGATGCCGCAGATGATCCGCGGGCTCTCCCAGAAGGAGGCCAATCATCGGGCGCAGGAACTGCTCGCTTATCTTGGCCTTGGGGAGCGCCTCACCCATCGTCCGGCGGAACTGTCCGGGGGGGAGCAGCAGCGTGTGGCCATTGCGCGCGCGCTGGCCAATGCGCCCCGCCTGCTTCTGGCGGATGAGCCGACGGGAAATCTCGATCCAAAAACATCGGCTCACGTTTTTGATGCGCTGACCGAGTTGGTGCAGGCCACGGGCGTGGCAGCGCTCATCGCCACCCATAATATGGAACTGGCCGCACGGATGGATCGTCGGGTGACGCTGCGTGAGGGCAAGGTGATAGAGCTACCCTAACTGGCGGCGCTGAGTCTATTTGCTGCATCTGCTTTTGGGAGTGAATCGCACCCTTGAGTTGTTCCAAGGTTTGCGGATCATGTATAATGGCGCTGATGTAGAGAAGAAAGAATAATGATATCAGAGAATTACACGTATTTTTTGGTTTGATCCATGTGTTGGCTAGGGCATGGCGAGAGACGGCCATTTGCGGTAAATTGCCCGAGAGCCGCCGCGGCATAAGGTTCAGGCCGGATATTTCCGGTTGTGATAGTCTGTGGCCTTTATTCGGTTTGTATTCCGGTGACGCGTAATGCCCCTCCGCATTCATGACCGCCCCGTGAGGGGTCGGAAATCTGGTCGTTTTCTGATCGGGGCGACCTTTTTTGCTTCTTTCATTTTGAGCGCGCCCATTGCTTTGGCGCAGATTTATCATCCGGCCCCCGCTCAGGGCAGCAGTTTCCATTCCACCTCTCATGCAGTGAACGCGACGCCGGACCGGCCTGCTTCTGCACAGAATGCAACGACGCCTTCCGCGCCTGAAGCAGGTGCTGTACCGGCGGCTGCCGCTGCGCCGTCCTCTACCGCACCTGCACCTTCTGGCTCTGAAGGTCAGGCCGGCACACCCGCACCAGCTCAGACGGCGGCACCGGCGGAAGCCGCGCCAGCCTCTTCTGCGGCAGCACGGTCTCAAGAGGGGGCACCCCAAGAGGGGGCTGCGGGACAGACCGGCTTTCAGGGTGGTGATCAACTCACTCCGCCTGAAAACGCTGTGGATGATGCCGCCAAAGACGCGGATGCCGGTTCCTTCATGGATAATCTCAGTGCACCCGCATCCACCCTGCCGCATGATCTCTCCCCCTGGGGCATGTTCATGGCGGCTGACTGGGTGGTGAAGGCGGTCATGATCGGTCTTGCCTTCGCCTCTGTGGTGACCTGGACAATCTGGGTGGCGAAGTCGCTTGAACTGGCCATTGCGCGCCGCACCGTACGTCGTGCCCTGAATGTCTTGCGCAATTCCGCCACGCTGAATGAGGCTGCTCGCCGGATGCCGAAGGGCAAGGGGCCGGCGCAGGCCACCGTGGTGGCGGCGCAAGATGAGTGGAAGGCCTCTGAAGGTCTGCCGGCGGAAGGTGTGAAGGAGCGTGTCGCCGTGGTGCTCAACCGCATTGAGGCGGCAGCGGGGCGTCGCATGCAGGCCGGCACCGGCATTCTGGCCACCATTGGTGCAACCGCACCATTCGTGGGGCTGTTCGGCACCGTCTGGGGCATCATGAACAGCTTCATCGGCATTTCGAAGGCGCAGACCACCAATCTTGCCATTGTGGCCCCGGGTATTGCCGAGGCGCTTCTGGCGACGGCGATTGGCCTTGTCGCGGCGATTCCGGCCGTGGTGATCTATAATGTGTTTGCCCGCGCGATTGCCGGCTACCGGGCCAGCCTGGCGGATACCTCTTCGGAAGTGCTGCGTCATCTCTCCCGTGATCTGGATCGCGAAGCGCATGACGACGGCAAGCCCGCTTTGCGCGCGGCGGCCGAGTGACAGGCGGTTTCCATGGCGGCCAAGCTTGACCATGGCGGGGATGACCTCGCCGAGAATCACGAGATCAATGTCACGCCCTTCATCGACGTGATGCTGGTTCTCCTCATCATCTTCATGGTGGCGGCTCCGCTCGCTACCGTGGATATCCCGGTGGATCTACCCAGTTCCAACGCCAAGCCTCAGGCCCGGCCGGACAAGCCGCTGTTCCTCTCGCTGAAGAAGGATCTCAGCCTGTCTCTGGGTGACGAGACCATCCCGCGGGATGGTCTGGCGGCTGCGCTGAACAAGATCACCCAATCCGATCACGAGCAGCGTGTCTTTGTGCGTGCCGACAAGGCCGTCTCCTATGGCGATGTGATGGGGGTGATGAATCTGCTGCGCGAAGCCGGCTATCTGAAGGTCGCTCTGGTGGGGCTTGAAGGTACGGCTGCCGGACAGCAGGAGGGGGCCGCACCCGTTGCGACGGGCGCAATGCCCGCGGCTGCCACTGGAGCAGCCCAGTGACAGGATCGCGCTGGCACGATTTTGACAAGGCGCACCTGCCGCGGCTGATCGCGGTGTGGGTCATTGCCGGGCTCTTCATTCTGTTGGCCCATTCGGTGGCGGTGTATGCAGCCCTGTACTGGCAGCAGGAAGAGCCGGCGGAGCCCCCGCCCGCCGCCGTGATGGTGGAACTCGCTCCCATGCCTGTCAGCTCCGAGCAGCAGCAGGATGATGTCGCGCCTGGTCCGCCTGTCGTGCAGGCACCGGATGTGCCTGAAGAAAAGCCGCCGGAAGAAACACCGGATGAGGAAGCCCCGCCGCCCGAGCCTGTTCAGGAACAGGTGGAGGAGGATGTTCCCGAGCTGGAACCCACGCCTGCACTTTCGGATGTGGTGCTGCCGCAGCCCAAGCCGAAGGATATGCCCCAAGAGGTTGAAAAGCCTGAGCCCAAACCCAAGGAGAAGACCAAGCCCAAGGCGCGCCCCAAGCGCAGCAAGCCGGCGCCGGCCACCACGTCCGCCCCCCGTTCTGATGCGTCGCGTGCACGCAATACGGCTGCTCCTTCTGCAGGCTCCAGCGCCAGCAATTCGCGGGCGCACGCCACTTGGGCCTCGCGTGTCTCTGCCCACCTCAACCGCTACAAGCGCTATCCGCGCGGTGCGGAAAGGGTGACAGGCCGGCCCGTGGTGCGCTTCTCGCTGAATGGATCGGGCCGGCTCACTTCGGTGACGCTGGTGCGCTCCTCCGGGTCTTCCATTCTGGATCAGGAAGCGGTAGCCACGGTGCGCCGTGCCAACCCTTTCCCGACACCACCGGATGGCAAGGGTGCGACTTTCAGCGTGCCAGTGAACTTCACACGGCGCTGAGCTGGCAAGATGCATGAAACGCAAGCGGGGCTGCGATGTTTATGTCGCAGCCCCGCTTGCTTGGACTTAAGGCGCACGCTGTGATAAGCGCTGAAGCCGTTCCAGCCTGCATGGATATGAGCTCATGGCGCTGACGCCATGTCTCTGGTCCCCATACCGGCCGCGGAGCACAGAGCCCGATATCACCGGAGACCCGCCATGGCCTCGCATGACGCGACGACCGCCTCCACCTCGGAGGAATTGAACCGCTTTTTCACCGCCTCTCTCGCCGAGATCGATCCTGAGATCACCGGCGCGGTGAAGGCGGAGCTGGGTCGTCAGCGCGATGAGATTGAACTCATCGCTTCGGAAAACATCGTTTCCCGCGCGGTTCTGGAAGCACAGGGCTCGGTGCTCACCAACAAGTATGCGGAAGGTTATCCTGGCAAGCGCTATTATGGTGGTTGCCAGTATGTGGACGTGGTTGAAGATCTGGCCATCGCGCGCGCCAAGAAGCTGTTTGGCTGCGCCTTCGCCAATGTGCAGCCCAATTCCGGCAGCCAGGCGAATCAGGGTGTGTTCTTCGCCGTGCTGAAGCCGGGCGATACCTATCTGGGCCTCAACCTTGCCGCAGGTGGCCACCTGACTCACGGCGCACCGGTCAATATGTCCGGCAAGTGGTTCAATGTCGTGCCCTATACGGTCAAGAAGGACGACCAGCGCATCGACTATGAAGAGGTGGCGAACCTTGCTGCCCAGCACAAGCCGAAGCTGATTGTGGCGGGTGGTTCTGCCTATCCGCGCCATATTGATTTCGCGAAAATGCGCGAGATTGCCGACAGCGTGGGTGCACTGCTGATGGTGGACATGGCGCATTTCGCCGGCCTTGTGGCGGGTGGCGCGCATCCCAGCCCGTTCCCACATGCCCATGTTGTCACCACCACGACGCACAAAACACTGCGCGGCCCGCGTGGCGGCATGATCCTGACCAATGACGAGGATCTGGCGAAGAAGATCAATTCCGCCATCTTCCCCGGCATTCAGGGCGGGCCGCTCATGCATGTCATCGCCGGCAAGGCTGTGGCGTTCGGTGAGGCGCTGCGCCCCGAATTCAAGACCTATGCGCACAATGTGGTGGAGAACGCCAAGGTTCTGGCCGAAACCCTGAAGGGCCACGGCTTCGATATCGTCTCCGGCGGCACCGATACCCATCTGATGCTGGTGGATCTGCGGCCCAAGGGCCTTACTGGCAAGGTGTCGGAGATTGCGCTGGGCCGCGCCCACATCACCTGCAACAAGAACGGCATTCCGTTTGACCCGGAAAAGCCCTTCATCACTTCCGGTGTGCGTCTTGGCACGCCGGCGGGCACCACGCGCGGCTTCGGCAAGGATGAGTTCCGGCAGATCGGTGATTTCATCGCCGAGGTGCTGAATGTGCTCTCCCAGAAGGAGACGGATGAGGATTCGCTGGTGGAAGAGGCCGTGCGGGGCAAGGTCGCCGCACTGCTGAAGAAGTTCCCCATCTATCCGGGTCTCTGATATCAGGGCTCTGATGTCCTAAGGGATATGATGCCCTAAGGGATATGACTTGCGGCGGAGGCGGTTTGTCATGCGGTGCCCCTATTGCAGCAGCCTGGATACTCAGGTGAAGGATAGCCGGCCGACCGATGACAGCACGGCCATCCGCCGCAGGCGCATCTGCTCGGATTGTGGCGGACGTTTCACCACTTTCGAGCGTGTGCAGTTGCGCGAGCTGATTGTGCTGAAACGCTCCGGTCGCCGTGTTCCGTTTGATCGGGACAAGCTGGCGCGATCGATTGAGGTGGCGCTGCGCAAGCGTCCTGTCGATCATGACAGGGTGGAGCGGATGCTCTCTGGCCTCGTGCGACAGCTGGAAAGTCTGGGCGAGCCGGAAGTCTCCTCCGGCATCATCGGAGAGATGGTGATGGAGGGGCTGAAGCAGATTGATGATGTGGCCTATGTGCGCTTCGCCTCGGTTTATCGTGATTTTCGCGAGGCCAAGGATTTCGAGAATGCGCTGGCCGAACTGGGGCAGCTTGTCGAAGAGGCGGGGGCTACGGGCGGGTGCGTGGATATGGCACGTGATGAGCCCGTTGATTCTGAAGAGGCGGCATCGTCTTCAGGCGCGCCTTCCGCGCAGCGCGGGTTGCAATAAGTATGTCTTCATCCTCTGATTTTGCCGCTAAGGGCTCCTTCGCGTCATCGGCTTCAACCGCAGGCGTGGCCTCGCCGGAGGAGGATGAGCGCTTCATGGCGGAAGCGCTGGCCGTGGGGCGCACAGGCTTGGGTCGCACATGGCCGAACCCCTCGGTCGGGGCGGTGATCGTCCGTCATAGTGCGCATGGCCCGCAGGTGATTGGCTCGGCGGCGACAGCGCCCGCAGGCCGGCCCCATGCCGAGCCGCAGGCTCTTGCACAGGCGGGGGAGGCGGCCATCGGCTCCACGCTTTATGTGACGCTGGAGCCCTGTTCCCATCATGGACGTACGCCACCTTGTGCGGATGCGGTGATCGCAGCCGGCGTGCGGCGCGTCGTGGTGGCTGTGGAAGATCCGGATCAGCGCGTGAAGGGCCGCGGCATTGCCCGTCTGCGCGCCGCCGGCATCTGGGTTTCTGCCGGTGTGGGCGCGGAAGCTGCCTTGCATGATCATGCCGGCCACATTCTGCGTGTGACGGAAGGTCGCCCGCATGTCTTGCTGAAACTGGCGCTTTCGGCAGATGGCAAGGCTGGCCTTCCCGGGCCGCGTCCGGCTGTTATCACCGGGGCGGAGGCGCGGGCGCGGTCTCATATGATGCGCGCCCATATGGATGCCATTCTGGTGGGTATTGGCACGGTCAAGGCGGATGATCCCATGCTGACCTGCCGTCTGGAAGGCTATGAGGACCGCTCTCCGGTGCGTCTCGTGCTGGATAGTGCACTAGAGCTGCCACTGGATTCGGCGCTGGTGCGCACGGCCTGTGATGTGCCGGTGTGGGTGATCGGCGCTGAAGATGCCGAAGCCGGGCGCGAAGCCGCGCTGGCGGAGCGAGGGATTGAGGTGTTGCGTGTACCGCGCGGGCGTGGCGGGCGTCTGTATCTGCCGGCTGTGATGAAACTTCTGGGTCTGTTGGGCATTACCCGGCTGATGGTGGAAGGTGGGCCCATGGTGGCCACCGCTTTTCTGGCAGATGGGCTGGTGGATGAATTGGCCTTGTTTTCCAGCCCCGTGGTGCTGGGCGCGGATGCGGTGGATGCGTTTGCCGGCCGCCCATCCCATCATCTTCTGAGCCCGGTGGGTTTCGCCGAAGTGGAGCGCACGGATCTGGGGGCAGACCAGCTTGTGAGATTATGGCGTCGCTGAACGCGCCCCATGTGTGTATAGCCTGAAGGGGATTTGCTGTTGCTCATTTCCCGCTGGCTTCATGTGCCTTATAGAATAGTTTGGCCTTTGTTTTTCTGTAGATTTCACGGTGACATGGCGGCCCATGCCACGCCCCCTTCATGACCGGAGCGGCTCATGCTCAAATCCATCAAGCCTTTCATCGAGACGCACTTTCCGAAACTCTTCGGGATCATGTCCGATATCCGAGATGAAAAGGCGATCAAGGATGGGGAAGCGGAGATCCGGCTTCTGCCACTGTTCGTCAGCAAGGGCGATGTGGTGTGTGATGTGGGGGCCAATCGCGGGCTTTACACCTATTGGTTCCTGAAGCTGGGGGCGAAGGTGCAGGCGTTTGAGCCCAATCCGCGCCTGACCCGCATCATGCGTCTGCGGTTCGCCCGCGCCATGAAGACGGGCCAACTCGAGGTGCATGACAGTGCCGCCAGTGACCATGCCGACAGTGTCACACTTGAGGTGCCGGCCAATGCGGCTGCACTGGGCACCATCGAGCATGGGGCACTCGACAAGGTGGCCAGCGCGCGGGTGGATACCTTCACCGTGGCCACCTGTCGGCTGGATGATGTGGTGAGCGGGCCGGTGGATTTCATCAAGATTGATGTGGAAGGCCATGAAGTCGCCGCCGTGGATGGCAGCCTTGGAACCCTTGGCCGCGCGCATCCCACCCTGCTGATCGAGGCGGAGGAGCGGCACAAGAAGGGCTCCATCGAGATGTTGAGGGCCCGGCTGGAGCCGCTGGGCTACAAGGGCTTCTTCTTCGATGGTCGCAAGCTGAACCCCATTGAGAGCTTCGACAAGGCCACGCATCAGAATGTTGCGGCCCTGAACGAGGAGGGCACAGGCCGTCGCCCGGGCATGATCTACTACAACAATTTCATCTTCGCCCAGCGGCCGGACGTTATCGGCAAGATTGCCGACTTCAACAGGAACTGAGCCTGCTGTCTCAAGCAGGGCGCCAAGGGGTGGGCAGGGCTGCCTTTCGGCGCTAGAAAGGCGCAAATCAGCCGCGCCACGGCGCAGGTTGAAAAGGCTCTGTTCTGGCCTGAACTCCGGGCGCTCTGAAGCGCACATCTTTCGGGAGAAAAGGCATGTTCACCGGCATCATCACCGATGTGGGCGATTTGGTGTCCGTTGATGCGCATGGCGAGGTGAAGACCCTGACCATCGCGACGGATTATGAGGCCGCCGGCATTGCGCTTGGGGCTTCCATTGCCTGCGCAGGTGTGTGCCTGACGGTGACATCCGTGCAGCTAGGCCATACCCGCAAGACCCATTTTACTGCAGATGCGGCCCCGGAAACTCTCGCCATCACCACGGTGGCGCAGTGGCAGCCGGGCCGTCGCATCAATCTGGAGCGGGCGCTGAAGATGGGCGATGAGCTGGGCGGCCATGTGGTCAGCGGCCATGTGGATTGCCTGGCGCAGGTTGTGGAGCGCGATGATCTGGGTGAAACCACCCGCTTCGTTTTCGAGGTGCCTGCTGAGCTGGCGCGTTTCGTGGCCGTTAAGGGGTCTGTCACGCTGGATGGTACATCGCTGACCGTGAACAGCGTGGATGGCTGCCGCTTTTCATGCCTTCTCATTCCGCACACGCTGGGCGCCACCACATGGGGAGGCATTGCGCGCGGTGATGCGGTGAATTTCGAGGCGGATGTGATGGCCCGCTATGCGGCGCGTCTGGCCGAGTTTCCGCGCGGCTGAGGGCGAAAAAACAGGGCATCCGGGCAGGGCGTGCATTTTCGCGTTTCAATGCCGGGGCAAAATGCAATAGAGCATCAGCAGGTGATGGGTCGGCAATGTGTGCCGGCAGCATCTGCAAGGGGAGGTCCGCCGGCCGGGCGCGCCTCTTGATCATTCTGGAGAGAGTTCATGGTCACCACGCGCAGGGAAAGTGCCGCAACGGCTGACGAGCCGCTGGATGGCGCGCGCGTTCTCATTGTTGAAGGGCGCTATTATGAAGCGCTGGCCGACGAATTGCTGGCGGGTGCGCGTGCGGTGCTGGAAGCCGCTGGCGTCGAAGTCGAGGTGATTACCGTGCCTGGCGCGCTGGAAGTGCCTGTCGCCGCCGAAATCGCCATCGAGGCCGCCGAAATGAGTGGCGAGATGGTGGATGCAGTGATCGGCCTTGGCGTCATCATTCGTGGCGAAACCTATCACTTTGAAATCGTGGCGGAACAATCCGCGCGCGGCATCATGGATGTGGGTATTGGCCATGCCATGCCGGTGGGCAATGGCATTCTCACGGTGGAAACCGAGGCGCAGGCTTGGGAGCGCGCGCGGGTGCGTGAGGGCAACAAGGGTGGTGGCGCGGCAGAGGCCGCCCTTTCCCTGTTGCGCCTGAAGCGGAGGCTGGAGCAATGATGAGCACGGGACCTGCCAAGAGCGCCGGCAACGGGGGTAACAAGGGCAGTAGCAAGCCCATGAAGAAGAGCGCGGCCCGCCTTGGTGCGGTGCAGGCGCTCTACCAGATGGACCTTGCCCAGACCCCGCTTCACGATATTCTCGCTCAGTTCCAGACCTTCTGGCTAGGGCATGAAGTGGAGGGCGTGCAACTCGCAGATCCGGATGTGCGCTTGTTTCGCACCGTGGTGGAAGGTGTGCTGGAAGACCAGCGCCGCATTGATCCTCTGGTGAACAAGGTGCTGGCGGATAACTGGCCGCTCAGCCGCGTTGAAGCCGTGTTGCGCGCTATTCTGCGAGCCGGAGCTTTCGAGTTGCTGATGCTGGATGATGTGCCTGCGCGTGTTGTCATCGCCGAATATGTGAATGTCGCCGGTGCTTTTCTGGACCGCGACGAAACCGGTATGGTGAATGCGGTGCTGGACAAGCTGGCGCATGATCTGCGCGCGCACGAATTTGCTACGGGCCTGACGGGGCCGGGAGCGGTTTGAGATGCAGGGCGGTGGTTCGGGAGAAGATTCCTTCATCGCCCGCTTTTTCCGTCCACACGCAGGTGCGCCGGCGGCGCTCGGCTTGCAGGATGATGCCGCCTTGCTGGCGCCCCCAGAAGGGCATGAACTGGTGCTAACCAAGGATGCGCTGGTGGCCGGGGTGCACTTCTTCCCAGATGATCCGCCAGCCTCCATCGCCCGCAAGGCCATGCGGGTCAACCTTTCAGATCTTGCCGCCAAGGGTGCGGTGCCGCTGGGAGCTTTGCTGGCCCTGGCCGTGCCGAAAGATGGGGCCGGGCGTTCTGCTGAAGAGCAGGCTGGTGGTCAGGCAGATGCTTGGATGGCCGCCTTCGCCGAAGCGCTGGGGGCTGATTGCAGGCACTATGGCTGCCCGCTTCTGGGGGGAGATACCGTCTCGACACCGGGGCCCCTGACGCTGTCCATCACGGCGCTGGGATCTGTTCCGAAAGGGCAGTTCGTGCCGCGCACCGGGGCAAAGGCGGGGCAGGCCATTGTGGTGAGCGGCACCATAGGCGATGCCGCGCTTGGATTGATGCTGCGACAGAGCCCTTCACACCCGGCTTTTACTGTCTTGAACGATGAGCAGCGCGCCCATTTGCTGGATCGTTATCTGCATCCGCAGCCGCGTCTTGCGCTGGCCCCTGCGCTGCGCGCCCATGCTGCGGCAGCGATGGATGTTTCAGATGGTCTGGCCGGCGATCTTGCCAAAATGCTGGCAGCCTCTGGATGCGGGGGGCGGCTGGATGCAGGCCGTGTGCCGCTCTCCAGTGCGGCCGCTGCGGTGGTGCAGGCGGACTCGTCACTGCTGCGCACCGTTCTGGGGGGCGGGGATGATTATGAAATCCTCGCAACCATGCCCCATGGTGCTTTGCCTCAGTTTGTTTCATCTGCCGCAGAAATGGGTATAAGTGTATACCATATTGGTGAAGCATGCGCTGCTTCAGGGCTGAGCATTCATGATCGGGATGGACAGCCGATGGAGCTTGATGGCGGTAGCTTCAGTCATTTCTGAATGTTCTGACGGGGATGGGTGCGGATAAGTTGTGCTGCAAAAAAGCACGACGGTTTCCCCATGCTTTTATGAGACCTGCAGTGTTGGTGTACAATTCTAAGAATTTAAATTGTATACGCATATACAATTTAAAGATATAAAATTCAAAGTTATAGGCGTTGTGTGCGATGGGTGCTTTGAAAGCGACCAGAACCGTCATGCCTCCCTTCTGTTCACCTCTAATTTTGTTTCAGTACATTTGGCCTGTTGCAATGCGCCGTTAGGCGCTCAAAGCCGGGCTGGAAGGCCGCGCCGATCCGTTCGGCTTGCTGGCGCATCTCATCTGTCACAGGGTTCTCGTTCTGGTTGAGACGGGCCGCCGAAAAGGTGGGGCTGGCGGAACTCCGGCGCATCCGGGCCATCATATCCCCCCAGACCTGCCGTGGCGTGCGCGCCTGCCGCGTGATGGACAAAGCCGCTGGTGCGCCAATGGCCGTGAGGAAGGTTTCCGGCACACCAATGCCGGCACTGGCGGTATTATAGGAATAGATATCAATCTGCCCACGCCCACCCGTTCGCCACCGCGCCAGAAAGGCCTCATAATCAAAATAGAAGCTGTTATCGTCGAAGCGCAGAAAACGGCCCTGCTGCAAAATGGGCGCGGTGAAATCTGCAAGCGACAAATCTGGCTGCAATTTCAGCATCTCATTATAAAGGGATATGGCATAGTTCGCCGGGTCCCGCAGAAACACCACATAGCTCGCCTGCCAGCCGACCTGCTGCAGGGTGTGCTCCAGCTTTTCGATCAGCTCCGGCCGCTCCACCAGAAACTGCAGCCCCTCAGCGGAAATCACGGCTTTGTGAGCCGTTGTTCCGGCCAGTTCAGCAGCCAGCTCATCGGGGCCTCCGAGGGCCGGGTTCGCGCGCTCATCTCCACGTAGCATCCAGCCGATATTGTGATGTCCGGCGAAATTGGGAAAGGCGCGGCCGGCCTGCGGAACATGGATGCCAATTCGTTGCAGGCGCGAGGCCCGCTGACACAACAGCGATTGAATGGATGTGGTGCCTGTTTTGTGGGTTCCGATATGGATAAAGATCTGCCGCTTCACCGTCTATCCTGCTTCCGCCTTTTCCGGCCTTCAAAAATGAGGAAGGACCACTGCGCGCCTCAAGAATGTGTCAGCTGGCTTGTGCCATGTCGACTTGTCGAGGGGAATGGCCTCAACATAAAAAGCAGGTATGCCGGGCTGGTGACTCGCCTTGCGGATGAGACACCCGCTGTTGTGGCGGCCCAGCCAATAGCGCTCCGGCAAAAGTCCAGAAGGTGAGAGTTGATGTCCGGACCCGGTTTTATTCATCTCCATGTGCATTCGGCTTATTCGCTGCTGGAAGGCGCGCTGCCTGTGGGCAAGCTGCAGAAGCTTCTGGCGGAAGACAAGCAGCCGGCCATGGCGCTGACGGATACCGGCAATCTATTTGGTGCGCTTGAGTTTTCGGAGAAAATGTCAGGCGCGGGTATTCAGCCCATTGCGGGTGTTTCGCTGGCGTTGGATGTGCCGGAGCCACCCGGCCCAAGGGGCGTTCTGCGAGCGCGCCGGCCGCGCATCGTACTGCTGGCCCAGCGTGAGGAGGGCTGGCGGAACCTCATGTATCTCGTCTCCCGCTCCTATCTGGAAACGGAGAGCGATGATGAACCGCGCATCCTGCTGGACTGGCTCTCGGAAGCGCATCAGGGGCTGATTGCACTCACCGGCGGGCCGGCGGGGCCGCTGGATATGGCGCTGGCCGGCGGTCATGTCGATTTCGCGACAGACCGGCTGGAGAAGCTGGCCTCCATCTTCGATGACCGGCTCTATATCGAATTGCAGCGCCACGGCCTTGAATCCGAAAAGTTGGTGGAGCCGGCCTTGCTGGATCTGGCCTATGGCAAGGGCGTGCCGCTGGTGGCGGCCAATGAGCCCTTCTTCGCCAGTGGAGATGATTATCAGGCCCATGATGCGCTGATCTGCATCGCCGAAAGCAAGATCATTGGCGATGAGGATCGTCGCCGTCTGACTCCGGAACATCGCTTCAAGACCCGTGCGGAAATGCTGGAGCTGTTCGCCGATCTGCCGGAGGCCACGGACAATTCGGTGGAAATTGCCCAGCGCTGTGCTTTCCGCGTGCGCACGGTGAAACCCATTCTGCCGCGCTTCACCACGGCGGATGAGAGTGAGGAGGGGCAGGATCCGGTTGAAGCCGAGGCCGCCGAGCTGGAGCGGCAGGCCCGCGAAGGGCTGGCGCAGCGGCTGGAAAAGCATGGCCCGGCCGAGGGGCTGGAGGTGGAGGATTATGAGAAGAGGCTCGCCTATGAGCTCTCTATCATTACCCGCATGAAGTTTCCCGGCTACTTCCTCATCGTGTCGGACTTCATCAAATGGGCCAAGGCCCATGGCATTCCGGTGGGGCCGGGGCGTGGTTCGGGCGCAGGCTCGCTGGTGGCCTATTCCCTGCAGATTACGGATCTGGACCCGCTGCGCTTTCACCTGCTGTTCGAGCGCTTCCTCAACCCTGATCGCGTCTCCATGCCGGACTTTGACGTGGACTTCTGTCAGGAGCGCCGCGACGAGGTGATCCATTATGTGCAGGAGCGTTATGGCCGCGCGCAGGTGGCGCAGATCATCACCTTCGGCACCCTTCAGGCCCGCGGCGTGCTGCGCGATGTGGGGCGCGTGCTGGAAATGCCCTATGGGCAGGTGGACAAGCTCTGCAAGCTGGTGCCCCAGAACCCGGCCAGCCCGGTTTCACTGAAGGATGCCATCAAGGATGAGCCGCGCCTGCAGGCCGCCGCCGAAGAAGAGGAGGTGGTCAAGCGGGCCTTTGATGTGGCGGTGCGGCTTGAAGGGCTGAACCGCCATGCCTCCACCCATGCCGCCGGTATCGTGATCGGCGATCGCAAGCTGCATGAACTGGTGCCGCTCTATCGCGATCCCAAATCCGATATGCCCGTCACCCAGTACAACATGAAGTGGGTGGAGCAGGCCGGGCTGGTGAAGTTCGACTTTCTGGGCTTGAAAACCCTCACCACCATCGACAAGGCCGTGAAGCTCATCCGCCAGCGCGGCATTGATCTGGATATTTCCAAGATCCCGCTGGATGATTCCAAGACCTACGCCATGCTGGGCAAAGGGGAGACGGTGGGCGTGTTCCAGGTTGAAAGTGCGGGCATGCGCCGCGCCCTGGTGGACATGAAGGCCGACCGTATCGAGGATCTCATCGCCCTTGTGGCGCTGTATCGTCCCGGCCCCATGGCCAATATTCCGGTCTATTGCGATTGCAAGCATGGGCGCGCCAAGCCGGATTATATCCACCCCTCGCTTGAGCCATATCTGAAAGAAACATTCGGCGTCATCATTTATCAGGAACAGGTGATGCAGATTGCCCAGGCGCTTTCGGGCTACTCGCTGGGTGAAGCCGATCTTCTGCGTCGCGCCATGGGTAAGAAGATCCGCGCCGAGATGGACAAGCAGCGCGCCCGCTTCGTGGATGGCGCGATGGCCGGTGGCATTGAAAAGGCCATGGCCGACCAGATCTTCGATGTTCTGGCCAAGTTCGCCGATTACGGCTTCAATAAATCCCACGCAGCCGCCTATGCGCTGGTGGCCTATCAGACCGCATGGCTGAAGGCGAACTACCCCACCGAGTTTCTCGCCGCTTCCATGACCATGGATATGGGCAATACCGACAAGCTGGCCGAGTTCCGTCAGGAATCCCAGCGGCTGGGGATTACAGTTCTGCCCCCGAACATCAACCGCTCCTATCGGGAATTTGCGGTGGAGAATGGCGAGATCATCTATGCGATGGCAGCCATCAAGGGGGTGGGCGGTGCAGCCGTTGAGGCGCTGGTGGAGGCGCGCAATGGCACGCCGTTCCGGGATCTGTCCGATTTCGCCGCCCGTGTACCGGTGAAAATGGTGAACAAGCGGGTTCTGGAAAGTCTCACCGCAGCCGGCTGCTTCGATGTGCTGGAGAAGAACCGCGCCCGCGCCTTCGCCGCCATTGAAAGCGTGATGGCAGAGGCGCATCGCATGGAGGCGGATGCAGTGCTGGGGCAGAATGATATGTTCGGCTCCGGCCCTGCTGCGGCCAGTCTTCATGTGCCGGATGTCGCGCCCTGGCTGCCGGCCGAGCGGCTGAAGAAGGAATATGATGCTGTTGGCTTCTTTCTCACCGGCCATCCGCTCGATGATTATGCCGATGCGTTGAAGAAGATGCGGGTGCAGACCTTTGCCGATCTTTCCCGTGCGGTGCGCGCAGGCGCGGCGGCGGGCCGGCTGGCGGCGACGGTAGTGTCACGGCAGGAGCGACGCACCAAATCCGGCTCGCGCATGGGCATTGTGGGGCTGTCGGACCCGTCCGGCCATTTCGAGGCGGTCATCTTCTCCGAGGGGCTGGCCCATTATCGCGATCTGCTGGAGCCGGGTACACCGCTGCTGATGATGGTGGGCGCGGCGCTGAACGGCGAGGATGTGCGCCTCACCATCCAGACCTGTGAGAAGCTGGACGAGGCGACTGCACGACATCACAAGACTTTGCGCATCTTCCTCAATTCGCCTGCGCCGCTGGAGAGCATCGCCAAAAGGCTGGAGAGCGCGCGGGGCGATGGCGAGGTGAGCCTTGTTCTGCTGATGGATGATGGCAAGGCGGAGGTGGAAATCCGCCTTGGTGGCCAATACCCCGTCTCCCCCCAGATCGCTGGTGCGCTCAAGGCCATTCCCGGCGTGGTGTCGGTGGAGGCGGCCTGAGCGGCTCGGTCGAAGACGCAGAGGCAGGGACGGTGCAACTAGGGTGCTGAAGTTGGCGCGCCTATTCGGCTGGCGCGCCTTCAAGCCGGTTGATGCTGGCTTTCGCATTATAAGCGGCCTCGTCCAGAATGCCCTGCCGCTTGGAAACAATGGTGGGCACCAGGGCCTGCCCGGCCACATTCACCGCCGTGCGACCCATATCCAGAATCGGGTCCACAGCCAGCAGTAGGCCTGCGCCCTGCAGAGGCAGGCCGAGGGTGGAAAGGGTGAGGGTCAGCATCACCACGGCGCCTGTCATGCCTGCAGTGGCGGCCGAACCCAGCACCGAGACCAGAATGATCAGCAGGTAATCCGCCAGATCCAGCGGCAAATGGTAAAATTCGGCGACAAAAATGGCCGAGATGGCCGGGTAGATGGCCGCGCAGCCATCCATCTTGGTGGTGGAACCCAGAGGCACGGCGAAGGCCGCATATTCGCGCGGCACGCCCAGTTCATCCTCCGTCACAGCCTGCGTCACCGGCATGGTGCCAACGGACGAGCGCGAGACAAAAGCGAGCTGGATGGCCGGCCAGGCCCCGGCGTAAAAGCGCAGGGGGTTCAGCCCGTGCAGCGCCAGCAGCGCCGGGTAAACACCGAACAGCACCAGAGCCAGGCCGATATAGACCGCAGCCGAAAACCAGCCGAGCTGCGCCAGTGCATCCCACCCATATTGGGCCACGGCCGTGCCAAATAGCCCCACAGTGCCAATGGGGGTGAGGCGGATGACCCACCATAGTACTTTTCGGATTACCGCCAGCGCCGATTCATTGAAGGCCAGAAAGGCTTCGCTCTTCTCTCCGACCTTCAGCGCCGCAGCACCGATCACGATGGAGATGACCACCAGTTGCAGCACATTAAAGTTGAGTGAGGTAGTGACGCGCGCATCATTGATCCGGGAACTGGCCTCCAGCGCAAACAGATTGGCCGGCACCAGCCCGCGCAGAAAATCCAGCCAAGCCCCGGATGTGCGTGGCATGGCTGCTTCCGCCATGGTCACGCTCGTATGAAATCCGGGGCGGATGATGATGCCAAGCGCCAGGCCGATCAGCACGGCGATGAAGGCCGTTATGGCGAACCATAACAGGGTATTCCACACCAGCGCCGCGGCATTGGTGAGCTGGCGCAGATTTGCGATGCTGGCCACGATAGCCGTAAACACCAGCGCCGGCACTAGCGCCCGCAACAACTGCACGAAGATGGAGCCCACAAGATCCAGCGTCACGGTCAGCGCATTCATGCCGCCATCGACTGCCGGCCCCATGGCGCGCGCGACAAGGCCGAGGGCAAGGCCCAGCAGCAGGCCAGCCAGCACTTGAAGGCCGAATGAGGAGAAGAATCGATTCTTCGGTGCGGTGGGGACTGTCGCGGCGCTCATACGGAGCTGTTCCTGTCTTGAATTCTGTTTGACAAGCCTGCTCGTCACCAGATTTTTCGCTGTATGGCGCGCATCTCGTATGATGGTGATGCTGCGCCATGTTCTGGATAGGAGCAACTTTTGTGCGGAAGCACTCATGGGCGAGGCCGTTCAGGAAAGCAATTCTTTAATATATAAAATTGATAGAATATATGCATATTGTGAGCGCGGATGATTGGGGTTCTATAATACCTCTTATCTGTGGCGAAGAGGACGGAGAGTGTGTCTGTCTACCGCTGGCCCCTTGCCTCATTGTCATCCTTCACGTATATGCGCGCCCATCCCACACGCGGACTCATCGGCCTTCGGGCCATCCGGTGCTCTGCTCCATGACGGAGCGTGAGTACGTCCGCGGAGGTCCAACCGGAGAATAGAAGACAATGGCTCTCCCCGATTATTCCATGCGCCAGCTCCTCGAAGCTGGTGTGCATTTCGGCCATCAGTCGCATCGCTGGAACCCGAAGATGGCGCCGTACATCTTTGGCACCCGCAACAATATCCACATTCTTGACCTGTCGCAGACCGTACCGGCGCTGCATCGCGCGCTGCAGGCGGTGTCTGATACCGTGGCCCAGGGCGGTCGCGTGCTGTTCGTTGGCACTAAGCGTCAGGCTCAGGATGCCGTGGCCGATGCAGCCCGTCGTTCCGCTCAGTATTATGTGAACCACCGCTGGCTCGGCGGCATGCTCACCAACTGGAAGACCATCTCCAACTCCATCGCCCGCCTGAAGAAGCTGGAAGAGACCCTTGCGGGTCCCGAGGCCAATTCCGGCTACACCAAGAAGGAGCGTCTCACGCTCACCCGTGAGCTGGAGAAGCTGGAGAAGGCCCTCGGTGGTATCCGCGATATGGGCGGTCTGCCGGACCTGCTGTTCGTGATCGACACCAACAAGGAAGACATCGCTGTGAAGGAGGCCCGGCGCCTCGGTATTCCGGTTGCTGCTATCCTTGACTCCAATTGCGATCCGGAAGGCATTGCCTTCCCGGTGCCGGGCAATGACGATGCCGGCCGCGCCATCCAGCTCTATTGCGATCTGATCGCCCGCGCTGCCATTGATGGTATCGGTCGCAGCCAGTCCGATTTGGGTATCGATCTGGGTGCCGAGGAAGAACTGGAGTTGCCGGAAGAACTGCCGGCCGAGGTTTCCGTGTGGGCGACCTTCGAGCCGCTCTCCGGCCCGCGCGGTGTGGCTGATGACCTCAAGGTTCTCGCCGGCGTGAGCCCCGAGATCGAGCAGAAGCTGAATGATCTCGGCGTGTTCCACTTCTGGCAGGTTTCCAGCCTTGATGCTGCTGACGCCCAGCGTATCGGTGAGGAAGTGGGGCTGCCGGGCCGTGTGGAAGCCTGGATTGCTCAGACCAAGGAGCTGGTCTCCGAAGCTGAGTGATCCTGTCGTACGGCTGATACGAATCACAGGCAAAGGGGGCGCGTGGCGCCCCAACGGCCGGCTCGGGAGGACCCTTGCCGGCCGTGTTGTAAGAAGAAGGGATTGGACATGGCTGCGATCACCGCCGGGCTCGTGAAGGAACTGCGCGAAAAGACCGGCGCGGGCATGATGGATTGTAAGACTGCGCTGACCGAAACCAATGGCGATGTTGAAGCCGCCATCGACTGGCTGCGCAAGAAGGGTCTTGCCAAGGCTGCCAAGAAGGCCGGTCGCGTTGCGGCTGAAGGTCTGGTCGCTGTGGAATCTGCTGGTCTCCATGCTGCAATGGTGGAAATCAACGCGGAAACCGACTTTGTCGCCCGTAACCCCGAATTCCAGGCATTTGTGCGTGAAGCCGCCAAGGTGGCCCTCAATTCCGAGGGAACGCTGGAATCTCTGGCCAACACCAATTTCCCCGGTTCTGGACTGACAGTCGCCGAGAAGGTTTCCGCGCTGGTGGCCACCATCGGTGAAAACATGACTCTGCGTCGTGTGGCCAAGCTCAGTGTCGATCACGGTGTCGTGGCGACCTATGTACATGGTCAGGTTATTGAGGGTCAGGGCCGCATCGGCGTGTTGGTGGCTCTGGATTCCGAAGGTGATGTCGAGAAGCTCACCACGCTTGGTCGTCAGATCGCGATGCATGTGGCGGCTCTCAACCCGATGGCGCTGAACGAGAGCGGCATTGGGGAAGAGACCATTGCCCGCGAGAAGGCCATCCTGCTGGAGAAGCATCAGGGTAAGCCGGCTCACGTGCAGGACAAGATCGCCGAAAGCGGCATCAAGAGCTTCATGAAGGAAAACACCCTCATCGAGCAGCCTTTCGTGCATGATGGCTCCAAGTCTGTGGGGCAGGTTCTGAAGGAAGCCGAGGGCCAGGTTGGCGCCCCCGTGCACCTGAAGGGCTTCGTGCGCTTTGCTCTGGGTGAAGGCATTGAGAAGGAAGAATCCGATTTCGCGGCCGAGGTCGCGGCTGCGGCCGGTCAGGGCTGACGGAGGCTTCCATGTCAGTTCGCGTAATGGATGATTCTGATCGGCCGGGTTCGGAAGGCTCTGAGGCACTTCCTTATCCGCGTGTGCTGGTGAAGGTCTCGGGTGAGGCTCTGATGGGGTCGGAAGCCTTTGGTCTTCATCCGCCGACTGTGTCAGCCATTGCGCGTGATCTTGCAGCCCTGCGTGAGCGGGGCTGTGAGGTGGCTGTTGTTGTGGGCGGTGGCAACATTCTGCGCGGTGCGCGAGTGGCGGGCGAGGATCTTGCCCGTGCCACGGCTGACAATATGGGCATGCTGGCGACGGTGATGAATGCACTGGCGCTGGAGCAGGCGGTAGAAAAGGCCGGCGTGCCGGCCCGCAGCATGTCCGCCATCGCCATGCCGACCGTGTGCGAACCCTATGCGCGCCAGCAGGCGCTGCGTCACCTGCGCCGTGGCCGGGTGGTGGTTCTGGCCGGCGGTACTGGCAACCCCTATTTCACTACCGATACGGGCGCGGTTCTGCGTGCGGCTGAGCTGGAATGCAATGCCGTGCTGAAGGCCACCAATGTGGATGGTGTCTACAGCGCCGACCCCAAGCGTGACCCGGATGCCGTGCGCTTCACCCGCCTGACGCATGACGAGGCGCTGGCGAAAGATCTGAAAGTGATGGATGCGGCAGCTTTTGCGCTGGCGCGCGAAGCAGCTCTTTCCATCATTGTCTTCGCCGTGCAGGAGCCCGGTTCCATTACCGCCGCAGCCATCGGGCAGGGGCGCTCCACCATTGTGGAGCCCTGAGTCTTTCTGCCTGCTGGAAGGAGGGTGCCTCTTGCGCCATCGCCGCATTCTGGGGCACAGACAGGGCCGGGGATAAATTCAGCTTTTTTGAGGGGCGGGATTCCGTTGCGGAACCGGTTTCTTCATTTTGTCGTCGCCTTAACGTCCACTTGAGGATAAAAGCTGAGCCTTTCGGGCCGATGCGAAAGCAAGAAAGAGGATTGTCATGAGCGCCGCGACCTTCGACCTGTCTGATATCAAGCGCCGGATGAATGGCGCCATCTCCGTTCTGGGAGATGAATTGTCAGGTCTGCGCACCGGGCGCGCCTCGATCAATCTGCTCGATCCCATCACTGTGGAAGCCTATGGTGCTCGCATGCCACTGAATCAGGTGGCGACGGTCTCCGTGCCAGAAGCGCGCATGCTTTCCGTACAGGTGTGGGACCGGGGCATGGTCTCCGCCGTGGAAAAGGCGATCCGCGACAGCAATCTGGGTCTTAACCCGGCCACTGAGGGGCAGGTGCTGCGCCTGCGTATCCCCGAGCTCAATCAGGAGCGCCGCCAGGAACTGGTGAAGGTGGCCCATAAATATGCCGAGGCTGCTCGTGTAGCCGTGCGCCATGTGCGTCGCGATGGCATGGACCTTCTCAAGAAGATGGAGAAGGATGGCGAAACCGGTCTGGATGAGATCGAACGCCTGTCCAAGGATGTGCAGAAGGTGACAGATGATGCGATCTCCGAGATCGATCAGAACCTTGCACAGAAGGAAAAGGAAATCCTCTCGGTCTGAGGCGCTGTGGCCCACAAGACAGGCGAGGGGAGCCGCCCGTGAGTCCAGAACTAGCTACGCCGCTATATGCGCCGCCGTCTGAAGGGACGGCGGTTCCGGTTCGTGTGCCCGCACATGTGGGGGTCATCATGGACGGAAACGGCCGCTGGGCGACTGCGCGCCATCTGCCGCGGGCCGAAGGGCACCGCCGGGGCGTGGAGGCATTGCGGCGCTGTGTGCGGGCTGCCCGCGAACTGGGCATCCGCTACCTCACGGTCTACAGCTTCTCCAGCGAAAACTGGAGCCGGCCCGCCGCCGAAATTGCGGAGCTGATGGGCCTGCTGCGCTTCTTCATCCGGAATGATCTTGCAGAGCTGAACGCCAGCAATGTGCGGGTGCGGGTGATTGGCGAGCGGGATAATCTGGGGCCGGATATCATCGCTCTTCTGGATGAGGCCGAGCAGAAGACCCGCGACAATACGGGGCTGACCCTTGTGGTCGCCTTCAATTATGGCGGGCGGCAGGAGGTGGCATCCGCCGCTGCGGCGCTTGCTGCAGATGTTGCCGCTGGCCGCATGATGCCGGAAGAGGTGACGGTTGAGGCCATTTCCGCGCGCCTTCAGACCACGGATATTCCAGATCCGGATCTCATCATCCGCACGTCCGGCGAGCAGCGGCTTTCCAACTTCCTGCTATGGCAATCCGCCTATGCCGAATTTGTGTTTCTGCCCGTGAACTGGCCGGATTTTGACAAGGCCAGCCTGAGCACAGCGCTGGATGAATTTGCCCGGCGCGAGCGTCGTTTTGGTGGTGTCACGTCTTGTCCGGTTCCGTGATGAAAAACGGCGGAGGCAGCGACCTCAAATATCGTGCGGCATCCGTCGCGGTACTGGTGCCGGTGGTGCTGGCGGTGACATGGCTGGGGGGCTGGGCTTTCACAGCCATGTGGCTTCTGGCCAGTGTGATCGTGCTCAATGAATGGGCTGTGATGATATGCCTGCCCCGCCGCCAGCTCTTGCTCGGCATTGGTGGTCTGGGCCTGCTGGCATCGGCCATTTTACTCCATGTTGGATCTTTGCCGCTGGCCCTTCTTGTGGTGTTGGCTGGTGCTGTGATTGGTGCTTTTGTGGTACCAGAAAAACGCGGTTGGGCCTTCTGGGGCGTTGTGGTGGCCGGTGCCGCGCTGGTGCCCGTGGTGGCGTTGCGTGGCAGTGGATCGCTGGGCATGTTTGCCATTTTCTATCTGTATGCCGTGGTCTGGGCGACGGACATCTTCGCCTATTTCACCGGGCGTACGCTGGGTGGCCCCAAATTGTGGCCGCGTGTGTCGCCGAACAAGACATGGTCTGGCGCATTGGGTGGTGTGCTGGCGGGTGCCGTGGCGGCCGCTCTTCTGGCGCTGGGCGCCGGTCTGCCCGGTGCGGGGCCTCTGGTGGGGCTGGCGGTGCTGCTCTCCATCATGAGTCAGGCGGGGGATCTTGCCGAATCCTCTATCAAGCGCCTGTGTGGCGTGAAGGATGCCGGCTGTCTCATTCCCGGCCATGGCGGCATACTGGATCGGCTGGATGGTTTCATAGTCGCGGCTGCGATGGCGTTGCTGATTGCCCTGTTGCGGGGTGGGATGGAGCCCGCGGTCGGCTTGATGATGTGGTAAGGATGCGGCGATGACACGTCTCTCGGTTCTGGGCGCCACAGGCTCCATCGGCCAGAGCGTCGCGAAGGTTCTGGCCCGCCATCCGGATCTCTATCAGGTGGAAGCCCTTGTGGGTGGTCGGGATGCGCAGGCGCTGGCGCAAATGGCGCGCCAGCTTGGTGCGCGCTTCGCTGCTTTAGCAGACATGGCCGGTGGAGAGGCTCTGGTCGAGGCGCTTGAAGGCTCTGGCATTGCCAGCGCCGCCGGGCCGGAAGCTGTACTGGAGGCTGCCCGGCGTGATGCGGATGTGGTGGTGAGCGCCATTGTGGGGGTGGCCGGTCTCGCGCCTTCCGTCGCCGCTTTGGGGGCCGGCCGGCGCATGGCGCTGGCCAACAAGGAATGCCTTGTGGCTGCCGGTGATTTCTTCATGGCGGAAGCGGCCCGGCAGGGCACTGAAATCCTGCCCCTGGACAGTGAGCACAACGCTATTTTTCAGGCGCTGTCAGCCGCGCCGGCGCGGGCGGTGGAGCGGATTACCCTTACAGCCTCCGGTGGTCCCTTTCGCAAAACAAGCCGTGCGCAGATGGAAAATGTGACCCGTGCGGATGCGCTCAAGCATCCCAACTGGTCCATGGGTGCGAAAATCACCATTGATTCCGCCTCCCTTATGAACAAGGGGCTGGAACTGATCGAGGCGCACCATCTGTTCGCGGTGCCTGCCGCACAGCTGGATGCGGTCGTGCATCCCGAATCTGTCGTTCATGGGCTGGTGTCCTTTGTGGATGGCTCGGTTGTCGCCGGTATGGCCATGCCGGATATGTGCGTGCCGATTGCCCATTGTCTGGCGCATCCCGAGCGACTGGCCTTTCCGGCTCGCCGGCTGGATCTGGTCCAGCTTGGGCAATTGACCTTCGAGGCCGTGGACGAAGAGCGATTCCCCGCTTTTGCCCTTGCGCGTGCGGCCATGGAGGCCGGGGGCGGTGCGCCGACCATTCTCAATGCCGCCAATGAAGTGGCGGTTGCGGCCTTTCTTGAAGGGCGGATCGGTTTTTATGGCATCAGTGATATGGTGGCACGGACGCTGGATGAGATGACGGCGGGGCGGGCCCCTTCCAGCGTGGAAGAGACACTGGCGCTGGATGCCGAGGCGCGACGTGTGGCCGCCGGGCTGCCTCACTCTGCTGCGGCCGTATCGGTCGGGGGCTGAAGGTCTCTGCGGGCTGCGTCCGTTTGCCCATCTTTGCCTCAAGGCCATCCTATGGGCAAAATGTCAGGACAAAATGTTAGAGTAAGAGCACTTACGCAGTGATGGCAGGATGAAGGGTAGGGAAACAGATCATGGATGCGGTTTCCGATGTGAGTTTCATGGGGAGCCTGCTGGGGGCTGGCGGTTCCTTGCTGGGTTATCTCATTCCCTTCGTCTTCGTGCTCACACTAGTGGTGTTCTTCCATGAGCTGGGCCACTTCTGGGTGGCGCGGCGCGCCGGGGTGCGGGTGCTGGCTTTCTCGATCGGATTCGGTCCCGAGCTGGTTGGCTTCAATGATCGCCACGGTACGCGCTGGAAAATCGCCGCAATTCCCCTGGGTGGCTATGTCCGCTTTTATGGCGATGAGGATGCCGCTTCCACGCCGGATGAGGCCAAGCTGCAAAGCATGAGCCCGCAGGAGCGCAAGCAAAGCTTTTTCTATCAGCCTCTGGGCTGGCGCGCGGCCATTGTGGCGGCCGGGCCAATCGCCAATTTCATTCTGGCCATCGTCATTTTTTCCATGGTTTTCATGGTGTATGGGCGTCAGGTGGCCGCGCCGCGTGTCGACCAGATTGGTCCTGGAAGCGCTGCCGAACAGGCTGGTTTCGAGCCGGGAGACTTGGTGCTGTCCATTGATGGGCAGAAAATCGGCAGCTTCTCGGATATGCAGCGCATCGTGGGAACCCATGCGGGGACCCCGCTCACCTTTATTGTGGAGCGGGGTGGGGCTGAGTTGTCCTTGCAGGCCACGCCGGAACTGAAGGAAGTGACGGATCCCTTTGGTAATATACAGCGCACAGGTCTTCTGGGTATCTCCCGTTCCCTCTCCTCCGGAGATGTGACGGTGCAGCACTATGGCCCGGTTGAAGCCGTGGGCATGGGTGTGCAGGAAACCTGGTATGTGGTGGCCCGCACCTTCGATTATATCGGGGGGCTGGTAAGCGGTCGGGAATCGGCAGATCAGCTTGGCGGGCCCATCCGTATCGCCCAGGTTTCGGGCCAGGTGGCCACATTCGGCTTTGGCGCTTTGCTTTCACTGGCGGCGGTTCTATCGGTTTCTATAGGTCTGCTTAACCTATTTCCCATCCCGATGTTGGATGGCGGGCATCTTTTGTTTTACGCTTGCGAGGCTGTACGAGGACGCCCCCTCAGCGCTCGTGCACAGGATGTCGGTTTCCGTATCGGCCTTGCGCTGGTGCTGATGCTGATGGTCTTCGCTACCTGGAACGATGTGTTGCATCTTGCAGCAATGTGAAGGGGTTAGAGGTCTCGCGGGTCGTGTCCGAAGGGCAACGGTCCGCGGGAAAGTCGCAGGTCAGAGGTCGGGTGTGGTTTGCACCTCAGCCAAAAGCCTGTACAAGCAGCCCGACAGGGTAAGAATCTGGCACGAACGTTTCACAGCCGTGGCAGATTTGTGATTGTAGAAATTTCTTAAGGTTGTGCGCCACATGACTGCTTCGCTCCGGGTGATGAGAAATCTGGCTGCCACCCTCGGCATTGCGACCACTGCTGCGATGTCGACGGCGGCTGGTGCCATCTTGGTGGCGAGCCCCGCTGTGGCCCAGTCCAGCAGCATTGTCGTTCAGGGTAACCAGCGCGTCAGTGCGGAAACGATCCGCTCCTATTTTGGTTCCGGCCCTTATACGCCTGCCAAGGTCGATGAGGCTTGGAAAGCCCTTTACGGCACCGGTCTCTTCTCTGATGTGCAGGTCTCTCGTCAGGGTGGCCGCATTGTCGTGCGGGTGACCGAGAACCAGGTCATCAACAAGGTTGCGTTTGAAGGTAACAAGAAGCTCAAGGATGAGGTTCTGGCCGGAGAAGTGCAGTCCAAGCCGCGCGGGGCTCTGTCCAAGGCGACGGTGCAATCCGATACGCAGCGTATTGTTGAGGTTTACCGCCGGGCCGGGCGTGACAATGTGCGCGTCAACCCCGTGACCATTGATCGCGGCGATGGGCGTGTCGATCTGGTGTTCGAGGTTGAGGAAGGCAAGAAGGTCGGCGTCAAGGAAATCAAGTTCGTCGGCAACAAGGCCTATTCGGACTGGAAGCTGAAGGATGTCATCACGACCACCACCAGTGGTCTGCTCTCCTTCATGAAATCGACCGACGTTTATGATGCGGACCGCGTGAATGCGGATCAGGAGCTGCTGCGGCGCTTCTATCTCACGCACGGTTATGCAGACTTTCGCGTGGTGTCCGCGACCGCACAGCTCGATCCGTCAGGCGATGGCTATATCATCACCTTCGTTCTGGATGAGGGTGACCAGTACAAGTTTGGCAATGTCGATGTGATCTCCTCCATTCGTGAGGTTCCAGCCGATTCCCTGCGCTCGGTTCTGCGTGCGCAGGAAGGGCAGATCTATGATGCCGATGATGTGCAGAAGTCCGTCGAGAATCTCACTGTTGAGGTTTCCAAGCGCGGCTATGCCTTCGCGCAGGTGCGCCCCCGTGGTGATCGCGATTTTGCCACCAAGCAGATCAATCTGCTCTTCGTGGTGGAAGAGGGGCCGCGCGTTTATATCGAGCGCATTGAAATCCGTGGCAACACCCGTACACGTGACTGGGTGATCCGTCGTGAGTTCGATCTTGGCGAGGGTGATGCCTATAATCGCGTCCTTGTGGATCGTGCCGAGCGTCGCCTCCGCAATCTGGGTTACTTCAAGACTGTTCGGGTCGTGAATGAACCCGGTTCTGCACCAGACCGTGTGATCCTTGTGGTGGATGTTGAGGATCAGCCCACGGGTGAATTCGCGGTTTCAGGTGGTTACTCCACGTCGGATGGCCTCATTGGTGAGGTTTCTCTGGGTGAGAAGAACTTCCTGGGTCGTGGTCAGTATGTGAAGGTCTCCGGGTCTTGGGGTGAGAACAGCAAGGGGGCTGAATTCTCCTTCACCGAGCCCTTCTTCTTGGGCTACCGCATGGCTGCGGGCGTTGACGCTTACTGGAAGGAAACGACCCCGACCAGTTACACAAACTACTCCACCGATATGGTGGGTGGTGGTCTGCGTCTTGGCCTTCCCATCACCGATGAGCTGACACTGGCTCTGCGTTATAATCTCTATCAGCGTGAAATTACGGTCTGTGATCCGAGCTATTATTCGGATTATGGTCCGCTGATGTGGGATGAACTCGCTCTGTGTGAGACCAGCGCTTCATGGGCGGTGCGTCAGGCGCAGGCGGATGGTGCCACTCTAACGTCTGCCGTGGGTTACACGCTCTCCTTCAATGGTCTCGATAACTCGATGAATCCGACGAAGGGGCTGTATGCCGAGTTGAAGCAGGATCTCGCCGGTGTCGGGGGTGATGTGAACTTCCTGCGCACCACCGGTGATGTGCGTCATTATACGCCGCTGAACTTCGGCGATGCAGTGCTGATGCTGCGTGGTCAGGCGGGCTATGTCTCCTCTTGGGGTGACGACAGCTTGGCGATCATGGATAATTTCTTCATGGGACCCAATCTGGTGCGCGGGTTTGCGCCTTCGGGTATTGGTCCGCGTGACGTTGCGCCCTGCGCTACAAGAGCTGCTGGTGGATCAGCTCTGAATGATACGCCAGCCTATTTTAACTGCCTTGAGAATAACTCGACCGCTCTGGGTGGGACGCTGTACTGGGGTGTTTCGGCGGAAGTTCAATTCCCGCTTTCCTTCCTGCCTAAGGATATGGGGCTGCGGGCGGCTGTTTTCGTCGATGCTGGTTCGGTTTATGATTATAACGGCTCGACTATCTTTCCCGGTATTGCTGGTTGGGATGGTGATAACTTCTATAAGAACTCTAATCTCGTGAACTGTAACAGCACGGGCTATAACACGAAGAATTCCGTGGGTAATGTCTGTGTGGTTGACGAGAATGTGGTGCGCTCGTCCATCGGTGCAAGCCTGCTGTGGCAGTCGCCATTTGGTCCGCTGCGCTTCGATTATGCTTGGGCGCTGTCCAAGGCCAGTTATGATGATATTCAGGAGTTCCGCTTCTCGGGTGGTACGCGCTTCTGATTTCTTTGTCTGATGCGGGCGCTGCAGGGCCCGGGCAGGTTTTGCCCGGGCCCAGTGGCGCCCGCCTTGTTTCAGGTCTGTTCCCACCATGAATCAGCCTTCCTTTTTCCCTTTGCCCAAGGCCCTGACCCTTGGGGAGATTGCGCAACTCAGTGGCACAGCGCTGCATGTTCCGGAAGGTGAGGATCAGGCTGTTCTGGAAGGGCGCATCATTTCCGGTGTCGGTGCCCTGGATGTGGCCGGGCCGGAAGATCTGATTTTCTGTGACAACAAGGAATTTGTCGGCAAGCTGGGCGAAACGCGGGCAGGGGCCTGCATCACATCTGAGCGCTTTGCCTCGCAGGTTCGTCCAGGGGTGGCTGTTCTTGTTAGCCCCCGGCCTGCTGTCGCGTTTCTGGCCGTCACACGGCAATTGTTCCCCTCGGCCCTGCGTCCCCTCTCCATCTTCGGGCAGGATGGTATCGCGCCGGGTGCCGTGGTGCACCCGAAGGCTTCACTGGAATCGGGTGTGACGGTGGATCCCGGCGCTGTGATTGGTCCTGGGGCTGAGATCGGGGAAGGTTCTCTGATCTGCGCCGGGGCGATTGTGGGGCCTGAGGTGCGTATTGGGCGTAACAGCGTGGTCGGGCCAAATGCCAGCGTGGTCCACGCACTCGTCGGCAACAATGTCATCATTCATGCAGGTGCGCGCATCGGGGCGGATGGCTTCGGTTACCAGCCGAGCCCGGCCGGTCATGTCAAAGTGCCTCAGCTGGGGCGCGTCGTGATCCAGGATTATGTGGAGATCGGCTCCAATAGCACGGTGGATCGTGGGGCTCTGACGGATACTGTTATCGGTGAAGGCACCAAGATCGATAATCTGGTACAGATTGCCCATAATGTCGTGATTGGCCGCCATTGCATCATCGTGTCCCAGACCGGCATTTCCGGCTCCACCACATTGGGGGATTTTGTGATGCTGGGCGGGCAGGTGGGTGTTGTTGGCCACTGCACTATTGGTACGGCTGCGCAGATTGCTGCCTCCAGCAATGTGAAGGGCGATGTGCCGCCGGGTGTGCGCTGGGGTGGATCGCCGGCCAAACCGGTGCGGGAATGGTTTCGTGAAATTACAGCCCTCAAGAATCTGGCTGCGAAACCACACCATCATTCTGCTGATGTCGATGGGGAAGGAAAAGGCAAATGAGCGATGCATTCGCACCGCAGAGCGCTACTGAAAGCGTTTCCGGGAAGGATACTGCTGGCGAGGTTCGCGAACTGGGCTGCGCCGATATCCAGCGCATACTAACGTGCTTGCCGCATCGCTACCCCTTCCTGCTGGTGGACCGGGTGGAGCAGATTGATGGCGATAAATCCTGCGTCGGTATCAAGAATGTCACCGCCAATGAGCCGCATTTCCAGGGGCATTTCCCTGGCAATCCGGTGATGCCGGGTGTGCTCATCATTGAGGGTATGGCGCAGACCGCGGGTGTGGTCTGTGTGCTGGGCAAGAACCAGGAAAAGCCCTCTCTGGTCTATTTCATGACGATTGACGAAGCCAAGTTCCGCCGCCCCGTCGTGCCGGGGGATGTGCTGGAATATCACATGACGCGCCTGAACAGGCGGCGCAATATGTGGTGGTATCGTGGTGAGGCAAAAGTGCGGGGCGAACTGGTAGCCGAAGCGAAAGTCGGCGCCATGATCATGGAAGGTTGAAATCGTGGCAAAGATCGACCCCACGGCCCGCGTCGAGAATATGACGGGTCTTGCCGATGATGTGGAAATTGGCCCTTACTGCATCGTCGGGCCACATGTGGTTCTCGGCGAGGGGGTGCGGTTGCATGCTCATGTGAACATTCAGGGCGACACTACCATTGGCGCCGGGACTGAAATCTACCCCTTTGCCTCGCTCGGCACGCCGCCGCAATCCATCCATTACAAGGGTGAGCGCACACGGCTGATTGTGGGGGAGAAGTGCCATATTCGCGAGCATGTCACCGCCAATATCGGCACCGCTAGCGGGCGGGGTGAAACCCGCATAGGCAATGGCGTGATGATGATGGTTGGCGCTCATGTGGGCCATGACTGCATTGTGGGTGATCAGGTGATGTTCGCCAACAATGCCACGCTGGCGGGTCATGTGGTGGTGGGTGATTATACCTTCCTCGGCGGTCTGTGTGCGGTGCATCAGTTCACGAGGATTGGCCCACAATGTATGATTTCCGGGCTGACGGGCGTGCGTGAGGACGTCATTCCCTTCGGAAACGTACTGGGGCAGGCTGGCAAGCTGGTGGGCCTGAATGTGATTGGCATGAAGCGGCGCGGCTATAGCCGGACGCAGATTCATGCGGCACGCGCGGTCTATCGTGAGCTGTTCTTCGGCGAAGGCACGTTTGACAGCCGGCTGGAGAAGGTGCGTGAAGAGGTGGAAACCTCGCCCTTCGCGGCTGCCGTGGTGGCCTTTGTGGATGAAGACCGCAAGCGTTCCCTGTGTCACCCCTCGCGGGGCGTGGTCGGGGAGGGGTGAGTTTGAACCCGTCCTCAGCTCACGAGACGGGGGCGGCACAGGAACAGCCCTCTTGCACCCTGCCGGAACCGGTATCCAGGGAGCCGCTGGGTATTGTGGCCGGGGGCGGGAGTTTTCCGGCCGCAGTTGCTGAAGCTGCCAGAGCGCAGGGGCGCGAGGTGGTGTTGTTTCTCATTCGCGGTTTCGCGGATCCGGCACTTGAACGTTACGATCATCACTGGTTTCGTCTGGGTTCATTGGGCGGTGTGTCTGCCAAGGCCCGGGCGCGCGGGATCCGCGATGTGGTGATGGTCGGCACGGTGACCCGCCCGCGTGTGTGCGATCTGGGCTTGGATTGGACCATGATGCGGCTGTTGCCGCGCATCGCCCGCCTGTTTCGGGGCGGGGACAATCACTTGCTTTCCGGTGTTGTTGGGCTGGTGTCCGAGCAAGGGTTTCGTTTGCTCGGGGCTCATGAGGTTGCGCCCGAAATGCTGTTACCGGCCGGTGTTCTGGGGGCCCATGCCCCGAGCGAGCAGGATCGGGCCGATATTGCCAGAGGCATGATGTTGCTGCAGGTGCTCAGCCCCTTCGATGTGGGGCAGGGTGTTATCGTGGTGGATGACTTTGTTGCCGCCGTGGAGGCTGCCGAGGGCACGGACAGCATGTTGCGCCGCTATGGTGAGATGCGCGGCAATGGTCGTCTGCGTTTTGCGGCTGGCAAGGGCGTGCTGGTGAAAGCACCCAAGAAGGGGCAGGATCGACGCATTGATCTGCCCTCCCTCGGGCCGGATTCTATCAAGCGGGCCAGTGAGGCGGGGCTTGCCGGCATTGCTTTTGAAGCCGGCGGGGCCATGGTGCCGGATGTGGCCGGGCTGATCGAGGCCGCAGATGCGGCAGGTCTGTTCGTGCTTGGCGTTTCGTCCGACGCGGATGAGGGATGAATGTGCTGACGCAGGATGCGGCGGCGCGGCCGCTTTCCGTCTTCATTGTTGCAGGAGAAGAATCCGGCGATCAGCTTTCTGGCGCGCTGATGGAAGAGATGTCGCGTCGTGTACCTGCTGAGATACATTTTCGCGGTGTTGGCGGCGTGCGCATGGCGGCGGCAGGGCTCGACAGCCTGTTCCCGATGGAAGACCTCACGGCCATCGGCATCACGGCGGTACTGGGCAAGCTTCCGGTGATCTTGCGCCGGCTGAAGCAGACAGTTGAGGCCATTCTGGACAATCCACCGGATGTTTTGGTTCTGGTGGATGCTCCAGATTTTACCCATCGCGTAGCGGCGCGGGTCCGGGCGCGGAATCCGAATATCCCGATTGTGAAATATGTCTCTCCCACTGTGTGGGTGTGGCGTGAGGGACGGGCTGCAGCCATGCGGCCTTATGTGGACGCGTTGCTGGCCCTTTTGCCCTTTGAGCCAGATGTGCACCGCCGCCTTGGCGGGCCGCCCACCTTCTATGTGGGGCATCCTCTGCTGGAGCGGCTGGATATTCTGCGCCCTTCGCTTGAGGAGCAGGTGCGTCGTGATTCAAAGCCGCCGCTGGTTCTGGTACTGCCGGGGAGCCGTCGCCGGGAGATCGAGCGGCTGGGCGCGCATTTCGGCACCACATTGGGGCTGGTTTCGCGGGATTTGCCCATGGAACTGGTGCTGCCCACCTTGCCCCGGCTGGAAGGGCTGGTGCGGCGCGTTACGGCCAACTGGCCCGTGCAGCCCCGCATCGTGACCGATGAGGCGGAAAAATATGCTGCTTTCCGTCAGGCACGTGCGGCGCTTGCGGCATCCGGCACGGTGACGCTGGAGCTGGCTCTGGCCGGTATCCCTCATGTGGCGGCCTACAAGGTTGGCTGGCTGGAAGCGCAGATTGCCCGCAGGATTCTGAAGGGCACCACCGTGATTCTCGCCAATCTCGTGGCCGGGGAAAATGTGGTGCCGGAATATCTGCAGGAATATTGCACCATTCCGGTGCTGTGCCAGGCTCTGCGGGATGTGGTTCTGGATACGCCGATACGTGCGAGGCAGGTGGAAGCCTTTGAGCGTATGGATGATATTTTCGCCATTCATGGGCCGGGCCCCAGCGCCCGCGCGGCAGAGGTGGTGCTGCGGCTGGCTCGGCAGGGGCGCACGGCGGCCTTGCCGGCACCGGCAGATCTGCTGTGACATGAAAAAAGCCGGAGAGGGCGGCCTCCGGCTTGAGATTTTCGTCTGAGAGCGGGCGGCCTAGACAGGCGCGCCGGCATAAAGTGCCGCGATTGTGGCCGGGTCCACATCTTCCAGCATCGCGGGCTGCCATTTCGGGCTGCGGTCCTTGTCCACAAGTGCGGCGCGCACCCCTTCGATGAAATCTGCCGAGCGGGTGACAGGAGCGCTGAGAAACAGCTCCAGTGCTGTCGCGTCGGGCAGGCTGAGGGCGACACCCCGGCGGATATTCTCAAAGGTGATGGCCAAGCTGGTGGGAGAGAGGCCGCGCAGGGTCGCCAGCGTTTGTGCGGCAAAATCACCCGATGTGCGTTCCAGAATCTGAACGATTGAAAGCGCAGAGGGCGCATTTGCAAAAAGCTCCGCGATCAGCGGGCGGGCCTCAGCCAGAGCGGAAGGGGCCGGGGCTGGCTCAGAGGCACGGGCGATGGCACTGTCGACAGCTTCACCCTTCGCCAGAGCCTCTATCAGAGCCTCATGTTGTGTGCGCGGCACAAAGGCAGTGCCGATTCCCGAGGCCATGGCGTCCGCCGCATTCACATGCGCACCCGTCAGGCCGAGATAAAGGCCGATCCCATCCGCAAGCCGGGGCAGGAAGTGTGTGGCGCCGACATCCGGAAAAAAGCCGATCAGCGTTTCGGGCATCGCCAGAATCACGCCTTCTCCGACAACGCGATGTGGTGCATGCATGGAGATGCCCATGCCACCGCCCATGCAATAGCCGTCAATCAACGCGACATAAGGCTTGGGGTAAGCGCCAATCAGGCAGTTCAGCTCATATTCCGAGGCGAAGAAGGTGTGAATATCCTCAAAGCGCCCCTCAAGGCTCGCCGTGCGGATGGCGCGGATATCTCCCCCGGCGCAGAAAGCCTTGGGATGGGTGGAACGCACCACCACCACATCCACGTCCGGGTCATCTGCCCATTGTGTGAGCACATGCATCATACCCTGCACCATGGGCAGGTCGAGCGCATTCAGGGCCTTGGGCCTGTCGAGTGTGATGATGCCGGCACGCCCCTGACGCGCGGCGCTGATTCCGGAAAGGGCGGGCTGGGTATCTGTCATCGCCTGAGGTGTCTCCTGTTCACCCGGTATGCCGGGCATGATTATCATATGGGTGGGTCTGCGATGGGGGCCTGCCAAGCCAGACCAAAAAGTCTTGGGCCGGAAAGACAGGGCGAGAATCGGCACCGGTCTGAATGGGGTCGGTTCCAACATGTACGTGGTGCTTTCACCCTTCGAGCGGATTGTACCTTAAAACAAGCTGAAGCGCCGCCACGGAACTCTTCAGATAATGCGCATGAAAAAAGGCCCGGATCCATGGATCCGGGCCTTTTCATCTCTGGGATATGATGAAGCTGAAGGGACGTTTGCTTCAGCTTCATCTGAAGGCTCAGCTGCGCTTGGCCATATCCACATAATCGCGACGGGGAGAGCCGGTGTAGAGCTGACGCGGACGACCGATGCGCTGGCCCGGATCCTCGATCATTTCCTTCCACTGGCCAATCCAGCCCACGGTGCGCGCCAGGGCGAACAGCACGGTGAACATGGTGGTGGGGAAGCCCATCGCCTTCAGGGTGATGCCGGAATAGAAGTCAATGTTCGGATAGAGCTTCTTCTCGATGAAATATTCATCGTGCAACGCGATGCGCTCCAGCTCCACCGCCACGTCGAGCAGCGGGTCATCCTTGATGCCCAGCTCGTTCAGCACTTCATGGCAGGTCTGCTGCATGATCTTCGCGCGCGGGTCATAGTTCTTGTAGACCCGGTGGCCGAAGCCCATGAGGCGGAAGGGATCGTTCTTGTCCTTCGCACGGGCGACGAATTCGGGAATGCGATCCACCGAACCGATCTCTGCCAGCATCTTGAGCGCGGCTTCATTGGCACCGCCGTGGGCAGGGCCCCACAGGCAGGCAATGCCGGCGGCGATGCAGGCGAAGGGATTAGCACCCGAAGAGCCGGCCAGACGCACCGTGGATGTGGAAGCGTTCTGCTCATGGTCGGCATGGAGAATGAAAATCCGGTCCATGGCGCGGGCGAGAACCGGGTTTACCTTGAATTCCTCACACGGCACTGCAAAGCACATGGAGAGGAAGTTGGAGGTGTAGTCCAGATCGTTGCGCGGATACACGAAGGGCTGGCCGACCGAATATTTGTAGGCCATGGCGGCCAGGGTCGGGATCTTCGCAATCATGCGGATCGACGCGATGAGCCGCTGCTGCGGATCGGAGATATCGGTCGAGTCGTGATAGAAGGCAGACAGCGCGCCTACCGAAGCCACCAGAATGGCCATGGGGTGCGCATCACGGCGGAAGCCGTGGAAGAAGCGGTTCATCTGCTCGTGGACCATGGTGTGGTAGGTCACGGAGCGATCGAATTCCACCTTCTGGGCAGCGGTGGGAAGTTCCCCATAGAGCAGGAGATAGCAGGTCTCCAGAAAGTCGCCATTCTCGGCGAGCTGCTCGATGGGATAGCCGCGATAGAGCAGAACGCCCTCATCGCCATCAATGTAGGTGATCTTGCTTTCGCAGGAGGCGGTCGACGTGAAGCCCGGGTCATAGGTGAACATCCCGGTCTGGCCATAAAGCTTCGAGATGTCGATGACGTCGGGTCCGATGGTTCCTCCGCGGATCGGCAGATCCCAGCCTTTATCCCCCAAGCCAAGTTTAGCCGCTTTGGCACCGGTGTCTTTGGTGGCGTCCATGGATCCCTCATCCTTTGGGCGAACTGAGCAGCATCTTCGCAGTGCGAAGAGCTATGGCAGCAGTCCTAAACCCTCCCCATTGTTGCCGCAAGCAGCAGCCTGCCTCATTATCGGGCAGTGATGCGCGCGCGGGCGACGGCGAGGTCTGCGGCGTAGTTTACATTGAAGAAGGGGTCGCCGCTGCTCCCTTCCCATCTCTCCGATACGACCTCAAGCGCGCGAAGGATAGTCCCGACTTTAAGCTGCCCGGTTTTCAGGGCTTTTCGCACGTGCCCGGCTGCGCTGGCTGGCCACAGCGTGATGGTGTGATGCATATGGCCGTGTGATTCCGCACAGACGGGTCGTCCACAGGCTGCGTGCCGGGCCGAGAGACGTAAGGCAAGGTCTGGTGGGAGAAAGGGCGTGTCGGCCGGTACGCTCAGCAGGGGGGAGCCGGGGACCTCGCGCGCTAGCCACTCCAGCCCGGCCAGTACGCCAGCCAGTGGGCCGGGGTGGCCGGGCACGGGGTCTGGCAGAAGCGGTAGGCCAAAGCGTGCATAGGCATCGAAATCGGCATTCACGCTGATGAGGAGCCCGCGTGTTTGCGGCTTCATGCGTGCGATGACATGGCCGATCAGCGGCGCACCCCCCACCATCTGGAGGGGTTTTGGCAAGGGAGGCTCGGGCAAGAGGGGCGCGGACATTGTCTGAATGCGGGCATCTGCCACCGCCTCATCACATGCATGGGTGGAGGCCATGCGGCGTCCAAGGCCGCCAGCAAGAATCAATCCGAAGGGCAGGGCAAATTCCGACATGGCGGCCATGCTAGCGGACAAAACAGGCATGGGCAGCAGGCTTCTGCCATTGGCGGCCTGCTGCGGCCATGCCGGCCCAGCGGTTCAGTCTACCATCGCCTTGGGAGTGCCACGTGTCATCCACCGCGGCAGGAAGGGGGCGATCTTCGCGTGGACGGCGCGCCAGAAGGCATAGTCATTCAGCCGGGATGACTCAAACAGGCCAATCATCGCAGCGGCCACATAGGGCAGGCTTTGCACCATGAGGGCCATAGCGTAGAGATTGATCTCCCGCGTATCGTGCCAGTTGGTGCTAATCAGCACCACACCCGCCAGCAGAAGGGCCGAACCAATGATCGCCTCCGGCAGAGCCGGGAAGCTGCGAGCCGCACCGGCCAGCCAGTTATTGCCCTTGGCGGTGCGGGCGAAGGCGAGATCCTTGTAGCGGAAGCCATCCAGAACCGCCTTGGCCACCGTAAACTGCACCGCACTGGCCACAATGGCAGCCCCCAGCATGCGTGCAGGCGTGGTGTGCACGCGCAGCCGATAGAGGCTGATGAAGTGCAGTGCATAGATGAGAAAAGTCGCCAGAATCGGCAGGGTCAGCACATAGGCCGGCACCGAAATGCCGAGGATCAGCACGAAGGGCACAAAGGCCAGAGAGGCCAGCGCCACAGCCGCTCCCACCGATTCCGCCCCAAGCCAGGACATCCAGCCCAGTACGAAGTGCCGACGCTGCGCCAGTGTGAGGCTGGATTTGCCCGGCAGGAAGCGCGACCAGTGCTTCTTGATGATCTGGAACCCGCCATATGCCCAGCGGTGACGCTGCTTCTTGAAGGCCTCGAACGTATCCGGCAGCAGCCCCCAGCCATAGCGATGGGCGGTGTAGTGGGTTCTCCATCCATGCTCGGCAATGGTCAGGCCGAGGTCAGTATCCTCACAAATGGTGTCGGAGGACCAGTTTCCGGCCTCCATCATGGCCTGTCGTCGGATCAGGCACATGGTGCCATGCACCACCACCGCATCATCCTCGTTACGCGTGACCATGCCGATATCGAAGAAGCCGGCATATTCGGCATTCATCGCCTGATGCAGCGGACTGGTGTCGCCATCGCGATGATCCTGCGGGGCCTGAACGAGACCGACGGTAGGGTCCTCGAAGACGGGGACAAGATTTTTCAGCCAGTCCGGGCTCACCACATAGTCGGCATCAATAATGCCGATAATTTCGGCGTCCTCGGCCGTCTGCTCCAACGCGATGCGCAGGGCGCCGGCCTTGAAGCCGGAAACCTTCTCGGCATTGATGAATTTGAAGCGGTCACCCAGCTTGGCGCAATGCGCGCGGATGGGCTCCACCATCTCCGGGTCAGGCGTGTTGTTGATGATGATGATGCATTCCAGATTCGGCCATTCCAGCCGGTTGAGTGCATCAATCGTCTGCTTCAGCATCTCCGGCGGCTCGCGATAAGCGGGCACATGAATGGAGACCTTGGGAAAGCGCGTGGGGGCTTTCAGCGGCTGCTGGTCCAGCAGCCGCTGGGGGCCGCGGCCAAAGGCCAGCGAGGTCAGCTCCTCAAGCCGGTAGAGAATGACGAAGACCAGCGGCACCAGCATGAGCACGCACAGGGCTAGGGTCACATAGTCACCGCCGGAGACATAGTGGCTGAGCCAGTAATCGGCCACCAGCGCTAGCCAGGAGGCCACCGCATTGGCCGCCCCGGCCATGGCCAGCCCCTGAATGAAGGTGACGCCCTTCAGCCAGAGCATGGGCAGGGTGAAGAGGAAGCCCATGATGAGCGCCAGAATGGCGGTCTGAGTATAGGTCTTCTCGACAATGGGGCCGGTGAGGGGAAACTTCAGGTGGCGTCCGGCATCGAACACCCCCCAATACTGGCCTACGGATCCCTCGAAATTCTTCCAGGGCGAATCAAATGCCTCGATGATGTTGTAGTCGATGCCCTGAGCGTCGGCGCGGGATACGAAATCACGGATGATGCGGGCCTGTTCCACCTGTCCGGGAACAGAGGCATCGCGGTTGAAGCCACCTGAGGGCCAGCCGAACTCACCAATCACGATCCGCTTGCCGGGGAAGGCGGCGCGCAACCTATTATAGGCGTTGATGGTGTAATCCACCACCTGATTGGCGGGCACACCCTCCCAGTAGGGCAGGATATGGGCGAGGATATAATCCACCGAGGAGGCCAGCTCCGGCTCTTCCAGCCAGGTGTTCCAGATTTCACCGGTGGTGACGGGCACACTGGTCTGGCGCTTCACCTGCCGGATCAACTCGGCCATTTCCTTGCCGGTCTTTTCCCCACGCAGCACGGTTTCATTGCCGACGACGATGCCGATGACATTGCGGTTGGCCTTGGCCACCTCCACCGCATTCTTCATTTCGCGGGCGTTGCGTTCCTCGCGCTTGTCGATCCACGCGCCGACAGTGACTTTGAGACCCTCATCGGCAGCCAGCGGCGCGACCTTCTCGATCCCGCCAGTTGAGGCATAGGTGCGGATGGCGCGGGTATAGGGGGCGACCACCTTCACATCGGAGCGGATCTGTTCTTCCGTGGTAGGGTGTCCCTTTTCCGGGTCCATATAGCGGCCATAGGGCGCGAAGGAGAGGCTGGCGAACTGCCCGGCAATATCCGGCGCATAGACCTGCGGCCGCATCAGATACCACAGCGCGGCGCTGAGGGAGGTGGCAACAATGATGACTGCTGCCGCAACAGCAAGACCGGTACGCATGACAAGCCCACCCGCTGGGGATACTGCCCCGCCGCACGCCACAACAGGGCGCGACAGGGCCGGAAATTTCAGCCCGGAAGGATGTTTCCGGGCACGGCGCATCTGGTTCCGCAACAGCGTAAACCAATCAATTCACCGGGCCACATAGAGTGTGAGTGTGGCATGGGTTCGACAGAAGGCCGTTCGTTTCGACACATGATGGGCTGAATAGACCCTTTATGTGTCATTCACCCTGCTTCTTCTCGGGTTCCGGTTCTGCGGGGGTGGCAGGTGCGGCGGGCACATAATCCGGGTTGACCCAGCATTGGTGCACGCGTCCACCGAGGCGCTCTTGAGCCTTGGCGTCAATATTGCCCTGCCGGACCAGGCAGCGGAAGGCGACCTTGAGATGCTCTATGGGGCAGCCAAAGCGCTCATACAGGTCCAGATGGCGACGGGCGGTGTCGAGATCATCCCGCCACAGCAGGGCGGTAATGCGCCGTCCGCTCCATACGCATTCCGGCAGGCCCGCAGTGCCCGGCAGCTTGGCCGCCTCGTTATATTCATCAATCGAACGGCGCTGCAGTTCCTGCAGAGCCCTTTGTTCCGGGCTCTGAACATCCTGCTGCTGCGCCTGGGGCCGGGGGGCACTGGACTGATCCTGAGCAGCCGCGGGGGAAGAAAATGCGCCGAAGCCGAAGCCGAAGGCCGTGCAGGCCAGAAGAGCGGCGCGGACCAGTTGCGAAATTCGGAAGCGTTGCATGAAATCCATATTCTTCGGAACAAGGCGGAACGAGCCGCAGGGAAGGTTAGGAGAAGATGCTGATTTTGTCAGCATCGGGGCATGGCTCGCATATCATGCCCGGCGCAGTTTCTCGAAGCTTGCCGCAGACGCACCGGATTGCTGAGTTTCCGGGGCGCTCAGGCATGACAATGAGAATGCCGGACAGGTTCGCGAACCTGCCTTCCGGGAAACTTTTGCACAAAGAGCTTTAATCAGGAGTTTCTCAAATTAGCGGTTTCCTATTGTTGTGCAATTTCCTGCTCCTCCCGGTGAAGCACGTTCATTGTGAATGTCCGTTCTTGACTGTGATGGAGGCTGATACATAGATCATCGCCCGGGCCCCGGAAGGTGGTCCTGCCCATCTTCCGGGCGTGCTGAACCAAGGGCTTTTGCCACAGGCAAAAGTAAGGGCCTTCATGCTGTCTGCCGTGCGTCTGCCACTTCTTCTCGCCATTCTGGTTGGGGCCATCATCACGGCCTTGTGGACATGGCTGGGCCAGCCCGTGCAGATGTCCTCCACACCATTGGAGGCCGGACAGAAGCTACCTTGTGTTTCCTATGCGCCTTTTCGCAAGGGGCAGTCTCCCTTCATGAAGGGGCTGGTCATCTCCGAACAGCAGATTGATGAGGATTTCGCCCAGCTGGCGAAA
Organism: Xanthobacter sp.; assembly: GCA_050252035.1. Taxonomy (GTDB): domain Bacteria; phylum Pseudomonadota; class Alphaproteobacteria; order Rhizobiales; family Xanthobacteraceae; genus Xanthobacter. The sequence continues at coordinate 231,363 of JBFWLR010000002.1, forward strand.
ATCACCTCCTGCGTGCGCACTTATTCCATCGAGATGGGGCTGGACAAGGTGCCGCAACTGGCCCGCAAGCATGGGCTGGATGTGATGCTGGGCATCTGGCTGAGTTCGGACCCGGCCCGCAATACCGATGAGGTGGAGGCCGCAACGGCGCTGGCGCGGGACAATGCCGATGTGGTGAAGGCCGTTATCGTCGGCAATGAGGTGCTGTTGCGCGGCGAGATGACCTCTTCCGCTCTGGCGCAGACCCTTCGCAGGGTGAAGGAGAAGGTGGGCGATGTTCCCGTGACCTATGCGGATGTATGGGAGTTCTGGGAGCGTAATCAGGCGCTGGCCAATGATGTGGATTTCATCACCATCCACATTCTGCCCTATTGGGAGGATCTGCCCGTTTCAGCCGTCGAGGCTGGCCCGCATGTGGACGAGATTCGCCAGCACATGGCCGAAGCCTTTCCGGGCAAGGATATTCTCATTGGTGAAACCGGCTGGCCTTCCGCCGGGCGCATGCGCGAAGGCGCGCTGCCTTCCCCCTCTAATCAGGCGCGGGTGGTGCAGGATGTGCTCTCTCTGGCGCAAAAGCGCGGCTACCGCGTGAACCTCATCGAGGCATTCGATCAGCCGTGGAAGCGCGTCAGTGAAGGTACGGTTGGGGGGCATTGGGGCATTATCGACGCAGATACGCGCGAACCGAAATTCGCCTGGGGGGCGCCGGTGGAGGATTTTCCCGGCTGGCGCATGCATATTGCGGTGGGGCTGGCCGTGGTCATCGTGTCATTTGGTGCGGCTGCGCTGTCTGGACGCGGGCGTTCCGGGGAAGGGATGCTAGCTGTCGAATGGCTGGCTGTCGCCTTCATTGCCCTTGCGGGAGGAACGACGCTGGGCGCTGCGCTTTCCGTGCTGCCACTGGAGAGCCTCGGCTGGGTGGGCTGGCTGCGCAATGGTGCTTTTGTCGTGTTGGCGATTCTGGCTGTCGTGGCGATGCCGGCGCTGATCGGGCGCGGACAGGGGCTGGCCCCCATGGCGGTGGCGCTGGAGCCCGGCCTCCGGCGTGAGATGCGCCCCGCTGCGGCTGTCTCCAGCCTGATGCTGGCGCTTGGTGTTGTGGCGCTTGGTGTGGCGGCGCTCGAACTGGTGTTCGATCCCCGTTACAAGGATTTTCCCAATTATGCACTCACCGGCGTTGTTCTGGCCCTGCTGGCCCCACTGCTGGTCCAGCGTGCCGACCGCAAGGGCAGCGGTCTGGCGGAACGGGTGGCCGGGTGGGGTTTTCTGGTGGCCGGCATTTATGTTCCGCTGAATGAAACGCTGGAAAACTGGCAGGCGCTGTGGTTCGGTGCGCTCTGCCTTGTGTTGTCCTTCACGCTGTGGCGGGTCCGGGCCGTGCAAAGGAAAGAATGAGCAGCATTGCTGCCAGAGCGCCGGCAATCTCATTTTGAAAGACCAGTGCGAAACCCGCGAACACCATGCCAACGGCAAAGGCAGAGAGGGATGGGGCGATGAGCTGTATCGCCGCAACCACAAGGGCAATAGCCCCGAACAGATAAAGATGCGTGAGGATGAGAATGGCAGAGCGGGCATAACAGCCCGCGCTTTCCAGCCCGGCCTCGCAGGCCAGCGCGACAAGAGCCGGTTGCACCACCATATAGCGCATGTAGAGAGCCCAGCCGACGGCGCCCATGCCAAGGGGAATCAGCCAATTGAGAGCACGCGGGCCGGGTCGGAACAGGCCGCGGGCACCCTGAAGGCTTTGAAGCGGGGAATTCATGCCAGATATCTCGAAAAGCTATATCGGGGCATATGCTTTTTGAAAGATATGTTGCGTATGCCTTCCGTCATTCATTCTGCTTAAGTGCTGGAGAGCATGACGTCCAGTGGCAGCGTGGCATGGGGCCATGTGTTCGGGCCATGTGTTCGGGGCATCAGGCAGGTTCGGCATCCGGTTTTCCTGGCGCATATACCTTAGGTTGCATATTGGTGCCTGAAAGGTGCTTCCGGTGATGCGCCGGTCGCGATATGGAACGGGCACCGCTGAGGTGGAGGATATCTCATGAGTGATCGCAGCCTGCTTGTCGTGGTGTTGGCCGCCGGTGAAGGCACGCGCATGGCCTCGCGCATGCCCAAGGTGCTGCATCAGGTCGCGGGCTGGAGCATGTTGCACCATGTGCTGGCTACCACGCAGGCTGCCGGCGCAACCCGCACCGCCGTTGTGGTGGGGCCGGGGCGCGAGGATGTTGCGGCTGAGGCGCGCAAGCTGGTGCCGGATGCCCAGATCTTCGAGCAGAAGGATCGGCTGGGCACGGCCCATGCGGTTCTGGCCGCGCGCGCCGCGCTGGAGCAGGGCGTGGATGACGTGCTCATCCTCTATGCCGATACACCCCTCATTCGTTCGGAAACGCTGGCGCGCCTGCGCGCGCCTCTGGCGCAAGGAGCCGCTGTCGCTGTACTGGGCTTCCGCCCCGCAGACCCATCCGGCTATGGCCGCTTGCTGACAGAGGGTGATGCGCTTCTCGCCATTCGTGAGGAGAAGGATGCGAGCGCTGGGGAAAGGGCCGTCGGCTTTTGCAATGCCGGCCTCATGGCGCTTTCCGGGGCGCATGCGCTGGCTCTGCTGGAGCGCATCGGAAACGCCAATGCCAAGGGCGAATATTATCTGACCGATGCGGTCGAGATCGCCCGTGCCGATGGCCATGCCGTCATTGCCGCAGAAGCCGATGCAGAAGAGGTTGCGGGTGTGAATAGCCGCCTGCAACTCGCCGAGGCTGAAGCCATTCTGCAACAGCGCCTGCGCCGGGCCGCCATGGCGGGTGGAGCTACGCTGGTCGCTCCGGAAACGGTTTTCTTCGCCGCCGATACAAAGCTCGGGCGTGATGTTGTGGTGGAGCCAAACGTGGTGTTCGGTCCCGGTGTGAGCGTGGGGGAAGAGACGGTGATCCACGCTTTTTCCCATCTGGAAGGCGCACAAGTGGCCGCCCGCGTGAGCATTGGCCCCTTCGCACGGCTGCGTCCCGGTTCTCAGGTGGATGATGGGGCGCGCATTGGCAATTTCGTGGAAACCAAGGCCGCCCATATCGAAACCGGAGCCAAGGTGAACCACCTTTCCTATATTGGGGATGCGCATGTGGGTGCGCGCACCAATCTGGGGGCCGGCACCATCACCTGCAATTATGATGGTTTCGGCAAATATCGCACCGAGATCGGGGCAGATGCTTTTGTGGGTGTGAACAGCGCGCTGGTTGCGCCTGTCACCATCGGCAATGGCGCCTTTATCGGCACCGGTGCTGTGGTGACGGAAAATGTGCCGGATGATGCCCTGGCGCTGGCCCGCAGCCGGCAGACTGTAAAGGAAGGCTGGGCCCGGGAGTTTCGCACACGCCGGGCTGCAGCCACAGGAAAAAGTCGCAAAAACTGAAAGCTTGCCGAGCATCCGTGGCATACGCCACGGGTCTTTTTCAGTCAGAAACTGAAAAGGTAAGTGATTCTGCCCCATGCCTATCACGGGGTAGATTGGGAATATCTGGCGCAGGCTCCCGATTCTACCTGAACGGGCCTGCCATTCTGCCAATATGGACGTGGAGCTTCAGCTTATGTGCGGAATTGTTGGTATTCTTGGCAAGGGGCCGGTTGCGGGCAAGGTGATCGAGGCTCTGCATCGCCTGGAGTACCGGGGCTACGATTCCTCCGGCATCGCCTCTCTTGAAGGGGGGCATCTGGAAGTGTGCCGCGCCGAAGGCAAGCTGCGCCATCTGGAAGCCAAGCTGGATCGCCACCCCCTGCATGGCGACATTGCCATTGGCCATACACGCTGGGCGACCCACGGCAAGCCGACCGAGCGCAATGCGCACCCTCACACCACACGACGTGTGGCGGTGGTGCATAACGGTATCATCGAGAATTTCCGTGAACTGAAGCAAGAGCTGGAAGCTCTGGGCGTCAGCTTCCAAAGTGAGACGGATACGGAAGTCGTCGCCCAGCTTGTGGATCGCGCTTTGCTGGAGGGCAAGAGCCCGGTGGACGCGGTGGCCTGCGTTCTGCCGCGTCTGCGTGGGGCCTTCGCGCTCGCCTTCCTGTTTGATGGGCAGGACGATCTGCTGGTTGCAGCGCGTCGGGGCTCGCCATTGGCCATCGGTTATGGCGATGGTGAAATGTTCCTGGGTTCGGACGCTATTGCTCTGGGGGCCTTCACCAACCGCATCGCATATCTTGAAGAGGGCGATTGGGCTGTGCTGACCCGCGCGGGCGTGGTGATGCATGATGAGCATGGCGCAATCGTGCAGCGCCCGATGCAGACTGTGCCGGCTGGCGCTCTTCTGGTGGATCGTGGCAACCATCGCCACTTCATGGCCAAGGAAATTTATGAGCAGCCGGAAGTGATCGGCCACACCTTCGGCCACTATATTGACCTTGAAAACGAGACCATGGCGTTGCCGGAGCTGCCTTTTGATCCGCGTACGATCAAGAGCATTTCCATCACGGCCTGCGGCACAGCCTTTTATGCCGGGGCAGTGGCGGAATACTGGCTTGAGCGGTTCGCGCGCATTCCGGTAAGCCTCGATATCGCATCGGAATTCCGTTATCGCGAAACACCGCTGGACCCGGATGGCGTGACGATTGTCATCTCCCAATCGGGCGAAACGGCTGATACCTTGGCCTCTCTGCGCTATGCCAAGGAGTGTGGGCAGAAGGTGATTGCGGTGGTGAATGTGCCCACCTCCACCATTGCTCGCGAGGCTGATGCGGTGCTGATGACGCTGGCCGGGCCGGAAATCGGCGTGGCCTCCACCAAGGCGTTCACCTGCCAGCTGGCTACGCTGGCCTGCCTTGCGGTTTCGCTCGGCCGGGCGAATGAGCATCTCTCGCGCGAGGATGAGCGCAAGCTCGTGCGTGCGCTGATGGAAACGCCGCGCCTGATGACGGAAACACTAAAGCTGGCTCCGGAAATCGAGCTTCTGGCCCGCACGCTGGCGAAGACGCAGGATGTGCTTTATCTGGGCCGTGGCACGGCCTATCCACTGGCCATGGAAGGTGCGCTGAAGCTTAAGGAAATTTCCTACATTCATGCCGAAGGCTATGCCGCCGGTGAACTGAAGCACGGCCCCATCGCGCTGATTGATGAAACCATGCCTGTGGTGGTGATCGCGCCTTATGATCGCATTTTCGAGAAAACCGTCTCCAATATGGAGGAGGTGGCCGCGCGTGGCGGGCGCATCATTCTGGTGACGGACCCAAAAGGCGCGGAGGCTGCGTCCGTGGACGCGGTGCAAAAACTGATCCTGCCCGAAATGCCGGCCACGATCGCTCCTATGGTCTATTCCATTCCGGTGCAGCTCATTGCCTACCATACGGCTGTGATTATGGGCACAGATGTGGACCAGCCCCGGAACCTTGCAAAATCCGTTACGGTGGAGTGAGGACGGCGGTTTCGCTCAAGCGGCTCTGGCGGGAGACATTGGCTGTAGGCCGGTATCGCCAGAGCTGGAATCTGGGACAATTAATCACTTGAGAGAGGTGCGATATTTTCTATTTATATCATATACTTATGGTTAATTTTTAAAGTTGAATATAACCTTCTATGAGTTCGGGCGGGTGCCGATATAGATACCCAGAGCCACGAAGAGTATGGCCAGCCCGCCCAGTACCATATCCGGCGCACCCAAAAGCCATGATCCGCCAAGCGTGACGACAAAGCTGCCCATGGCAAACAGTTTCGCGATGGGAGGAATGGCGCCGCTCTCCCGCCAGCGAACGACGCTGGGGCCAAGGCGGCGGTTCGTCAGCAGCCAGGTTTCAAAGCGGGGCGAAGAGCGGGCAAAGCACCAGGCCGCGAGAATGAGGAAGATGGTGCCGGGCATCATCGGCACCACGAGGCCTATGGCGCCGATCACCATAAACAGGATGCCTGCAGCAAATAGAAATTGCTGATAAAGCGCACTGTGCCAGCGCGGCCCAGATTTTGGTGCTCCGCAGTGAGTTGGTGTGATGAGGGGCGGTGGCTCGCCTTGGGTGGTGTCGGGCTGGTTGGCGGCTTCCTCTTCGGTGCTCATCCGTCCTTCATGCGCGCTGTTTGCGCCATGTGGCTGGGCCTGTGTGGTGGAGGTGTGCCTGGCAGACATGGTCTTCCGACTGCATGAACTCCATGCGCCTGTGCGCCGGCACAAGCGCTGATCTGCGCCAGATGTGCCGCTGGGTGAGTTGCCTAGCAGAATGGCGTTTTAACCGGCCGAGAGCAAGCGCACGGCGCCGTCGCGTTCATGCAGATAGAGCAGTGTGCGGAGGGCTTCAGCGTCTGGCCCGGTCAGTTCAGGGTCGCGGCGAATGGCTGTGGCTGCTGCATTTCTGGCTTCTTCCACCTCCGCGCCATGAAATTCGCTGCGGGCGACGCGGAAACCGGGCAGGCCACTTTGTCGCGTCCCCAGAACATCGCCTTCTCCGCGCAGACGCAAATCCTCTTCCGCCAGCCGGAAGCCATCCTGACTCTCGCGCAGAATGGAGAGGCGGGCCTTTGCCGTTTCACTCAGCGGGCCGCGGTAGAGCAGAAGGCAGGTGGAAGCTTTGTCGCCGCGTCCCACGCGCCCGCGCAACTGGTGCAACTGGGCCAGGCCGAAGCGCTCGGCATGTTCAATGACCATCAGCGTGGCGTTCGGCACATTCACGCCCACCTCCACCACCGTGGTCGCGATCAGAAGACGTGTATCCCCGGCCGCAAAGCGAGTCATCGCGGCGTCCTTTGCGGCCGGGGACATGCGACCATGGACAACGTCAACCTGTGTGCCGAAGATCTTCTGAAGGCTTTCAAAACGCTCGGTTGCTGAAGTCAGGTCAGAGGTTTCGCTTTCCTCCACCAGCGGGCAGATCCAATAGGCTTGGGCCCCAGCTGAAATGGCGCGCTGAATGGCGGCCACCACCTCATCCAGTCGCTCCAGAGGCAGGGCGCGCGTATCGATATCCTGCCGGCCCGGAGGCTTCTCGCGCAACTCGCAGGAATCCATATCCCCGAACAGGGTGAGTACGAGCGTGCGCGGAATAGGGGTGGCGGTCATGACCAGCATATCGACCGCACGTCCCTTTCGGGTGAGCGTGAGGCGCTGCTCAACGCCGAAACGATGCTGTTCATCAATGATGGCCAGAGCCAGATCATGGAAGACGACATCGTCCTGAATGAGCGCGTGTGTACCAAGCAGAATATGGATATTCCCGCCCTCAAGTTTCTCAAGCAACACCTTTCTGGCTCTGCCTTTTTCGCGGCCAGTGAGAAGTGCGACCTCAATGCCTGCAGCTTCGGCCAGAGGGGCGATGGTTTCGAGATGCTGACGGGCTAGAATCTCGGTCGGCGCCATCAGTGCGGCCTGCCGCCCATTTTCGATCACAGTGGCGGCAGCCAGTAGCGCCACCACCGTTTTGCCGGACCCGACATCGCCCTGTAGCAGGCGGAGCATTCGATTTTCGGAGGCCAGATCCTGCTGGATCTCACGCAGTGCCTGCTCTTGCGCATTGGTAAGACTGAACGGTAGTGTGTTGATAATACGCTCAGAAATTGATCCATCGCCCATGCTTGAGCGGCCGCCCGAGCGTTCTTCCCGTGCGCGCATGAAGGCAAGGGTAAATTGGTGGGCGAACAGCTCATCCAGTGCCAGCCGACGCCATGGCGCGCCTGTGGCGACGGCGTCAGTGGGGTTTTGCGGGTGATGTAGGCGTGTCAGGGCCTCCCGAAAGGGAGGCAGGAGGCCGCTGGTGAGGCTTGCCGGCAGCCATTCCGGCAGGTCTGGCAGGCGTTCCAGAGCGGCGGAAAGGGTGCGTCGCAAATGGCCGGGCGCGAGCCCTTCCACCATGGGGTAGAGCTGCTCCACAGGGGGGAGTCGGGCAATGCCGTTTGCGTCTAGAACCCGATCGGGATGGGTCATCTGCCGCATCCCGTCATAAAGGGAAATTTTCCCACAAAGCCATCGGGTTTCGCCGATGGGTAGCATGTGGTTGAGGCGTGCGTCATCCATACGAAAGTGAATGACAACCAGCTCTCCGCTAGCGTCCGCCACGTAGGTGCGGTGCGGTGCGCGGCTGCCTGGTGGTGGGGAGCTGTGGCTCAGTACCTGCACTTCCAGTGTCACATCTGTATCGGGCAGGGCTTCCGCGATTGTCGGGCGTGCGCGACGATCCACAAATCCGGAGGGCATGTGAAAGAGCAGGTCGAGAACGCGCGGTGTTTCACGGCCTAGAAGACGCGCAAAAGGGCGCTCCAGCTTCGGGCCGATACCCGGCAGGCTAGTGAGTGGAGCGAAAAGCGGCTGAAGCGCATCCGGGCGCATGCTGTCTCTCGAGCAAGAAGGGTCGGGTCTTAATCTAAACTTTAACTTTAAGTTTATGATAAGCTTGAACTGCCGATCAAATGACAATATTTTCAATGGTTAATAATTGATTGTGGATTCTTTGCATGAATCTGGATGATGAAGATTCTGCGCAGGCAGAGCGTATGGCCTTTATTCTGGAGCTGCGCCAACGCGGCCTTCGTGATGCGTCTGTCCTGCGTGCCATGGAGGTGGTGCCACGGCCTCTTTTTGTGGATCCGCAATTCCGTGAACATGCTTATGAAGACATGGCTTTGCCGATTTCTTGCGGGCAGGGCATGTCTCAGCCAAGCCTTGTCGCGAAGATGACTGAAGTTCTGAATATCACGGCAGAACATACTGTTCTGGAAGTGGGAACGGGCTCTGGATATCAGGCCGCAGTGCTGGCACAACTGGCGTCACGCGTGGTGACGGTGGATCGATACCGTACGTTGGTTTCTCAGGCGCAGGCCCGGTTCGAAGTGCTCGGGCTGCGTAATCTGGTGGCCTATGTGGGGGATGGGAAGCTGGGGCAGCCTGCACGGGCGCCTTTTGATCGCATCATGGTCACGGCCTCTGCGGAGGAAATTCCGCCCGCGCTCATTGAGCAGCTCCGTTTTGGCGGTGTTCTCGTCATGCCGCTGGGCTTACCCGATGAGGAGCAAAGTCTTGTACGCTTCGTGCGCCAGCAATCGGGAAATGTCTCCACGGAAATCATGAAAGTACGCTTTGTGCCGCTCATTGCGGGCACGGCGGGAACACTTTAAGAAAAGATGAACGTCTTGCCCCGTGAAGGGGCGTTGGGCGGATTGCGCCGGGGGCTGGTGTCTGGTTTGTCGCTGGCCGAAATTATCTTGATGCGCATGGAGTTCCATTTTGCAGCTTATGGCCCTGAAACGCACGCGTAACCTGCTTCTCGGCCTGTGTGTCGTGGGTCTGCTCACGGCCTGCGCGGGGCGGCCGGATGGTGCGCTTATTCCCGTACCGGATGATGCGCCGGGGACTTCGCGAGTCAATATGGTGGCGGCGACAGTGCGCCAGCGCGTGGACGGGCCGGATGTCTTCAGCGGCGAGCGTGGCGACAAGGTCAGTTTTCTGGAAGTGGACGTCTCCATTCCGCCGGATAATGCGCGCCAGCCCGGTGAGGTGCAGTGGCCCAAATCCGTGCCCGGCAACCCGGAGACGGATTTCGTCACGACCCGCCTGGAGGATATGACGCAGAAGCAGGCCGAAAGCTGGTTCAACAAGAAAATCCGCAAGACGCCAGGGCGTCAGGCGCTGGTGTTCGTGCACGGCTATAATCAGCGCTTCGATGATGCGGTGTTCCGCTTTGCGCAGATTGTGCATGATTCCGGTGCGGAGGTTGTGCCGGTGCTGTTCACGTGGCCTTCGCGCGGTAGCCTGCTGGCCTATGGATATGACCGCGAAAGTACCTCTTATTCGCGCGATGCGCTTGAGCGTTTGCTGACCTTCATGGCGAAGGATCCGAATGTCAGTGAGGTCTCTATTCTCGCGCATTCCATGGGCAATGTGGTGACGCTGGAAGCCTTGCGGCAGATGGCCATACGCAATGGTCGCATTCTGCCTAAGATCAAGAATGTGATGCTCGCCGCGCCAGATGTGGATGTTGATGTGTTCCGTACCTTCTTCCATGAAATTGGAGACAAGCGGCCGAATTTCACCCTGTTCGTTTCGCAGGATGACAAGGCGTTGCAGGTATCCCGTCGTGTGTGGGGTGGTGTGCCGCGTGTGGGGCAGGTTGATCCGTCGCAGGAGCCCTATCGCAGCGAGTTTGAGAAAAACCACATCACTGTGATTGATCTCACCAAGCTGGAAACGGGGGATCCGTTGAATCATGGCAAGTTCGCGGCCAGCCCCATGGTTGTGCAATCCATCGGCGTGCGTCTGGCGCAGGGCCAGACCATGACGGACTCCCGTGTGGGTTTTGGTGAGCATATTGTGCAGCTCACGACGGATGCTGCCTCTACGGTGGGTACTGCTGCGGGGCTTGTGATTGCTGCGCCTGTGGCCGTGGTCGATACCAATACGCGGGAGCATTATGCCCGCCATGTGGGGCAGTTGGGAGACTCTCTCAACGAGACGGCCGAATCGGGGCAGGGGCTGATTCCGGTGTCGAGCCGTTGATGATGCTGTGGGCTCCCGCAGGGGCAGGGGTGATTTTGGCCTTCCTGAGCCTATGTTTCCCCTGCGTCATGTGTGTTGCTGAGCGGCGACGTTTGCATTCGTCGTTCCTGCCGGTATAGTCCCGCATCTTTCGTGTCAGCAGAGGCTGGCGCGTGACTTAAAATTCCATTGCCATATCCCAATAGAGAACGAGGGTGCATATGTTCATCACGCCTGCTTTCGCCCAGGGTGCTCAGGGTGCCGCCGGCGGGGCCGATATGCTCATTCAGCTTGCCCCGTTCCTGCTGATTTTCGTGGTCATGTATTTCCTGATCCTGCGCCCGCAGCAGAAGCGTGCGAAGGTGCATCAGGAAATGGTGAACTCGCTGCGTCGCGGGGATGTCGTGGTGACTGCGGGCGGTCTGGTTGGCAAGGTCACCAAGGTGGTGGACGAGGCTGAGGTCGAGCTGCAGGTTGCCGAAAATGTGCGCGTGCGTCAGGCGCGTGCGCAGATTGCCACCGTTCGTTCCAAGAGTGAGCCGGCCAAGGATGAGCCGGCCGCTTCCTGATTGCAGGGATAGCGCGCAACAATGCTGCATTTCTCCCGCCTGAAGACAGCGGCGATCCTGATCGTCGTTGGTCTGGGTATCCTGCTGGCGCTGCCCAATATTCTCCCTTCCAGTGTGCTGCAGAAACTGCCGCCATGGCTGGCTGATAACAGGGTGACGCTGGGGCTTGATCTTCAGGGTGGCTCGCACATCCTGCTGGAAGTGGATGGCGAGGCGCTGCGTGTGGAGCGGGCCGAGCAGGTGCGGGATGACGTGCGGCGTGTGCTGCGTGATAGCCGGATCGGGTATCGCAATCTCGCCGTACGCAATGCGGCGGTGACGCTGCGTCTGCGCGATCCGCAGGATGTCGACAAGGCCGTTGCGGATTTGCGCAAGCTGGCGACGCCAGTCACCAATTCGGTGTTGGGAACATCCAGTGGAGAGATGGACCTTCTCGTCTCTTCCGGGGCGGATGGTCTGATTACGGTGCAACTGACGCAGGCGGGTATTGATGCACGCATGCGCTCTGCGGTTCAGCAGTCCATCGAGATCATCCGCCGTCGTATCGATCAACTCGGTACGGTGGAGCCGAATATTCAGCGGCAGGGCGACAATCGCATTCTGGTGCAGGTGCCGGGTCTGCAGGATCCGCAGCGTCTGAAGAATCTTCTGGGTCAGACGGCGAAGCTCTCCTTCCGCATGGTGGATCAGTCCATGTCGCCACAGACGGCGCTGCAGGGGCGTCCGCCGGCGGATTCCGAGGTGTTGATGGGGCAGGATGGCCAGCCCTATCTGGTGGAAAAGCGGGTGCGGGTCTCCGGTGAGGATCTCGTGGATGCTCAGCCGGGTTTTGACCCGACCACCAGTGAGCCTCTTGTGACCTTCCGCTTCAATTCCAATGGCGCGCGTCGCTTTGCCACCACCACGCAGGAGGCCGTGGGGCGTCCGTTCGCCATCGTGCTGGATAATGAAGTGATTTCAGCGCCGGTGATCCGCGAGCCCATTCTGGCTGGTTCCGGGCAGATCTCTGGCAATTTCACCGTGCAGGAGGCAAATGACCTTGCCATCCTGTTGCGCGCTGGTGCCTTGCCCGCGCCGCTCAAGGTCGTGGAAGAGCGGACGGTGGGGCCGAGCCTTGGGGCGGACTCCATTGAGGCCGGTAAGGTTGCTGCCTATGTGGCGGCCGCTCTGGTGGCGATTTTCATGGTCGCGGTCTATGGCTTGTTCGGCTTTATCGCCATCATTGCCCTGGTCGTGCACATCACCTTGATGTTTGCGCTGCAATCGCTGCTGGGTGCGACATTGACCCTGCCAGGCATTGCCGGCGTAGTGCTGACCATCGGCATGGCGGTGGACTCCAATGTGGTGATTTTCGAGCGCATCAGGGACGAGGCGCGGGAAGGGCGGTCTGCCATTTCTGCTATCGACAAGGGGTTCCGCAATGCGCTTGGCACGGTGATGGACGCCAACATCACCTCGCTTGCAACTGCGGTGATCCTGTTCCTCATGGGTGGTTCCGGCCCGGTGCGCGGTTTTGCCGTCACCTATATTTTGGGTCTCATCACCACCGTCTTCACGGCCTACACCTTTACCCGCCTCCTGGTTGCGTGGTGGGTGAAGTGGCGGCGGCCGTCCAAGCTGCCTATCTGAAGGTGTGCCGAAAATGCCTTTGATTGATTACATTCCGGCGCACACCAATATCCGCTTCATGAAGCTGAGATTCTTCAGCTTCCCGGTGTCGGCCATCCTCTCGGTGGTTGCGGTTGTGCTGTTCGTGACCGTGGGCTTTAATCTCGGTATCGATTTCCGTGGTGGAACGATGATCGAGGCGCAAGCCACGCATAATGTGGCAGATGTCGCATCTCTGCGTGAGCACCTGACGGATCTGGATATTGGCGATGTCCAGATTCAGGAGTTCGGATCCCCGCGCGATGTGCTCATCCGTGTAGGACAGGTGGGGGCCAGCGAGGAATCGCAGCAGGCTATTGTGCAGCTTGTGCGTGAGGTTCTGGGCGATCAGTACTCCATTCGGCGTGTCGAGACCGTTGGTCCCAGCGTCTCCGGGGAGCTGGTGCGCCAGTCCCTTCTGGCCATGGTTCTGGGAACTGTGGCCATTCTGGCCTATCTGTGGTTCCGCTTTGAGTGGCAATTTGCCGTTGGGGCGATTGTTACAACTCTGCATGATGTGTTCGCCGCGCTCATGGTTTATTCCATCCTTGGGCTGGATTTTGACCTGACGGCCATTGCCGCGCTGCTCACCATCATGGGCTATTCCCTGAATGATACGGTGGTTGTGTATGACCGTATCCGGGAAATGCTGCGACGTTATAAAAAAATGCCGATGCCTGAATTGCTGGATCTGGCTGTCAACGCCACCTTCTCGCGCACGATCATCGTATCTCTCACCACTTTCTTCGCCACCCTTGCTCTCTATCTGTTTGGTGGGGAGGTGCTGCGTGGCTTTTCGTTGGCGATGATGGTGGGTGTCATCATTGGAACCTATTCCAGTATCTTTGTTGCCGCTCCGATCCTCATTCATCTGGGTCTTCGCCGTTCCACTGTCGCAGGCAAGGCCAAGGCCGAAGAGGGGCCCGAGGATATTCTGGACGTGGATGAAGCCGCGCGATTTATCGAGGCGGAGGAAGAGGTAGAGGGGGCTTCTCGACCTGTTGAAGCGCCCTTGAACAAGGTCGGCCAGAACAAGGGTGGAAAGAAGGGCCGTGGCAAGGCGCGTAATTCTCCCAAGCCTGGGCCGGGTGGAGCCTGAAGTTTATGGTGAAGCGTCCCGATAGCCCCTTTCTGCCGCGTCAGGTGGCGATTGATGGGTACAGCGTGAACTTCTTCCATTTCGCGGGGATGTCGCATTCGGGTTCGATACTGGCACTTCCATCCGGTATTCGCCCATGGGATGTGAAGAGTTTTTCAGATCTGAATGCGCAGGCTTTGGCTCCCATTCTGAATGAGGCACAGGCGTTTGAGCTGCTGTTTATCGGAACAGGACAAGAGCCAGCGCATTTGCCGGAACAGCTGAAGCAAATGCTCCGAGAGGGTGGGTTGCGCTTTGAGCTGATGCCAACTCACGCCGCAGCAGCCACATATAATGTGCTGCTGGCCGAAAATCGCCTTGTTGCTGCTGCTCTTATTGCAATTTGACAAAACCATTTAATTTCAAATAGATATCTGTGTTTTTTAATCATAAAATTAGATCGGATTAGGGTGCGGTCAGGACTCTATTGTCTTTTTTCTTGCATTATAAAATCCAACCATCTTATTGATTTAATTTAATTTTTTAACTTCATCCTATAGATTAAGTGAAGTTGCGAGTTTCGACCTTTTGTCCTTATGTTCGGGGTTTCATGTCCAATCTGTCATCCCCTCCCGCTGCTTATTCTCCGTCATTGGAGGCTGCTTATGCTCACTGCATGCAGTTGATCCGTGAGCAAGATCGGGACCGTTTTCTTTCCACGCTCTTCGCATCAGAAAATCTGAGGCCGCATCTTTGGGCGCTTTATGCCTTTAATCTGGATGTCGCCCGTGTGCGGGAAGTTGTGAAAGACGCTCTGCCGGGGGAAGTGCGCTTGGCTTGGTGGCGGGAGGTGATTGAAGGGCAGGGTCGTGGCGCTGTGGAAGGTCATCCGATAGCGGCCGCGCTTATGGATACGGTTGAGCGATTTGCGCTGCCAAAATCTGCCTTGGTCAATCTGATTAATGCTCGCATCTTCGATCTCTATGACGATGCCATGCCTTCACTCGTGGATCTGGAAGGATATGCGGGCGAAACGGCCAGTGTGCTGATCCAGCTTTCGGCTCTCATTCTGGTGCCGGGTGGAGCAGGGCAGGTTGCGGATCTGTCGGGTCACGCCGGGGTGGCCATTGCACTGGCGGGTTTGATGCGGGCTTTTCCCATTCACGCGGCGCGGGGGCAGTGCTATCTTCCGCTGGATATGTTGGAGAAGCGCGGCCTCTCGAAGGATGCGGCCCTTGATGGGCAGGTGCGGGAAGGGTTGATGGCTGTACTGGGTGAATTGCGCATGAGGGCCGGTCATCATGTCCATTCGGCGCAAGCATGTCTGGAAGTATTGTCGCCCGAGTTGAGGCGCCATATTGGTGTGGCTGTGCTGCCGCTTTCTCTTGTGCCGGGGGATTTGAAAGTGCTCGGCCGGGTAAGAGATCCCTTCCATGAGATGCCCGGATCCACCGCTTTCATGAGGCAGTTTCTGTTGTGGCGTGCAGCAGGGCGACTTGCTGCTGGACGGCCGTTGAAGTTCCGTTCGTAGATGTGTTGCGCTAGTGCTGTCTGACTTTCGATAATCCGTATACATGTATATATAAATACGACTATATCATCTGCCTTCTATATGTTAACCATATTTCAACTGTGGCGTGGATGCGATTCATAGAGGCGCATCCACGCCAACATGTATATTTGTATACATTTATGCAGACAGAGGCGTATTGATGAAGATCCTGGCTGTGGTTTCCCAAAAGGGGGGCGTGGGCAAGACAACTCTTGCGACGGCTCTTGCCGTTGAGGCTGTAAGGCAGGGAAAGAGCACTGTGATGGTGGATCTTGACCCGCAAGCCAGCGCTAGTTTCTGGAAAGATACGCGTGAAGCCTCCCTGTTAGAGGATGATCTAGCGATTACCGCAGTACCTTCTTCGCGCTTGCCGCATGTGTTGTCGGCTGCGGAAGGGGCAGGGTGCGATCTGGCGGTGATTGATACGCCGCCCTTTTCTAAGGACATCGCCTATGAGGCGGCCCAGAGGGCTGATTTTGTATTGATCCCGACTCGTCCTGCCGTGCTGGATGTGATGGCGATGACCCGAACCCTCGATCTGGTGAAGCATTATCAGCGTCCATATGCCATCGCGCTGACCTTCTGTCCGCCGCAGGGACGGGAAGTTGATGATACAGTCAAGGCGATTGAGGCGCTGGAGGCGACATTGAGCCCGGTGCGTATCGGGAATCGTATCGCCTATTCCAGGGCTCAGCAGACAGGCCGGGCAGCGCAGGAGCTTGAAGCCTCCAGTAAAGCGGCGCGTGAAGTTATAGAGCTATATAAATATCTATGTATACATATAGACGGTAATACAGGTGGGGAGTCTGGCAATGGCTAATGCACTGCAGGCCGTTCTCGACAGGGCGGCGCAACAGAAGGCTCAGGAATCTGAGAATTCTCATCCTCCATCGTCACGCCGCCGCGGGGCTTCTCCAGTAATTCCGGAAGAGGCTACGGTTGGTGTGACTGTGAAGGATGAGGGCGTGGAGGCGGAAAAGCCGAAGCGCACCAGCCGTTCTGGTACACGTTTGATTGGCGGGCATTTCCCACCTGAAATCGCACGACAATTGCGGATGCTGGCGGCGGAAGAAGACACGACTGTCCAAGCGCTCCTCGAAGAAGCGATTGGGTTGTTGTTCGTTAAAAAGGGGAGGGCGGCCTTGCTACCCAAGCGGGGCTGATCCGTAGGTGGATACGCTGATAGGTGTATAGCTATATATTGTATACGCATATAGGCGCCATCCCTCTGATGTCTATATGCGTATACATCTGGCGTGCAGAGGGTAGATATTTAAGTTATTGATGTTGAACAATTAAATAAAAAATAGTCATACGTGTATACAGTTTACATTCGGTCGCTGTCGCATCGGATGTATGCACTTAAAAATTTTACAACACGATGTGTAATATTATATATGTGTATACATTTTATATACGAAATTATGTGTATACTGTTATACGTCACGAGACATGCAGCTGTTTGTCCCGCCTGTTCAGGTCCGCGTGATGCGGTCTGTCAGGTTCAGGCGATGGCGGGCGATCTCAAGAACCTGCTGCTTTACTGCCTCGGATCCTGAAAGGTCGCTCAGCATTTCGATCTGATTACGGGCAATCAGAAGCAGCAAATCGTCCCGCACCTCGCCATTATCATTGCGTGGCAGGAGGGGGACGATCTGCATATGGTCGAGATGGGGCTTGTCCGGCAGGGCGGTGGCAAGGTGTTTGCGCAGCTCTTGCTCACTCAGGCTTACGCCGGGCTTGGGGGCAACAAAGGCATAAAGTCCGACCTTACCGCCCAGCGTCTGGAAATCTGCCATATGCGCGTCGGCAACATCCGGGTGAGACTTCAGTGCCTCAATGATGCGGGGGCCTACCTGAGTGACGCGCGGGCCGCGACCTTCGGTATCCGAATAGGACAGCAGGCGACGGGTCACGAAGCGATAGACCTTCTTGCCGGTGGCCATCCATGTGCGCGTGAGAATGCTCTTCTTGGCGAGCATGGCCTTCTCACGCGGGGTCAGTTCATCAGGGCAATAGGTTCGCTTGTGCTTGAGCAGATGGCGCAGATCCTCATAGGCTAATACGCGCCCGAGCTTCCAGCGTCGGCTGATGGGCAGAGCGAGCTGAAAATCCATCAACCAGGCTTCGCCATCCACGCCACGTAGCCAGTTCTGCTGCTTGGCTAGATCATTATGCACATAACCGTTGCGGTGCAGGATATGCAGCGCCTGACGGGCAGACTGGAAGAAATGGCTATCGCCGGTTGGCCGGGCAATCTGCAGCGGTACACCTTCGATCCAGCCGCGCACGAGAAAGCGGTTGCCAACGGCCAGAAGAGGGGTGGTGACCCCTGTCTGTGTCACCCGCTCGAGAGCCTGTACCTCGAAAGCCGCCAGGCGACGCGCGAGAAGTGTCAGCCAGGGGGAAACCTCATTCCAGCGCCGGCGAACAGCAGGCCAATGCTGGCCGTCCCGGTCCGTCCATGTGCCGCGTTCCACCACGGAAAACACGTCACGCTTCAGCACTGTATCCACGGTGAAGCGTGCCGGATCGGCATTATATTCGATGGGCGGAACAGTTTGGACGATACGAGCCATGGTGGTCTCTTAAGCCGCAGTTGTGTTTGTGTCGAGCCACGGCTCGATCTCGGCGAGAGCGCGTGCAGCCATCGCCTTTTTGCGGGCCAGCCCTTTTTCGCTGCCCCGCAGGCGCTTTCCGCCTTCCCCGCGCGGCGCTTCGCTGAGCGGGGGGAAAAGGCCAAAATTGATATTCATGGGCTGGAAGGAACGCGGGCCGCTCTCCTGACTTTCAATATGGCCGCCGGTGATGTGGCCCAGCAGCGCGCCCAGCGCCGTGGTTTCGGGTGGTGAGGTGAGGGTTTTTCCCAAGCGTTCGGCGGCTGCAAACCGGCCGGCCATCAGGCCCACGGCGGCACTTTCCACATAGCCTTCACAGCCTGTGATCTGCCCCGCAAAGCGCAGGCGCTGATCCGCCTTCAGCCGTAATTGCGGGTCCAGCAGGCGGGGGGAGTTGAGATAGGTATTACGATGGAGGCCGCCCAGACGGGCAAATTCCGCATTTTCCAACCCCGGAATGGTGCGGAAGATGCGCACCTGCTCGGCATGGCGCAGCTTGGTCTGGAAGCCGACCATATTATAAAGCGTGCCCAGCTTGTTATCCTGTCGCAACTGGACAATGGCGTAAGCCTTGATATCCGGTGCGTGGGGATTGGTGAGGCCGACGGGTTTCATGGGGCCGAAGCGCAGTGTCTCGCGGCCACGTTCCGCCATCACCTCAATGGGCAGGCAGCCATCGAAATAGGGGGTCTTCGCCTCGAAATCCCGCAGTGGAACCTTTTCACCCTCTAGCAGCGCATCAATGAAGGCATGATACTGCACTTCATCCATGGGGCAGTTGATATAGTCCGCTCCGGTGCCATTCGGGCTGCTCTTGTCATAGCGGGACTGGAACCACGCCTTTTCCATGTCGATGCTGTCAAAATGCACGATGGGTGCAATAGCATCGAAAAAGGCAAGCGCACTCTCTCCGGTGATGTCCAGAACGGCTTGCGCTAGCGCCGGCGCGGTGAGAGGGCCGGTGGAAATAATGACATTATCCCAGTCGGCCGGTGGCAGGTCAGTGATTTCCTCCCGCACGATGGTCACCAGTGGATGATCTTCCAGTGTTGCTGTCACCGCCTGGGAGAAAGCCTGCCGGTCCACCGCCAGTGCGCCGCCCGCAGGCACGCGATGTGCATCGGCCAGCCGCATGATCAGGGAGTCAGCCTTGCGCATTTCGGCATGGAGCACGCCCACGGCATTGCCCTGCGCATCATCCGAGCGGAAGGAATTGGAGCAGACCAGCTCGGCAAGGTCTTCGCCCTGATGGGCTTCGGTTGTGCGTACCGGACGCATTTCATGCAGAACCACCGGTACACCCCGGCGCACCAGCTGCCAGCAGGCTTCAGAGCCGGCAAGGCCAGCGCCGATAATGTGAACCGGGTTCATGGGCACCCTCCTGTGGGGGTAAAATGGGGAAGAAGGCACGCGCCTTCACGTTTCCGCCCCCTTATATGAAGATTCGAGAAAATTCTCGCCTGTGCCCTGCAGCTTCAGGCGCTATCCCCGCTCTTGTATTCGCACATGCGCCCACAGGCCATGTGATTTGTGCACCCCAGCGGGTCATCCGATTGGCGACGGGGTTTCTATTTAGATGAAGTTGAGGCGGCCTTCTTCCGACGTCCTGGTGGTTTTGTGCGCGGCGCTTCTTCAGCCGATGCGCTTTCGGGCTGGGCAGGGGCTGATGGCACGGGGCGACGCGCTAGCACCTCTGCCAGATAGCGCCCTGTATGCGAGCGCGGATTGGCTGCGACCTCTTCCGGTGTGCCGATGGCGACAATCTCGCCGCCGCCATCACCCCCTTCAGGGCCCAGATCAATCACCCAGTCCGCAGTCTTGATGACATCGAGATTGTGCTCGATCACCACCACCGTATTGCCTTGTTCCACCAACTCGTGCAGCACCTCCAGCAGTTTTTTCACATCATGGAAGTGCAGGCCGGTGGTTGGTTCATCCAGAATATAGAGGGTGCGCCCGGTGGCGCGGCGGGACAGTTCCTTGGAAAGCTTGACACGCTGGGCTTCCCCTCCGGAAAGTGTGGTGGCCTGCTGGCCCACCTTGACATAATCCAGCCCGACCCGGCGCAGTGTTTCCAGCTTGTCGCGAACGGCGGGCACGGCCTTGAAGAAGCTGGCCCCTTCCTCCACCGTCATGTCGAGCACATCGGCGATGGACTTGTTCTTGAAGATGACTTCCAGCGTCTCGCGATTGTAGCGCTTGCCCTTGCAGACATCGCAGGTGACATACACATCCGGCAGGAAGTGCATCTCGATCTTGATGACGCCATCACCCTGGCAGGCCTCGCAGCGCCCACCCTTCACATTGAAGGAAAAGCGCCCTGGCCCATAGCCGCGCGCCTTGGCCTCCGGCAAGCCGGCGAACCATTCGCGAATGGGCGTGAAAGCCCCCGTATATGTCGCCGGATTGGAGCGGGGTGTGCGCCCGATCGGGGACTGGTCAATATCGATGACCTTGTCCAGATGCTCCAGCCCCTCAAGCCTGTCATAAGGGGCGGGGACATCATTCGCCCCGTTCAGCCGGCGCGCCACGGCCTTGTAAAGCGTATCCAGCAACAAGGTGGATTTGCCGCCGCCGGAAACGCCGGTGATGGCCGTGAACAGGCCAAGGGGAATCTCTGCCGTGACATTCTTGAGATTGTTGCCACGCGCCCCCACTAGCTTCAGCATGCGACGGTCATCCGGCTTGCGCCGCGCCGGCACGCCGACGGACAGTTCGCCGGTGAGATAACGACCTGTCAGCGAAGCGGGATTGGCGAGAATATCCTTCGGTGTACCCTGCGCCACGATGCGCCCGCCATGAATGCCGGCGCCGGGGCCCACATCCACCACATAATCTGCAGCCAGAATGGCGTCCTCGTCATGCTCCACCACAATTACCGTATTGCCGAGATCGCGCAGATGCTTCAGCGTTTCCAGCAGGCGGGTATTGTCGCGCTGATGCAGGCCGATAGAGGGCTCGTCCAGCACATACAGCACGCCCGTCAGGCCGGAGCCGATCTGAGAAGCCAGACGGATACGCTGGCTTTCGCCGCCTGAAAGGGTGCCGGATGCGCGCGCCAGAGTGAGATATTCCAGCCCCACATCCAGGAGGAAGGTCAGCCGTTCACGGATTTCCTTGAGAATGCGGCTGGCAATCTCATTCTGCTTATCGGTGAGGTGCTCTGGCAGTTCCTCGAACCAGCGGGCGGCAGTCCTCACGGAAAGTGCGCCTGCATCCCCAATATGGTGCCCATTGATCTTGACGGCGAGCGCTTCGGGTTTCAGGCGGAACCCGCCGCAGGCTTTGCAGGGCACGGTGGAGAAATATTTGGAGATTTCATCCCGCGCCCATTCGCTGTCCGTTTCCCGCCAGCGCCGATCCAGATTGCGGACGACGCCTTCAAAGGTCTTTTCGGTTTCATAGGCACGCGCACCATCATGATAGGCGAAAAGGATCTTTTCCTTGCCCGAACCATAAAGCAGCACGTCGCGCGCCTGTTCCGGCAGATCGCACCAAGGTACATTCAGCTTGAAATCATAATGCTTCGCCAGCGCATCCAGCGTCTGCCCATAATAAGGTGAGGTGGATTTGGCCCAGGGTGCAATCGCGCCCTGCCGCAGGGTGCGCATCCTGTCCGGAACAACGAGATCCGGATCTATTGTCTGTTCCACCCCCAGCCCGTCACAGGCCGGGCAGGCCCCGAACGGGTTGTTGAAGGAGAACAGGCGCGGTTCGATCTCCGCAATGGTGAAGCCGGACACCGGGCAGGCGAATTTTTCCGAAAAGACAAGGCGGCGCGGCGCGCCCTTCTCATCCGTTTCATTGGCGAATTCGGTGACTGCAATGCCATCTGCCAGCGCCAGCGCGGTTTCAAAGCTGTCCGCCAGACGTTGCTTGAGATCCGGCCGCACGACAATGCGGTCCACCACCACATCGATATCGTGCTTGTATTTCTTGTCGAGGGCAGGTGCATCCGCGATTTCATGGAAGGCCCCATCAATCTTGACGCGCTGGAAGCCCTTCTTCATCCATTCGGCCAACTCCTTACGATACTCGCCCTTGCGGCCACGCACCACCGGCGCCAGCAGGTACAGGCGTGTGCCTTCCGGCAGGGCCAGAACCCGGTCCACCATCTGGGACACCGTCTGGCTTTCAATTGGCAGGCCGGTTGCCGGCGAATAGGGCACCCCCACGCGCGCCCAGAGGAGGCGCATATAATCGTAGATCTCCGTCACGGTGCCAACAGTGGAGCGCGGATTTTTGGAGGTGGTTTTCTGTTCGATGGAAATGGCCGGGGAGAGACCGTCAATCTGGTCCACATCCGGCTTCTGCATCATTTCCAGAAACTGGCGGGCATAGGCCGAAAGGCTTTCGACATAACGCCTCTGGCCCTCGGCATAGATGGTGTCAAAGGCCAGAGAACTTTTGCCCGAGCCGGAAAGACCAGTGAACACCACCAGACTGTCGCGCGGAATCTCAAGATCCACATTCTTCAGATTGTGTTCGCGCGCGCCACGAATGGAAAGGGTGCGTGCATCACGCTTGCTGGCAGATGTGGGCAGGGGCAGATCCCGTGAGGGCGTATCGTGATCCGGCATGAAAATCTCGATGGCGGCTGTATGAACCAGCGCTAAGCGTTTGCGCCCGGCACACATGATAGAGCGCGCGTGAAAATGCTGGGGAGCGGCTGATACCACTTTCCCTAATGAAAGAGGGCTGCTGAAAATTTCAAGGGGCAGGGCCGCAAGTTGGGGCAGAATGCATAGGCGGACTCGTTGCTGAAATGGAAGGGTGTTGAGAACATAATGCGAACTTTAGCGTGAGGCGAGTCAAAAAATCCATGCTTCTGAGGGTTCGCGCGGCTTGCAAGTGGCTAGCATGCCAATTAGAACGAAATAGAAACATGAGGCGCGTGCAGTCAGGTCTGTGGCTTGTAGGCTGGCTTTATGGTGGATAACGCGCTTTGCCTCTCGCGTGCCATGGTTGGCCCGTTAGGGTGCAGGCCAGCTAACAGAGACAATGAATGGAGGCCCGCCCATGGCCGGCAGCGTCAACAAGGTGATCCTGATCGGCAATCTGGGTCGTGACCCGGAGGTGCGCAGCTTCAATAATGGCGGCCGCGTGTGCAATCTCAGCGTCGCGACGTCTGAAAGCTGGAAGGACAAGGCCTCCGGAGAATGGCGCGACCGCACGGAGTGGCATCGCGTGGTGGTTTTCAATGAAAACCTGATCGGTCGGGCCGAGCGTTCTCTGCGTAAGGGCTCCAAGGTTTATGTTGAGGGCCAGCTTGAAACCCGCAAGTTCGAGCGTGATGGCCGAGAGCAATACACCACCGAGGTGGTGCTGCGTCCCTATCGTGGCGAACTGACCCTCCTGGATAGCCGCGGTGGCGGTGAAGGTGGGGGGGATGATTATGGCAGCGGCTCCGACTTTGGCTCTTCCGGTCCAATGGGCAGTGGCGGCTTCTCCGAAGGTGGTTCCAGTGGCAGTTATGGTGGTGGAGGGCGTCGTGGTGGCGGCAGCAGCTCCGGCGGTGGCTCTGGCGGCGGTGGCCGTCCGATGAATGATCTGGACGATGAAATTCCATTCTGATTGCGAAGCGGCAGAGCGGGCTTTGCCTGCTCTGTACGCCGTTCGTGCGGCTCATCATGTGGCTCACATGGCTTTATGCGCGTGAATCGGCTAATAGATCGCAACTTCGATATTAGGTGAGTGCTGACTCTTGGCTGAATCCGAGATGCCGGGTTCCGGCGGCAATCCGTCTTTTGATATCCGGCCTGTTTCCATTACGGAGGAGCTGTCGCGCTCCTACCTCGATTACGCCATGAGCGTGATCGTCGCGCGTGCTCTGCCGGATGTACGTGACGGTCTCAAGCCGGTGCATCGCCGTATCCTATTCTCCATGCATGAGAATGGGTATGAGTGGAACAAGTCCTATCGCAAGTCGGCCCGCGTGGTCGGTGATGTGATCGGTAAGTACCATCCTCATGGCGATCAGTCGGTTTATGACGCGCTGGTGCGTATGGCGCAGACATTTGCCATGCGTGTGCCGCTGGTGGATGGCCAGGGCAATTTCGGCTCGGTGGATGGCGACCAGGCTGCGGCCATGCGCTACACCGAGGTGCGCCTTGAGAAGGTGACCAATGCCCTGCTCGACGATCTCGACAAGGAGACCGTCGATTTTCAGGACAACTACGATAATTCCGAACGCGAGCCTGCCGTTCTGCCCGCCAAGGTGCCGAACCTTCTGGTGAACGGCGCCGGCGGCATTGCCGTGGGCATGGCGACCAATATTCCGCCGCACAATCTGGGCGAGGTGGTGGATGCAACCGTAGCGCTGCTTGATGACCCGGAGATGGAGCCGGAAGCGCTGCTGGAATATTTGCCTGGTCCGGATTTTCCCACCGGAGGGCTCATTCTCGGCCGCACTGGCATTCGCCAGGCCTACATGACCGGTCGGGGCTCCGTTCTCATGCGGGCCCGTGTTGCCATTGAAAATATCCGCAAGGATCGTGAGGCTCTGATCGTCACTGAAATTCCCTATCAGGTGAACAAGGCGACGATGATCGAGAAGATTGCCGAACTGGTGCGTGATAAGCGCATCGAGGGTATCTCCGAGATCCGCGACGAGAGTGACCGCGATGGCATGCGGGTGGTGATCGAGATCAAGCGCGACGCCCAGGCGGATGTCGTACTGAACAATCTCTACCGTCAGACCTTGCTGCAAACCTCGTTCGGCGTGAATATGGTGGCCCTTTCCGGGGGCAAGCCGGGCCTGCTTAATCTGCATGATGTGCTGACGGCCTTCATCGCCTTCCGCGAAGAGGTGGTCAGCCGGCGGACGAAATATCTGCTGCGCAAGGCGCGGGACAGGGCCCATGTGTTGGTGGGGCTAGCCATCGCCGTGGCTAATATTGATGAGGTGATCCATCTCATCCGCACCGCTCCGGACCCGGCCAGCGCGCGTGAGGCGCTGATGGCGCGTGATTGGCCGGCACGGGATATGGCCCCGCTGATTGCACTGATCGCGGATCCGCGGCATATGCTGCGCGAGGATGGCACCTATCGCCTGTCATTGGAACAGGCGCGCGCCATTCTGGAACTGCGCCTCCAGCGCCTGACAGCTCTCGGCCGTGATGAAATTGCCGAGGAACTGGAAAAGCTGGCCGTAGAAATTGCCGATTATCTCGACATTCTTGCCAGCCGCCCGCGGATGCGTGGCATCATTCGTGATGAGTTGCTGTCCATTCGCGATGAGTTCGGCTCGCCGCGTCGTACGGAAATTGTCGAAGGCTTCGGCGATCTGGATGACGAGGACCTGATCCAGCGCGAGGAAATGGTGGTGACTGTTTCTCACGCCGGCTATGTCAAGCGTGTGCCGCTGTCCACCTATCGGGCGCAGCGTCGTGGCGGCAAGGGGCGCTCGGCCATGCAGACGCGGGACGAGGATTTCGTTACGCGCCTGTTCGTGGCCTCCACCCATGCGCCGGTCCTGTTCTTCTCCTCCAAGGGGCAGGTGTACAAGCTCAAGGTGTGGCGCCTGCCACTGGCCGCTCCGCAGGCGCGGGGCAAGGCGCTGGTGAACATTCTGCCGTTGACGCAGGATGAACACATCACATCAGTCGTGCTTCTGCCTGAGAAGGGTGAGGAGGACGAGAACACACAGATCATGTTCGCGACCACATCCGGTACGGTGCGGCGCAATTCGCTCTCCGATTTCGCGCAAGTGAACCGGAACGGCAAGATTGCCATGAAGCTCAATGAGGGCGAGGCCATTGCCGATGTGGCGCTGTGTCAGGAAACGGACGATGTGCTGCTGACCACGGCGAAGGGAGCGTGTATCCGCTTCCAGGCAACCGATGTCCGACTCTTCAAGGGGCGTGACAGCATGGGCGTGCGCGGCATCCGGCTGGATGACGACCGGCTGATCTCCATGGCCATCATCCGCCATGTGGACGCCACGGCTGAAGAGCGCATGGCCTATATCAAGATGCGCCGCGCGCTGCAGGGTGAAACGGCAGACACCGTGGAGATGGACGCGGACGAGGATGTGACGGGTGGCAGCCAGCTCGGGCAGGACCGTTATGTGGAGATGAGTGTGGCGGAGCAGTTCATTCTCACGGTTTCCGAGAATGGATATGGCAAGCGCTCCTCCTCGTATGAGTATCGCGTCACTGGGCGTGGGGGTAAGGGCATTACCGCCATGGCCGTGAACGACCGGAACGGCCCTCTGGTGGCCTCTTTCCCGGTTGAGGCGCATGACCAGATCATGCTGGTGACGGATGGCGGGCAACTGATCCGCTGCCCGATTGACGGCATCCGCATTGTTGGGCGCGCGAGCCAAGGCGTTATCGTATTCGATACGGCCGAAGGTGAGCGGGTGGTGTCTGTCGAGCATATTAGCGAGGAAGCTGGTGGCGATGAAGACGTCACCGGTGATGATGCGGAGGGCACCGAAGGCGCGCCTGAGGCCTGATATTATGAAAAGTCGTGCGCTTTGGTGCACGGCTTGATGATGGGGAGTGATTTCATGACGGCTCTTCTGGAACGTCTGGGCATGCGCTGCCCTATCATTCAGGCACCGATGGCCGGCACCTCCACCGTGGCCCTGGCGCTGAATGTCATGAAAGCGGGCTGCCTTGGCTCCATCGCTCTTGGGGCCGCGAATGCCGAGGCTGGCCGCAAGCTGATACGGGAGATCAAGGGCGCAACAGACAGGTCCTTCAATGTGAACCTGTTTTGTCACGCGCCTGCACAACGCGATACCGAGCGGGAAGCCCGGTGGCTTCAGGCGCTCGCGCCCCGGTTCGCGGCCTTCGCGGCAGAACCTCCTGCACAGTTGAATGAAATCTATCGCAGCTTCGTTGAGGATGAGGCCATGGCGGATATGCTCCATCAGGAGCGTCCGGCCATTGTCAGTTTCCATTTTGGCTTGCCACATGCCTCACAGATTGCACGGCTGAAATCCGCTGGAGCCTTTTTGATGGCTAGCGTCACATGCCTTGAGGAAGCGCAAACGGCGGTCGCGGCGGGTATGGATGCGGTGATTGCTCAGGGTTATGAGGCCGGAGGGCACCGGGGTATTTTTGCGCCGGAAGCGGGAGATGAAAAACTGCCGCTGTTCACTCTCGTGCAATTGCTGGTGCAGGCACTGGATGTTCCGGTGATTGCCGCAGGTAGCATCATGACGGGGGCCGGGATTGCTGCCTGTCTGGATCTGGGGGCGCAAGCGGTTCAGATGGGCACGGCCTTCATTGCCTGCCCGGAAAGCGCGGCAGATGCTGCTCATCGTAGCGCTTTGCTGGGTGCCGGGGGCAGCCATACCATTGTGACGGACGCCATTTCTGGGCGTCCGGCGCGGTGCATCGCAAATGAATTCACCCGGCTGGGGCAGGAGCTGATCGGGCAGGGGGCGCAGCCGGCAGCTTATCCGGTTGCCTATGATGCCGGAAAGGCGCTGAATGCGGCCGCAAAAGCGGCGGGCCATACGGCCTATGGTGCGCAATGGGCCGGACAGGGCGCTCCCTTGGCGCGGGCCTTACCAGCGGCTGAACTGGTCGAACTGCTCATGCGTGAATATGAGGCCGTGCGCCTGAGCTGAATTCCCAGGGGCGGCTTTGATGCCCCCGACTTGTCGTGCGCCCTCTATTCGACACGTCAGCGATACGGCAAATGCGGGCTGGTTGATGCTGTTTGCTCTCAGAACCATTCTGGCGTGATGCGGCAACTGGGCCTGTCACAGGTGGCGCATGAGGTATGGCTCATGGTCGCATCCATCTTCACTTTTGAAATATGATAAAGAGGGGGTTGTTGCTTGGGGGGCTTCAGCACGCTGAGTCCTTTGCCTCGGGCTGCGGGGCAGAGATGCCCTGTCATGAAGATAACAGGGTGCGTTCATCCTTGGTGCGTGCCGTAGGGAGATTTCAATGCGTGTGGCTCCTCTAGTTCTGGCTGCTCTTGCCACTCTCGCAGCCACCTCTGCCTTCGCTGATCCCAGTGTCAAGCGCGGGGAAAAGGTCTTCAAGAAGTGCATGGCGTGCCACATGATCGGCCCGAATGCCAAGCCGCGTGTCGGCCCTCCTCTGAATGGCATTGTGGGCGCGAAATGGGCGCATTATGAGGGCTTCAAATATTCCAAGGATATTCAGGATGGAGCGGCCGCCGGAAAGGTCTGGGATGTGGCGACGCTTAACAATTATCTGACCAATCCGAAGATTCTGGCACCTAAGGGCAAGATGGCCTTTGCGGGTGTCAAGAAAGATGATCAGCGGGCCGATCTGATTGCTTTCCTCTCTCAGTTTGATGCGGATGGAAACAAGAAGTAGGTCTTCCAGCTTCCTCCTCTTGTCAGGTTTGTGATGCTGCGGCGCGTACCCCCTTGGGTGCGCGCCGCATGTGTTTGGTCACTTCATGTGCGGCCGGGGCTTGTTTCTGTGCGTGGCTCGTGGTGAGAGGCCAGACGGAAAGGATTTCACGATGCCTGCAAATTATGATTTTCGCGCCCAGCGCCTCCATGTCCCCCAGGATCTTGCAGCTGGCGCACAGATCGTGCTGCCGGCAGAGCAGGCGCATTATGTGCTGCATGTCATTCGTCTGCCGGTTGAGGGCGCTGTCCTGCTTTTCAATGGCCGGGATGGAGAATGGCGGGCGGTGCGGCAGGCCGGTGGCAAGCGTGAGGCGCGGTTCATGGTGGAAGAACGGGTGCGCCCGCAGCCGCCCGCGCCCACCCGCGAATATGCCTTTTCGCCACTCAAGCATGCTCGGCTTGATTACATGGTGCAGAAAGCCGTGGAGATGGGGGCCGGTGTGCTGACCCCGGTTCTGACCCGTTACACGCAGGTGTCGCGCATCAATCTCGAGCGCATGGCCGCCAATGCTGTGGAGGCTGCCGAGCAGTGCGGCCTTCTGGCGCTGCCGGTCATCAATGCGCCGCGCCCACTCCAGAGCTGGTTTGCCGAACTGCCGGCCGACCACAATCTGGTCTTCTGTGATGAGGGAGCCGAGGAGGCCGATCCCATCGCGGCATTGCGGGGTGCGCCGGCTGGTCCGGTGAGTGTGCTGATCGGGCCGGAGGGTGGCTTCTCGTCGGAAGAACGGACCATGCTGTCCCGACGGGCGATTACCCTGTCTCTGGGGCCGCGTATCTTGCGTGCGGATACGGCTGCAGTGGCGGCGTTGGCCTTGGTGGAAGCTGCTGGATGCCAGAGATAAGGGATGATCTTTTGGCGGTTCACAATAGTTATAATCAAAGTTTTTGTTAGATCTCTTTATCTAAAACGATTTCAATTATTGTGCGTCGCATTTGTGCGTTGCGATAAGATGTTGTTTGAATGGAGACTTCAGAAAATTGAGATGATACGCCGTAATTTGGTCTGATTTTCGGTTTGTCTGTTGCCCGCGCTTGGGCTTATGTTCGCGCGCCAATGGTATTGCTTCAGCAGATTGGGGAGCCAGATGACGCAGCACGACCAATTCGGAATCGAAGAGGAGTTCTTCGTCATTGATGCGGCGACCCATGCGATGCAGAAGCGGGTTTCCGCAGGTTTCCATGAAGAGCTGGAGGACAGGCTGGGGAGCGGCATGCGCCATGGCGGACCGCACTGGCGTGTGGGCACGGCGATGACACCCGGTATCTCCATGCGGGAGGCTCTGGAAGAGTTGCGCCATCTGCGTCGCGCTGCCGGGCAGGTTGGGGCCCAGCATGGGCTGGGCCTGATGGCAGCGGGCACGCATCCCACGGCCAGTTGGGATGATGGACGTGGCGCCAAGAATGGGAAGAAGCCGGAAGGCGCGATGGCGGATGTCCGGGATCTGGCCCAGCGCAGTCTTGTGTGCGGCCTGCATGTGCATGTGGAACTGCCCGACCCGGATATGCGGGTGGATGTGATGCGCCGGATCGTGCCTTACATCCCGCATTTCATTGCGCTGTCCACCTCATCGCCTTTCTGGGGCGCGCGGCAGACCGGGCTGATGGGCTATCGCCTCGCCGCACATGATGAGCTGCCCCGCACCGGCCTGCCGGAAATGTTCGAGAACACCGCAGCCTATGAGCGATACGTGGATGCGCTGGTCTCCTCGCGGATGATGGATACCTCCGGCTATGTGTGGTGGGTGGTGCGCCCCGCTCTGGATGCGCCTTGGCTGGAATTGCGTGCTCCGGACAGTTGCACCCGGCTGGAAGATACGGTGGCGATTGCCGCACTCTATCGCGCGCTGGTGCGTTTTCTGGTGCGCAATCCGCACCACAATGCCGGCGCGGACAGTGTGGAACATGCCATTGCCAGCGAGAATAAGTGGCGCGCCCAGCGCTATGGGGTGCATGGGTCTTTTGTGGATCTGGCCCAGCGCCGGGCCATCTCGGTGCGCGATGCCGTGGAGGGGTTGCTGAATCTGGTGGCGGACGACGCTGCTGATCTGGGATGTCTGGATGAAATGATGGGTGCGCGCGCCATTGTGGAGCAGGGCACCAGTGCGGATATGCAACTGGCCGTGTTTCAGGAGGCCCAGCACCGCATGGGCAACCGGAAGGATGCGCTCAAGGCCGTAAAGCACTGGCTGGCGCAAACCACACTGCACTGAAGCTGGCGGATCGTGAGATGAAAACGGCACGGATGGAGAGATCCGTGCCGTTTTTATTTGCAGTCAGCACCGGTCAGCGTCCTTGCTGTGACCGGTCGATCATGTGTCTTTACAGGCCTTCAGGCTGCGGGGGTGACAGTCTGCTGTTGCACGCCCAGCCCATCCACGCCCAGCCGCATCACATCTCCGGCCTTCAGGAAGCGGGGCGGGTGGTGGCCCAGCCCCACACCGGGCGGGGTGCCCGTGGTAATGACATCACCCGGATCCAACGCCATGAACTGGCTGATATAGTGGATCAGATAGGGAATGCGGAAAATCATGGTGGCGGTGGAGCCGTTCTGCACCCGCTCGCCATTCACTTCCAGCCACATGGAGAGGGCATCTGTCGCGCCCAGTTCATCCGGCGTCACAAGCCATGGGCCAAGGGGGCCGAAATTCTCCTGACTCTTGCCCTTGATCCACTGCCCGGTGCGTTCCATCTGGAAGTAGCGTTCCGAGACATCATTGCAGATGAAATAGCCGGCGACATGGGAGAGAGCATCCTTCTCTTCCACATAATGGGCACGGGTGCCGATCACGAAGGCCAGTTCCACTTCCCAATCCATCTTGCGACTGCCGCGGGGCATCGGCACATCATCATGCGGGCCGCAGATGCAGTTGGGAGCCTTGTTGAACAGCATTGGTTCCTGAGGAATGGGGTTGCCGGTCTCCTTGGCGTGGTCGGCAAAATTCAGGCCTACGGCGATAAAGTTGCCCGGCTGGGCCACGCACGAGCCGAGGCGCACGCCTTCCAGCACCAGAGGCAGGCTGGCGATATCCTGTGCAGCAATGGTGGCGAGGCTGGAAGGGGAAAGCCATTCACCGGCCAGATCCGGAATGAGCGCGGAAAGATCGCGAATCTGCCCATTATCATCGACCAGACCGGGTTTTTCCCGGCCTTTTTCCCCAAAGCGCACCAGCTTCATACCTGTTCTCCCATGTTCTTGAGCTGTTTGTCTTTCTTGAAACGGGGCAGGCGCACTGGGCCGCCCCGTTGCGCAGGCTGGCCCGTGGGGCGCGCCGGGTCAATGGGGCGGGTGCGAAGGGGGCGCTGCGGTGCACTTCGCGGTTGCGTCATAAAACAGATAGGCGACTCCGGCTAAGTCTGGGCCTGCTTCAGAAACACATGTTTCTGTTTCGGGTGTGGCTCGGGTTGTTTCGGCAGGGGTGCGGAACCTGCCAGCCCGGAAAAAGCAGGATCAGCCATGGATACGCTCGACAAGGCGAATGCCTCCAGCCCTGAGCTGTCTTATGAACATAAGGCAGAAGAGCACCCGCGCCGGTACCGGGCGCTGTTTCTTTCCGATATCCATCTGGGCACGCGCGGGTGCCAGGCGGATCTGCTGCTGGATTTCCTGAAGCACAATGATGCAGATGTGATTTATCTGGTCGGCGATATTGTGGATGGTTGGCGGCTGAAATCCTCGTGGCACTGGCCGCAGAAGCACAATGATGTGGTGCAGAAATTGCTGCGCAAGGCGCGCAAGGGTGCGCGCATCATCTATCTGCCCGGCAATCACGATGAATTCCTGCGCGATTATTATGGCACCCATTTCGGGGGCATCGAGGTGACGGAAACCGCCATTCATGAGGCGGCGGATGGTAAGCGCTATCTGGTCATCCATGGCGATGTGTTCGATGTGGTGGTGCGCCATGCCCGCTGGCTCGCCTTTCTGGGTGACGGGGCCTACACGACCGCGTTGGCGATCAATACCTATGTCAATCTGGTACGTCGCCGTCTGGGGCTGACCTACTGGTCGCTGAGCCAGTGGGCGAAGCTGAAGGTGAAGAATGCCGTGAACTTCATTGGCAAGTTCGAGGAGGCCGTGGCCGATGAAGCCCGTCGCCGGGAGGTGGATGGCGTGATTTGTGGCCATATCCACCACGCGGTCATTCACGATCACTTCGGCGTGCGCTATGTCAATTGCGGAGACTGGGTTGAAAGTTGCACCGCCATCGCAGAACATGATGACGGGCAGATGGAGATTTTGTGCTGGACACGCCGGATGGAAACTGCACCGGACCCCAAGGCGCAGGTATCGACGCAGAGCCCGGCCGGGCAGAAGCAGGCTGGGGAAGGGGCAAGGGCGGCCGCATGATGCGTGTGCTTATTGCCACGGATGCTTGGCATCCGCAGATCAATGGCGTGGTGCGCTCTCTGGAATATCTGGCGCAGGAAGCAACCCTGCTGGGGGCGGAAATCGTCTTTCTTACGCCTGAAGGCTTCCGTACTGTTGGCTTGCCGACCTATCAGGAAATCCGCCTCTCGCTTGTCACTCCCGGCATGATCCGTCGGCGGATGGCGGAGCTGGATCCCGATTTTGTCCATATCGCCACGGAGGGGCCGATTGGTCTTCTGGTGCGGCGGACCTGCATTGCCCAGAGGCGGACCTTCACCACCTCTTACCACACCAAGTTTCCAGAATATCTTTCCGCCCGTGTGCCGGTGCCGGAGCGGCTGAGCTATGCTTGGCTGCGCGCGTTTCACAATGCGGGCGGCGGGGTCATGGTCTCCACCGCAACGCTGGAGCGGGATCTGGAGGCGCGCGGTTTCCTACGTCTCATGCGCTGGTCCCGGGGGGTGGATGCGGATCTGTTCCGGCCCCGCCCGGAGGATGACACGCGTGAAAGGCTGGGCCTGAAGGGGCCGGCCTTCCTGTTTGTGGGCCGTGTGGCTGTGGAAAAGAATATCGAGGCGTTCCTCTCGCTGGATTTGCCCGGCTGCAAGGTCGTGGTGGGCGGCGGCCCGGCTTTTGATGATCTCAAAGCCCGTTTCCCAGAGGTCCATTTTCTGGGGCCGAAGGAGGGGGAGGATCTGGCGCGGGTTTATGCGGCTTGTGACGTGTTCTGCTTCCCCAGCCGGACCGATACGTTTGGCATTGTGCTTCTGGAGGCACTGGCCAGTGGACTGCCCGTGGCGGCCTATCCGGTGACCGGCCCCATGGATGTTCTGGCCGATGCCACGGAGCCGGTGGGCGTGCTGGATGAAGATTTGCGCGGGGCCTGTCTGCGCGCGCTGGAGCTGTCTCCTGAATCCGCGCGTCGTTTTGCCTTGCGCTATACGTGGCGGGAGAGCGCAAGGCAGTTTCTGGAAAATGTGCTGGTGGCACATGATATCGGCCCCATTGCCCGGCGCTATTGGCTCCGCCGTCGGCGCACGGCCATTGCCTCCTGAAGTTTGGCCGGTGACCGCGGGTCTGTCAGGCTTGGACGCCATGGCAAATGTGCGGGATGAGGCGTGCCAAATCCTGCCGAACATGCTCTATCTCGCGTGAGATTCTCAGCAGCCGGATGATGATGCGGCGGAGCAGCGCACAGGCTGGTGTGATGCCGCCTCTCGTGTCGGCTCTTGTGGCTGAAGCGCAGATGCCCGTTCAAGGCCGGCCGCGACGTGAGGGGAGCACAGGGCATGTCGCCGCAATCCGGCGCAGGGCAGGATGAGAAAGGGGAGGTGCGTACTGTGTCCCCCCCACAGGCTATTTCGGGCAGGCTGGCGCGGCATCTTCCGCTTTCCGTTGCGTTAGCTTTCGCTTTTGCCGCCTTCTACCTGCCATTGGGCATTCACATGCCCTATCTGTCCTTGTGGCTCCAGTCGCGCGGGCTGGGCCCGGAAGAGATTGGCGTTGCATTGGCGGTGCCGCTCATTGCGCGCCTGTTCGCCACGCCGGTTCTGGGCTTTCTTTCAGACCGATGGGGGCGACCCCGCGCCTTGCTGATCACACTGGCTGCGGCCACATGTTTGAGCACGACCGCGCTGGCGCTGAGCGTGGAGCCGCTGCTCATCTTCATCGTGCTTGGCCTCATGGCCATGAGCTGGAACCCCAGCTTCTCCCTTCTGGATTCCTATTCCGCCAGACAGGCGCGTGCCGGCCGGGCGGATTATGGACGCTCCCGGCAATGGGGCTCGGGTTCTTTCCTGATGGCCAATCTGGTGGGTGGGGCCATCATCACCCTGCTTGGGGCGGGGTCCATCGTGCTGATGATGCTGTTCGGGCATCTGGCCTATCTGGCGGCCCTGTTCACCCTGCCGGAGCTGGAGCGCCCCGCGCCTGTGGCCCATGCCGCGCGGAGCAGCATGAAGGGGCTGTGGTGGCTTGTGGTCGCTGTGCTGGCCATTGCGCTGGTACAGGCCAGCCACGCATTGCTGTATGCCTTCGGTTCCCTGCAATGGCAGGCTCAGGGCTTTTCGCTCACCACCATCGGGGTGCTGTGGGCCGTGGGCGTGGCGGCGGAGATTGTGCTGTTTCGTTTCGGCAGCCGGCTGATTGCCAGCATTGGAGCCCTGCCCATGGTGATGCTGGGCGGGCTCGCGGCGGTGGTGCGTTTTGGAGCCATGGCATTTGATCCGCCCTTGCTGTTGCTGCTTCCACTGCAACTGCTCCACGCCTTTACCTTCGGCGCGACCTATCTGGGCATGGTGGAGCTGGTCGCCCGTGGCGTCTCCGAGCACCGCTCCGCCTCGGCGCAGTCTCTGGCATCCTGGACGGTGAGTCTGATGATGGGGGGCGCCAGTGTGGTGGCCGGGGTGCTGTGGGTGCGTATGGGCTCCTACGCCTTCCTCACATCGGCGGGGCTCGGGGGCCTCGGCATTTTGGTGGCCGGACTAGCCCTGCTGATGCAGCGCCGGACGTTTGCCCCAGAGTAAGGGGCATTCAGCCCCACAGCGCAGGCTCAGGCGGAAAGACGAGGCTTTTTTCATAATGCAGGGCGGGTGAACGGTCTTCCGCCAACAGCAGGGGGCCATCGAGGTCCACCACCTGCGCTCTTTGCGCCACGAGAAGCGCTGGAGCCATGGCCAGAGACGAGGCCAGCATACAGCCCACCATGAGGGAGAAACCCAGCCCTTCCGCCTCTTCGGCAAGGGCCAGGGCTTCGGTGAGGCCGCCGGTCTTGTCCAGCTTGATATTGATGGCGTCATAGCGGCCCCGCAGTTCAGCAAGGCCGGCGCGAGCATGGACGCTTTCATCCGCGCAGATGGCGATGGGGTGGGGCATGTGCGCCAGGGCTTCATCCTCACCTGCCGGCAAGGGCTGTTCCACCAGTTCCACACCGGCCTGTGCGCAGGCGGCCAGCATTTGGGGCAGGATGCCGGCGTTCCAGCCTTCATTGGCATCTACGATCAGCCGGCTGTCGGGAGCTGCACGGCGTATGGCGGAAAGGCGCTCCGTGTCTCCCTCTGCACCCAGTTTCAGTTTCAGAAGCGGACGATTGGCCGTCGCCGCAGCCTGCGCCATGGCCTCTGCCGTATCCAGACTGAGCGTGTAGGCGGTGGTGAGCGGGCGCAGGGGTGTGCAGCCTGCACGTTCTGCCGCAGATATGCCGGTGCGTTTGGCTTCCAGATCCCAGAAGGCGCAATCCAGTGCATTGCGGGCTGCACCGGCAGGCAGCCGCTGTTGCAGGCCGGCGTGATCCAGACCCGCGGTGATGTCACCCTTCAGGCTGGAGATGAGATCACGCACGTCCTCCACGGTTTCGCCATAGCGCGCATAGGGCACGCATTCGCCCTTGCCGGTGAAGGTGCCATCAAACAGCTCTGCCTCGACCACCACGGCTTCCGTCTTCGATCCCCGCGCGATGGTGAAGGTGCCCCGAATGGGAAAACGCATCATGCGCACAGTTAAGTGTGGAACTGCGGGGGAGGGATGTCGAGGGCCTGGCATGGAAAAGCCTGTCCGAAGAACGATGACGCTGAAGGCGGATTGTACGAGCTGTGCCACAGCAGAGGTGTGCCACAAATGCACGGGCCGCTCAAAAAAATGCTCGGCAAGCCAAGGCAATGGACCATGACACCGCAGCAATGTGGTAAGCGGAATCTATAGGGCGTAGCCTTAACAGATTCGTATATTTTGCAGTTTCCACTGCGAATAGTTGGAAGAACGTTACATTTCGGGGTCCTTTCGTGGCCCGCGCCGGGGCTTTGGGCGATGGCTCGCGGTGATGGAGGATTTTGGGGGACGTCGAATTGCCGCAAAGTGCAATGATTTCTGTGCGATCACAGGGGGATCATCTGGCCGTTTCCGGCCGTGGCCTGTGGACGGCTGAATACGCCGACGCCCTGGAACAAGAAGTGGATGCCGCAACGGCTGCGCATCCCATTGGACAGATTGCCGCTTCTCATATCTCGCTCGATCTTTCCGCTATCGAGCGCATGGATACGTTCGGCGCGGTCCTACTGGAGCGCCTGATGGGCGCCTGGACGAAGGATGGGCAAGCCCCCGAAGTGGTCGGCCTCTCGCCCCGACATGCCGTGCTGCTGCGAGAGGTGGAGCTGGGCGGTAATCAGCCGCGCCCGCCGGCGCGCCATCGCGAAAAGGGGTTGGAGCTTCTCGGCCACAATGTGATGAGTGTCGCCAGGGACGCGTTGGCGCTGATGAATTTCGTCGGGGCGGTGATGGCGGCACTGGGCCGTGTCGCTGTTCGCCCGCGAACTTTCCGCTTCACCTCCATGGTGGCGCAGATGGACCGGGTGGGCTTGCGGGCCGTGCCGATCATTCTGCTCATCACTTTCCTCATCGGCGCCATCATCGCCCAGCAGGGCATCTTCCACTTCCGCAGCTTTGGCGCGGATATCTATGTGGTGGATATGGTGGGTGTGCTGGTGCTGCGCGAGTTGGGCGTGCTGATTGTCGCCATCATGCTCGCGGGCCGTTCGGGTAGCGCCTATACGGCGGAACTGGGCTCCATGCGCATGCGCGAGGAGATGGACGCCTTGCGCGTGATGGGGTTCGACCCGATTGAAGTGCTGGTGGTGCCGCGTATTCTGGCCATTGTCATTTCCCTGCCGCTGTTGACCTTCATTGGCTCCATGGCCGCGTTGGTCGGTGGGGCGTTGGTGTGCTGGTTCTATGGCGGGATCACGCCGGATGTGTTCATCGCCCGCCTGAAGACGGCGATTGACCTCGATCAGTTCGAGGTGGGCATGTACAAGGCCCCTTTCATGGCCGCCACCATTGGTATTGTGGCCTGTCTGGAAGGCATGCGTGTGGGCGGCAGTGCGGAATCTCTCGGCGAGCGCACGACAGCCTCGGTCGTGAAGGCTATCTTCCTCGTTATTGTGATGGACGGCCTGTTCGCTGTCTTCTTCGCCGCCGTGAATATGTGAGGCCGCTATGGATGCCCAGCAGCCCGCCCTCACCACACTGCAGCACCATGACCCGATCATTCAGGTGCGCGATATCGTTGTCGGCTTTGGTGACAAGATCATCCTGAACCATCTGGATCTCGATATTTATCGCGGTGAGATTCTGGGGTTTGTCGGGGCGTCCGGTGGTGGCAAGTCCGTGCTCACGCGTACCATTCTCGGGCTGGTGCCCAAGCGCTCGGGTGTGGTGGAAGTGTTTGGCCAGAATCTGGATGGCCTCAGCGAGCGACAGCGTTCGGCCATTGAGCGGCGCTGGGGTGTGCTGTTCCAGCAGGGGGCGCTGTTTTCTTCTCTGACGGTGAAGCAGAACATCCTGTTTCCGCTGCGGGAAAATCTGGGCCTTTCCCCAAGGCTCATGGATGATATCGCCTTCGCCAAGATTGAAATGGTAGGGTTGAAGCCGGATGTGGCGGAAAAGCTGCCCTCCGAACTGTCTGGCGGCATGATCAAACGCGCGGCACTGGCGCGCTCCCTGGCGCTGGACCCTGAAATTCTGTTTCTTGATGAGCCGACCTCGGGGCTGGACCCAATCGGGGCTGGGGAGTTCGATGAACTGATCCGCACCCTGCAGCAGACTTTGGGCCTTACCGTTTTCATGGTAACCCACGATCTGGATAGCCTTCACACCGTTTGCGACCGTATTGCGGCGCTGGGGGATGGGAAGGTGATCGCGCAGGGAACAATCGAAACCATGATGGCATCCCAGCACCCATGGCTGCGGGCCTATTTCCACGGTGCGCGTGCCCGCGCCGTGCAGGCGGGCCTGAGATAACGCCGGAAGAATTTCGACGCGTTTCAGGGGTGGATCAGGGCAGGATAGGGACGATTGAGAGAGCGGCATGGAAACACGAGCCAACTACACCATCATCGGAGCCTTCACGCTGGCCGTCATCGCGGCGGCGTTCGGCTTTGTGTATTGGTTCGCCGGGCCTGAGGATACCAGTGGTCGCAAGATCTATGAAATCATCTTTGATGGTTCGGTTGCCGGCCTGCGGGAAGGTAATGCCGTGCTGTTCAATGGCATTCCGGTCGGGCAAGTCACGCAGCTTGGTCTGGTGCCGGGTCAGCCGGGGCAGGTGAAAGTTCTGGTCGGTATTAATGGCAATGTGCCTGTGCTTGCCGATGCCCGTGCCGGCCTGCAAACGCAGGGCATTACAGGTATTGTGGCCATATCCATTTCTGGCGGTAAGCCGGATGCTGGCCCATTGCCTGTCGGGCCGGACGGGTATCCGCGCATTCCGGCGGATGGAGTTCTGGGTTTTGCCGGTTTGTTGAATTCAGCCCAGGGGGCAGCGCACAGAATTGATGCGATCCTTCAGGCGATAAATCCAGAAGAGATTGAATCCATTGTGAGAAATGTTGATGTTTTCTCCAAGGCCGTGGCCAATCGCTCCAATGATGTGGCGTCCGTGATTGAGGATTCCAAGGAGTTGATAACCCGTCTCAATACCGTGGCCAATAATGTGGATGCCATGGTGATGAACCTGAAAAAGGCCACTGAGGATAAGAATGGTGTGCTTGTTCAGGCGACCGAGGCGGCTGCTTCTGTGCGTCAGTTGGCCAATAATCTGGATACACGGACGGCGGAACTGACCAATCAGATCAACCGTTTTGCCGGCCCCACCCTGCGCCAGTATGAGGCGCTGGCATCTGATGGGCGGCGCACATTGGGTGAGATTGATCGGGTGCTGAGAAGCATCCAGCGCAACCCACAACAATTCATCACAGGGGGCGGCTCCTCTGTTCCGACATTCAGGCGATGAGCAGCTTCATGACTGATCCGCGCGGGGCCGGGTGCCCATCTCTTGTGCTCACATTCTGCCAGAAGCTTCAGCCGCAGCGGCAGCGTGTTGTCCGCATGGCTGTGGGGATGGGGCTGGCAGTGAGCGTCGCGGCCTGCGGCTCCATGCCGGTGCCGACCTATAATCTCTCGGCACCCAGCGATTTTTCGGCTGGTGGGCGGGGCAGTGGGCAATTGGTGGTGGCCATGCCATCAGCACTGGCCGTCCTGAATACGGATAAGATCGTGGTGGAGCCCGGTGGCGGACAGGTGGCTTATCTGGGGAATGCCCAGTGGGCGGATCAGCTTCCACCGCTGCTGCAGGCGCGCATCATCCAGTCCTTCGAGAATGGCAGCAATCTGCGCCGTGTGGCTCGGCCTGGCGATGGTGTGACCGCGGATTACCAGTTGCTGACGGATATCCGAGCCTTCGGCCTGCGGATGACGGATGAAGGCCCGCGCGCGGTGGTGGAGGTTTCGGCCAAGGTGGTGAACAATCGCTCGGGGGCTATCAGTGCCGCGAAAGTCTTCAAGGCTTCAGTGCCTGTAGCTTCGACCTCTGGCGAAGCGGTGACCCAGGCGCTGGATACGGCTTCTGATGATGTGCTGGTGTCGCTGGTGCGCTGGGCGGCCCGGTATTTCTGAGCCCTTTTCCCAGGGGGGCGCTGAAGAACCGAGGCTAGCTGTATTTTGTATGGGTGCATATTTGTAGATATGCATATTTGTATACATATCTACAAATATATGAATTGTCCCGCTTTGTACGGTTCTAGATCTTGCAAACAAGGGTTGGGGCAGTGGGGGTACCCTGGTCTCTCCAGCCCTTTTTCGTTACAGGTCCAGGTTCTCACCATACCCGTGACCGGCTCCTTCCTGAACCGTAATGCTGAGATGCATGCCCTGAAGCCGGGCATTAGCTTTTGCAGACATCATGAGAACGGAGGATGAGGTGGTTTCTGCCTGATCCATTCTAGGGTGTTCAGTCCAGGCATCCGGTGGATCAGATTCAGGATGAATCGATCCAGGCCTGGGGGCCAGACTTTCCAGATGTATTCGTAGGGCGTGAGGCTGCAGACGGATTTTAAGGCGTCGCGCGAAGTTCTGGGGCGTAGACTCATAAGCTCTGACACCAGATCCTCGCTGCGACGAGTTTTAGGGCAGCCATGTAGTTGTCTGGCCGTTTGTCGTAGCGCGTGGCGATGCCCCGGAACTGTTTGATCCGGTTGAAGAACCGCTCCACGAGGTTTCGCTGGCGGTAAACCCATC
>JBFWLR010000003.1:0-257663 GCA_050252035.1 Xanthobacter sp.
AGCCAGATAAACCCAAACCAGTCAAGACCGGAAAGTGAGAGACAGATCCAACCGCCGTTCAGTGGTGAGCGGCGGTGGCTCGTCGTTGGTGAGCGCTTTATAGGGCCACCAAACCCAAACCGTCAAGCGTCAAATGACAGGCATATCTCAAAAACATTTCGGACTTGTGGATAAATTGAAATAATACCAGCTATAACAATGAATTACGAAAGCCGGCAAATCACCTTTCAACGCATCCACATCGCTTGCAGGCCTCATCAGAGAGGCGATCCTCCTCTGAATCACCCCCAAATCATCTGGAAAAACGCTTCAGATCGAACGCTGCGACATCCTCCAGCAGTTCGATAAAGCCCTGAACGCCCTGTTCCGCAGCCTTTTCGCCCTTTTCCGCCGTTGCCGGGCGCGCATCTCCCATAGCTCCGGTTTCCTGAAGATCCTCGCTCAGCCAACCGAAGCCCACCGGATGGTTGGCCCGCATCCGCTTGAACTCCTGCTCCATCCCGACGCTATAGGGTTCGAAATTCTCAGCCAGGCCCATATCCACCAGCTCCGGTCGGAAGGCGAGCATGAGAGATGTCTCCACATCCCCGCCATGAATGCCATGGGCGCGCTCATGTTCTTCAAACAGGCCGACCGGATATCCGAAGCGATGCATGGAGCAGGTCACGGCCAGCATGTCATGCTCCAACCGCAGGGTACGCGCCACCAGATCAATCACCGGCACATTGCCCCCATGGGTGTTCATGAGAACAAGACGGCGCACGCCCGCGCGCGCGAGGCACCGGCCCAGTTCCACCCATACCGTCACGGCCGTGGCCGGCGTCAGGGTCAGCGTCCCTGTGAAACGCTGATGCTCATCGGATTTGCCCACCGCCTGAATGGGCAGGGCCAGTACATCCAGCATTTCCGGCATGCGCGGACGAATGCGATCCAGATAGCCCTCCGCAATATAGAGATCCGTGCCCAGCGGCAGATGTGGCCCATGCTGCTCCACTGCGGCCACCGGCAACACGGCAACCAGCCTCTCTTTGTCCAGAGCCGCCAGAGCCGGTGAGGAAAGATCCGCCCAGTTGCGAAACATCTGCATCTCCTGTGTGCCCATCCGGGGCTGCGCCTATGTCTCTATATATAGAGTGGCACGCCCTCGTTGCACGAATTACAATCAACATACTGCAATATATATAGATTTCAGGATTTATGGCGACTTGCAAAAATTTTGGGGCCCATATTCTTGACGCCCCGAAAACCCATTCCCACATCCGGTAGGACCCTGGTCCATGAGACAGTGTCGAACGTGGACCTGGCCCTCTGGCAGGTTCCGCATGTCGCTTCAAAGGAGGATATGCCATGCGTAGCTTTGATCTTTCCCCCCTCTACCGCAACACGGTCGGTTTTGACCGTTTGTTCTCCCTGCTCGATACGGTGGGCACAGTGGATTCCACCCCGACCTATCCGCCCTATAATATCGAGCGCACCGGCGAGAATGCCTATCGCATCACTCTGGCTGTCGCCGGCTTTACCAATGAGGACCTCTCCATCGAGGTGAAGGAGAACACCCTCACTTTGCATGGCGAGAAGAAAGCCACTGCAGAGAGTGAAAATGCGCAGGTGCTGTATCGCGGCATTGCGGCGCGCACTTTCGAGCGGCGCTTCCAGCTTGCCGATCATGTGGAAGTGAAGGGCGCCATCCTTGAGAATGGCCTGCTGCACGTGGATCTCGTGCGCAACATTCCCGAGGCCAAGAAGCCCCGCATCATTCCCATCAACGCCGCACCGGCCGAACAGCCGGCTGCCATTGAGACAGCGAAGGTGGATGATGCGCAGCAGGCGGCCTGATCGGCCGGTCTGTATCTGACAGGTTGCTGAACCAGGCAGCGTGTCGGACGGAATGTTTCGGGCGGTGTCTTGTGGCACCGCCCTTTTTGCATCCGCATTGAGTGGTCGGCCGGGATATGCCACCTTCTCCTTCTGCCGCGCGGCGCTTCCGCGCCCTTCCGCCGGATGCAGATGCCCCTTTACGAAACGCTCGCCAGCCCCATGCCGGAAGGTGCCATCACCGGCGAGATCGTTACAGCGGATGGCGTGCGCCTGCGCTTTGCCCGCTGGATGCCGCAGAGGGGTCTTCGCGGCACGGTGGCCCTGTTTCAGGGCCGGGCCGATTTCATCGAGAAATATTATGAGACGATTCAGGATCTGCGCGCGCGCGGCTTTGCCGTCGCCACGCTGGACTGGCGCGGACAGGGCGGCTCACAGCGCCTGCTGCGCAATCCGCTGAAGGGCCATATCCGCCACTTCAATGACTATCAGAAAGACCTGCAGGCCTTTGCCCGGCAGGTGCTGCTGCCGGATTGCCCCGCCCCGCATTATGCGCTGTGCCATTCCATGGGTGGCCTCATTCTGCTGAAATCCGTCGTGGAGGGCCGGCGCTGGTTTGATCGAATGGTGCTGGAAGCCCCCATGCTGGGCCTGAAGGTGGTGCCCATGCAGGGGTTCATTCGCCCCCTTGCCACAGCGCTGGCCTGGAGCGGCCTTGCCCGCGCCCTACCACCGGGGACCCGCGCCCGGCCGGTGACGGATATCCCCTTCGCAAGGAACCTCAATACGTCAGATCCGGTGCGCTATGCCCTTCAGGCGGAGATGGTGCGCATGCATCCGGCTCTGGCCCTGGGGCCGCCAACCATTGGCTGGGTTCACGCCGCCTTCTCGGCCATGGCGGAAATGACCGACCCGGATGAGATCGCCCGGATCCGCCAGCCCCTGCTCATCATTGCCGGCGGGGGCGACAGGCTGGTCTCCAACAGGGCCATCGAGCATCTTTCGGCCCGGCTGGTGGCGGGCGGGCATGTGGTGGTGCCGGCCGCCCGCCATGAACTGCTCTCGGAGCGGGATATGCTGCGCGCCCAGTTCTGGGCCGCCTTTGATGCCTTCATCCCTGGCACGCCCGCCTTCTGAACATCACCAGTCAGAAGGCTCAACCGCCCCCGCGCCAGCAGACGGGGCAGCATGACATGCGACAGCAGGGGCGGCCGGTTCGTTTTGCGCCGGATGTAATGGTTCCGGCGCACTCTCGCGCCGTCTTGCAGGCGGCAGTGTTGCAGGCAGTCGCCTCGCGGGCGGTATCAGCGGCTATTGCGCATGAGCTATTGCGCATTCTGGGCGCGGGCATCCGCCACCACTTCCGCATAGCCGTCATAATCCAGCGCCGCAGCCACCTTGTAGGGGCCAATCAGATAGACCGGCGTGCTTTGCAGCCCCAGCGCACGGGCCTGCCCCAGCGTACGACGCAGATAGGCCATCACCTCATCACCATGGGCCTGCAGATCGCGATCGAGCCGCGTCATGTCCACGCCCGAGGCCGCAACGGCCTTCTGCATGGCCTCCGGCGTCACCTTGCTGCCGGGCAACGCCATCAGTGCATCTTTCGCCACATGATATTTGCCCTGATATTTCGCACCCAGCACCAGCTGCGCCCCGTAGACAGATGCCTCGGTGAGAATGGGCAGATCCTTGTAGACAATGCGGATGTTGCCGTCCTTCCTGGCCAGCTTCTCGATGACCGGATCGGACTTCTTGCAATAGGGACAGTTGTAATCAAAGAAGGCAACGATGGTCACATCCCCCTTCGGGTTGCCACTTGTGGGAGAGAGCGGA
This sequence comes from Xanthobacter sp., assembly GCA_050252035.1. GTDB lineage: Bacteria > Pseudomonadota > Alphaproteobacteria > Rhizobiales > Xanthobacteraceae > Xanthobacter. Next base: position 3,652 of record JBFWLR010000003.1, read on the forward strand.
TCATTGAGAATGATCTGCGTATCCACCGCCGGAACCTCCTGCGCCTGCGCCACGCCGCCCACCCATCCGGCGACACCACCCGCGAGCCCAGATACGGACAGGGTTGCAGCCAGCACCAGCCGCCCCCCATGCCGACGCATGAAAGACAGGGTTGCGCGGGGTGCAGCACGAAAATGCGGAAGGCTCGACATCACTCTTCTCCTGAATCTCTGGCCCTCCGGATCCCGCACCCAGCTTAAGCCAGCCTTAAGCTGCACATCTCCATCCCCATCCTGCGCAGCGCCATCAGCAGAAACTCATCCTGATAATGCCCCGCTGCGAAGGAGAGCCCCACCGGGCAGCCATCAACAGTCATCAGCGGTGCGGAAATCTCCGGCAGACGGGCAACCCCTGAAAATGCTGTGATCGCCATGGTGCGATTGTAGAAATCCATCGCCGCCTCCTGCGTGTTCAGGCTGCCCTTCCGCGGCGCGATAACTGGCGTGGTCGGAAAACAGATCAGCGTTCCGACCGGGAGTGCAGCATTGATCTGCTCAAAAAATCGCTCACATTGGGCCATGTTTGTGAGCGCAGCTATCCGATCAAACTGTCGCACATTCTCATAGACTACGGAAAAGACCGGCCCGAGCTCCGGCTGTTCGGTTTCGATCCAGTTTCCCAGCGTGCTCTGGAATTCTGCGGTTTGCAAATCGCGCAGCGCCTTGAGATTGCAGTCAGTCAGCGGCCTGTCTTCACCGATAAGCTGGGCGAAACGGACCGGCTCAATGGCAAGCCCACTGCGCTGCGCGATATTGTCCAATATCCGGCGGACCTGTTCCTGCACGGCGGGGTCTGCGATCTCCACCGCATCCATCAGCAGCAGAAGACGTGAAAGTGGTGGAACCGGCTTCGATCCGCTACGCAATAAAATACGGGCGACAGCATCCAGCACTGCAAACCCTGTCGCCAGAATGCCCACCGTGCTCACCCCCGGCATAAATGGCAAAACGCCGGCCTCCGAAATGCGATGCAATGACGGGCGCATGCCCCAGATTCCGCAGAGGCTGGCCGGCACACGCACCGAGCCACCGGAATCCGTGCCAATCGAGAAATCAGCAATCCCATTGGCAACGGAAGCCGCCGAACCACTTGATGAGCCTCCGGGAATCCGATCTGGGGCTCTGGCGTTTCGCGGCGTTCCAAAAAACGCACTTTCACCATCCAGGCTATAAGTGAACTCATCGGCAACTGCCTTGCCGACACAATGGGCCCCTGCCGCCAGCAACTGATCCACACATAGCGCATGATACACAGGGGCCGGATTCGTCTTCTGCCAGGCCGGGGAACCATAGGACGTACGATGGCCGGCAATGTCGATATTGTCCTTAACGGTGAAAGTCAGGCCATCCAGAGGACCATGCCCCAATGGCGGCAGGTTGAGCTGCTCGACAAGAGAGCCGAAAGGATCAGGAATAGAGTTGTCGGGCATATCGCATCCCAAGCATGTATATTAAATGGTCTGTCCGTCACAAGCAGAGGCGAAAACCTGGATCTGTTTTGGGTGATCCATTTTGGAATACCTATTCCACCCATGTCATGGGCGCGAAACAAGCCCATAATGTATGCCATACACGCCTGCTTTGATCGTGATGGGCAAACACTGTTCGTCATGAAAGGTGCATGCCTTGCTTTTCAACCTTCATCGGCGGCGCACAGCCGGACAGATCAAATGAACATACTTTCCGCCACAAAGGGCCCCGCCACCCTGCTGCGCCCGCTGGAAACCGTGGCCATTCTGCTGTTGCCGCTGGTGCCTGTGTTTCTGGCGTTGGACACCCGGTTCGCCGCGGCGGCGCTCTATATTGTATCCTATGTGCTGGCGGCGGCGGCCGGAGGCATTGTGCGCATCCTGTTCCGGCGGGCCCGACAGATGCAGACGGGCGGGCGGCGCAATCTCATCACCATGGCAATTCTGCTGTTCTTCTGCTGTGTGGCTGTTGTGCTGAGCTATCTGGCCACGCGCGGGGCCGGCACCATCGCCCTGGGTGATGGCCATGTGTTGATCTGGCCTGTCGCGCTGGGGGCCGGCCTTGTGGCCGGGCTGCTCGCCAGCGGACAGCAGGTGCCTCAACCTGCGGAAGGTTGAACGTCTACAGAACGCGCGTCTTCAGAAAAAGGGCCCCCGGCTTTCGCCACACGGCCCCTTTATTTCGGTTTGATGGGTCCAGTGCACCTAAAGCTGTGCGGCGTCGATATTGCGGGAGACATCCTGAGCACTGATGGCCCCGATCATCCGGGTGCCCGGCACTTCCCTGCCGGTGGCATCCACCATGAACATGGTCGGCGGCCCGATAATGCCGAAACGCTCCATCAGCGCGCGGCTGTCGGTGCCATAATCCGTCACATCCGCCGCAATAAAGGCCGTGCGGGCCAGCGCCGGGGCCAGATCCGGCCCGTTCAGCACCTTCTCGTTGGATTTGCACACGGTGCACCAATCCGCAGTGAAAGCCACCAGGGCCGGCCGCCCATCCGCTCGCGCCTGTTCCAGCGCCTGCTCCAGCCCCGCCATGGAGGTGACGCGTTGGGCGGGAAGCTCATGCCCGGCGGCCATTTGCGCGCCCCCGGAAGCTGAAGAGAGGAAAGAGAGCGGGCGCAGCGGATCCCCCGCCCCACCTGCGGACCCCGCCAGCAGCAAAGCGCCATAGACCGCCAACACCAGACCAGACGCCTTGCCCAGCCGGGCATTCCAGCCCATGCCCGCCTCCATGCGGTCAAACCCGCCCAGAAACACGGCAAGCCCGATGGCGAACGCCCCCCAGACGCCCAGCGCCTGCGCATCATCCATGAGCCGCGTGGCGAGATAGACCGCAACGGCCAGAAAGACGACACCAAACAGCATTTTCACCCGCGACAGCCAAGGGCCGGATTTGGGCAGGACCCGGGCCCCGAAGGCCCCGAAGGCGATCAGCGGCAGCCCCATGCCCAGCCCCAGCATGAAAAGTGCGGCGGCCCCACGCCCGGCCGCGCCAGTCTGCGCCGCTGTCAGCATGGCGGCAGCCAGAGGCGGGGTCACGCAGGGGCCCACAATCAGAGCCGAACCGAAACCCAGTATCGCCGCGCTGGAGAACGAGCCGCCAGCACCCGGCAAGCGCCCGGAGAGGCGGGAGGACAGGGCCGCCGGCATCTGCAGATCGAACAGGCCGAACATGGAAAGCGCCAGCACCACGAAAATCGCCGCCATGGCCCCCAGCGCCCACGGGGTTTGCAAGGCGGCCTGAAGATTGGCCCCGGACCATCCAGCGACAAGCCCCAGCACCCCATAGGCGCAGGCCATGGCGAGCACATAGACAGAAGACAGCGCCACGCCGCGGCCCATCCCATTCCCTGCGCCACTCTGCGCACCCTGCGCATCAGCTTGCACGCCGGCGCGGGCCAGAACCCCGCCCAGAATGGGGATCATCGGAAACACGCAGGGCGTGAGCGACAACAGCAGGCCGAACCCCATAAAGGCCACCAGCATCCACAGCGGATCACCCGTCAGAAGGGCAGAAGGCGACCATGCACTTTCAGCCGATGTGCCGCCATTTGCCGGGCTGGCCGCAGCCGGACCGGAAAGAGGCGCAGCAGATGTTGCCGACGGCGCTTTCGCGGCCTCGGTCCTGCCCGCGCCGGGAATGGGGGTTGCAATCCGGCTGCCCAGAGACGGCCCTGCCGGTGTCAGCTTCACCGGCTCTGTTCCCAGAGTGGCCAGGGAAATCTCGCCCACCTGCGGCGGATAACAGATGCCAGCCTGCGAACAGCCCTGCCAGGTCACATGCAATGGGGCAGGCGCGCCTGCCGCCTTCAGCTTCTCCATCTGGCTGGCTGGCACAACCGCCTGCAGCGCCTGATGGAATATGCGCACCCGGCCGAAATTCACATCATCCTTTTCCTCACCGGGAGGCAAGGCAAATGACAAGGGGTTGCCATTTTTCGAAATGATGATGCTGTCGCGATAGAGATAGGTATCCGGGTGAATGGTCCAATCCAGCACCAGCGCACCGTCTGCAGCGCGCCGGGCGGTGACGGAGAAAGGCGAGGCCGCAGGCACCGTCTTCAGCGCGCCAAGGCTGGTCCAGTTGCTGCGCATGGATGCGCCACCGCTCGCCATACCCTCACCAGAAAGGCCGCTGGCCGCCAGACGTTGCGCCAGTTGCTGCGCCTGCGCTACCGAGGATCCCGCGCCCGGCAGGGCCACAAGAAACAGGGCGCACAACCCCATCAGCGCGGGCCATCTGCTCCATAGGCGGCTTGCTTGCACCATCTAACTGCTCCGCACATGCCCCTCAGGACGCGTGTCCCTGAGCATATGCCCTTCGAATTTGCCACATCAATCATGCAAACCCCAGAATGCCGCGCGCAAGGCTGCATGCTGGCGTTTGACACCTGATGACCCCCGCGCTGGTTTCGGGGCCGCGCCTTAAGTGAGCCTTAAGGTGGCGCAAAAGAATGGCAGAACCATTGTGCAGCAGCAGGCGGGGAGCAGCCATGCATATTCTTGTGGTGGAGGACGACCCTGTTCTGGCGGACGGGCTGAAGGTCGGGCTGGGGCTGGCGGGGGCGACAGTGGATACCGTCTCCACCTGCGGCGATGCCCGGGTAGCCCTTTCCACCATGTCATTCGATGCCATGGTGCTGGATGTGATGCTGCCGGATGGCTCCGGTCTGGACCTTCTGGCCATGCTGCGCCGCGCGGGTGAAACCACACCCACACTGCTGCTGACAGCGCTTGATGACACGCAGGACCGTATTCGCGGCCTGGATGTCGGGGCCGATGATTATCTCGGCAAGCCGTTTGATCTGGATGAACTGGCCGCGCGCGTCCGGGCCATTGTGCGCCGGGCCAGCGGACGGGCCGCCGCGCTGATGCGCTGCGGTGATGTGGTGCTGGACCCGGCCGCCCTCACGGCCACGGTACGCAATGAACCAGTCTCCCTCTCACGGCGGGAATTCGCCGTGCTCTCCGCCCTGATGGAACGGCCCGGCATGATTCGTTCCCGCGCGGATATCGAGGAGCGGCTTTATGGCTGGCAGGAGGAGGTGGAGAGCAATGCCGTTGAAGTGCACATCCACAATCTGCGCGCCAAGATCGGCCGCGCGGCCATAGAGACGGTGCGCGGGCTTGGATACCGCATGAAGAGCGATGCGCCGTAAAGGATGCCCCGGAAAAATGTACCATGACACCCGCGATGAAGGCCGTTTCAGGATGATGCAATCCTTGCGCGGACGGCTGTTTCTCATTCTGCTGCTGGCGACCGGGGCGCTATGGCTCTCGGCCACGGCCTGGATCTATCTGGGCAGCCGGGTGGAGCTGGAGCATGTGCTGGATGCGCGCCTGCGCGAAGCCGCGCGCATGGTGAACTCGCTGGTCCTGACCAACCGGCAGGCCATCGGCTCCGATGCCCCGGCCGAGATGCCCGCCTTCCCCATTGAGCGCGGGGGCTATGAACGCCAGCTCTCCTGTCAGGTCTGGTCACTGGAAGGGCACCTCATGGCTCAGTCCAGCGGCGCACCTTCAGGGCGAATGAGTCCGGGGGGAGAGGGCTTTTCAAACCAGATGGTGGATGGTGAACTGTGGCGTGTCTTCACGCTGGAGGCCCCGGAAAGGGGCCTGCGCGTGATGGTGGGAGACCGCGTGGGCCTGCGTGACCGGCTGGTGCGGGATCTCATTCTCGGCCTTGTCGCACCGGCCCTGCTCATCGTGCCACTTCTGGCTTTGCTGATCTGGGTGAGCCTTGGCCGGGGCCTGCGCCCCCTGACCGAGCTGACCTGCAACATTGCCGCGCGCGGGCCCGATGACATGCGCCGGGTCAATGCCGCCGATGCACCTGCAGAAGTGCGCCCTCTGGCGAAGGCGCTCAATGGCCTGTTCGCCAAGGTCGAGACCGCCCGTCGCCATGAGCGGGAGGTGACGGCCTTTGCCGCCCACGAGCTGCGCACACCTCTGGCCGGGTTGAAGACGCAGGCCCAGATCGCCCTCGCCTCTCCCGCCGCGCCCACGCGAGAAGCCGCGCTGCGACAGATTCTGGTTTCGGTGGATCGTTCCTCGCGCCTTGTGCGCCAGCTTCTCACCCTGTCCCGGCTGGATGCAGGCGAAGACCTGCCGCGACAGGATATGCCTGTGGCCGTGGGGCCCGTGCTGGAAGAGCTTGTGCGTGAAGAAGATGAACGCAGGGCCATGATGCAGCAGGACATGCGGCAGGAAACAGGGCAAGAGGAAACAGGGCAAGAGCCGGAGAAAGCCCCTCCCCTCCCCCTTTCAGTCCGCATCACCATTGATCCGGCTCTGGAGCAGATGCAGGTGCAAGGAGATGGCGACGCCTTGCGCACCGCCCTGCGCAACCTGCTTGAAAATGCCCTGCAATATGGCGCGCCAGAGGGGGCAATCTCATGCCGCGCGCTCACACCCTCCACTTTGTGTGTGGAAGATGAAGGCCCCGGTATCGCCCCGGAAGAGCTGGAGCTGGTGACGCGCCGTTTCTACCGGGGGCACGCTCTTCAGGAAGCCGGATCTGCGGCCTCAACAACCCGCAACAGCGGCACCGGGCTGGGGCTGGCCATTGTGGAAGCAGCATTGGCCCGGCTGGGCGCGCGCATGGAACTGGCTAACCGCACGGATCGCAACGGCCTTCGGGTCACGATCCATTTCGGGGCGGAGACATGATGCGCGCCCACCAGGACACAGATGGCAATGGGGGCGGAAGACCTGCACCGACCGCCAGCGGCTGAGACAGATCGATCAGGCTGCGCAGGATCTTTGCCAGATCGCCCACATTCTTCCGCACCATCAGCGAGCCCCCCAGACGCGGATTGATCTCCAGCACACAGGGATAGCCATCAGCCCCTTCCACATAATCGAAATTGCAGATGCCATCATAGGCAAGGGGTTGAAGAAACAGTTCCAATATGGCTTTCCACGCCTCGGGCAAGCGCACGCGCCTGCGGGTGTTGGAATGACCTGGACGCATGATGCGGGCCTGCTCACCTCGGGTCTGACGATAGGTCACCTGGGTGATGATTTGTCCGGCCCGGCATACCGCATGAGTGACATATTCATGGCTGGACGACACGAAGGCCTGCGCCAGAACAGGCTGCCCCTTCCACCCCGGCCGCTCCAGCAGCGCCGTCAGAGCATCCGGGCTATCCACCACCTCGACACCCTCACCGGCATTCAGATCAAACAGCTTGAAAACGCAGGGAAACCGTTCCGGTGCGTCCGGGTCATAAGCCTGCGGCACCCGCGTGCCAAGGCCATGGCTGCGGGCATATTGGGCGAAGCTGGACTTGTTCGCGAAAACATCCACCGTCCCGCGCGACGGAAAAAGCCCTTCATGCATCTGGCGCGGGCACTGGCGGATATGCTGCTCCATCAAGGGCAGTACTATGGTGCGCAAGCCCGGTTGTGGCGGCGGCAGGGGTGCGCCGCCTTCCAGCAGCAGAACCTCTCTCACGCCACCGATGCGCTTCCAGACCGGAGCCTGCGGCCCCAGCGCCCTATGCCATTCATCGACATGGCGCCCCCAGATGACACATCTCACAGACTGCCGACGAAAGGCCAGCCTCATCATCGCCCTCGCATTCAAGACCACATGACAGCTGGCTTTGCATCATACACGCTGGATCAGACCTTCAGCATTTTAAGGGCCTGTTCATGCACGGCGCGGCTGCCCGCCGCGACGATGCGACCGCCCTTTGCTGGCGATTCCCCTTCCCACGTGGTGATCACGCCGCCCGCGCCTTCGATGATAGGAATGAGCGCCGCGATGTCGTGCAGCTTCAGTTCGGTCTCAATCACGAGATCGACCTGCCCCGCCGCCAGCATGCAATAGGCGTAGCAATCCCCGCCATAACGGGAGAGACGCACCTGATCCTCCACGGTGGAGAAAATGACGCGGTCGGCTTCATTCATCAGCCGAGGGCTGGTGGTGAACAGCACGGCATCCTCCAGCCGGGCGCAGGCACGTGTCTGCAATGCGCGCGCGCCTGCCGGGCCGCGATAATGCGCCTTTGTGCTGTCGCCATAAAAGCTTTCGCCGATAAAAGGCTGGTGCATCATGCCATAGAGGGGCGCACCCGCTTTCAGCAGGCCAATCAGCGTGCCCCAGGCCGGCATTCCGGAAACGAAGGATTTGGTGCCATCAATCGGGTCCAGCACCCAGACATAGTCGGAATGACCGGCCAGAGCATCGAACTCTTCACCAATAATGCCATGATCAGGGAAGGCTGCGCCGATCATGTCGCGCAACACCTTTTCAGCCGCGCGATCGGCCTCCGTCACCGGATCGAAGCCATAGGCGCCGCCCTTGTCATCCATACGCATCGCGGTCCGGAAATAAGGCAGGATGACCTGACCGGATTGCGCAGCCAGCGTATGCACGAACTCATCCAGGGCCTTCACATCCATCGCGCTCATCGGGCTGCACTCCTCATTATGGCTTGCAGCGTGAACTGCAGCAGGGCCTGCGGCCATGACGCGCCGGACAGACCGCTTTCACATGCCGTGGAAGAAGCCCGCAATCAAGGACGCAAACGGCAAACCACAGGGGAAAGCCTTGAAATGAGGGCTTGAATGAAGAGCTTCTGCGAGAGCACGAACCCAAAGGGCCCAACTTTGACCAGAGCTGACGGGGAGGCGATTGGCACATTTTTGCCCAATCCATGGGCACGGCGTGCAAATAGGCGCACAAGGAGTGGGCGTATTTTAAAAACACATTGATATACAGGGACTTGTATCCATGGCGCATGCGCAAACTATCAGCGCAGCCGAGTCTTGTGAGCGTATGGCAAACATCGCATATTGATGCAGCGCGGCATTGCTTGCTGCATTGCCGTAGCCCTCCTTGGGCGTTTCCTCCCTAGACTTGGGCCGTTCGTGACTGCGGACGGCCCCTTTCTTTTATAGGCCCGACCTTTCAAGGGCCCAGAGGAAACCGGCAATCACCCAAGCTCTTACACATTGCATCGCAATATCCACGACAACTGTGTACGGACCCATGCCGTAACGATCCCTCAGCCTCCGCTCCGCACACTAGCCACCAAGCGGATAAACCCCGACATCGGGAAAAGACAAACCAAACATGTCGCAGAAGGCGCGGTCGAGGAATCTCCCCGAAAGCGAACCGCCCCCAGCTATTCGAAAGTCTAAGATTCGCTGGTTTCGCCTATGCAGCACAAGCGAACACCTCTTCAGAAACCTAAAGAGGTATGGTTACGCAAAAATTTTGCATTAAAAAACAATTGGTTACAAAAATTATGCAGGGTGCGACAAACCGACACTTGATTTTCGAGAACGCCAGGGGCATTTTTGCATTGCGACATGGCGATTGGCGTCGCTTTGTCGCTGCCCTCCTTGGGCGTTTCCTCCCTAGACTTGGGCCGTTCGCCGATGCGGACGGCCTCTTTCTTTTTGGGCACACCTTATTGCGGTGTTTCGCCCCGGCTTTCAGCCAAATCTTTCAGCCCTGAAAACCTGTCTTCAGAACCAACCGGCTCTCACCGGCACCCCTCTGCACGCCTGCGCCTGAGTGGCGCAACAGCAGCACTGGGAAGCCATGCCCTGCTGGCATGACGAAATTCGTATATCTGCCATTCAAAAAACGCAAGGCAGTTTTTCAAATTATTGACATTTTCCCGCCCGAAAATCTCAATACCTTGTCATTTCTGGCTTTTGGATCACTCAGCTGCGGCACGTGGAGTAGCAAGACCACTGCGTACAACCGCCAGCACGCGAGACATGGCCTGCGCAATATCCTCTCTCACCCGTGTGAAATTCGGACCGTAGAGATAATGCGCCTCATCCATATAGATGCCCCGGTTCACCTCGATCTGCACTGCATGCAGCCCGGTCGCGGGGCGACCATAATGCTCGGTGATGTAACCGCCGGCATAGGGCTTGTTGCGCAGCACGCAATAGCCCGCCGCCACCAGTTCGCGCTCCAGCGCATCACTCACCAGCGCGCTGCAACTCGTGCCGAAGCGATCTCCGATCACGAAATCCGCCTTCACGGCGGAGTCCCGCAAGGAGGTGGAGGGCATGGAATGGCAATCCACCAGCACCACCACGCCCCATTGCCTCTGCACCTGCGCCAGAAGCGCCCGCAAGGCCTGGTGATAGGGCTTGTAATAGGTCTCGATCCGCGCCAGTCCCTCATCCAGGGACAGCCGCCGGGCATAGATCTCCCGCGCATCGCCCACCACGCGCGCAATGGTGCCAAGCCCGCTGACGACCCGAAGTGACTGTGTATTGGCATAAGAGGGCAGCCGCCCCTCGAACATGCGCGGGTCCAGCTCATAAGGCTCGCGGTTCAGATCCAGAAAGGCGCGGGGAAACAGCGCCCGCATGAAGGGCACGCCCTCCTGCACCACGTCGGCGAACAGCTCATCAACGAAACAGTCCTCCGAGCGGCGCAGGGTGGGAAAGTCAAGCCGAGCCGCCTCCACGAAATCACGCGGATAGATGCGGCCGGAATGCGGGGAATTGAAAACGAACGGCCCCATGCCCTCCCGCACGCCCTGGATTTCAAAGGCCGGATCAATTTTGTCAGCAAGAGAGGCTGTCATGGGATACCGCGCACACCGGAAGAATTCAAAAAAGCCCTGTACTCTCCATATGATGGCCCTCTTTTGACGGCCTTGTGAAGGCCCATGGGGCTTTCACTTCGAATTTACCTGATTCATGCAGACAGGTCAGAGGTGGCTCCGGCGTTGCGGCGGGGCACGTTGTGAAACAATCAGGGGAAATGGCGTGTCCAAAATCCTGCTCGCCGAAGATGACAATGATATGCGGCGCTTCCTGGTGCGGGCGTTGCAGAATGCCGGTTACGCGGTGGCTTCGTTCGACAATGGCAAATCCGCTTATGAGCGGATGCGCGAGGAACCCTTCGAACTGCTGCTGACCGATATCGTGATGCCGGAGATGGATGGAATCGAACTGGCGCGCCGCGCCACCGAGCTCGATCCCGACCTGAAGGTGATGTTTATCACCGGCTTCGCCGCCGTGGCGCTGAATGCCGATAATGAAGCCCCGGCCGAAGCCAAGGTGCTGTCCAAGCCCTTCCATCTGCGCGATCTTGTCGCCGAAGTGGGAAAAATGCTGGCGGCGGCCTGAAAGCTGAAAACACCTCTTGCCTCCGGCGAAGAGAGCCTCTATAGAGGCGCTTCCCGGGGTTGGGGCGCGTAGCTCAGCGGGAGAGCACTACGTTGACATCGTAGGGGTCACAGGTTCAATCCCTGTCGCGCCCACCATCCCCTCTTCTCTTCACATCACGAAATGGAACATGTCGTCATATCAGGACGGCGTCAGAGAAGATGTGTGGGCCAGTCTTATCTGGCACAATGCCTGTTTCCATCATCCGGCTTTCGAACCGCCTCTGGCGCGCATGCAACATCCTGCTCTTCAAGCGCCCGCATGTCATGCGCGTGGATGTGCGCATTCGCCATAGGCCAGGCGATGCGGAAATCTGCCCTCTCTCCTGCGAAAACAGTATGCTGGCATCATGAAAGCGACATCCACGCCGCCCGATTCGTCTGCCTCCTCCATATCGGCCCCCGCCACCCCGCCATGGGGCAGCGCCGGTTCGCCCATTGGCGTGCTGCTGGTCAATCTCGGCACACCTGATGGCACCGATTACTGGTCGATGCGCCGCTATCTGAAGGAATTCCTTTCAGACAGACGGGTGATCGAGGTGAACCGCCTGCTGTGGTGGGTGGTGCTCAACGTCATCATCCTCACCGTGCGGCCCGGCCCCAAAGGGCGCGATTATGCCAGCATCTGGAACAGGGAGCGGGATGAAAGTCCCCTGCTCACCATCACCCGTGCACAGGCCGAAAAACTCGTCCCCCGCCTGACCGCACTGGACCCGCGCATCCGCGTGGATTTCGCCATGCGCTATGGCAACCCTTCCATTTCCTCGCGAATCAAGGCGCTGGAAGCAGAGGGCTGCGCGCGCATTCTGGTGGTGCCACTCTATCCGCAATATGCCGCCGCCACCACCGCCACGGTGGGCGATGCCACATTCGATGTGCTGAAGACCATGCGTCGCCAGCCTGCCCTACGTCTTGCCCCGCCTTGGCATGATGACCCAGCCTATATCGAGGCGTTGGCGCACAATCTGGAAAGCCAGATCGCGGCTCTGGATTTCGAGCCGGAAGTGATTCTCGCCTCCTTCCACGGCATTCCCAAATCCTATGTCGAGAAGGGCGAGCCCTATGCCAATCAATGCCGGGAAACAATGCGCCTGCTGCGCGCCCGCATGGGCATGGATGAAAACCGCCTGCGGCTGACCTTCCAATCCCGCTTCGGGCGTGAGGAATGGCTCACCCCCTATACGGATGAAACCGTGAAGACGCTGGCTGCACAGGGCGTGAAACGACTGGCCATACTCACTCCCGGCTTCGTGGCGGATTGCCTCGAAACGCTGGAAGAGATCGGCGTCGAGAACCGGGATTACTTCCTTCAGCATGGCGGAGAACAGTTTGCCGCCCTGCCCTGCCTGAATGACAGCCCCGCCGGCCTCGATGTGCTGGCCCATGTGGTGGAACGAGAGCTGGGCGGCTGGATCATGCCCCGGTAGAAAGGCTCACGCCATAACAGCGTGCGCCTGCTGGCGCTCCACCTCGGCAGCAAAGCACAGCTTCAACCATTCCCGGATGACGGCAAGGGCTTCCGGCTCATCCAGAAAGGGCGGATGTCCCCTGTCCGGCACATCGACCCGCAACATATCCGGGCGACGCGCCTGCATGGCGGCGGCGGCGGCCCTGCTCAGCACATCGGAATTGGCGCCGTGAATCAGCGCCAGCGGCAAGCCGGCGCAGGCATCGAACAATGGCCATGCATCCGGCGGGGCGGACGCAAGGGCGGTGTTGAAGGCGGTGCGCAATTCCGGATCATAGGGCAACGTTACCCCGTGGCTGGTCTGGATATAGCGGCGGATGGTCTCCTGCTCCCAGCGCAATTCCGGCACATTGTCGAAGCCCGGCATGGCGGCCGGCATACGATCGGCAATTTCCTCCAGCGTCTCGACCGCCGGCTCAATGCCAATATAAGTGCCCAGCCTCTCAAGCCCGGTGCGCTCCATCACCGGGCCCACATCATTCAGGCACACCCCGGCGACCCGCTCATGGGCGATCATCGCCATCATCATGCCCAGCAATCCGCCACGCGATGAGCCGAGAATGGCGGCCCGCGCCACCCCCAGATGATCCAGCAATTCAATGGCGTCCCGGGTTTCCCGGAGCACATTATAGGTTTCGGTGCCGGTCCATTCCGATTCTCCGCGGCCACGGCTATCGAGGCGAATCAGGCGCACATCCGGCAGGTGATGCGCCATATAGTCAAAATCGCGCCCATTTCGGGTGAACCCGGCCAACGCCAGCACGGGCCAGCCCTCTCCCCTGTCCGAGAAGGCAAGCCTTGCACCATCATCCGCCTGAAACCAGCCCGTGATCATGCCTCACCAGAACCATTCAAAGCCCGCAGGTGCAGCCAGGCCCATTGCTGCACCATTGCTATCACAAGTTGAGAGCGCTGATGTGACAGCGTGATGCCTATGAATGACCATGAGTTGCCGGCGCAGGACAATGCCCGACTATACAGCCCAAGCCTTTGGATGTTAGAGCAGAAGCCAATGTATGGGCCATGGCCCACCCACCCTCGCCGGACCCGTGTTTTTCCTACCGGCCGCCTCCCGCAGGTCAGCTCCACATGAGGATCACACGTCTCGCCGCAACCATTCTTTTTCTCGCGGCTTCCACTCTGGCCAGCCAGTCCCAGGAACTGACGCGCCTTTACGCGCCCCGGCCTCCGGCGGGCTCCGCCTATGTGCGGATCGTGCCGCCACAACCGGCTGACGCCCTGCGCCTTGATGGTGCGGCGGCAGAGATCACACCCGGCGAGGTGGCCACCATCTATCGCGTGGTCAAGGGCGGCGTTCCTGTCGCCATCGAGCTGGATGGGAAGGTTGTGCAGGGTGCGCTGGTGCCCGCGGCGGACAATTTCTCCACCATCGTGATCGGTCCCGATGGTACCGCCCGCCTGATTGCCGATGGCACGGATGCCCGCAATGATCTGAAGGCTCAGTTGCGCGTCTATAATCTGGTGCCGGGCTGCAAGGGTGCGGTGGCGGTCGAAAACGGCCCCACCGTGTTTGACGGGCTGGCCACGGACGAAACCCGTTCCCGCGCCATCAATCCCATCGAGGCGCGGCTGGTGGGCCGTTGCGGCGACGCCGAAACCCCGGCCTTCCAGTTGCCCCCCCTGAAGGCGGGCGACCATTTCAGCCTGTTTCTTCTGGAAGGCTCCTCCGGCCCGGAGCTGAAGGGCCAGCGGGACGAGACCGAACCCTATCACGGCGCCCCCGAGTGAGGGGCGCATCATGGTCTTCGCATCCGACAGCTTCCTGTTTCTGTTCCTGCCCGTCTTCCTGCTGGTCTACGCCCTGACACCGGGCGCGGCGCGCAATCTGGTGATCCTCGCCTTTTCCTGGCTGTTCTATGCCTGGTGGCGGGCGGATTTCCTGCCGCTCATCGTCTCCATCGCCATCTGGTCCTGGGTCACCGGCCTATGGATCGCGAAGGCGCAGGATGAGGGCCGAAGGCGCATGGCGATGCTGGCCGGCATCTCCTGGCCGCTCGCCTCCCTGCTGTGGTTCAAATATGCCAACATGATGGTGGCGACAGGTCAGGCCGTCACCGCCTCGGTCTGGGGCTGGGAGGATGTGCTGCTGCCCATCGGCCTCAGCTTCTTCGTGTTCGGGGCCATCTCCTATTCCATGGATGTGTATCGCCGCACCGTGCCGGCCGAACCCTCCTTCGTGAATTACGCCACCTACCAGTCCATGTTCGGCCATCTCGTGGCGGGCCCGGTGGTGCGCTACAAATGGGTGGCCCAGCGGCTGAAGGAGCGCACTTTCCAGCGCGCCGAATTCATGTTCGGCGTGGAACGCTTTATGTTCGGCTTCGCCCAGAAAGTGCTCATCGCCGATACGCTGGCCCCGCTGGTGGATGCCGGTTACAGCCTTGCCGCACCCACCACGGCAGATGTGGCGCTGGTGGTGACGGCATTCGGCCTGCAACTCTTCTTCGATTTTGTCGGATACAGCGCCATGGCCATCGGGCTGGGGCTGATGGTGGGGCTGAAATTCCCGGAGAATTTCGACAATCCCTATCTGGCCACCTCAGTCACCGAATTCTGGCGGCGCTGGCACATCTCCCTGTCCAGCTGGCTGCGGGATTATCTGTTCATTCCGCTGGGTGGCAGCCGGGGCAAAAGGCTTCCGACGATTTGCCTCAACCTGCTCATCACCATGGGGCTGGGCGGCCTGTGGCATGGGGCGAGCTGGACCTTTCTGGTCTGGGGCCTGTGGCATGGCTGTGTGCTTTCATGGGAGCGGATCTGGAAAAGCCTGGCCCTTCCCGCCCCGCCCAGAGCCATCGGGCATGTGCTGATGCTGCTGTGCGTGCTACTGGGCTGGATGCTGTTTCGCGCCGCAAGCTGGGATGAAATGGGCGTGATGATGCAGGGCCTGTCCGGGGCCAATGGCATTGGCCTGTCACCGGCATTGGCGGTGGTATTCCGCCCCATTATTGTGCTCGCCTATCTTCTGGGCATCGGGCTGGTCTATCTGCCCCTGCTGCTGCGGATCGACCCGGCTGCACCAGAACCCGGCCATACGCTGCGGGCCTGGAGCGCACCGCTGCTGTTCCTGTTCGCGGTATTCGTGCTGCAGGGGCGCACCGTTGTGCCCTTCCTGTATTTCCAGTTCTGAGGCGGCGGACATGGCTCATCTCGCCCGCATCCTCGCCACTCTGGCCTTTCTGTTGCTGATGTTCGCAGGGCTCGGCCATGTGGTGGCACATCTGTCCGGGCCGGCTGGCGCATCCATTGTTGCGGCAGTCAACTGGCAGAACATTCTCGATGGCCGCCTCTCCGGCGTGGTGGACCGCAGCGTGACCGCCGCCCTGCCCGACACGTCGCAGCTCAATTCACTCGCCTCGGGCCTCTCCTATATAGTTCTGGATGATGCCGGCCCGCAGGTCCGCGCCGGTTGCCCCGGTTGGCTTTTCCTCGCCGAAGAACTGGTCGAGACGCCGCATGGCGCGGAACATGTCGCTGCCCATGCCCGGCTGGCCCGGAAGATCCGCGACACGCTGTCAGCGCAGGGCGTGGAACTGGTAGTACTGCCCATCCGCGACAAGGCCGATCTGGCGCATGAGCAATTGTGCGGCCTGGCCGTCTCGGCGCAGGCGACCGGCCGGCTGGAGACATGGAACCGCCAGAGCCACGCACTCGGCCTCAACAGCATCGCAATGGGTGAAGGCTGGCCGTCTCCCGGATTTCTGCGCACGGATACCCACTGGAATCCAGAGGGCGCACGCCATGCAGCACAGCTTGTGGCCCAGGCTATTTCCGGCAAGCTGGGCCCCGGCACGACCGACGTGACCCTCAACACCACTGTGCCAGAACCGCGCCCCGGAGACCTGATCCGCCTCGCCGGCCTGTCCGAATCCTGGCCATGGTCGGGGCCAGAGCCGGATCATGTCGCCACAATTTCCACCCACATTGCCCGCACCGGTGGCTTGCTGGATGATGTGCCGGCCCCCAGCGTCATACTGGCTGGCTCCTCCTTCTCGCTGCGCTCCGGCTTTGCTGATTTTCTGCAGCAGGCCAGCCGCCGCGAGGTGGCGCAGAAAAGCCGGGATGGCAGCGGCTTTGCCGGCGCGCTGCTGGACGTGCTGATGAACCAGCCGGAGGCCCTGAAGCAGACCCGGCTGGTGGTGTGGGAATTTCCCCTGCGCACACTCACCCAAGCCCCGACAGAGGCTGAACGGACATTTCTGGGAGAGGACACATGAAAACGGGTCTTCCACACAGGCGTATCACACGCCGCCACATGCTGGGCGCTCTCGGGGCCGGCACTCTGGCCATGAGCCTTTCCCTGCCGGGCGCGACTCTCGCCATGGCGCAGGACCAATCCATCATCCATGGCAAGAATGGCTGGCTCTTTCCCGGTTGGGAAAGCCTGACGACATCCGATCAGGCCGGCATTGAGGCCGCCGCCGGATTGATCGGCGACACCAACAAGGCGCTGGCCGCGCGCAATATCCGCCTCATCACCATCGTCGCGCCCCTGAAGGCCCGTTTTCATCGTGAGAAACTGCCGGATGATGTGCAGATCTCCGATGCGGTGGAGCCGCAATATAACGCCATTATGGCCGCCCTGAAGCAGCAGGGCGTGGATGTGGTGGATATGCGCCCACCCCTGAAAAGCGTACAGATCGGCAAGCAGACCAGCTTCTATCGCGCGGATTATCACTGGACGGCCTGGGCCGCTGAAGCGGCCGCCGATGCGGTGGCCGATGAGATCAAGATGTCCGGCGTGACGCTGGCGGGCCAAAGCGGCACTGGTGACAAGCTGGGAGACTGGATGACCCAGCGCCATTATGGCGACCTGGCCGAGCGCTTTCTCACACCTGACGCCCGCAAGAAGGTGGGCCCGGAACTGTTCACCGTGCGCATGCCCCCCCAGCAGCAGGCCGGTCTTCTTGATAGCGCGCCGGCTCCGGTGCATGTGGTGGGCAACAGCTTCGTACAGCCTTATCTGGGCTTTCCCCAAAAGCTCTCGAACGATATCGACCGCCCGGTCTCCCTCACCTGGAACCCCGGCAATGTGGGCCCCTGGCTGACGTTTCTGCAATATGTGGAATCACCGGATTTCAAACAGAACCCGCCGCAGGTCATCGTGTGGCTATTCAATGAGGGCGCGTTCCACAGCCTGCCCGACAATGCCGAACAGTGGGACAGCTCCTCCCTCATGCCGGCGCAGAACTGGCGCCAGCGCATGCAGGCCGCCATCGGCAAATAAGCAGAGCCCGTCCTCTCCATCAGACCTCATGAAAAAGGCTCCGTGCGGATCTGCACGGAGCCTTCTGTTTTCATCGGCCTTCAGAAAGTGGCCGCCAGCCTACATCTGCCTGGCAGGTGCAGCGGCGCCCGTGCCGGACGCTGCGCCGGAACCAGCACTCGCATGGGCCTTGTCGGCAGGTTTGGCGGCCGGCACCGGGGCCGGCTTTTTCGGGCGCACAGAGGCTCTACGCGGACGGGTGATGCTGTTGACCCGGCGCAGAACCTCCGCATGCAGGCCCGGGGCCTTGTCCAGACTGAAATGGCCCAGCTCCGTATTGGCGGCCAGATCGCGATTGGAGATGGAGCCCCGGAAGCCCTTCTCCGCCGTCAGCTTCTTGCCGTAGCCATTGTTGGACTGGAAGAAATTGATGAAACGCCCGCGCGCCTTGCCCACCGTGCTCACGCCCACAGGGTCGAATGTCACCACCAGACGGGGCGGCGTGCCCATGGCGGTGAGGCGCTCGGCGGCCTGAATGGCTGCATCCGCTCCCAGTGAATGGCCGATGAGAATGATGGGCGCGCCCTTGTTGCGCCGGCTCTCCGCAGAGGCCTGATCCGCAACTGACTGCCAGGAAGTGTGGTTGTAAACGCTCGCCTCAATCCCCCGGGCTTCCAGTTTCTCAGCCAGTTCATCCATGCCGAACGAGAACACATTGCCCAGTCCCCGGAACAGATAGACATGGCCGGCTCGCTTGGCCGGCTTGGCTGCGGCAGGCTGCACGGCCATGCACAGGAAGAGCACCGCAAACAGCGCCGTGGCAAAACCAAGAAGCGTCGCCATCGGGCGGTTCGGAGAACGGACAGATGTCAGGGAAGGGGCAGAGGTCATGGGGTCACCACAATTCAGCATGGCTGAGTTCTGACGTCATTTTGCCGGATCGGCAACACAGGCCCGGTCCAACAGGGCTCAAAAGCCCGACAACGCATCGGTTTTTCGCACAATCGTGACCTGAGCGCACCAGCCTTGATACCCTGCCACCGCTCCTGACGCGACCTTCTGGCATCTTGTGCGCTGAATAGTGATGTTTTACGAAATTATTCATTCATCAGGAGAAAGCCGTGGCGCCCAGAATGAAGGAGAGCCCGGAAGAGACCCATGAGCGCATTGCCCGCGCCGCAGAGGATCTGTTCCGCCGCTTAGGTTTTGCGAAAACATCCGTGGCTGACATTGCTCGCGCAGTGGAAATGTCACCGGCCAATATCTACCGCTTCTTCCCTTCGAAGACGGCGATTGTCGCGACTATCTGCAGACGCAGCCTTCAGGAAGTGGAGGTCGAAGTGCTGCGAGTGGCCCACATGCCCGGCACACCGCAAGCGCGGATCACGGCTGTCCATCTCGCCATCATCGCCTACCACAAAGCCAATTTCCTCACCGAGCGCGGTGTCTACGACATGGTGGTGGTGGCGATCGAGAACAACTGGGATGCCATTGAAGCGCACAAGGCGCGCATTCGCGATGTTCTCGCTGGCATTCTGGAAGAGGGCATAAAGGAAGGGGCTTTCCTGCCCCATGCGCCGGGGGCTGTCGCGGCACTTCTGCTCTCCGCCTGCGTCCGCTTCTGCCACCCCATGCTTGTGGCCGAGCATATTGGCGATGATCTGGAAGGCGAGCTGAAAACCCATATCGCCTTCATCCTGCGCGCCATTGAATGCGTGCCCACCCCGCTGCAACCAGCCTTGCAGCCTTCAGGGCCCGCTAGCCCGGCTCTCTGCACAGGCACGACATGCGATGCGTGACTGTGCACCGCAGCGGAAAACCTCACGCTTCGCTCTCTTCTCCATCCTGAGAATGGCTTTCAACATGCGCTGCCCGCTGTCCCTGTCCGTTCTGGCTCCCACCCGCTCCAGCCCTGAGCCGGACCGGCCCAGACCCGTCCGGCTGGTCGCCACTCTGGCCCTTGTCACTCTGCTGGGGGGCGCGCTGACCGCCTGCGGCGAAGAGGACACCTCATCTGCGCAGGAAGACGCCCCGGCCCGTCCGGTGCAGGTGGCCACGGTGCATCTGGCCCCGCGCCATGCGGAAAAGAGCTTTGTGGGCGTGATCCGGGCCCGGCGGGAGATTGATCTGGCCTTCCGCGTGGGGGGCAAGATGGTGCAGCGACATGTGGAAGTGGGCGATCATGTCACCTCCGGTGCGGTGATTGCGCGGATCGACCCGGAAGATCTGCGTCTGGAACTGGAAAGCGCCCGCGCCGAACTGGCTGCGGCGGAAGCCAACCTGTCCCAGACCAGCGCCGAGGACCAGCGCTATCGCGCCCTGCGCGCCAAGGGCGTGGCCTCGGCCGCCGAACTCGACCGCAAATCCCTCGCCATGCAGGAGGCCGTCGGCCGGCTGGAGCGCGCCAAACGCGCGCTGGAACTGGCTGAAAACCGCCTCTCCTATGCCGACCTCGTGGTTGATGCGGATGGCATCGTAGTGGCTGTCGCCGCCGAACCCGGACAGGTGGTGTCCAGCGGACAAACCATTGTGCGCATAGCCCGGCTGGACGAGAAGGAAGCCGCTGTCGCCCTGCCGGAAACTGCCCTTGAAACCGCACGCAAGGCCGATGCCGTTGTGACGCTCTGGGCCGCACCCGACCAGCGCATCACCGCCCGGCTGCGTGAGCTGTCTCCGCAGGCTGATCCGGCCTCACGCACATATCCGGCCCGCTTCACGCTGGACACGGCCGGCGATGGCGTGGCTCTGGGCATGACAGCCACCGTAACGCTCATGCCGCGGGGGGGCGCGCAGGTGGCGCAGATGCCGCTTTCCGCCGTGTTCGACAAAGGCCATGGCGCGCATGTATTCATCGTGGACCCCAAAAGCCTGCGCCTGACCACGCGCTCCGTAACCGTTGCCGGCTATACGGAAAAGGCTGCCCTGCTCTCTTCCGGCCTTCGGGAGGGGGAGCAAGTGGTGACGCTGGGCGTACACATGCTCAAGGATGGACAGCAGGTGCGCACCGTGCCCGCCAAGGATGAGGCGTCATCCCTCGCCCCTGCCGTCACCAGCGGATCACAGGCGCTGGCCGCCGGTCCGGCACCCGCTCCCACCGAGGCCCCCAACCCTGATGTAGCCCGCCCGGATGGCGCCACGTCCGCCCCCGGTCAGGAGGACGCGCGGTGAACCAGCCTGCCCATCCCTCCACCCTGCCGCAGCAAGACGATCCAAACGAGAACCCGGACGACCACAAGGCCCCGCCAAGCCTGTTCAATCTCTCCCGCTGGGCCATCACCCATCGGGCGCTGACCTTGTTCGCCATGATCCTGCTGGGTCTTTCCGGGCTTTATGCCTATGCCAATCTCGGCCGGGCGGAAGATCCCTCCTTCACCATCAAGGTGATGGTCGTGTCTGTCGCCTGGCCGGGTGCGACCGCCTCCCAGATGCAGGATCAGGTGGCCGATCCGATCGAGAAAAAGCTGCAGACCCTGCCCAATCTCGACAAGCTGGAAAGCTATTCGCGCCCCGGCATCAGCTTCATTCAGGTCTCGCTGGTGGATACCACCTCCGCCGACCAGGTGAAGGATTTATGGTATCAGGTCCGCAAGAAGATCAGCGATATGCGGGCCGAACTGCCACAAGGCGTGGTTGGCCCCGGCTTCAATGATGAATATGGCGATGTCTATTCCACCCTGCATATTCTCAGCGGCGAGGGGGTGGAGCCAGCCGAACTGAAGCGGCAGGCCGAGATTATCCGTCAGCGTCTGCTACGCGTGCCGGATGTTGAGAAGGTGGACCTTATCGGCGAGAGGCCGGAGCGCATCTATATTGAATTCTCCCATGCCCGCCTCGCCACGCTCGGCATCACCCCTGCCCAGATCTTTGACAGCGTGGCCCGGCAGAACGCCGTGGTCGCGGGCGGCGCGGTGGACACGAAGGCCGACCGTATCAATCTGCGCCTCACAGGCGGCTTTGAAGGCGCGGACGCCATCGCCGAAGTGCCGGTGAATGTCGGCGGGGCGCTGGTGCGGCTCGGCGATATCGCCACCGTGCGCCACGGCTATGAGGACCCGCCCTCCTATCTCATCCGCCAGCATGGACGGCCCGCCATCGGTATTGGCGTCTCCATGGAGAAAGGGGCCAATATCCTCATTCTTGGGGAGGCGTTGAAGGTCGCCATGGCCGAGGCGGTGGCCGAGCTGCCGGTCGGCATTGATATCGTGCAGGTGGCGGACCAGCCACATGTGGTGGCCGAATCAGTGGGCGAATTCCTGAAGACCTTCGCAGAGGCGCTCATCATCGTTCTGGTGGTCAGCTTCCTGTCACTGGGTTTCCGCTCCGGCATTGTGGTGGCGCTCTCCGTGCCGCTGGTGCTGGCCATCGTGTTTCTGGTGATGTTCGCCAGCGACATGGATCTGCACCGCATCACGCTCGGCGCGCTCATCATCGCGCTGGGCCTGCTGGTCGATGACGCCATCATCGCCATCGAGATGATGGTGGTGAAACTGGAAGAAGGCTGGAACCGTATCGAAGCCGCCAGTTTTGCCTGGACCTCCACTGCCTTTCCCATGCTCACCGGCACGCTGGTGACGGCGGCCGGCTTTTTGCCCGTGGGCTTTGCGAAATCCTCAGCTGGTGAATATGCCGGTGGTATCTTCTGGGTGGTAGGTATCGCGCTGGTGGCGTCATGGTTTGTGGCGGTGATTTTCACCCCTTATCTCGGCACGGTGCTGCTGCCGGAAATGAAAGGCAAACATGCCGCCCATGAACTGCGCGACGGGCGGCTCTATCGCCTGCTGCGCCGGCTGCTGAGCTTTTGTCTCGCCCACCGCCTCATCGTCATCAGCACCACGGTGGGGCTGTTCGCCCTCTCCGTGTTCGGCTTCGGCTTCGTGCAGCAGCAATTCTTCCCCACCTCCACCCGCACCGAGCTATTTTTGGAAATGCGAATGCCGGAGGGCACCTCCATCACCGCCACACAGGTGGTGGCCAGGGAAGCCGAGGCGCTGCTGGGCGATGACCCGGATATCGCCACCGCCACCACCTATATCGGCCAGGGCGCGCCGCGCTTCTGGCTGGGCCTGAACCCGGTTCTGCCCAACCCAAATTTCGCGCAGATCGTGATCGTGGCGAAGGATGTGGAAGGGCGTGAACGCCTCAAGTCACGGCTGGAAAAAGCCGTAGCAGAGGGCGCATTGCCGGAGGCGCGGGTGCGTGTGGACCGCTTCATGTTCGGCCCGCCGGTGGGCTTTCCTGTCCAGTTCCGCATTCTGGGGCCGGACCTGATTATGGTGCGCGACATTGCCGAGAAGATGCGCGCCGTGATGGCGGCTGACCCCGCCGTGATCGACCCGCATCTCAACTGGGGTGAACGGGTCAAATCCGTCACCCTCGCCGTGGATCAGGACCGGGCGCGGGCGCTGGGCACCACCCCGCGGGATCTGGCGGAAACGCTGCAGACCCTGCTGTCCGGCTACACTGTCACCCAGTATCGCGATGGCAATCTGCTGATTGATGTCGTGGCCCGGGCGGTGTCGGAAGAGCGGGTCAATCTCGATCATTTGGCCGCCCTCACCGTGACCAACCACAATGGGGTGGCGGTGCCTCTGGGGCAGTTGGCGCGCATCGCCTATACGCAGGAGGAACCCATATTGTGGAGGCGCAACCGCGACCTCGTGCTGACCGTGCGCGGGGATGTGGCAGATGGCGTGCAACCGCCCGACGTCACCATGCGGCTGGAGCCGAAACTGGCCAGCATCATCGCGGATCTGCCGCCCGGCTACCGTATCGAGACGGGCGGCTCCATCGAGGAAAGCGCCAAGGCCAATAAGGCGCTGGCTGCGGTGTTCCCGATCATGATTATCGTCATGCTGTCGCTGCTGATGATCCAGCTTCAGAGCTTCTCGCGTCTGGCGCTGGTCATCGCCACGGCTCCGCTGGGGTTGATCGGCGCGGTGGCGGCGCTGCTGGTGACGAACCAGCCCTTCGGCTTCGTGGCTCTGCTGGGGCTGATCGCGCTGGCCGGCATGATCATGCGCAATACGGTGATTCTGGTGGATCAGATCGACCATGACATCGCCGCCGGAGCTACGCCGCATCGCGCGATTGTGGAGGCCACATTGCGCCGCGCCCGTCCGGTGGTGCTCACCGCGCTGGCGGCGGTGCTGGGCATGATCCCGCTGGCGCGTAGCGTGTTCTGGGGGCCCATGGCCATCACCATCATGGGCGGGCTGCTGGTGGCCACCGCGCTCACCCTGCTGGTGGTGCCTTCACTCTATGCCGCATGGTTCCGGGTGAAAGCGACGGACCAGGACGAAGCATCCACCTCTCCTGCCCCTTCTCCGGCCCCTGCCTCCCGCTGACGCACACACTCGGCACACGCGCGAAAAAGCCGGCCGGAATCTCTTCCGGCCGGCTTTTTCATGTGCAGTGTCCTTCGCGGGCCAAAGGGCCCCGGCTCAGCTCTGCTGTCGCAGGGAGAGGCCGAAGAAGAAGGCGCCCACTCCGGTGAAGACCAGATCCACACCCAGGAAGATACCAAGAATTTCCACCGTATCCGTCGGCCAGCCGGAGATGATGAGCAGACCCAGAATCAGGCTGATAAGACCGGAAAATACAATCCAGCCCCAGCCCCGGCCCGCGCGCGAACTGAACCCGGCGAACAGGCGGAAAATGCCCTCCACCGCCAGCGCCGCGCCAATGAAGATGGTGATGATGCTGGCTCCGGCCACGGGCCGGTACATGGTCAGACCACCGGCCACGATATAGAGCACGCCCGCCAGCAACCAATAGATGAAGGAACCCCAGCCCCGGGCTCGGAAGGCATGGATGACCTGCACCACGCCACCCACCAGCAACAGCGCGCCCACATAAAGCGTGACGGCCAGCGTGGACAGCAGCGGACGGCTGAGGGCAAAAAAGCCCAGCAATACGAAAATAATACCCAATACGACGAACCAGCCCCAGTTCGCCCGGAGGGAGTGCAACCTGTCAAAGGCGGCAGAGCCCGTCGGCATGATCATATGTCCTGTCTCCATTCAGCGTGAGCGCTGCCCCTTGAGCAGAACGGCCAGCACAGCGCCGGCCGATGTGACGCCCCCTGTCACACTATCTGCGCCCTCCACTCCCGCAGGAGCGGAACGGTGCGCTGCCACCATCATAGACTGCACCCGTTCAGGCGTCAGGTGACTGCATCAACTCTCTTCATTTTTAAAAAATTTGTTGCGGCTCGGCATAGAACCGCTCAGGCGGACGCATCAAGCCGGAAGAGCCCCCATGCGGAGGCTCAACAAAAAAGGCGCACCACAATGGGTGCGCCCTGTTCATCGGAACCAGCACGGTGCGCCTCAGCGCAGGCCGGGAATGGAACCTGTGGTGCTCGGCACCTGCGATGGCATGTTCGCGGCCGTCTCCTGAGGCTTGGGGGTCTTCGGCATGGGCGCGATCACCACCTTGGTGCCGACCTTCACCCGGTCGAACAGATCCTCAGCGTCATTGTTCAGCATGCGGATGCAGCCGGAAGACACGAACTTGCCGATGGTCTGCGGCTCGTTGGTGCCGTGGATGCGGTAGATGGTGGAGCCCAGATAGAGCGCGCGTGCACCCATCGGGTTACCCGGACCACCGGCCATGAAGCGCGGCAGATAAGGCTGGCGCTCGATCATCTCGGACGGCGGACGCCAGTCCGGCCATTCTGCCTTGCGCGAAACCTTTTCCGTGCCGGCCCAAGTGAAGCCCTCGCGACCCACGCCGATGCCGTAACGCATCGCCCGGTTGTTCCCAAGCACATAATAAAGATAGGTGTTAGGCGTATCGACAATGATGGTGCCGGGCGGCTGAGTGGTCACATATTCCACTTCCTGACGACGGAAACGCTCCGGCACAGGCTCGGTGGGGTCCACATTCTCGATGCGCGGGCCGGCAGGAGCCTGATCCGTGCCGGGCACAAGCGCGGCATTCCTGTCATAGACGCCGGCAGGCGGAGCTTCACCGGCAGCATCATAGCTCTGCTGCTGCACCGGCTGCGCGCCCGTCAGTTCCTCATAGGAGCGGTTATAGGCTGCCCCATAGGCGCGCTGCTGCTCTTCATAATCGGAAGGCTGGTAACCACCCTGCTGCTGCGCCGGATAAGCCTGCTGCTGGCCCTGCGCATTCACATCGGCTGGCGGCTGGTAGGCAGCCGGCTGATAAGGCTGGCGCACAGGCACGCTGGTCTGCGCCCCATAGCTGGGAGCCTGTTCATAACCGTTTGGCGGCAGCATCTGAGAGCGCTGCACACCGTTCCCCGATGCCCCTGCGCCCTGTGCATAGGGGTCGGAATAACCGGGCGGCATGCTGCCATCATAACCCGAGCCAGAGCCATATGCGTCCTGCCCAAAAGCAGGCGCGGAAAGAAGCGTCGCCCCGAAGGCGGCAAGGAGGAAAGGTTGGCGCAACATCATGATGTCGGTGTTAGCCCTGAAACGTGTCGAAATTGGAAACAAGATGCGGAAACTTTGCGCCTGTTCTTCAGCATGCGGCACCTGTGTCAAAACGGCCACATTTTGCTTGCCCCACCTTGGCCGGCCTCTCAAAAACGACCCGCAGCACGGGGTATCGTGTACTAAACTGGGAAAATAGCGGATTGTGGTAACTTCAGCATGCAACCAAACCCTTGCGTTACAGAAGGCTGGGCCTTAACAGTTTCGTGCTGACAATCCCGCTTGCAATCATGAACCGCAAATCATGTCCTGGTACAAATCCTTCCTGTTTGTTTGCATGATCGCCGTACCGGCAGGATTGATCTTAATGACGATTATCGGCATCGCTTTCCAGCAAGAAAGCTTTATCTGGCAGGGCGATTTGTCTTTGCTGACGCGCTATCTGCGATAATCTTATTTCTACAGCACTTCCGGCGCTTCCCGCCTCTGGCATGAACGTATCAGATCTGCCAGCACCTTGATATCCTCCGGAAAAGGCAGGGTTTTGCGCCAGAACAGCCCAAGCGTACGGCGGGGCTGAGGTTCCCTGAAGCGCAGCAGGCGCAGGCGCGCGGCGAGCCCCCGTTCAGCATCTACGAACAGACCCGGCAGCAAGGTCACCCCCTGCCCGTTGGCCACCAGTTCGGCCAGCGTGCTGAGACTGGAGGCCCCGAAACGGCGCAACTGTCGCGCATCCACCTTGTGGCACAGTTGCAAGGCCTGATCGCGCAGGCAGTGTCCATCTTCAAGCAGCAGCAAATCCGTCGCACAAACCGCCTCTGGCGAAACCGGCTCGGACGGGGCTCCAACGGCATCAGGCGGCAAGGCGAGAAAGAAGGGATCGTCAAACAGTTCCGCACTGTCCAGATCGGAATGTTCGAGCGGCAGGCTCATGATGGCGACATCCAGTTCGCCATTCACGAGCGCTTCCACCAGATGCTCTGTCAGGCTTTCGCGCAGCGACACCTCCACACCGGGATATGCCTGCTGCAGGCGCGGCAGAAGGTGCGGCAGCAGATAGGGCGCGACAGAGGCGATCACCCCCAGCCGCAAAGGCCCTTCCAGCAGGCGGCCATGGCCACGCAGGGCCTGCTCCATATCCCCCAGCGCGCTCAGCACGGTGCGGGCGCGCGCCGCCGCATCTTCGCCCAGAGGCGTGAGATGCACCCCATGTCGCCCCCTTTCCACCAGCGAGACGCCATAAGCCTGCTCCATTTCCCGGATCTGCATGGAGAGTGCCGGCTGGGTCACGGCGCAGGCCTGCGCC
This sequence comes from Xanthobacter sp., assembly GCA_050252035.1. Lineage (GTDB taxonomy): Bacteria > Pseudomonadota > Alphaproteobacteria > Rhizobiales > Xanthobacteraceae > Xanthobacter. Next base: position 31,218 of record JBFWLR010000003.1, read on the forward strand.
GCCCGGCCGAAATGGCGATGGCGTGAGAGAGCCTCGAAATAGCGGAGCTGGCGCAAAGAGATCATGGGATCAGATTATCTTATCTAAAAACGGTCGCAATCTGATTTGATCTTATCAGAATTCAAATTCATGGTGCCCGCACACATCATCCCCCGCATCATGCGGATCCGTGGAAGGAAGGAGCCTCAAGGATGACCAACCCGCCCCTGACCACCACCGCCGGCGCGCCGATTGCGGACAACCAGAATGCACAAACCGCCGGTCCCCGCGGCCCGGTGCTGATGCAGGATTATCAGCTGTTGGAAAAACTCGCCCATCAGAATCGCGAGCGCATTCCTGAGCGCACAGTCCATGCCAAGGGCTGGGGCGCGCACGGCACCCTGACCATCACCGGCGACATTTCCCGCTACACCAAGGCGAAAGCCCTGCAGCCCGGCGCGAAGACGGAGATGATCGCCCGTTTTTCCACCGTGGCCGGCGAAATGGGCGCGGCGGACGCCGAGCGCGACGTGCGCGGCTTCGCCCTGAAATTCTATACGCCGGAAGGCAACTGGGATCTGGTGGGCAACAACACGCCTGTCTTCTTTATCCGCGACCCTTACAAGTTCCCGGATTTCATCCATACCCAGAAGCGCCACCCGAAAACCAATCTGCGCTCCCCCACCGCCATGTGGGATTTCTGGTCGCTCTCGCCGGAGAGCCTGCATCAGGTCACCATCCTGTTCTCGGATCGCGGCCTGCCAGTGGGTGTGCGCAACATGAACGGCTATGGCTCGCACACCTACAGCTTCATCAATGAGGCCGGCGAGCGCTTCTGGGTGAAGTTCCATTTCAAGACCCAGCAGGGCCACAAGCACTGGACCAATGATGAGGCCGCCAATGTGGTGGGCCAGACCCGCGAATCCACGCAGGAGGATCTGTTCGGCGCGATCGAGCGCGGTGACTTCCCGCGCTGGCTGATGCAGGTGCAGATCATGCCCGAGGCAGATGCCGAAAAGACCCCCTACAATCCCTTCGACCTCACCAAGGTGTGGCCGCATGGCGATTATCCGGTGATTGATGTCGGTATATTGGAGCTGAACCGGAACCCGGAGAATTATTTCGCCGAGATCGAGCAGGCCGCCTTCTCGCCCTCCAACAAGGTGCCCGGCATTGATTTCTCGCCGGACAAGATGTTGCAGGCGCGCGTATTTTCCTATGCGGATGCCCATCGCTACCGCCTCGGCACCCATTATGAGCATCTGCCTGTGAATGCGCCCAAATGCCCGGTGCACCACTATCACAAGGATGGGCCGATGCGTTTCTTCGGCCAGCAGACGGGCAATGTGGACGCCTATTACGAGCCGAACTCCTTCGGCGGGGCGGTGGAGGATCCCTCCTTCCGTGAACCGCCGCTGAAGATTTCGGGCGATGCCGACCGCTACAATCATCGCGATGGCAATGAGGATTTCAGCCAGCCCCGCGCCTTGTTCGAACTGTTCGACGCCGGCCAGCGCGCCCGCCTCTTCTCCAATCTCGCCGCCGCCATGAATGGCATTCCGGAAGAGATTGCGGAGCGGCAGATCGCGCTGTTCACTCAGGTGCACCCCGAATATGGGGCCGGCGTGCGCGCGGCGCGGGAGAAACTCGCCGCCGGGTCCGCCTGAGAACCGGGCGAGAGCCTTCCGGAAGAAGATGAGCTTTCCCGGAGATCCTCGCTTTCCGGCTGCAATTATCCAGCAAATTCAAGGGGCGGGCCACGGCGCGCCCCTTCATCATGCAAGCTGCCACGCAGGGTCCATGCGCGTGCCCGTTCCGCAATCGCGATTTTGCAGGCCAGACTGCATCTTCCTGCCTGTTTTCAAAGGGCCGGATTGCCGGTAGGATAAAAGCTTCTGAAAACAGCCGGTGTCATATGTCTGACGTCACCTGAGCGTCATGTTTACGTGGGACATCTGCCACCCGGCAAAAGATGCGATGATGCAAGCTTTCCTTTCCGCGACCCGCACAGCAGACCAGAGCACCAGCCAGCCCGAAACGGATGGGCCAGCCGACACGCAATCCGGCACCGGGCCGCTGCGCAAGCTCTATGTGAAATCCTTCGGCTGCCAGATGAATGTCTATGATTCCCAACGCATGGCCGACACGCTGGCGAAGGAAGGCTTCACCGAAACGCAGGATCCGGCGGATGCGGATCTCGTGATCCTCAACACCTGTCATATCCGCGAGAAGGCGGCCGAGAAGGTCTATTCTGAGCTTGGACGCCTGCGCAAGGCGAAGCAGGCGCAGGGCGCGGACACCATGATTGCGGTGGCCGGCTGCGTCGCGCAGGCGGAAGGCGCGGAAATCATGCGCCGCGCGCCGGTGGTGGATCTGGTGGTGGGCCCGCAAAGCTATCACCGCCTGCCGGAACTGCTGCGTCAGGCGAAGAGCGGCAACCGCGTGGTGGATACGGAATTCCCCCTTGAGGACAAGTTCGACCATCTGCCCGCGCCCAGCCGCAAGGCCACCCGCAAACGCGGCCCCGCCGCCTTCGTGACAGTGCAGGAAGGCTGCGACAAGTTCTGCACCTTCTGCGTAGTGCCCTATACGCGCGGAGCCGAAGTCTCCCGCGATGTCGGCAAGATTCTTTCCGAGACGCGTCTGCTGCTGGATCAGGGCGTGCGCGAAATCACCCTCATCGGCCAGAATGTGAACGCCTTCCACGGGGAAGGTCCTGATGGCAAGGTGTGGAGCCTGGCCCGCCTGCTGGAGCATCTGGCGCAGATGGAGGGCGTGGAGCGACTGCGCTACACCACCTCCCACCCGCGCGACATGGATGAGGATCTCTATCGCGCCCATCGCGATCTGCCCCAGCTCATGCCCTATCTGCATCTGCCGGTGCAGTCCGGTTCCGATCGCATTCTCAAGGCGATGAACCGCAAGCACGGGCGAGACGAATATTTCGCCATCATCGAGAAGATGCGCGCGGCCCGGCCCGATATCGCCCTGTCCTCGGATTTCATCGTCGGCTTCCCCGGCGAAACCGACGCCGATTTCGAGGATACGATGGATCTAGTGCGCAAGGTAGGCTTCGCCAGCGCCTATTCCTTCAAATACAGCCCCCGCCCCGGCACACCGGCCAGCGAACATGATGTGCAGGTGCCGGAAGAGGTGAAGGCCGAGCGCCTCGCCGTGCTGCAAAAGGCGCTGGCAGCCTCCAAGGCGGCCTTCGACGCCAGTTGTCGAGGCTGCACCTTCGATATTCTGCTGGAAAAGCCCGGTCGCCTGCCGGGCCAACTCATCGGCCGCTCGCCCTATCTGCAAAGTGTGGTGGTGAATGATCCGCCCGCAGGCATTGGTGACATCATCACCGTCACCATCACAGATGTGGGGCCCAACAGTCTGGCCGGCACGGTGGTTGCATCACCTTCAGAACCGATCCGCCTGCACTCGTCCGTGGCCATGGAGGCCTGAAGCTTGCGCACACCCGGCAGTGAAAACGACCGCCCTCCGCCTGCAACATCCGGCACAGCAGATGCTGGCACCATCGCTGCCGATCCGGCCCACGCCGACCCAGCTCACGCCGACCCTTGGGCCGGCGCGGCGAGGGGTATGGTACAGATCGAGCATGCCTTCGAGGACAATGAGCGCGCCTCCCGCCTGTTCGGCCTGTATGGCCGCAATCTGGCACGGATCGAGAAGAAGCTCGCCATCCGGGCGGATTCGCGCGGCAACCATGTCACGCTGGAAGGGCGGCGCGCCGCCTGTGAGCAGGGGCTGGATGTGCTCAACCGGCTCTACGCCATGCTGGAGAATGGCCGCGAACTGGTTCAGGGCGATGTCGATGGCGTGATCCGCGAAGTGCTCTCGCAGGGTTCCCTGTTCGATTATGACCCCACCGCCCAGCGCCAGAATTTCGATGAGATCCAGCTGCGCCGGCGCACCGTACGCGCCCGCACAGCCGCGCAGGATGTCTATATCCGCGCCCTGAAGCGCCATACGCTGGTGTTCGGCATGGGACCGGCCGGCACCGGCAAGACCTGGCTCGCTGTCGCCTATGCCGTGCATCTGCTGGAACGGCGCATGGTGGACCGCATCATCCTCACCCGCCCGGCCGTGGAAGCCGGCGAGCGGCTCGGCTTCCTTCCGGGGGACATGAAGGACAAGGTCGACCCCTATCTGCGCCCCATCTATGACGCCCTTTATGACCTGATGGACCGCGCCTTTGTGGAACGCGCCATGCAGAGCGGGGAAATCGAGATTGCACCGCTGGCCTTCATGCGCGGACGCACCCTCTCCAACGCCGCCGTGATTCTGGATGAGGCGCAGAACGCCACCTCCATGCAGATGAAGATGTTCCTCACCCGTCTGGGCGAGAACTCTCACATGATCGTCACCGGCGACCCCAGCCAGACAGACCTGCCCGGCGCGCAGAAATCCGGACTGGCGGAAGCCGTCTCCCTGCTGGATGGACAGGAGGGCATCGCCATCAGCCGCTTCCGGGCGGAAGATGTGGTGCGCCACGAGCTGGTGGCCCGCATCGTCGCCGCCTATGATCGGCTGGATGCCGTTCGCATCGCCGAACAGGCCGAAGCGGATGCACGGCGCAAGGCCCGCTACGCTGCCGCCACAGGACAGGAGCCCTGACCATGGCCGCAACCCTTTCCGAAACCGGCGACGCCGAAAGCCCGGACGTCACCCCCGGCATCACGATCGACATTCTCACCGAGGCGGGAGACTGGTCTCGTCTGCCACAGGCCCAGGCCATCGCCGAACACGCCACCCGCGCCGCGCTGGCGGCGGCGGATGCCGATATCCCCGCACGGGCGGAAGTTGCCATCACCTTCACGAACAACGCCCATATCCGCGAGCTGAACCGCGCCTGGCGCGAGATGGACAAGCCCACCAATGTGCTGTCCTTCCCTGCGGCGGATCTGCCCGAGGCGGCACTGGCGGAAGGCATCGCCCAGCCGCTGGGCGACGTCATCATCGCTCTTGAAACCCTGGAGGCGGAAGCCGCCGACGAGGACAAGAAGAGCGAGCATCATCTGGCCCATCTGGTGGTGCATGGCACGCTCCACCTTCTGGGTTACGATCATATCCAAGACGACGAAGCAGAAGAAATGGAGGGGCTGGAGCGTCAGATCCTGTCCGCCCTGGGGATTGATGATCCCTATCGCCTGCCACTGGATGACTGAGCCGCGCGGCCAAGAAGGAGACCATGTCCCACATCGAACCGGCGGGTGATGCCGAGCCTCAAAGTTTTCTCGACCGATTGCGCGCCCTCCTTGGCACGTTCCGCTCTTCCGGCTCGCTACGCAGCGATCTCGTGGATGTGCTGGATGCCTCGGGAACGCCAGAGGGGGGAAACGAATTCACGCCTTCCGAGCGCAAGATGCTGCGCAACATCCTGCATCTGAAGGATGTCGGCATTGGCGATATCATGGTACCGCGGGCCGAAATCGTGGCTGTGCAGAAGGACACCTCTCTGGGCGAACTGCTCAAGGTGTTCGTGTCCGCCGCCCATTCGCGCCTCGTGGTCTATGACGACACACTCGATGATCCGGTGGGCATGGTCCATATCCGCGATCTCATCGCCTTTCTGGCCGGGTTCGTCTTCTCGGCGGAAAATGCCGCCGAGACTGGTAGCCGGCTGGATCTTGGCGGAGTGGACTTGAACCGCACGCTGGAACAGGCAGGCCTTGTGCGCCGGCTGCTCTATGTACCGCCATCCATGCCGGCGGTGGATCTGCTGGTGTCCATGCAGGCCGCACGCACGCACCTTGCCCTCGTCATTGATGAATATGGCGGCACTGATGGCCTCGTCTCCATCGAGGATGTGGTGGAAGAAATCGTCGGCGAGATTGAGGATGAGCATGACGACATCGCCGAAAGTCTGGTGAATCGAGAGGCGGATGGCTCCTATGTCGCCGATGCCCGCACTCCGCTGGAAACGGTGATGGAAATTGTCGGCTCCGATTTCGTGCCGCCGGATGCGGTGGAAGAGGTGGACAGTCTAGGTGGCCTGGCCGTGATGGAGGCTGCACGCGTGCCCCAGAAGGGTGAGGTTATCGCCCTGCCCGGCCATTATCAGCTTGAGGTGCTGGAGGCGGATCCGCGACGGGTGAAGAAGCTACGCATCATTCCCCCCACGCTTCCGGGTGTGGGTGAGGCGTCCGAAGCCGGCTGATCTCGCGTGGGATCCTCCGCCCGGACCGGGGCCCGGCGCAGCACCGCACATGAAAGATCCGGCGGACTGCGCTGGATTCTCCACATTATGGCTCAGGCCATAACCGGGCTTGTGAAAGCGCCGGCCCGTCTGGTGCCCGCCGTGCGCAGCATTGGCGCGCGCGGTGGGCGCAAACGGGCGCTTCTGGCCGTGCTGGCCGGCGCGAGCGGGGCCGTGGCGATGCCGCCTTTCGCCTTCTGGCCGGCGCTCATCATCTCCTTCTCCCTGTTTGTGCTGCTGCTGGATGGCGCATGCGCGGACCGCTCCCTGAAGACGTGCTGGCGACCGGCCGCCAGCACCGGCTGGTTCTTCGGCTTCGGCTATTTTCTGGCCTCTCTGTGGTGGATCGGGGCCGCCTTTCTGGTGGATGCCGCCGCCTTTGGCTGGCTGTTACCCGTTGCGGTGGTGGCCATGCCGGCAGGGCTGGCGCTGTTCACCGCTTTTGGCGCGGCTGTGGCTGCATTGTTCTGGCTGCCGGGCGGGCAGCGCCTGTTCGCCTTCGCCGCCGCCCTCACCCTTTCTGAATGGGTGCGCGGCCATGTGCTGACAGGCTTTCCTTGGAATAGCTTCGGCTATGCCTTCTCCCAATCACCCGCCCTGATGCAGAGCGCCGCGCTGGTGGGGATCTGGGGCCTCACCTACTTCGCCCTCCTCACCCTGTCCGCGCCTGTCCTGCTGCTGGAGCCGGGCCGTATGGGGTGGCGACGCTGGGTCGGGCCGGGACTGGCCGCGGGCCTCATCGTGCTGGCCACAGGCTGGGGACTGGCGCGCCTGCGCAATCATCCCCTCACCATGGTGCCGGGCGTGCATCTGCGAATCATGCAGCCCTCCCTGCCGCAGGATCAGAAATTCAGATATGTCCGCAGCCGGGAAATCCTGCAGGATTATCTGGCACTCAGCGCCCTGCCCACGGCCCGTGCCCCGCAGGGCCTGAAGGACGTGAGCGTTCTGATCTGGCCGGAATCCGCCTTTCCCTTTGTTTATGAGCGTGAGCCCTGGGCCCAGGAGATGATCGCCGCCGCCCTGCCGGAGAATGTGACGCTGGTCACCGGCGCGGTGCGTTATGGGCCTCCGCCACCCGGGCAGTCTTCGCACTTCTTCAACGCCATCCGCGTCATCGACCATGACGGCCAGGTCCGCATGAATGCGGACAAGGTGCATCTGGTGCCCTTCGGAGAATATCTGCCATTCCAGAATGTGCTGGAAACACTGGGACTGCGCCAGCTCACCCAGCTGCGCGGCGGTTTTGCAGCGGGCACCCGGCTGCGCCCCCTGCATGTGCCCGGCCTGCCGCTGGCCGCGCCTCTGGTGTGTTACGAGGTCATCTTTCCCGACGCCGTGATGCCGATAGGCTCCCTGCGCCCCGAACTGATGCTGAACCTGACCAATGATGCCTGGTTCGGCGATACGCCCGGCCCCTATCAGCATTTCGCTCAGGCCCGCATGCGCGCCGTGGAACAGGGCTTGCCCCTGATCCGCGCCGCCAATTCGGGCATTTCGGCTATTATCGGCCCAATGGGGCAAATTGTCGCATACGCCCCTCTTAATGCACGTACGGTTGTGGATGGCCCTCTGCCTGAACCCTTGAAAACACCCCCTCTTGTAGCCGGGCACATAAATGTGATCGCCTTCGGCCTTCTTGTTTCAGGCTTTATTCTGGCCATATGCCCTTGGCACCGCCGCAATACACGCAAAAGTTGATCGACGCATTTTGATTGTATGCTTATGTTCGCGCGCAATCAGGGCAGCCTTCGCACTGCGAAGTAATGACGACTCTTTTCCGAACACAGCCGGAGAGACCATGGCCAAGAAGGCGCCAAACCCTATAGACAAACATGTTGGGTCACGTGTGCGTATGCGTCGCATGATGGTCAGCATGAGCCAGGAGAAACTGGGCGAGAGCCTGGGGATCACATTTCAACAGATCCAGAAATACGAGAAGGGGACGAACCGCATCGGCGCCAGCCGTTTGCAGCAGATCTCTATCGTTCTGGGCGTGCCAGTCGCGTTTTTCTTCGAAGGTGCACCAACGGTCGGCCCCGAACCGGATGGTGTGGAAGAAGCCGCGTCCCCTGCCTATGTGTCCGATTTTCTCGCCACATCAGAGGGTCTGACCCTGACTCGCAACTTCATGCGCATTTCCGATTCGAAGGTGCGCCGGAAGATTGTGGATCTGGTTATGGCCATCGCCGCAGAAAATGAGAGCTGATCGTTCGATTTGACGAACGATTCCTTCTCCGCGATCTTGACCTCGCCTCGTTTGCGTTGTGAATGGGGTGCGCCGTAACACGGCATGGTGCAAGAAGGGTCCAGAAATGGTGCGTCCATCCTATCTTTTTACGAGTGAATCCGTCTCCGAAGGGCATCCGGACAAGGTCTGCGACCGGGTCTCCGACGAAATCGTGGATGTCTTCTTCCGTACGGCTGAAGCCGAAGGATGGGATCCGAGCCAGATCCGCGTCGCCTGCGAAACCCTCGCGACCACCAATCGCTTGGTGATTGCCGGCGAAACCCGCGGCCCTTCGACCATCACCCACGAATTGCTGGCCCATGTGGCCCGCATGGCGATCCGTGATATCGGATACGAGCAGGAAGGTTTCCACTGGGAATATGCCGATATCGAAGTTCTGCTGCATTCGCAGTCCGCAGATATCGCGCAGGGCGTGGATATTGCCGGCAACAAGGATGAAGGTGCCGGTGACCAGGGCATCATGTTCGGCTATGCCGTGCGTGAAACCCCGGAACTGATGCCTGCGCCGATCTATTATGCGCACAAGATCCTGAAAAACCTGGCGGACGCACGCCATTCGGGTGCTGCCCCGGCCCTTGGCCCGGACGCGAAGAGTCAGGTGACCGTGCGTTATGAGGACGGCAAGCCGGTTGGCGTGTCACAGATCGTGTTGTCCACCCAGCACCTCGACGAGCGCCTCAGCTCCGCCGATGTGCAGGCCATTGTTGACCCCTATATCCGCGAGACCCTGCCGCAGGGCTGGATCTCGCCCGAAACCGTGTGGCACGTGAACCCCACCGGAAAGTTCGTCATTGGTGGCCCCGACGGGGATTGCGGCCTCACCGGGCGCAAGATTATCGTGGACACCTATGGCGGTGCGGCCCCGCATGGCGGCGGCGCTTTCTCCGGCAAGGATCCGACCAAGGTGGATCGTTCCGCAGCCTATGCCGCGCGCTATCTGGCGAAGAATGTGGTTGCCGCCGGCCTTGCTGATCGCGCCACCATTCAGCTGGCCTATGCCATTGGCGTGTCCGATCCGTTGGCGGTCTATGTGGACCTGCATGGCACCGGAAACGTGGAAGAAGCAAAGCTGGAAAAGGTGCTGCGCGAGGTCATGAACCTGCGTCCGCGCGGTATCCGCGAGCATCTGGGCCTCACCAAGCCCATTTATGCCCGCACCTCAGCCTATGGCCATTTCGGTCGCACACCGGATGAAGATGGTGGCTTCTCTTGGGAGAAGACCGACCTTGTGGATGCGCTGAAGACGGCTCTGACCTGATTTCCGCATTTCCCTTTCAGGACCATTTTGCCCCGCTTTACGTGAGTGGGCTGGGCAAGACTGCTCTGAAATCCAGCCCTCCCGACCGGGATGCCGGCCGGGAGGGCTTTTGCTTGTGATAGCAGGGCGGAATTCCTACCCAAAGCCTCACAATATTGTGACCAGAAAGCTGGTGACATAAGGCGGGCCGATATGATTCGGCACGCATGAGTTGTATCTCGATACGCGTTCGGGCCGTTTCATGAGTGCTAATTCTGATATGCCGTTTTCCCGTGCCAATAAGGGGCCGGATGAAACCCGCAAGGCCGATGCGCCTCATGAGATGCATGCCGATGCGCTGGCGCCCGGCTCCTTTTATGGTCGGCGCGTTGGCAAGCCGCTGCGTGCCGGGCAACAGGACGCCATAGACGCGATTCTCCCGCGCTTTCACATCACGCCGGAAGAGGCTCGCACGCTGCAGGCCCTGTTCGCCACGCCACCGCGTGGCCTGTGGCTGGAAATCGGCTTTGGAGGTGGGGAGCATCTTCTCTCCCATGCCATGCGTGAGCCCGATATGGGTTTCATCGGCGTCGAGCCGTTCCTCAATGGCATGGCCTGCATGGCGCGGGCTCTGGCTGAAAGCGGGCAGGACAATATCCGCCTTTATGACCATGACGCCGCCCTGCTGCTCGAAGAATTGCCGAATAGCAGCCTTCATGGCGCGGATCTGCTCTATCCGGACCCCTGGCCCAAGAAGCGCCACTGGAAGCGTCGCTTCGTGCGTCCGGACAATCTTGATCGCCTCGCCCGGGTCATCCGCCCCGGCGGCGTGTTCCGCTTCGCCTCCGATGTGCCGCATTATGTCGGCTGGACGCTGGCTCATATCCGCAACCATGGCGGTTTTGAATGGCTTGCAGATTCTGCGGCGGACTGGACCACGCCCTACCCGCACTGGCCCGGCACCCGCTATGAGGCCAAAGCGCTGCGCGAAGGGCGCATCCCCTCTTATCTCACCTTCCGCCGCATCTGATCGCCTGCGGTGCCAGTGCCATGCGGGGCCACCCTTCAGGGAAGGGCCCCGCACAGGCTCAGCGCGCAGCAGAAGGTTTCATGTGAAACATTCGGGGCTGCTCCCCGGCTCTTCTTTCCTCAGGCCCCTTCCCCCGCTTCGGCCAGTGCCTTCAGCCCCCGCTGATAGGTGGGATAGGCCAGTTCCACCCCAAGCTCCTTTGTGAGCCGGGCATTGGAAACCCGCTTGCTGGAAGCCCAGAAGCTCAGCGCCATCGGGTGCATGGCTTTTGCCGCCTCCTCAAAGGGCACCACGGGCGGTGACGGCATACCGAGAAGCTGTGCACCGAACATGATCGGCTCACCGGATGCAGCCGGCAAATCATCCGTCACATTCAGCAGGCCGCTGAAACGCTGTTCCACCACCGCCTCGATGGCCCGCGCCACATCTTCCACATGAATGCGGTTGAACACCTGCCCCGGCTTGTCGATGATGCGCGCCGTTCCGGCCCTCAACTGGGTCAGCACATTGCGGCCCGGCCCATAAATACCGGCGAGGCGCAGCACCGCTACGGGGATATTCCGGGCTTCACCAAAGGCCAGCCAGGCGGCCTCGGCATCCAGCCGGCGTTGCAGACGCGGGCTTTCGCCATGCGTCGGGCCTGTCTCATCCACCCAGCCGCCCTGATGGTCGCCATAGACACCCAGAGTGGTGAGATAGACCACTTGCTTCACCTGCCCCAGGGCCAGCGCCTCGCCTGCCGCACGCAAGACCGGGTCACCGCGCTCATCCGGCGGGGCGGACACCAGCAGAATATCCGTGCGCGAGAGCGCGTGCGCCAGTTCTGGCGCAAGGGTTTCACCATCAAAGGGCAAGGGCTGCACGCCAGCGGGCATGTCCGCCAGCTTTTCCGCACTGCGGGCCGTGCCCACAACAGGTACGAACAGGCCGGGACGGCTCATCACCAGATGCCGGGCGCAATAGCCCAGACCGATGGCTGTGAGGGAGAGGGGAATTGAATTCGTCATATCCTCAGGATGGGGGCCCTTCCCGTGCAGGACAAGACGACACAATGCCGTATCCTGCCACCATCCCCATATTCAGCCGGCTTCAGATCCCGGCAAACGGGCCATCTTGCGTAGCGGCCTGCCATTCGGCCCGCACATCCGCATCGCTTTCTGTGATCAGGGCCTGCACCCGGCAACGTGCAAATTCCTGCGCCGACACAAGACGCGAGAGCGCCCACACAGCCGCACCACGCACCAGAGGAGAAGGATCTGTCAGATGCAGCGAAACCGGGTCCCGCATCTGTCTATCCCCGCTATTGCCCATGGCGATCAGCACATTGCGCAAGAACCTGTCCCGACCGATGCGCTTGACCGGACTTTTGGAGAAGCGGGCGCGAAAGGCGGCATCATCCAGCCGCGCCAGTTCACGCAAATCCGGGGCCTCATTTTCGGGCCGGGCGGCCAGTTTCATCTCCTGCCCGGCCTGCGCGAACTTGTTCCAGGGGCAGGCCGCCAGACAATCATCACAGCCATAGATGCGATTGCCCAGAAGCGGACGCATTTCGCGCGGAATGGCCCCCTTCAGTTCAATGGTGAGATAGGAGATGCAGCGCCGCGCATCAATGCGGTAGGGTGCGGGAAAAGCCGCCGTGGGGCAGGCTTCGATGCAGGCCCGGCAGGACCCGCATCGGTCCTTTTCCGGCGCGCCATGGGGCAGATCCAGCGTGGTGGCCACCGCGCCCAGAAACAGCCAGGAGCCATAATCGCGCGAGACCAAATTGGTGTGCTTGCCCTGCCAGCCCAGCCCTCCGACCTCAGCCAGCGGCTTTTCCATCAGGGGCGCGGTGTCCACAAACACCTTCACATCCCCCCCGCCGGCAGCCGACAGGAGACCACGGGCGATGCGCTTCAGTCGCGGTTTGATGATCTCGTGATAATCATCACCGCGGGCATAAACCGAGATCGCCCCCTTGTGGCGCTGCTCCAGAATGGCGCGCGGGTCGCTCTGTGGTCCGTAATTGAGGCCCAGCATCACCACGGAACGCATGGCCGGCCACAAGGTCAGCGGGTCGGCGCGGCGCTCCTTGGTGTCTTCCATCCAGCCCATTTCGCCATGCGCGCCGGTGGCCACCCATGTGCGTAGCCGGGCACCGGGCACCACCACGGTGCGCGGATCGGCAATCACCATGGCGTCGAACCCTTCGGCGCGGGCAAGTGCGCCAATATGGGCGGCCAGTTCAGGGCCGCGGATGGGAGCAGCAGGCTTTTTCAGAAATCCAGATCCGCATAAGTCCGCGAAGGCGGCATGCCGGGAATGCTTTCCGCCAGAAGCGCGCGGAAAGAGGGGCGCGATTTGATGCGCGCATACCAGTCGCGGGCATATTCATCCTCATCCCACGGCACGTCGCCCAGATAATCCACCACCGAAATATGAGCGGCGGCGGCCAGATCGGCCTGGCTCATGCGCTCGCCCGCCAGCCATTTGCGAGCCCGCGCCAGCCAGCCGATATATTTGAGATGATAGCGCATATTGTTGCGCGACATGCGCAGGGCCGTGGCATCCGGCGCACCACCCCCCTGGGCGCGGCTCATATAACGCTTGTAGATACGTTCGCGTACCAGAGGTTCGGTCACCTCCACGAACATCTTGTCATGGAACCAGCTGGTGAGGCGGCGCACTTCCACCCGTTCACCGGGATTTTCCGGCAACAGGCGGTGCGGGGCCAGCGCAAGGCCACGGGTTTCGTCCAGATATTCGGCAATGATGATGGCGCCGGGCACGGAAGGGGTCTGCTCTTCCACGATCACCGGCGTTTCGCCTGCCGGGTTCAGCGCCAGAAATTCAGGCCGGCGCTCCCACACCCGCTCCTCCACCAGTTCCGGCTCCAACCCATACTCGGCCAGAAGCAGACGGATGAAACGCGAATGGGGGCAAAAAGGATGGTGATACAGATACATGGAGGCAGGTTTCATGCACATTCAAAAGCTGCTGCACATAGATCAACAGGGGGCAGATCCGCGCGCAAGGCAGCCTGAAGGAAGAGGAGGGGCATCAGCCGTTGCCCCATGAATAATGGCGGATTCTTTCGTTTTGGTTCCCGTCGCTACACATCTGGCCACGACAACCCAGCTGTCCACATCCGCAGTGGCCAGCCTTCTTGTCTCCCCATCTGAAGCCGGGAGATGGCATGAAAATGGCGGCGCATCACATTTTGTTATCTGCCGCCCCGCATTGGCTTCAGCGGTGGCGCATGAGGGGTAAAAGGGGCATAAAGTGCTGCCCGCCTGCTTCGCGCGGGCATATCGCAATCGTCCCATAAGGGGGCAGCCATCCGGGTGGCAGCTCACGGCCCTACCCGGCCTTGCCCCGCTTTTCCGGAATCCCGCGCTCATGACCATCGGCGACATGCTCGGAGCCCTTTTTCTTGGCTTGCTGGAAGGGTTGACGGAGTTCATCCCCGTTTCCTCCACCGCCCACATCCTGTTGGCCGGCCGCTTTCTGGGTATCCACAATACCGGCTACACTTTCGAGATCCTGATCCAGCTGGGTGCGGTGCTGGCAATCATCACCGTCTATTTCGAGCGCTTCCTGCGCGTGGCGCAGCAATTGCCCACCAATCCGGGAGCGCGGCGCTTCGTGCTCTCCATCATCGTGGCCTTCCTCCCGGCGGCCTTCATCGGCGTGCTGGCCCATGGCTTTATCAAGAGCGTGCTGTTCGAGACCCCCGCGCTCATGTGCGCCATGCTGATATTGGGCGGCATCGTGCTGCTGTTCGTGGATCGTCTGGTGCTGACGCCGCGTTACAACAACGCCATGGGCGTGCCCCTTCCGATGGCGCTGAAGATCGGCTTTTGCCAGTGCGTAGCGATGATCCCCGGCGTGTCCCGCTCCGGCTCCACCATTGTGGGTGGAATGCTGCTGGGCATGGACAAGCGGGCAGCTGCGGAATTCTCCTTCTTCCTGGCCCTGCCCACCATGCTGGGGGCCTTCACCTATGATCTGTATAAGAATTTCGGCTCGCTCTCGGTCGATGACGGCATGCAGATCACCATCGGCTTCGTGGCCGCTTTCTGCTCCGCCGTTCTGGTGGTGCGCACCCTGCTGGATTTCGTGAGCCGGCATGGCTATGCGCCCTTCGGCTGGTGGCGCATCTTTGTGGGCGTGGCCGGTTTGATCGGCCTCGCCATTACCGGCTGAGCCTTCTGGCTTCACGAAAAGGCCCCGATCCACAAGGACCGGGGCCTTTTGTTTGCGCAACAGCATTTAGCTCTGTTCGTGCTTCGGCTTTTCGGCGGCAAGGCGTCCAAAATCCGGCGCATCCGTCTCCTGCCCCATCTCGATGATGGAACGGCGAATGGCGCGGGTGCGGGTGAAATGATCGAACAGAGCATCCCCATCACCATAGCGGATGGCCCGTTGCAGCGCGGTGAGATCCTCCGTAAAGCGACCGAGCATCTCGAGCACCGCCTCGCGGTTCTGCAGGAACACATCACGCCACATGGTTGGGTCCGACGCCGCGATGCGGGTGAAATCGCGAAAGCCGCCCGCCGAGAACTTGATGACCTCGGAAGCCAGGCTGTCTTCCAGCTCCGCTGCCGTGCCGACAATATTGTAAGCGATGAGATGCGGCAGATGGCTGGTGATAGCGAGCACCAGATCATGGCGCTTGGCGCTCATCACCTCGACATTGGCCCCCATGGCCCGCCACAAATCACACAGGCGCGACACCGCCGCGCCATCCGCGCCATCCGGCGGAGTAACGATGCACCAGCGGTTCTCGAACAGGCTGGCAAAGCCCGCATCCGGGCCGGAAAATTCCGTACCAGCCACCGGATGCGCCGGCACCAGATGGGCGTGGGCCGGCACATGAGGCGCCATCGCCTCCAGCACAGCGCCCTTCACCGAACCGACATCGGAAAGAATAGCGCCAGGCTTCAGCTCCGGCCCCACCTCTGCGGCAATCGCCCCGGCCGCGCCCACCGGAACGCAGACAATGACGACATCCGCATCGCGCGCCGCTTCCGCCGCGCTTTGCGTCACCTCATCGGCAAAGCCCAGTTCACGCACCCGCGCGCGCACGGCCGCCTCCTGGTCCGCCACCACCAGCGTGCCGGCCAGATGGCGTTCGCGCACCGCACGGGCGATGGAGGAGCCGATCAGGCCAGCGCCGATAATGGCCACACGGCCAAACAGGACAGGGATCACGCCCCCCTCCCCGCTTCTGCGCCGCCGGCCATGAATTCCCCGAGCGCCGCCACCACCAGACGGTTCGCCTCCTCTGAACCCACCGTCATGCGCAGCGCATCCGGCAGGCCGTAGGAGGTCACCGCCCGCAGGATGAGGCCGCGGCGGGAGAGGAAGGCATCGGCGTCACGCGCGGTGAGGCCGGGCGTATCCGGGAAATGAATGAGGATGAAATTGGCAACGGAAGGCGTCACCTTCAGGCCCAGCCTCTCGATTTCCGTCGTCAGCCAGAGCAGCCAGCGGGCATTGTGATCTGCCGCCATTTCCACATGCGCCGTATCGGCAATAGCGGCCGCTCCCGCGGCTAGCGCCGGGGCGTTCATGTTGAACGGCCCGCGCACGCGGTTCATAGCGTCGATAATCTCCGCTGAGGCCACGCCCCAGCCGATCCGTAACCCGGCCAGGCCATGAATCTTGGAGAAAGTGCGCGTCATCAGCACATTGGGGGCGGACAGGGCGAGTTCCAGCCCCACCTCATAATCATTGCGCCGCACATATTCGGCATAGGCGGCATCCAGCACCAGCAGCACATGGGGCGGCAGGCCGGCATGCAGGCGCCGCACCTCCGCGATCGGCAGATAGGTGCCGGTGGGATTGTTGGGATTGGCGAGGAACACCATCTTCGTGCGCGGCGTGAGGCAGGCCAGAATGGCGTCCACATCCGCCGTCAGATCGGTTTCCTTTGCCACCACCGGCGTGCCACCGGCCGAGAGCGTGGCGATGCGATAGACCAGAAACCCATGTTCGCAATAGATGGCCTCATCCCCCGGGCCCACAAAGCTATGGGCGGCGAGATTGAGAATCTCGTCCGAACCGGCCCCGCAGATGATGCGGTCCGGGTCCAGCCCATAAGTGCGGGCGATGGCCTCGCGCAGCATGCGGGCGGAACCATCGGGATATTCCTCCAGCCGCGCACCAGAGGCGGCATAGGCTTCCACCGCCTTCGGGCTCGGGCCCAAAGGGGTTTCATTGGAGGAGAGTTTATAGACCTTCTCCACCCCCGGCGCATGGCTTTTGCCCGGCACATAGGCGCTGATGGCCATGACACCGGAACGCGGCTCGGGACGCGAGGGAGTGGACGCTTCTGCGGACATTGAAAAAAGCTCCGGAACAACATCAGGCCCAGATGGGCCCTCACCACACACGGCATACACCCGCAGCAGCCCGTCTTCACACTGGAATTCGGTCCGCAGCCCCCCGTCGCCGACAGATCTGTCATGAAAAGAGGCGCGCGGCAGGTGCGCAGGTGATGCACCGCGCCAGCATTTAGGCAGCGCGCCCGGTCCTGTCCAGCAATGAAGAGGTCAAAGTCCGGCACACGAAAGGCGGGGTGCCGGTTCGGCCGGCGTCCTTGCGTCCCATATCTGTGCCGGGGTTCACCGGGCTGATGCTGGCGGGAAGAGGCCGCGCCTGCGGGGTTTACGGCCCGGATCTTTCCGAAATACCGGCGGCAATAAGTTGGAACACTCATATTCCTGCGTTAGGGAGCATAATGTTTGATCGTAGCAGCATCCGCACAGTCCGGCGGGGCAAGGGGAGCCGTGTTGAATCAGGTCCAGAACATCCTTGTCGCGCTGGTCATCGGGTTGCTGGCGGCCACCGCCATCATGCTGGGCCAGACGGAAACAGCCTCGGCCATCACCCGGCTGGCGACAGGCCCGGCCCAGATCGCGCAAGGCGCCTCCCCCCCAGCGGACACACAACATGCCTATGGCGCGCAGGAATGCGCCACTTGCCATGCGGCGGAAGTCGAGGCTTGGCGCGGCTCCCAGCATGCCATGGCCATGCAGCACGCCGATGCCCGCACGGTGCGGGGGGATTTCAACGATGTGGAAGTGGAGCATCTCGGCAGCCACGCCCGCTTCTTCCGCAAGGGCGATGCCTTCATGGTGACGACGGATGGGCCAGATGGCGCGCCGCACACCTATGAGGTGACCTACACATTCGGCGTAGAGCCGCTTCAGCAATATCTGGTGGCGTTTCCCGATGGCCGCATTCAGGCCCTGCCCTTCGCGTGGGACAGCCGGCCAAAGGCGGAAGGCGGGCAACGCTGGTTCCATCTTTATCCCGATCAGCCCGTTCCTGCGGGCAACACCCTGCACTGGACCGGGCAGGACCAGAACTGGAACCATATGTGCGCGGAGTGCCACTCCACCCAGGTGCGCAAGGGATATGACGCCGCTACGGACAGCTTCCACACACGCTTTTCCCGCATCAATGTGGGTTGTGCGGCCTGCCATGGCGACACACAGAGGCATCTGGAATGGGCCGCCCGTAGCCATGATGATGGCGCCTCAGGCGACAGCCTGAAAGGCTTCGCCACCATGGCGGCGCGCCGCCCCACGCCGGACTGGACACCGGACCCTGACACCGGCAGCCCGGCCCATGGCGTCTCACGCCCGGCCGGTGACGAGGTGGAAACCTGCGCCCGTTGCCACAGCCGGCGCAGCCCCTTCTCGGAAGACTGGCAGCCCGGCCACCCCCTCATGGACACCCATCTGCCTGTCCTGCTCTCTCAGGGCCTGTTCGAGGATGACGGCCAGATGCTGGACGAGGTCTTCAACGACCACGCCTTCAAACAGAGTCTGATGTACGCCAAGGGTGTGGTTTGCAGCGATTGTCATGATCCGCACAGCCAGAAGCTGAAGGCTGATGGCGCACAGGTGTGCGGACAATGCCACCTGCCGGAGCGCTTCGAGGCCCAAAGCCATACCGGCCACCCCCCCGGCAAGAACGCGCCGGACTGCATCTCCTGCCACATGCCGGCGCGCACCTATATGGTGGTCGATGAGCGGCATGATCATTCTTTCCGGATTCCCCGGCCAGATCTATCGGTGAAGTTCGGCACCCCGAATGCCTGCACGGATTGCCATGCCGACAAGAGCGCGAGCTGGGCGGCAGAGGCGGTGGAGCGCTGGCATGGGCCGGACCGCAAGGGCTTCCAGAGCTGGACGGAAGCCTTCCATCGCGCCCGGGCCGGCCAGCCCGGTGCGCGCGAATTGCTGCTGAAACTGGCCGCAGACCCGAACGCCCCCGGCATTGCGCGGGCCACGGCTCTTTCGGAAGCGCAGCAATTCCCCTCACAGGCGACAGCCGGCTCCACCATGCAGGCCCTCTCCGATAAAGACCCGATGGTGCGTCTGGTGGCGGTGCGGGCGCTGGATGGCGCACCGCTGGAAGACCGCTGGCGGCTGGCCTCCCCCCTGCTGACGGACCCGGTGGCCGCTGTGCGCATGGAAGCCGGGCTGCTGCTGGCCGACCAGCCGCTGGATGCGCTTTCCGAAGCGGACCGCAAGGCTCTGGTCGCAGCCATGGCGGCCTATGAGAAGGGCCAGCGCCTGAATGCCGACCGACCGGATGCGCGCGCCAATCTGGCCAGCCTGCTGCTGAAGCAGAATGATCCTGCCGGTGCGGAGGCCGAACTGCGCGCCGGCCTGCGCCTCATGCCCGGAGCCACCACGCTTGCCGTCAATCTGGCCGATCTCTATCGCGCCCAGGGCCGGGAAGCGGAGGCGGAGCAGCTTCTGCGGGAGACCATCCGGCAGGCACCGGATACCGGCGTCGCCCATCATGCGCTTGGCCTGTCGCTGATCCGCCAGAAGCGTTACGCCGAGGCGCTGGAGGCACTGAAGGACGGCGCGCGGCTTTCACCCGATCAGCCACATTACAGCTATGTCTATGCAGTCGCTCTCAATTCCGCCGGCGATCCGGAAGGGGCGCGCCGGGTGATCGAAGAAGCTCTCAAGCGCCACCCCTATGATCACGGCCTGCTGAATCTGGCGCTGGAAGATGCGATGCGTCAGGGCCAGTTGGCGCGCGCCGCCGACCTTGCCCGCCGCCTCTCCCTGATGGTGCCGGACAACCCCAATCTGTCGCGACTGGCCGATCAGCTCACCGCCAGATGAGACGCCGAAGCCAGTCCTGGATGTCGGACCTGCAGTTTTGGTGCAGGCCGCGCCCGGACGAAGCGGCCGAAATGGCGGATGGCGTGGACAATGGCCCGGCAGACGCTGTGGCAGAGTGCACTCAGATCGCGATCAGGCCGCGCCGTCGGTCACCTCCACGCGGTGGGTCGCGGCATGGCTCCCCACATGCGCCACGCTGCGCAGGCTGACGCCCGCCCCCTTGAGCGCATCGACGGCCTCATCCACCTTGTGGCCGGGCGGAACCGATAGCAGAAGCGCCGCGCCATCTAGCGCAGCATCAGCCGCCAGCAACATATCCATGCAGGCCGGCATGGCCCGCGCGGCAGCAGCCCCCCAGCCCGTCACCCGCAGGGCGTACAGCTCCACCTCACGCACAGCGGCGTCATTGATGGGATGGGACACCACGAAAACCGGCAGACCAGCCGGGTGGTCCGCCCGCTCCACGAAGGGCAGGCGGGCGATGATCTTGGGTGCGCCCTCGCCTTCCAGCGCAGACCACCAAGCCATGCCGCCGCTGGTCGCAGCCGGCAACAAGCCCAGATCGCCCGTGGAGGCCGCCACCGCATCAATCACCGCCCCGGCGCTCATATGCGGCACGAAGGGCACCGTGAAGCCGAAATGAAACCGGGCGCTGTCGCGCATCGCCGGTTCACCCACAGCCAGATCGGCATGCACCGAATAGGGCGCCTGCACATAGGTGAAAGTGGCGATGATGACCCGCCAGATACTCTCCACCGTATCCAGCGGCAACAGGCCATGATGGCGCTCCACCAGCCGGCGCATCATGTCCGCCTCCCGCGCGGGGCGGAAAGCGGAACCTTCGGATGCGCCGCGTTTCACCGCCACCAGCCGGTCAATAATCTCGCTGCGCTCCATCAGGAGGCGATGCATGGTCTCGTCGATGCGGTCGATCTCGGCGCGCAGATCCGCGAGAGAGGAGGAAGAAGCGTTCTGTGTCATTCGGTTCACCCGGGTGTTTCTCCCTCTCACGTCGGCACGCAGACGGATGCATCGCCCATTCATATTGAATCGTCCCAGTGATTCAATATGAGCGCCGACACCTTATGAGCCCCGGCACCTTCCGCGCGCCTATTCGCAAAGACAGCTCATTCTTCTTCCAGCATGCGCCGCAGGGTGCATAACAGTGCCGTGCGCTCCACGGCGGAGAGTGAGCCGAAAGTCAGTTCGGTGATACCGGCCGCGCAGGGGATCATCTGCGCCAGCAGTTCGGAGCCGGTGTCGGTCAGGCTGGTCACCACCTTGCGGCCATCCTGCGGGTCCTTGTGGAGGGCCACGAGCCCGCGCTTCTTCAACCGCTCGATCACGCCGCGAATGGTGGCCTGATCCACGCCGGTGGCCTTCACCAGTTCCCCCTGGGACTGGTCCCCCCCGTCGCGCAGGGCGCACAGGGTGGAGAACTGGACGCTGGTCAGGTTCGGGTCACAGGACTGCGCCTGAAAGATGGCCAGATGGCGCTGATAGGCCCGGCGCAGGAGATAGCCCACCTGATCCGAGAAGACATAGCTGTCCTCAGCCGCGCCTTCCATGCCGGAATCGTCAGGCTTGCCCACCGGGTTTCTCCTTCATTGCATCCGTGCGCCAGCGCCCATGCCCGCGCGCAAGGCCAGAGGCGCATTGCACAAGAGACATAGCGGCGCAACTCCCCCTTCCGGCTCCATGCCGACGCCTTGCCGGAATGTCAGGCGGCCATCCATCAGCGGCCGAGAAATAACGTATGCACTATTAATGCCTTACGCAAACGTCGCATCAGAGCGTTCAAAAAATTTGCAACACGCTCATTTTATTAGCAATTGCAACATGATCGCGTGCGCGGCTTTCTCTTGCACAGATGTATAAATAGTGCGTACAATATATTTAGTCGCAATTGAGGCAAACTTTGTAGTGTCTCATGCGCCCTGTGACGGCAGAATGATCCAGGTCAAAATCCGGGGAAATAGCGCGGAAGTCAAATTTCGCCGGGCCGGATGGATCTCCTCACCCCGCATGGCGTGACATTGCGAAAACCAGGCGGAAAAACCCGCTGGTGGAAGCCCCAAAGGTTGCAGCGCGGAGGTTGCAGCGTGAGTCAAGTTCAGTCGACAGGCCACAACATCGCGGCCAATGGCATTCGTCATCACTATCTTCATTATGCAGGCCCCGGCCCGGCGCTCGTGCTGGTGCCCGGCATTACCAGCCCGGCCATTACCTGGGGATTTGTGGCCGAACGTCTGGCCGAAGTTTTCAACGTCTATGTGTTTGATGCCCGCGGGCGCGGCCTCTCCTCCTCCGGGCCGGATCTGGATTACAGCCTGGATGCCATGGCGGATGATGTGGTCGCCATTCTCGAGGCGCTGAAGCTGGATAACGCCATCATTTTGGGCCACTCCATGGGTGCGCGCATCGCGATCCGCGCCGCCGTCAAGGACGCCAGCCGCACGGGCCGCCTAGTGCTGGTGGACCCGCCGGTGTCTGGCCCCGGTCGCCGCCCCTATCCCTCCAAGTTGCCCTGGTATGTGGATTCCATCCGCCTCGCCGAAAAGGGAATGGACGCCGAGGCCATGCGCGCCTTCTGCCCCACCTGGACGGAAGAACAGCGCGCCCTGCGGGCCGAATGGCTGCACACCTGCTACGAGCCGGCCATCGTCACCGCCTTCGAGGGCTTCCATACCGATGACATCCATCAGGACCTGCCGAAGCTGGACATGCCTGTCTCGCTCATGATCGCGGGCCGGGGCGGTGTGATCGAGGCAGCCGACGAGGCCGAGATCACCACGCTCAACCCCGCCATCCGCAGCGCCCACGTGCCGAATGCTGGCCACATGATCCCCTGGGATGACTTCGACGGCTTCTTCGACGCTCTCGACACCCTCCTTGGCACCTCCTTCGGAAAGAAGTGATCCGACCATGACCAAGACCTATCGCATCGGCCAGATCGTCCCCAGCTCCAATATCACCATGGAGACCGAGATTCCGGCCATGCTGACGGCCCGTCAGCTCATTCGCCCGGAAGAACGCTTCACCTTCCATTCCGCCCGCATGCGCATGAAGCATGTGACGAAGGAAGAACTGGCCGCCATGGACGCCCAGTCCGACCGCTGCGCGCTGGAACTTTCCGACGCCCGCGTGGATGTGCTGGGCTATGCCTGTCTCGTCGCCATCATGTCCATGGGCCATGGCTATCACCGCGAAAGCCAGAAGCGCCTGCATCAGGTGACAGCCGAGAACAACGCCCCGGCCCCCATCGTCACCAGCGCCGGCGCGCTCGTGGAGGCGCTGGAGGTGATGAAGGCCAAGCGTATCGCCGTCGTCGCGCCTTATATGAAGCCGCTGACCAAGATGGTGATTGATTATATCCAGGCCGAGGGCGTGGAAGTCGTCACCCACCGCGCGCTGGAAATCTCCGACAATCTGAAGGTGGCCGCACATGACCCGGCCAACCTGCCCGGCATCGTCGCCGAGCTGGATACGTCGGATGTGGACGCCATCGTGCTCTCCGCCTGCGTGCAGATGCCCTCCTTGCCGAGCGTCTCCAAGGTGGAGGCCATGACCGGCAAGCCGACACTGACCGCTGCCATCGCCACCACCTACCAGATGCTCAAGGCGCTTGATCTTGAGCCGGTGGTGCCCGGCGCCGGTGCCCTGCTTTCCGGCGCTTACTGAGCCGGCACCAATCGGGAACGCCTCCTTATCCGGATGGTTCACCATCCGGCACGCTTCAGGTGCGGGCGGTTCGCCGCCCCGCCTTCCGGAGCCGGAAGAGTGGCAGAAGGACAGATATGGCAATCAGGGATATCTGCCACGGCACACGCCCGGCGTGAGATCCCAGATGTCGTGATGTTCGACGCCATGCGGTGACAGACGCGCCCCAGAAAGCGCGTCGGCAACAACAAAACAACAGGCTGCATCACCCATGTGCGGCGTGTCCGGTTGGGCGCGTCCGCGCAAAGGCGGAGCCGTGCCTGCTCCCGAGGGGAGTTCGTGCGCGCTCCATCCATCCGGCCCGGATCCGATTACTCAAATCTCAAGGGAGCCGACACAGTGTCATCCGCCAAACTCTCCATGGAACAAGGTATCCAGGCCGCAGGGGTCGGAACGTTCCAGTACCGATTGTTCATCATCTTCGGTCTCGTCTGGGCCGCAGATGCCATGCAGGTGCTGGCGATCGGCTTTTCGGCACCCTCCATTGCCCGCACCTTCGATATTTCGATCCCCGCGGCGCTCCAGACCGGCACCATGTTCTTTGTCGGCATGCTAATCGGCGCCTTTGTGTTCGGCCGGCTGGCGGACAAGATTGGCCGTCGCCCGGTGCTGATGATTGCCATTCTGATTGATGCTGTCGGCGGGATCGCCTCGGCCTTCTCCCCCAGCCTGGAATGGCTGTTCTTCCTGCGCCTGCTCACCGGCATCGGTGTTGGCGGCACCCTGCCCGTCGATTACACCATGATGGCCGAGTTCCTGCCGTCAGACCGCCGAGGCCGCTGGCTGGTGCTACTGGAATCCTTCTGGGCGATCGGCACCATCGCGATTGCCGTGCTGGCCCTCTTCGCCGAAGGCATGGGCCCCGACGCCTGGCGCACCATCTTCTTCGTCACCGGCATTCCCGCGCTGATCGGCGTGTTGCTGCGCTTCTATGTCCCGGAATCCCCGCACTTCCTGAACAATAGCGGCAAATCGGAACAGGCCCGCAAGGTTCTCCAACGCGTGGCCAAGGTGAATCGCCGGTCCACCGAGATTGGTGAACTGCAGCCTGGCGAAATGGCCAAGAAGTCCATTCTGGCCCTGTTCTCGCCCTCTCTGGCGCGGCGCACCATCTTCCTGTTCATCGCCTGGATGCTGATCTCTATCTCCTATTACGGCATCTTCGTCTATCTGCCGGTGCGCCTGTCGGCGGAAGGCTTCGGCTTCATGCGGGGCCAGTTCTTCCTCGTCATTGTCGCTCTGGTGCAGTTGCCCGGCTTTGC
This sequence comes from Xanthobacter sp., assembly GCA_050252035.1. Taxonomy (GTDB): domain Bacteria; phylum Pseudomonadota; class Alphaproteobacteria; order Rhizobiales; family Xanthobacteraceae; genus Xanthobacter. Next base: position 56,045 of record JBFWLR010000003.1, read on the forward strand.
GCTGGCGGCCTATGGCGTGGAAAAATGGGGCCGCAAGCCCACACTGGTCGGCTTCCTGCTGCTCAGCACCGTGGGCTGCCTGATCTATGCGCTGGGCCAGACCACGGCTATCGTGGTGGGCGCCACCCTGCTCATGAGCTTCTCGCTTCTGGGCACATGGGGCTCAATCTATGCCTTCACGCCGGAGATCTACCCCACCAATCTGCGCGCCAGCGGCATGGGCACGGCAGGCGCCATCGCCCGTGTGGGTGGCCTGCTCGCCCCCTCGCTGATCGCCCCCATCATGGCGACCAACTTCAACATGGCGCTGGGGGTCATTTCCGGCCTGCTGCTCATCTCGGCCATCTCGGTGTGGCTGATTGATGTGGAATCGCGCAACCGCGTTCTGGACTGAACCCGGTTTTCCAACCCTGTCTGCCCCAACGCCAGACCGCACCCGGCCCCTTCACAGGGGCCGGGTTTTGTATATGAGCATCACCCAACCGCGCGTGACGCGTAATCTTGCGGCGCGGATGCGTGATATGCACATCCACCGCGCAAGGATGGAGGAGACTGCACATGTTCTATCTCACAAAGGATGGCCCCGGCCTGCCGCGGGACCCGTTCTCCGCCATCATCTCTCCCCGTCCGATTGCATGGATCTCCAGCCGTGGCGCGGATGGCGCCACCAATCTGGCACCCTATTCCTTTTTTAATGCCGTGGCCTATACGCCGCCGCAGATCATGGTCTCCTCCATCGGCAAGAAGGCCGATCGCGCACGCGGCAAGGACAGCTTCTCCCATATCTCGGAAACTGGCGTCTTCTGCGTCAACATCGCCGGCTATGATGACCGCGAGGCGCTGAACCAATCCTCGGCCGATTACCCCCGCGAGATCAGCGAGTTCGAGGCGCTGAGGCTGGAGATGGCGGAATGCGAGACCATCGCCTGCCCGCGCCTTGCCCATGCGCCGGCCTCTCTGGAATGCCGCCTCACCCAGATCCTCGAACTGGAAGGCGCGCACAATCTGCTGGTGCTGGCGCGGGTGGAAGCCATTCATCTGCGCGATGATTGCATCTCGCCGGAAGGTCGCTTCGATGTCACAAGGTTCCGCCCGCTGACGCGCCTTGGCTATATGGATTTCGCATCCATCGACAGCGTGTTCGCGATGAAGCGCCCCAAGCTGGATAACAAGTAGAGCCCACGCAGGTCACATACGAAAAGGGGCGCTCTCCAGCCGGAACGCGCCCCTTTTTCATGAACCGGACAGATCAGTCCGCCGCACCCTTCGCAGGCACCGTGGCCAGCCAGCCGATGATATCGTCGGCATCGGTCACATCTGCATATTTCTGATGCATGTCATAAAGATTGGCATCGTGCGGAGCCTGTGCACGATCAGCGCAGCAATCGCGCGGCACCAGCACATTGAAGCCCGCCTGCACCGCATCCACCGTGGTGGCGCGCACACAGCCCGATGTGGTGGCCCCGGTCACGATTACCGTATCCACCCCGGCGCTGGTGAGCAGACCCGCCAGATTGGTGCCGAAAAAGGCGGAAGCTCCCTTCTTGGTGATGATGGCGTCACCCGGCTGAATGCCCGTGGCCGCATCAATCTCCACCAGCCTTGTACCTTCCACCAGCGCGGCCATGCCGGCAGCCTTCTTCAGCCAGGCCAGCTTGTCCAGTTCGCCGGGATGATAGGCGATGGTGGTGTAGATGACGGGGAAACCCTTCGCCCGCGCCGCATCCGTCACCTGCCGTGTGGCGGCGATCTGCGCCGACATGTCGGCGGCGGTGGGATATTGGGTGTCTGAAAAGCCATAGGTGAAATCCACCACCACCACGGCCGGCCGCACACCACGCGGTACCGGACGGCCGAAACCGGCCTGATCATAAACGTCTGCCTGGGACACGTTTTTCTCCCACATGGAGAGGCCGCCCCAAAGGAGCAGCCTGAAAAAAGGGACAATGCGGCCTCAGCCGCGCGTCATCTGAATCTCTTTCACCACGATATCGCCATCGATCACGATCGGCTCGTCATCGAGGAAGAGCGAGCAGTCGCGCATCGGAATATCGAGATGGCAGGCGGTGTCGTTCGGACCACCCAGTTCGTTGTTCGGGCCGGTGGAGAACATCACATTGCCATAGAAGCTGCGCGGCTCCATGCCCATGCCGCCGGGAAAAGCGCCGGGCGTCATGTTGTGCCACTTGGCGTTGGGGTTCATGCCCCAACCCACATGGCTCATGCCCATGCCGCGCGGATCGTTGAAATCGCCCATGTAGGATTTCACCAACTCGGCATCCAGCCCGCCGCGAATATCCTGAATCCAGCCCTTCTCGATGGTGTAGGTGATGGGGTCGCGCACATACATGTTCTGCGGCAGCAGCACATCGCCCGGAGCCACCACGATGGTGCCATCCACGCCATCATCATCGCCGCCCGTGAAGACGAAGCCGGAGGGCCAGTGATCCCAGCGGCCCGGCTCATCGGTGCAGGCATATTCGGTCAGGGTCGGATAGGTGTTGAGCTTGTAGGTCACATCCGTGCCATGGCGGGAGGTGATGCGCATCACCTTCGCCTTCGCCAGAATCTCACCGGCCCGCTCCACCTTCTCGCGCAGCTCCTTTGTGGGCAGCATGCGCGCCAGAAGCTCCGGCGGCTCCACAGCCGTCAGCACCCGTGTGCCAGCGGCCTGAATGGCCATCTGCTCGGGAGAGAACAGCAGGAACACACAGTCAATCAGCATGTCTACCTGCTTGAGGGCCTCCACGGCCTCGGGCAGGGCGGCAAGGCCATTGACGCCCACCGCCCATGCGCCGACCGGCGGGGGGGCGGGCAGGCGCATATGATACATGCGCGCGCCCAGCATCTGGCCGGCGGCCATGAAGGCATCGGCGTAATCCAGCCGATCATTGCCCTGCGTGAGTACGACGAGCTTCTCACCCTCATGCACACCAGACATTTTCAGCTGGTGAAGACAGATCTGCGTAAAACTGGCGTGATCCACCGCAAGCCTCCCTTTTTCTGCCCGGCCAGCTTTCAGGCCGGTTCCATCGCTTCACAGGCACGGCCGTGTCGGGATGGAAGGCGATTGCCCGGCAGGCCACCCACATTGCGCCGCTGGATGCAGCATAAATTAATCAGATGAATAATTTCAATCCCGACCTGTCGTCCGGCCCGCACAAATGCGCATCAGAAAGGTGATGTCGACGTTTCAGTCCACGGGGGCTGCAAGCCCGGCAGACAGGAAGCGCACCAGATGGTCCAGCATGTCCTGCTTGCCGACGGAGGTGATCTGCCCCTCACTGAAATCCCTCAGACGACCCAGATCATTCAGCATGAACAGATAGGTACCGACGAGAAACGCCATGCGGATGGTGAGGGTTTTGCGCGGAATATGCGGCAAAGCCTGCTCGAAGGCGGAAATGAAGCGCTTGACGGAACTGTCATACACCTCACTGCGCAAGCGCAGGGCATGTTCTTCCGGCTCGGCGTGCAGGCGGGCCTGCAGACGCACGAAAGCCTCCCCGCCCGGCCCGCTATATTTCATGTCCCACTGTGGCTTGAGATAGGCATAGACAATCTGCTGCACGCCGGGCCGGGGCTCACGGGCCAGCAATTCATCCAGCAGAAGCTGGCGATGCAGGGAGAGGGAGCCCCCGCGCCGGCGCACCACCTCATCAAATAAATCCGCCTTGGACCCGAAATAATAGCGCAGCAGCGCCGGGTTCACCTCGGCCCGCGCTGCAATATCGCGCACCCGCGCACCGGCAAAACCGGCATCGGCAAAGGCCATCTCGGCATGATCGAGAATGACATCACGCAAATCCACCCCATCTCTGGGGCGGCCCGGCTTGCGCCGTTCCAAACCCGCCTCGCTCACCCGGCCCTCTCCTGTGTGCGCCCTGTTTCTCCCGCCATCAGCACAGGCGCAACAACAGTTTCATGAAGGTCTTGCGTTCACGCGCATTGAGCGGCGACAGCGTTTCCTCGCTCACATCCACCATGCGGGGCATCAGTTCCGCCACAAGGGCGCGGCCCTGATCTGTAGCGGTAAGCAGATAACGGCGGCGATCCACCTGATCCTGCTCCATGCAGATCAGGCCCCGGGCCTGCAGGCGGGACACCACGCCCTTTGTCGTGGCTGCATCCATCGCCACCATGCGCCCCAGCGCATTCTGGGAGACCGGCCCCTCGGCATTGATGAGACGAAACAGGGTGGAGAACTGCATCGCCGTCAGCTCGCCGGCCATGCGCTCCGAAAGAATGGTGAGATGGCGCTGATAAGCCTTGCGCATGACAAAGCCCACCTGCTCATCCAAATCATAAACCATATGTCCCATAGCCCTGCCTCATAATGAGGCGATTGTACGTTTCAACCCTTGCTCGGCAAGGTGATAATTCGGCGAAGTCGCTTCGAATCACCGCATGCACAACATACAGGCGGCGTTTGCCTTTCAGAGTGGCAGAAAAACCGGATGATATCCCCTGATTGACGCTTTTCACGAATATGTGATTGCCACATAATTTCATTTGTATACATTCAATATTGCCATTGCATAACATTGGTCAGAACCCGTTTGGAGGCAGGCTCCGCCAATGAATATCCGTTTGTCCATAAACGGTCAGTCCGTTCAGATTGACGTCGATCAAAGACGGCCCCTTCTGGATGTGCTCCGCGAAGAGGTTGGTCTCCACGGCCCGAAATATGGCTGCGGGCTGGCCCAGTGCGGGGCCTGCACCGTGCTGGTGGACGGGGCTCCGGCCCGCGCCTGTGTGCTGCGCGCCTGCCAGGTGGAGGGCCGCGCCATCACCACGCTGGAAGGGCTGGCGGATGCAGAAACCGGCACCCTCCACCCCGTGCAGCAGGGCTTTGTGGAGGCGGAAGGTGCGCAGTGCGGCTATTGCCTCAATGGCATGGTGATGATGGCCGTCGCCCTTCTGGACCGGAATCCGAACCCGGATGAGGCCGAGATCCGCGCCGCCCTGCGCCATAATCTGTGCCGCTGCGGCACACATAAGGAGATCATCGCCTCCGTTCGCCGTGCGGCAGAACTGCTGGCGTCCCGACAGGAGGAGGCCAATGTCTGACACCGCCTCCGTGCCCGGCCAGGGCTCTCTGGCCCTTTTCGATGATCTGCCCTCCGGCCGAGCCACATTGCTGCGGATCGACGCTGAAGGCGTCGCCACCGGATTCAACGGCCATGTGGATCTGGGCACCGGCATTGAAACCGCTCTGGCCCAGATTGTGGCCGAAGAGCTGGATTTTCCCCTCTCCGCCGTGCGCATCGTGCTGGGCGATACGGCCAGCACGCCCGATCAGGGCCCCACCATCGCCTCCGAAACCATTCAAGTCGCCGCCATTCCGCTGCGCCTTGCCGCCGCGTATGCCCGCCAGATCCTGATTGCGGACGCCGCCCTGCGGCTGAATGTAGCCCCAGAAGACATTCATCTGGCCGAAGGTGTGTTCCGCGCTGGTGACCAAAGCATCACACCCGCTGAACTGGTGGCTGGCCAGACCCGTGAGCTGCGCCTCGACCGTACCGTTCTGGTGAAGGACCCGCGCGATTATCACATTGTCGGCCGGAAGACCGGGCGGCGGGATCTCGGCCCCAAGGTCACCGGCGCGTTCACTTATATTCACGACCAGCAGATTGACGGCATGCTGCATGGTCATGTCATCCGCCCGCCCTATGCCGGGCGCGATAGCGGAGACTTTATCGGCCGCAGCCTGCTTTCGGTGGATGAGAGCTCCATCTCCGGCATGCCCGGCTTTGTCGCAGTGGTGCGTCAGGCGGATTTTCTGGGCGTTGTCGCCCATACGGCCGAGCAGGCCCGGCGCATGGCCGAGGCGCTGGATGTGCGCTGGAACCTGCCGCCCGAACTGCCGGACATGGCGGACCTTCCCGGCACGCTGCGCAGCCAGCCTTCCACCGTGCGGCTTCTGGACAATCGCGGTGATTTCGCGCGCGGCATGGCCGAAAGCCGGCTGCGGCTGGAGCGCACCTATGTGTGGCCCTATCACGAGCATGGCTCCATCGGCCCCTCCTGCGCCATTGCGGACTGGAACAAGGGCAGCCCCATTGTCTGGAGCGGCACGCAGAACCCGCACATGCTTCAAGGCGATCTGGCTGTGCTCATGGATCTACCGGCGCAGGCCATCGAGATCCGTCGTCTTCAGGCCGCCGGCTGCTATGGCCGCAACTGTGCGGATGATGTGTGCGGCGATGCGCTGCTGCTCTCACAGGCCGTGGGGCATCCGGTGCGGGTGCAGCTCACCCGTGCGCAGGAGCATTTGTGGGAGCCGAAAGGCGCGGCCCAGCTCATGGATGCCGCCGGTGGCCTCTCACAGGATGGGTTTCTTCATGCCTACAAGTTGGAGACCTGGTATCCCTCCAACCGCGGGCCGAACCTCGCTCTGCTGCTGACCGGGCGCGTTTCCCCGGAGCCACGCCCTGCCGATATGGGCGACCGCACCTCCATTCCGCCCTATCGCATTCCCAACACGCACATCACCGTGCATGACATGGCCCCCATTGTGCGTGCGGCCTGGATGCGTGGTGTTTCGGCCCTGCCCAACACCTTCGCCCATGAAAGCTTCATGGATGAAATGGCCTGGGAGGCGAAGGAGGACCCGGTCGCCTTCCGCCTCAAGCATCTGGATGATGCCCGCAAAGCCGGTCTGGTGCGGCGTACGGCGGAGGCGGCGGGCTGGAGCGCGCATACCGGCCCCCGGCTGCGCCGCGAGGGGCGCATGGCCTTCGGGCAGGGCTTCGCCTTCGCCACCTATGTGCATGGCACCTTCCCCGGCACCGCCGCAGCCTCGGCCGCATGGGTGTGCGATGTTTCCGTCGATACGGAGACCGGCGAGGTGCATCTCAGCCGCGTCTTTGTGGGGCAGGATCAGGGCCTCGTCATCAATCCCGACGGGGTGCGCCAGCAGATTCATGGCTGCGTGGTACAAACGGCCAGCCGCACCCTGCGCGAGAACGTGACCTTCGATTCCATCACCCCCACCGCGCAGAGCTGGGCCACCTACCCCATCCAGACCTTCCCCGAAGTGCCGCAGATCGAGACCCTGCTGGTGGAGCGGCCTGGCGACCCGCCCCTTGGTGTGGGCGAAAGTGCTGCGGTGCCGGCGGCAGCGGCCATTGCGAACGCCATTTTCGACGCCACCGGCGTGCGGATGCGCGCGGCCCCCTTCACCCCTGAAAAGGTGCGCGCCGCGCTGGAGGAAGCCGGCCTGCGTCAGCCGCAATCCCTGCCGCCTGCCCACACCCAGCCCAAACGCACCCGCAGCGGCTGGTTCCGCAATCTGGGTATGGCCCGGCTTCTGGGGGCGGCTGGCGCGCTGGGCGGTGCCGTCACGCTCGGCGCCATGGCTCTGCCCATAGCGCGCGCCTTGCCGCCAACACCGGCCCCCGCCGCCTCAAGTTTCTCGCCCGAACTGCTGGAGCGCGGGCGCATGGTGTTCGCCACCGGCGATTGTGCCGTGTGCCACACCAGTGATGACGGCATCGCCAATGCCGGTGGCCGGCCGATGGCAACACCCTTCGGCACGGTCTACACCACCAATCTCACCCGTGATGCGGAAACAGGGCTGGGGCTATGGTCTTACGAGGCCTTTACCCGTGCCATGCGTCAGGGCATCAGCCGCGATGGCAAGCATCTCTATCCGGCCTTTCCCTATACGGATTTCGCGAAGATCAGCGAAGACGACATGTTCGCGCTCTATGCCTATCTCCAGACGCTGGATCCGGTGCATGCGCCAACGCCCAAGGCGGACATGCTGCCGGGTGTGAATCTGCGTCCGGTGAATGCGGTGTGGAACATGCTGTACCATTCCGCCACGCCCTTCACGCCCGATGCGGCGCAATCCGAGGTGTGGAACCGCGGCAAATATCTGGTGGAAGCCGCCGGCCATTGCGGTGCCTGCCATACACCGCGCAACCTTCTGGGGGCGCTGAAAGGCGGGGCTTCGGCCTATGCGGGCGCGGATGTGCATGGCTGGTGGGCCCCGGCCCTGGCTGGCCAGGCCGCCGGTGCACGCGGCTGGGATGAAGACAGCCTCTTCACCTATATGCGCACCGGCCGTGCCCCCGGCGTGGCGGTGGCCTCCGGCCCCATGGCGGATGTGGTGCACAGCATGAACGACCTGCCGGATACCGATATCCGAGCCATGTCAGTCTATCTGGCCTCGCTGGTTGCGCCTGCGGCCAGCACGCAGGCTGCGGCGCACCTGGCTGTCGCAACTGCGGCTTCCGCACCAACCGCAACACAGGCCCCGCCCTTGCCGGACGCCATCTCCCGGATATTCGAATCAGCCTGCGCCAGCTGCCATGAGCCGGCCATGATCGACCTGTTCACGGCCGCGCAGGAAAGCCTGACCCGTTCCGCCGCCGTGCGCGCCCCTTCTCCAGAGGCGCTGCGCACGGTCATTCGCGAAGGCATCATGGCCCCGCAGGGCATGGACCTGCGGGATATGCCGGCCTTCGGGCAGGAATTGTCCGAAACGGAACTCGACCAACTCGCCAATTATGTCCGCGCCCGCTACGCGCCGGACCTGCCGGCCTGGAAGTGAGGCACATATGAACAAGGCGCGCCCTGTCTTCCCCCGAAACGTCCCTCTGGCAGCCCCTCTGGCCATTCCCTAGGGTGCATAAGTTCAAACTGGAACACCCCTGCTGGCGTCAATAACGCCCCTTTTCCAACCTGGCCACAAGCTTGTGGCCAGCGCTTCATGCTGCCTGTCACACGGCATCTAAATGCCCCGAAAAGCCGCATGAAGACTGGATTTTCAGCTTGCAAAAACTTTGTTTGTACGCAAACAATATTACAACAGCATATGTGAGGTTTGCCCCATGAGTTCTGTTGAGACTGGTTCTGTTGAGACTGTTGATATTGCCGTCATCGGCGCTGGCCTTGGTGGCGCAGCTGCCGCCAGCCTGCTGCTGAATGCCGGTTTTGAGGTGCACTGCTTCGAGCAGACCCCGGCTTTCACCCGCCTTGGCGCCGGCATTCATATCGGCCCCAATGTGATGAAGATCTTCCGCACCATCGGGCTTGAGGACAAGCTGGCCGAAATCGGCGCCCATCCCGATTTCTGGTTCTCGCGTGATGGCCGCACCGGCGACTATCTTTCCCGCATTCCGCTTGGCGAATTCGCGGTGAAGGAATATGGCGCGCCCTATATCACCATCCATCGCGGGGACCTGCATGCCGAGCAGATCAACATCATCCCGCAGGACCGCATCCATTTCGACCACCGCCTGACCGATATTCAGGACCGTGGCGATGATGTGCTGCTGACCTTCGCCAATGGCCGCATCGTTTCCGCGAAGCTGGTGATTGGCGCAGATGGCATCAATTCAGTCATCCGCGAGAAGCTGCTAGGTGTCGAGAAGCCTCGCTTCTCCGGTTGGGTGGGCCATCGCGCCCTGCTCAACATGGACAAGCTGGCCGCCAGCGGGCTGGATTTCGAGCGCTGCACCAAATGGTGGTGGGAAGCCTCCCGTCATATCATGGCCTACGCCACCAAGAATGATGGCAGCGAATATTATTATGTCACCGGCGTTCCGGTGGGTGGAGAATGGGAAGCCGAAACCGGCTTTGTCGAATCCTCCCGCGAGGAAATGGAAGGCATTTTCGGTGGCTCCCACCCCGTGGTGCAGGCCCTGATCGACGCCACCGAAGAAATCACCAAGTGGCCTTTCTGGAACCGCGACCCGATGAGCATCTGGAGCCGTGGTCGCCTGTGCCTGCTGGGTGACGCCTGCCACCCCATGCGCCCCCACATGGCGCAGGGCGCGTGCATGGCCATTGAGGATGCCGCCATTCTGGCACGCGCCCTAAAGGAGACCGGCACGGAAGATTACGCCACCGCCTTCAGCCTCTATGAGGCAACCCGGCGTGAGCGCGCCACCAAGGTGCAGACCATCTCCAACGCCAACACCTGGCTCAAGCAGCCTGAAGATCCGGCATGGGTCTATTCCTATGATGCCATGACGGTTCCGCTCGGCTGAGGAGCGGGCCCGGAGCATGCCCCTCCCCTGAACCGCTCCGGGCCCCTCCATCCGGGAAGAATGATCGCCGGCCTCACGCAGCCAGCGGTTTGAAGATGAGATCCTGATGCAGTGAGACGCCGGCCGTCATACCATCGGCCGCAGCCCAGCCTGCGCTGTGCGGCGCACGGGCAATATCACCTGCCGCATAGATGCCCGGCACTGTGGTGAGTTTGCGCGCATCCGTGCGAATCAGCGGGCCGAAAGGCCCTTCATCCAGAAGACAGCCCAGATCCTCCGCAAGAGTGCTGTTCATCCTGACAGGCACCCCTACAAACAGGGCCTCCAGCGGAACCACCCGCTCATCCTCCATCAACAGGCCGGAGAGGTCCCGTCCTTCCCCCTGCAGGCTTGTGATCCGCGCAGGCTCGATCTGAACGCCGCGCCGGATCAGCTTGTCCTGCATCTGCGTATCCGGTGCGTCGCCCCCATTGAGAAACAGGGTGACAGGCCCCCAATCGGCCACATGAAGAGCTCGATGGACCGCCAGAGGCTCACTTTGCAGCACGCCAAGGCGCTGGCCCGCAAATTCATAGCCGTGGCAATAGGGGCAGTGCAGCACACTCCTGCCCCAGCGCTCTGAAAGACCCGGTAAATCCGGCAGAATATCCGTAACGCCATAGGCCAGAACCAGCGCCGAAGCCCGGACAGCCTCAGTATTCTCCAACCGCACCTCGAACCCACCATCAATGGCTTCAGCCTGTGCGGCCTGGCCGGAAAGGAAACGCACAGTGGGGTAAAGCTGCAACTGGGCGCGGGCTGTCGCAATCATCTCCAGTGGCTTGCCCCCATCCTGCCCGAACAGGCCATGGGAAGCTGTCGCAAAACGATTGCGCGGACGACCGGCATCAATCACACAGACCGAACGACAGGCGCGCGCAATATACAGCGCTGCCGACAAACCCGCGAAACTCCCGCCAATGACAATGGCATCATGTTTCATGAACACTCTCCAGATCAATCATGCGGCCACTCGCCACCATGCGCGCATGAAAATCGGCGCTGAGCTGAGCCAGCGTGACAGCGCCCAGATGTTTGAGCAGCAGCGTCTGGGCCTCGCGAAAAGCATCATCCAGAGCGTGGTTCACCGCCTGCTCCACAAGGCATCCCGGCATGTCCATGCGGTTGCCCATGGCGAACAGTTCGGGTGAACCGAGAGCTCTATAGATATCCAGCAGGGTGATTTCGGACAGGTCGCGGGCCATGCTCCAGCCGCCACCATGGCCCTTTTCCGATTGTACGAAACCGGCCTCACGCAGGCCCGCCATCATGCGGCGCACGACCACCGGGTTTGTCTGCATAGCTTTGGCAAGTTTTTCTGAAGGCACCGGGCCGGGCATCTCCGCCATATGCAGCAGGATATGAAGAGCGCCGGACAATCTGCTATCTCGTCTCATGAAACTTTATATGTTACATGAGACGAGATGCGTCAATACCCCAGCCATCACAGACATGGCCTGTACAACTGCAAAACCGCCTGGAAAACCGCCTACGCCTGCCCGGAACTGGAACGCCCTGTGCCCGGGGCATGACGTTCTGCCCCCTCCTCAGGCAGGGATGACTGATCCGCCTGCGCCATACCAGCCTTCTGGGCGGCAGAGCGCAGAATGGGCTTGTAAAAACCCGCCGTGCAGCCCGCCACCAGCCAATAGATGAGCCCTCCGGCCAGCCCTGCGGCCACAATATAGAAGGGGGCGCTCACCAATGCGGGCGCATCTGCCGGTACGGTCGGCGAAAAGCCGAACTGCCCGCTCATCAGCCCGGCCCCGATCCATGCCGAGGCCACGCCATTGGCCGCATGAAACAGCCAGGAGCGCACGGCGAACAGTTCAGAAAACAGGATGCCGACGGCCGCCACCATCCACATGAAGGACAGCAACACCATCAGCAACGCCATGCTGGTGACGATGGCGAGCATGGCCCCCATCACTAGTTCATCGGGAGCATTGGTCTGGAACAGCGTGCCCACGCGCCATTCACCGACAACAATCACCACCGCGCCGGCCAAAACGGCGCAGAAATAGCCCAAAGGCACCAGAAACAGGCGCAACAGCAGGCGGATGATCGAATCCACGGGGTCTGCACCCCTGTTCTGTGTGCTCATTCGGGCCTGTGGCATACAGCTTCGATATTGTGACCGTCCGGGTCCAGTACGAAGGCGGCATAATAATCGAGATGGTAATGCGGCCGCAGTCCGGGCGCACCATTATCGCGCCCGCCGGCCGCGAGCGCTGCCTTGTGGAAGGCGTCCACCTGCGCACGGGTCGCGGAGGAAAAACCAACATGAACCGGGGCGGCAACCTTGCCTTCCGAGATCCAGAATTGCGGCTTGCCCGTCGGCCCAAAACCGATATGGGCCTTGTCGCCCGTCTCTGCGGCGCTCACTTCCATCGCAATGGTGCTGCCCAGAGGCGCAAGGGCCGTGAGATAGAAATCCCGCGCGCGTTCAAGATCCGAAACACAAAGGCCGATATGATCCAGCATGTTCACCTCCCCAGGCATGCGAGCGATGGCCGAAGCCAGCGCCATGTGGCGGAAGCTTAGTCGTCCGCTGCCGCCATGGCCCGGAAAGCCAGACGCTCACGGGCTGACAGCTTCTCGCTTTCGCTCTTCAACTGCCCACAGGCAGCCAGAATATCGCGTCCGCGCGGTGTGCGCACGGGGCTGGCATAGCCAGCCCGAAAGACGATATCCGAAAACCGTTCGATCGTATCCCAGTCTGAGCATTCATACTGCGTGCCGGGCCATGGGTTGAACGGGATGAGATTGATCTTGGCCGGCACCCCTTCAAGCAGCTTCACCAGCGCGCGGGCATCGGCGGGGGAATCATTCACCCCCTTGAGCATCACATATTCAAAGGTGATGCGCTTGGCGTTGGAGGCCGCCGGATAGGTACGGCATGCCTCCATGAGCTGCTTGATGGGATACTTCTTGTTGATGGGTACCAGCACATCACGCAAATCATCGCGCACCGCGTGCAGCGAGATGGCCAGCATGGCCCCCACTTCACGGCCCAGTTGCTCGATCTGCGGCACCACGCCGGAGGTGGAGACGGTGATGCGGCGCTTGCCCAGCCCCAGCCCGTCACCATCGGAAAGGATCTCAATGGCTTCGGACACGCTGTCATAAGCGTAGAGCGGCTCGCCCATGCCCATGAAGACAATATTGGTCACCAGCCGGTCACCCTCGGTGGGCAGGCCGGGACCCACGGCGCGCTCACGACCAGGATAATCGCCCAGCCGGTCCCGCGCCACCATCACCTGCGCCACGATCTCGGCGGCGGTCAGATTGCGCACCAGCCGCTGCGTGCCGGTGTGGCAGAAGGAGCAGTTCAGCGTGCAGCCCACCTGGCTGGAAACACACAGCGTGCCGCGATCGCTCTCGGGAATATAGACCGCCTCGATATCATGCGGCCGCTCGCCGGGATGATCTGCCGGAAACCGCAGTAGCCATTTTCGGGTGCCATCCTGCGACACCTGCTCCATCACGATTTCAGGCCGTGCCAGCGTATAATGCTCAGCCAGTTTCGCGCGCAGATGTTTGGAGACGTTGGTCATCTCCGAAAAGTCGGTCGCGCCGCGCAGATAAATCCAGTGCCACAGCTGGTTCACCCGCATGCGCTGTTCACGCTCGGATATACCAATGTCGGCCAGCGCCGCGCCCAGCTTTTCCCGGCTCAGGCCGACAAGGGAAGCCGGATGACCGACTTCGGCAGTCGAAGCCGATGGGGGAACATCCAGTACGGGAGCAGAGGTCATGGTTGTGATCGTGGCAAGGTCAGGGGCAGCGCTCATGGGCCCATACATACTGCCGATTGCGGCATCTTTCCATCACGCAAACGCCGAACAGGCTGCCGGAGCGTAAAAAGCCCCTTTCACATATGAAAAGAGGGCGCATCAGCGCCCCCTGTTCGCGATCTCCAACCGAAAGACCCTCTTCAGTTGCATTCCTTGGCCACGCGATCCAGCGCAGCGGAAATGCCCTTGAGAGAGTAGGTATCGGTGGTGACATTGCCACGACCGGAGGTGCTGGAGAAAGTCAGATCACTGCCCTTGCGCATCGCATCCACGAGGCGGGCCTCATCCGACACATTGCGCACCCAAGCCCCATTGTCCTTGGTGTAAAGGCCAAGAGACAGGGAACCGACATTCACCTTCGCCTCACTGCCGGATTTGATGGGGAAGCCGACAGTCACGCTCACCTCATTCTTCACCTTCTCGCCCGGACGGGTGGAAATGAAGAAATAGGCCGGATCACGATTCAGGCCCGAAGGCGCACGCTTCTTGGGCTGGGAAATGGCATAGCAGACCTTGGGGCTGCTGGTGGAAACATACACGCTCCAGTCACCAAACTGGGCAACTGGCTTCGACTCGCCCTGAGCCAGAGCCGGCGCAGCGGCCACAAAGGCGAGGCAAACACCGAGGAGCGTCGAACGAACATGACGAGGTGCCATGGCTTCTCCTTTTCGCCGGACCCGCGATGGCGGACAACCGGAATTGAGGTTTCGAGCCTGTGCGCCGCGTAAACGATCAAGGCGGACATGAACGGGGCGGGCACGCCTTGGGCCTGTCTTAGACCAAGGCTTCGGCTCATCTCAATGCGCGAACACATCAAAGGTGAGCGATTCGCATGGAATGAACACCCCACCCCACCCATGCACATGCCAGCAGGAACCAGTAATCATACGGGTTTGCGACGCATGTGCGGGAAGGGCTGGACGACCTTTCCACGGGCACACAATCTGCCAATGGGGTTAACCATTTGTCACTGCCTGATGGCAATGTGAAAAGAGGAGAGCAAGCCTGATGAAAGCGGTTCTTTGCGAAGCGTTCGGACCAGCCGAAAGCCTGCGTCTGGCAGACCTGCCGGAACCAGCCCCCGGCCCGGGCGAGGTGCTGGTGGACGTGAAGGCCGTGGGGCTCAACTTCTTCGATACGCTCATCATTCGCGATCGCTATCAGATCAAGCCGCCCTTCCCCTTCTCGCCCGGTGCGGAATTTTCTGGCCAGGTGGCGGCCGTCGGGCCGGGGGTGGAACATCTGTGTGAAGGCGAGCGGGTGTGCGGCTATGTGACCTACGGCGCTGCGCGCGAAAAGCTGGTGGTGGAGGCCAAATATCTGGCTCCGATTCCCGATGGGCTCGATTATGTGAAGGCAGCGGGCCTGCTGGTGGCCTATGGCACCGCGCTGTACGCGCTGCGGGAGCGAGGCGAACTGAAGCCCGGTGAAAGCCTTGCCGTTCTGGGGGCTTCTGGCGGCGTGGGGCTGGCCGCGGTGGAACTGGGCAAGATCATGGGCGCCCGGGTCATCGCCTGCGCCTCATCCGAGGAAAAGGTCGCCTTCGCGCTCCGCCATGGCGCGGATGCCGGGCTGAACTACAGCACCCAGAATCTGAAACCGGCCTTGAAGGCCTTCGCCGGCGAGAACGGGCTGGATGTGGTGTTTGATCCGGTCGGCGGCGACTATTCCGAACCCGCCTTGCGCGCACTGGGCTGGTATGGCCGGCTGCTGGTGGTCGGCTTTGCTGCGGGTGACATTCCCCGCATGCCGCTGAATCTGCTGTTGCTGAAAAACTGCGATGCGCGCGGCGTGGATTTCGGCGGGCAATCGCGCAAGAACCCGTTGTGGCTGCGCGATGCTGGCGCACTGCTCATGGGCTATGCCCAAGAGGGGCGCATTTCAGCGCATGTGGATCGCACCTTCCCGCTGGAAGACTGCGCCACCGCTATTGGCGAAATCGCCGGCCGACGGGTGAAGGGCAAGGTAGTTCTGACGATCTGACCACACACCCATGCCGGGCCACGATGCCCGGCCCAGACCAGAATATCATCTGAAAGCTGGCTCCCACCGGCTTTCAGACCTTCCGAGACGGACTGGGGACCGGAATCAGTCCTCCTGCAGCCCTTCCAGAATATCATGCGCCGCAGACTGGTGCTGCGGCTTCACATGATCACATAGCAACCGCAAAGTGCCCATGAGCAGCGCGGCATCATCTGCATAGCCCAGAACCGGCAACACATCGGGAACCGCGTCCATCGGCAGAACGAAATAGGCTAGCGAAGCCAGAAGGGTCGCCCGTACCTTGAGGGGGGTCGCCTTGTCGAAAGCGGCATAATAGGCCGCCACTGCATCTTCCGCGAACGGTATCTTGGTAGCGGAACGCCCCAGCTTCTTCCAGAACCCCTTGCGGACACTGGCTTCATCTGAAGCGGCACGAGCCCCTTCCTCGCCATCAAGGCTCTTCCACTCCAGTGCATTCATGGATGCGCTATTCATATTGGCCATGACTCACACCATAGAAAGCAGCCATACCCCCTGACACCACGCCCCGGCTCACAGCCTGACACGGGCTTCATGGGAATGACTTTCACTTTCAAGAATGGGGTTCAGAACCGTCCCGTCAAGATCTCTCTCCACGTCAGCGCAAAAATTAAGACTTATTCTAAAGTCAGAAGATGCCGGATGAGCCGCTTCTGCAAGCGCATTCAGCCCAATGGATAAACGGCTTCCACCAGATAGGGGCCGCCCCCCACCGAGTCCCGCGAGGAGAACAGCACGAAGCGCGGCACATGGAAGGACATGCTGCGATACGGGCCACGCAGGGCCAGATAATCCGCCACCTGCCGGGCGGAAACATCGCGCAGCCGGGCCAGTGTGACATGCGGACGGAAATTGCGCCCTTCCGCCACCAGCCCCAGCCGTTGCAGGCGTCGTTCCTGTTCCGCCTGCAAGTCGGTCAGGGCGGAACTGCCTCCCACCGCAGCGAAAAGGGAGCGAGGCTTACGCCCGCCAAACTGGTCCAGCCCTTCCAGCGCCAGATCGAAGGATGAACGGTGGATGCCCGCCAGCGTATCCATCACATCGCGGGCGATGCCGTCATCGACATCGCCGATGAAGCGCAGGGTGATGTGATAGTTTTCGGTATCGATCCATCGTGCGCCGGGAAGACCGCCCCGCAGCAGGGACAGGCCCTGCCCCACCAGCGGGGGAATTTCGATGGCCGTGAAGAGCCGTGGCATGTTGCCCTCCGCAATACACCTCCGGCAGCCTGCAGGCTGACCCGGAAGCTTTCTGCATCAAAGGACATTCACATGACAGATGAAAGAGCGTACGGCCCCTGCCAGCCGCTCTTCCCCATCTTCAGCATGTCCAGCGACGGATTTAAGGGGTTTGCGGGGCTGGCGGCGCCAGATTTTGTGGCAAGGGCGGCCCGGAGGGCCGGCGCAACAGGCCCTTGTTCCCTTCCGGAGCTGGCACAAGAATTTCAATTTTCAAGGAATCCGGCGGGGTGGTCAGCAGATCGGTACGATAGCGCTCCATATAGAGATCCTGCGCATCAATGGCCCGCTCATCCAGAAAATTGGCGATCATCTCATAGGTGTTGTCCATATCGGCGAAAGAGCCGGAATGCTCGAAGGTCAGCACTTTGCCAGCATGGGATGTACCCAGTTTCACATCCTTGCCGGGCTTTTGCGTGGTGGTGCCAGAATAGGGAAGCTGCGCCTCGAAGGTGAAGCCATTGTCATCGCTGCTTTCATAGACCACGATCTGCTCACCGGCGCGCTTCAGGCCCAGCCGAGTGCGCTCCTGCTCCAGCGTGCGGAAGGCTTCCACCAGCCTGTCATAGGCCTCATCCCAAACCGCAGTGCCGGTCAGGACAAGCACGGGCTGCGCCTCCATCCGGGCCTCTCCGGGGCGGAAGGGTACGGAATGCTGGAAAGGCGAAAGCGGCTGCGTCTCGACATTTTTCGGGTCAATCACCGGAGGGGCGGTCAGTTCATCCCGCCCGGGCATGGCGTCAATTGCCGCCTGCGCCCCCACCGGCATGGATGCCAGAAGGCAGATGCATGCCAGCGCCCACATCCGCAAGCCAAACAGGCATGAGCTGGCCTCGCGCAGGCCGGAGGAGAAGCTGCCGAACACCCCCCCGGAATGTACGGCCGCCGCACCGGCCTGCCTGTGCCCATCCATCTGCCCGCTCACCCGCTTCATGTCCGTTCCTTCCGGCCAGCATCGCCCAGCCTGCCCTCACATATGCCCCAAAGGAAAGCCAGACGAAATTACCAGCCTGTTAGCAGCAGGCCGCACACCGCAAGGCTGCTGTCAAATTGCCACAACACGGAGGCGCTTTTGCCATATGCAGAGCGCCAGAGGGTGGCGCAGACCGGCTCTGCGGTCCATATAGAGCCTGAATTCCCACAGCTCTTTCCCGAGCCTTTCATGGATCTGCCCGATGGCTGACCTCGCCCATCGCCCCTTTGTGAAGATGAACGGTCTCGGCAACGAGATTCTCATTCTGGATTTGCGCGGAAGTCCGGCAGAAGTCTCGCCGGATGCCGCACGCGCCCTGGCCCGACCGGATGTTCTGCCTTTCGATCAGGCCATGGTGCTCTATAACCCACGTCGCGAGGGGACATGCGCCTTTGTGCGCATTCTGAACAATGACGGGTCGGAATCGGCCGCCTGCGGCAATGGCACGCGCTGTATTGCAACCTATGAAGCTGAAGCCAGTGGCAGCAGCCATATGCTGTTTGAAAGCCCCGCCGGCCTTCTCGACTGCACCGTTCAGCCGGATGGTCTGGTGCGTGTGGATATGGGTGCGCCGCGCCTCGAATGGCAGGAGATTCCCCTCTCCCACACGGTGGCGGATACCAGCGCTGTACTCATGCCCGGCTTTGAACAGCTGGGACCGGCCGCCATGGCCAGCATGGGCAACCCCCATGCGACATTCTTCGTGCCCGACGCTAATGCGGTGGATGTGGACAGGCTTGGCGCGGCGCTGGAAGCGCATGAGCTTTTCCCTGAAAAGGCGAACATCTCCTTCGCCAGCCTGATCGAGCCGGATCATATCCTGCTGCATGTGTGGGAGCGTGGCGCCGGGCGCACCCGTGCCTGTGGCACAGCCGCCTGCGCTGCGGGCGTGAATGGCGTACGCACCGGACGCACCAGACGACAGGTAACGGTGACATTGCCCGGCGGCGACCTGAAGATCCACTGGCGCGAAAGCAATGGCCATGTCGAGATGACCGGCCCGACTGAATTTGAATTTGCCGGCAAAATAACAGCCGGGATGCTGAACGGGGCGGCCTGATGGAAGGAAGCGGCAACAGCGCGTCTTCTTTCCTGGAAGGCCCTGAAGACGCAACACAAAACAGGTTATCTCTTCAGCAGTCCAATGCTGCGCCGGCATGGGTTGAAAACTTTGGTTGCCGGCTAAATGCATTAGAATCCGAAGCTGTACTCCAAGCCACGCAGGCTGCGGGCCTGGGCAATATCCTGGTCATCAACAGCTGCGCCGTCACCTCCGAAGCTGTACGTCAGGCGCGCCAGACCATTCGTCGCGCCAAGCGCCGCAATCCGGATTTGCGCGTTGTCGTAACCGGCTGCGCGGCACAGACCGAACCGGAGACCTTCGCCGATATGGTGGAAGTGGATCTGGTTCTGGGAAATGGTGAAAAGGCCCGGCCGGAAACCTGGCGGGATGTGCGCCGCATGCTGGATTTCGGCCTTGATGCCGAACAGCGCGTGCGGGTTCAGGATATTTTTGATGTGCGCGAGGCTACGCCGCATCTGGTGGATCGCTTTTCAGGGCACACCCGCGCCTTTGTGGAAGTGCAGAATGGCTGTGACCATCGCTGCACCTTCTGCATCATCCCTTATGGACGCGGCAATTCGCGTTCCGTGCCCATGGGTGCAGTGGTGCAGCATGTGCGCCAGCTTGTTGAGAATGGCTATCGCGAAATTGTGCTGACAGGGGTGGATCTCACCTCCTATGGCGCGGGCCTGCCCGGTATGCCCACGCTGGGCCAGCTGGTGCGCGCCATATTGCGCCATGTGCCGGAACTGGAGCGGCTGCGCATCTCATCCATCGACGCCATCGAGGCTGATACCGACCTGCTGGCCGCGCTGGCTGAGGAAGAACGCCTGATGCCGCATCTGCATCTGTCACTTCAGGCCGGGGATGATCTCGTGCTCAAGCGCATGAAGCGGCGGCACAGCCGGGCACAGTCTCTCGCCTTCATCCGGGACTTGCGACGTCTGCGACCGGATCTGGTGCTGGGTGCGGACATCATCGCCGGTTTTCCCACGGAAACCGACATCCAGTTTCGCAACACTCTCGGCTTTGTGGAAGAAGCCGGGCTCGCCTTTCTGCATGTGTTTCCCTACTCGCCGCGCACCGGCACACCGGCCGCGCGCATGCCGCAGGTCACGCCAGCCATCATCAAGCATCGGGCCCGCCAGTTGCGCGTGCTGGGCCAGAGTCTGCTGCATCGACATCTTGCGGCGCAGATGGGTTGCGAACGCAGCATTCTCGTTGAAAAAGGCGGGAATGGTCATACCGAGCATTTCACACCGGTGCGTCTCGCCCGGCGCCTGCCGGAAGGCACACTGGCCCGGCTGCGCATCACCGGGCATGATGGAGCGCGGCTCATCGCCGCCTGAAGGATTCTAGGATAATCATGAGCGAGCAGGACGGCACCAAGAAACCCGGTTTCTGGAAACGACTGACCTCCGGGCTGGCGCGCACCGCCACCAGCCTGACCCAGGGCATCACCGATCTCGTGACCAAGCGCAAGCTGGATGACGAAACCCTGGAAGAGCTGGAAGATATCCTCATTCGCGCAGATCTGGGCACGGATACATCGGTGCGCATTGTCGCCGCGGTGGCCAAGGGCCGCTATGACCAGACCATCGACCCGGAAGAAGTGAAGACGCTGATCGCCGGTGAGGTGGAAAAGATCCTCGAACCGGTGGCCAAGCCCCTCACCGTGGACAGCAGCAAGCGCCCCTATATCGTGCTCATGGTGGGGGTGAATGGCTCGGGGAAGACCACCACCATCGGCAAGCTGGCCTCGCAATGGCGCGCCGAGGGCAAGAAGGTGGTACTGGCTGCGGGAGATACCTTCCGCGCCGCCGCCATCGAACAACTGAAGGTGTGGGGCGATCGGACCGGGGCCACGGTGATTGCCCGTGAACCCGGCGCGGATGCCGCAGGGGTTGCCCATGATGCCATCGTGACCGCCCGCGAACAAGGTGCGGATGTTCTGCTCATCGACACAGCCGGCCGTCTTCAAAACCGCACGGAATTGATGGCCGAGCTGGAAAAGGTGGTGCGCGTCATCAAGAAGCTGGAGCCGGAAGCCCCCCACAGCGTGCTGCTGGTACTGGATGCCACGGTGGGCCAGAATGCGCTGTCACAGGTGGAAGCCTTCACCCGTGTTGCAGGCGTAACAGGGCTGGTGATGACCAAGTTGGATGGCACGGCGCGTGGCGGCATTCTGGTAGCGATCTCCGACAAATATCACCTACCTGTCCATCTGATTGGCGTGGGTGAAGGTGCCGATGACCTTGAGGCCTTCACGGCTCGGGATTTCTCGCGGGCGATTGTCGGCCTCTCCTGAGGTTTGCTCCGAGCAGCAAGCTGGATTTACAGGGCGCGTCATCGCAACAGTATGCGGGGCGCGCCTTTTTCATCTCTCTTGATGTATAATTGTATACAATATTGAAAAGACTGAATTTTCTCCCTGAACGAAAACCCTGTCAGTTTCGTCCGGAAAGACTCTTCACCAGCATTTCACGCACGCTCGCCTGCGCCTCGCGCGTCACGCTCTTGCGATCATGGGTCGCATCCAGCACCAGTTCGGGGCCGAATGTCAGCGTCACATCAATTGCGCCCTGCCGCAGCACGTCCATCAGATGGGGAGCCAGCTCCATGTCACCCCTCCAGGCGGCGGTGCCGCGATGCTGGCGGCCCATGGGAATGCCCTGAAGCCGCACATAGGCGATGGAAAGAGGCTGAACACTGACCTGCTCCACATCCTCGAAGGCATCACGCACCGCACCCACCAACGCCGTGCGGAAAGGTAATACCCGGTTGCCATCAGAAGAGGTGCCTTCGGCGAACAGAACAACCGGATCACCCTGCTTGAGTCGCCCGGCAATTTCCCTGTTCACATCACTGGTGGCCTGACGGCGCTGCCGATTGACGAAAACGGTGCGCTGAAATTTCGCAAGCAGCCCCACCAGTGGCCATTGCGCCACCTCGCTCTTGGCAACAAAGAACAGCGGCATCCGGGAGCCGAGAACCGGAATATCCAGCCAGGAACAATGATTGGAGAGAATGAGAAGCGGCCGCCCCAGTGCAGGTGAGCCCTCTACCCGCACTTTCACACCAAGGCAGTGCAGCAATATGCGGTGATACAACACCGGAATGGTGCGCCGCATGGGCCATTTCAGCTTCAGGGCCAACCATTGCAGCGGAATACCGATGACTGTCGCCAGCAACACAATAAGGGTGACGAGAGTGATGCGTATGGCTTCAAGAATGCGAGCCATGAGCCCCTTGGGGGCCACCAGCTCATCAAGGGCATGATCGAACCGGCTCTCGTGGCTGCGTGCTGGCTGATCAGTCATGGCAAAATGCCATCACATCACTTCTCTTCACCCAGCGGCACGGCATACAGCTCAAGGCGATGATCGCACAGCCTGTAACCAAGCTTGCGGGCAATTTCTTCCTGAAGACGCTCGATCTCCTCGGAATGAAACTCGATCACCCGGCCGCTCTTCATATCGATGAGATGGTCATGATGCTGGTCTGAAACCTGCTCATAACGGGCACGGCCATCGCCGAATTCATGGCGCTCCACGATTCCAGCGTCTTCCAGCATCTTCATAGTGCGGTAGACGGTGGAAATGGAGATGTTGTCATCAATCGCCACGGCGCGCCGGTGCAATTCCTCCACATCCGGATGATCCTGCGCATCAGAAAGCACTCGGGCGATCACCCGGCGCTGTTCGGTCATGCGCATGCCTCTGGACAGGCACGCCTCTTCGATGAGACTTGGCTTTTCGCTCAATGCCACCTCCACGAAGAGAGCCAAAACATGAGTGCCTTATCGCCCTGCACGGGCGGGACTGCAAGAGGGCGGCATGGCACAAATCCGATTGTGGGCCATTTCCACGAGGAAAATTCAGAAATTGCGCTTCAGAACCAGCGCGTCGGCGGTACCACCATAATAACCCTTGCGGCGGGCGATCTGCTCATATCCCAGGCTGGCATAGAGTTTCAGAGCGGGAGCATTGCCTTCCTCCACCTCCAGAAAGGAGGTTGTGACGCCCTCCGCCGCCAGCCGCCGCAAATGATGCGACAGAAGAATGCCGCCCAGCCCCCGACGACGCTCTTCCCCCTTCACCGCAATTGAGAGAATTTCCGCTTCCGGTGCAACCAGATGGGACAATACAAAACCCACAGGCTCAGTTCGCAGCCCCGGGCTGAGAACATGGGCGCGCACCACGCTATCGCACAGCAGACGCTCGAATTCCGCCTCATCCCAGCCCCGGGCGAAAGCCTTTCCATGCAGCCGGGATAGGGTCAGCGCATCTTGCATGCGTGCCTCACGCAGATGAGGAGAGGTCACGGCTTTCTTCCATCCGGTGAAAAGGAATAGGAATGTCATCGCCGGGCAATTCGGGCCTTGTCCTGAGGCTTTGCATCCGGTGAACGCAGATAAAGCGGCTTGGCTTCGGCGCTGGCAGGGTTGGCTACAGCACCCAGACGGGCGATCCAGGCCACATCGGGCGCCGCTGCTACATCAACCGAAACCGGAGGCCTTTCTCCCGAAGGCCAGGCTTCGGCCAGCAATTGTGCTCCTGAACCCACCAGACGCGCGGGCCCCACGGCTACCGCCCGCGCCGCCTCACGCAGACTGGTGACGCGCGGCGCGATGAGGGTTCGCCCACCAATGCCAAACATTTGAAGAAACACATGGTCATGGCGTGCATCAATCACACTGACCACAGCCATGCTGTCATCATGCGCTAGAAAAGGCGCTGCCAGAGCCGAAAGGGTGGTGACGCCGACCACAGGGCGGTTGATTGTCAGGCCAAGCCCCCGCGCCGCCGAAAGCCCCACACGCAGGCCCGTGTAGCTTCCGGGTCCAACCGTCACCGCAATGCGGCCGAGATCTTCAAAATCAATCCCGGCATGGGACATCACCTGTTCCACAAGCGGGATCAGCGCCTCGGCATGGCCGCGGTTCATCAACAGGGAATCACCCGCCATGATGCTGTCCGTTTCCGTATCAAGCACGGCAACGGAACATGCGGCGAGCGCAGTATCGAGGGCAAGAATGTACATGAAGGCGCAAACCTCTCTGGACCCTCACGATTGACCGAAATGCGCCGAAACGGAAGGGTGCAGGGACGCCGACCTTGCCAAAAGGTTAATGCGGAGAGGGCAAATGGCCTCAGGCGGCCTGCACTTCCCGCACTTCCGGCACAAAATGCTTCAGCAGGTTTTCCACCCCGTGCTTCAGCGTGGCGGTGGATGATGGGCAGCCCGAGCAGGCTCCCTTCATGTTAAGATAGACCACGCCATCCCTGAACCCGCGGAAGGTGATATCCCCGCCATCATTCGCCACGGCCGGGCGCACCCGCGTATCCAGAAGCTCCTTGATGGTCTCCACGATACCGACATCCTCGCTGTCGAAGAATTCCTCGCTGTCGGCCTGTTCCAGAGCAGAAGCGTTGTCCACCACCGGCGCACCGGAGAGGAAATGCTCCATGATGGCCCCCAGAAGCGCTGGCTTGAGCTGGGCCCATTCCCCGCCACTCTTGGTGATGGTGATGAAATCCGGCCCGAGAAACACGCCGGTTACGCCATTCACCTCAAACAGGCTGCGGGCCAGTGGAGAAACCGCCGCGGCCTGCGGATCCGCCAGATCCAGCATGCCTTCGCCAAGCACCGGGCGACCGGGCAGGAACTTCAGGGTTGCCGGGTTCGGCGTAGCTTCGGTCTGGATGAACATGGGACAATCCTCTAAAATCCGCGCGCCCTATTCAGTGGCGGGCAGAGATGACGCCCCATCGCTGTGTATCCGGGCGTCTTCCTTATTTCCGTTCAAAGATAAGCGTTCCCCCGGCAAACCGGAAGGGTTTGACCACGGGATCATCCGGAATTGACAAGGGGTGCGGCAGCAGGTCGCCGGTTTCAGTCGCCCATTCCACACGAAAAAGCCGGCCCCTGGGGCCGGCTTTCCAGATGCAATTGCGCAGACGCGGACCTCAGGTGTTCATCGAGTCGAAGAAATCCTGATTGGATTTGGTCTGGCGCAGCTTGTCCTGCAGGAACTCGATGGCATCGACCGTCCCCATCGGGTTGAGGATGCGGCGCAGCACATACATCTTCTTGAGCGTATCGGCCGGAACCAGAAGCTCTTCCTTACGGGTGCCGGAACGGGTGATGTCGATGGCGGGGAAGACCCGCTTGTCGGCCACCTTGCGGTCCAGGATGACTTCTGAATTGCCGGTGCCCTTGAATTCCTCGAAGATCACCTCGTCCATGCGCGAACCGGTCTCGATCAGCGCGGTGGCGATGATGGTCAGCGAGCCGCCTTCCTCGATATTGCGAGCCGCGCCGAAGAAGCGCTTAGGCCGCTGGAGGGCGTTGGCGTCCACACCACCTGTCAGCACCTTACCGGAGGACGGCACAACCGTGTTGTAGGCGCGGCCAAGGCGAGTGATGGAATCCAGAAGGATCACCACATCACGGCCATGCTCCACCAGACGCTTTGCTTTCTCGATGACCATTTCGGCCACCTGCACATGACGTACGGCTGGTTCATCGAAGGTGGAGGAAATGACCTCACCCTTCACCGAGCGCTGCATGTCCGTCACTTCCTCCGGCCGCTCATCAATGAGCAGCACGATGAGATAGCACTCGGGATGGTTGGTGGCGATGGACTTGGCAATATTCTGCAGCAACACCGTTTTACCGGTGCGGGGAGGCGCCACGATGAGGCTGCGCTGGCCCTTGCCGATGGGGGCGACAATATCGATGACCCGGGCGGAGAAATCCTTCTTGCCCACATTTTCCTCATGCTCAAGCTTGAGGCGCTCATCTGGATAGAGCGGGGTCAGATTGTCGAAATTGATCTTGTGACGGGTGCGCTCAGGGTCTTCAAAATTGATGGTGTTGACCTTGAGCAGGGCAAAATAGCGCTCACCCTCCTTGGGGGAGCGGATCTGCCCTTCAACCGTATCGCCAGTACGCAGGCCGAAACGGCGGATCTGCGAAGGGGAGACATAAATGTCATCCGGGCCGGGCAGATAGTTAGATTCCGGAGAACGCAGGAAACCGAACCCGTCCTGCAGTACCTCCACAACACCTTCGCCGATGATTTCCGTCTCACGCAGCGCCAGCTGCTTGAGAATGGCGAACATCAACTCCTGCTTGCGCAGGGTGCTGGCATTCTCCACCTCATTTTCTTCAGCGAAGGCCAGAAGTTCGACAGGC
Source organism: Xanthobacter sp. (assembly GCA_050252035.1). Taxonomy (GTDB): domain Bacteria; phylum Pseudomonadota; class Alphaproteobacteria; order Rhizobiales; family Xanthobacteraceae; genus Xanthobacter. The sequence continues at coordinate 82,378 of JBFWLR010000003.1, forward strand.
GTTTTGGATTTCAGGTCTTGAAGTTTCACTTCCCGCATATGGGAAAGCCTCGATTGAATTTCGGGTGTGACTTGCGGCAAAGGCACACAAGCAAGGGAAGGGGTGGAAACGCAGGTCTACAGAGAAGCCGGGTTAAGGAACTTCCAGCTGGCGCTACAGCCAGCCTTTGGGAAGGCCGGACACAGGGAGCGCAGTGCCTGCTTGAGGAAAGCAGGCGCAGGATAGCAGGCATGATGATGTGCGCAAGGGTTAATTGCGCACAGAGCACCTGAAATGTTTCAATCTTGCGCCACGGCCCGGAGATATCGCGCCATCAGAATGGCTTCACGATGACCAGAATGACGATGCCGATCATCAGCACGGTCGGCACTTCATTGGCGATGCGGTAATAGCGCGTCGTATGCCGGTTCCGGTCGGCGGCAAAATCCTTCACCCAGCGGCTCATCATGCCATGCATACCGCTCAGCAGCACGACCAGCAACAGCTTGGCATGCAGCCAGGGATCAACAAACCACCCCCCATCCCACGCCAGATACAGGCCTGCGGCCCAGGCAACGATCATGGCGGGGTTGGCAATCGCCTTCAGCAGACGCCTTTCCATGACCTTGAAGGTTTCAGACTTGTCTGAACCCACCTGCGCCATGGAATGATAGACCATGAGGCGCGGCATATAGAGCAGCGCCGCCATCCAGGCGATGACTGCAATGACATGCAGCGCCTTGATCCACAGATACAACATGAAATTCTCCGGCTTACAGAGCGCGACGCACGCCCGCTACCAATGCCTCCACATGGGCGATAGGCGTTTCGGGGCGAATGCCGTGGCCCAGATTGAAGATATGACGCATGCCGGAAAAATCCCTGCGAATACGCAATATCTCGTCATCTAGCGCCTTGCCACCGGCAATCAGCCGTAGCGGATCCAGATTGCCCTGCAGCGCCACCTTCGGGCCCAGCTTGTTGCGAGCGGCAGCGCGATCCACCGTCCAGTCAATGCCGATGGCGTCCACATCCAGCGCGCAGAGCTTTTCAAGCCCCTCAAGGGTCGCGCCCTTGGGAAAGGCAATGATGCGAACCTGCGGATGAAGCGCGCGCAGCTTTTCAACCATGCGCTTCACCGGCTCCACACACCAGCGCTCGAAGGACAGCGGATCGAGCACACCGGACCAGCTGTCGAAAATCTGCACTGCCTGTGCACCGGCCCGGATCTGCCCGGACAGATGGGTTACCGACACTTCCACGAGATGATCGATCAGCCGCTGGAACAGGGCTTCATCCCGCAGGGCCATGAGACGCGCGGGCGCCTGATCCGGTGTACCGCGACCAGCAACCATATAGGTCGCGACAGTCCAGGGCGCACCGCAAAAGCCGATCAGCGCGGTTTCGGCAGGAAGGGCGGCCCGGGTTTTGGCGATGGCCTCATAAACGGGCTGAACCTTCGCCGGATCAAGTGTATCCGGTAGGGCTGCAATCCGCGCAGCGGTGTTCACCTCTTCAAGGCGTGGGCCTTCGCCGGTTTCAAAACGCAGGCCGACATTCAGCGCATGGGGCGCGACCAGAATATCCGAAAAGATGATGGCGGCATCAAAACCGAACCGGCGGATCGGCTGAAGGGTCACTTCGGTGGCCAGATCCGGATTGTAGCAAAGGGAGAGGAAATCTCCCGCCTTGGCGCGAACTTCGCGATATTCGGGCAGATAGCGCCCGGCCTGTCGCATCATCCAGAGCGGAGGCGGATTGAGGGGGGTACCATCGAGTACCGCAAGGAAGGGCGCGTGGATCGCCGGAGAGCCGTTCATCGCCAGCCTTCAATTAAGGAATATATTTATAAATGAGAGTCTTTAGAGTCTTAACTGTTGATTAACCAGTTACAAGTCTGTCGACAACCGATCCACATGCCATCACCATATCGTTGCCGCATTTGTCGCAGGTGGGAAGCCGTGCCAGACCGCGTTAATAAAGGATTAACGATTGTGGCGAAGGTGATATTCACATTCGCACACAGGAAGGGCCCGGATTCAGTCCAAGCGAGTTGAAATGTGGAAAGTTATGAGTCCTTTCCCCAGCTTGCCCTTGCGTGTGCGACATGCGCATGTCTTCCTCAACAACCTTCCACAGGGGCGGTGGATATCGTGAGTGCAGAGAAGCCGAGCCAGGATAGTTTTTTCCATCTCCACCTCGTTTCAGACGCGACAGGTGAGACGCTGATCAATGTGGGCCGGGCGGCGTGCGCGCAATATGCCAATGTGCGCGCCATTGAGCATGTCTATCCGCTGGTGCGCTCCATGAAGCAGCTGGAGCGGGTGCTGAGCGAGATTGAGGGCAATCCCGGTATTGTTCTCTACACCCTTGTGGATGACGAATTACGCGTGTGCCTGAAACGGCGTTGCGCGGAACTTGGCGTGCCGGTGCTTTCTGTCCTGGCACCGGTGGTGCGGCTGTTCCAATCCTATCTGGGCGGAGAGCCGACACCACGTGTTGGTGGCCAGCATGCGCTGGATACGGACTATTTCAAGCGGATCGACGCGCTCAATTATACCGTCATGCATGATGACGGGCAGATGGTGGAAGATCTGGAAGAGGCGGACGTGGTTCTGCTGGGTGTGTCGCGCACCTCTAAGACGCCGACCTCCATCTATTTGGCCAATCGCGGTATCAAGACGGCGAATATCCCGCTGGTGCCCAATGTGCCCTTGCCGGGGCATCTGGAAAGCCTGAAAAAGCCACTGATTGTGGGGCTGGTCGCCAGCCCGGAGCGGATTGTGGAAATCCGCGAGAACCGGATTCTGGGCCTGAATGCGGTTGATTCCGCCGGTACCTATACGGATCGTGATGCGGTTCGTGAGGAAATCACCTTTGCCCGCCGTCTGTGTTCGCGCAATGGCTGGCCTCTCATTGATGTGACCCGTCGTTCCATTGAGGAAACGGCAGCCAATGTCGTGGCACTCTTCCATCAGCGGCAACGCCGCGCCAGCAACGGAAACTGATATGGAAACCAACACCTTGTGGCGCAATGAGCAGCCGCTGGTGCTTGCCTCGCAGAGCACAACGCGCCTGTCACTGCTCGTTCATGCCGGTGTGCCGGTTGAAACCGTCTCGGTGGATGTGGATGAACGTGCCCTGCAGGTTGACGCCGACCCCAATATGGAGCCGGACCAGATCGCCCTGATGCTGGCGCGCGCCAAGGCACTGGCCGGTGCACAAAAGGCGCCTGGCCGGATCGTGCTGGGAGCGGACCAGACCCTGGCCCTGGGCAGTCAGGTTTTTCACAAGCCGCGCAGCCCGGAACTGGCGCGCGAGCAATTGCAGCGTCTTTCCGGTTCCACCCATGCCCTGCATTCGGCGGCCGCCGTGGTGCAGAATGGGGAGGTGGTGTTTGAGACGGTGTCCAGCGCCTATCTCACCATGCGCTCCCTTTCCGATGATATGCTGGATACCTATCTGGCGGCTGTTGGCCGGCGGGTGACAGAATCCGTTGGTGGGTATCAGCTTGAATCCGTGGGCGTGCATCTGTTTACAAGGGTGCAGGGCGATCATTTCACCATTCTGGGCCTGCCCCTGCTGCAAATACTCCCGCATTTCCGTGAACAGGGCCTATTGCCGTGATGCGTCGCGCCTGTGTAACAGGTCATCCGGTGACCCATTCACGCTCTCCCCTGCTGCATGGCTACTGGCTGAAGACGCTGGGCCTTGAAGGCGATTATGGCCGGCAGGATGTGCCACCTGAGGGGGCGCGGGATTTCTATCGCAACCTGTCTGCCCATGGCTATGTCGGGTGCAATGTCACCATCCCCAACAAGGAAATCGCCTATGCGGCCCTTGATGAGGCGGATGAGACGGCGCTGGCGCTCGGGGCTGCGAACACCTTGTGGGTAGAGGGTGGAAAGCTGTGCGGCAGCAATACGGATGGCTATGGGTTTCTGGCCAATCTGGATGCCTGTGCACAAGGCTGGGATAAGGGCCGCGGTGAGGTGGTCGTTCTGGGTGCCGGCGGCGCCTCCCGCGCCATCATTCATGCTTTGGTGATGCGCGGTTTCGGGCGTGTGCATCTGGCAAACCGCACCCTTTCTCGTGCGGAAGCTGTTGCGGCACCCTATGGAGAAACGGTGCGGCCCTGTACCTTGTCTGATGCTTCATTCCTGCTGCATCAGGCAGAATTGCTGGTGAACTGCACTTCTTTGGGCATGAAAGGATCTGATCCGCTTGATCTCGATCTTTCCCCTCTGCCCGATCATGCGGTGGTGACGGATATTGTTTATGTCCCGCTGATGACCCCTCTGCTGGCGCGCGCACAGGCGCGGGGCCTGCGCGTGGTGGATGGGCTGGGCATGCTGCTGCATCAGGGTGTGCCGGGATTTGAACGCTGGTTTGGGGTGCGGCCAGAGGTGACGCAGGATCTGCGGGATCTTCTGGTGAAGGACATCACAGGCTGAGTGTTCGGCAGTGATGAGCCCCCTGTTTCACGTGAAACAGGGGGCTTGCAGAGATAGAGGGATATGGCATGTGGATTCTCGGGCTCACCGGTTCCATCGGCATGGGCAAATCCGCCACGGCCGCCATGTTTCGCAGCTTTGGTGTTCCGGTGCATGATGCTGACGCGACAGTTCACGCGCTGTATCGCGGACGTGCCGTTCCTCTTGTGGAGGCAGCCTTTCCCGGTGTGACCCGGAATGGCGAGATCAACCGCCCTGCCCTTGGGGCGCGCGTGTTACACAATGCCGATGCCATGCAGAAACTGGAAGCAATCGTTCATCCCCTCGTGGCGGAGGAAGAAGCGCTGTTTCTGAAAACTGCGCGCGCGAATGGGGTACGCTGTGCGGTTCTGGATATCCCCTTGTTGTTTGAAGGGAAACGGGACCGGCGTATTGATGCGACAGTTGTCGTTAGCGCCCCGGTTGAAGTGCAGCATGGGCGTGTGATGGACCGTCCGGGCATGACGGAAGAAAAGTTCCGCACCATTCTGGCCAAACAGATGCCGGATGCTAAAAAACGTCAACGTGCCCACTTCGTGATTGATACCAGCCGGGGTTTTGAAGCTGCTCGTCATCAGGTGGCCGGAGTTTTGCGAAGTCTGGCAGGCCCGGGTCGCCGTTGAGATGTATAATGGCATATTTTGTATAAAAATATAATTGTATACAAACTTATGAAACGTGATGAGCCCGGTCGCCGCACGTGAGGAGCATGAAGATGCGGGAAATCGTTTTCGATACCGAGACCACAGGTCTGAAAGCCCGGGGCGGTGACAGGCTGGTGGAAATCGGCTGCGTGGAAATGGTAAACCGCGTGCTCACCGGCAATATCTATCATGTCTATATCAATCCCGAGAGAGACATGCCGATAGAGGCTTTCAATGTGCATGGCCTCTCGGAGGAGTTCCTGTCCGACAAGCCCGTCTTTGCCCATGTGGCGCAGGAGTTTCTGGATTTTGTCGGGCAGGATACGCTGGTTGCCCATAATGCCAGCTTCGATATCGGCTTCATGAATGCCGAGCTGGAGCGCCTTTCTCTTCCGCCTATTGCACAGGATCGAGTTGTCGATACGCTGGAGCTGGCGCGCCGCAAGCATGGCAATAGTGGCAATACGCTTGACCAGCTGATGAACCGCTATGGTGTCGATAGCTCGCGCCGCGTGAAGCATGGCGCTTTGCTCGATGCCGAATTGCTGGCAGAGGTTTATGTCGAACTTCTAGGGGGGCGTCAGATCAGCCTGATGGGGCTGGTGGAGGAAGAGGCGGACAAGAAGCCGACTCAGCTTGCTGTGGTCGGCTCCCTCTCAGGCAACAGCGGCATACGCCAGCGTCCTGTCCCGCTAGCACCGCGTGTCACAGCGGAAGAGAAGGCCGCGCATGACGCCTTCATTGCAGCCATGGGAGACAAGGCCCTTTGGCTGACCTATGCGGAGGGAGATGACGGGGCGAGGCCAAAATCGAATTGATCTGAAATTTCGATCAAAATCTGGATATTGTTCCAAAATATTGATCCAAATAAATCGTCACTGGCTGGATTTTCGATATCAAGATGGGCTTTCCATCATGAAACCGGAAAATCCAGCCAGAGGCTCTAAAATTCGATTTATGGGCATGCCCCGTTTTAAGGGCTGTTTTGATAGCTTCACATCAGGTTCCGCAGGCTGGTACGCAGCACTTCTGGCTCGGTAATGGGCTGTGAGCATGTTTCGCCCACACATATGAAAGCAGCACCCTCTTCTGGCGCAGAGGCGATGCGCGCGGCCAGCACACTGTCAGGTGCTGCCGCGTCAGGTCGAGCTTCTTCCTCTGCCCTGACATGGCGTACCACCCGCAACGCAAAGGGATAAGCCCGCGCCGTGCGGGCGAGCTCTTCCGTATTTTTGCCCTGCCCGACAATGGTGATTTCCACAAGATGGAAGCGCAGATCCAGCACATTCAGCATGGCACCATGGGCCATCACATTCTGGTTCACCTTGCCGGAGAGGCCGCTCAAAATCCTGTCCGCGCGCGCGCGCAGATCATCTTGCCCCGTGAGAGTAGAAAGGCGCAGCAGAGCCTCTACGGCAAGCGCGTGATAATTCGGCAAGGCTTCATCATGGCTGCTAAGGGGGCGCATGATGAGGGTCTCTGCATCATCTGCGGTCAGATAATAACCGCCTGTGGCGGGATCGATATGGTGCTGTTCCAGCGTTTCAAGCAGGCTTCCGGCTTGAGCCAGATAGTCACGCTCGCCCGTTGCTTCATGAAGGGCGATGGCAGAAAGCGCCATGGAGGCGAGATCTGACGCGAGCCCCGGCCCGATCAGTTTTCCATCGCACAGGGAATGCGCGAGCCGCCTGTTCTTCTGCATGTTTGTATACACGCATATAAAGGCATTTCGGGCACATTCTACCCAGTCCGGCTGTTCAAGCTGAATGCCGGCCCGTGCAAGGGCCGTGATCATCAGCCCATTCCAGTCAGCCAGAATCTTGTCATCCCGCCCGGGCCGCACCCGTGTGGCGCGGGCCTCAAGCAACCGGGCGCGCAAGGGGGGAAGGCAGGCTTCATCTTCAGCATGGATGCTTCCAGCCTGGGAGCGGTTGAGGATGGTTTTCCCCTCCCAGTTCCCGGCCGGTGTCACATCATAAAACCGGGCGAAGAAGGCCGCATCTTCAGGCCCCAGTATCTGCTTGATCTCGGAGGCCCTCCACACATAGAAACGGCCTTCCTCACCTTCGCTGTCGGCATCCAGGCTGGCGGTGAATGCACCTTGCCCGGACATCATCTCCCGCTGGAGCCAACCGACGGTTTCCAGCGCTCGCGTCTTGAACAGGGGCTCGCCGGTCTCGGCATAGGCCAGCGCCAGCAGTTCAAGGAGCTGGGCATTGTCATAGAGCATCTTCTCGAAGTGGGGCACCAGCCATGCCTCATCCACGGCATAGCGGGCGAAGCCGCCACCGAGATGATCATAGATGCCGCCTTCGCTCATCCGGTTCAGAGCGAACAGCATGATGTTTTTCAACTGGGTATTGTGCTGGTGCACGCCATTACGCCAGACAAATTCCAGCAGCCCGCATTGGGGAAATTTGGGTGCACCCTTCAGGCCGCCATGCACCGGATCGAACATCTCGGCAAGGCGTGGGGCGAGCCCGGCCAGATCTTCAGGAGAGATAGCAACACCCGGCTGGGGCCTGGCCATGCGTTGAAGGCGAGAGGCGATCGCCTGTGCATTCTGGCGCACCTTCGCCGGGCTGTCATGATAGAGGCTGGAGAGCTGGGTCAGCACATCCGCAAATCCGGGACGGCCATATCGGGCTTCAGCCGGGAAATAGGTACCGCCCCAAAAGGGATTGCCTTCGGCATCCAGAAACATGGTGAGTGGCCAGCCACCCTGCTGCCCCATCTGGTGCAGGGCATTCATATAGATCTGGTCCACGTCCGGGCGCTCTTCCCGATCCACCTTGATGTTGATGAAAAGCTCATTCATCACCGCGGCGATATCCGGGTTCTCGAAGCTCTCATGCGCCATCACATGGCACCAGTGGCAGGCGGCATAACCTATGGATAGCAACACAGGCTTGCCCGTCGCCCTGGCTTCGTCGAAAGCTTCTGGCCCCCACGCCCACCAATGGACCGGGTTGTTCTTGTGCTGAAGCAGATAGGGGCTGGTTTCAGCAGCAAGGCGGTTCTGGCTCATCGGGTATCCTCTGGGGGCAGCTTTGCGGGAGGCAATTGCACTCTTCTGTGTTGAAGAGGGAGGCTAACATATCTGAAAGCCAGATCCCCGCCGGGATGTTCCAAACAGATGGGTGAGTTGCCCTGCCCGGACATGCTATAGACAGATGCAGCTTGCCGGCTGCCCTGCCCTTTCGCCCATCAAGGTGAGCCATGTCTGCGCGCGCGCCAGCCGAAACCATTTTTGCCTTGTCTTCCGGTCGCCTGCCATCCGGCGTCGCTGTGGTCCGCTTGTCCGGGCCAGCCTCGACAACGGCGCTGGAAGCTCTGGCAGGGGGGATTCCCACTCCGCGTCATGCCGCTTTCCGGGCGTTGCGTGATCCCGGAAATGGTGAAGTTCTGGATCGGGCGCTGGTGCTGTTTTTTCCTGGGCCACGCAGTGTCACGGGAGAGGATCTGGCAGAGTTTCACCTTCATGGCGGACGGGCTGTTGTAGCTGCGGTTCTGGGTGCTCTGTCGCGTCTGCCCGGTTTGCGCCCGGCTGAAGCGGGAGAATTCACCCGCCGCGCCCACGGCAATGGAAAGATGGATCTCTCAGAGGTTGAGGGGCTGGCGGATCTGATCGCGGCCGAAACACAGGCGCAGCGGCGGCAGGCTTTGGCGCAGGCCTCCGGTGCTCTGTCGCGCCGGGTGGAGGGATGGCGGGAAAAGCTGCTGTCCGCCCTCGCTCTGGTGGAAGCCAGCATTGATTTCTCAGATGAAGGCGATGTTCCGGAAGATCTGACCCATCAGGCGAATGGCTATATCGCCCCCCTCCTGAGTGAGGTGGAAGCGGCACTGGCGGATGCAGGCCGTGGCGAGCGTGTGCGTGATGGGCTGGTGGTGGCCATTGCGGGACGTCCGAATGCAGGCAAATCCACCTTGCTCAATCGCTTTGCCGGGCGGGAAGCCGCGATCGTCTCCGATCTGCCGGGTACGACGCGTGATGTGCTGGAAGTGCATCTCGAACTTGCCGGACAGGCCGTGACATTGCTGGACACGGCGGGCCTTCGGGAAACCGCTGACAGGGTGGAGGCTGAGGGTGTGCGCCGCGCCCTCGCACGGGCTGAAGCGGCTGATCTGGTGCTGTGGCTTTCTCCGGAAGGTGAAGAGCCACCTGCGGCGCTGGAAAATGCAATCAAGCTACGCAGCAAATGCGATGAGGGGCAGAATGCTGAAACCGATTGGATCGCCCTTTCCGCGCTGACAGGTGCGGGGCTGGAACGGTTGCAGGAGCGGATTGAGCAGGAGGCTTCATCACTCGCAGGTGGCGAACCGGCGTTGATCACGCGGGAGCGCCAGCGCCTCGCTCTGGAAGCAGCGGTGCGGCACCTCGCCTTGGCTTCCCGTGAGTTTTCCGGCTTTGAAGAATTGAGGGCTGAAGAGCTGCGCCTCGCCGCCCGTGCGCTGGATCGCACCATCGGCCGGGTGGATGTGGAGGATGTTCTCGATACGCTGTTCTCCACTTTCTGCATCGGGAAGTGAGAGATGAACAGAGCAATGTTTCACGTGAAACACGCCCTTCTGCGCCGCGAAGGTATGAATCTGCCCCCTTTGCCTTGACGTCGCCGTCAAGAAGGCGTTTCCAGAAGCAGAACTTTCCGCCCTTCGGGACGCTGCATTATCATGACCATGACTGCCCCTTTCGCTACCTATGATGTGCTTGTTGTTGGTGGTGGCCATGCCGGCTGTGAAGCTGCCGCCGCCGCCGCGCGGCTTGGTGCGCGTACAGCCCTCATCACCCATTCAGCCGCCACCATTGGTGCGATGTCGTGCAATCCCGCCATTGGCGGGTTGGGCAAGGGGCATCTGGTGCGTGAGATTGATGCGCTGGATGGCTTGATGGGTCGGGTTGCTGATCAGGGGGGCATTCAGTTCCGCATGCTGAATCGCCGCAAGGGGCCGGCTGTTCGTGGGCCGCGTGCCCAGGCGGATCGCAAGCTCTATGCCCGCGCCATGCAGGCCGCTTTAGCGGAGCAGGAGAACCTCACCATCATTGAAGGTGAGGCTGCGGATTTGCTGAGTGCGCAAGGGCGTATCACTGGCTTGCGTCTGGCAGATGGGCGGGAAGTGGCTTGTGGCGCTGTTGTGCTGACCACGGGCACATTTCTGAATGGCCTGATCCATTTGGGTGAAGAGAGTTGGCCTGCCGGGCGAATTGATGAAAAGCCATCGCTCGGCCTCTCCCCTGCCCTTGCGCGCATGGGGTTCGATCTCGGCCGGCTGAAGACAGGCACGCCCGCGCGGTTGGATGGCCGCACGATTGATTGGGCCTCGCTCGAGATGCAGCCCGGTGATGAACCACCGGAGCCTTTCTCAGCGCTCACCACGCACCTGCCGAACCCGCAGGTCGAATGTGGTGTGACACGGACGACGGCTCGGACTCATGAGATCATCCGCGCCAATCTGGGGCGCTCGGCCATGTATTCCGGCCGCATTTCCAGCACGGGCCCGCGCTACTGCCCTTCCATTGAAGACAAGGTGGTGCGGTTTGCGGATCGGGACAATCACCAGATTTTTCTGGAGCCGGAAGGTCTGGATGACCACACCGTCTATCCCAATGGTGTTTCCACGTCCCTGCCCGCAGATGTGCAGATGGCCTTTCTGCGCTCCATTCCGGGGCTGCGGAAGGTGGAGATCATCCGCCCGGGCTATGCCATCGAATATGACCATGTGGATCCGCGTGAGCTGGAACCCACACTTGAAACCCGTCGGGTGAAGGGGCTGTTTCTGGCGGGGCAGATCAATGGCACCACCGGCTATGAGGAGGCTGCCGCACAGGGCCTTTTGGCCGGGCTGAATGCGGCGCGCCGGACAGGTGGAGAAGACGGCGTAGTGTTCGACCGTGCTGAAGCCTATCTGGGTGTGATGGTGGATGACCTTGTCACACGCGGTGTGAGTGAGCCCTATCGCATGTTCACTTCGCGGGCTGAATATCGTCTCACCTTGCGGGCCGATAATGCGGATCAGCGGCTGACGGCCCGCGGGCAGGCATTGGGTCTTGTCGGAGCGGCTCGGACAGCACATTTCACGCAGCGCATGGCACGGGTGGATGAAGCCCGTGCGCTTACACGAAGTCTGTCTGTCACCCCGACCCAGGCGGCGCGCGCGGGCTTGCATGTGAACAAGGATGGACAGCGCCGCACAGCGTTTGATCTGCTGGCTTACCCGGATATCGATATGGTGCGCCTTGCCACCTTGTGGCCGGAGCTTGCCGCCCTGCCCTCGGCCATTTCTGAGCAAGTGGAGATTGATGCGAAATATGCCGTCTATCTGGAGCGGCAGGCTGCGGATATTGCCGTGTTGCGCCGGGATGAAAACCTGATGCTTCCCGAAAATCTGGGCTATGAAGAGCTGCCGGGTCTCTCCAATGAGTTGAAGCATCGACTCACGCAGGTGCGGCCTCGCACGATTGGGCAGGCCGGACGCATGGAGGGCATGACCCCGGCGGCATTGGCCCTTCTGGCGACCTATGCCCGGCGCTGTGCGCGGGGCGATGAGGAAGCTGCGGAGCGCCAGGTTGGGCGCAAGCACAATTGAGGTTCAGGACAGTATGGTTACATCCGGGGCAGGTTTCACGGCTGGGCAGACAATGAGGGCGCAGGATATGCGCGGCAAGGATGCCATTGCGCAGCTTGTTTCACGTGAAACATTCGCCCGGCTTGAGATCATCGCCGATTTGCTTGTGAAGTGGCAGAAGGCCATCAATCTGGTGGCTCCGGCGTCCCTGTCAGATATGTGGTCCCGCCATATTGGTGATTCGCTTCAGCTTATGCCTCTGGTGCCGGAAACAGCGCTCAAATGGGTGGATCTTGGCTCTGGTGGCGGGTTCCCCGGCCTCGTGATCGCCGCCGTTCTGGCTGACCGTGAGGGGGCGCGTGTTCATCTTGTGGAAAGCGATACCCGCAAGGCGGCCTTTCTGAGGGAGGCGACGCGGCTGGCCAGCCTGCCCGTCGAGGTGCATGCGCAGAGGATTGAAGCCGTTGCAGAACGCCTTGCGCCGGGCACGCATGTGGTGTCCGCCCGCGCCTTGGCCCCTCTGCCCCGCTTGCTGGATCTTGCCCGCGCTTTTCTGGCTGAAGGGGCTATAGGTCTTTTTCACAAGGGTCGGGATGCCGAACTTGAATTGACCGAAGCTCGCAAAGGCTGGACACTGGATGCTGAATTGACGCCCAGCCTCAGCGATCTTGAAGGGCAGATTCTTGTCATTCGGGGGGCACAACAGTTTGCCAATCCCAATGGTGAGGCCTGGCGGGGTAAGGGCAAGGGCTGAGCGATCTGGCTGAATCCGTGCAATGTGCAGGAGTAGCCGTTTTTCGGTTTTGCAGTTGCAGGCTGCAGTTTCATTTCATCTGGCCGACAGCATCGGTGCAGATGATACAGGACGGGTCGATAACGATGCGTCGGGGATCAAGATCATGACGGACCAGAACAGTGCCCCTTTTTCCGACTCCGGTATGGGGTCTGGAGCGGTGCGCCCGCGGGTTCTGGCTCTTGCCAACCAGAAGGGTGGCGTGGGCAAGACCACAACAGCCATCAATCTGGGGACAGCGCTGGCCGCCATTGGTGAGAAGGTGCTGGTGGTGGATCTGGACCCACAGGGCAATGCATCCACCGGGCTGGGGGTCGAGGCACGGGAGCGCAAGCTCATCAGCTACGATGTGCTGATGGGTGATGTGACGATGCGCGAAAGCATCGTAAGCACCTGTGTGCCCGGACTGCATCTGGTGCCGGCGACACAGGACCTCGCCAGTTTCGAGCTTCAGGTGGCAGGGGCGAAAGACAGGAACTTCCGTTTACGTAATGCGCTGGATGTGTTGGCGCGCGACGGCCAGTGCCCCCAGTTCACTTATGTGCTGGTGGATTGCCCCCCTTCCCTCTCTCTTCTCACGCTGAACGCTATGGTGGCAGCAGATGCAATTCTTGTACCCTTGCAGTGCGAGTTCTTCGCGCTTGAGGGGCTTTCCCAATTGCGGAACACGGTGATGCAGGTGCGCGCCGCGCTGAACCCGCGGCTGGATATTCAGGGTGTCGTGCTCACCATGTTTGACAGTCGCAACAAGCTGTCGGTTCAGGTGGAAAAGGATGTGCGCGAGGTCTTCGGCACCAAGGTGTATGAGACCATGATCCCGCGCAATGTGCGTTTGTCCGAGGCGCCATCTTATGGCAAGCCGGCATTGTTGTATGATCTGAAATGTGCGGGTTCTCAGGCCTATCTGCGGCTGGCATCGGAAATCATCCGTCGTGAGCAGGCTTTGCGCGCCGCTGTGGCCTGACACAATGCATATCGCCCCCTTAGAGGGCTGAAGAGGCTTCCAGTGGTACATATTGGCTGGTTGCAAGACAGGATAGAGAAGAATGGCGGATGAACCGCGCTCCCGGCTGGGCCGTGGACTTGCTGCACTGATTGGCGAAATTGACGAAGCGCCCGATATGGGGCGTCCTGAGCAGAGCCACAGTGGTGCACCCCGCCGCCTGCCCATCGAGCATGTCCACCCCTCCCCGCGTAATCCGCGTCGTGCCTTCATGGAAGAGGGGCTGGAGGATCTCACGTCCTCGATCCGCGAGAAAGGTATCATTCAGCCTATTGTTGTGCGCGCTCTGGCAGCGACGAATACATTTGAAATTGTTGCCGGTGAACGGCGCTGGCGTGCAGCACAGCGCGCGGGCCTGCATGAGGTCCCGGTGGTGCTGCTGGAGCTGACCGAACGCGAGGCGCTGGAAGTTGCCATTATCGAGAATGTGCAGCGCGCAGACCTCAATCCGGTGGAAGAGGCGCAGGGATATGAATCCCTGATGGAAGAGTTTGCCTATACTCAGGCGGATCTGGCGAAGGTGATCGGCAAGAGCCGCAGCCATATCGCCAATATGCTGCGCTTGCTGAAGCTGCCCGCCGGCGTGAAATCCTATCTTGAGGATGGCCGGCTGACGGCCGGCCATGCGCGCGCGTTACTGGCCCATGATGATCCGGAAACGGCAGCGCGTCAGGTGGTGGAACAGGGCCTGAATGTGCGTGATGTCGAGGCGCTGGCGAAGGTGCGTCACGCCGTGGAGGCCGGTGGCGGGAAGGCTCCGGGTCGCGGTGCCAAGGCCGTTCCAGCCAAATCCGCGGATATTCTGGCTCTGGAAAAGCGTCTGACAGATGCTCTGGGGTTATCCGTTTCGCTGGATAGCAGGGGCGAAAGCGGTGAACTGCGCCTGAAATATCAGAGCCTGGATCAGTTGGACGAGATTTTGCTGCGACTGGATGTGCTGTGAAGCCGCTGTGAGGGCTTCGATATCTGTCGATAATCTGTCTGGCCGCGTTGCATGTTCAAACCATGCGCGCGGCTTTTTCATGCCGATCTGAATGGTGGAATAGCGCATTGCGCGGCTATTGCTCCGGTCTCGACGCTCGCGTCGCCTCTGATGGGAGTCTGGCGGCGAGACCGGGTGGCAATATCAATTGTAGAAACGTATACAATTATACATTTTCAAACATGACCCAGATCCGCTTGATCCGGGAAAGTGAGGAGCTGTTTCCAGCTCATCTGCACAATGTGATGGCCCCCTGAACCATCAAGCTGTGCTCAGGCCTCGGCAGGGGTTTTGCGGCGAGCCGGAGCCTTCCTTGCCGCGGGAGCAGCCTTTTTGCGGCTCTGACCCAAGCCCATATTCTTGGCCAGTTCAGAACGTGCTGCTGCATAGGCTGGTGCAACCATGGGATAATCCTTCGGAAGGCCCCACTTTTCGCGATAGTCTTCCGGGGTCATGCCATAGCTGGTACGCAGATGGCGCTTCAGCGACTTGAATTTCTTCCCATCTTCCAGACAGATAATATAATCTGGCGTGACGGACTTCTTGATTGGCACGGCCGGCTTCAGTTCTTCAGTCGGCGGCGCAGCAGGCGTGCCGAGCTGACCGAGCGCCCGATGAACGGACTCGATAAGAGCAGGCAGATCATTCGCCGCGACACTATTGTTGCTGACATAAGCCGCGACAATATCCGCAGTGAAATCAATATGGCTGGACGCTTGAGGGTTGGGTGCGGATTCGCTCACGGAAACCCCTTTCTGCTTGTTCGTTACCCGAGGGATGGATCCGCAGTGAAGCTTGACATTTGAGTAAAGCATTCAATGCATCAGTATTGTCCTATATCAGACCCCAAATGCGTGACAATCCAAACTTCAAAAATGTGGGCACTAAATGTGCCTTGCTGCTTCAAATTTTCGAGTAGCTACAGATATCGAAGCCTCGAGCCCCAAATGCTTTCAAGCGTTTGTGAACAGGAACTTGAGTGAGAATGGGGCATTTCGCACACTTTTACTGATAGATCAGCTATCGATATACAACCTTTGAGTGTCTTTTCTCATGTGTGGGAGATAGGTTCAATTTTTCGAGGGGCATTCGTGAATGCAACCTGAGTGTGTATTCAGGTGTATCAGTTTCGGAAGAAGAAGTTCCAGGTGGAGGCTTTTGCGAAAACTTTTCCCGCAGGTCCTTTCCGTCATATTTTGATTTTGCGTCGCGCAATTTGTATGGGCAGTGCAAAGGCCTTGTCTGGTTTTGGGATGGATGTTTCCACTTCATGACATTGCGAAAGATGGCGAGCAGAGGCTACATCAGTAGCGGTCGGCGCTAGGTGCCGGCAGAAAATGAATGTTGCCATCTATGCCACGCGCTATTGCCGGTCCGGAGATTGAACGTCTCATCCAGTTGTTGGCCCGTCTTCCGGGTCTGGGGCCGCGCTCGGCGCGCCGGGCGGCTCTCCATTTGATCCGCAAGCGAGAGGGGCTGATGGACCCGCTCTCTCGCGCCATGGCGGATGCTCTGGGGAAGATCGTGGAATGCCGCGTATGCGGCAATATCGATGTCTGTGATCCCTGTACGGTGTGCAGCGATGCGAGCCGCGAGAAAAGTCTTCTGGTGGTGGTGGCTGATGTGGGTGATCTATGGGCTCTGGAGCGTGCCGGGGTGCTGAATGCCCGTTATCATGTGCTGGGTGGTGTTCTCTCCCCTCTGGATGGGATTGGCCCGGAAGAGCTCAATCTCGCCACTCTGGTGGAGCGGGTCAGCCGGGAAGACATCCGCGAGGTGATTTTGGCGCTGGGCGCAACAGTGGATGGGCAGACGACAGCCCATTATGTGATGGATCTGCTGCGCGAACTGCCCGTTGAAGTCACCCGGCTGGCGCAGGGTGTGCCCGTGGGTGGAGAGCTGGATTATCTGGACGAAGGCACCCTTTCCGCCGCCATTCGTGCGCGCACGCAGATGTGAAGGCCGACCTTTGAGATTGGTTTGCTGCCGATGGCTGGCGCTACAACGTCTGTGTTTTGCAAATGTCGTTTGACGAAATTTCTATGCTGAGGTGGATGGTTATAGATTGTCCATCCACCTCAGTTTTGTGCCTTGAAGCGATCGGTAGCCGTGTGTTTCCTTGAGCCCCTGATCGTTCCGTTTTCTGGCCCATTTGTGAATATATCTGTTGCGGATATCTCAATCCGCAATCTTCAGGGGCGTCTGAGCTTGCTCATCTTCCTCAGCCTCATTTGCGAAGATGTTCAGTTCGATTACACCGAAGCAGACGATCCACAGGATTGCATCATAGAGTTCAAGAAGGCCATGCGCGCTTCGATCTACGAGGAGACCATCATAGGCCCACCATAGTGCGATCCCCAAAAGGACAGCATAGAGCCCTGCCTTGACAAGATTGCGGATGCGCCATTCCAGACCGCCATATTCGCCCGGAATATGGACATCATAGGCAATGGCCGCACAAACACAGAGCCATGCCATCGCATTGATGAAATCAGGCCACTGCTCCACCTGCCAATAGCTCCATGTTGCATAGATCGCCATGGCATAGCCGATGAGTTGCAGCGTCCAGAGCACATATTTTTCTACAGGTGAGCTGTAAAATTCATCGATAGACGAGGTTTCGTATTCAAAAGAACCAAGCAGCAGGACCCACCCGAGGGAGTCAATCGCCTCGTGCGGCGTGCCAAAAATCAGAAAAAATGCTATGTTCAGAACGAGAAGAGCATAGACGACATATTTGAAGATCACAAAGCGAAGCGATTGTATCGGGCGTACTGATATACTCATGGGTAAGGTCATCCCCTGCGGCATTTGTCGCACAATCTACGCCAGTGATATGCCGGGCCGGTGACATGCGAGGGCCTCTCCCGCTAAGAGACCGTTTGAGAATTGTTACGGGCGAACGATCCTCCGCAGCATAAGGCTGCCGAGGGTGACGTGGATCATGGCTTCGGAGACGTCGAGCCTCTGCTCGTAGTCACGCATGAGGCGCTTCCAGCGTGTCATCCAACCGAAGGTGCGCGCGACCACCCATCGGCAGGGCAGCACCTTGAAGCCGGGGTCTTTGTCGGTGCGGCGAACAATCTCAAGGGCGAAGTCGCGGTAGGCGGCAGCATCCATAAGGCGGGTGCGGTCATAGGCACCGTCGGCGAACAGATGCTTGAGCCAGGGCCAGCGCTTGCGGATGGCCCCGACGATCTGCTGGGCGCCCGCGCTGTCGGAGATGTCGGCGGTGGTGAGATTGACCATGAGCAACCTGCCATCGGTATCACCGCGATGTGGCGCTTGCGGCCGACGACCTTCTTGCCCGCGTCGAAGCCGCGATTTTCCGCCGCCGGTGCCTTGATTGACTGGCTATCGACAACAGCTGCAGTCGGCGACTGCTCCCGATCCTCGCGCTCGCGGTCGAGCATCAGCGCGACATTATGGATCGTGCGGAAGAGCAGCCGGCGCACGAGGTGCCTGAACCACCAGTAGACCGTCTGCCAAGGCGGGAAATCGTTCGGTAGCATTCGCCAGCCCCCACCCGTCCGGGCAAAGATAGCGTAGCGCGTCGAGCACGTCGTGCAGGTCTGTCGTCGGCTTGCGTCCATGCTCCGGGACCGGGGGGCAGGAACGGCTCGATGAACACCCGCTCCTCGTCGGTCAGGTCGGTGGGGTAGCGCTTCGGACGCTGCTCAAATCCTGCCATCCGGCCACAGCTCGCTCGGGTCCACATCCCGAGCTTGAATTACGGCTGCGAAACCTTTTCAACCCAATTCTCAAACGGTCCCTGAGCTTGTGGAGTGTGTTGCACTAAGGCGTTAGTAATTATATTATAATATATAATTTTATATTACATAAAATATCCAATTTTCTTCCTATAAAAGAATAATTTGATAATTTTTTGGTTCACATAAAAATATACAAATCTCTGGAATCGAATGTTTGCTTTACGGGTTCAGTAAATGTTGGTAGCGTTTGTCTGTCAGGGTTTTCAGAAAGGCGACAAGAGCATCAATCCGCCGGTTGTCGAGCGCCGGGCCGGTCTGTAATTCCTTGAGCGAGATATTTTCCTCCACTTCCGGTGGGGCAAAGGTCTCGCCGGTTTCCGGATTGATGTGCCGGGCCGGATTGTGCGTATTGTATGTGTTGTAGAAAAGAATGACGGTGCGCAGGTCCTTGAACACGCCATTGTGCATATAGGGGCCGGTGACAGCCACATTGCGCAAGGTCGGCACCTTGAAGCGCCCGGCCTGCGCGGCCTTTTCCTCTTCCGGCACATTGGGGTTCTGCGCCAGCCCCATATCACGGCTGTCAGGCGGCAGGCCGGCGGCCGCGCGGGCGGCGGTGTTTTTGGGCACACCGATATTGTGGAACTCGTAATTGGAGAAGGTTTCCTCCTTCTCCCCCGCGCGTGTGCGCAATTGATGGCACAGATTGCAATTGGTGAATTGCTTGGAGAAGAACAGCAAACGGCCCAGTTCTTCCTGATCGGTCAGTTTTTCCTCGCCACGCAGATAGCGATCATATTTTGAATCGAAGGGGGCAAATTCAGCCGTCTGCTCATAAGCGGCAATGGCGATTGTCATCGCAGCATAGGCGGCGTCTGCGTCATCCAGTGTGGCCTGGCCATAGAGTTTGCCGAAGGCGGAAACATAATCCGGGTTTTCTTTCAGGCGCTCCACCACGCTGGCCTTGTCGGGCATGCCCATTTCCAACGGGTTGAGTGGGGGGCCGCCAGCCTGTTCAGCCAGATCACGCGCGCGTCCATCCAGAAACTGGCCGCCATGATACAGGCCGGGCTTGGGAGATTTGCCGAAGGGGGGGCTGAAGCGGGCATAGCTTGCCGTTGGGGCGTTGCGATCCCCGAGAGATTTTCCATCGTCTCCAAGTGAAACGGCATTGCCGGCCTCTTCCGTTTCCCGCGCATCGACAAACCCGAAATCCGGCATATGGCAAGTGGCGCAGGCCTGCGTGCGGTTTCCGGACAGATTGGTATCGAAGAAAAGCTGTTCGCCGAGTTTTTCCATCTCGACCTGTCGGGATGTGCCCGAAGGTTGGGCCGCATCAGCCGCGATCGCTTCGGCGGGTACAGCCAGTATCAGGGAGATGGTGAGGGGCAAAGCAAGCGTGGGGGCGGACAACATGCGGGCGAAGCTCCGGCTGGGGGCCGGATGCCGCCCGGCTGGGCGCAGTTTCACAGTTTTTCTCCTGCATTGCCGAAAGGAGGATATGCAAGGGCAGGCAAGTCAGCTTGAGGCTTTGCACGGCTCGGCAATGGAATAGGCATTTCAGTGCCTATGAAGCGCTTCTTGATTGTCATGTACAAATGGAAAAGGCGTGAAACGGGCCGGATGACAATGAATTGGAATTGTTCCAGAATTTATCAGCCATACTTGTAGAGCCTTTGCAGGGCACATGGAGGTCACCTGCATGGCACTTGCGGGTGAGGTACAAGAGCGCTCAAGGCCGCCCGAACAGCATTAAGTATAAATGTATACAATCATACTTAATGCTGGAACTTATTCTTTCTAAACAGATTTTTCCATCAGAGCTCAGATCCACACTCACATGAAGTTCCCTGCCCTGCGAGTGATCGTCTGTGTCTGTGGGGCAGGCCGCTTCTCAGTGGGAAGATCAGGCCATATGGGCCTGCCGTGAAAACAGCAGGCCCCTCAGCCTTTGATGCGGCGCGAGTGTTTCACGCGGCATCTAGCCCGATATCGAGAATGGGGGCGGAATGGGTGAGCCAGCCGACGGAGATGAGATCCACTCCTGCGGCGGCGATGGCGGGTGCATTTTCCAGGTTCACCCGGCCGGAGGCTTCCGTAATCATGCGCCCGCGCACCATGGCGACAGCCTGCGCCAGCAGGTCCGGTGTCATATTGTCGAGCAATACGGCATCCACGCCCAGACCCAGCAGTTCGTCCAGCTGAGCGAGCGTATCCACCTCCACTTCGATCTTCACCATATGGCCGGCATGGGCACGCACGCGGGTCACAGCCTCACCGACAGAGCCGGCAATGGCGATGTGATTGTCCTTTACCAGAACAGCATCATCAAGGCCGAAACGGTGATTGGACCCGCCGCCAGCCCGCACCGCATGCTTCTCCAGCGCCCTGAGGCCGGGGGTGGTCTTGCGGGTGCAGACAATCTGCGCCTTGTGGCCCGCTATGGCCTGTACCAGCCCGGCCGTCGCCGTGGCGATACCGGAGAGATGACACATCAGGTTCAGCGCGGTGCGTTCAGCGGTCAAAAGGCCACGGCCGGGGCCTTCCACATGGGCGATCACGGCACCGGGTGCCACGCTGGCGCCATCCGCCAGAACCGGGCGAAAGGCAATGGCGGGGTCCATCAGCCGAAAGGCCAGCTGGGCGCAGTCCAGCCCGGCCACCACACCATCCTGGCGCGCGACCAGATCCATGCCGGTGCTATAATGGGCCGGCACAATGGCATCGCTGGTGATGTCCCCGGCCCGGCCCAGATCTTCCAGCAGGGCGGCGCGGACAATGGGCTCCACCATGATTTCAGGGAGTGGGCTCAAATCCATTTTGGCAAGATCCATCAGTTGGTCTGGTCAAGAGAGGTGGAAGCGGGCGCAATGCGGGCTTCAAGTGCGCGGGCCGCAGAGCGCGCCGCCGCAAGCGTGATCCGGGAACGACGGGTTTCGCCAAGCGTGGGAAAATCGGTCCGGAAATGTCCGCCTCGGCTTTCTTCCCGCTGCAGGGCACAGAGCGCCATCATTAGGCCGACAAGCGCCGGGTCGCTGGCCTGCCCGCCCTGTTCGGCGAGCGGCAACAGCTCACGCACGGCTGCTGTCAGCCCATCGGCATGGCGCAGCACGCCGAGATGACGGGAGAGAAGGGCCCGTGCGGCGGCCGGATCTGCGGCGGGAGGCATTTCACCCAGAACGCGACGATCGGGCATGGGCATGGCGATGCCGGCAATATCCTGCGCCACCCAGCGCCCACACACCACGGCTTCCACCAGCGAATTGCTGGCCAGACGATTGGCCCCGTGCAGGCCGGTGGAGGCAACTTCACCGCAGGCCCACAGGCCCTCCACAGTACTGCGTCCGCGCGCATCCACCGCGATGCCGCCCATATGATAGTGCGCAGCCGGGCGGATGGGGATGAGATCCGTCGCCGGGTTGATCCCGGCTTCAGCGCAGGCTGCCGAAATGGCGGGAAAGCGCGTGGCGAAACCTGCGCCCAGACATGTGCGGGCATCCAGAAAGACCTGTTCGCCCTGTTGAAGCTGGGCCCATACGGCGCGGGCCACCACATCGCGCGGGGCAAGTTCCGCACCGGGAATACCGGCCATGAAACGCTCACCAGCGCCATTCACCAGCAAGGCCCCTTCCCCGCGCACCGCCTCGCTGATAAGCGGTGTGCGCCGGCCTCCCATGCCGGGCAGCGCCAGGGCGGTGGGGTGGAACTGCACGAACTCAAGATCCGCCAGCTCCGCACCTGCGCGCGCTGCCAGCGCAAGGCCCGTGCCGAAGGAACTGGCGGGGTTGGTGGTGTGGGCGAACAACGCCCCTGCCCCGCCCGTGGCCAGCACCACCTGTCGCGTGCGCAGAATGGCGCCTTCCGCCTCTCCGGCCAGCATCACGCCACACAAGGCGCCATCCATGACCAGAAGCCGGCGCACATCCACATGCTCCAGCACGGTGATGGAGGGGCAGACGCGCACGGCTGCGCTCAGCGCCCGCACCGCCTCGCGGCCGGTGCCGTCACCATGGGCGTGAACAATGCGGTGGCGGGAATGCGCGGCTTCCAGCCCCAGCGCCAGCGCGCCGCCACGGGTGCGGTCAAAGGCTGTGCCGATGCGCAGAAGTTCTTCAATCGCCTGGGGCGCAGCGGTCAGAATGCGCTCGGCCACATCGCGATCGCACAGGCCGGCTCCTGCGGCCAGCGTATCGGCCAGATGCAGCTCTACGCTGTCATCATCGGCCATGGCAGCGGCCATGCCGCCCTGCGCCAGCGGGCTGGAGCCATCCTGTTCGAGCGCCCCTCTGCTCAGCAGAACCACGGGGCGCGGTGCTAGAAACAGCGCCGCAGAAAGCCCCGCCAGCCCGGCTCCGATGATGACGGGCTGGCCGTGAAGCGCCGAAAGAGCCGGGTGGGTGGATGTCATATCGCCAGCATCCGTTCAACGGAGAGGCGTGCCTTCTCGCTGGTGTGCGGGTCCAGCAGCACCTCATGGGTGTTGTTTTCCAGCGCGGAGCGGATGTTGGCGAGCGTGATCTTCTTCATGTGCGGGCACAGATTGCAGGGGCGCACAAAGTCGAGATCGGGATATTTCACCGCAATATTGTCGCTCATCGAGCATTCGGTGAGCAGCACGACGCGGGAGGGGCGCTTCTCACCCACATAATTGGCCATGGCGGCGGTGGAGCCGGCAAAGTCCGCCTCGGCCACCACTTCCGGCGGGCATTCGGGATGCACCAGCACGGTGACGCCGGGATTGGCCTCGCGCAGATCGCGCACATCCTGCGGGGTGAAGCGCTCATGCACCTCGCACTGGCCGGCCCAAGTGATGATCTCCACATCGGTCTCGGCTGCCACGTTCCGGGCCAGGTACTGATCCGGAAGCATGATGACCTTCGGTGCGTTGAGGGAGTTGACCACCTTCACCGCATTGCCGGAGGTGCAGCAGATATCGACTTCCGCCTTCACATCGGCGGAAGTGTTCACATAGGCCACCACCGGCACACCGGGGTGGGCCTCTCGCATCAGGCGCACATCGGCGGGGGTGATGGAATCGGCCAGCGAGCAGCCGGCAGCGGCGTCGGGGATGAGAACCGTCTTGCCGGGGTTCAGCATCTTGGCGGTTTCAGCCATGAAATAGACGCCGGCGAGCACGATCACATCGGCATCTACATTCATCGCCTCACGGGCCAGCGCCAGGCTATCGCCGACAATATCGGAGACACAGTGGAAGATTTCCGGCGTCTGGTAATTGTGCGCCAGGATCACCGCATTGCGCTCGCGCTTCAGCCGGAGAATGGCCTCCACATCATCGGCGAACAGCGCCCAGTCGGCCGGGGGAATGACCCGGCTGACGCGCTCATACAGCTCGGCCGTACGGGTGAAGGCCGCCGGCATGGAAGGAACGGAGCCCGGCGCAGAGCGGGCTTCCGTGCGGATGGCGGCGCCCGCCGAAGCGGGCCGTTTGATGACATTGACAGGCATATCTTTATACTCACATTGAGCATATATTTTTTATATACTCATTTTGAGCATTGCATCTGTCAAGTGCGTGCGAGCGGCAATTTTGTGCCCACCAGTGCGCGTTCGGCCAATATTGCACTGCGAAAGCGAAAGAGTTTTGCAGGTCTTCCAATTGTTTCGGAGGTGGTTTCGCCGGTTTCTTCCACCAGTTCCTGCGCCTCCATGAGCCGACGAAAATTTTGCTTGTGAACGGTGCGCCCGGCCAGTGCCTCCACGCAGCGTTGCAATTGCAGCAGGGTGAAAGTGGGCGGCATCAGCTCGAACACCACCGGGCGATATTTGATTTTCGCCCGCAAACGGGCGATGCCGGTGGCCAAAATGCGCCGGTGATCGGCGATCATGTCGAGGCCGGGCACCTGAAGGGCGGTGTCTTCTTCATCGCGTGCCGGGGCCGTCTCGCCTCCCTCCCCGCGCCAGCTTTCAGGCACGAGGCCGGCCTCATAAAGCAGTTCATAGCGCTGGAGGGTGAGTTCTTCATTCCAGGGGTGATCGTTGCATGCGAAGGTCACCTGAATGCGCTGGCGACGCTCCTCCCGCACATTCTGGCTGCGGGGGGCATTGGCCCATATGTCCAGCGCCGGAACAATCACCTCGGTGATGAGGGCCGGGTGCCCTGCGCGGTGGTCTTCCCAAGGGAAATAGTCATACCAGCTGCGCCAGCCGGCTTCGGCGTCATCCAGTGCCCGTGTGAGGCCCAGATAGCTGATGGAAATGGTGCGCTGGGTGCTTTCTTCCCCGCCCCGGTCCTTGTCGGCGAAGGTGTAAAGCTGCTCCACATAGCCCAGTGGATGGTGGGTTTTCTGCTGCACCCAGTCCCGTAGGCCGGATTGTAGCGAGCGGTGTTCCAGTTCGAAGGGGCCGCTGGGTAGGGACTGCCCGTCCTTCAGGGTCATCACCCGCGGTGCGCCGGCGGTAACGGCCGCCAGCACCGCGATCAGATCCACGGAAATGGAGTGTGAGGGCCGTGAAGGTCTGGGCACGTCTGCTCCTTGTGGCGGGGCCGGCGCGAACTTGAAACCGGAGGAATGACCTCCAGTTAGCACTCCCCCACCGCAGACGGAATATTCAGTTCGGCAAGGGTGCTCTGCAAGGGAGAAATCACGGGAGTTATCCCGCTGGGACGCATCAGATGTGCGGAAACGCGTCAGCCGGTTGCATTTCGCAGGGCCACCAGTGGCAGGGACGCCAATCGCACCTTGCCGCGCCCGGCCTTCTTGGCCTGATACATGGCGGTGTCAGCCAACTGCACCAGAACAGAATCCGATGTGGAGTGCTTCGGGTAAAGCGCAATGCCGATGCTGGCGCTGACGCGAACTGTGAAGCTGGTTTCGCCAACGGTGAGAATATAGGGCAGATCAAGTGCAACGCTGAGGCGTTCTCCTTGCTTGACCGCGATGTCTTCCTCTTGCAGATCCCGCATGATGATAGCGAATTCGTCGCCGCTCAGCCGCACGGCATAATCTTCATGGCGCAGATTGGCACGCAGGCGTTCGGCAATGGTGCACAAGAGGGCGTCGCCGAACGCATGGCCATGGGTGTCATTCACCTTCTTGAAGCCGTCAATGTCGATATAGAGCAGCGCGAAGGCTTGGGAGGTTTGCGCGGTCTGCGCGATGGCGCGGGAGAGGTGTTCCGCAAACAGAATGCGGTTGCCCAGCCCCGTCAGCGCATCATGAGTGGCCATGTGGCGGATCTGTTTTTCAACCCGCCGTCGCTCTTCAATTTCGATTTCCAGCTGCCGGTTGCGCTTTTCCAATTCTTCCATGGCCGCGCGCAACCGCATCTTGGAAATATGCAGTTCCAGAAATACCGTGACCTTGGACAGCAGCACCGCGTCATTGATGGGCTTGGCAATATAATCCACTGCACCGAACGTATAGCCCTTGAGCCGGCTTACATCATCCAGATAGGCGGCGGTGACGAAGACAATGGGGATATCGCAGGTGTGGGGCTCGTTATTGAGGAGCGAGGCCACCTCGAAGCCATCCATGTCCGGCATCTGCACATCCAGTAGAATAAGCGCGAAGCGATGATCCAGGCACAGGGCCAACGCCTCATTGCCAGAGCTGGCTTCATAGATGTCGGCCTGCACCGGTGCGAGCAGCCGGCGCATGCTTGCCAGATTGGCGGCGACATCATCAACCACCAGAATCTTCGGACGGGGCTCTTCAGTCATGAATGGCACAGCCTGTTGAGATGGTCGGCAAGGTCTTCCACGGGGGCGCAGATGTCAGCCCCTGCGATATCGATCGCGGCTTGCGGCATGGTCTTGAAGGCGGCTTCCCCGGGGCTCTGCACCAGCGCCGTTCCACCTTCCCGGCGCACCATGGCCAGCCCTGTGGCACCATCCTCACTTGCGCCGGTGAGCACAAGGGCTGCGAGCTGCCGACCATAGGCCATGGCGGCGCTTTCGAACAGCATATCAATAGCGGGGCGGGAAAAATGCACTCTCGCATCCACGGAAAGGGAGAAATGGAAGCTGCGCTCGACCAGCAGATGATACCCGCTCGGCGCAATATGAACCATACCTGATGTTACCTGTTCACGCTCGCGTGCCAGCCGCACAGGCAGAGCGCAACATGGCGCGAGTATATCTGCCAGCAGATCGGGACCTTGTGAACCGATATGATTCACAATCACCACCGCAGCAGACAGATTTTTCTCCAGTCTGGAGAGCAGAACCTGCAAGGCCGCCGGCCCGCCGGCTGAAGCGCCAATCACGATGGCGGCGGGGCGCATGGCGGGCCTCCCGGCAGAAGGCGGGGTGCGACAGGTGATGAAAGCCGGGCAGGCCTGGATGATCGTGCTGGCATGGTGATTACTCGCCGCTTTTCTTCAGGCGGTAGATGCGAGCCTGCCCATCTACCGGGTTGAACCGCATGCTGGCCGGGCTGAAATCCAGATTTTCCCGCGTGCCGATACATAGGAAACCGCCACGCACGAGGCTCTGGGCGAACATCTCTAGAACCTTGTTCTGCAGCGGATTGGTAAAATAGATGAGCACATTGCGGCATAATATGAGATGGGCCTCGCAGAAGACGGCGTCTGTCACGAGATTGTGCTGGGCGAAGGTCACGCGGGAGATTAGCCGCTCATCCAGTTTCATCAGATCATAGCGGGCATGGTAATAATCGGAGAAGCTACCGGCTCCGCCCGCGGCCAGATACCGTGCCGCCGCCTCGCGGGCATCGGGGAGCGGAAAGATGCCTTCGCGCGCCGTCGCCAGCGCCGCCGCCGACATGTCCGTGGCATAGATGCGCGCGCGCTCATAAAGTCCGGCCTCCTGCAGCAATATGGCCAGAGAATAGACCTCCTGCCCATGGGCGCAGCCCGCTTGCCAGATATTGATGGCGGGATAGGAGGCGAGGATGGGAAACACCTCCTCCTTGAGGGCGCGGAACACCTGTGGGTCACGGAAGAACTCCGAAACCGGAACCGACAGGCCGGAAATTACCTCTGGCAGCCTCGTCGGCTCATGCAGGATGAGGGCGGTGAGATGGGTAATGCTCGGCACCGCAAAGGTTCGCACGAGATTGTGCACCCGCCGGGTCAGCGAGGCCCGGCTGTAACCGGAGAAATCATAGCCATGGCCGTGATGCAGGGCGCTGATGAACAGATCCACCTCGATCTCTTCCAGCGCCGCGGGGCGGTTGGGCAGAATGTCTGTTATGTCGCTCATCTCGGTGGCAGCCATGCGCGGATCATGGAAAGCAGCTTGGGCACATCGACAGGCTTGGCGAGGTAATCGCTGGCGCCGGCGGCCAGGCATTTCTCGCGATCATCTTTCATGGCCTTGGCGGTGAGGGCAATGATCGGCAGGCTGGCATGGACGGGATTCTTGCGGATCTCGCTCATGGCCTCATAGCCATCCATCACCGGCATCATGATATCCATGAGCACAATCTCCACATCCGGCTGGTCGTCAAGCTGGGCGATGGCCTTGGCTCCGTCCTGCGCCAGACTCACCTCCAGGCCCTTGCCCCGCAGCACCTTGGCCAGGGCGTAGATGTTGCGCATGTCATCATCCACCAGCAGCAGCTTGCGGCCCTTCAGGTCTCCATCCGGGTCCATCGGCACGGCGTGGGTCTCCTGCCGGACGGAGTGCAGGAACAGGCTCACCTCATCCAGCAGACGTTCGGGCGAGAGCGCGCCCTTCACCACGATGGAATCGGTAAAGGCCCGCAGCTTCATGCTTTCCTCTGCGGTCAGATCCCGGCCGGAATAGACCACGACGGGCACCTGCCGCCCGTCTGCTGCAAGGGCGTCGAGGAAATCAAAGCCCGACATGCCGGGCAGGCCGAGATCCAGAACGATGCAGTCAAAGGAGAGAGGCGTGCTGTCCTGGGCCCCCTGCCCGATCAGTTCCAGCGCCTTTTCAGCACTGTCGGCTTCCACCATCTCCACCTGTTCGCCGCTCAACAGCTTGCGCACGGCCAGACGGGAGGCGGTGTCGTCATCCACCACCAGCACCCGTCGCAGATGCTCGGGCGAGAAGTGGGTGAGCAACGCCAGCGCATCATTCAGCGCATCGGCGGTAACCGGTTTGGTGAGGAAGCCCACCGCGCCCAGATCGCGTCCGCGCCGCTCCTCATCAAGAGCGGAGACGAAATGCACCGGAATATGGCGCGTGGCCGGGTCTGCCTTCAGGCGGGAAATCACGGTCCAGCCATCCATGCCGGGCAGCATCACATCCAGCAGAATGCCCGTGGGCTTGTGGGCACGGGCCAGTTCCAGTGCGCTCACGCCATCGCCGGCGGCCAGCACCTTGTACCCCTTGCGGCGCACCAGATTGACCAGTGTGCGGGCAAAGGCGGGATCATCCTCAACGGCGAGAATGACGGTGTCCCCTTCCTTGAGGGTGTCGCGGTCATCCTCCACTTCAAAGACGGGCGTGGGGTTGGCGATCTGCGCCATCGGGGTGGCGGGCGGATTGAAAGAAGCCACTTGTGGCGCAGGGTTTGCGACAGGGCTGACAGAAGCAGCCCCTTCGCCTACCGGTACAGTCAGGCGGAAGGTCGAGCCTTCACCCAGCGCGCTCTGCGCCGTCACATCGCCGCCTAGCAGGCGGGCTAGACGCAGGGTGATGGCCAGCCCCAGCCCGGTGCCGCCAAACTGCCGACGGGTGCTGGAATCCACCTGCTCGAAAGCCTGGAAGATGAAGTCCTTCTTGTCCTCGGGAATGCCGATGCCGGTGTCTGTCACCACCACATCCAGCATGTTGTCGGCGCCCCCCCTTTCAAAGGTCACGCGCACCGCCCCCTGAGAGGTGAACTTGAAGGCGTTGGAGAGCAGATTATTGGTGATCTGCTCCAGCTTGCCGTCATCTGTGATGATCTGCTGGGGCGCATCCGGCGCGATGGCAACTGCGAAATCCAGCCCCTTTTCCTGCGCGACATGACGGAAATTGCGTTCCATCCGCGCTGCAATGGCGGGAATGCTCACCGGCTCGCGCACCACATCCATCTTGCCGGCCTCGACCTTGGAGAGATCGAGAATGTCATTGATGAGCCGCAGCAGATTGGTGCCTGAGCCATGGATGATGTTGGCGGCTTCAATTTCCTCGTCATCCAGATGGCCGGCGTGGTTTTCCGCCAGATCATGGGCCAGGATCAGCAGGCTGTTGAGTGGCGTGCGCAGCTCGTGAGACATGTTCGCCAGGAACTGGGACTTGTACTGGTTGGCGCGGGACAGATCATCCGCCCGGGCTTCAATCTCCCGGTTCATATCCTCCAGTCTGTGCTTCTGTGCTTCCAGCTCTTCCGATTTGTGACGCAGCCCTTCATTGGAGCTTTGCAGCTCCTCGGCCTGTACCCGCAATTCCTCTTCAGAAGCGGCCAGCTTCTGGGATTGTTGTTGCAATTGCTCATTTGTGGCGCGCAGCTCCTCTTGCTGGGTGCGCAGTTCCTCTTCCGCCACGCGCAGTTCGTTGGTCTGGCGCTGGGTCTGCTCCAGAAGTTCGAGGGTGCGCACGGCGCGGGTCAGGTTTTCCAGCGAAAGCGCGGCCATGGGCGCGACTTCATCCACCAGTGCCTGACGCTTGCTGTTGAAGGGCTCGAAGGCGGCAAACTCCATGACAGCCAGAAGCTGCCCCTTGTTGACCAGCGGAATGGCGAACACAGCCGCCGGCGTGGCCTCTCCGGTGCCGGAATGGATGGTGATGTAATCATCCGGCACGGGGGACAGCATTATGGGTGTCTGGTTGCGGGCGCACTGGCCCACCACGCCTTCGCCCAGCCTGTAGCTGGTGGTGACATGTCGGCGCGCCCTGTAGGCATATGTGCCGGTGAGGTTGAGTTCATTCTTCTGTGGATCGAAGCTGTAGAACACGCCCACTCCGGCATTGAGGCTGGGGGCCAGCTCGTCGAGAAGGTTGCCGGCAAAGCTTTCAACATCCTCGGCGGCCTGCAGCCGCGAGGACAGGCTGGCCGCTGCGGTTTTCACCCAATTGGTTTCGTAGGTTTCCTGCGCCATGGTGCGGAACACCGCCAGGGCCCGGCTGATGATGCCCACCTCATCGCGGCGTTCCATATAAGGCACTTCGATGGTGTGATCATGATTGGCGAGTCGCTCCATCAGATCGGCCATATGGCGCAGCGGGCGTCCAATCAGGTGGGAGGTGAGATAGAGGGTGCCAATCCCGGCCAGAAGCACGGCCAGCAGGGCGATGGCGTCAATCCAGACGACCATATTCTGTGCCTGTTCCAGCTTGGCGCGGGAGCTCTGCAGAATGGTGTCGGCGGCCTTGTTCATCTGGTCCAGCCTGGCAATGATGGCGCGGCTGCCTCCTTCCCCGGCTTCACCCTGCAGGAAGGCCTGTAACGCCAGCCCCTCCCCTTCGTAATTGCCTTTCGCCCGTTGGCGGGCCAGCGCCACCAGCGAGCTGGCGACTGTGCCCGACCAGCGGCTGTCCATTTGTGCAGCCTGATCGACAAATATCCGCAGGCTAGGCAGACCGGCTGTGGCGTTCTGCAGATTGGAGAGGGAGCGAGCGACTTCCAGATCCGCCGCCTGCAGACGTGTATCAATCGAATCCGGCCGGGTGAATGTCGCCTGAATCAATACCGCCTGTCGACGATTGATGGCGCGGGCGGTGATGTTGCTCATCTCCACATAGCTCACCAGCTCGTCGGCCTGATCTTGCGCCTGATTGGCCAGATACAGGGTGAGGGTATTGGCTCCGAGCAGCAGCAGGAACAGGCTGATCAGAAACACGATCAGGCCACCGAATTTCCATTGCAGGGGTATATTCGCCAGCCAGGAACTGCGCCTTTTGCGGGCGGGCATATCTCCTGCGCGGGGCTGTTCTGCTGCGGGCTTTCCGGCCGCGTTCCTCGTCATGTGCTGCTCCTGCCGTGCTGCGCCTGTCACCCTGCCCTGTCAGATGATCTCTTCAACCTTTTCCATGGGCCGGCACAGGCGCACGCCCTTGGGGGTGAAGACAAAGGGGCGCTCGATCAGCGCGGGATGCGCGATCATGGCGTCCAGAAGTGCGTCATCGGAGAGGCTTTCGTCGGCAAGGCCGAGTTCTGTATAAAGGTCGCCCTTGCGGCGCAGAGCGTCGCGCACGCTGATGCCGGCGGCGCTGATGGCAGCGGTCAGTTCCGCGCGACTGGGCGGGGTTTTCAGATACTGCACGATTGTCGGGGCAAGGCCTGCTTCCTCCAGCCGCGCCAGAGTCTTGCGGGAGGTCCCGCAGGCAGGATTGTGCCAGATGGTGACGGGCGCTGAAAGGGCCATGGGTCATGTCCGTATGGGAGAAACAGAGGCGCGCGGAAGATCTTCGGATCATCGCTCATGCGCGCCCATGAAGGCGGCATGCTGCTGGGCTGTCAATGTCTTCGCGGATCGCACCGTGGGCGGTGGAAAGCGCTGGCTGCATGCCGCTGCGGCAGGGTTTGCAGGGTTCTCTTTCCGCTTATATCGGCAGATTTGGCCGAAGGGGCTCGCCTTTGACGCGATGCAGGCTATATTGGCCGCGAATTCACCTCCCCGACGGCTTGCCATCCATGCCCCGCCTTTCTCTTTCCTTCGCTCTTTTCATGACCCTTGCGGTTGCGGCATGTGGCGTGAAAGGACCCCTTGAACTGCCGCCCAATGCGCAGAACGCACCGGGCGCATCTGGGGCACAGGCTTCAGCACAGGGCCAGACGGCCGCTGGTGGGACAGCCTCATCTGCTGAAAGCGGAACGCCGAAGCGCGAAACATGGGCTGGCCAGCAGAGCTCTCTGAACCAGAGCGGGGGCTCCTCGGCCGGGACCTCCTTTGGCTGGGGACAGTCCAATCGTCAGGCTGAGGAAGACCACCTCAAGGGTGCCGAGGCGCCGAACCGCCCCTTCTTCCTCGACTGGCTGCTCTGAGCCGTCGCATCGTTTCCACGGGTTGTGTCCCATCGCGCGGGCAGCCACAGGCTGAGGGCCGGCTGCGACGTGGGAAAAAGCCCGCTGGCCGCCCGTTCCGGCCTGTCATGGCCGGGGCGCGGCTCCTGATATTGAGGCACGCCTGCCATGCATCATTTTACCTATCGCGACGGCCGCATGTTTGCAGAAGGCCTGGACCTGACCGCCATGGCCGAAACGGTGAAAACACCGTTCTATTGCTACTCCTCGGCCACGCTGGAGCGGCACTACAAGGTGTTCATGGAAGCCTTTCGCGGCTCGGACGCCCTGCTGTGCTATGCGCTGAAGGCCAATTCCAACCAGTCCGTCATCGCCACGCTGGCGCGGCTGGGCGCCGGCGCGGATATTGTCTCCGGCGGCGAGTTGCGCCGGGCGCTCTCGGCCGGCATTCCCGGTGAACGCATCGTTTTCTCCGGCGTCGGCAAGACACGCGAAGAAATGGCGGCGGCGCTTCAGGCTGGCATCAAGTGCTTCAATGTGGAAAGCGAGCCAGAGCTGGAGGCCCTCTCAGAAGTCGCCACCGCTCTGGGCCGGAAAGCTCCGGTTTCCGTGCGGGTGAACCCGGACGTGGACGCCAGAACCCACCAGAAGATTTCCACCGGCCGCTCGGCCACCAAGTTTGGCATTCCGATTTCCCGTGCGCGGGAGGTCTATGAGGGCGCCGCCCGCCTGCCCGGCATCACCGTGACCGGCGTGGACATGCATATCGGCAGCCAGATCACAGATATGGCGCCCTTCGAGAATGCCGTGGCGCTGCTGGCCGAACTGGCGCGCGATCTGATGGCGGCAGGTCATGATCTGCGGCATCTGGATCTGGGGGGCGGTCTGGGCGTGCCCTATGCCGCCAGCGATCCGGTTCCCCCACCCCCGGATGTCTATGCCGGTGTGGTGCGCAAGGCGCTGGGCGGCCTGGAGCTGCCGCTGATCTTCGAGATGGGCCGCATGATCGTGGCCAATGCCGGCATTCTCGTCACCAGGGTGCTCTATGTGAAGCGCGGCGAGGACAAGACGTTCGTCATCGTCGATGCGGCCATGAATGATCTCATCCGTCCGACCCTTTACGAGGCGCATCACGATATTCTGCCGGTGCGTGAAGCGCCTGCCGATGCGCGGATGATGGTCGCCGATGTGGTTGGCCCGGTCTGCGAGACGGGGGATTTTCTCGCCCTCGCCCGCCCCATGGCCGAACTGAAGGCCGGTGACCTGCTGGCGGTGATGACGGCCGGCGCTTATGGCGCGGTGCAGGCGTCAACCTACAATACGCGCCCACTCATTCCCGAGGTTCTGGTGCGGGGTGACCAGATGGCGTTAGTGCGCCCGCGTGTGGATGCAGAATTGCTCATCGGCCTCGATCGCACCGCGCCCTGGCTGTGACACAGCTAGACTGAGAGCCCGAATATACATGATGTACCGGCCCGGCATTGTCCGGGCCGGCTGTATTTCGGGAAAGGGCTCGGGTTTCTGCCCAGTTTGCTCGTGGCAGACTGCGATTGAGATGGATAGGGATTGACAGGTGCGTTTTTATTTCTGAATTTGGAATTCCAAATTCAGAATTCGATTGAGATTGATGCACGGCCATGAGCACCGCCCTGAACCTTCTTGATCCGTCGCCC
Source organism: Xanthobacter sp. (assembly GCA_050252035.1). Classification (GTDB taxonomy): domain Bacteria; phylum Pseudomonadota; class Alphaproteobacteria; order Rhizobiales; family Xanthobacteraceae; genus Xanthobacter. The sequence continues at coordinate 116,063 of JBFWLR010000003.1, forward strand.
ATTCTTGTGGATCGCGTTTATGAACAGCTTGTGCTGGCTATCACAGCGCGACGGCTGGCGCCGGGCGCGCGGATTCGCCAGGCTGAACTGGCCAGTCAGTTCGGGGTTTCCCGCCAGCCGGTGAGCCATGCTCTGCAGGTGTTGAAGCGGCAAGGGCTGGTGCAGGAAAGCGGACGCAAAGGCCTGGAGGTCACGCCGCTGGATGCGGCCCATATCCGCAATGTCTATCAGGTGCGCGGGGCCCTCGACATGCTGGCGACGCGCCTCGCGGCCGAGCGTTTCGCGGCCGGTCAAGTTTCACATGGCGCGCGAAAAGAGCTTGAAAACTGCGTGGCCGAAGGTCTGAAGCTGACCGACAAAACACCCGCACTGGATTTTGTGTTGGCAGATGTGGCTTTCCATAACCTCATCTATCGGCTTTCCGGCAATGACAGCATTCTGGAAACGCTGGAACCGCAGGTGCCGCATATCATGCGGGCCATGCATGTCGTGCTGGTTTCGCTTGAAGAGCGCACGCTCATCAGCCGTGTGTGGGCGGAACACGATGCCATCGCCAGAGCTGTGTTGGCTGGCCAGCCGCAGCAGGCTGCCGTCGCCGCCTTTTCCCATACCGAAACAGCCAGCACCGAAACGGAACGTCATGTCCGGCGGAGCTGTCTCGAGATGGAGCGCTCAGTATCCCGCTGAGAGGCGCGGCAGAACGGCCGCGTCCATAAATCCGGCACAGCAGATGCCGGCCGGTTGCCGCGCATCGGCGCAGGTTGCCCAACAATCATAAGAAGCGAATACACATTTCAGGAGGAAATACAGATGAAATTGACGCCACAACAGCTTGAAATCTTCTACCGTGAAGGCTGGGTTTTCATTCCGGATGCCTTTTCTGCGGAAGAAGTCACGCTGATGCGGGATGCTGCGGCTGATGTGTTCCGCACATCGCGACCGGAGATCTGGCTGGAAAAATCCGGTGCGCCCCGCACCGCCTTCGCCTGCCACACCTATAATGAATGCTTCCGCATACTGGCCAACGATCACCGGCTGGTCGAGCCGCTGGAACAGATCTTTGGCGAGCAATGCTACATGCATCAGTTCAAGATCAATGCCAAGTCATCCTTCTCGGGAGATGTCTGGCAATGGCATCAGGATTTTCCGACCTGGCACAAGGATGATGGCATGCCTGAGCCGAGGGCCATGAATATTTCCGTTTTTCTGGATGACGTGCTGCCCGTGAACGGCCCTCTCATGCTGGTGCCGCGCAGCCATGTGAGCGGCGCAATTGATACGGAGCATGACACCACGACCACGGCTTATCCTTTGTGGACGCTGGATAACAAGAAGGTGGCGGAACTGGTTGAGCAGGGGGGCATCGTGGCGCCCACGGGCAAAGCCGGTGGGCTGCTTCTGTTCCATGCCAATCTGGTGCATGGTTCGGCGGGCAATATCACACCCTATCCCCGCAAGATCGTCTATCTCACGCTGAATGCGCTCTCCAACCAGATCCGCACGCCGACCCGGCCGGAATTCATTGCTCATACGGATTTCACACCGGTCTCAGCAATGCCGGCGGGGGCACTGGCTGAATATGCCCGTGCACAGGCAAAGGGCGCGGCAGCCTGAGCCTTTGCCATGATGGACATGGCCTGACGATTGCTCAGGCCATGTCCTTGATGAGACGGATCAGGTCTGCTCTCCGGGCGGGTACATCCGGGCCTTGTCATCCGCGAACAGGGACCATACCGCCACGAACAGCGCGACAATGAGCGGACCGATGACGAAGCCGTTCATGCCAACCATGGACAGGCCTCCGAGTGTGGAGATCAGCACAGCATAATCTGGCAGCATGGTGCCGCGTCCCACCAGTGGCGGGCGCAGGAAATTGTCGATCATGCTGATGATGAGAACGCCCACAGCCAGCAGAATGCCGGCTTTCAGATAATCCCCCGTGAGCGCCAGATAGAGCGCTGTCGGCACCCAGATGAGTGCGGAGCCGACAGCCGGCAGCAGCGAGAGAATGGCCATCAGCACTGCCCACAGCAGCGCCGCCTGAATGCCGAGCAGCCAGAAGGTGACGCCACCAATCGCGCCTTGAATGATGGCGATGATGACATTGCCTTTCACCGTTGCCTTCACGACGGAGGAAAATTTTTCGAGAATATGATCAGTATGATGCTCTTCCAGCGGGCTGGCACGGCGCAGATTGTCAATCAGGCGGCGACCATCACGGAACAGGAAGAACAGCAGATAGAGCATCACGCCAAGGCTGATGATGAATTGCGCCGTATTCTGGCCGATGGTGACAGCCTTTGTCGCGATGATCTGGCTGGCCTGCAGGAAGAATGAGGTCAGTTTCGCCTCTATTTCCGAGATATTTCCGAGATCAAGGGCATCCAGGCCATGGCGGACAAAATCGGGCAGGCTGTTCTGCAACTGGTTGAGGGCGGGGCCGGGGGCGAACTGGCGATTGCCGATGCGCTCATAAAGTCCGGTGGCTTCCTGTGCGAGGGAGGCCATGATGAGCGTGCCGGGAATCACGACGATGCAGATGCAGGCCAGCACGCTGAGAATAGCGGCCACATTTCTGCGTCCGCCGGTCAGTTGCACGAGCCGGTTTTGCAGGGGGTTGAACAGGATCGCCAGAATCACCGCCCACAGCACCGCCCCGTAATAAGGCAGGATCAGCATGATGAAGGCCACCGTAACGAGGGTGATGGTGGCCAGGAATCCGAGTTCGTAAATCTTGGTGCGCGTCATCGGATCCTCTGATCCATCCATGATGAGCGCAAAGAGTAGAGCATTTCCCGCAGAAAGGCAGGCACGTGCTGCGTTGCTTTTGGGTTTCAGTTGTCTGCTGAGCCGGGGGAGCAGTCATCGCCTGGCCCGTCCGGGCAGGGGGCACCCGGTGCGGGCTTCTGCATGGGGGCCAGCAGATGCTGCTGGGTCTGGCGCAGAAGCGCACCGATCTTGCGAAAGATATCCGCGCGGGAGGATGTGCTGCGCCAGGCCAGCGCGACCCGTCGCGGGCATGCGCCGGGCAAGGGGGCGAGGGTGATGTGCTGCACGCCCACCACCCCGGCCGCCACGGCCAGATCCGGCAGAAGGGTCAGGCCCAGCCCCTCGCTGACCATTGCGATGAGCGTGGTGAGGCTGGTGGCGGCAAAGCTTTCATCCTGCTCCAGAATCCTGTCGGGAAAGGCGCTGAGGGCGTGGCGTTGCAGGCAGTGGCCCTTTTCCAGCAGCAGCAGCTTGCCGCTGTCCTTCAGTTGCGGATGCACGATGTTGGGCGGGGCGGCAAGCTGGTAGCCATCCTCAAACAGCTCCATGCTCTCCAACGTCCCGATGGGAAAGGGCAGGGCGATCAGCGCCACATCCAGCCGGCCCTCATGCACGCCTTCCAGCAGGCTGTTCGTCAGTTCCTCACGTAGAAACAGGCGCAGGGCAGGAAACTGGCGGCGGATTAGTGGCAGCGCCGGCGGCAGCAGAAAGGGGCCGATGGTGGGGATGGCCCCGAGCCGCAGATCCCCCTCATCCGGCCGCAGATGCGCGGCGGCCAGATCCTCAATCTCGCGCGCCGCGGTGAGCAGAAGGCGCCCGCGCGCGGCAATCCGCCCGCCGATCTCGGTCATCATCACCTTGCGGCGGGTGCGTTCCACCAGTTGCACACCCAGCCTGTCTTCCAGTTCCCTGAGGGCGGAACTGAGCGTGGGCTGGGCGACATGACATTGCTCGGCCGCGCGCGAGAAGTTCAGTTCATCGGCCACGGCGACGAGAAAGCGGAGCTGGCGCAGGGTGATCATGGCTCTATTATAGGAAATATAAATAACAGATGGTTTTTTAATCAATTTCACAAAAATCTGGCAAGGGCCTATCTGTCTGGTCACACCACGAATGCAGGAGGGCATTCCCATGACCCAGCAGATGACGACACAGGCCCCCGCGCCGCGCCTGAATGAGGCGGCTCCGGATTTTGACGCACCCACCACCCATGGCCAGAAGAAACTGGAAGATTATCGGGGAACGTGGCTGGTCCTGTTTTCCCATCCGGCAGATTTCACACCGGTCTGTACCACCGAATTCATCGGTTTCGCCAAGCGGCAGGAAGATTTTGCAGCCTGCAATACGCAGCTGCTGGGCCTCTCCATTGACAGCCACTATTCGCACATTGCCTGGGTGCGCAATATTCGCGAGAAATTCGGTGTGGAGGTGAAGTTCCCCATCATCGCGGATCTCAGCATGAAGGTGGCGACGGCCTACGGCATGATCCAGCCCGGCGCTTCGGATACCGCCGCTGTGCGCGCCACATTCATCATCGACCCGGAAGGCGTGCTGCGCGCCATGGTCTATTACCCGATGAATGCGGGGCGCTCCGTGAACGAGATCTACCGCCTCCTGGTGGCGCTGCAGACGGCGGATGCCAATGGCTGCGCCATGCCGGAAAACTGGGAACCCGGCCAGCCGGTGATCGTTCCCACTCCCAAGACCCCGGAAGAGGCGGAGCGTCGCGCTTCCGAAGGTTATGATACGGTCGACTGGTATTTTTCGACCCGCATGCTGTGAAGACCCGGGCCCGCTGCGGCGGGCCCCTGCTCGCAACCCTTCCATCGATTTGAAACAGGAGACAGGTTCATGAGCACGCAGACACAGAACACCGTCGAGAGCCTGAAGAAAATTCTGGGCGGCACCTTCCGCCTCTATGTGCAGACCCACGGCTATCACTGGAATGTGGAGGGGCCGGACTTCCGCCAGCTCCACGCGGCTTTTGAGGAACAGTACACCAATCTGTGGGAAGCGCTGGATGAGGTGGCCGAGCGGATCCGCGCGCTGGGGGCCTATGCGCCGGGTTCGGTGACGGAGCTGATGGCGCTGGCGGGGCCGGAAGCCGGCCCTGTCCAGTCGGCGAATGACATGGTGAAGGCCCTGCTCTCGGCACATGAGGGCGTGGCGACGGATCTGCGCGCGGCCATCAAGGTGGCGCAGGAGGCCGGGGATGAGGTCACCGTGGGCATGCTGACCGACCGGCTCGAATGGCACGAAAAGGAGATGTGGATGATGCGGGCCGGGCAGGCCTGAGCATCCTTCTGAAAAGGGCGGAGGCATGATCGTGCCTCCGCTTTTCTGCCATATGCCGCTGTGCCATATGGAGTTGTCAGGTCCTTTGCGGGGCCTGATCTGCATGCGCTCCTGAGTGGAAGGGTGTTGGTGATGCTCCAGTCCCCGGCTGTGATCTGGTTTCGTGATGATCTGCGGCTGGCCGACCATGCAGCTCTGGATGCAGCGGCGCGCAGCGGGCGGCCGCTTGTGGCGCTTTATGTGCTGGAAGACCCCGCCGGGGTGGAAGGTCCGCGTCCACTGGGTGGGGCCGCCCTGTGGTGGCTGGGGGGCGCGCTGCGGGTTCTCTCAAAAGATCTGGCGATGCATGGGGTGCGTCTGCTGCTCAGGCGTGGGCCGGCGGCCGAATGTGTGACGCAGGTGGCCAGACAGGCCGGAGCCGGTCTTGTGGTGTTCAATCATCGCTCCGGGGCCATGGCGGTGGACCGGGAGGTGACCGCCCGGCTGCAGGCACAGGGTTGCGCGGTTCTCTCCTTTTCCGGCCATCTGCTGCATGAACCGGGACAGGTGATGACACAGGCCGGCAGCCTGCCCCGCACTTTCGCGGCGTTTCAGGCGGCGGCGCGACGGCTCGGGCCGCTCTCGCCTCCCTTGCCGGCCCCCGCGCATCTGCGTGCGTTGCAGCCGGATTTGCAGCCGGAATGGGGCGTGGATGATTTTTGCCCGGATGAGTTGGAGCCCCATGCGCCGGACTGGGCCGGGGGCCTGCGCGCCACCTGGACGCCGGGTGAGAGCGCTGCCCGGCAGCGCCTGTCGGAATTTCTGGAAGACGGCGTGCGCGGCTATGAAACCGGGCGGGATATTCCGGGGGCAGACCATGCCTCCCGGCTGTCTCCGCATTTGCGGTTTGGCGAGATTTCGCCACGCCAGATCCTGCATGCGGTGCATCACCACCGCGCCGCCGGTGATGCACCGGGCCGGGATGCGGAAAAGTTCGAGGCGGAACTCTATTGGCGGGAGTTTTCTCACCATCTGCTGTTCGCCTTTCCGCAGATGGGGGACCACAATCTGCAACGCCGTTTTGACGCCTTCCCCTGGCGCACCGCGCCGCAGGAACTGAAGGCATGGCAGCAGGGGGGCACGGGTTATCCGCTGGTGGACGCCGGCATGCGCCAGCTGTGGCAGACCGGCTGGATGCATAACCGGGTGCGCATGATGGTGGCCTCCTTCCTCTCCAAGCATCTGTTGCAGGACTGGCGGTCTGGCGAGGCATGGTTCTGGGATACGCTGGTGGATGCAGATGCTGCCAGCAATCCGGCCAACTGGCAGTGGGTGGCCGGCACAGGTATGGATGCCGCCCCTTATTTCCGTATCTTCAACCCCGTGCTGCAGGGTGAGAAATTCGACCCGGAAGGTACATATGTGCGCCGGTTCGTGCCGGAGCTATCCGGCCTGCCAGCATCCGTGATCCACAAGCCATGGGCCGCAGGGGCGGGGCGACTGAAGGCGGCGGGCATCCGGCTGGGAGAAACCTATCCCGAACCCATTGTGGACCACGCCATGGCCCGCGCCCGTGCGCTGGAGGCTTTTCAGGCCACACGCTGAAGCTGGGCCGGATATGGCGGGACGTGTGCGGACGTTCTATTTCATCGTATTCAATTCATTTGAATTCAAATTATTTGTGTGCCATTGAAGCCCATGACATGTTCCGATCCCTCTCCCCGCCTGCGATTTGGCTTTCAGTTCGTCACTCTGGCCCGTCAGTGGCGACAGGCAGTGGATGCCCGTCTGGCTGCCACTGGTCTGACGGATGCCACATGGGCGCCGCTGGTGCATCTGCAGGAGGCCGGCGACGGCATCAGCCAGAAAGATCTGGCCGCACGGGTGGGCATTGAAGGCTCTACGCTGGTGCGCCTGCTGGATATTCTGGTGAAGCAGGAACTGGTGGAGCGGCACCCTCATGAAGCCGACCGCAGGACCAACCGCATCGTGCTCACCGACAGGGGGCGAGAGGTGCTCACCTCCATCCGCCGCCAGTTGTCGGAAGCTGAAGCCAGCTTTCTGGCGGATCTGAGCGATGCGGATCTGGCCTTCATGCTGGATGTGTTCGGCCGTATTGGCGCGCGCCTGAATCCTGCGTCTTCCATTGCTCCTGCAGGAGATGCAGCCAGATGACCGGCGCGGCAGTTCTTTCCCGCCTGGGCTTTGATGCCCCCCGGCTGGCTTTCACCCTGCGTACCATGCTGGCGGCCTGTCTGGCCCTTCTGGTGGCCTGGATGCTGGGGCTGGAACATCCCCAATGGTCGGCCATGACGGTGTGGGCCGCTTCCCAGCCGACGCGCGGCCAACTGGCGGAGAAGAGTTTCTTCCGTTTTGCGGGCACGGTCAGCGGGGTGATCGCCGGGGTTATTCTGGTGATGATCTCGGTGGATCGGCCCTACGTGCTGGTGGGCGGGCTGGCCCTCTGGACAGGGCTGTGCGCCGGCATTGGCAATGTGCAGCGCGGTTTCGTCTCCTATGGCACATTGCTGGCGGGCTATTCTGCGGCCATGGTGGCCCTGCTGGATACGGGCAATCCGGCCCAGCATGTGCTGGTGCTGGGCACGGATCGCCTGCTCACCGTGCTCACAGGTGTGGCTGCGGCCTTCATCATGGGCTGGCTGCTGACGCCGAAGAGTGCTGAAGATCCGCTGGCCGCCCGCATGCGCCGGCTGACGGCCCGCCTGTTGCGGGATCTGGCGGGTGGGGCGCGCTGTGTGGATGAGGTTTTGCCGGGGGCGAACGCCAAATTGCAGGCGGCGCTCTCCGAAATCGCGGTCCTTGATGAATTGCTGGAGCCATCATCTGCTGGCGGGTTGCGTCCTCGGCGAGCGGTGAGGGCCAGCCGCGCGGTGCTGAATGCCAATATGGCGCTGCTGTTCTGGATGAACCGGTCGGAGACGACGCAGGGCGGTGAGGAGCTGCCATCGGATCATGTGCAGCCGTCCCTTCAGACCCCGCTGCTGAGCGCGGCGCAGGCGCTTGAGGCCTGCGCTCCGCCCGAAACCGTGCATATGACGCTGGCAGAGGCGGCGGATGCTGCCGAAGGACCGCTGCGAGATCATTTGGGCGGTTTGATGTCCGCGCTGGACCGGCAGGCGGGAACGGAACTGGCGATCGACAGGGCGGATCACGCCGTAGTGGTGCTGCATCGCGACTGGACCGGCGCCTGGCAGGCCATGGTGCGCACCATCCTTGCCATGCTGGCCATGGGCACGATCTGGCTGGCGACGGGCTGGAGCAGCGGGCCCTATACCCTGCTGGGGCTGGCGGTGATGGTGTCGCTGTTTTCCACCTTCGACAATCCGGCCCTCATCATGCGCCCGGTCTTTCTCGGGCAGGTCATGGGCGGGCTGGGGGCGCTGGCCTGTCACTGGTTGGTCTGGCCGCTGGCTGGCAGTGAGGTGGAGCTTGTTTTCATGATGATGCCCTTCATCCTGCTGGGCGCCTTGTTGCTGGCGCATCGCCGCACCATGGCGGCGGGCTTCGATTACAACATGACGATCCTGCTGCTGTTGCAGCCGCATTATCCGCTCACCGGCACATTCGGGTATTCCGTGTCCATGGTGCTGGCAGTTATTCTTGCGCCGGTGGCGGCCTGGGTGGCGTTCCGACTGATCTATCCGGTGGATGGGCGTGCCCGTATGGCCATGCTGATGGCGGCTATGGTGCATGAATTGCAGGATATGGCCGCACAGCCGGAGGTGATGCGGGGGCATATGGACCGTGTCAGCATGTGGCGGGCGCGTTTTTATCATCGCCTGCTGCGGCTGGTGCGCTGGAGCGAAAAGGTGGGGCAGACGGACGCGGCCGCCACCAGCTTCGGGCTGGCTGTACTGAATATCGGCCGCGCCATTCTGGTCATGCAGGAGCGGGCGGGGGATACGGCCTTGCCGACGCAGGTGCGTCGCAGTCTCGCTCTCGCGTTGGGACGCATGGAGAATCTCGCTGGCCAGCCGGCGCGCACCCGGCGCGCCTTCATGCGGGCCGCCGAATTGCTGATGCGCCAGCATGATCCGGCAGGGCCCGTGGTGCGCCTGGCGGCCGGGGACATGATCACGAACGCTGATCTGCTGGGTGGGATCTCTCCGCGCAGCCGGCCTGCTGCCTTTCTGGGGCAGACGGCCTTGCGTCAGGGTGGCTTGTGAACGGGCGGATATAACGGCAAAAGGCCCCGTCTGGTTTCAGCAGACGGGGCCTTTTTATGTGCCGGGATGGCTCAGAGCCATATGCCCTCAGAACCAGGTACCTTTGGGGATGGGAATCTGAAGCACCCGGGTCATGAGCTGGATCATCAGGCTGATCCCGATCGCACCGCAAACTGATGAGATGAGGATGCGGCGCAGTGAGAAACCGTCATCATCGGAAATGATGGTGAGGGCGATGAAGGCCAGCAGGCTGGAGACATAAAGCCCCAGTGGATACATCAGCACCAGCCACATCACCAGCACGGCCATGAGGGCGATGCCCCGCCACCATGTCGGAGCGATGGTTGTTTCCGGCGCTTCCGGGTCCGGGGCGTCTGTCACGCTGTGGCCGCTATACAGCTTCCAGGCGCTCTGCCCGAGCGTGAGCAGGCAGAACAGGCCCAGCGTCACGGCGATGGTGGTGGGGAAGATGGCTCCCATGAGGGAGAGGCTTCGCGCCTCCAGCCCCACAAAGATGGCCAGAGACAGAAGCACCAGAGGCGGCAGGATGGTGCGGGAGATGACAGGCAAAGAGGTCATTGCGCATTCTCCTTCAGCCGGATGCGGCTCAGGCCAACCACATGGCGCAGCAGTGGAAGCGCCAGCCCCAGAATGATGAAGCCGACAAGGACAATGGAAATCGGGCTGGAGAAGAAGCGGCCCAGAATATCGCCCTGCGCCCGACCGATGAGATAGGTCTGCACAAAGCCCTGCTCGGCGATGGAGCCCAGAACCAGACCCAGCGCGATGGGCGAAAGCGGATAGCCGAACCGCCCCAGCACCCAGGCCGTTCCACCCAGACACACCATGATGATGACATCATAGAAATTGTTCTGGATGGCATAGCTGCCCACAATGGTGAGGAAGGCGATGAGCGGCACCAGTGCGGATTTGGGGATGGCGGCGATGCTGCGATAGGCATAGCGGCCAATCAGCAGGCCGGCTGGCAGCATGAACAGGGTCGCCAGCATCAGGCCGTCAATGAAGGTGTAGATCACCTCCGCCTGCTCGGTGAACAGGCTGGGGCCGATCTTGATACCCTGCACCAGCAGCGCGCCCAGAATGATGGCGTCCGGCGGGGTGCCGGGAATACCCAGCACCAGCGTGGGCACCAGCCCGCCGCCCACCGTGGCGTTGTTCGCCGATTCTGTGGCAATGACACCGGAGGGGTTGCCCTTGCCGAAGCTCTCCTTGTCCGGCGCGGCGCGCCGGGCCTCGGCATAGGCGATAAGGCTGGCGATGGAGCCGCCCGCACCGGGCAGAATGCCGATCAGCGTGCCGAGAATGGAGCTGCGGATCAGGTTCAGCTTGTCGCGCAGCAACAGGCTCATGGCCTCGCCGAGCTGGAAGCCTCTGGTGGCGGGGGCGGCTTTCAGATGCGGATCGCGGGTCAGCACCAGATCAATCAGCACGGGAATGCAGTAGATGCCGATAAGGCCGGCTACCACATTCACCCCGCCCACCAGCGCGGTACTGCCCTGGGTGAGGCGGATGTCGCCGCCAACGGTCGCCACGCCCACGCAGGAGAGCAGCAGGCCCAGTAGCGCCGCCGCCCAGCCCTTGAGCTGGTTGCCGGCGGAAAGGGCGGAGATGAGGGTCAGTCCCAATATGGCCAGCCAGAAATATTCGGCCGGGCCGAATTGCAGGGCGACCGTCGCCAGAGGCGGGGCGAGAAACATGAGCACAAGGCAGCCCACAATACCTCCGAAGACGGAGGAGAGCGTGGCCAGAGTCACCGCCAGCGCGCCCCGGCCGGATTTGGCCATGGGGAAACCGTCAAAGGTGGTGGCGATGGCGGAAGGCGTGCCCGGCGTATTCACCAGAATGGCGGCATAGGCCCCGCCATAGATGGCCCCGGTATAGATGGCCCCCAGCATGACAAGGCCGGAGCCCGGATCCATGGTGAAGGTGAATGGCACGAGGACGGCGACCGCCATGGTCGCCGACAGTCCCGGAAGCGCGCCGATGATCGTGCCGAATGCAACACCGCAAAAGGCAAGCGCCAGATTGAGCGGCGTGATGGCATTGCCGAAATAGCTCAAGAGTTCCAAGGAGAACATCCTTTCTGACACGGCGGACAGGCGGGCCCGAAAGCCCGCCTCCGGAACGGAAAGTCCGCATCAGTTGCCGGTCAGGCCCACACGCGCGGCGACTTTGGAGATGATGTCCTTCTGCTTGGCCATGAAGGCGGGCACCTCCTCATAGGGCACATCGATCGGAACGAAGCCGGCCTTGCGCATATCGTTTACGAAGTCTGGATTGTTGCTGATCTTCGAGATGATGGCGGAGACCTGCTTGCGCCGCTCTTCCGGAGTGGAGGCGGGCACCCCGACGCCGCGATAGGCGCCACCTACCAGATCAATGCCCAGTTCCTTGAAGGTGGGGGCATCCGGCAGGGAGGGCAGGCGCTCTTCAGCGGCCACAGCCAGAATGCGCAGCTTGTCGCCCTGATTCACGGCCTCGGTGGAATAGGTCACGGTGGCATTCACCTGCTTGCCCAGCAGGGCGGCCGTTGCCGGAGTGGTGCCGGTGAAGGGGATATAGGTGGTCTTGACGCCGGTGGCCTCGTCGAGCCGCTCCTTCATCACCTCATCACCGCCCTTGGAACCGGAGCCGGAGAAGGTGAGCGCACCGGGATTTTTCTTCGCATAATCCAGCAGGTCGTTCAGGGTCTTGAATGGGCTGTCCGGGGTCACGGCCACCACATTGGGGGTGTACTGGAACAGGTTGACCGTGTTGATGTCATCGGTCTTGTAGCCGACATTGCCGGTCATGGGCTGAAGGATATTGTTGGGCAAATTGGTGCCCATGATGGTGTAGCCATCGCCTTCCATGTCATTCAGGCGCGACCAGGCCTGCGCTCCGCCGCCGCCGGGCATGTACTGGATCACCGCCTGGGTGCCGGCTTCCTTCTCGAAATATTTCTGCTGCATCCGGGCGGCGATATCCGATGCGCCACCGGGATTGAAGGTGACGATATAGGTCACCGGCTTGTCGGGATATGTCTCTGCAGCATGCGCCGGAGCCTGGACCGGAGCTTGCAGCGCGGTGAGGCCAAGGGCGCAGAGCCCAGCCAGGAAAGCCCGTTTGTTCAGCATGTTATCCTCCCGTGGATGGTTTTTCTGTATTGGGCCGGGCGGCCTTTGCAGTGGTCGCCCGGCGGGTTTGGGCTGACGCGTGAGGGGTACCCGTCAGCCCAGTGCCTTCTGGATGGCGGTGGTGACATCTGTGCAGCTTGCTGCGCCGCCCAGATCGGTTGGAGTGGCTTCCCCGGAACCCAGCACATGGCTGACAGCATTCTGGATGCGGGTGGAGGCTTCAGCCAGATCGGCGTCCTTGTGACGATCGGCCAGCCAGTCCAACATCAGTGCCGCAGACAGGATGGTGGCGATGGGGCTGGCCAGATTCTGCCCGGCAATATCCGGGGCCGAACCATGCGCGCCCTGGAACAGGCCGTGGGTGTCCCCCAGTTCGGCGGAAGGCGAAACGCCCATGCCGCCAACCGTCGCCGCGCCGAGATCGGAGATGATGTCGCCGAACATGTTCTCGGCCACGATCACATCATAGAAATCCGGGCGCTTGACGAGATGCACCGTCATGGCGTCGGCATAGGCGTAATCCACCTCCACGGCCGGATAGTCCTGCGCCACTTCATTGCAGACGGAGCGGAAGAAGGCGTAGCTGCGCAGGATATTGGCCTTGTCGCAGATGGTGACGCGGCGCTTGCCGTCGCTTTTGGCGCCTTTGCGCCGGGCGGCCAGGTCAAATGCGAAGCGCGCAATGCGCTCCGTGCCCTTGCGGGTGATGATCAGCGTATCGCTGGCGAATTCATCTCGCAGCAGCACGCCCGCCCCCCGGCTGGCATAGAGCCCTTCGGTGTTTTCGCGCACGATCACATAATCAATGGAGCCGGCTTCACGGTCCCGCAGGGGGGAGCGCACGCCATCATAGAGCTTGATGGGGCGCATATTGGCATAAAGATCCAGCCCGAAGCGCAGCTTCAGATGCAGATCATTGCCCACCTCTGTGCCATCATCATAAGTGATGCCAGGCAGGCCGGCAGCCCCATGCAGAATGGCGTGCATGGACTTGCAGGCCGCCAGTGTGTCTTCCGGCAGCACATGCCCGCTGCTGGCATAATGGGCCGCGCCCCCCTCCAGATATTCAAAGGAGAGCATATCCTTGCCCAGTGCCGTTTCCAGCACGGTCACGGCGGCTTGTGTCACTTCCGGTCCGATGCCGTCTCCGGCAATTGTTGCGATCTCGTATCTGGCCATCAGATTGTTTCCCTGAAAAGTGCCTGGTTGCTGGGTATCGCCGGGATACCGACGGACAGCCTACCAGTCGGTCGCGACATATTTGGCTTCCATGAATTCGAGCATGCCATGATGGGCGCCTTCACGCCCCAGTCCGCTCTGCTTCACACCGCCAAAGGGGGCGGCGGGATCGGAAACCAACCCACGATTGAGCGCAATCATGCCGGCTTCAAGGCGTTCGGAAACGCGCAGGCCACGCGCCAGATCCTGCGTGTAAAGATAGGAGGCAAGGCCATATTCGGTGGCGTTGGCCAGTTCCACGGCCTCATCTTCCGTCTCGAAGACAGAGATGGGGGCGACAGGGCCGAAGATTTCCTCGCGCGCCAGTTCGGCGTCACGCGGCACATCGGTCAGCACGGTGGGGGCGTAGAAATGGCCGGGACCATCCAGACGCTGCCCGCCACAGGCCAGCTTTGCCCCCTTGGAGACAGCATCTTCCACGAGAGCTGCCACCTTGTTGACTGCACCGGCATTCACCAGCGGGCCGCAATCAGTGCTTTCCTGTGCGCCGGGGCCCACCTTCAGGGCCGCCATGCGGGCGGTAAAGGCGGTGATGAAGGCTTCGGCGATGCCCTTCTGCACATAGATGCGGTTGGCGGCCGTGCAGGCTTCGCCCCCATTGCGCATCTTGGCGATCATTGCGCCTTCGACGGCCTTGTCGAGATCGGCGTCGTCAAACACCAGGAAGGGCGCATTGCCGCCCAACTCCATGGAACAGTGAATGACCTGACGGGCGGCCCGCTCCAGCAGCACGCGGCCCACCTGTGTGGAGCCGGTGAAGGAGAGCTTGCGCACGCGTGGATCATCCAGCATGGCGTTCACCACCCTGGCGGTGGTGGATGAGGTGAGCACGTTCACTACGCCGGACGGCACACCAGCTTCCATCAGCAGTTCGGCCACGGCATAGGCGGTCAGCGGGGTTTCTGTCGCCGGCTTGAGAATGCAGGTGCAGCCGGCAGCAAGCGCCGGGGCGATCTTGCGGGTGGCCATGGCGGCGGGGAAATTCCAGGGCGTGATGAGCAGGGATATGCCAATGGGCTGATGCGTCACCAGAATGCGGTTGGCGCCACTGGGGGCCAGGCGCATGTCTCCGCTGTGGCGGACGGCCTCTTCCGAGAACCAGCGGAAGAATTCCGCCGCATAGGCCACTTCGCCTCTGGCGTCCTTCAACGCCTTACCGTTTTCCAGTGAGATGAGCTCGGCCAGGCGGTCGGCGTCACGCATCATGAGCTGCCAGCAGCGGCGCAGGATTTCACCACGTTCGCGCGGGGCTGTGGCAGACCAGCCGGGGGCAGCGGCGGCTGCGGCATCCACCGCGGAAAGGGCGTCGGCCTCGGTGGCGTCGGCGACATGGGCGAGGGTCTGGCCGGAGGAGGGGTCCAGCACGGCAATGCTGGCCCCCTCGCGGCCATCGGTCCATCTTCCGCCAATCAAAAGGCGGGTGGGCAGGGCAGACAGGTCAATCACGGGCGGTCTCCAGATTCGGGGCTGTGTGCGGAGATTGGGGAGAGAGCGCGGCGCGCAGAATGGCGGCGACGCCTTCATGGGTCAGGGGACGGGGGTTGTTGTCCACCAGCCGGGCCGCACGCAGGGAGCGGTCGGCAATCCAGTCGATATGGTCTGCACTCACACCCAGGGCGTCCAGCCCGCGGGGAATGCCGATATCGGCGAACAGGGCCTTTATGGCGGCGATGGTGGCCTGAGCGGCGGTGGTGTCATCCATGCCGGCCTCCACCACGCCGATGGTGCGGCCAATGGCGGCGTAATCTTCCGCACAGGCGGATGCATTATGCTCCATCACATAGGGCAGAAGCGTGCCGATCCCCAGTCCGTGGGCGGTATGGGTGAGAGCCCCGACCGGATACTGGATGGCGTGGGCGGCGGAGGTGCCCGCCGTGCCAAAGGCCAGACCCGCGAAGGTGGAGGCAAGCATGAGACCAGATCGGGCCTCGCCATCCTTCCCATCGGCCACGGCACGGCGCAGATGGGTGAAGATGAGCCGGATGGCCACCAGCGCATACTGATCGCTCAGAATATTCTTGCCCACGAACACACGGGTCAGGGCCATGTCGGGTTCTGGCGTGCGGCGATGGGCGGAAAAGGCTTCCAATGCATGGGCGAGCGCATCCGCGCCGGAAATGGCGGTGAGACCGGCCGGGCAGGTGAGGGTGAGCTCGGGATCGCAGATCGCCACTTGGGGAATGAGCTCGGGGCTGGAAATGCCCACCTTCAGTTCGCGCTCATCATCTGCCAGCACGGCCACAGGGGTGACTTCGGAGCCGGTGCCGGAGGTGGTGGGAATGGCGATGACCGGCAGCAGCGGCCCGGGCACCTTGAACTCACCGAAATAATCGGAGAGATCACCGCCATGGCTCAGCAGCAGGGCAACCAGTTTGGCCAGATCCATGCAACTGCCGCCGCCAAGGCCGATCACCATATCCGGCGCGAAATCGCGGAAACGTTCCGCACAGGCGACAATCCCGGCCTTGGGCAATTCCGGCTGGGTTTCGGTGAAAGCCCGGGCCTCGACCCCATGGGCGGCGAGATCGGCCAGAATCTCCTTCAGCAAGGGCAGGCTGCCAATGCGCTCATCTGTGCACAGCAGAGCCTTGCAACCCAGGGAGGCTGCGACAGGCCCGAGGGCGCGGACCTGTCCATGGCCGAACAGAATGCGGGCGGGTGAGCGTGTCAGCCCATAGTCGAACGGCATGGGTTTCACCTTTTCTCGGGGCGGTTTTCGACAGGGGCGAAAGGTTGGGCGGCAGCCTGTGATGCAGGTTCTGCGGCCAGAGCGCGGATGCGGGCCCAGATACCCTCATCCACGTCCAGATCATGTGCGGCGCGGCGCTGGCGGGTGGCGCTGGCGCGGTCTCCGGGCACCTGAACCGGCTGTGCGGGATCGGCAGGCGCCATGGCGCGGATGGTATCGAGATAGGCGGAAACGGCTGCTGCTGCGCCTGTGGCTGGCTCCATCACGATGAACAGGTCGCCCTTGTTGCACACCTTCTCGCTGTCCAGCGTGCCGGCGACATCGGTGCCCAGAGCGCTGGCCGTCAGGGCAGCCACGAGCACCTCGAAGCCCAGCCCCAGCGCATAGCCCTTCGGGCCACCAAAGGGGGCGATGGCGCCCTTTGTGGCGGCGCGGGCATCGGTGGTGGGGTTGCCATCGGCATCCAGCGCCCAGCCTTCGGGAATGGGCCTGCCACGATTGGCGTGGTCATGGATCTTGCCCATGGAGACGAGGCTGGTCGCCATGTCCATCACGAAGGGGCGCGGCTGTGCGGGCACGCCGATGGCGATGGGGTTGGTGCCGATCATGGCATGGCGTCCGCCCCAGGGGTGGACAAGGGCCTCGCTGGTGGTCAGCGCCAGAAGAACCTGACCTTCGCGGGCCACGCGCTCGGCATACCAAGCCATCATGCCCAGATGATTGCAGTTGCGGATGGCGGCCAACGCCACACCTGTGTGACGGGCCTTCTCGTGGATCTGCGCAATGGCGGCGGATGCGACCACAGGGCCCAACCCCATCTGCCCGTCCACTTCCAGCAAGGTCTCGCCCCGCCAGCGGGCACGGCCTGTCGTCACCGGGTCTGCCACCCCGTTGGCAATGCGCTCAATGAGGCGCGGCAGGCGCAAAATGCCATGGGAGACATGATTGCGCAGCTCGGCTTCCAACAGCAGATCCACTTGCAGAGCCGCATTTTCCTCGGGTGTGCCCGCCCGGCGCAGGGCTTCAAGGCAGGTCTCCCTGAGTGTATTGAGGGACGGCACGGCGTTTCCTTTGTTTTCAAATCCGATATGATATCGTATATTTTGGCTATCGCATCGGATGGCACGTCGTCAAGCCGTCAAATTGAGCCGAGGGGGAAAATGTGATGCTGAGCCCGAAGATCTTGCACGGGGAACATCCGGGCACGGTGGAGCACCGGGCGTCATTGGGGGATGATGTCTATGAGGCGCTGCTTTCGCGCATCATTTCGCTGAAGATCCAGCCGCGCGAGCGCATGTCGGTCGATGCTCTGGCGCGGGATCTTGGCGTGTCGCAAACACCAATCCGCGCGGCGCTCATTCGGCTGGAAACCGAGGGGCTGGTGGTGAAGAAGCACAATTCGGGCTTCAGCGCCGCGCCCATGCCCTCCGGAGAAACCTTCCGACAGATCTATGAGCTGCGCCAGTTGCTGGAACCGGCGGCAACCGCCTCCACCGCCCGTCGCGGCGGCCCCGAGCTGTTGCGGGAGCTGGAAGAGCTGCACCACACCATGCAGGAGGTGGTGCGTGAGCATCCGGTGGATGGTTATGGCAAGTTCGCCATGCTGGATGCCCGTTTCCACGCCTTGATCGCGGATGCGAGCGGCAATCCCTTCATCGCCTCGTCCCTCGACCGGCTCTATACCCATCTGCATCTGTTCCGCCTGCGTTACCATTCCACGGTGACGGAAGATGCGCTGATCGAGCATGAAGCCATTCTGGAGGCACTGCGTGCGGGTGATGCGGATGCCGCCCATGCGGCCATGGCCCGGCATATCGAAACCTCGCGCCAACGTATGGAGCCGTATTTCGAGACGCTGGAGGACTGAGCCCGGCAGCCCACCGGGGGAGGGCGCGAACGGGTCGTTCAGGGCTCTGAACCTGAAAAAGCCCCGTTTAAACGGGGCCTTTCAAGCAGAGTTGGGGCGTCTGTTCAGCCTGTTTTCAGCCGGCTGTCGTGCTGTTCTGGCGGCTGGTCTGTATTCTGGCCAGACAACGGCGCGCCTCTTCGGCCACATGTTCCGGCGTGATGCCGAAATGGCGGAACAGGGCTTCGGTGGAGCCGGACGCGCCGAAATCATTCATGCCGACAAAGCCGCCATTTTCGCCAATATAATAATCCCAGCCCTGTCGCACGGCGGCTTCCACCGCCACCCTTGCGGTGTGTGTGCCCAGCACGCTGTCGCGATAGCTCTTCTCCTGCATCTCGAACAGTTCGAGGCAAGGCATGGAGACCACGGCGGTGGCGATGCCTTCAGTCTGAAGCAGGGTGCGCGCCTTCAGGGCCACGGCCACTTCCGAGCCGGTGGCCAGCAGCGTCACCTGACGTGGGCCGCCTTCCGCATCCTTCAGCACATAGGCCCCCTTGCGGCAGAGATTGTCCGGGCTGTGGGTCTCGCGCACCGGGGTCAACGCCTGCCGGGGGAGGGCGAGGGCGCAGGGACCATCGCGCCGCTCCAGCGTGATCTCCCAGCATTCAGCCGCCTCCACCGCATCGGCCGGACGCAGCACATGTATGTGCGGAATGGCGCGCAGCGAGGCGAAGAATTCCACCGGCTGATGGGTCGGCCCATTGGTGCCGATGCCGATGGAATCATGGCTGAAGATGAATTTCACCGGCAGCTTCATCAGCGCCGCCATGCGGATGGCCGGGCGCTCATAATCGGAAAACACCATATAGGTGATGCCGCAGGGAATGACCCCGCCATGGGCGGCCATGCCATTGAGCATGGAACCCATCACATGTTCGCGAATGCCGTAATGGACATAGCGACCGGCCCGGTTGGTGGCGCTGAAAGCTTCCAGTGAGCGCTTGTGCAGAGTTGCCCCTTCCAGATCCGGCGCGCCGGACAGCAGTTCGGGAATGGCAGCGGCCAGGGCATCCACCAGCTCGCCGGAGATCTTGTAGGCGAAATCCGTTGGGTGATTTTCCAGCCAGGTGCGCTTGTGATCCGTGATGACCTGTTGCCAGCCCTCCGGCAGGCGGCCCGCGCGCAGACGCTCGAATTCGGCGCGATCATGGTTATCCAGCGCGGCGAGGCGGGCTTTCCATGCCTCATATTCACCCAAGCTGCGGCGGCTGGCCGCGCGCCATGCCTCCAGAATATCTTCGGGGAACGAGAAGGGCGGATGGGTCCAGCCCAGCGCCGCACGGGCCGCGCGCGTGTCGTCCGCAAAAACGCGCCCGCCATGGGCGGCCCGCTGGCCCTGCACCCGTGGAATGCCCTCGCCAATGCGGGTGCGGCAGGCAATCATGGACGGACGCGGATCGGCCTTCGCCAGAAGCAGGGCGGCGGAAACCTGTTCGGCGTCATGCCCGTCCACCTCCTGCACATGCCAGTTGCTGGCGCGGAAGCGGGCGGCCATGTCATCAGACAGCGCGATGCGGATATCACCGTCATCGGTCATCTGGTTGTCGTCCCACAGGAAGATCAGCTTGCCGAGGCGCAGATGCCCCGCCAGTGAGATGACCTCCTGCCCCACGCCTTCCTGCAGGCAGCCATCGCCCACCAGCGCATAGGTGTAATGGTTCACGATGCCATCGCCGAAACGGGCATTCAGCCAGGCCTCGGCCAGCGCCATTCCGGCGGCATTGGCGATGCCCTGCCCGAGCAGGCCGGTTGTCACCTCGATGCCCAGATGGGGGTCGATCTCCGGGTGGCCGGCGCAATGTGAGCCCAGCACGCGGAAGGATTTGATCTGCTCCATCGTCATGCCGCGATAGCCGGTGAGGTGCAGCAGCGAATAGAGCAGCATGGAGCCATGGCCGTTGGACTGCACGAAGCGGTCCCGGTCCGGCCAGAGCGGGTCTTCCGGGTTGAATTTCAGATGGCGCGAGAACAGGGCGGTTGCGGTATCGGCTGCGCCCAGTGGGGTGCCGGGGTGCCCTTCTCCGGCGCGCTCGATGGCGTCCATGGCCAGAAAGCGGATGGCGTTGGCCATCTGCCGGGACATTTCGGGGGAGGGGATGTTGTCTGTTTCAGACATGAAGAAAAGGTCCTGAAGGGAAAGCTCTGGCAGAGAGGCGTGCATGAGAGCAGGTGTGTTTGCGGGTTCAGCCCGGCTCGCTCCGGATGCGGGTGAGGCGCAGAATGTTGGTCGTGCCGGGTGAGCCGAAGGGCACGCCGGCGGTGATGACGATGGCGTCGCCGGGCGCGGCCATACCCAGTTCGCTCACCACGGTGCTGGCGCTGGCCACCATTTCACCGAAGGAGGAGATGTCCTGCGTCACCACCGAGCGCACGCCCCAGGCAATGCGCAGGCGACGCGCCACGGCCCGGCTGGGCGTGAGCGCCAGAAGCGGCACCGGCCCGCGCAGGCGCGAGGCCCGCATGGCCGTGGAGCCGGTGGAGGTGAAGGTGACAATGGCCGCGCAATCGCGCGCCCGCGCCACGGTGCAGGCCGCATGGCTGATGGCGGCATTGTCGCTCTGCATGGCGTCATCCGGGCCGGTCACATCCATGCGCTCGCGATAGAGGGCATCGGCTTCCGTGGCCTGGATGATGCGGGACATCACCGCCACCGCCTCCACCGGATAGGCCCCGGCTGCGGTTTCCGCCGAGAGCATGACTGCATCGGCCCCGTCATAAATGGCGGTGGCGACATCAGAGGCTTCCGCCCGTGTGGGGGTGGGGGCCTGAATCATGGATTCCAGCATCTGGGTGGCGATGACCACCGGCAGGCCGCGATTGCGACACTCCCGCACAATGCGCTTCTGCAGGGCCGGCACATGCTCGGGCGGCAGTTCCACGCCCAGATCGCCGCGCGCCACCATGGCGGCGTCGCACTGGTCTAGAATGGCGTCCAGATGCTGGATGGCGGCCGGCTTTTCCAGTTTGGCCAGAAGGGCGGCGCGGCCATCAATAAGTTGCCGGGCCTCGGTCAGATCCTCCGGGCGCTGTACGAAGGAGAGGGCCACCCAGTCCACGCCCATTTCCAGCCCGGCTTCCAGATCCGTGCGATCCTTCGCCGTCATGGCGGCGACCGGCAGCATGGCGGAGGGGATGTTGACGCCCTTGCGGTTGGACAGCGGGCCACCGGTCTCCACTTCCGTTTCCACCGCGCCCGGTCGTGTGGCGGTCACGCGCAGGCGGATCTTGCCATCATCCACCAGCAGCGGCATGCCCGGCTCCAGCACCTCCAGAATGGCGGCATGGGGAAAGCCGACGCCGTCCGCCGTGCCTTCGGTATCCGGCGCGGCGGACAGGCTGAAGCTCTGGCCCGGCTCCAGCATCACCGGCCCGTCACGGAAGGTGCCGATGCGCAGCTTGGGGCCCTGCAGATCCATGAGAATGGCCACAGGGTCACCGCGCCTGTGCTCCTCGGCGCGGATCAGGCGCACCGCCTCGCGGTGATCCTCATGGCTGCCATGGCTGAAATTGAGCCGGAAAACGGAGACGCCGGCATCCAGCAGGGCGCGGATCGTGGTTTCATCGCGGCAGGCCGGTCCGATGGTGGCGATGATCTTGGCGCGGCCACGGGGAAAGGCGATCTTCGCAATGTCAGCCGCAGAGCGGGTGATGTTTGAGACTGAAACGTCCGGGTTCACGGTATTGCTGGGGTGGGCAGGGGTTGTCATGAAACCTCCTTTTTTCGGGCGCGTGCAGAAGATGCGCCGCCATCTGGTGACCTTGTGCGTGGCGTGTTAGGCCCTTGGCAGGGAAGAAAGCGGCGCATGGTGATGCAGCCGCGGGCAAGGCGACATGAAGAACGGGCTGAATCTGAGCCGGATGCTCTATTTTGAGGCCGTGGCCCGGCTGGGTCGGGTGTCGCGTGCGGCGGAAGAGCTGGGCGTGTCGTCCTCTGCCGTGAGCCAGCAGTTGCGCCTGCTTGAAGAGGCCTATGGCGTGCGCCTGTTCCGGCGCGACAAGCGCCAGCTCAGCCTGACGCAGGAGGGGGAACGGCTGTACCAGACCTCCTCCATCGCATTCCGGATGCTGCGCGAGGCCGGGCAGGCGGTCTCGCGCCGGCGCGAGAGCCACCAGTTGTCCTTGCGGGTGAGCCCCAGCTTCGGGGTGCGCTGGCTGGGGCCGCGCCTTGCCGATTTTATTCAGGCCCATGAAAAATGGGATTTGCGCGTGGATGCCCAGCCGGATTCGACGGATTTTGACCGCGAAATGGTGGATATGGATCTGCGCTATGGCGCGGGTGACTGGCCCGGCCTCTACAGCGAGCCCATCATCAATGACCATGTGCTGCCCATGTGCGGGCCGAAATATCTGCGCCAGTTGCGCGAGCGGCTCGGCCCGCAGGCCAGTGCGCGGGACCTGCTGGCGCAGGCCCAGCTGATCGACAGCGTCAAATCGCTTTATCGCTGGGATGCCTGGTTGGCGCGCAACCATATTCCGGTGAGCGACAGCGCGCCGGGGCTGCGGCTGGACCGCTCCTCCATGGCCATTCAACTGGCGATGCGTGATGTGGGCGTGGTGCTGGACACCGTAACGCTGGCCTATCAGGAACTGGAAAGCGGTGAGCTTGTGCCCTTCTCTCCGGGCTTTGATGTGTTGCGCTATCCGGCTTACTGGATGGTGAGCCCGGGCCGCCACCAGAGCCGGCGCGTGGTGCAGCTTTTCGCGGAATGGCTGCGCCAGCAGGCTGCGATTCATGATGAGGCCGCGCTGCATCTGCTTCGCTCCTTCGGATGCTCTGTCGTGCCTGTGGCCAATCCGGCAGGCCAGGAGCCTGTCGGGCAAAACCCGGTCGGGTCTGCGGGCTGAGGCCCCTTTCCGGGGCGCTCAGCCCTGTACCCGGTCAGCCGTCTTCCGGTGCGGAAATCAGGATCGCGCGGAAGTCATTCACATTGGTGCCCGTCGGGCCGGTGATGAACAGGTCATCCAGCGCGCTGAAAGCACTCCAGGCGTCATTGTCCGCCAGCAGGGCGTGAGGGTCATGGCCCTGTGCACGCAGGCGTGCGATGCTCTGGCCATCGAAGAAGACGCCGGCATTGTTCTCCATGCCGTCTATTCCGTCCGTATCGGCCGCCAGCCCGCAAATCCGGCTCTGGCCCTGAAGGGTGAGGGCGGCGGACAGGCCGAATTCGGAATTGCGCCCCCCGCGCCCATTGCCGTGCACCGTCACTGTGGTTTCACCACCGGATAGCAGCACCACGGGCGGTGGAAAGGGGGCGCCGGCCAGTGCGCATTCCAGCGCAATGGCGCCAAGGGGCTTGGCCACTTCGCGCGCTTCTCCCTCGATCCGGTCCGAGAGCACAATGGCGCGAATGCCTTCTGCCTGGGCCACCGCCTGCGCGGCCGCCAGTGACTGGCGGGCCGAGGCCAGAACATGCACGCTGTTCTGAGCAAAGAAAGGGGCATCGGGTGCCGGGCTGTCTGCGGCTTCATGCTCCAGAAGGGCGCGGACATTCTCCGGCAGTTCCAGCCCGAAACGGCGCACAATGGCCAGCGCATCCTGCCGGGTGGCGCTGGTGGGGACGGTGGGGCCGGAAGCGATGGTTTCGGGGGCATCCCCCGGCACATCGGAAATGAGCAGGGTGACCATGCGCGCCGGCGCGGCCAGCGCCGCCAGCCGCCCCCCCTTTACGGATGACAGATGCTGGCGCACCACATTCATCTCGCCAATGGTGGCCCCGGAGCGCAGCAGGGCGCGGTTGATCTCCTGCTTCTGGGTGAAGCTGACCCCCTCAAGCGGCATGCTGAGCAGGGATGAGCCGCCCCCGGAGATCAGGGCGATGACCAGATCATCCGGGCCGAGGCCTCGTAGCAGATCATGGATGCGGCGGGTGGCCTCCTGTCCGGCGGCATCCGGCACGGGGTGGGCGGCCTCCACAATCTCGATCTGCCGGCAGGATGCGCCTTCACAGCCCTGCCCATTGCGGGTGATGACAATGCCCTCGAGCGGGCCTTTCCAGTGGGCTTCCAGCGCGGCGGCCATGCCGGCGGACGCCTTGCCCGCACCGATGACGATGGTGCGCCCGCGGGGGGCTGGCGGCAAGGCGGGCGGCACCACAAGGGCCGGGTCCGCCGCACGAATGGCGGCTTCAAACAGACGTTGCAGAAAGGCGCGGGGGGCCTGAGCCGCGGTGTGTGGCGTGTCTGACAGGGGCAGGGTGTGGTTCATGACGCTCTCCCGTTCCGACTTCAGACCACGACCCGCACCGGCGCGCCGTTCAGGAAGGCATCAATGCTGTCCACTACCTGGTTCCACAAGGTTTGCTGGGCCTCAAGGCTGGCCCAGGCCACGTGCGGGGTGACGATGACATTCGGCCGGTCCAGAACCGTCAACAGTGGATTGTCATCACGCGGGGGCTCGCTGGTCAGCACATCGAAGCCGATGCCGGAAATGAGCCCCTCATCCAGCGCCGTCACCACATCCGCCTCATGCACTAGCCCGCCACGGGCGGTGTTGATGATGATGGGTTTGCGGGCCATCTTGCGGAATTCCGGCAGGGCCAGCATGTCACGCGTTTCGGGCGTGAGGGGCGCGTGAAGGGTGATGATGTCGGCTGTTTCCAGCACTTCATCAAAGGGGGTGTAGAGCGCGCCCATGCCGGTGCGCCCCTTGTGGGCAGCGAACATCACCTGCATGCCGAAGGCTTCGCACAGGCGCGCCACGGAACGGCCGATGGAGCCGGAGCCGATAATGCCCACTTTAGCGCCGGAAAGATCAGAAATCGGATGGTTGAAGAAGCAGAACTGGCCGGACTTCTGCCATTCGCCGGCAATCACATCCTGCCGGTAGGCCACCACCGAACGGCGCAGCGCCAGAATAAGTGCCATGGTGTGCTCCGGCACGGTGTTGACTGCATAGCCGCGCACATTGGAAACGGTGATGCCCAGTTCGCGGCAGGCGGCGACATCCACGCAATCATAGCCGGTGGCGGCCACGCTGATGAATTTCAGGTCCGGAAGCTGTTCCAGCACCGCGCGCGGCAGGCGCACCTTGTTGGTAATGGCGATGCGCGCGCCCTTCAGCCGCACCACAAGATCTTCTCCGGCGGAGCGGGGATACTCGGCCCAGTCATGCACATGTTGCGGCTTGTCCAGCGAGATGGACGGCGCGATCGTCTCTCGATCCAGAAAGACAATGCGTGGGGTGCGGGCGCTGGAAGAGCTGGCGCTGGGCATGGGGCGTTTCCATTCGTTCGGTGCAGGCTAGGCTGCTGGCAGGTGACGTTTTTTCGTGTGTTGAGATGCGGGTGACCCAGACATGGGTAACAGAGATGAATCCAATCCTGAAAGAGACACCCGCACATCTGCCTGCAAGCCTATCAGCTTGTGAGCATCAGTGAATCAGCGAGCCGCCATTCACATCCACTTCCGAGCCGGTGACATAGGCGGCCAGACCGGAAGCCAGGAACAGGCAGCATCCGGCCACATCCTTCGCCTCGCCGGCGCGGCCCATGGGAATGCCGGCCAGCACGCTGGCATGCATCTCTTTGGTGAGCTTGCCGGCGGTGATGTCCGTGGCGATGAAGCCGGGGCAGACCGCATTGACGCGCACATTGTCAGGTGCCAGTTCGCGCGCCATGGCCTTGGTGAGACCGAGCACGCCGGCTTTCGCGGCCGAATAGTGCGGGCCGCCAAAGATGCCGCCGCCACGCTGGGCGGAGACGGAGGAAATATTGACGATGGAGCCGGACTTGTTGCCGCGCAGATGCGGAATGAGCGCTTGGCTCATATAGAGCGTGCCGCGCAGATTCACATCCAGCACCGCCTCATAATTGGCGGGGGCAATATCCATGATCTTCAGCGGCTGGGTGATGCCGGCATTGTTCACCAGAATATCGACCCGGCCCCACTTCTCGATGAGGGTGGCGATAGCAGCCTCGCAGGCGGCCTTGTCAGTGACATTGCAGGCCAGACCCACATGCCGGGGGCCGATATCGGCGGCGGCGGCTTTGGCGGCTTCGGCATCAAGGTCGAGAATGGCGACGGTTGCGCCATGTTCGGCGAAAAGCTGCGCCATGGATTTGCCCAGCCCACGCGGAGAAGCGGCACCGGTGATAATGGCGAATTGTCCTTCCAGCAGTCCCATGGACTGAACTCCCTTTTCAGCAGACGAGAGGTCGGCGCACTGCGCCGGAGGCGCGCCGCCAGACAATGCTTTTCGCTGCCGCATGTGGTGAAGCCAAGCTTCATATGAAGATTGTGTGGTAGGGTAAAAGTTCGCGCGGAGGGCTGGCCCGCCCAGTACCCGGGGCCCGGCTGTGCAGCTACTGTGCCTGCAAAACAGGGATTTTCCCACATTTGATGTGCATATGAAGGGTTCACTCACATGCGGCAGATCTATTGTGCCTTGAGTGCGGCGCAGCAAACAAGGCTGCTTTTCTAAGGTCGAGTTTAGGTGAGCTAAACACTATGTGTGCGCTGCAAAGGGCGAAAAGACAAAGAAAAAGGGCGGCCGAAGCCGCCCCTGAAATATCGGTTCGTGTCTGGGGCACGCATCACGCCTTTGGCGCGCTGAGCCCGTTCATCAGGTCGTAGGTGCGGATCACCTGGCTGTCATCGGCGCGCCCGTCGCCACGGCCGGAAGTGGCAAGGAAGAGCTGATGGGCAACGGCGGCAATGGGCAGGGCCACCTTCTTCTCGCGCCCGGCTTCCATGACGATGCCGAGATCCTTCACGAAGATGTCCACGGCGCTGGTCACTTCGGGCTCGGCTTCCAGCATGCGCGGGCCGCGGTCCTTCAGCATCCAGCTGGAGGCCGCCGATCCGCCGAGAATGTCGAGCATGATGGTGCGATCCACCCCGACCTTGCCGGCCAGCGAAAGGGCTTCCGCCGTCACTGCAATATGCACGCCGCACAGCAGCTGGTTCACAGCCTTCACGGTCGCGCCCTGTCCGGGCACTTCGCCGACATGAAAGATCCGTTCACCGATAGCGCGGAAAACCGTATCTGCGGCCTCCACCGTGGCCTTGGGTGCGGCGGCCATGATGGTGAGCGTGCCGGCCTTCGCGCCGGCCACACCACCGGACACCGGCGCATCAATGAAGCGACGTCCGGCCGCCAGAACACGGCTGGAAAGACCTTCCAGAGTACCGGGTGGGCAGGTTGCCATCAGTGCCACAATGCCGTTCGGTGCCATGGCTTCCAGCGCACCCTGCTCGAACAGGACGGTGGCGGCCTGTTCGGCATTCACCACCATGAGGATGAGCATGTCGACACCGGCAGCGGCTTCAGCGTTCGAACTGGCGGCGACGCCACCCTGTTCAGCCAGAATGCGCAGGGCTTCGGTGTTCAGGTCATAGCCACGCACCGCATGGCCGGCTTTGAGCAGATTGGCGGCCATGGGCGCACCCATGGCGCCCAGGCCGATGAAACCGATCTGTGTCATGTGTTCAATGTCCTGAAAAATGGCGCCGCACCGGGAAAGGGGAGGGGAGGCAAAAGGCTTCCCCGGTGCGGCTGCCTCAGTAAATGGTGAAGGCCGGAACGTAGGACAGCAGGGCCAGTACGGCGAGCGCTACCAGATAGAAGGGCACCAGTTCCTTCACGATGGCCCCGATGGGCTGGCGTGAAATGGCCGCTGAAATGAACAGCGTGGTGCCGATGGGTGGCGTGAACAGGCCGATGCTGAGATTGACGGCGATCATCACGCCCAGCTGGATCGGGTCGAGGCCGATGGCCTGGCCCACGGTGACGAAGGTGGGGCCCAGCAGCAGAATGGCGGCCGGCAGATCCAGGAACATGCCGATGACGAGCATCAGGATGTTCATGGCCAGAATGATGAGCCATTCAGACTTCAGGGTCGACAGCGCCCACTCGGCGACGGCCGTCGGCACATGCTCGATGGTCAGCACATAGCCCACCAGATTGGAGGCCATGATCACCAGCATCACGATGCCGGTGGCCACCACGGTGCCAATCAGTGCACCTGCAACCCGGCCCGGCGTGAGATCGCGATAGACCAGCGCGCTGACCACAAGGGCATACGCCACGGCAATGACGCTGACTTCCGTCGGGGTAGCGATGCCGAAGCGCAGCAGAACCACGATGAAGACAGGCATGGCCAAAGCGGGCAGGGCCTTCACTATGGTCTTGCCCAGTGCAGCCCAGCCGGCGTCAAGGTTCAGCAGCGGGAAGTGGCGCAGCCGACCGTTGAGGTAGCAGGTCAGCATCATGCCCGCCGCCAGCAGCACGCCCGGCAGCACGCCCGCCATGAACAGCGAGGCGATGGAGGTGTTGGATACGGTGGCATAGATGATGAGCGGGATGGAGGGCGGAATGAGGCCCGCAATCACCGAGGAGGACGCCGTCACCGCAGCCGCGAAGGCCGGGGGGTAGCCTTCCCGCTTCTGCCAGGGAATGAGCATGGCGCCAAGCGCGGAGGCTTCAGCCACGGCTGAACCGGACACGCCACCAAACACGGTGGAACCGATCACCGTTACCTGCCCCAGCCCGCCACGATAGCGCCCCACCAGCGCGGCGGCGAAATTCACCAGCATCTGTCCCAGCCGGCCGCTCATCATCAGGCTGCCGGAGAGGATGAAGAAGGGAATGGCCAGCAGCGGAAAGCTCTGGGTGGGCTGGAACAGTTTCAGCACCGCCACCACAAAGGGGCCGCTGCCCATAAACATGACAGCCGCGCTGGAGGAGATGATGAGTGCATAGCCCACGGGAAAGGCGCAGATCAGCAGAACCGCGAAGATCGAGGTCATCACGATGGTCATTGCTCGTCCTCCGGATCAGGGGCGCGCACAAGGCGGGGATCATTGGCGATCAGCACACGCACAGCCGTTGTGAGGGCTGTGAGCGCAATACCAAAGAAGCCAACGACAACAGCGAGATAGGCCCAGCTCGAAGACAAGCCGGAGATCGGGTAGGTCTCCGACCCGGTGATGGCGAGGATCTTGATGCCGACCCAGCCGAGATAGGCGAAGGTACCGGTGATGATGAGCTGCATCACCAGCAGCAGGAGGCGCGCGACGCTGGCGGGCAACTTGTCGAGCAGAGCGGTGACGGCAATATGTGAGCCGCGCTGCGCCGCCAGAACGATGCCACCCATCACCAGCCAGGGAAACAGCAGGTTGGGCATCTCGGCTGGCCAGCCGAGCCCCTGTGTTGTCAGATAACGCACGACGACTTCGAGCATCAGAATGATGAACAGGAAGGCGAGCGCGCCTGTGGCGACAAGGGCAGCCGCAGTCGCGACAATCCTGTCGATCCAGTAGATGACTGAAGCGGGAAATCCCGCTTCAGCCAGCATGTCGGTCGGTGCAGCACCCGCCGCCATCAGTTCTGCGCCGCCTTCGCCGCGTCGATGATAGCCTTGGACATGTCCGGATACTGTTTCTGCCACTTGGCATAGACAGGCGCGGTCATTTCAATGAAGGGAGCCGTATCCACTTCATTGATCTTTACGCCGGCTTCTTCAAGCTTCTTGCGCAGTTCGGCGTCAGCTTCCTGCGAGCGCTTGCGGTTATAGGCGCCGGCTTCCTTCGCGGCTTCCAGAATGGCGGAGCGATCCTTGTCGGAGAGACCGTCCCACACCACCTTGCTGGCCAGCAGCGGGGTGGCCTCATATTTGTGGCCGGTAAGGCTGATATATTTCTGCACCTCATAGAGCTTGGAGGAGTAGATGTTCATCAGCGGGTTTTCCTGCCCGTCCATCACACCCTGCTGCAGGGCGATATAAAGCTCGGAAAAGGCCAGCGGCGTGGGATTGGCCCCCAGATCGGTGAAGATGTCGATCGTCATCGGATCCGGCGGAGTACGGATCTTCATGCCCTTCAGGTCGGCCGGTGTGTTGATGGGGTGCTTGTTGTTGCTGGTGTGGCGGATGCCATTGTCCCAGAAGGCCAGAACCACAAGGCCCTTCTTCTCGGCTTCTGTGCGCAGCTTGTCACCGGCGGGGCCATCCATCACCTGCCAGGCCTGCGGCAGATCCTTGAACAGGAAGGGCAGGCCGAGCAGTGCGAATTCCGGCACGATGGTGGAGGTGGTGCCTTGGGAGTTGGCGGAGAAAGCCAGCGTGCCCAGACGCATGGAGGTGAGCGCCTCGGTGTCATCGCCATACTGCGCACTGCCGCCGACATCGACCGTGACGCGGCCGTCGGTCTTTTCCTTCACCAGCTTGGCGAACAGCTCGGAAGCATCGGATTTGGGATTGCCGGGCGCGGCATTGTGCGCCAGACGCAGGGTCTCAGCGCTGGCCATGGCGGGGCCGGAGACGATGGCCAGACCCACAAGGGCCGACATCAGAACATGTTTCACGATTTTTTCCTCCCGGTTCTTATCTCGGTGAATGGCCTTATGCGGCCATCCGCTCAGGTTCCGCCCGGCTGAGGCCGGGCGGAGCAGGGATCACAGCCAGTCCTTGATGGTCTGGGCCATGACATTGGTGGAGATGCCGTAGCGGTCATGCAATGTCGGCAGGGCGCCGGCATCCAGGAACTCGTCCGGCAGGGCAACCTGCCGGAAGCGCGGGGCAACACCATTGTTGAGGAGCGTGGCGGCCACGGCTTCACCCAGGCCACCCATGCGGGTGTGGTTCTCGGCCACGACCACAGGACGGCCGGTACGGGCGGCTTCCTTCAGAATGGTGGCTTCATCCAGTGGCTTGATGGTGGGCACATGCAGCACCGCCACATCAATCTTGTCGGCGCTCAACATCTTGGCCATTTCAAGCGCGCGCATGGTCATGAGGCCGGAAGAGATGACAAGCACATCCGCCCCGTCACGCAGCATCTTGGCCTT
The DNA here is from genome assembly GCA_050252035.1 of Xanthobacter sp. Lineage (GTDB taxonomy): Bacteria > Pseudomonadota > Alphaproteobacteria > Rhizobiales > Xanthobacteraceae > Xanthobacter. The sequence goes on from JBFWLR010000003.1 coordinate 147,051, forward strand.
GCCCAGCTCGAAGGTGTAGCCATACTCATCCAGCACCGCAGGCACATTGCCACGCAGCAGGCGCATATAGACCGGGCCCTGATGCTCGGCGATCGCCGGCACGGCCTGCTCGATCTCGCACGCATCGCACGGGTCGATGATGGTCATGTTGGGCATGCCACGGAAAATGGCGATGTCTTCCGTCGCTTGATGGCTGGGGCCATACCCGGTCGTCAGGCCCGGAAGGGCGCAGACGATCTTCACATTGAGCCCTTCCTCGGCAATTGCCATGCAGATGAAATCATAGGCCCGGCGCGAGGCGAACACGGCATAGGTCGTCGCGAAGGGCATGAAACCCTCGCGCGCCATACCGGCGGCCGCGCTCATGAGAAGCTGCTCGGCCATGCCCATCTGGAAGAAGCGTTCGGGATAGGCCTTCGCGAAGATGTGCAGATCGGTATATTTCGCCAGATCCGCCGTGAGGCCGACGATTTCGGGGCGCTTTTCAGCCAGTTCCACCAGCGCCTTGCCGAAGGGGGCCGGCAGGGTGCGCTGATCCGGCCCGGCAATGGAGGCGATCATGGCCGAGGTGGTCAGGCGCGGGCCATCCTTGTGCGGGGCATCGAGATGTGCGGGCCGCTGATACTTGTTCCGCCTCATGCCTTCCTCCCGGCATCCAGAATTTCAATCGCCCGAGTCCACTCATCGGGCTCCACGCGCAGGAAGTGGTTGCGCTCACGCTCTTCCAGGAAGGGCACACCCTTGGCCATGCGGGTGTCGCAGATAATGACACGCGGTTGGGGGCCGGAATGGTGCCGGGCGGCGTCAAAGGCTTTCACGAGTGCGTCAATGTCATTGCCGTCCACGCGCTGGGTGAACCAGCCGAAAGCCTCGAACTTGGGGGCGAGGGGTTCGAAATCAAGAATGCCGGTGGACGGGCCGTCCGCCTGCATCTGGTTGACATCCACGATGCCGATCAGGTTGCCCAGCTTGTGGCTGCCGGCCGACATGGCCGCTTCCCAGGTGGAGCCTTCATCCAGCTCGCCATCGGAGAAGAGGTTGTAGACGAAGGCCGGATTGCCCTTGTGGCGCAGACCCAGAGCCATGCCCACCGCGATGCCGAGGCCATGGCCCAGCGAACCGCCAGTGATTTCCATGCCGGGCGTATAGGCGGCCATGCCGGACATGGGCAGGCGGCTGTCATCGGTGCCGTAGGTTTCCAGTTCGTCCTGCGGAATGATGCCGGCCTCGATCAGCGCCGCATACAGCGCGATGGCGTAATGGCCGATGGAGAGCAGGAAGCGGTCGCGACCTTCCCATTCCGGATCTTCCGGGCGGTAGGTCATGGCGTGGAAATAGGAGACGGCAAGCACATCGGCCACGCCGAGTGCCTGAGCGATATAGCCCTGCCCCTGAACCTCACCCATCCGCAGCGCATTGCGGCGGATATGATAGGCTCGCTCGGCAAGCTTTTCGTTGTGACCAATCTGGCTCATGTGAGAGATAAGCTCCTCCCTTCCGGCAGGCAGCACACGGCCTGTGCCGTGAGCGATGCGCCCGGCGGTGTCTGGCTGGTATCTGGCGAAGGTCATGCCCTGCTCACCGGGCCTGATGGCCTTTCGGGAGCCGGCAATGCTGTGAAATCATTGCGGGCGGAACACCAGCCCCGGACAGCGTGCACATGAGGGACACATGCGCATATGCTGGCATGAGGGGCTGAAGACGCCCCGGCTTTACTGGCGCATGTCGTGGATGCGCGCCCTGTTCATGAGCATTCCATCCTCCCGTGGAGGCTGTTCTGCCTGCTGGCATCAGCCTTTCGTTGAAAGAATGCTAGGAAGTTGCAGGCGGGGGATCAAACGAATAAAGCTGAGGGATAGGTGAATTAAATTCATTGGAATGGTGCGGTGCGGAACTTGCCCTCTCTGAAAGCGCTTCAGGCCTTTGAGGCGGCCTCCCGGCTCGGCTCATTTGTGACCGCTGCCGAGGAACTTCTGGTCACCCCTTCTGCCATCAGCCATCAGGTGCGGGCGCTGGAGCGGGAGCTGGGGGTGACGTTGTTTCACCGGGTGCATCGCTCCATCGTGCTCACGGATCTGGGGCGGCGCTATGCCGAGCAGATCGCTGAAACATTCGGCGCGATCGAGACGGCAACCCGCAGCATCGCCCGTTCCAGCAAGAGCGATATTCTCACCATTCATGTGGTGCCAAGTCTGGCCGCCCAATGGCTGATGCCGCGCCTTTCGCGTTTCAGTTCACAGAATCCGGATGTGGATGTGCGCGTGAACGCGTCCGTGGCCCCTGTGGATCTGGCGACGGGTGAGGCGGATCTGGATATCCGCTATGGCACGGTCTTTCCCACCACGGGCGTCGCGGTGGTGCCTTTTCCGGAAGAAACTGTTCTGCCGCTGTGTTCACCAGCGCTGATGCATGGGGATTATCCCATCCGCACGCCGGCGGATCTGCGTCATCACACGCTGATCCATTCCGAGGTCAATCTCATCAGCTGGGGAGACTGGCTGAAATGGGCTGGCGCGCCCCCGATCGACCTAGCCCGTGGCCCTCGGTTTGACCGCTCCTTCATGGCCATCAGTTCGGCCGTAGACAGTGTGGGTGTGTGTCTGGAAAGCCATATGCTGGTGCAGCGTGAACTGGCCTCTGGCCAGCTTGTCGCGCCCTTCGGCATGGAGGGGCCGAAAATCAGCGGCCACAGCCTGATGTTCATGAAATCCCGCGCGCGTCTGCCGAAAATCCGGCTGTTTCAGGCTTGGCTGTTCCGGGAGCTGGGGCATGAAGGGCCGGTGCCGGCGCTGGATGAGCCGGGCGGCAGGGGGGAAGAAAACGCTGGCGGGATATAGAAAAATAGTGCTGTATTCTGTGAATCGGCGATATGAATACTGAGGCAGCTGCGGGATTTATATCTCTTCTGCTGCCTCAGTCTTGTGCCTTTTGTGCTCAGCTGCGGGCCACGAGCAGCAGTTCCGCAGTGACGCAGACCGGGTTGCCGCCAGAGCGCAGCATGCCGGTGCGCACCGTGCCATGCACATCCACGGCCGTCATGCGGATATGGGCATGGCCCTGTTCCACGACGCCCTTTTCCACCATGACTTCGGTGATGGGGCAGGTGATGCGGGGGGCATCCTCGAAGTCCGGACGAATGATGCTGCCGAGGCCGATAATATCTGCATGGGCAATGCCATGGGCCGCACATGCCGTTTCGATGGCGCGGCTGAAATCCTCATGCGGCCGAATGCGCAGCAAAAGGCCGAAGCCGGCGCTTTCATCCGGGTGCGGGGTGCCAGTGGGTGTATAGAGCATGAAGTTGGTTTCGGCATCCGGCTGGCATTCGAAGCTGGCCGTGGGGCTGCCGAAGCCGGTGACGGTAATGGGGGCGCTCACCACGCATTCCGAGGTCAGCATATGGCCCATCGGCGGCAGATCACCTTCCGCCTCCCAGAGCCCATGACAATGCACGAAGGCCTGCCCATCTCGCCAACCCACCACAGCACTTGCTGCAACAATGCTGGCGCCGCCCGGCGGTGTGCGGGTTTCGCTGTACCAGGCGGCATGTTCAGCATCCGTCGAGAAGGCCGGGCCGACAAAATGGAAGGGTGCGCAGGCACCACCTTCCAGCCGGGCAAGGCCACCCCGGCAACCGGCCGCCTGAAACAGCCGATGCAGGCCATCTGTCAGGGTTTCACCCATCTGTAACTGACCCCGTACCGGAACAAGGCCGGTGCGCAGGGTCTGGATGCGGTCTGGTGCGGCGGGGCCGGGGTGGCACACATGCTCCACGGGGGCAGCGGGCATTTCTGTATTCAGGGAAGTATCAGCGAAATGTTCGGAGCGTTCATGGTGCGGGGCAATGTCATTCATGGCGGTGCGAGCCTTGGGTGAAGATGTGCTGTGTTTTTGGTTGTTGAAGGGCCATGCTTGCACACAGCCCTGTGGACATCGGTGCCCGGGCTGGCCCGCACCTGTGTCCTCCCATCATAGGAACATACAGCTATTTTACAGACATGTGGGTGCGTTCTGATGTATCATTTGCCAAAATATTGGATCAATTGATCTGAAAAATACTGAAAGAGAAGATCATATGAACCCGGATCGAGAGCTGGATCAGTTCGATCTGCGCATTCTTCAGGTGCTGTCCGATGAAGGGCGCATCAGTTGGCGGGAACTGGCAGATCGCATCGGCCTGTCCTTTTCGCCAACCCTGCGCCGTGTGCATCGCATGGAGGAAGAGGGCACTATTCGCGGCTATATGGTGGATATTGATGAGCGGCGCATTCTGGGTGCGATGACGGTGTTCATCCATGTTACGCTTGAGCGGCAGGTGAAGGAAATTCTCGATCATTTCGAGGCCGAGGTGGCGCAGATGCCGGAGGTCATTGGTGGTTTTCTCATCAGTGGCAGCACGGACTACATGTTGCACGCCACCGTGCGGGATCTGCCCCATTATCAGGCCACGCTGGATTATCTCACCACCCTGCCGGGGGTGGCGCGCATCCAGTCCAATTTCGCCGTCAAGACCTTCGTGCGTCGCACCAATCCGTTGATTGCACCCGGCTAGAATAGTGTCCGGCCGGGTGCTGGGGGCTGGCCTCAGGCTGAGGGTCTGGCCTGTCGCTCTTCCGGTGGAATCCAGCGCATGGTCCGGGTGGTGCGGCCAATGCCGGGATTGAGGCAGTTGCAGGGGTCGAGCGTCTTGTAATGGCTCACCACCTGATCGGGAGCATCATAGAGATGTCCGAAATTGTGCTCGGCCGGATATTGCGCTCCGCGCACATCCAGAAGCTTCCACATGGCATGTTCCAGCGCAATCGGGTCATGGCCCTTGCGAACAATGTAATCCTGATGGAAGACATGGCAGAAGAAGTGGCCATAATAGAGCTTGTGGATGATGATATCATCCATCTCCTGAGGCAGCGTTTCCACAAATTCCCGGTCTGAACGCTTCAGCGCGATATCAAGGGAGACAATATCTTCCACTTCATTGCGATGGACGGCGCGATAGCGAATGGCGGCACCCGCCGCCGCGAAGCGGTGCAGAAAGGCTTTCGTGCCTTCCGCGGGTGTGCATTCGAACATGTCGCCTTGCGCAGAGGGGAAGAATTCGGAGAGATACGCGCGGGCTTCTTCAATACCCTCGCCGCCCATTTTGAGCATCAAATGATGTTCATAAGCATCACGATAGTCATTCATGCGCCGGGGCAGATGTGAGGGGAACAAACGGCTCGCCGCCTGCATCATCCTGTCACTCAGATGACGCGGCAGGAAGGGCACCTGCCCGGTGATGGCATCAAACCGGGCCTTTGAGGCAAACAGATCCGGCAGGCGGGCCGTGCCCAGTTTTTCGATGGCGAGGAACATGTCCTTGCCATAGATGGCGGCAATATCATACGCCGTGCGATGAATATATTCGCCCGCAATGGGCAAATTCCTGAATTTTGCAAGAATATTCCGGCGAATATCTTCCAATTCTGCTGGATCATTGGTGCCGATATAGAAGACCTGCGTCTGCTTCTCCATCGGGAAGGTGTCGAGCCGAACGGCGAATGTCACCACCTTGCCGGCGCTGCCCGCAGCTTCAAACAGGCGGCGCGGATCGGCATTGAAACGGGCTGGTGTTTCCGCCTCCACATCGCGCACATGAGCGGCGTAATCCTTGTCTGACGCCATCCGGTTGGGATCATGCGTGATGTGCGCATCGGTGAAGTTGTCGGCATCCAGCGCGCCGAGGATCGTTTCCGGGTCATCCCCCAGATTGATGCCGAGATGGTTGATGAGATTGAGCTTTCCGCTCTCATCCACCTGGGCGAACAGGGCCAGCTCCGTATAGGCCGGGCCGCGATGAATGAGCGCGCCGCCGGAATTGTTGCTGACCCCGCCCAGCACCGAGGCGCCGATGCAGGATGAACCAATCACGGAATGCGGCTCGCGCCCCAACGGGCGCAGGGCATCTTCCAGTTCATAGAGTCGCGCACCGGGATGGCACACCACCTGACGACCGTCATCAATCAGGCGGATATGGTTGAGGCGCACCGTGCTGAGAATGACGACGGGACGATCATAGTCCGCCCCATCCGGCGTAGAGCCGCCCGTCAGGCCGGTATTGGCCGCCTGCATGATGATAATGACGCCGGCTTCTACACAGGCCTTCACCACGTGCCACTGTTCCACCAGGCTGCCGGGCGAAACCACGGCCAGCGCCGGGCCATTGCCAAAGCGGAAACCCGTGCGGAAACGTGCGGTTTGTGAAGGCTCCGTCAGCACATGCCGGGCCCCGACGATCGATTTCAGTTGCGCGACAAGTGTTGCGCCGGCGCTGCTCATCAAACCTGCTCCTTCCGCATCCGGCTGATGCCTGCCGCCGGCCATGCTGTGACACCGGCCCATGCCTGCATGGGTGCAGGATTCATGTGGGAAAAGCACGTGAATGCACGAACCAGAATGACAGGTTCGCAGGCCGGGCGCATATCTGCGCCCTATAGCAGGCCTGAATTTGTCAGGCGCTGCCCCACTTCAGCTTTGCCTCCCGGCGGCACGACATTGCTGTCGGACGATCCGTTACATGAAATTGTATTGTTGTTTCTGCTTTCTATTTTCGTACCGTTTCACTTCATACGCAATGCAAAACGCGTAAAAACAAAAGATGTACCGGGCTGTTTTGCAATCTGCGGGATCTATATTGTGGATCTTTTCATGTGGCTTGGATGGAGCTGCCTGACATGCCTCCCAGGGGAGGCCGAGGCAGCCCCGTGCAGATGGGCTCACGCCTTTTCAGGCAGCCATTCTTCCAGTGTCACTTCGAATGTCATGCAGACAATGTTGGAACCGGGAATGAAGGGGCCGCCATAGACATTGCCTTCAGGGTCCGCGACCACGCCGGAGAGTGCCGCTGAAAGCGAGCCATCCGGCTGTTCGCGCACTTCGCCGGCCAGACTTACGATTTCAACGGCCGGGCCCTTGATATGGAGATATTTGCCATCTTGCGTGCCGAGGCATCCATCCACCAGACTGCCCAGCGCGCCACGCACGAATGCATTGCGGAAGCCATTGACGAGGCAAAGCTTTTCAATACAGCGCACAAGGTCTTCATTGGGGGCGATGCGGGCATAGGCCACGCGCCCCATATGGCCATTTTCTACCACCGTCACCGGCATGTCCGTGGTGGCAGAAGCGGGGGATGCGGAAGTCATTGTCGCGTCAGACCTTGTAGCGTCAGTCATGGGCTTCGGCCTTGCAGGGCTGGAGAAGGGGAATGTTGGTTTCAGGATCGAAGGACTGGCGCAGCTCGAAGCTGTCGAGGGAGGTCACCAGAATGGAAATGGGCGTTTCGCCGATGATGGAGCTTTCGGTGAGAATATGCCCGCCCTTCACCTCACCGCTTTCTGTGCGAATGGCCGCATGGCAATGCACAAGCGGTTTGCCGGACATGCTGACCCCGACCGTGGCATTGCCAAACACCATATAGGTGCGCCCGGCATAGATGGGTTTGGTGTAGGCGATCACGGCCTTTTTCGTCGGGTCCGGCGGAGCGACGCAATAATCCAGCGTTGAGAACATGCCGCCCAGAATGGTGGTGGAAGCATGGCGGATGCCGTTTTCCGCAAGAGGCTGCACCAACGCCTCAAACAGGCTGAGGCCCGGCTTCAGTGACAGGCGGATATGGCGCGCTGTCTGCGAATGCAGGCTGTGAATGCGCACGGGATTATAGCCGCCCGGATGGATCAGGGTTCTGGGACGCGGAAACTGCGAGGAGGCTTCAGCTTTCATCTCAGGTCTCCAAAGGCTGCACGAGGGATGTCCTGCAAAGCGGTTGGGAGACGATCTGCCGCCTGAGCCATGAGTGCGCAGAAGGATTTTGCGCCTTTTGTGCATGGCGTCATTACACGCGGCATCGCACAAGTGCGATTGTTCCCTACCCGGTTGAGGGCATCTTTTCATGATGCTTTCTTGTGCCCAGGTCGCTGACCATCAGGCATAATCATACTATATTCCTGAATCGCAGGGATATCTTTCTTATTTTTTTGCGATAGACCTGAGATTCAGAACAGGAATGAACCATTCCGTGACACAGAAGAACAAAAAATCTGCATCAGCGGCAGACCAACGCCCGCTGGACATGATGGACCGCAAGATCCTCTCGGCCTTGCGGGCGGATGGCCGGCTGACCATGGCCGAACTGGCGCAACAGGTGGGGCTGTCCCAGTCGCCTTGCTGGACGCGGGTGAAGCGGTTGGAGGCCATGGGTGTGATTGATGGCTATGTGGCTGTCATTGATCACAAGGCCATTGGGCTGACGGATACCGTCTTCATCGAGATATCGCTGGCGCGTCACGATGAAAAGGTGCTGGAGCGGTTCGGAGAACTGCTCACTCAGATCCCGGAAGTCGTCGAGGCGCATCTCGTCACTGGCGAATATGATTATCTGGTGAAGGTGGCCGTAGCGGGGACGGAACATTATGAGCGCTTTTTGCGTGAGCGGCTCTACCGGATTGAGGGGATTCGACAGTCGCGCTCCACTTTCGGGTTGCGGGCGCTCAAGCGCTCTATTTCTGTCAATCCGACAGACTTCACCTGAAGTTCTTGAAAAGATCCATAAGAAAAGACCCCATACTTGCGGTATGGGGTCTTTTCACTTCTGCGGGCATACAGGAACTGGAATGCAGCATCACACCGGCTGCAGCAGGCCGCCAATGCTGAAGCCGCCATCCACGGCGAGGGTCTGGCCGGTGATATAGCTGGCCTTGCCCTCATTCAGCAGGAAGACGACGGCACCGGAAACCTCATCCGGCGTGGCATAGCGATGCATCGGCACGGTTTCTTCCCAGGCCTTTCGCTTGTCGGCCGAGTGGATGACTTTAGCCATGGGCGTTTCGATCGGGCCAGGTGCGATCGCGTTGACGCGAATGCCATGCTCGGCAAATTCCACAGCCAGAATGCGGGTCATCTGGATGACCGCGCCCTTGGATGAGCCATAAGCCGTTCGGTTCATATTGCCGAGCAAGCCGGAAACCGAGGCGATATTGACGATGGAGCCACCGCCAGTGTCCTTCATCAGCTTCGCCACTTCGCGGGTGATGATGAAGCTGCCAATGAGGTTGATATCCAGAATCCGGCGGAATTCCTCCACCGTGGTTTCAAAGGCGGGCGTGAGAATGCCGATGCCGGCAGAATTCACAAGCCCGCTTATGGGCCCAAACGTTTTCGCCCAGCCCGCCACAGCTTCGATCACGCCGGTTTCGTCGGTTACATCGAGACGGGCGAAATGCACTTTGTCTCCATGGATCGCAAGGGTGGCGCTGGCGCTTTCAAGGGCCGCCTCACCAATATCTGCGGCGATCACATGGCGGCCTTCGCGCAGAAGTTCTTCCACAACGCAAAGGCCAATACCGGAAGCACCTCCGGTGACAATCACAGAACCTTCCTTGGACACAGCACTTCCTTTTTTGAATGATCTGACGGGCTGCTTTACTGGGCTGCAGCAATGTGCGTTGCCAGTTCGCCGCGCTCTTCCAGCGCTTCGCGCACCATTTTCTTGGTAATTTTGCCATAGGCCGATTTGGGCAGGCTGTCCCAGAACAGAACACGCTTGGGCAGCTTGTACCGGGAGACCTTCGGCTCCAGAAATCCGAGGATCTCTTCCTGGGTGACGGCAGATCCGGCGCGGGTCACGCAGACCGCAATGCCCACCTCGCCCCATTTGGGGTCCGGTACGCCCACAATGGCCACTTCATCAATATCGGCATGGGTGAGGAGTTTTTCCTCGATCTCACGCGGATAGACATTCGAGCCGCCGGAGATATACATGTCCGAAGCCCGGCCGGTAATATAGACGAAGCCCTGTTCATCCATATGGCCGAGATCACCGGTGCGGAACCAGCCCTTGCGGAAGGCTTTTTCATTGGCCTCGGGGTTGTTGTAATAGCCGGCCAGAACGGCCGGGCCGCACACGCAGATCTCGCCCGTCTCGAACGGGTTCACTTCCGCGCCATCCTCATTCTGAATCTGCACCTGCATGGCTGTGCGTTCAAAACCGCAGGTGCCGATCTTTACATGCGGGCCGTCTTCCACTTCATGCAGGGCAGGAGGCAGAACCGTGATGTTGCCGGTCACTTCCCCGAGCCCGAAATACTGCACCAGAACCTTGCCCAGCTTCTTCAGCGCACGCTTCTGGTCTTCCCGATACATCGGTGCGCCGGCATAGATCACATAGCGCAGGGAAGAATGGTCGAACGCATCCACCGAGGGGTGTTCCACCAGCATCTTGGTGATGGTGGGTACGGTGAAGATGTTCGTCACCTTCCAGTCCTGCACGATGCGCCAGGCTTCGGGAATATCGAAGTGCTCAGTGGGCAGAAGAATAGTCTTCACCGCGCGGGCGGTGTTGACGAGCTGATGAATGCCCGCCCCGTGGGAGAGCGGGGCCACCACCAGTGAGGCATCCTGCTGGGTGGTGCCGGGCATCAGGTCACACAGATGATTGGTGACGACAAAGCCCATCTGCCCGTGGGTGAGAACAGCCGCTTTCGGCCGGCCCGTGGTGCCGGAGGTGAAAAAGAACCAGCACGGGTCATCATGCTCCACATCCGCAGGGGTGAAGCGCGTGCCGAGATGTTCGGCCACCAGTGCATCATAGGAAAGGCCGAGGCCGGTCTCGCCAATCTCCACCACCGTATGAATGCCGGGCGCATCGCGGCGGGCGGCGGTCACATGGTCCGGGAAATCGGCGTGGCAGATCATGGCTGTCGCGCCGCTGGCCTCGGCCAGATAGGCCACCTCATCCGGGGTTTGCCGAAAATTGGTGGGCACCCATACCGCGCCCATGCGGAAACAGGCGAACATGGATTCAAACATCTGCGCGCAGTTCTTGGACTGCACCAGAACGCGATCCCCCTTGGTGACGCCATGGGCGGTCAGTGCGATGCACATGGCATCCACCCGCGCATCAATCTGACTCCAGTCGAGAACCAGATCGCCATGGACAAAGCCAACCTCCTGCGGGAAGCGGCGGGCCGCCTGACGCAGGAAATGGGCCAGATTCATCACACGCTTGGTGCAGGGGGCCACGCCCCCTTTCGGTGCCGCGCCGCTCACTTCAGTCGCTCCAGGATCGAGACATAATTGGCGACGGCCGCGCCGCCCATATTGAAGATGCCGGCCACGGCGGCATCCTTGATCTGCATGTCGCCGGCTTCGCCCAGAAGCTGCATGGCGCACAGGGCATGCATGGAAACGCCGGTTGCGCCGACCGGGTGCCCCTTGGCCTTGAGACCGCCCGAGGGGTTCACCGGCAGGCGGCCGGTTTTTTCGGTCAGGCCTTCGCGCACCACCTTGTAGCCCTCGCCGGGCTTTGCCAGACCCATGGCTTCATATTCGATCATCTCGGCGATGGTGAAGCAGTCATGGGTTTCGACAAGGCTGAGATCATCCAGCGTCATGCCAGCCTGCTCCAGCGCGGCGGCCCAGGCGCGACGGGCACCCTCAAATGCGATGGGGTCGCGGCGCGACAGGGGCAGGATGTCATTGCGATGGGCGCGGGCGCGGAAGGAAATGGCACGCGGCAGGTCGCGGGCGATCTCCTCATCCGCCACCACCAGCGCGGCTGCGCCATCGGAGATCAGCGAGCAGTCCGTGCGGCGCAGCGGGCCAGCCACCAGAGGGTTGCGGTCGGAAACCGTGTTACAGAACTCGAAGCCCAGATCCTTGCGCATCTGCGCATAGGGGTTGGACACGCCATTATGGTGGTTCTTGGCGGCAATGCGGGCCAGTTCCTCGGAACGGTCGCCATAGCGCTGGAAATAGGTCTGGGCGATGCGGCCGAACACGCCGGCAAAGCCGCCCTCGATATCCGCCTCTTCCTTGCGATAGCAGGCATTCAGCAGAATATCGCCGACTTCCGCCGTGGGCTTGGCCGTCATCTTTTCCGCACCCACCACAAGGGCGACGCGGCCGCGACCGGATTCGATGAAATCCAGAGCGCTATAGAGCGCGGCGGAACCGGTGGCGCAGGCATTTTCCATGCGCGCGGCCGGCGTATAAGCCAGCTGCTCATCGGCCAGCGCCACAAGGCCGGCCTGAAAATCCTGCTTGGAGAAGCCGGAATTCATCACGCCCACAAAGATGCCGTCCACCTGTTCAGGCGTGAGGCCGGAATTCTCAATGGCTGCGCCGGATACGCGGGCCATCAGGGCTTCGGTATCGGGATCTTCGGATTTGCCAAACTGGGTATGGGCGACGCCGACAATACAGGCTCGTGTCATTTCGATGTCTTTCTGTTGTGCGTGAGAGCGGCAAGCTGGGCGCGGCGCAGATGCGCCTGTTGCTCGCCGGAGTGGGTGGAGGGCTGTTGCAGGGCAGCCTCCAGCATGAGGGCTTCCTTGCGCAGAATCGGCGCCAGTTCGATGCGGCGCTCTTCCTGCAGGCGGCTTTCAATGGCGGCGATGGAGAGCGCGCCAATGGGCTGGCCCTGCGCATCGCGCACCGCAATACCGATGGCCCATGACCCTGGCATGAGAATGCCTGGATTGAAGGCGTATCCGTTCTTTCGGGTCTCTTCGACGCAGCGCCAAAGAAGTTCCGGAGAATAGGTGGGGTATTCATCCCGCAATAATTTTGCGTTCTGCTCGAGAACCTGTGTCACACCTTCATCAGAGAGGGCCGCGAGAATGGCGAGACTGCCCCCGCCCACGCCCAGCGGGTGGCGATCGCCTGCCTTGAGCACCTGGGTGCGGATGGGGAAGGCACCTTCCTCGCAATGCAGACAGACGGAGAAGCTGTCCCGTCGCACGGAGACAAAGGCGCTGTCCTCGCTGGCGATGGCCAGGCGGGACAGGCCCGCGAGAGACAGGGCGTGGATGCCGAAGCGCGCGCTGGCGGCAATGCCCAGCACATAGGCTTCCGGGCCGATGAAATAGCGCCGGGAGACGCTGTCCTGCTCGACCATGCCGCCCCGCATCAGCGCCAGAAGCAGGCGTCGCACGGTAGGCTTGGGCAGGCTGGAGTGGGCGACCAGATCCGCCAGCCGTGTGCCTTCCGGGCCGGCTCGCCCCACCAGCTGCATCAGCTTCAAGGTGCGCTCTATGCTTTGAGCGCCATCTCTTCTGTCTTCATCCATGACTCGATGGTCCATGATACGGATCTTATCTTCCGAATTCATGCCATTAAGAATAGGCATAAATAAAAGATACTGTCACGGTAAAACGAGTGCGAAAGTCTTTGTTTTAAAATGAGTTCCGTAATACGGAACTCATTAGACGGACTTGCCCTGCTGTGCCGGCCTTGTCCCTGTCAGGCGGAACAGATGCGCATTCAGGCGCAGCGTCCCGTCAGGCCGCCATCCACGACCAGATCCGCGCCATTGATGTAGCGGGCCTCATCAGAAGCCAGAAACAGGGCAGCATAGGCGGTATCCCAGGCATTGCCCATTTTCCCGGTGGGGGAGAGGCGGTCACGTCTGGCGATCATCTCGTCCACATCGCCACCATAGCTGTCTGCCAGCGGGGCGTTGATCATGGGCGTGTGCATCAGTCCGGGCAGCACGCAATTGGCGCGGATGCCCTGTCCGGCATATTGTAGGGCAATGTTCTGTGTCAGCGCGAGAACGGCAGCTTTGGATGCGGAATAAGCGGCATAGGGAAAGCCGATCCAGCGCAGCGCCGCCACGGAGGAGACATTCACGATGTTGCCGCCACCCTGCGCCACCATATGGGGCAAGGCGTGCTTGCAGGTGAGAAAGACACTGGTCTGGTTCACGGCGATGACACGGTTCCAGCTTTCTTCGCTGGCTTCCACTGGTCCGCCGGTTTCGGCGATGCCCACATTGTTGTGCAGCACGTCAATGCCGCCAAAGGCATCCACACAGGCCTGCACCATGGCGGCGCAATCCCCGGATTTTGCAACATTGCCGGTGGCGACCTCACAGACGCCGCCTTCCTTCATGATGATGTCGCGTGTTTCCTCGGCAGCTTCCCGCCGCAGATCAACTGCCAGCACCTGTGCGCCTTCGCGGGCATAGAGCACGGCCGCAGCCTTGCCATTGCCCCAGCCCTCACCGCTGGAGCCTGCGCCTGTTACCAGAACGCGCTTGCCCGCCATACGACCTGCCATGATATCTCCTCCACCCTGCAGTCATGGCCGCTGTCCGGGCGGAGCGTGGCTGTCGGGCAGACATGCGCCATCGTCTTCCGTCCGGCAGCGACAACCAGCATGTCGCCACGGCCGATGCAGTGTTCTGCTGTGTTATGTTCAGGGCAGGGGCTGAAACAGCAGTTTCAGCCCCCGTTCATCTTCAGATGAGCTTGCCGGTATACTGTTCCAGCACATCCCATGCGGCATCGCCGAACTTGCCCTTCCACTCGGTGTAGAAGCCACCTTCGCGCAGCTTCTCGCGGAAGGGGGCGGTATCCACCTTGTTCACCGCCATGCCTTCCTTTGCGAGGCCCTCGGCCAGCTCGAGATTCATCTTCTCGACAGCCGCGCGCTCATCCATGCCGGCCTGATTGATGTTCTTGGCGACGATCTCCTGAATATCCTCAGGCAGGCGACGCCAGGCGCGGCCATTGGCCAGGAACCAGTAGCCATCCCAGGCATGGTTGGTGAGGGACAGGTTCTTCTGCACCTCATACAGCTTGGCGGTGGAGATGACGGCCATAGGGTTTTCCTGGGCGTCGATCACGCGGGTCTGCAGGGCGGAATAGACCTCGGCGAAGTTCATGCCCACCGGCGCGGAGCCCAGAGTCTGGAACAGGGAGGTGAGGATCTGGCTCACCGGCACGCGGATCTTGAGACCATCACAATCGGCGGGGGTCACGATTGGAATTGTGGAGGTGGTGACCTGCCGGAAACCGTTGTCCCAGATCTTCTCCATGGGCACCAGATTCACCTTAGAGATCTGCTGGCGCAGATAGGCGCCCAGCCCACCATCCATGGCCTTCCACACTGAAGCGTAATCCGGGAAAATGAAGCCGAGGCTGTTGATGGCCGTGACCGGCACCAGCGTGGACAGAATGAGGCCTGAAAGGGTGAAGAATTCCACGCCGCCCGCGCGCAGCTGGCTGAGCATGTCGGTATCGGAGCCGAGCTGGTTGCTGGGGAAGATCTGCAGTTCGAAGCGCCCGTCGGTCTGCTCCCGGATGCGCTCGGCGGCCTGCTTGGCGCAGATGTTCATCGGATGCGACAGGGGTAGGTTGTTGGCGTATTTGTAGGTGAATTCCGGCCCCGCGGCGCGCGCGACATGCGGCATGGCCAGCGCACCGGTGCCGAGGGCTCCGGCGCCCAGAGCGGTCATCTGCAGCATCTGACGGCGGTTCAACATTGTTTTTCTCCCTGGATCGCGCTCTTGGGCGCTTTTGATTGTGATGGTTTGAAAAGAGCCGGCGGAGCCGGGCGGAAGGAGGCGCGGCGCGTCTCCCTCATATCGTGTTCGGGCGTCAGCCTGAGGGGTTCCTCAGAGGAAGCCGATGGAGAGCCACGGCACCGCAGCAACCACGATAATGCCGATGAACAGGGCAATCAGGTAGCTGATGATGGGGCGGATACCGGCCATCGGATCCACCCGGCCAATGGCGCAGGCGGTATAATAGCCCACGCCGAAGGGCGGTGCGAACAGGCCGATGCCCATGGCCAGAATGGCCACCATGGCATACTGCACCTCATGAATGCCGACGGCGCGCGCAATGGGGAACAGCAGTGGGCCGAACAGCACGATGGCAGGCAGACCTTCCAGCACTGACCCCAGCAGGATGAAGGCCACAATGGACACCGCCATGAAGGTCATTGCGCCACCCGGCAGGTGGGTCATGAAATTGGCAAGCTGGTGCGAGAAACCGGACTGAGTCAGGCCCCAGGCCATGGAGGTGGCCGTGCCGATGATGAGCAGGATCGCACCAGACAGGGCCGCCGTATCGATCAGCATGGATTTGAGACGCGACCATTCGAACTGACGGTAGATCACCAGCCCCGCAACCACCGAATAGGCAATGCCGACAGTGGAGACCTCGGTCGCGGTTGCGACGCCTTCAATCACGGCGGCGCGGATGACGAAGGGCAGGGCAATGGCCGGGAAGGCGATGACGAAGCTCTTGCCTACTTCATCCCAGCCGGCCTTGTGCACATCGCGCAGATCCTCGCCGCGATAACGCCACCACACCACGAAGCAGAGCGTGACGCCCAGCACCAGGCCTGGCAGCAGGCCGCCGGTGAACAGTGCAGCGATCGACACGCCGGTGACGGAACCGATGGTGATGAGAACGATGGAGGGTGGGATGGTTTCCGTCTGCGCACCGGTCGCCGACAGCAGGGCGACCAGATCGCCCTCTTTCGCGCCACGCTTCTTCATCTCCGGGAACAGCACCGGAGCCACCGCGGCCATATCCGCAGCCTTGGCTCCAGAAATACCGGAAACCAGATACATGGCACCGATCAGCACATAATGCAGGCCGCCGCGCACATGGCCCAGAAGGCTGGCAAGGAAGGTTACCATGGCCCGCGCCATGCCCGTCATCTCGATGAGCATGCCCAGAAACACGAACAGCGGCACGGAGAGCAGGATGAGGTGGCTCATGCCCTCTTCCATGCGGCCCACCACGATCATCAGCGGGGTGTGGGTGGTCAGCGCCAGATAGCCGACCGTAGCGATGCCGAAGGCAAAGGCGATGGGCACGCCGGCAAACACAGAGGTGCCGACAACACCCACGAAAAAGATGAGCAGATTGTAATTGCCCAGTGTCTTGAGAACCGGGGCGAGCATCCAGAAGCCGCCAATGATAGCGATGGTCACCACCAGCGCGGCGAGAACCAGCAGCGGGCGGCCATAGCGGATCAGTCGCAGAATACCGAAGCAGATCATCGCGCCAAGGCCCACTACCAGCGCCGCGGCGCGCCAGGAATTCTGGAGATCCAGTGCTGGCGTGCGGATATAGGCCTCTTCATGGGCATATTCCCATGCATGGGGAATAACCAGCACGCAGAAGGCCAGTGCGGCCGTGACGGCGATGACATCCAGAAAGGCGCGCCCGGCGGGGCTCACCATGCCGGAAATGGCGTTCATGCGCATATGCTCGCCGCGCCGGAAGGCGACGGACGCGCCCAGCATGGCCAGCCAGAGAAACAGGATGGAGGCCAGTTCATCCGACCACAGCAGGGGCTCGTGAAACACGTAACGGGCCACCACGCCGGAAAACAGGATGGCGATTTCAATGGCCACCAGAATGGCGACGGGAATCTCGATCAGCATCCCCAGCACATGCTCGATGCGTCCGGCCAGATTGGCCAGCGGCGTATCGGCATAGCCTAGTCCGCCACCATGGGCGCTCTCCGCAATGGGCTCCCCCAGAGATTCCTGTGCCAGCTGGAGACCTTCGATCTCGCTTGTCGAAAGCGCAGTGGTGCTGGCGGACGCCTGCCCGGAACGTGGCATCTTGCTTTTCCTCCCAACAGCAGGCCGCAAGCTCCTGCATGATGCTCTTCGGATCCACTTTGTGGACCGGCTTTATTTATTCTGGCTTATGCTTATCCGGTTTTTCCCGAGATTCAACTCTGAGGCTACGAATTTGTTCGAGAATTAGGTGGGTTTCGATATGGAATTAAGGTTCGTATTATGAACCTATGATTTTTCTGGATATGATATGACAAGGAAATGTCATAAATTTCCGCTCTTTGCGGCAGGTGCCTGTCTGCCGGTGAGCGGATTGCGCGTTGCAGAGGCCGGCATCATTTTTTCATCAGAAGTTGCGCAGGAATGATGCAGGCGAGGCTGCAAAGGCTCTGTTTTGATGCCCGGTATGTTCATGGCCATTCACCTCCAGAGAAGGTGGTCGCTGTTGCTACTGAGATTGCCGGGGATGATGGGGGGCAGCCGATTTGCGCCTGTGGGGTTTGAACTGTCCAAATATGGACCCACCCATATCAATGTAATGGGCCTGGCGTGAGGAATTGCCACCAGAAGGCTCAGAATCTGTTCACGGACGACAGTTATGATGCCTGTCGGAACCCTGAGCAAACCCTGAGCCTGATGGTGAACCTCACCTGTAGGGCCGGAGTTATTGGGACGTGAAGAGAGAATTCAGATTTATTCGCTGAAGGTGAAGATACGCTTCCAGTCATTCTTCATGCTGACGACGGTCCATTTCTGCTCCATCGCCATGTCATACATCTCCTGACTGAAGGTGCCGACAGATGTGTTGGGCAGACCGGTGGCCGGGCCATAGGCATATTCGCGCACCGGATCATCATGCAGCACGGCAACAGATAGGCAGGCTGGCCCCCCAGCCTTCACATATTCAAGCATCTGCTGATCATCGGTGGAGGAGTTGCCGAATGCAGCCTGAGGCCGTTGCCCGTACATCAGCCAGAAATTCTCGATTTTCCCCGCTTCAAGATTGTTGAGAACAAGCTTGGGCTCGCGGGTCAGTGTGGGCTCATGCTTCTTGTTGAAGCCGAACATCACCGGCTGTGCGGTGCCTGCGACCTGATGCGGGGGGATGCCATAGACTTTATGGGAGTATTCGCGCACGAAACCCGAACTGCCACCTGTGGCAATGAAGGTGGTATAACCATTATCCCGCAAATAATGCAGGACTTCTAGCATAGGAAGATAGACGAGATCTGTATAGGGTCGGTTCCATCGTGTGTCACGTGCTGTATCCAGCCATTTCAATGCCTTGTCACGAAACACTTCCACTGTCATGCCACTCTGGACAGCAAGGACGATCTCGAACACATCCTCCATGGAGAACTTCGCTATTTTTGCGCGATCCCCGGACAGGACAGTCTTGAACGGCTCCCTGTTCTTCAGTTCGGGTTGTTCGACCTCCAGAGCCGGGACGCTTTCCAGACAGAACATCACCTGCGTATATATGGGATGCTCAACCCAAAGGGTGCCGTCCTGATCGAAAGATGCAATGCGTTCTTCCGGCGGTACATAATGGGGGCTGCTTTTCTGTGTGGTATCTTGGACGAATTTCAGAATGGAATCCTTGGCCGCGCCTTCATTCCAGGAGGGTAGGGGATCATCCTGTGTGGACTGGGCCGAGGCGGGGCCATTCAAAGTCAGGCTGGCTGCCGTGCCGATGAGGAGGGCGGCGAATTCACGACGACGAATTTCCATGGATTTCTCCCTTCTGGAAGTCTCTTAATGACGTCTGGCTTTCACGTTTTCCGGATGTAAGTTCAGAAATTTCAAGAAAAAACTGACAAATATCTCCTGCATCCATGTATTCAGTTTCTATTGTTGTTATTTTTATTGTTCAGGTCGTTGAGGTAGCGGATAAGGCGTGTGATCTGAACGTCTTCAGGCCGGAGGGCGGAGAGGCGGGTTGCATATTTCAGGACGGACTCCTCCTCCCGACGGCCCATTGCCTCATTGAGGGCCAGAGCGAGAAGTTCAGGGTCGAAGGGGTTTCGCTCCAGAGCTTTGGCGACCACAGCGCTGCTTTGCGTCTGATTTCCCATGGATTGGAGCAGGACGGCGAAAACATAGGCATAATGTGTGTTTTCGGGTGCAAGGTCATGGGCGAGGCGGAGCTCTGCGGCAGCTTCGGGCATGCGTTTCTGGCGTACCAGGCTAAGACCAAGAGCATGGTGCAGAGGAGCGGGGGCGGTGGTGTTGGTGATACCCTCCCGTAATATGGCTTCGGCTGCGGCTTCATCACCATTCTGGCGCACAAGATCTGCCAGATTGACTGAGAGTGCGGCAAAACCCGGTGCTTGCTTCAGCCCGGCCCGCAATTGCCGTTCCGCTCCGGTCCTGTCACCGCGGTTGATGAGATAGCTGGCATAATTGGCGCGCCCTTCCGGGCGATCCGCATTCAGGCGCAGTTCGGCTTCATGGGCCGTGAGTGCGGATTGCAGCCGTTTTCGCTCCTCAGCCGGAAGCGTGTCGGGCTGCACATCTGAAAGCAATTGTGCCGCCGAAGAGCGGACAGCCAGCACAGGGTCTTCCAGCAGAGAGCCCGCAAGAGACAGGCGCTCCCTTTGTGGCGCGCCGGCCAGCGCATGCAGTGCGCCGATCCGCATTTGGGGGTCGGTTCCCTTCAGGCCCTTTGTGATGGCCTGAAGGGTGGCGATGGAAGGGAAGCGAGCCAGTTCTTCCAGCGCGGTGGCGCGGGCGATGGCGGGGGCTTCAGGAGCCTTCGCCAGGGCAATCAGTTTCGCGCGAGCGGCGGGATCTCCCTGCCGAGCTTCATGAAAGGTTTCGCTATAGGTCTGGAAACCCTTGGCTGGCGCGCCGTGCCAATTCTGCACGGCGTTGGCGGCCCAGCCCGGCGTGCGATCCGTATGACAGCTATTGCAACTGTTGGGCGTGCCAATCGAGGCGCTCAGGTCGGGCCGTGGGATGCGGAAGGAGTGGTCGTGGCGCGCATCCACCCGCATATAGGTGCGCTCGGGCATGTGACAGGAAATGCAATCCGGCATGCCCGGACCTATGGGGTGTCCGCTATGGGTTGTGGTCTCGAATTTTTCCGGCAGATGACACTGCGCACACACCTGTGCGCCGGGCGCTTTGAGCGCGCCGGAATGCGGGTTATGGCAATCGCTGCAAACGACGCCCTTGGCGTACATCTTTGATTGCTTGAACGCATGGTCGTTAAAAACCTCGTCAAGCATCTGGCCATCCGCTTCGAACAGGTCTGCACTCAGAAAGGCGGGCAGATGTGTCTGCGTAAGCGGTTGACCCGGTTGCCAGTCTTCGGAAATCTGGCCGCGGCGGGCATGGCAACGCGCACACAGTTCCACCTCATCTCCATCGGGATGGAGCACGGAGGCTGTGGGGCTGCCTGTTTCTGGGTCTGGTGTCCAGTCTACTGGCCCACGTACCGTGACGGTGGAGCTGAAACCCTTCAGGGGCGTATCAGAATGCGGTTTTTTTTCCGCCCATGCGAGATGTCCGGCCCCCGGCCCGTGACAACTTTCACAACCGACGCTGATCTCGGAAAAGGTCGTCTGATAGCTGTCCTTGTCGAGGTCATAGCCCTTCTGGAGTGCGGTTGAATGGCATTCGGCGCACATATGGTTCCAAGTCTGAAGTACGCCTGTCCAGTGCAGAGGATCGTTTGCAGGGACATCATCTTTATAAACATGGATCCAGTGCTGTCCCCCCTCGGCCTTTGGCCGGCTATCCCAGGCCCAGGGCAGAGGCTGGCGGCGCCCATCAGGAAAGCGCACCAGATATTGTTGCAGCGGTGTGATGCCGAACGTATCGGAAATCTCGAACGTTGCAGGCTGGCCGTCTGCATCTTCCGTCTCGACAAGAAAGCGTTCACCATCCCGCCAGAAGCGGGCGCTGGAACTGAAATGCGTGGCCGAGACCCCGGAGAAATCTCCGAGAACAGTCTGTGAGGTGGCACGGTCCATGGCGTGGGCGTGGTGAGAGGAGGCCCAGGCCTCATTTTCCGTCGCATGGCAGTTGGCGCAGCGGCTGGAGCCCACATAACCCTCAGGCGCAAAGCCTGTCAGTCGCCCGATTTCACTCGCAGTTCCATGAGGGCGAGCTACTGGCATCACCTCTGCTGCGATTGCAAGTTGCACCATGACGGTCGGGATCAGGAAGAGGCTGGTCAAAACAATGCAGCGCGCGAGAAACCGCAGGAGTAGCAAGACATGATTCTGGCACATGCGCAGGAGTGAGGTCATGGTCTTTGACATGCGGGCTCGTATCTTCGTCCTTTTCAGGGCTCTGCAGACGCCGATGGCATGGCGTGTCTCATGCGCGCGGGCCTTCCAGGCGAAAAGGATGCTGCTCAAAATAGAAGGTTTGTTGGAAAAAACGGGGAGCGGACCTTCATGGCACGCTCCCCATCTGCTTTAGCGGAGGTCACTCGCCTGCATGGCTGATATGACGCTGGGATTTGATCTGATTGATCACCTGATCCAGATTATAACTTGCCGGAGCCTGCAAGGGTGGGAATTCCTTGAGTGTTTCCAGCCACTTCAGCCAGAGCTGCTGACCAATCGGCAGCATGTTCCAGTCATACTGATAAGCCGTTGCGGGGACATCGAGCGAGCCGCCCATGCCCAGGGCTGTCTTCGCTCCCACGAAGCCGGACTGCTCGAAGGGATCACGACCGATATTGTCGATCATCGTCCAATGCAGTTGAATGGTTGGCATCATCCATCCCGCCGCGCCGGGTTCGGACAGGCGATAGTACATCTTCCAGTTTTTGTAGCGCACGGCGGCCGGCTGCGAGCCATCAAAATAATAGAAGAAGTCGCGAGCGGAATCCTTCGACTTTCCAGTGAGATAGTCGATCTGGTTGACGCCGTCGAGGGTGGTCTTGACGATGCCCGGATACGCGCCCTTTTCAATCTTTGCCCGCAGATCGTTGCCCTTATCGCCGCCGGCGATCTCGACGAAGGTCGGGAGCCAGTCGAGTGAGGCGAACATTTCCTTATACTTCGTCCCGGCCTTGATCACGCCAGGCCAGCGGATGACGGCGGGCACGCGATAGCCACCCTCATAGGATTCGCCCTTCTGTCCCGCAAAAGGCGTGGTGCCACCATCAGGATAGGTGAGGGTTTCAGCGCCATTATCCGTGGTGAAGACAATGATGGTGTTGTCCATTTCGCCTATGTCCTCAAGCTTCTTGAAGACATAGCCGATATTGTCATCCAGCTGTTTCATGCCGGCTTCGTTGGAGCCCCAGTCCTTGCCGCCGGGGGTGCCGATCATCTTCTGATATTTTTCCGGCAGCATGGTGGTGATGTGCATGCGCGCGGGGTTGTACCAGATGAAGAAAGGCTTGCCGGTCTTTTCCGGGGCATTGCGATCAAGGAAGTCGATTACATGTGCCGAGATTTCCTCATCCACCGTGCGAGACCGGTCAAGGGTGAGCGGGCCTTCATCCGTGCATGTCTGATTTTCAAGCGTACCATCGGATGAGGTGCAGGAAATCACCGGGCGCGGCGGAGTCAGGCAGATGGTTGTCGCCGGGTCCACAGCGCCGGGAACAGGCGGCAATCCCTTCACAGGCGTATTCTTACAGGCTGGTGCAATGCCCTGTACCAACGGGGTCTTGTTGATGTCGGGGAAGCTCACCTGCTCCATGGCGTCGAGATGATAGAGATAACCCCAGAATTCCTGGAAGCCATGCGCGGTAGGCAGTGAGGCGGCATGGTCGCCAAGGTGGTTCTTGCCGAATTCGCCCGTGGTGTAGCCAAGGTCATACAGGAATTTCGCGATCGCCGGTGTGCCGGAGCGCAGATAGGTGGGGCTGCCCGGCAGCTGAGGCGGAATCATGCCGGTCCGCAAGGGATACATGCCGGTGAAGAAGGCATTGCGGCCAGAGGTGCAGCTTTGCATCGCGTAGTAGGACATGAACTGTCCACCTTCATTCGCGATGCGATCAATATTGGGTGTTTCACCAAGTGAGATGCCTTGATGATAAGCGCCGACCTGCATCCAGCCGATATCGTCGCCCATGATGAAGAGAATGTTCGGCCGCTTCTGCTCCTGTGCTGCGACAGGCGATGCCAGGCTAAGCCCGGTTGTGAGCGCGAGAGCGCTCGCGCCGATCGCCCTCCTGAAAAAGCGCTGCATAATAAGTATCTCCCTCAAGCCCCGGATCGGGTCGATATCCGCAGCGAAGCCGCGCCTCTCCGGCGACAGGCTCGCACCTTTGACGATTGCTTGGGGCGTACATTCCGTCTATGCAGTTTCCGACATCAGTAATGATTAAATAAAATTTGATGTATTTAGTCATATTTCGAAGCGGAAACTTGACGCAAAATGACAAACATCTCTGCGCGCTGGGTGTTTTCTGATCCGCTTGAATATGGACGTTTTATTCGATGGCCTGTGTTCGAGACAGTACAGGTTTCTGGCCAGCAGTTCGCGGCAGCATTGGTGCGGATGGATCTGGGGGCTGTCTGGATGCAGAATTTTTGGGAGACTGCGCCCCGTATCGCCCGTATCGCCCGTATCGCCCCGGATCCCTCACGCCGTGCCATCATTTTCAGAACCTGGGAGCAGTCGAATGCACAGGGTCTGCTGCGTCACGGCGGTTATGAGGTGCCTGGTGATACGGTCCTTTTCCTAGGACCTGGAGCAGCCGAAATGCAGGTCATTGATGGGGCGGTAGCGTTTGGCAGCATGTCAGTTGCGTCGCAGGATCTTGAAAGGCTAGGCCACCTTCTGGGGGGGGGGGCGGATCTGGCTGGGTTGCATGAGACAACCCCGTTCCGGCCCACTCCTGACCATTTGTTCAGGCTGCGCTTCCTGCATCAGGAAGCCGTGCGCATGGCGGTGGTGAGGGATCGTCGTCTCAATGATCCCCAGATTGCCCGTGCATTCGAGAGCCATCTTGCTTACGCCATGGTGCGTTGCATGGGATATGGCGCGGTCTCTGAGGATGGGTCTTATATCCGGCAGCGTGCGGATTTGATCCGAAAATTTGAGGATTATATTGATGCGCATACCAATGAGGCGATCTATGTTGCTGAAATCTGCCAGGCTTTAGCTGTATCCGTTCGCACGCTGGAAAGAATCTGTCAGGAGCAGATCGGCGTGGGCCCTATCCGTTATCTGTGGTTGCGGCGGCTTCATCTTGCGCGTCGCGCCCTTGTGGAAAGCGATGCCTCTGAAACATCGGTCTCCAAAATAGCGGCGGCGTATGGGTTCTGGGAATTCGGCCGCTTCTCGGTGCGCTACAAGACGCTGTTTGGAGAATCGCCCTCCGTTACTCTCCATCAGGCCCGGCGCAGCCTTGTGCCACTCCCTGATCCGCTGGCCCTGGGGCGGAGCTGACAGGACTTTATATGCGGGGAGGAGAGGTTCTCGGGAAAGGGCTCCCGGTTTATGTGCCTTCAATTCAAGGAAGGTAGGCTGGCATGAGCAGCAGAGCTCAAGACACAAGTCTGTCAGGGTCCTGATGCAGGGAGAGAAAGGCCTCCAGATCCTCGATTGTCATGGGTTTGCCGAGGAGGAAGCCCTGCACTTCATCGCACTGGTCGTTCTTCAGGCATTCCAGTTGGCTGGCGGTTTCCACCCCTTCCGCAACCACCTGCATGCCCAACGCCCGGCCCAGCCCAAGAATGGCTTGCACGATGGCCTGGGCCCCCTTGTTGTGGTCGAGATCACTGACGAAGCGGCGGTCGATTTTCAGGGCATCGAAGGGGAAGGTCCGCAGATAGCCGAGTGAGGAATAGCCCGTACCGAAATCATCCATGGAGAGGCGCACACCCATCTCCTTGAGGTGGGAGAGCACCTCCAGAGCCTTGTCGGTATTCTCGATCAGAACGCTCTCGGTCATCTCCAGCTCAAGGCGATGCGCAGGCAGAGCGGTTTCCTTGAGGACGGATTCCACCGTGCTGATCAATCCCGTGCCACGAAACTGAACCACCGACACATTCACGGAAACATTGAGCCGGGGCATGCGGGAGATGGTGTCGCAGGCCTTGCGCAGCACCCATTCGCCGATGGGAATGACAAGGCCGCTCTTTTCTGCAAGCGGAACAAAATCATCCGGTGCGAGACGGCCCAGTTCCGGGTGATCCCAGCGGATCAGGGCCTCCACGCCCAATATGTCCAGGGTTCGGGTGCTCCAGCGGGGTTGGAAGAGCAGCAGGAACTGGTCCGAGACAATGGCCTGCCGCAAATCGCCCTCCAGCGAGCGCTTGCCGGGCATGGCGTTTTTCATCTCGCCGGTGAAGAAGCTGAAGACGCCCGGCCCCACGCTTCTGGCGCGCTGCTGGGCCCGGCGGGCGCTGTTCAGCAGGGCTTCAGCGTCACTTCCATCATGGGGGGCAATGGCGATGCCCAGCGTGGCTTGTGGGTAGAGGGTGGGGTGCACGCCTTCGGGTGCGTCTTCCACGGTGAGTGGCGGGCTGATTGCCGCCTGCAGACGCGCGCACAGTCGTTCTATGGTGCGCATATCTTCCAGGCCTGGGGCAATCAGCACGAATTCGTCTGGCCCCACCCGGGCGAGAAGGTCATTGTCGCGCACGCCGCGTCGCAACCGGCGGGCAATTTCCATAAGCAGCCTGTCACCGCTGCACGCGCCATAGGTTACGTTGACATGGCTGAAATCGTCGAGATCCAGAAACAGAACGGTCACGGCTTTGTGGGCGGCACCCAGTGCACCGGAAAGAAACTCCAGCATCAGCAGATGGTTGGGCAAGCCTGTCAAGGGATCATGCTGGGCCAGAGACTTAGATCGCCAAGGCGCTTGCGCAGAACCCGATGCGTGTGTCGTCATGCTGCGAAACCGATATCCCTCACAGTGTGACCGGCCTGTTGTCTTCGCAATTCCGCATCTTGTTCTGCTGCAAGATGCACAGACAGTCGTTTTGTCTCACGCCCGCGAGACAGCGGGCATGCAGACGGGCTGACCCCTTCTCCGATCGCCCGGCACTTTGATACTGTTTTTTTCTTCCGGCAAGAACAAAGATAGTCAGGCATTCCCTTGCACGCAGCTTTCTCTGCAATGCACATCAAGACCTTGTGACCGGCGGGCCGGGATGAGGACGACAGGATGTAAATGCACCCTGCGCCCTTGTGCCGGGACTGAACACCTAGGCGGCCGGATGCTCCGCAAGGTCAATCACCACGCGCATCACGGTGGGACCATCCTCGCCGGGGAAGACCCGGAAGCCGAGATCTTCCGCCATATGCAGCATGGGGCCGTTCTCTCGCATCACATCGCCAAACACGCGCTTGAGGCCGCGGTGCCGGGCATGGTTGAGAATCTCGTTCATCAGCCGGTAGCCCAGCCCCTTGCCCTTCATGTCCGAGCGGACCATCACCGCATATTCGGCTTCCTCATTATCCGGATCGGCGATGATGCGCACCACGCCCAGCAATTCACAGGGCCGGCCTTCCGCGACGAAGGCCATTTCGCGGTCATAGTCGATCTGTGACAGGCGCGCCGCCATGAGATGGGGGAAATCCTTCACCGATCCGAGGAAGCGCATCCGCACATCCTGCGCATCCGATAGATGTACCATCTCCACCAGACCGGGTTCATCCTCGGGGCGGATGGGGCGCAGGGTTACGCCCTGTCCGTCCGTCAGGATGAGGTCCTTCACAAATTCCGGCGGATAGGGGCGAATGGCGAAGCGCTTCGTGCCCTCGATGGCGGTGGCGTGCACCACGATGCGGGCATCCAGCGCGATCACGCCATTCTCATCCGCCAGCAGGGGGTTGATGTCGAGTTCCGCAATCTGCGGCAGATCGGCCAGCAGTTCGCCGATCTTGATGAGCGTATCGGAAACGGCGCTGATATTGGCCGGGGGATGATCGCGATAGCCTGCCAGCAGTTTGGAGACGCGGGTGCGCGAGATCATTTCCCGCGCCAGCGTGCCATTGAGCGGGGGCAGGGCGACGGCGCGGTCGCCGATCACCTCGACCGCCGTGCCGCCCTGACCGAACAGCACGACAGGGCCGAAGGTCGGATCATTGGCGATGCCGGCGATCAGTTCCTGCGCATGGGGGCGGCGTACCATGGCCTGCACGGTGAAGCCTTCCACCTTCGCGCGGGGCTGCTTTTCGGCCACGGTGCGGATGATGTCACGACAGGCATATTCCACGGTCTCCGGCGTATGCAGATCCAGCCTTACGCCACCGACATCGGATTTGTGGGTCACATCATGGGAGAGTACTTTCACCACCACCGGCACGGCCATTTCGCCGGCAATGCGCCCGGCTTCTTCGGGGCTGGTGGCGATGCGGGTTTCCACGATGGGAATGTCATAGGCGGCCAGAACCGCCTTGGCCTCGAACTCGCCCAGCACGGTCCGCCCGCTGGCCAGCGCAGCTTCCACCACTTTGCGGGCCTTGTCACGGTCCGGCTCATCGAAGGTGCGGGCCGGGGGTGTTTCCATCAGCAGGGTCTGGTTGCGTTGGTAGGAAACCAGATGCCCGAAGGCGCGCACCGCCTCGCTCGGTGTTTCATAGGTGGGAATGCGACGTGTGGCGAAGCGCTTGCGCACGTCATCCACGCTGGCTTCACCCAGCCAGCAGGTCAGCACCGGCGCGCGTGGGCGGCTTTCCAGTGCGGTCATCACCGCTTCCGCGGCGGCCTTGCTGTCGCTGACGGCGGAGGGGGAATTGAGCACCAGAACGGCATCTGAGCCCTTGTCCGCCAACAGGTGAGGCAGGGCCTCTCCATAACGGCGGGGTGGGGCGTCGGCCCCCAGATTGAGCGGATTTCCCGGCTCCCGGCCGGCCTGCACCAGAGAGCCGAGCTTCTCCATGGTTTCCGCGCTCAGGGCCCCCAGTTCACCGGCAATGTCATCCAGTGAGTCCACGGCCACCACGCCCGCGCCGCCGCTATTGGTGAGAATGGCCAGCCTTTCCCCGCGCAGGCGGATGCCGGAAGACAGGGTGGTGACGGCCTCGAACAGTTCCCGCAATTCATGCACGCGCAACATGCCGGCCCGGCGGAAGGCGGCGTCATACACCATGTCGGCTCCGGCCAGTGCCCCGGTGTGGGATTGCGCCGCCTGGGCCCCGGCTTCCGAATGCCCGGCCCGCACCACGATGACAGGCTTGGCCCGCGCGGCAATGCGCCCGGCCGACATGAATTTGCGCGCATCCGTGATGTTCTCGACATAAAGCAGGATGGCGCGGGTGGTGTTGTCGAGCGCGAGATAATCCAGCAGATCGCCAAAATCGATATCGATCTTGTCGCCCAGCGTCAGCACATGGGAGAAGCCGAAGCCCTGCCCCCGCGCCCAGTCCAGCACGGCATTGGCCATGGTGCGCGACTGGCTGAGAAAGGCGACATCGCCCTTTGCGGGCATCTGCAGGGCGAAGCTGGCATTGATGCGGGCGGCAGTGGAAATGAACCCGAGTGAATCCGGCCCCAGAATGCGCAGCAGATTGGGTTTGGCAGCATCCAGCATCTGCTGGCGCAGGGCCGCGCGCGCGGCCTTGTCACCCTTGCCGAGAAGGGAGCCCGTGACGACCGCCGCCCGGCATCCGCGTGCGCCGAGATCAGCCAGCACCTGGGGCACCTCTTCCGGCGGGGTGGCCACCACAGCCAGATCCACCGGAATGGGCAACTCGTTCACATGAGCATAATTGAGCGAGGAACGGATCGCCCGCTCCTTCGGATTAACGGTGAGAATCGGCCCCTGAAAGCCGGCATCGAACAGGTTCCGGGCGATAACGGCGCCCACCGTGCCGGGCTGGTTGCTGGCGCCCACAAGAGCGATGGCGCCGGGATGGAACAGGGCGTCGAGATTGCGCGTGGTCATGTGGGCCTCGGGTCGTTTTGGCCGGCGTCAGCGCCAGCCTGCATGCACCGTAATGGGCAGGTTGGCCGATTGCAGCATGGCATTCTCCCGCACCCCGACCGTGCCATTCTATCCTGACGCAACACGGGGCGGAACGAAACATCTGGCTGCCCCCTTTTCCATCCGCCCGCTTGCGGCTTGCCACGGCGCATCAGGATGGAGCGCTGCATCGAGCCCCATTAGACTGCGAACACGACAGGCCCTTCTCCTCCTGAATGAGGAAGACTGGCGAAGGAAGTCTGCACCACGCCTCTTCGCCTCAGCAGCAGGGCCGGCGGGAGAAGCTCTTGAGGACGGCATCTGCAAGCTGGTTGCTCAGCAGCGGTTTTTCGATGATTTCCACGCCCAGCGCCGTCGCGCGGTTGCGGATGGTGTGGGATGGGCTGGTGGTGATGAGGAATGCGGGCAGGTGCACATTGCGCTGGTCCAGCGTGCGCAACAGGTCCAGCCCGTTAATGTCCGGCAGGTTATAATCCACCACCATGCAGCCATGGCGTGGCAGTTCAGCGGCCAGAACCTCGCCCGAACTGGCATAGGTCTTCACATCGAACCCATCCAGCTCGAAGGTGAATTTGAGAGCGTTGCAGACAGCGGAATCGTCATCCACAACATGCACGATCCATGGCTGGGATACACAGCGCTCCGGATCCATCGAAACCTCCCGCAACACGGGCCGGGCCTCCTGCCTGATCATGATCCCCGTCCGATCAAACCTTCATCCCCGGTTCCCCGAACAGGCTGAAGGCACTGCTGCCAAGGCCTCCTTGCGGATGGCCGCTTCCCCCACTCCAGACATACGTCAGGTTGCATGATCCGCCTTGAGGCAGATCAACCCGCAGGAGCCGACCGATCACAGACGTGCGAGGGTCAGACTGGGTAGGGAGGAGAAATGCCGGCCAGCAGGGCCATGCGCACCAGCTCGGAAAGGCTCTGCGCCTGCATCTTGGTCATCACATTGGCTCGATAGACTTCCACCGTGCGTGGGCTGATGCCCAGATCCCCTGCGATCATCTTGTTGGCCTGTCCGGCGACCAGACATTCCAGCACCTGCCGCTCACGGTGGGAGAGGCCGGAGATGCGTTCGCTCACCTCAT
This sequence comes from Xanthobacter sp., assembly GCA_050252035.1. Lineage (GTDB taxonomy): Bacteria > Pseudomonadota > Alphaproteobacteria > Rhizobiales > Xanthobacteraceae > Xanthobacter. The sequence goes on from JBFWLR010000003.1 coordinate 177,362, forward strand.
CACGCAATGTATCTTGCTGGTGGGCCGCGCGCCGGCGGGAGAGGGCTGCCTTCACGGTGTCCAGAATGGCCACGTCATCAAAGGGTTTTTCCAGAAAATCGGTGGCCCCGAGCTTCATCGCCTCCACCGCCAGCGGCACGTCGCCATGGCCGGTGATGACGATGACAGGCACGCCGGAATTCTTTTCCTTCAGGTGGTGCAGCAGATCCATGCCCGTCATGCCGGGCATGCGCATATCGGTGATGATGCAGGCGATCAGATGTTCCGCCTCGGGCAGCGCCGTTTCCAGAAAGGCATGGGCAGAGGCATAGCTGTGCACCTCGTGGCCTGCCGTCATCAGCAGGAAACCGAGGGATTCGCGCACTGCCTCATCGTCATCGATGATATAGATGACCGCCTGTTTCTCAGCCATGTGCCATCATCTCCTCTCCCACGGCGCGCAGGGTGAAGCGGAAAATCATGCCGCCCTCCGGGTTTGGCTCAGCCCAGATCTGCCCGCCATGTGCTTCTATTATGGTGCGTGAAATGGAAAGTCCCACCCCCATGCCCTGTTTCTTGGTGGTCACAAAGGGGGTAAAGAGTTGCTGGGCCATGTTTTCCGACAGGCCCGTTCCGCTATCGATGACGGAAACCATCACCATGTCGTCCTCTACCGGCTCGGTCTGCACCATGAGCTGGCGTGTGGGTGCGCTCATCATGGCTTCCAGCGCATTGCGGATGAGATTGAGCAGCACCTGTTGAATCTGCACCTTGTCGGCCAGCACCAGATTGCAGCGCGGATCATAATGAAACCGCACCTGCACGGCGTGCTCCTTGGCGCCTACAAGGGCAAGGGCGCAGGCCTCCTCCATCAGCTTGGGCAGGTTTTCCACCCGCCGCTCGCTTTCCCCACGGGTGACGAAATCACGGATGCGGCGAATGATGTGGCCGGCGCGCAGGGCCTGGTCACCGGCCTTTTCCAGCGCATCCTGAAGCAGTTGCAGGCGCAGGGGCTCATTGTCCAGCAATCGGCGGGAGCCCTTGATATAGTTGGCGATGGCCGACAGGGGCTGGTTCAGTTCATGGGCCAGGGCGGAAGCCATTTCACCCATGGCCGACAGGCGCGAGATATGGACCAGCTCGGCCTGTAGCTCCTGCAGACGGGCCTCCGTCTTCTGCCGCTCCGTCAGATCCCGGATGAAGCCGGTGAAATAGCGTTCAGCGCCGGAGCGCATTTCCCCGACGGACAATTCCATGGGGAAGGTGGAGCCATCCTTGCGTTCGCCCACCACCACGCGGCCAATGCCGATGATGCGGCGCTCTCCGGTGGAAAGATACCTGCTGATATAGCCATCATGCTGTTGCCGGTAAGGCGCGGGCATGAGCATGGAAATGTTGTGGCCGATCACCTCGCCGCTCGTATAGCCGAACAGGCGTTCGGCTGTGAGGGAGAAGGAGGTCATGATGCCGTGCTCGTCGATCACCACCATGGCGTCGGGCACGGTATCGAGGATGGAGGAGAGGTGCGCCTCGCGCGCCATCAGGTCCCGGGTGCGGGCGGCGGCGGCCTTGCGGGAGCGGCGTAATCTGTCGCCAATGCTGGCTACGGCGATTCCGACGGCCAGAAACAGCGCCATGGCGCGGGCCTGATACGCATCAACCGGTGTGGAGGGGGGAGCCAGAAACAGCCTCTGGACGTGCGGTAGGTAGTCCAGCGCCAGCCAGCCGATAAGGCCCACTGCCGTGGCCACGAGCCCGGGCACCAGCCCACGGGCGCTGACCAGCACCACACCCAGCAACAGAATGATCGCACCACTTGCACCGGAAGGGGGGGTATCCAGCACGATACAGAGCCCCAGAGCCACCAGCCCGGCGCCAAGCCCCCAGAGCATATCCTGCACCATATGGGCCAGTGTGCCCGCGCGGACTTCAGGCGCGGCCACATCAGCCTTCACGGATGCTGGCGTGTTTGCCCTTTTCAAGATTTTCTCTCTCCAGTCGCGGGTGCTTCCCGCAGGGTTGTGCATCGCTTGATGATTCTCTCCCCTTGTTACGCGGCGCAGCAGCCTCGGTAAATGTACTTAAGGGGGGAGACTTAAGTGTTCAGTCCGAATTTCAGTGGTCACGCCTCACGGATTATTGATGGTACGGGTTTCATAAACAGGGTTGTCCGATGTCGAGCTCCGCTGCCGCGCTGGCCACGACGCATTTCTCTCAGATCATGCCCAAGGCGCTTTCGAAGGCGCATGCGGTGAGGCAGTGGGCGGATGACGCTGAGATTTTGCGCCCTGCCGATCTTCTGGCCACATTGGGGGTGGTGACCACCTTCAGCCGGAATGCCGAGATTTATGGCGAGGATGCCCAAGCAGATCATATCTATATCATGCTTTCGGGCACTACCCGTGTGTGTAAGCTGCTGGGTGACGGTCGCCGCCAGATTGAGAATTTCTGTCTGTCCGGTGATGTATTCGGCTTGGAAATGCTGCCGCGCCATCGCTTTTCCGCTGAAGCGGTCAGCGAGTGCAAGGTGGTGCGCATCAAGCGATCCATCCTGTTTGCCCGTGCGGCGGATGATGCCGATCTGGCCCATGCGCTGTGGTCGGTGACCGCGACCGAACTGGGCCGCATCCAGAACCATCTTCTGGTGCTGGGCCGCAAGACGGCGCAGGAGCGTGTTGCCACCTTCCTTCTGGATCTGGCTGAACGCCTGTCTTCGCGCGCAGGCCGGATGGTCGGGCGGGGGGAACCGGTGGAAGTGCAACTGCCCATGTCGCGGCAGGATATTGCCGATTATCTGGGCCTCACCATCGAGACGGTGTCGCGCACGCTTACACATCTGGAAGATGTGGAGGTGATCGCCCTGCCATCCTCGCGCCGTGTCTTGCTGCGCAACCGGGATGTGCTGCAAGGGCTGAACAGTTAAGTGTTCAGTCCCTGCATCTGGTGGATCGGATCGAGGATGAAATGATCTGGATTCTGATGTCCAGACTTTGCAGATGTATTCGTACGGGGTGAGGCCATTCACAGATGGTCAGGGACGCCCTCTTGGCTTTGTCCTGACAGGCGGGGAAGCATCCGACTATGCAGCCGTTCCCGCCTTGATGGCCATGCCAGTGGGCAAGCCGAGGTTGCTCCTGGCCGGCAAAGGCTACGATGGTGCCGCCGTGCGCGAGGATTTGCTGCTAAGCGGCATTGTTCCGGTGATCCCACCCAAAGCCAACCGCAAGAACCCGCCCCATGTGACTTCAGGCCGACAAGGATCGCAACCGCATCGAGCGCATGTTCAACAGGCTCAAGCAGTTCCGCCGTATCGCCACACGCTTCGACAAGACCGCAAAATCCTTCGTCGCTTTCCTAGCCTTAGCCGCAGCAAGGATATGGATCTCATACTTTGTCAACAGGACCTAAATTTTTTAGACCTGACGTGATATGAGCAGAATTTTCCGCGTACCGGAGCACAATGCAGCCGCGTCTTCTGGGCTGCATGAACTCACGGCTCTGAAGATGTCGATTGTTCATCTTCATGAGGCCGGCCTGCATGTCTTTGCCAGTTTTTATCAGCCGTTCCTCTGCCGTTCTGTCGATTGTTTGTGTTCTTGCCCTGCTACCAGGAGTCGCTTCCGCACAGAAGGCATCGTCAGAAGAGGCGGCGCAGGCCAACAATCCTTTGGCCAGTATACAGGCGCTTGATTTTCAAAATCTTTATACTGGCGAATTGACGGGAGTAAACAAGGCTTCAAACCAGTTCATGGTGCGATATGCGCAACCCTTTGAGGCATTTGGCGGCAAGTGGCTGATGCGGGCAACGATGCCGATCAATACCGTTCCAGCCTTCCGTGCTGATGAGGACGTCGTCACGGGGGGCGGTGATTTTAATGCCTTTGCTGCTTATCTTTTTGATGTTGAAGACCCGGCAATCAGTTTCGGGTTTGGACCACAGCTGACTGCGCCGACGTCATCATCTGGAAGAACCGGAAGCGGTCGCCTGTCTGTGGGGTTTGCAAATGTACTGTTTGATGCTTCCAATCCCGTATTTCAATGGGGTTATTTGCTGACCTGGCAAGCCAGTGTCTCGGGCAGCTTGAACAGTAATTCCTCAAAGGTGAATGTGGGCGCGTTGCAACCCTCCCTGTTCTATCAGTTGGGGCATGGTTGGTATTTCCGCTCATCTGGCATATCGACCTACGATTTTGAAACTCATGGCTATGTCGTGCCTGTTGGTTTTGGCCTTGGGAAGGTTGTGAAAATCGACGGCATTGTCGTGAATGTCTTTGTTGAGTCCCAATATTCTGTTGTGCGTCACGGTTCTCGAGCGCAGGAATGGAATATATTTCTGGTATAAACTTTCAGTTTTAACTGTTGTTTATATGAAATATTTCCGTACCGGGCGACTTTTTATGGCGTCCTCCTGTGTTGCTGTAATCTAAATGGGTGGGGAATTCGTGAAAAAGCTCGGATCTGTGCCGCTTATACGTGCAAATGGCTTTGGTTCATTGCCTCGTTTTTTGCAGGAGCGGGTCAGTGAGAGGGGCTTGATGAAGGTATTGAAAGAAGAGGGCCTGCCCGCAACATTAATTGAGCCGACTGAAATGCCTGTCCCTGCGCGTTCTCTTATTCATCTGTTTGCACGTGCAGAAGGCGTGATCAAAAGTCGTACGCTTGGCTTGGAGGTGGGGCGGCAAATGTCCTACACGGGCTATGGTCGTTGGCTGCAATACAGCGCCTTTTCCCCCACTCTTGGTAAGGGCATCAGGCATATCAATGCGACCAGTTGGGCGCATGAGACGGCCGGTTACCGCTTTTCCCTGCAAAAAGAAGGGCGGTTCTGGCTTTGGCGCATCAGTCGGCCGGAATATCTGGAAGGTAATATCAGCCATAGTGATCATCAGATCTTTCCGATGATTGATTTCGCACGTGTCTTTCTGGGGCATAAATGGCTGCCGCCATGGGTGAGCGTTGACTATCCCCGAGATCTGGACGCCGGGCAACTGGAAGGGGCTTTGAGAACGCCTGTCCATTTCGGCTGTCATGGTGTCGCGTTGCCATTTACGGATGAAGAAATTTCTCATTCACGTGTGACATTGCCTGAAGTCCAGTATTCTGGCGAACCTGTATCAAATCTTTATCAGGATTTACTGCTGCGAGACGCGCAGGAACCGGCGCGCTCCTTTTCGGCGATCGTATCTTTGCGATTGATGGATGCGCAATGTGATATTGAAGGTGCGGCGAAGCTCGCAGGTGTGAGCGTGCAGGGCCTTCAGCGACGTTTGCGCCGCGCCGGCTACACTTATCGGGAGGTGCTGGATCTGGCTCGTAAGGTGCGAGCCAGCCATTTGTTGCAGGAAAGTGATCTTTCAATCTCAGATATTGCGATGGCCCTTGGCTATGAGGAACATTCGAATTTCAGCCGGGCTTTTCACCGCTGGATGGGGTGCTCTCCTTCCCAATACCGACACGACGCCAGCACATGCTAGGTTCAGTCCCCCTTGATTTTGGCTGACGCCCGTGATGGAGGCTTTGGCGAGAAGGAGCCTCACTGATGAGTCATTTGTTTTGGCTGACAAATGAGCAAATGGCTCGTCTTCGGCCGTATTTCCCCAAGAGTCATGGCCGTCAGCGCGTTGATGATCGGCGCGTTCTGAGCATCATCATCTTCGTCGCCCGATCAGTTTCTTCATAACGGCAGGTCAAGTCAGCGATTACACCGGTGCTGCCGCCTTGCTTGACGAGCTTCCCAAGGTCAAATGGCTTCTGGCCGACCGTGGCTACGATGCCGACTGGTTTCGGGATGCTTTACAAGCAAAGGGGATTACGCCCTGCATTCCGGGTAGAAAATCCCGGAGCAAGGCCGTCAAATACGACAAGCGCCGCTACAAACGTCGCAACCGGATCGAGATCATGTTCGGGCGTCTCAAGGGCTGGCGGCGTGTCGCCACGCGCTACGACAGGTCCCCAATGGCCTTCCTCTCAGCCATCGCTCTCGCAGCAACCGTTATCTTCTGGCTCTGATCAATGGGTGATGAGCCCAGAGCAGAATCCCTGACATATGAAAGCCTGCTCCGCGCGCGTTCCGCAATGACTGGTGGTGTCAATCCGCACCCAGGTCCGTCGTGCTCCTTGGCGGGCCTATCTGGAGCAGGGCTCCGGGATTCATGATGTTTTTCGGGTCGATTCCGGTTTTGATATCGGCCATCAATTCACGTTCCACCGGAGAGCGCAGCAGGTCGGCTAGTGCAATTTTCGCGCGGCCCAGCCCATGCTCGGCGGCGAAGCTGCCGCTCAGGGCGGTAGCGAGCTGGCCCAGTTCCTGCGCAAGACGCGGCCCGAGATCGCCGAAACTGTCCTGCCCGATGGGCGGGGTCAGATTGTAATGGGTGTTGCCATCACCCAGATGGCCGAACGGATTCGGCCGCACACCCGGCAGAATGGTTTCACAGATCTGAGCCGCCTGTTCGATGAAGGCCGCCAGACGGTCGGGCGGAACCGATATGTCGTGTTTCAGTTGCGCCCCTTCAAGGCGCTGGCCCTCCGGCTGCTCTTCCCTGAGGCACCAGATGGCGGCGCGCTGGGTTTCATTCATCGCCAGAACGCCATCCACGACCTCTCCGGCGTCCATGCCGGTCGTCAGCGTTTCTTCAAGGATCTGCTCCAGCGGCACCAGTTTTGAGCCGGCCGTCATTTCAACCAGAAGATACCAGGGGGCGCGGGTTTCCAGCGGAAATTCCAGTCCGTGCACATGGTTGAGTGCCATCTCCAGGCCGAAATCGCAGAAGAATTCGAGTCCGCTGATAAATTCGCCAGCCTGAGCGCGCAGGCGTGTCCCGAAGGCGAGAAGAGCGTTGATATGCGGCAGCGCCAGCAGGGCTGTCATTCTGGCGCTGGGTGCGGGATAGAGCTTGAGCTCGGCGCGGGTCACAATACCCAGCGTGCCTTCAGCACCACAGAACAGACCGCGCAGCGCATAGCCGGCATTGTCTTTCTGCACGGCCCTCATGCCATTCCAGATGCGCCCATCCGGCAGAACCACTTCCAGCCCCAGCACCAGATCGCGCATCATGCCATAGCGCAGCGCATGGCTTCCGCCGGCATTGGTGCCGATGAGCCCGCCAATCTGCGCCGAACCCTCCGCACCGAGATGGAGTGGAAAGATGAGACCATGTCTCTGGAGGTTTTCATGGAGCGTGGCCAGAACCACGCCGGTTTCAACCTCTACCATTCCTGCTGTGGGGTCGGGTTCACCGATCTTCCCCATGCGCGAGAGCGATATGAGGACCCCACCGGGCTGGCCCAAAACAGCACCGCCACACAGGCTGGTATTGCCGCCTTGTGGGGTCACCGGTACGCCGGCCTCATGGCAGGCAGCCACTATGGCTGCAACCTCGCGGGTCGAGGCCGGGCGGGCGACGCCCAGTGGCGTCTCTCCATAACGGTTGAGCCAATCCCGGCTGTAGCCGGCCATATCTCCATCTGTCAGCCAGCCCTGAGGGCCGAGGAGTTCCGACAGTTTCTGCGCCAGAATGTTCATCTCGTCCCTCTATATTGGCCTGATGGCGGTGGAGAATGCCCGTTTCGGCCTAGCCTGTCTGCTTTTATACGGCGGCCGCGTGCCTCTTGCGCTCCGGTTCCTGTGCGCGAGCACGGGTCAGATAAGTATCGAATACGGCACAGACCACGCGGGTGAAGGCGCGCATCTCTTCCGGCACCTCCAAGATCAGGCCGTCTGGCCCTGCTTGTCGGACCAGACCATCCGCCTCCAGAGGCGCGAGGTGTTCCAGTTCCGGGGCGAAGTGATCGGGCGCTGCGCCATGTTGCGCGGCGACTGCGGCAAGATCCACCTTCAGGTCACACATCAGCCGTTCGATCACGGCGCGGCGCAGCCGATCCTCATCGGTGATGGCAAGACCGCGCGCGATCGGCAGCCGACCCTCTTCCAGCGCCTGATGCCACAGCGGCGTGGAGGGAATATTCTGCACATAGCCCTGCGGCATCGCGCCAATGGCCGAAGCGCCGAAGCCCAGAAGCACCGGGGCGCTGTCCGTTGTATAGCCCTGAAAATTGCGTTTCAGGGTACCCTCATGGGCCTTGTGGGCCATCTCATCATCCGCACGGGCGAAATGGTCGAGTCCGATGGCAGCATAGCCATGTTCCGTCAACAGGCTGCTTACCAGTTCCGCCTGCTCCAGCCGTTCCTGCGGGCCGGGCAGGGCGGTTTCGGCAATGAGCTTCTGGTGTTTCTTCATCCAGGGCACATGGGCATAGCCGAATACGGCAATACGGTCCGGCTTCAGCTCCAGCGCCGCTTCCACCGTGTGGCGCACGGAGGCAGCATCCTGATGGGGCAGGCCATACATCAGGTCCAGATTGATGGAGGGCACGCCCGCTGCACGCAGCGCCTGTGCCACGGCTGCGGTTTCCTCTTCCGATTGCATGCGGCCGATGGCCTTCTGCACATCCAGATTGAAATCCTGCACGCCGAGACTGGCGCGGTTGAACCCTTCGCGCGCGAGAATGGCGACCTTGTCCGGCCCGGTTACGCGCGGGTCGATCTCGATGGCGATCTCGGCATCCGGGCTGAAACGGAAGACGGAACGCAGACGCCCCATAATGGCCGCGAAATCCTCACCCTCCAGCATGGTGGGGGTGCCGCCGCCGAAATGCAGATGGGTCAGGGTGAGGCGATGGGGCAGACGGGCCGCCACCAGATCGATCTCCTGCATCAGCCGGCGGGCATAGGCTTCCACCGGCTCGCGCCGGCGCACAACGGCGGTCTGGCAGCCGCAATACAGGCACAACTCGGCGCAGAAGGGCACATGGATATAGACCGAGACCGCCGCATCCGCCGGTAGCGCCGCCAGCCAGTCCGCATAGGTTGCGGCATCCACCTGCGGGGTGAAGTGCGGCGCGGTGGGGTAGCTGGTGTAGCGCGGCACCGGCTGGCCATAGCGGGTCAGCAGCAAAGATGGGCTCAGGGCGGCGGGGTTCAGGGCGGGGGCTGTAGGGCTGTGCATCATGTCAGGGCTGTGCTTCACGTCTGACACCGGACGGGACAGGCCCGGCTATGATTATACGACCAGTCTGGCCTTTTCAGCCCTGTCTTGGAGCCCAGAGCCAGGATCTGCCTTGATATGACGCAATTTGTGCGTGGGGCAGAAGCGCACAGTCCACGGGTCGGCACATGAAAAGGGCCCCTGAGGGGCCCTGTCCGGGTTTGTCCATGTCGTGATCTGTCGCACGCTTTTCCTGCCACACGCTTTCTCAGTAGGAGAGGAAGGCTCCGGCGAACAGGCCGTCGGCGCGATCATCGCCCGCCAGCTTGATGCGATACTGGACAGACAGATCCAGATAGGACCGCGGGGCGGTATATTCATCCTCGTTGAACCAGTAGCGTGCCGTCAGCCCTGGCCCGATGCCCAGCCCGAAGGGGGTGGCGTAGCCGGTGTCATAACTGCCGCCAAAGGCGAGGAAGGGCCACAGCACCAGCCGGTCGCTGATGGCGTCCATGCGATAGGCATGGCCATAACGTAACTCGAAGGTGGACACTGTCTGCGGCAAGTTGGTGTAATAGTTGTAGTCGGCATAAATCTGCCAGGCGCGCCAGTTATCGACATCTACCCGCAGGTCCGTGCCTTCCCCGCGGGAATAGGCCGCGCGCAATAGCCAGTCCTCGCGGGTATATTTGCCGGCGGGGAACAGATAGGAGGCTTCCAGTACGAGATTTTCGGCCTTGAAAGGCTTCCACCGCGCGCCCACGCTGGGCTGGAAGGTGGAGGATCCAGTCGGTCCGCCATTCTCGTCATAGGCCGTAGCAAAACCGCGTGCGAACAGCTCGAACAGCGCGCCATCGCGGTAGCCAATATGCGGTGGCCGCCAGTAAATTTCTCCACCCAGCCCCAGAGTGTGCTTGCCGCTGATATTGGTGGGGCCCACCAGATAGGTGTTCGGTGCGATGCCTGCCGCGCCATAATTGGCTGACAGATAGAAGCCCCAAGTGCGGGTCAACTGCTCTACCTCGCGGCGCAGACCAAACAGATATTGCGGGTCCAGCGGCAGCTTGCCGGCATGATGCTCGTCAATAGCGGCCTTCAGATAATCGACCGCCTGCTCATTATGATAGGTGCGGCGGGCATTGTAGGCGGCATCGATCAGGGTGGTACCGCGCAGTTGCCATTTATCATTAGCCTGCGTGAACAGCTCATAGGCCAGACCGTCCTCGCCGGCCTGGCTGGCGAGGACGGCAAGCTCCACCGTGCGCATATGCTTGAGATCACCGCGTTCATACGCCTCGACAAACAGCGCGCGGGCCTCATCCTTGCGCCCCAGTTCGTTCAGCACATTGATGCGGGCGGAGAGCATGGCGTTGCGTTCGGTGCGCGTGTGTGCGAACCCGGCGGCACGGTCAAAGGCCGCCAGCGCCTCTTCCTTGTTGCCCTGTGCCAGCCATGTGAACCCCAGACGGGATTGCACGGCATAGCTCTGTTCCTCGGCGAGAGGCTGCAGCGCCCACAAGGCGAGGTCAGGATCTCTGGCACCCAGTGCGGCGTCGGCCAGCGCGAAGCGGACATTGCGCGTCTGGCTGTGGGAGAGGTGCCCACTGTTCAGCGCGGCGCGATAATCATGGATGGCACCGGCATATTGATGCGCCTGCAGGCGCACATTGCCCCGCTGCACCAGAAGACTGGCATCGCGCGGATTGCCCGCCAGCATCCGGTCCAGCAGCTGTTCCGCTTCGGCATACTGGCCGGCTCCGGTCAGGGCGGTGAGCAGAAGCTGGCTATAGCTGCTGTTGGACGGGTCCTGACTCAGCGCCTTGCGCGCCAGAGCGATGGCCGCGCGATAATCCCGGCGCTTCAGGGCGCGATAGGCGGAGTCGGCGGCCTGATAGCCGGGCGCGGCCGCCACGCCTGTGCCACCAATCCATGTGCCGGGCGCGCCGAAGAAGACAGAACAGATCACGCCGTAATTTGTCGGCTGACACAGCACATTGGGGGCTTCGAGCGCCAGGGCGCGGGCATCGGCCGCCGTGGCCTTCTCTCCGGAAAGTCGCATGGCGAGTTGGCGATAGGTTTTCACATCGCCGTTCTTGTCCGCATTCAGAGGCTCAAGAATGGCCAGCGCATCGGCTGCATCGCCGCGCGCCAGTGCGGCATTGGCGGCGATCAGGCGGAAATTGGCGGTCTCCGCATCGGTGAGAATATCCGAGCCGAGCAGATCAGAAAACGCCTGTGCAGCGGTATCCGGCTTGCCGGTCTTCTGCAGCAGCCAAGCCTGCAGCACACGGGCCAGCGGATCATTCGGGTCTTCATTCAGAGCGGCATCTGCGGCATTGAGCGCGGCGCGGTTGTCCCCTGCGGCGATCAGCGCATCAATCAGCACGATGCGGAAGGTCATGGTATCGGGCGAGCGCGCCACCGCCTTCCGGGCCAGATCGACGGCCTTTGTGGCGTGACCCTCCTTCAGGGCCGTGATGGCGGCCTTCACGTCGGGCTCGGCCAGACGCTTGTCGGTGGCGTGGCGCAGGGTCTCCAGAGAGGAATCGTCACCGGCCTTCTCGACGGCATCCTTGATGGCGGCTTCCAGCTCCGGCAGCTTATTGGCCCGTTCCAGAGTGTTGATCAGTAGACGGTGCCAAGCCGTATTGCCCGGATTGAGCTTCAGTGCCTCGCGAATAAGTTCCTCTGCCATGGCGTCATTGCCTTCGCGATAGGCCGCAAAGGCCGCCTGCGCGGTGACGAAGCCGGGCGTGTCCACGGCTCCGCGGCCGGGCGGCGTGGCGGCGGGCAGCAGGCTGCACACCGGCCCATAGGGCGTATCCACGCATTTCTGGAAGGGAACGGGCAGATCCTGATAGGCGGTGGTGTCGATCAGGCTCTTGTCGCGCCTGAGCGCATCGGCGGCCTCAACGCGCAGGGCGACAGCCGGGTCCGGCCGGTCTCCCAGCGGTTTCAGCACCGCCAGCGCCCGGTCCGGATTGCCGGTCGCCAGTGCGGCATCGGCGACGATGATGCGGGCATTGCGCTCGGCTTCGCCGGTCAGCACCTCATCCTTCAGGGCGTCGTCAAAATCCGTATTGGCTTCCTTGATCCGGCCAAGGCGCTCGCGTAGATAGCCGCGCATGAGCCGGGGCAGGAAGGAGGTCGGGTCCGTGGCGACAGCCGCTTCCGCAGCCTGCTCGGCCTCGCGCAGACGGTGATCGGCCAACAGGGCATAGACCAGCAGCATGTGGTAGCTGAGATCATCCGGCACCAGATCAATGGCCTTGCGCGCTTCGGCAATGGCGGTTTTGGCGTCATGTGCGGCCAGCGCCTTGTTGGCGGCCAGAGAGGGGGCCTGCGCCTGAATCTTCGCCTGGGCGCGCAGGCGCGCCAGAAGGGCGGGGTCATTGATGCCGCTGGCGATAGCCCTCCTACCGGTGGCGATCGCTTCGGGCAGGCGGCCATCGGCCTCCAGCGCATCCATCAGCAGCAGCCAGAGCTGGGGCACGTCCGGGCGCAGTTTCAGCGCCTTTTCCACCAGCGGAATGGTGCGCCTATAATCTTTCTGATTATAGGCCAGATAGGCCTGGTTCGCGAGGTTCCATGCCGCACCTGTGAGGCCAGCGGGCACGGGCTGGTCATATTCGGCAAGCAGGGGTGCGCCATTGCGCAACGTTGTGGCCGGAAGGTTGGCGTCTGTCTGGGCCAGCGCGGATTCTGCAGCGATCAGGCTCGTCGCACTGACCGATGCAGCCAGAATCAGGCCTGAGGCCATGTGCCTCAGGCCTTTTGTCGTGCCCCGGAACACGGCCGGAGCGAGATCAGTGCGGAGATGGATCGCGGTCTTCATACCGCCACCTTCGCGGAAAAGTCTTAAATGGCAGTTAACCTTAATGAAGTCCTGCCAATCTGTTCACGGATGCTGTGAAACCTGTATTCGCAAAGGTGCCCAGCGTGTTTGCAGGACGGATTGTTCACAGCCCCAACCCCGCCATGGCAGGCGCGGCGTAGCGTGTGCCTGCTACTGCCTGAGGTGGGAACAGATCATCCAGTTGGGCAATTTCCTGCGGGGTGAGGCGAATGCGCGTGGCGGCGATATTCTCTTCCAGATATTTCACCCGGCGGGTGCCCGGAATAGGAATGACATGCTCCTGCTTGTTGAGGAGCCAGGCCAGGGCGATCTGGGCTGCGGTGGCATGATGCGCAGCGGCGAAATCGGCCAGAGCATCCACCAGTGCCCGGTTGTGGGCAAAGGCTTCCCCGGAAAAGCGCGGATTGGAGCTGCGGAAATCATCCCGCCCCAGTGCATCGGGGTTGGCGACGGCGCCCGTAAGGAAGGAGCGGCCGAGCGGGCTGTAGGCCACGAAGGAAACGCCTAACTCCCGGCAGGTAGATAGCATTTCCTCTTCCGGCTCCCGGCTCCAGAGTGAATATTCGATCTGAACCGCCGTGATGGGGTGAATGGCATGGGCCCGGCGTAATGTTTGCGGGGAGCATTCCGAAAGACCCAGAAACCGCACCTTTCCGGCGTCCACCAACCCCTTCATCGCACCGACTGTCTCCTCAATCGGGGTCTGCGGATCAATGCGATGCTGATAATAAAGGTCGATGGTTTCCACGCCGAGGCGGGTCAGGCTTGCCTCGCAGGCGGAGCGGACATAATCCGGCCGGCCATTAATGCCGAGACGTGCGCCATCCATGCCGCGCACAATGCCGAATTTGGTGGCCAGCACCACACTGTCGCGGCGGCCTTTGAGAAAACAGCCCAGCAGGCGTTCATTGTGACCCACGCCATACATATCTGCTGTATCAAGGAAGTTGATGCCCTTATCGAGGGCTGTCGCCAGAGTGCCGAGTGATTGCGCATCATCACTGGGGCCGTAGAATTCAGACATGCCCATGCAGCCGAGACCAATGGCGGAAACGGCAAGGCCGGAGCGACCGAGAGAACGATGGTCCATAAGGGACCTCACAGATTGAGAGGAGGGACGGGCGGAACATGATGTCCCGTCAGGGGATATAAACTAAACCGTACCGTTTACATTTGTCAATGACCAGATCGCCTTCTGACGAAACCCCTGCGCACGCCGCAGACTCATCTGCCTCTGTAGCTTCCTCTTCTTCCGCCTCGGCTTCTGTGTCCCGGTCGCGAGGGGATGTGCAGGGCCGGATCCGGCGCGCCGCCCGCATCCTGTTTCTGGAAAAAGGGTATGGCGCGACCTCCATGGATGCCGTGGCGGCTGCGGCTCCGGTCTCCAAGCGCACGCTCTATCATCACTTTCCCGGCAAGGCCGCGCTGTTTGCCGCAGTGATTGCGGAGGCGTGGTCTCACCTCACAAGTGCGCCCCTGCTGACAGAAAGTGGCGGGCAGACGCCGCGTGCCGTGCTGGAGGGGTTCGTGGCGCGCCTTGAGGCCCATTGGGCCCAGCCTGATGTGATTCCCCTGCTACGGCTTGTCATCGCTGAGACCCCGCGTTTCCCTGAATTGTCCGAGGCGTTCTTCGCGGCTGGTAAGGAGCCGGGCGTGAAGGCGTTGGCCGCCTATTTCACAATGCTGGCCGGGCAGGGCCGGTTTCAGGAGGGAACCGACCCCGCGTTGGCCGCGGCTCAGTTTCTGGGGGCTATCAAGGAGCCGTTGTTTTGGCCGCGCGTGCTGGGCGTGCCTCTGGCCTTTAATGCGCAACAGGTGGTGGAGCGCGCCATTGCCAGCGTGCTGGCGCAACTGAAGCTGGAGGAGACATGAGCGCTATTTTGTGTCCGGCCTGCACATCTGTGCATATGTGCTCTGCCTGCTTCTTTCCGTCCTCTGGCTGTCCTCACCTTGCCCCCTGCGGGCGTGGCTGCTAAGAGCCGCCATCCGCGTGCGTGCGCGGCCGACCAGAGCATTTCGGCGAAAGGCGTAAGCTGATCGCATCCGAAAATGCGGCGACTCAACAGGTAAGATCGTGCCGCGCCCTGAAGGGTGCAGCATGGCTCTGCCCCCCAACAGACAGGTGATTCCCATGGCGATCGAGCGCACCTTCTCGATCATCAAGCCCGATGCGACCCGTCGCAACCTCACCGGCGCCGTCAATGCCGTGATCGAGGGCGCGGGCCTGCGCATTGTTGCGCAGCGTCGAGTGCAGATGACAACGGCTCAGGCCGAGACCTTCTATGCCGTTCACCGCGAGCGCCCCTTCTTCGGCGAACTCGTGGCGTTCATGACCTCCGGCCCGGTGGTCGTGCAGGTGCTGGAAGGCGAGAACGCTGTGGCCAAGTATCGTGACGTGATGGGTGCCACCAATCCGGCCAATGCGGTCGAGGGCACCATCCGCAAGCAGTTCGCCGAATCCATCGAGGCGAATTCCGTGCATGGCTCCGACAGCAATGAGAATGCGGCGGTGGAAATCGCCCAGTTCTTCGCCGGCAACGATATCGTCGGCTGATCACCTGTATTCCGCGCCTGGCTTTGTGTCAGGCGCGGAATATGATGTGACGGAAGGCTGGCGCTTGTCCGGGATCTGTTCCGATCCGCCAGCCGGCTCTTTCTGTTTCATGTGAAACAATTGCGTAGTCCGCGAGTTGAACGCCCCTGCTCGTGTCCTGATCCCGCGTTCTGTCCTCGCTCCTGTTCCCGCCCCCTACTTCCTGCCCTCGGTATCTTGCTCCTGCGTCTGGCAGGACCCGGATGTGCCTGAACCACGCTTTACGCACCTGCACACAAGGGCGTAAACAGAGCCACATCCTGAGTTGGCGTGCCTCTGCGGCCCTGTCGGCCCGGCCCTTTCCGGATAGGACGGATTTCTTCCATGATGGATATCACTGCCGCGACCTTCTGGGTCTCGTTGCTGCAGATCATCTGGATCGACCTGCTGTTGTCGGGCGATAATGCGGTGGTCATTGCGCTGGCCTGCCGTTCCTTGCCGAAGAAGCAGCGTAAATGGGGCATTTTGCTGGGGGCTGCCGCAGCCGTGGTGCTGCGCATTTTGTTTGCCCTTCTGGTGTCGCTTCTGCTGGGCATTCCCTTTCTCAAGGTCGCGGGGGCGCTGCTGCTGCTGTGGATCGCCGTCAAGCTGGTGACGGATGATGGCGGGGAGGCACATGAGGTCGCCGCCTCGGACAGTCTGTTCAAGGCGGTGCGCACCATCGCGATCGCCGATGCGGTCATGAGTCTGGATAATGTGGTGGCTATTGCCGCTGCCTCGCGTGGCCACCCGGAACTGTTCATTGTCGGCTTGTTGCTGACCATTCCGCTGATCGTGTTCGGTTCCCAGATGATGCTGGCCGTGCTGACGCGCTTTCCCATTCTCATCTGGGCGGGGGCGGCCCTTCTGGGCTGGATTGCCGGCGAGATGCTGATGGGTGACGCCATGGTGCTTCAGGCCTTGCAGGCCCATGATGCAACATTGGTGCAGCCCGATGCGGAATCGCCGGCGGGCCTGCATGCCGCAGCCTTTATTCGCCATATTGCCAGCATTATCGGCGCAGTTTTTGTTGTTGGGGTCGGTTGGCTTATCACCCGGAAAAGGGGGGATGGCCCCCCTACACCCGCCTGAAGATAGCAACCCCGGCCAACGTGCCGGGGTTTTTTATTGCGCTTCCCCCTTCGTAATGATGGCAAAATTGCGTTGTTCCTGTCGCCAAGGTGTCAGGAAAGCCATATAGTGCTGAAACATCATGACCTTTGGAGCACTGCAGTGGGGGCGCAGCCGAGGGTGGGATTCAATCAGGACGACAGAACTGAGCTCAAGGGGACACACAGCATGAGGGCTATTCGGATTCCGGTCATGGCGGCGGCGCTGCTGCTGGCAGGATGGGCGGGAGGCGCCATCGGAGCCGCGCAGGCGCAGACGATGAGCTACGCTCAGGCTGGCGCATTGCTGGCCAAGAGTTGCGGGCCGGACATCAACAAGTTCTGCTCCAATGTGAACCTGGGTAATGGGGCTGTTCAGGCCTGCATGCAGGCGAACATTTCCAAGGTCAGCCAGAAGTGCAAGGTGGATTTCGCCGTAGCTTCGGCCTCCATCGCCGAGCGTGAGGCCGCTCAGGATTCCATCGCCAAGGTCTGCGGGCGGGATGCCGCACAGCTCTGCCAAGGCATGCTTCCTGAAGATGGCAACCTTCTCTCCTGCCTGCTGCAGGCCGAGAAGGTGGTGAGCAAGGCGTGCAACGCCGCCATCACCAATGCCGGCTATCGCTGAGCCCCACCCCGTGAACGCTACAGGAAGGACGACCCGGATGACGTCGCCTCTGCTTCGCCTTGCGCTGATGGCCGCTCTTGCGCTGCCGACCGCGCCGGCCCTCGCCCAGAGCTCTCTCTCTGATTCCCAGATTCTCCAGAGCCTTCAGGGCTTCACTGACAATGCCACCGGCATCACCGCTGCGCAGATGCGCGCCATGGTGCAGAAGCATATGCAGGAAAACCCCGGTGAAAGCCTGCAGCGCCCCTCTCTGGCCCTGCATCTGGACAAGCTGCCCCAGATCAATGTGCAGATTCAGTTCCGACTGAACTCGGCCATTATCGAGCCGCGCTCCTACGCCACCATCGGGGCCATCGCTGATGCGATGCACAATCCCATTCTGCATGGCTACAAGTTTATCGTGACCGGCAATACCGATGTCACCGGCCCGCGTGAGTACAATCTCAAGCTCAGCCAGGAGCGGGCCAACGCGGTTGTGGATGCGCTGGTCACCGTCTTCAATGTCAGCCCCAAGCGGTTGGAAGCCGTGGGACTGGGTGAAGAAGTGCTGATTGACCCGAAGAACCCCACTGGCGCGATCAATCGCCGGGTGCAGATCTTCACGGTGGGCCGCGTTGGCCCGGCGCCCAAGCCAATCCAGTGATCAAGCCGATCCGCACTCTGATCGTAGAGATCTGATAAAAAAGGCCCCGGCGCTTCTGCTGCCGGGGCCTTTGCATTTTGGGTGCGACCAGAGCCGTGCGTGTTCACACGGCAGGTGAAATCAGTGGCGCGGGCCCGCGGCGCACACCGCTGATGCGCAC
Source organism: Xanthobacter sp. (assembly GCA_050252035.1). GTDB lineage: Bacteria > Pseudomonadota > Alphaproteobacteria > Rhizobiales > Xanthobacteraceae > Xanthobacter. Next base: position 195,296 of record JBFWLR010000003.1, read on the forward strand.
ACGCTCATTATCCACGCTCAGCCGATCTGCCGCGAGCAGCTCCAGCCCCTTGGGATAGATGATGTGCTCCTGCATGAGCACGCGGTCGGCCAGCGTATCTGGCGTATCATCGGCCTCAATCGGCACGACGGCCTGCAGAATGATGGGGCCGGCATCCATTTCAGCGCGCACGAAATGGACGGTGCATCCATGGACGCGCACGCCCATTTCCAGCGCCCGCTCATGGGTGTGCAGGCCCTTGAAGCTGGGCAGGATGGAGGGATGCACATTGATCATCCGGTCCTGCCACTGCTCCACCAGCCAGGGTGTGAGCAGGCGCATGAAGCCGGCGAGACAGACAATCTCAATGCCTTCCTCACGCAGCAGCCCATCCAGTGCGGTATCGAAGGCGGCGCGATCAGCATAACCCTTGTGGCTCAGCACGCGAGTGGGCACGCCATGGGCCGCGGCAAACTCAAGCCCGGCTGCATCCTCGCGGTTGGACAGGACAAGATCGATTTTCGCGGGAAAATCGACCTTCTGTGCCGCCTTCACCAGCGCCGCCATGTTGGAGCCGCGCCCGGAAATGAGAATGGCCGTGCGCTTGCGGTGGGCGCTCATACGGAAAATCCGAAATCGGCCACACCCGAATAGGCGACCGCCGGCGCGGCATCTGCAGCCTGATCGCCGGAGGTGGCTTCGATGGCGCCCAGCCGGGTCACGCTTTCACCCTGCACCATCAGGGCGGCGCTCACGGCATCTGCGGCATCCGCAGGCACCACGACAACCATGCCGATGCCGCAGTTGAAGGCGCGCAGCATTTCTTCCGCATCCACATTGCCGGCGGTGGCCAGCCAGCGGAACACGGGCGGCACATCAAGCGCGGCAAGATCGATTTGCGCGACAGTGCCCTTCGGCAGCACACGCGGCAGATTCTCGGTGAGGCCACCGCCGGTGATATGGGCCAGCGCTTTGACGGAGCCGGTAGAACGAATCACCGAAAGCAGGCTCTTCACATAAAGGCGCGTGGGGGTCAGCAGGGCGGCGCCCAGCTTTTCACCCGGTGCGAAGGGGGCTTCGGCCTCCCAGCCAAGGCCGGTACGCTCGACAATGCGGCGCACCAGAGAATAGCCATTGGAATGCACACCGGCGGAAGCCACACCCAGCAGCACATCGCCGGGGCCGATATCGGCGCGTGGTAGCAACTGTTCACGTTCCACTGCGCCTACGCAGAAGCCGGCGAGATCGTAATCGCCATCTTTGTACATGCCAGGCATTTCAGCGGTTTCACCGCCGATCAGCGCGCAGCCGGATTCGGAACAGGCTTGCGCAACACCGGAAACGATATGCGCCCCGACATCCGGAGCGAGCCGGCCGGTGGCGAAATAATCCAGGAAAAACAGCGGCTCAGCGCCCTGCACGACCAGATCGTTCACGCACATGGCGACAAGGTCGATGCCGATCGTGTCATGCACGCCGGTATCGATGGCGATTTTCAGCTTGGTACCGACGCCATCCGTGGCGGCAATCAGCAGCGGGTCCTTGAAACCGGCTGCCTTCATGTCAAACACGCCGCCGAAGCCGCCAATATCGGCATCCGCGCCGGGGCGGGCCGTGGCCTTCACCAGCGGTTTGATGAGATCGACAAGGCGATTGCCGGCGTCGATATCGACCCCCGCATCGCGATAGGAAAGTCCGTCCTGAGCCATAGGGTCCTCACGCTTGCGCGGGGCTTAACGGTGAATGGCACGCAAGGCAAGTCAAGCCGGGCGCATGGCAGCCAGAAAATGCTGTCCGTGGCTGGCCTGAACGCCAATTGATGCGTGCCGGGCAGGGTGAATGCATGACATAAGTCCGGAGCTTCGCGTACCGGGCGGGAAAAAGACGTTGCAATGCATCTCTCCCAAAAATTGTAATAGCCGGCAAATCAAATTCGATATGTGCCTATGATGGGTGGCTTGTTGAGATCAGTCAGACAAGCGGCGCCTCAAGGTGGAATTGTCCGGATGTTAGTCAACATATTGCAAATAAAAAAAATTATAGATGCAATGCGTTGTGCAGAAATTTAATGAGCCGGTTAAGTAATTCAGAAGTCGGAGGCAATGCCGCCGACTTCCCAATCTCCATAACGCACAGGTTCCGGGCCGTCGCGGCCATTGATCTCGCGCGGCCGCTCACGCACGGCGGCGTCAATCTCTGCACGACGGGCTTCGGCTTCGGCCAAAGCCCGTTTTGCTGCTTCGCTCAAGGGTTTGCGTGCAGCGCCGGGGGCTAGGGAGGCCTGTGGTGCGGGGGAGGATGTTTCGCTCATGTCTCTTTCCCGTTGAAGAGGTGTTGGAGGCCAAAGGTGCGGATCATTCGCGCCAAAGGTGCATGGATTCCTTGCCTTGCCGTAGCAAAGCATGTTAGCGCAGCGCGCGCCTTCGGGCTCATCTTATCAAAGCCTGCAACATATGGAGATGCGCATGGCGACGCAGAATGGCGGCCCCCCCCAGAACCAGGCGCCGTCGCTGAACGTGCTCGCGCAGTACATCAAGGATTTTTCCTTCGAAAATCCCAATGCGCCGCGTTCTCTCAGTGCGCCCCAGAGCCAGCCTGATGTGAATATCCAGATTCATGTCAATGCCAAGCCGGGCGCGAACAATGAGTTCGAGGTGGAACTGAAGGTTGAGGGCGGCGCAAAGGTCGGCCCTGAAACGCTTTTCGCTTTCGAACTGGTCTATGCCGGTATCTTCCGCGTGCAGAACGTGCCGGAACAGGCGCTGCAGCCGGTTGTGCTCATCGAGTGCCCGCGCATGCTGTTCCCCTTCGCGCGCCAGATTATCGCCGATGCCGTGCGCAATGGCGGTTTCCCGCCCCTGCTGATCGACCCGGTGGACTTCACCGCCCTGTATCAGCAGCGTCTGCAGGAAAATGCCGCTGCGCAGCAGCCTGTCGGCCAGGCCTGATTTCAGGTCCGCCAGTTGGTCTGCGCCGGGGCGCCCGGCACGCACGGCCTTTGAAAAATCAACACCGCGCAGGCCTCCTGCGCGGTGTTTTCTTTTTCCGGGATGCCGGCCTGGTTCTGCAACCGGGCCTTTCAGTGTGGCACGCCTTCCGACCGCCTCACTTTTCTGCGGAAAGGGCCTTCAGCCACGCCTCGGCCTGCTCACGCACCCGCACCGGCGAGGTGCCGCCATAGCTCACGCGGCTTTGTACGGAGCGTTCAACCGAGAGCACCGAGAACACATCATTGGTGATGCGCGGGTCCACCTCCTGCATGTCGGCGAGGGAAAGTTCCTCCAGCGCGATGTTGCGATCGGACGCCAGCCCCACGATGCGGCCGGTGATGTGATGCGCCTCGCGGAAGGGAATATTCAGCGCACGCACCAGCCAGTCGGCCAGATCGGTGGCGGTGGAATAGCCCTGCCCGGCGGCGGCCCTCATGTGTTCGGCATCGGGCGTCATGTCCCGCACCATGCCGGCGGTGGCAGCGATGACCAGAGAGAGTGCGGAAAGGGCGTCGAACGCGCCTTCCTTGTCTTCCTGCATGTCCTTCGCATAGGCCAGCGGCAGGCCCTTCATCACCACCAGAATGCCGGTGAGCGCGCCGATGATGCGCCCGGATTTCGCGCGCACCAGTTCTGCGGCATCCGGGTTACGCTTCTGCGGCATGATGGAGGAACCGGTGGTGAAGGCGTCTGTCAGCCTCACCAGCGCGAAGGAGGGTGACGTCCAGATCACCACTTCCTCGGCAAAGCGCGACAGATGCACAGCGCAGATGGAAGCCGCGGAGAGCACTTCCATCACGAAGTCACGATCCGAAACCGAATCCAGCGAATTGGCGGTCGGCCGGTCAAAACCCAGCGCCTCCGCCGTGGCTTCGCGATCGATGGGGAAGGAGGTGCCGGCCAGAGCGGCTGCACCCAGCGGGCATTCATTCAGCCGCGCGCGGGCATCGGCCAGACGGCCGCGATCACGACGGGTCATCTCCACATAGGCCATCAGATGATGGCCGAACGTGACCGGCTGGGCGGTTTGCAGATGGGTGAAGCCGGGCATCACCGTGCCGGCCTCGGCCAGCGCCTTTTCCGCCAGCGCCTTCTGCAGGTCAGCCAACTGGGTATCCAGCGTGTCGATGGTGTCGCGCACATAGAGACGGAAATCGGTCGCGACCTGATCATTGCGCGAGCGGGCCGTATGCAGGCGGCCGGCCGAGGGGCCGATCATCTCCGCAAGGCGCGCTTCCACATTCATGTGAATGTCTTCAAGGTCACGGCGAAAGGCGAAGTTGCCCGCCTCAATTTCCTCGAGGATGGTATCAAGCCCGCGTGTGATGGTGACGACATCATCCTGTGTCACAATACCCTGCTGCGCCAACATGGCGGCATGGGCCTTGGAACCGGCGATATCCTGGGCATATAGACGCTGGTCGAAACCGATGGAGGCGTTGATCTCCTCCATGATGGCGTCCGGGGCGGAAGTGAATCGCCCGCCCCACATCTTGTTACTCATGACGGACCTCCGCTGATGACTTTCCCCGATCCGGATCGCGTGTCCAGCAACGCCCCTTCCGGTACAGGAGAGGGCGGGCCAGGTGCAGGCACAGGTCGCAACATGCGCTTTGCCGGGCTTGTGGCGCTGGCCATGTTGGCCGGCGCCACAACGGGTGCGCTCGCCCTATACGGGATGAATCGCCTCTCCGGCAATGCGCAAGGCGGGCAAAAGGCACCGGAGCCGATCGAGATGGCTGGTGAAACGGGGCCGTCAGCCGACGCCTGCATGGATGCCCCGGCCCGGGCGGCGGCTCTTGCGCCATTTCTGCGTGGCGGAATCGACAAACTGCAACTGGCCAAAGCAGGCCCGCGCCCAGTGCCGGCCCTCAGCTTTGCCGGGCCACAGGGTGAGGTGCGCAGCCTGGCCGACTTTCGTGGCCGCGTGGTGCTGCTCAATCTGTGGGCCACATGGTGTGCCTCCTGCCGTGAGGAGATGCCGGCGCTGGACCGGTTGCAGCAGAAACTGGGTGGGCCGGCCTTCGAGGTGGTGATGATCAATCTGGACAGGCATGATTCAGCCCGGCCGCGCGCCTTTTTAGAGGAAGTGGGTGTGCATCATCTGGCCTTGAACACAGATGAAAGCCTGGGCAGTTTTCAGGCCTTGCGCCGTGTGGGGCGCGCCTTCGGGCTACCTTCTACCCTGCTGGTGGATGGGCAGGGGTGTGAGCTGGGCTTTCTCGCCGGGCCGGCGGCATGGGATGATGAGGCGGCCATAACCCTGCTGCGCGCTGCCATCGCCGCTGAAAACCCGGCGGAGGAGGAAAAGTGATTCTGCCCCCAGTGTGTTGAAGGGGCTTCCATGTCCCCTCTAATGCGTTTAGATATCACGATGCGCAGGATTATTTTGTGATTGTAACACAAAGATAAGTTTCACTGCGCATTAAAGGTACGCGAGGGTTGGGTGACGGCGGCTGTTCCTGCCGTACTTGTTTTGCGTTTTCACACTTCCCCTTTTTGCATTCGTGGCTTTCCGCAGGATGGCAGACCGAAACCCGCTCATCGGCGGGTGTTGTTCGGGCTGTTTCATGTGCGGTCTCGAATCGCCGGGGGTGGCGACTTGAAGATATTGACCATATTCGGCACGCGACCGGAGGCCATCAAGATGGCGCCTCTGGTGCAGGCATTATCGCGTGAACCGTCTGTGACATCTGTCGTCTGTGTCACCGGTCAGCACCGCGAGATGCTGGATCAGGTGCTGGATGCCTTTGATATAAGGCCAGATTTTGACCTTGCGCTGATGGCGGCCAATCAGGGTCTGAACGGGCTTTCGAGCGCCGCGCTGGCGGCGCTGGATCCGGTGCTGAATGAGGTGCAGCCGGATCGGGTTCTGGTGCATGGCGACACCACCACTGCCATGGCGGCCGCGCTGGCCGCATTCCATCGCCGTATCCCCGTGGGCCATGTGGAAGCGGGGCTGCGCACCTATCATCTGGACCGGCCCTTTCCCGAGGAAATGAACCGCCGCGTGGTGGATGTGGTAAGCGATCTGCTGTTTGCGCCCACGCCCCGCGCCCGTGAGAACCTGATGGGTGAGCGGCTGGAGGGGCGCATTCTCGTCACCGGTAACACGGTGATTGATGCGCTGATGGCCACGCAGGCGCGCATTGCCGCAGATGACGCCTTGCGCGCCACGCTGGATGCGCCCTTTGCGCATCTCGACCCTGCCCGTCGTCTGCTGCTCGTCACCGGCCACCGCCGGGAGAATTTCGGTGAGGGCTTCCTGCAGATCTGCAAGGCGCTGGGCGAGATCGCGCAGCGTGATGATGTCGAGATCGTTTACCCGGTCCATCTCAACCCCAATGTGCGCGAGCCGGTGCGCGAGGCCCTTTCCGGCCGTGCCAATGTGCATCTCATCGCACCGCTGGATTATCTGCCCTTCCAGCGCCTCATGAAGCGCGCCGATATCGTGCTGACCGATTCCGGCGGTGTGCAGGAGGAAGCGCCTGCTCTGGGCAAGCCCGTGCTGGTGATGCGCGACGTGACCGAACGCCCCGAAGCGGTGGAGGCCGGCACGGTGCAACTCGTCGGCACCCGCGCGACAGCCATCGTTTCCGCTGTTTCCGCCCTGCTGGATGATGCCGGCACATATGCCGGCTTTGCCAGCCGCGCCAACCCCTATGGCGACGGGCTGGCCTGTCGCCGCATCGTGGATGTGATTTGCGGCCGTGCCGTTGAGGCCTTCATCCCATCATCTTCATCCCGGGCACAGCCTGGCAGCCTTGATGGCGCCGCGCCGCTTTCCCTCTGTTCTGCTTCGAGATCCTGATTATGACCGCACGTTTCTCCCTGCGCTCCGCGCGTACGCTTCCAGCCGGCCTGTTCGCCCTGCTTCTCTTGGGCGGGCCGATGTCCGGGCAGGCCCTCGCTCAGGGGGCGGATGTTCTTGCCTCCGTCCTGAAGGACCGGATCTCCGACCAGATGGTGACCCGTCGGATTTCGCTGGCTGAAATGGGCATGGATGAGCCCGTGGTGTTCCAGGGTATGGACATGCGCCGCGAAATCTATCTGCCGGTGCCGGCCGGGGTGCCGTTACAGGATGCCTCCATCGTCGTGGACGGGGATTACCTGCGTGGGGATGGGGGTCGCACTACGGCGGTTTTCTCCGTGGATGGGGCGCCGCAGGTTGCGCGCAATCTGCAGGGTGATCAGGGCGTGGTCGATCTGACCTTTCCGGTCAATGGCAAGCCGCGCCCCAGCGGCTTCGTGCGTTTCGGTGTGTCCTGGGCCTCTGTCATCAGCGAAGTGCTGTGCGGCGATGAGCGGGCCATCGGCAATGTGCTGAAGCTGTGGCCCAACAGTCATTTCACCTATTCTTATGATGCCAGCCATGTGCGTGACATTTCCACAGCATGGAGCGCCATGCCGGGACGTGGCAGCCTGCTGGTGCCCCATGGCACACTTTCCAAGGCCGGTTTCGATACCGCATGGCGTGTGGGGCTGGCGCTGGAGCTTTCCGGCAAGAAGCTCGTCGTCAAGCGCCTGCCGGCGGTGGGCGACAGCGTAGACCTGTCCGGACTGGATGTGCCCTTCGGCCTGCGCACTGTGGAGCCTTTCTCCAGGCTCGTGGATGCCGGTTCGGCTTACCAGATCGGCAGCGAGGCGGAGGTCGGCGCGCTGCTGATGCTGCCGGGCTCGCCCTTTGCGGCGGATATGGCTGTGGTGGATCAGAACCTGATGGATCAGGTGAGCACCGCTCTCGATGCGCTGGGCGCGCGCATGGGTGATGCCTCCCCCCTGTTTCAGGAATGGCGCAACAAGGCCGCCAGTCTGGGTTCCGCGCAGATTGGCGCGAACGAGCTGAGCCTGCAGACCCTGGCCGGCCGGCCCATGATCGCAGTGGGGTCTGATGCGGGTGCAAAGGCGTCGGCCCTGTTTGATAGTTTCTGGCGCGGAATCGTATCCGGCACCAGCGTCACCGTGGATGCGGTGGAAACCCTGCCGGTGAACCGCACGCGCCTGCCGCTCTCCGATTTCGGCAGTGCAGGGGGCAATCTGGACGTGGTTTCGCGCGGCGACTGGGTGGTCAATTTTGACCTTGCCGCCGCCACGGGCGGGCAGAGCCTGCCGAGCCGCCTGAATGTGGATGTGTCGGCTGCCCCGGGTGCCTCCACCAGCGCGCCGGTCGTCTCCCTGTTCCTGAATGATGTGCTGCTGGCGGCGCGCCAGATGAAGGCCAATGGTGCACCGGAAGAGCTTTCCGCCGCCATTCCCGCTTATGCGCTTGCGGCCACCAACACCGTGCGCGTCAGCTTCCAGCGCCAGCCGGTGAGCGATCGCTGCCGTGAGACGCCGCAGGCTTTCCCGGCCGCTGTGCTGCCGACCAGCACTCTGGAACTGGGCGGCAAGGTCTCCAGCGCTGATTTTCTGGGTGTGATTTCCGGCATGGGTGAGGGGGCGCATCTCGTCATTCCCGAATCCTATCTGGCCACCCCGCGTGAAAGCGTGGTGCGTGTGGTGCGGGCTGCGGCTGCAGCTGGTGTGTCGGCCGGCCATGCCACGCTGGATGTGGAAGCGAACGGCGCTGCCTTCCCGGCCTCCGGCAATTTCCTGGCCATGGATGTGCCGGTGGAGAACGTGGCCCTGAAGGCGCGTGTCGAGGGGGATCGCCTGATCATTGGCACCAATGAGGAGCGTCGCATTCTCGACATTTCGGGGCTGAAGGATATTGCGGTTGCGCAGGCCGTCCATGCCGGCTCCAACCGTGGCATCATCTGGCAGAGCGTGGGGCATGTGGCTATGGTGCCGCAGAAGCCGGTGCGGCTTTCGCGAGGTGATGTGGCGCTGATCGGGCCGGATGGTGTGCAGGTGGAGATGTTCGCCAACGGAGCCGAGCCCGGTGAGGTGCGTGTGGCCGAACCCGACAGCTTCGCCGGGACGCTGCAGCGCCTGTGGCAGAATTCCGCAAGCTGGGGCCTGCCGGTGGGCGTGGCCGTTGCGGCACTGTTCTTCCTGCTTCTGGTTCGCGCGGCTATCGTGCGTCGCCGGGGCCGCTGAGGTTTGCAGGAAACGCCACCATGTCGCTTTACTGGCCCTACCTCCTCGCCGACTATATTCGGTTCATCGAATATGCCGCAGCCGTGGTGGCGGTCGTCATCCTCATCTCCTCGCTGGATGATCTGTTCGTGGATGCCTGGTACTGGGTCCGCCGGATCTATCGCAGCCTTGTGGTGGAGCCGTTCATCCGGCCCCTGACCGTCAATGCGATGTATCAGAAGGACGAACAGCCCATCGCCATCATGATTCCGGCCTGGCAGGAATCGGATGTGATCGCGGCGATGATCGAGAACATGGTGAGTGTGCTCGATTATCGCCGCTACATGATCTTCGTCGGCACCTATCCAAATGATCCGGAAACCATCCATGAGGTGGAACGGATGCGCCGGCGTTACAAGCAGCTGGTGCGGGTGGAGCTGAACAATCCCGGCCCGACCAACAAGGCGGATTGCCTCAACCAGGTGGTGGACGCCATTTTTGCCCATGAGCGGCAGGCCGACACCGAGTTCGCCGGCTTCGTGCTGCATGACAGTGAGGATGTGCTTCATCCGCTGGAGATGCGGTTCTTCAACTATCTGCTGCCGCGCAAGGATCTGATTCAGGTGCCGGTGGTGTCGCTGGAGCGTCACTGGTCGGAGCTTGTGGCCGGCGTCTATATGGACGAGTTCGCCGAGTGGCATGCCAAGGATCTGGTGGTGCGTGAGAGCATGGGCCGTTCCGTGCCATCGGCGGGCGTTGGCACCTGCTTTTCGCGCAAGGCCTTTCTGTTCCTGCGTGCGACTGGCGAAGGTGAGGTGTTCAACACCTCATCCCTCACCGAGGATTACGACATCAGCGCCCGCCTGACGGATGCCGGTATGTCCGCGATTATCGCCCGTTATCCGGTTGAGTACCGAGTGAGCCGCGAGACCGTGTTCGGCTTCGGGCCGAACAAGGAAATGCGCCTTGTCATGCCCTTGTGCGTGCGCGAATTCTTCCCCGACACGTTCCGCACCTCCTACCGGCAGAAGGCGCGATGGGCGCTGGGTATTTCCTTCCAGGGCTGGGAGCAGATGGGCTGGCGCGGCGATCTGGCTGCCAGATATTTCCAGATGCGGGACCGCAAGGGCATTGTCACCGCTATTGTCACGGTGCTGGCCTATGTGCTGGCCGTACACTTCCTGCTGTTCTATTTCGGTGGGAAGGTGGGGCTCATCACGCTGCAATATCCCTCCATCTTCGCCACGCAGGGCTGGTTGCTTCTGGTGCTGGCGCTCAATGCCGTGGCCTTTGCCCTGCGGTTGGGCCAGCGGGCCTATTTCGTGTCCACCATCTATGGCTGGGAACAGGGCATGATGTCCGTGCCACGGGTGGTGATGGGCAATTTCGTGAATTTCGCCGCCATCATGCGGGCTTGGAAGCTCTATCTCGGGCATCTTCTGTTCGGGCATCGTCTGGTCTGGGACAAGACCATGCATGATTTCCCCGAGCAGGACGCCTTCTCGCATCGCCGTCAGCGGCTGGGAGAGCTTCTCATCATGTGGCAGGCCGTGCTGCCTGAGCATCTGGAAGAGGCTTTGGCCGTGCAGCAGGATCAGCAACAGCCGCTGGGGCGCATTCTGGTGTCGCGCGGCCTGCTGGATGAGGAGACGCTGGCTGAGGCCATCGCCTATCAGGCCAATCTGCCGCGCACCCATGTGACCGAGGACATGGTGCGTCGTTATGGTGAATTGCTGCCGCTGGGGCTGATGGTCCGTCATCGCGCCCTGCCGGTGGGGCGCGATGAAACCGGCACTGTGGTGGTCGCCGTCACGGCGCCTTTGCCCCCGCGCGCCATTGAGGATATGCGCATGGCCATTGGCACCACGCCGGTGCAGCGCATTGCCCGCGAGAGCGAGGTGAATGAGGGGCTGCGCCTGTTGCGTGGCGCGCGTCGCAGCTTCGAGGGGGGGCAGACCCCGCCTCTGCTGGGCGATCTGCTGCTGGAACGGGGGCTGATGCAGCGGGAGGCCTTTGAGGCCGCGATGGAGCATTACCGGCCGGATATGGACGGGCGCATCGGCGAATATCTGGTGCGTTGTGGCATCGTCACCCCGGAAGCTCTCGCCGAAACGGTGCGGGAACAGCAGCGCCGGCTGGCCTTCATGCCAGCCTGACGTGACCATGGAGCGACAGGAGAGGGATGATGCAGGTGAACCGGCGCGGCCTTCTGGCTGGAAGCGCAGCCTGTGCCGCAGGGCTGGTCCTGCCCGGAGTCTCCCGGGCTTCGGCCTCTAACTCTGCCGCCGGAACCCCTGTGGCCACCATTCCCTCTGTCGGGACTTCCGGCCCCGACAGCAGGCTGATTGAGGGCATTATCTGGCAACCGCATCTCAGCCAGCTTGAGCTGTGGGGCGAATGGGAGCGACTCGGGGCCAGCACGTTGATGGTGCAGTGGATCGTGGCGGATGGGCAGGCTTATATGCCTGGCCTTGGCCTACCCACTGTCGAGGACCCGCCCAACTGGGCACGCATTGTGAAGGAGCCTTGGGCGCAAAAGGTCATTCTGGGACTGGCGACCCGTCTTCAGGAGCCTGTGGCGCGTCTGGATGTGGTGGGGCTTGTGGACCTGTCCGCCCGTATCGCGAAACAGCCCCTGGCGGTCCGGCCATCGGCCTATTATTTCCCGGTGGAGGTTGATCCCAGCTGGAAGGAGGCGACCGCAATGGGCCCCCTGTTGAAGGATCTGCCGCGCCCGCTCTGGATCAGCGCCTATGACAACAACAATGTCGGGCCCCAACCTTTTGCGGAGTGGATTTCCGGCTGGCTTCCGGCGGATGTGGGGCTGATGTTTCAGGATGGTGTAGGCCTTCATATCCGCACCGCGCAGGGCGCGCGCACCTACGGCGAGGCCTTGTGCGAACGGCTGGGGACGGCGCGCTTCACCATGATCGCAGAGGCGTTTCGCCCCGGTCCGGGTGACACGATGCGTTCCGCCTCTCTGGAGGAACTGGGGCCTCAGCTTCAGGCTTATCAGGGGTTCGAGGTGCTGGTGTTTGACGGGCCGACCTATCTGAACCGCAAGCTGATCTATGGGTTAGAGCACGAGTACATGAAGCTCGGTGCGCCTGCCAAACCGGAAGAATCCGCAGGTTGAATCCTCGCGGTTTCCACAACTGAACAGTCTGGAATGGTTCCTGATCTAGCATATTCGCCATAATGGTGAGCCATGGCCTTGCGGCAGATCCGTATCAGGATGCTACAAAAAGGGCTCACATCCTGCGCAGGATGTGAGGAGACGCTGTCATGGGAGGCATTTTCGCCGTGCTGAATGTAACTATTCGTCCGTCCCTGCGTGTGGCTGTGAGCAAGGCTGTCATGTGCGCCCTGTTTTCCGGGTCAGTTCTGCTGGTGAGCTTGCCGGCACAGGCGCAGCAAGGCGAGGGGGCCAGCCAGAATACGCAGTGGGCCACTTGCCTTGAGGCGATTGTGGCGGTGCAAAATCAACTCAAGCAGACCATGCCGCCGTCTCCGAGCGAGCCAGCCGAGCAGGCGCAGTCTGTCGCAGCGCAAGATTCGGCCCAGCCGACCCCCGGTTCCCTGGCCGCTGCGGGGCTGGATCAGCCCACTACCGGCGCGCAGGGTGCGCTGAATGAGGCCATGAACCTTCAGGCGGCGGGCGATGAGGCCGGCTGCTTCAAGGCAGTGGCGAAGGCGCAGGAACTGGCCGGGCTGAACTGACCCAGATCAGCAGATAAATGGTGTGCGCACCCACGGTCCATGGCGGATTGCGACTGGCCGTGGGTGATGTTGCATCTGCCGAGCTGTTGTTCAGATGCTGTCGCGCAGGGCATACCAGGTCAGCCCCGCCACCAGCAGCGGGTAGCGCATCAGGATACCACCTGGAAACTGGGGCACCGGCAGCTTTTCCAGCAGTTCCAGCCGGCCCGGACGCCCCAGAACCGCCTCTGCCAGAATCTTTCCGAACAGGGGGGCCAGCATCACGCCCTGTCCGCTATAGCCGGCGGAAATCAGCACCGCCCCGGAACGGCGGCGCACATAGGGCAGGCGGGTGAGCGTAATGCCCAGAGTGCCGCCCCAGCCATATTCAAGCGGAACATCCGCAAGCTGGGGAAAGATCTTCAGCATGTAGGGTCGCACGAAGCCGGGCACATCTTCCAGCAGGGTGCGCCGGTAGCTTTCCCCACCGCCGAAGAGCAGGCGGCCATCGTGTGACAGGCGAAAATAGTTCACCACAAAGCGGCTGTCGGCTACAGCGGCATTGTTGGCGATAATTTGATGCGCCCGTGCACCCAGCGGTGCAGTGGCGGCGATATAGTTGCAGATGGGCATGACGTGGGCATCGACCTTCCGGTCCAGCCCGTCCATCAGGCCGTTTCCACATTCCAGCAGAAAACCAGCCTCCACCTGCGCGCCGCTTTGGGTGGTGACGCGCACGCCCTGCGTCTCCTCCACCTTCACGATGCGGCTGTTTTCATGAAGCCGCGCCCCGGCCTTGACGGCGGCCAGCGCGAGCCCGCGCGCGAAGCTGAGGGGGTGCAGATGCCCGCCCGCCTTGTCCAGCGCCCCGCCATGATAGGCATCCGAGCCCACAAGAGCGCGGATCTCCTCCCGGTTCAGTGGCTGCATGGCCTCATAGCCATAGGCCTCTCGCAGATGGGCCACATAGGCGTGGGTCTCGGGCACGTAACGGGGCCTGTGATCGGCCAGGATCAAGCCTTCCGTCAGGTCGCATGCAATGGCGTGACGGTCTACCAGATGATATACTAATGCCTTGGCCTCTTCGGCCAGATCCCATAGCTTGCGGGCATCATCTGGGCCCAGCGCCTTTTCCAGAAAAAGTTGGTCGCGGCGCTGGCCGGTATGAAGCTGCCCGCCATTGCGCCCGGATGCGCCGGAACCGACCGCGCCAGCTTCCAGAACCACGACATCCAGCCCCGCCTCGGCCAGATGCAGGGCGGCGGAAAGTCCGGTATAGCCCGCGCCCAGAATGCAGACATCCGCCTTGCGCCGGCCTTCGAGAGGGGGGAAGGCGGGGCAGGTGATGGCGGTGTCAAAATACCATGAGCGCGGATGGGGGCCTTGGGCGGTCGCGGAAATCGCAGGGGAGGCGGAGAGCGCCATGGGCCGTTCCGTTCATTGCAAGCAGGCTGTCTGGCCCGGTGCGGCCACCGGGCGACGGGACGTTGGGAGATATGCCGGCGCAGAGCGCGCCTGACGTGACGGACCTTGCCGCACGGGTTCAGGCCCGCCTTTGCGACCGGGTGCGGGAAGTGGGAGCCGCAACAGGGCGCGCCTCACACATTCAGCAGCAGGAATTCCCGCTCCCATGGTGAGATGACCCGCATGAAGGTTTCAAACTCGGCCTGCTTCACCGCTGCATAGGTGGCCACGAAGCGCCGGCCCAGCACCTCCACCAGCGGTTCTGCATCCTCGAACAAGGCGACGGCTTCCTGAAGGCCACGCGGTAGTTCGAAATCCAGCAGCTTGGCGTCACTGTCCAGAGGATCGGTGGGCCGCAGCCCTTCCACCATGCCCAGATAGCCACAGGCCAGGGAGGCCGCGATGACCAGATAGGGGTTGGCGTCCGAGGAGGGCAGCCGGTTCTCTACCCGCCGGGCCTCTGCTGTGGAGGGCGGAATGCGCAGGCCGGCGGTGCGGTTGTCATACCCCCAATGCACATTGATGGGGGCCATGGAAGCCCGCGTAATACGCCGGTAGGAGTTCACATAGGGCGCCAGAATGCACATGACCGCCGGCAGATATTTCTGCTGGCCGGCGATGTAGGAGAAGAATTCCGGTGTCGGGTCCCCCTCCTCATCAGAGAAGATGGTGCGCCCGGTTTCCACCGAGGTCACCGACTGGTGGATATGCATGGCGCTGCCGGGCTCTCCGGCAATGGGCTTGGCCATGAAGGTGGCGTAGGTCTTGTGCAGCAGCGCCGCCTCGCGAATCGTGCGCTTGAACAGATAGACCTGATCGGCCAGCGTGAGCGGATCTCCATGGCGCAGATTGATTTCCATCTGCGCCGCGCCGTCCTCATGGATCAGCGTGTCGATTTCCAGCCCCTGCGCTTCGGAATAATCATACATGTCCTCGAAGAGCGGATCGAACTCATTCACGGCCTGAATGGAATAGGCCTGACCGCCGATTTCGGGCCGGCCGGTTCGTCCTGCCGGCGGGCTGAGCGGATAATCCGGATCGGGATTGGGCTCCACCAGATAAAATTCAATCTCCGGAGCGACCACCGGCTGCCAGCCGCGCGCCGTATAGAGGCTGATAATGTGCTTGAGCACATTGCGCGGCGCGATTTCCACCGGTCGGCCGTCGCGGTGATAGGCATCATGAATGATCTGTGCAGTCGGATCATGGGCCCACGGCACGGCGCACAGGGTGGACAGGTCCGGTTCCAGCACCAGATCACTGTCGGCCACCACGGAATCGATCAGCCCCTCAAACTCGGGATATTCCCCGGAAATGGTCTGCATGAAGACCGAGACCGGCAGGTTCATGACCGGAGAGGCTAGGAATTTGGAAGCGGGCATGATCTTGCCGCGCGGCACGCCGGCAATATCCGGCACAGTGCATTCGATTTCGGTGATCTTGCGCGCCGCCATCCAAGCCCGGGCCTCCTCCAGTGAGGAGACGCCGCGTGGATTGCCGGGATTGACGTTCTTGTCGTCTTTCCTGCGTTTAGACATGACGCACTCTTGCAAGCCTTCCTGTACATGTGCCTTGCGCCAGACGCCGACGCGATCCGCCTGTACCCCTTCAAAAAGACCGGCTACAGGCCACAAGTCAACGTGGTGTGCGAACCTGGCGCGGGGTGGCTGGGCCCGGGTTTGCGTCCCCGCTGTTCCAGCCTGCAACAGGCGGGTCAATGCCGGCAGGAACAGGGCCAGAACGAATCGCGGCCGAATCGCAATAGGTGGCAGGTTCTCTTTTTGTACCGTTTGGGGCAGGAGCCCGCCCGTGCGTGGCTTCAACGCTTCTTGCGCGCGGCGTTTTCCGGTGCGGAAGAGATTTCCTTCGCCTTGAAGGAGGTGGCGTCCAGTGTGGCGGTGCCGATCAGGGTTGCGACAGAGACCTTGAACGGGGCCAGCAGGCGCGTGCCTTCAATGGGGGCCAGCCACACATACATATCCTCATTGTCCACCATATATTGCACGGTGTAGCGATTGGGCCGGTGCCCCGCGACGGGAATGTAGCGCACCTGGCAGACCACGGCGGGGCCGCTATAGCCCTTGGTTTCTACCGTTTCCTGCCGGGCATAGGACAGGCGCAGATCGTAACGCTGGCGGCCGTCATAGACGGGAATGGTGCGGTCGCAGGCTTCCGGAGAAATCAGGCTTCCGGTTCCGGGCAGATAGATGAAGGCCCCGCTGACCGGGTCCATGATGTTGCGCAGCACCCTCTCGACCACCGGCACCCGGTCTGGCAGGGGCCTGAGCGGCGGGTGCACATCTTCATTGGTCACCGCACCGGACACCATGGCGAGGCGCGCGCGCTCCTTCTTGCCCTCGGATTCAGCGTGCATGGCATAAACGCGCGGGATCATCTTGCTGCCATTGAGCGCACCGCGTGCGGCAATCTGCCCCTTGCCGGAAGACACCGCCCGCAGTGCCCCTGTAATGCGCCCGACCCCGGAGACCTCATAGGCCGAATCACTGGCGCGTACGGTCACAGCGGCCCGGCCGAGTTCCACACCGGCCACAGTCAGGGTGTAGCGCGCATCCAGCAGCCCTGCGGCATGGGCTTCCAGGCTTGTGGAAAACGCGGCCAGAGGCAGAAAGGCGAGGGTCGCCAGTGTCCGGGGGGCGTTGGTGCGGGCGGCAATCATCTGCGCCAGCACGCGCCGCACTCCAGCACGCGTGTCGCGTATCACGCGTGCGAACTGGGGCCAAGGCACTGGTTTCTCGTCAAGGGACGCATTGGGCATGAATGCAACCATCGTGCGGCGCGCTGCAAATCTGCGCGGAATCATAAACTGCAATGTGGAGTGAAGGCGACCGAACTATGACTGTACCGGCGATGAGGGCGTCCTGACCAGCCTCATTCCTGCCGCCGGGGAAAGCCAGAATGAATTCATCACGGACAAAGCCGCAGGGTCATTGACTTTGGATACATTTATACCGATCTTTCCACCCTGTCCCCAGCTCAGGGTCGCCACCTTGTCTGTGAACGCATTTGTGCGTCCGGATGTGGTGCCGCTGAAAAAGTATCCTTTGCCGGGTTATCGTTTTGTATTGAGGAGACACAAGCCATTCGCCGTCCCATGAGACCCGTCGCGCCGGAGAAGGATGGACCGCGCGTCAATGAGGAAATCCGCATCCGTGAAGTCCAGTTGATCGATCAGGACGGCCAGAATCATGGCGTCATGGGCATTCGCGATGCGCTGGCACTGGCACAAGAGGCTGGTCTGGATCTGGTCGAGATCTCGCCCAACTCCGCACCGCCGGTTTGCAAGATCCTTGATTATGGCCGCTTCAAATATCTGAACCAGAAGAAGGCCAACGAGGCGCGCAAGAAGCAGAAGGTGGTCGAGGTCAAGGAGATCAAGCTCCGGCCCGGCATCGACGCCCATGATTATGGCGTCAAGATGCGCGCCATGCAGCGCTTCTTCCAGGAAGGCGACAAGGTCAAGGTGACCCTGCGCTTCCGTGGGCGCGAAATGGCGCATCAGGATATTGGCTACAAGCTTCTCATGCGTCTGCGTGAAGAAGTGTCCGAGATCGCCAAGGTGGAAGCTGAGCCGACCCTTGAAGGTCGCCAGATGATCATGATTCTCGCGCCGCGCTGATGCGGGGCGCGCCAGCCCTTTGCGCGCTGGTGTGACTGCTTCTGAATGAAAGGGCCCGGAACGCCAGTGTGTTCCGGGCCCTTTCATTTGTCGCTGCCCTGCGCAATCAACACCATGCCGGGCGTGGTCTTTACCCCGACCCGTCAGGCCGGGGCAGATTGTTCAGGAGCAGGCAGCTCAGGGGCAGCGATGCTGTCGCCCGTCATAGCCGGTATAGGTGCCGGTGCGTGGGTTGTAGGAGCGGAAGCGACGGGCGCAATAGGCGACGGCTTCGGCATCTGCCACAGGGGCGGCCTGGCTGGCTGCGGCTGCGCCGATGGCCAGTGCGGCTGCCGTGCCCAGCGCAATCCATGCGCCATTATTGTTGTAATAGCCCCAGCCCCAGCCGGGTCTCCACCAGCCGCGTCCGGGATACCAACGCCCCGGACCCCATGCACCGGCTGGCGGGCGCCATCCCGGACGGCCCCAGCCAACAGGACGTCCTCCGGGTCTTCCCGGGCGCCCGATGACCGGAGGGGGTGGACGCCATCCCGGACGATTCCAGCCCGGCTGGCGCGCAGGTCCACGCGCCTGAGGTGGACGTATATAGGCTCGTCCGGCTTGTGGCGGCCTCACCTGTCCACGCCTGAATTGCGAAGCGCCCATTTGTGGTGTCCTGCCGCGTTGCGGTCGCCAGCCCTGCTGGGGGCGCGGCTGGCGGTTTGGACGAACAGCCCGGCGAGCGGGCGGTGCACGCCGGGGATCAACCCGTTGGGGCCGCTCTGCGACCTGCATGATGTGTGATGCACCGGACAATGACTTGTCCTGTACCATGGGGCGCAGGGCTTGCGCCTCAACAGGTGTCGGGATCAGCCAGAAAGAGCCGCCCGCCGCCATCACGGCCAGAAGAGTGGCCATATATGTCTTGCGTCTGATTGGGAACATGGCGTGTTCCTCCCTGCCAGACCTTCAGCCGTCGTGACGGGGTCTGACTTCCTGCGGACAGTCTCGTCTCGCTTTGTGACGAGAGTTCGCCTTGGGGAAACTGTCCACACACATCGCGGTGAGGTGAGGGAGAAGCATTTGTGTTTGCTCTTCGAATTCTCCCCGCTGGAATTCCTGTCGCCCGAATTCTTGCCGCAGTCGGCTGCTTGGATGCCGTAGACGACGGGAGGGATGGCCGTGACATGAGAGGGAGCCCATGAGTCCCTTGCATTGACGTGCCGTCAGGTCTCTATTCAATCCATCATCGATGGGAAAGGATTTCGCCATGTTGCGTCAAGCGTCGCATATGGGCGTCGGGGAGGGGGGCACGCATGATGCGGCGACTCGCATGCCCAGCAATACACCTCGCAAGTCACTGGTGTGGGCGGTTGTCGGCACCATTTGCGCCTCCAGCCTTGGTCTGGCCGTGCCGGTTCAGGCGCAGCCGCTGAATGTCGCGGCATCATCCATGGCTGCCCCGCTTGCGCAGGCGGAGGGGGCCACGGTGGAGCAGGTACAGTGGCGTCGGGGAGATAATTGGGGGCGTGGGCAGGGCTGGCGTCCGCCTCCGGGGCCGAGGCGCGGCTGGAACCGTCCGCCTCCGCCCCCGCCGCATGCCATGTGGGGCAACCCCTATTGGCGCAATGGCGGCTGGTATTATCGCAATAACAACAATGGCGCATGGGTTGCCGCCGGCATTGCCGGGCTGGCGCTGGGCGCGGCGGCTGCAGCTGCCATGAGCAATAATAATGGGCCGGTTTATACCAGCCCACCCAATGATGCGGATGCGATTGCCTATTGCGCCCGCAAGTTCCGCTCCTACAATCCGCGCACCGGCACCTATACCGGCTATGACGGGTTGCAGCATCCCTGCCCGTAGCAGGCGCAGGCTGGAACAGGGAAAAACCTGGGCCATGGCCTTGATACCATGCGCCCGGTTTTTCATGGGGGCAAGCTGCCCCCCTCTTGTCTTTCGACTCATGATCCTGTAACGACTGCCTCCTCCCGAACCGGCCGGCGAATAAGGGCTGCCGCGCCTGTTCATTCCGCTCAACAGCAACAAGAGGCTGAGCGTTGCACCGCCCCCCGTGGCGTGAGCAAGCGCGGCCATGGAGAGCCAAATGCCCAAGATGAAGACCAAGTCGGGAGCCAAGAAGCGCTTCCGTCTCACGGGTACCGGAAAGGTCATCGCCGGTCAGGCAGGCAAGCGCCACGGCATGATCAAGCGCACCAATGATCAGATCCGCAATCTGCGCGGCACCACCATCCTGAGCGAGAGCGACGGGCGGGTGATCCGCAAGCACTTCCTGCCGAACGGTTGATTTCGGCGCGACAAGCGATCTGAAGGAGCATTCCAATGGCCCGTGTGAAACGCGGCGTGACGTCTCACGCCAAGCACAAGAAGGTCTACAAGGCAGCCAAGGGTTTCTACGGCCGCCGCAAGAATACCATCCGCGCTGCGAAGGCTGCCGTCGAAAAGTCGATGCAGTATGCCTACCGCGACCGGAAGAACAAGAAGCGCACGTTCCGCGCTCTGTGGATCCAGCGCATCAATGCCGGCGTGCGCGCGCTGGACATGGACCTGACCTATTCCCGATTTATCGACGGTCTCGGCAAGGCCGGGATCGAGGTCGATCGCAAGGTGCTCTCGGATATCGCTATCCATGAGCCCGAGGCGTTCAAGGCCCTGGTGGAAAAGGCCAAGGCCGCGCTGGCCTGAGGCCGCGCCGGACTGAGCCTTTCCTGTCCGCCTTACCGAGACCGAAAGCCCCGTGCGGTGCACCCGTCCGGGGCTTTTCGCGTTGGTTCGCAAGGCTTTTGCCTGTGGGCCTTCCAGTCCCTGAATTTCAGGGTTTTCGTGGCCGTCGGCCCTTCCCGCCATCCGCAGATTGTTTTCACGTGAAACATCTTTCACCGGAAGCATTGATCGCCTGATGGCTGGCCTTTGCCGCAAAACCCTCTACAGCTTCGGGCGCGTCTGCTGCGCCGGCCCCTTGCGGGGTCAGAAAACGGGGTTCATGCCATGTCTGAAACCGTGCTGAATGATCCATCCGCCCTTGAGGCGCTTGAAACCGAGATTGCCGCCGCCATCGCCGCCGCTGCCAGCGAGGCCGCGCTGGATGAGGTGCGCGTGGCCGCAGTGGGCAAGAAGGGTTCCGTCTCCGAGCGTCTCAAGTCTCTCGGCCGCATGACGCCTGATGAGCGCCAGGTGATGGGGCCGGCCCTTAATGGCCTGCGTGATCGGGTGCAGCAGGCCATCGCGGCGCGCAAGGATGAGCTGAAGGCTGCTGCCCTTGAGGCGCGTCTGGCCACCGAAAAGGTGGATGTGACGCTGCCCGTGCGTGAAAATCCGGCGGAACTGGGTCGGGTGCACCCGATCGCGCAGGTGATGGAAGAGCTCGTCGCCATCTTCGCCGATATGGGTTTCTCCGTCGCCGAGGGGCCGGATATCGAGGATGATTTCCATAACTTCACGGCGCTGAACTTCCCGCCCGGCCATCCGGCGCGCGAGATGCACGACACTTTCTTCCTGCCGCCGGATGCTGAGGGGAACCGCAAGGTGCTGCGCACCCACACCTCACCCGTGCAGGTGCGCACCATGACGGGCAAGAAACCGCCGATCCGCGTCATCTGCCCCGGCCGCACCTATCGCTGCGATTCGGACCAGACCCACACGCCGATGTTCCATCAGGTGGAGGGTCTCGTCATCGACAGGGGCGCGCATCTGGGCCATCTGAAGTGGATTCTTGAAGAATTCTGCAAGGCCTTCTTCGAGGTGGATGGCGTGAAGATGCGCTTCCGCCCCTCCTTCTTCCCCTTCACGGAACCGTCCATGGAAGTGGACATCCAGTGCGACCGCTCCCGCCCCGGAGAGATCCGCTTCGGCACTGGCAGTGACTGGCTGGAGATTCTGGGCTGCGGCATGGTGCACCCAAATGTGTTGAAGAATTGCGGGCTGGACCCGGATGAGTATCAGGGCTTTGCCTGGGGCATGGGCATCGACCGCATCGCCATGCTGAAATATGGCATGAGCGACCTGCGCGCCTTCTTTGATGCCGATGTGCGGTGGCTGTCGCATTACGGCTTCCGCCCGCTTGATTTCCCCACGCTGGCCGGCGGCCTGAGCGCCTGACGAGGAGGCAGGACCCATGAAATTCACATATTCCTGGCTCCAGGAGCATCTGGAACCCTCCGCCTCCTTCGAGGAGATTGTCGAGCGCCTGTCCCTCATCGGCCTTGAGGTCGAGGGTGTGGAAGACAAGGCGAAGGCGCTGTCCGCTTTCGTGGTGGGTGAGATCCTTACGGCTGAAAAGCACCCCAATGCGGACAAGCTTCAGGTGTGTTCCGTGAAGGTGGGCGAGGGCGCGCCGGTGCAGGTGGTGTGCGGTGCGCCCAATGCCCGCGCCGGCCTGAAAACCGTTTTCGCCGCGCCCGGCACGGTCATTCCCTCCAATGGCATGCAGCTCAAGATCGGCAAGATCCGCGATGTGGAAAGCCACGGCATGCTGTGCTCCGCGCGTGAGCTTGAGGTCTCCGAGGAGAGCGAGGGCATCATGGAGCTGCCGGCCGATGCGTCGGTGGGGGTGCCATTTGCTGAAGTCATCGGGCTGGATGATCCGGTCATTGAAATTGCCGTGACGCCGAACCGCGCCGATTGCCTCGGTGTGTCCGGTGTGGCGCGTGATCTGGCCGCCGCCGGCCTTGGCGAGCTGATGAACCCGCGTATCAAGCCAGTGGAAGGGGCTTTCCCCTCTCCGGTGAAGGTGCGGCTGGATTTCGGCGATACGCCCTCACTGTGCCCGGCCTTTGCGCTGCGCGTCATTCGCGGGGTGCAGAACGGCCCCTCGCCGGACTGGATGCAGGAGCGCCTGCGGGCCATTGGCCTGCGCCCCATCAATGCGCTGGTGGACATCACCAATTTCATGACTTTCGACCGCAACCGTCCGCTGCATGTGTTCGATGCGGGCAAGGTCTCGGGTGATCTGGTGGTGCGCCGGGCAAAGGCGGGTGAAACCCTGCTGGCGCTCGATGGCAAGACCTATGAGCTGGATGACACAATGTGTGTCATCGCCGATGACAAGGGCGTGGAGAGCCTCGCCGGTGTCATGGGTGGCGAGGAGTCCGGCTGCGATGAGACGACCGTGGATGTGGTGGTGGAATCGGCCCTCTGGGCGCCGATCAACATTGCCCAGACCGGCCGCAAGCTGGGGCTGAATTCGGATGCCCGCTTCCGCTTCGAGCGTGGCGTGGACCCGGCCTTCACCCTGCCGGGGCTGGATCTGGCCACCCATCTCATCCAGCAGGTCTGTGGTGGGGAGGTGTCCGAGGTCGTGCTGGCAGGTGAGGTTCCGGATACCACCCGGACCATTGATTTCCCGCTGGCCGAGGTGAAGCGCCTCACCGGGCTTGATTCTTCGGAAGCCGAAATCCGCAAGGTGCTGGAGGATCTGGGCTTTGCTGTTTCCGGCGCTGTGCCGGTGCTGCAGGTTGTCCCGCCCTCATGGCGTGCGGATGTGGAAGGCAAGGCTGACCTCGTGGAAGAGGTGGTACGTATTCTCGGTCTTGAGCGTGTTCCCGCCACCGAGCTGCCGCGCGACGAGAACGCCCGCAAGCCCATTCTCACCACCCTGCAGCTGCGTAGCCGCAAGGCGCGCCGGGCGCTGGCCGGGCGTGGCATGGTGGAGGCGGTCACCTGGTCGTTCCTCTCCCACAAGTCGGCGGAACTGTTTGGTGGTGGCGCACCGGAACTGGCGCTTTCCAACCCTATCGCGGCGGATCTGTCGGACATGCGTCCGAGCCTGCTGCCCGGCCTGATCCGTTCGGCGCAGGCGAATGCGGCGCGCGGCTACCCGGATGTGGCGCTGTTCGAGGTGGGACAGGTGTTTGCCGGGGATGGCCCGAAGGAACAGTTCCAGCACGCCACTGGTATCCGTCGCGGCACGGCGCGTCCGGACGGGTCGGGCCGTCACTGGGCTGGCAATGCCGGCGCGGTGGATGTGTTCGATGCCAAGGCAGATGCCATGGCGGCGCTGGCCGCCTGTGGCGCGCCGGTCTCGAACCTCCAGATCAGCCTGGATGCGCCATCTTGGTACCATCCCGGTCGCTCCGGCACGCTGCGGCTGGGCTCCAACGCCATGGCGCATTTCGGTGAGATTCACCCCGCCATTCTGGAGGCGCTGGATGTTTCCGGCCCGCTGGTGGGCTTCGAGATCGTGTTGGAGCGCATCCCCGAGCCCAAGGCCAAGGCGACTCGTGTGAAGCCGCAGATTGAGCTTTCGCCCTTCCAGCCCGTGAAGCGTGATTTCGCTTTTGTGGTGGATCGTGCCGTGGTGGCTGCGGATATTCTCAAGGCGGTGCAGGGGGCGGACAAGAAGCTGGTGAGCGCGGCCAGCATCTTCGACATCTATGAAGGCCCCGGCGTGGATGCGGATAAGAAGTCCGTCGCGGTGGAGGTGACCCTCCAGCCGCGTGAGCGCACGCTAACCGACAAGGACCTTGAAGAGGTTGCGGCGAAGATCGTGGCCGATGTGACGAAGAAAACCGGCGCGATCCTGCGCGCCTGAATGTTCTGCGGGCGGGCCTTCGGGCCCGCCCGTTTCATGTGGCAGATGCCTGCGGGCCCCGACGCTTCTTCCGTGTGATGCTGGCGCGTTGCTATCGTTCGGCCATGATTTTCATGTTATCCGGCTGTGCGGGGCAAGCCGCCACCGGATGTAATGGTCTGCGTGGCCTGCCCAAACCGATATGAAAGCCGGCCCTTCAGGCCTTGCTGTTCAGCCGAGCGGAGAAACATATGTTTCCGATTCCGAAGCCTGTCCTGACGCCGAACACCTATGCTTATGAATCCGAGCCCATGGTGAAGCCGACAGGCTTTCGCGAATATGATGCGCGCTGGCTGTTCCAGAAGGAAATCAACCTCATGGGCGTGCAGGCACTGGGCATGGGCCTGGGCACGCTGATGCATGAGATGGGCGTGCGGCCGGATATCGTCGTGGGCCATGATTTCCGCTCTTATTCGGCCTCCATCAAATATGCGCTGGCCACCGGCCTCATGGCGGCAGGTGTCAAGGTGCATGACATTGGCTTGGCCATGTCGCCCATGGCCTATTTCGCCCAGTTCGCGCTGGATGTGCCGGCGGTGGCGATGGTGACGGCCTCGCACAATGACAATGGCTGGACCGGCGTGAAGATGGGTGTGAACCGCCCGCTGACCTTCGGCCCGGATGAGATGAGCCGCCTGAAGGAGATCGTGCTGGAAGCGAAGTTCGATCTGCGCGGGGGCGGGGCCTATCATTTCGTCGAGAATTTTCCGGCCCATTACATCAAGGATCTTACCGAGCGGCCAAAGCTGAAGCGCAAGCTGAAGGTGGTGGTAGCGTGCGGCAACGGCACAGCGGGTGCTTTTGCGCCGCGCATCATCGAGGCGCTTGGCGCGGAGGTGATTCCGCTCGATTGCGAGCTGGATCACACCTTCCCCAAATACAACCCCAACCCCGAAGACATGGAAATGCTGCACGCCATGCGTGATGCGGTGCTGGAGCACAAGGCCGATCTGGCGCTCGGCTTCGATGGCGATGGCGATCGCTGCGGGGTGGTGGACAATACGGGCGCGGAAATCTTCGCCGACAAGATGGGGGTGCTTCTGGCGCGCGATCTGGCAAGGCTGCACCCGGAAGCGACCTTCGTGGTGGATGTGAAATCCACCGGCCTGTTCGCGACTGACCCGGAACTCATCAAGCTGGGCGTGAAGGCCGATTACTGGAAGACTGGCCATTCCTACATGAAGCGCCGTGTGAACGAGACGGGTGCGCTTGTGGGGTTTGAGAAGTCCGGCCACTATTTCTTCAATGCGCCGGTGGGGCGTGGCTATGATGATGGCCTTGTCTCGGCCATCGCTGTGCTGGATATGCTGGACCGCAGTCCCGACAAGTCGCTTTCTGAACTGCGCGATGCGCTGCCCAAGACCTGGTCTTCCCCCACAATGTCGCCCCACTGCGCGGACGAGACGAAATATGGCATCGTCGCCGAGGTGGTGAAGCATTATGAAAAGCTGGCGGCTGAAGGCGCGTTGGTGACGGGGCAGAAAATCCGCGATCTCGTGACCGTCAATGGCGTGCGCGTTACCACGGAAGATGGCAGTTGGGGGCTGCTGCGCGCCTCCTCCAACAAGCCGGAACTGGTCGTGGTGGTGGAAAGCCCGGTTTCCGAGGCGCGGATGCATGAAATGTTCGCCGAGATTGATGGCGTGCTGCGCACCCATCCGGGCGTGGGCGAATATAACCAGAAGATTTGAGGGATCTTTTGGTTCAAGAGGGCCGATTCCAACGGGTTTGGCCCACATGTTTGGAAGGGGCGTCCGCTGTGGCGCCCCTTTTTTGTTTTGAGTAAAGTTTTCTGCGTGTTGTGGGAAGTTGCGTGGCCATTCTGGCACACGCGTGCCGCGCAGGGGCGCAGGAAGTGTTAACCCTTGCCGTAACGGATCTGGGGGTGGGCCCTTTTCAGCCACACATCTTTACTTCCCCGCAAGGGACGCCCGCCTAGCGTGGCTCTGACGCGGCGGGAATGCCGCACAGTTTTCTTGGCGTACAGCGGAAACGTGTGATGCAAACCCTCTTGTCCCGCTTTCTTCGTGAAGAGGATGGTTCCACCGCCCTCGAATATGGCCTGATCGCTGCGGGGCTTTCCATTGCCATTGTCACCGTTCTGGCCCAGATCATCACCACCTTCTCGCGCATCAAGGCCGCCACGGCTGTGGCCGGCAACTGAGCCGGACCGGGCGGGATCGGGCAGGAGAGACGGCACAAATATGGCGGCGACGACCCATTTCATCCTGTTCGGGCTCTATCCCGCGCTGTTGTGCGCGGCGATCGGCACCGATATCGCCCGCCGCATCATTCCCAATCTTCTGGTGCTGGCGCTTCTGGCCGGTTTCGCCCTGCTGGCGGTTCTCGCTCCGCTGGGGGACCTTTCCCTGCGGGTGATGGCGGCGGCGGCCGTGACGGGTGTGGGTTTCATCCTGTTCTCCCATGACATCATCGGCGCGGGAGATGCAAAATTTGCCGGCGCGCTGTCCTTGTGGGTGGACCCGGGGCAGATACCGCTTTTCATCATCGGGTGCGGGCTGATTGGCGTGGCCCTAACCCTTGCCGCCACCGTGCGCGCGAAGGGCCGGGCCTTGCCGCAGCCCATTGCATTTCTCACCCGAGCCGGTGAGAGCGTACCTTATGGCGTGGCGCTGGCTGGGGCAGGTCTGCTGCTGCATCCATGGTCCAGCCTGATGGTGTTGGCCTGAAACGGGCCTTTTGTTCCTGACAATGATGCGTTGCGGGAGGGAATCAAGCTAGTTTGCCCTCATGCGGCAGGTGCTGTTAGCTTGTCCGTGCCGCCGCCGGATGAGCGCCCCTTGTGCGCCGCCTCCATTCCTGCCGGAGAACAGATTCCGCCTCATGCTCATGTTCAGACAGCTTCGCCAGCTCTGGCTTGCTTCCGCATTTTTCCTCACGGCCGCTCTGGCCATCATCTGTCTTGGCGTGCCAGGTGCATTCGCACAGGATCAGGCCGCCACGCCGCCGGATATTTCCGCAACCGTCACCACGCCCAGCACGGATCTGGATGACCTCTCCCTGTTGCTGGTGCCGCTGACCAGAGATGAACTGGCTGCGGTGGCGGAGAAGTGGCAGACCATCGTGAAGAACAAGACCATCACTGTGGCGGAAACGCAGGTGGCGCTTATGGAGGCGCCGAACCGTGAGCAGGCTTCTGCCCTGCGGGCGCAGCTGACGAAGCAGATGACCGAGCGCAACCGGCTGTTCGACAAGTTCACCGAGGTCATCAACGCCTTCGAGAAGAAGGGCGGAAATGCGGATAAGGTCAATGAATACCGAGCTTACCGCAACACGGTGTTTCTGGATGAAACCCGCTCATCCGATTTCCGCACCCTGGCGTCCCGTGCTGCAAGCTGGGCCATTGCGAAGGATGGTGGCCTGGCCCTGAGCTGGCGGCTGGCCGTTATTGTGGTGGCGTTGCTGGCGCTGGTCTTCGTCGCGCGCATGGTGCGGCGCGGTGCTGCGGGCTGGGTGCGGCGCGTGCCCAATCTCTCCCGTCTGCTGCAGGCTTTCCTTGTCACGGTGGTCTACTGGGTGGTGATGGCCTTCGGGCTCATGATCGTACTTTCAGCGCTGGGGGTCGATATTTCGCCGGTCTTCGCCCTGATCGGTGGCGCCTCCTTCATCATGGCCTTCGCTTTTCAGGATACGCTGGCTAATCTGGCCTCTGGCCTCATGATTATGGTCAACCGTCCGTTTGACGAAGGCCATTATGTCTCCGTCGGGGGGGTGGCCGGCACGGTGCAATCAGTGAGCATCGTGGCCACCAAGGTCATCACACCGGACAATCAGGTGATCGTCATTCCCAACAAGCAGGTGTGGGGCACGGTCATCACCAATGTCACCGTTTCCGATACGCGCCGTGTCGATATGACTTTTGGCATCAGCTATGAGGACAGCATCGAGCAGGCGCAGAAGGTGCTGGAAGAGGTGGTGATGCGTCACCCGCTGGTGCTGAAGGACCCTGCGCCGAATATCCGGGTTTCCGCGTTGAGCGACAATTCGGTGGACTTCATGGTGCGTCCGTGGACGCGCGGTGCGGATTACTGGACGGTCTACTGGGATCTGTTGCGGGATGTGAAGGAAGCCTTCGATCGCGCCGGCATCTCCATTCCCTATCCCCAGCGTACGATTCACGTTCAGACATCGGAGCCGCCGCCCCCGGTGAGCACGCCGCGTCCCCGCTCGGAAGAAGCCAAGCCGCAGGTTGATGCGGACAAGGCCGAAATGCGCGGTGCGGAAGGACATGGTCCAGACTGAAACCGCCATGCCTGAGATATGAGAGGGGCCGTGCTGCCGGGTAGCGCGGCCCCTTTCCTTTGGGGCGGCAAAAGGCCGGCGGATGTGCCCGGCTCGGGTCTGACACTGGCGGTGCCATACCCTCCCGTGCTACCCCCGTGGGGAGGAGTATGTCATGCTGGATTGCCTGTCTCTTTCTGCCACTGAAAGCCTGCCCGTCTGGTGCGTGCGCAAGGCCGACTTCGCCACTCTCGAACTGCCGCAGGCCGTGCGCTGCTTTGCCGAAGGCGCGGGTTTTGAAGGCGATTCGGGCAAGTGCCTGCTGGTGCCCGGCGCGGATGGCGCGTTGGCCGGGGCTCTGTTCGGCCTCTCTTCAGGGGAGGGGGCGGATGCCTTCGCTACGGGTGCGCTGCCGGGCCTGCTTCCGGCGGGGCTGTGGCGGCTGGAAGGCGGGCTGGATGATGCCCGTCTGGCGACACTGGCCTTCGTGCTGGGCAGCTACCGTTTCAACCGCTATCGCAGCAAGGCCAGCGGGCCGCAGGCGCGGCTGGTGGTGCCGGAAGGGGTGGATGGGGAAGACGTTTCCCGCCTCGCCGAGGCCGTGACGCTGACGCGCGATCTCGTCAACACGCCGGCCAATGATATGGGCCCGGCCGAGCTGGAAGCGGCCGCCCGCGCCCTTGCTGTTCGCCACGGGGCGCAGATACGTGTCATCACCGGCGACGCCTTGTTGCAGCATAATTTCCCGATGATCCATGCGGTTGGTCGGGCCGCGACCCGTGCGCCACGTCTTATCGAACTGGTGGCGGGCGATCCGGCACATCCGAAAGTCACGCTGGTGGGCAAGGGCGTGTGTTTTGATACGGGCGGGCTGGATCTCAAGCCCTCCGCCGCCATGCTGCTGATGAAGAAGGATATGGGCGGTGCGGCCAATGCGCTGGGGCTGGCCCATATGCTGCTGGCGCGCGGCGCGAAGGTGCGGCTGAAGCTGCTCATTCCTGCGGTGGAGAATAATGTGGCGGGCGATGCCTTCCGCCCCGGCGATATTCTGCCGAGCCGCAAGGGGATTTCGGTGGAGATCGGCAATACCGATGCCGAAGGCCGGCTTGTTCTGGCGGACGCACTGGCGCTGGCCGATGAAGACGCGCCGGACCTTCTGATCGATTTCGCCACCCTCACAGGCGCGGCGCGTGTGGCGCTGGGGCCGCAGCTTCCGGCAGCTTTCACGGCGGATGATGCGCTGGCCGCAGATCTGGTGCGCCATGCCGGGGCTGAGGCAGATCCGCTGTGGCGTCTGCCATTGTGGCCGGGCTATGCCAACATGCTCGCCTCGAAGATTGCTGACACCAATAATGTGTCCGCCGGCGGTTTCGCCGGGGCCATCACGGCGGCCCTGTTCCTGAACAAGTTTGTGGAGACAGCGAAGAGCTGGCTGCATCTCGATCTGTTCGCATGGAACCCGGCCACCCGTCCTGGCCGCCCAGAAGGGGGCGAGGCGCAGACCATCCGGGCGCTCGATGCGCTCATTCACGCGCGTTTTGGCTGACACTCCAAAGCGCAGCGTATGCTGCTTCGCATGACAAACATGCGAACACACAAGATGGGTGCTGAACGGCACAGGGCCGGGCGGTTGACGCCCACGCCCGCACTCAGCCGCCCCGGTGAGGCACAATCATGGAACTGCCTGAAGGCTATGACCGTCGTCTGACCCCGGCGCGGGAGGATCTGGCTGCAGCGCCCCTGCGCGACATCATCGACGTGCCGCATTATGTGGAAGGGGAGGCGCGGTGCGTCATCACCACCTGCGCGCCCCTGCGGCGTCACCCGCGCGGTGATGCCGGGCTGGAGACGGAAGCGCTCTTTGGCGAGGCTGTCACCCTCTATGAGGAAACGGCGGAAGGCTGGTGCTTCGTGCAGCTCGGGCGTGATGGTTATGTGGGCTATATGCCGGCTGATGCGCTGGGGCCGGTGCGGGCGACGCCGACCCACAAGGTGAGCGCCCTGCGCAGCTTCGTGTTTCCGGGGGCGGATATCAAATTGCCGCCGGTGATGGATCTGTGCTTCTCCAGCCCGGTGGTGGTGCGTGAGATGCAGGGCACATTCGCGGTGACGGATCAGGGTTTCATGCCCGCCGTGCATCTGGCCCCGATGGAGGCGTGCGCGGTGGATGCCGTGGAGGTAGCGCTGCGGTTTCTCGGTGTACCCTATCTGTGGGGCGGGCGCTCCAGTCTGGGCATTGACTGCTCCGGGCTGGTGCAGACTGCGCTGATGGCCTGCGCCATCCCGGCCCCGCGGGACAGTGACATGCAGGAGAAGGTGCTGGGCCGGCCTGTAGCGCTGGATGGACCTTTCCGGCGGGGCGATCTGCTGTTCTGGCCCGGCCATGTGGGGCTGGTTGAAAATGAAACTACGCTGCTGCACGCCAATGCGTTTCACATGGCGGTGGCGCGGGAGACCTTGCCGGATGCGCTGGCGCGCATTGCGGCGGTCGGCACGCCGCTGCGCAGCGCGAAACGCCTTGAAACCTGACGGTTCCGCACAGGCGGTGAAGGGAGACTGAGGTGGAGCACACAACGAGCACCGAGCGCCTGCAAGACGTGCGCAATGCTGTGGCACGGGCCTGTCGCGATGCCGGGCGCAAGGCGAAAGAGGTGACGCTGGTCGCCGTTTCCAAGACCTTCCCGGCCGAGGAGATGGAGCCTGTTCTGGAAGCCGGCCAGCGAGTATTCGGCGAAAACAGGGTGCAGGAAGCGCAGGCCAAATGGCCGGAACTGAAGGCCCGTTGGCCGGATGTGGAGTTGCATCTCATCGGCCCACTGCAATCCAACAAGGCGCGTGAGGCGGTGGAGCTGTTCGATGTGATTCACACGGTCGATCGCCCGAAGATCGCCGCCGCCCTGGCCGCCGAAATGGCCAGGCAGGGCCGCCACCCCAAGCTGTTCGTTCAGGTGAATACCGGAGCGGAGCCGCAAAAGGCCGGTATCCTGCCGCAGGATGCGGATGCCTTCATCGCCGAATGCCGGCAGAAGCATGGCCTGACCCTTGCCGGCCTGATGTGCATTCCCCCCGTGGAGGCCGTGCCGGACCCGCATTTCGCCCTGTTGCAGAAGATTGCTACGCGCAATGGCCTGCACGAATTGTCCATGGGCATGAGCGCGGATTTTCCCGCCGCCATCCATCAGGGTGCAACGCTGGTGCGGGTGGGCAGTGCCATTTTCGGCCATCGCTGAAGATTTGTGAAAAGGCCCCGGAAGAGCGTTCTTCCGGGGGCCTTCTGGTTCAGTTCTGCACCACGCGGCGGCTCACCAGGCTGATATCGTCCGGATTGATGAGATCCGGTGACTTCCAGCCTTCCAGATCATATTCGGACATGCAGCGCCGCACGAGATCCTGCATGGCGTCGAGGTCTCCGGTAGCCTTGGCCGCGCTTAGCGTTTCAATGCGCACAGCTTCATAATTGCCGGCATAATTGCGCTCATAGAGCTCGTGGCGACCGCCGAATTCGGAACCGATGGAGTCCCACAGCAGCTTCAGCAGCTTCACCCGGTCCAGCGCCGCATAGCCATTGGAGCCGCGCACGAAGCGGTCGAGATAGGGGCGGATGGCCTCGCTCTCGAAATCCGCCGCGCTGGAGGGCAAATAGATCAGCCCGCTGGCCACGTGCCGTTCGATCAGATCCTTGATGCGCGGATAGGCGACGGGCGCGAGGACACGATAGGCCATGCCGGCATTGATGTTGGGCTGCACATGGCCATTGGTGCCCGGCCATGCGTCTGGCGATTTCACCATGGTGTCGAGAATGGCGCGGAAAGCGTTGCGCCAGGCGATGACCTCGCCGACGCCTGTCTGCACGCCGCGGAAATCCCGCGTGCCGGTGGCGTCCACCGCCATGGAGAACAGGCCGGCGAGGAAGTCTAGCTTCACGGTCAGGCGGGCCAGCCCGTGCATGGTGAAGCGCGGCACGAAGCCGGAGGCCGGCACGAAGCCATTTGCCTTTTCAATGTCGCCATAGATGAACACATTCTCCCACGGCACCAGCACTTTGTCGAAGACGAGGATCGAGTCGTTCTCATCCAGCCGGCTGGAGAGCGGATAGTCGAAGGGCGAGCCGGTGGCCGCGGCCATGAATTCATAAGAGGTGCGGGCGATGAGTTTGACGCCGGGTGAATCCATGGGCACGGTGAAGATGAGGGCAAAGGCCTTGTCCTTCACCGGAATGCCGTAATGGGCGATGAAGTTATAATGGGTCAGGGCCGAGCCGGTGGCCACCACCTTCGCGCCGGATACGATGAGGCCGGCGTCGGTTTCCTTCTCCACATGCATGATGACATCGCTGATCTCTTCCAGCGGGCGTCCGCGGTCGATCGGCGGGTTGACGATGGCATGGTTCCAGTAATCCATCCGCTCCTGCGTGCGGCGGTACCAGTTCTGCGCATTGGTGGCATATTCGCTGTAGAATTCGGCGTTCGCGCCCAGCGTGCCGAGGAAGGACGCCTTGTAATCCGGCGAACGACCCATCCAGCCATAGGCGACCTGCTGAAGGTCGACAATGGCATCGCGGGAGCGGATCAGGTCTTCCGCGCTTTTCGGGGCGAGAAAGAAGGGATGGGTGAGCTTGCCACTGCCCGTTTGCGTGGTCATGCCGATCCGCGCCTTGTTCTCATGGAAGCGATCATACCAGCGCGCCACCATGCGGGCGGAGTTGCGGAAGGCCGGGTGGGTGGTCACATCCTTGACGCGCTCGCCATAGATGTAGACTTCACGCCCATCGCGAATGCTGTCCAGATATTCAGCGCCAGTATAGGCGTCTGTTTCCTGGCTTGTGGCGGATTCAACGGCTTTCGTGTTGGCGGTCACGTCTTGCTTCCTCCCTGCTGTTTCCGGGCCTGACATCTTGAGGTCAGGTTTCGGCGTGCCCTCGGTGATGGGAACAGTTAAGGCCAGACATGTGGAGAAGACGAGGTATTGCATCATACCGGCAGCGGTATTGCAGGAGCAGACTGTGCCGGTAACGGTAATGAGCATGAAGAATTGTGGGTCTTCCACAACAGGGGGGAGGTATAGCCATGGAGGCTTTCCCGAAGGGCGCCGCCATACATTGGGGCTGCGAGCTGAAACTGTGCGCCAGTGTGGTGACAATCGGGGCTTTTGACGGCGTTCATCTTGCCCATCAAAAGCTGATCGCGCAGGCGGTTGCTGCAGCGCGAAAGCTGGGCGTGCCTGCGGTGGTGCACACTTTTGCACCCGCGCCCCGGCATTTCTTCGGCACTGCGGAACCCTTGATGGCGGATGGTGAAAAGGTCCGTCGTCTGGCAGCGCTCGGGGCCGATCATGTGGTGGTGGCACGCTTTGATGATGCCTATCGCCGCCGCCCGGCTGCCGCCTTCATTGCGGATCTGGAGCGGCTGGGGGCTTGTGAAGTGTGGGTGGGCTCGGATTTCCGCTTCGGGGCGCAGGGCGCCGGCAATGTGGCCGAGCTGGCGCGTCATGTCCGGGTGCAGGTGCTGGAGGAGGTGCAGTGCCCGGCAGGTGAGCGCATTTCCAGCACGCGCATCCGCGCGCTGCGCCGGGAAGGCCGCTGCCATGAGGCTGATCACCTTCAGGGGCTGATCTCCAAACATCCCGGCCAGATCCAATTGCCCCGCCTGCAGGCCGGAGCGACCGTCCCCCATTCCGCGCGAGAAGACCATCATGCCTGAAACCCGGAAACGCCATTTCCGTGATGCCTGCGGGCTGTTCGCCACCGGTGTCACCGTCATCACCACGCGCCATGAGGGGGATGTGCATGGCATGACGGCCAATGCCTTCATGTCCATCTCGCTGGACCCGCCATTGGTCGCCATTTCCCTGAGCGAGAAGGCGAAAATGCTCTCCAAGCTGCGGGAATCGGGACATTTCGCCGTCAGTGTCCTACAGGGCGAGGCCGAGGAAACGGCCTGGCATTTTGCGGGTCGGCCGATGGATGACACCGCAAATGTGTTCTGCGAGCTGGCAGGCATGCCGGTCATCCGCGATGCGGTGGCGGTGTTTTCGGCAGATGTGGAACAGGAGATTCCAGCCGGGGACCATTCCATCGTGATCGGCCGGGTGCGGGCGCTGCGCAAGAGCGCGGGGCGGGCGCCCCTGCTGTTCCATGGCGGACGCTTTGGAACACCGGGCTGCGAGGATGGGGCATGCGAGGAAGAAGAGGTGCTGTTCTAGCATATCTTTCCCCGGCTTTACGCCGGTGCCCACAGATGAGGAGAAACCGGTGCGCCAACCCGGTTTCATCCCCCATGTTTTTGCTGGGCCATGATGCGGAAGATCTTCCGCATATGTCATGATCCGCGTTCACAATGACAAACAGGCCGGATAACCGGCGAGGGCAAAAGCCCGTTCATCAGGGAGGAAACAGAATGATCCGGCACAAGGTCTCAGTGACCCCGGTCTGAACAGCACAGACAAGGACATCTGCCGGCGGCCCTACCGGTCCCGGCTTCAGAGCGGGTATCCGTGAGGATGCCGCCATGTTGTTTTCATCTGCGTTGCGCAGGCTGATGGGCTGAGGGGCATGGATTTCAAACGGCTGACCTATTTTCTGGCCGTGGCGGAGGAGCTGAATTTCTGCCGCGCGGCTGCACGGCTGAGCATTGCCCAGCCCCCGCTGAGCCGGCAGATTGCCCAACTGGAACAAAATGTTGGGGCAGATCTGTTCGACCGGAGCCGCAACCAGATCAAGCTGACCCAGGCCGGGGAGCTGATGCTGCAATATACGCGCGAGATTCTGGCGCTGGTGGAGCGTGCGGAAACCGAGGTGCGCCGGGTGGGGGAGGGCAAGGCCGGGCGGTTGCGCTTCGGCTTTGTGGGGAGCGCCACATCCGGGGGCATTTTTCCGCGGCTGATCCGGGCCTTCCGCACGGCGCACCCGGAGGTGGAGTTCACCTTGTGGGCGATGAACAATGCCGATCTCAAGCGGGCGCTGATCCAGCGCGAAATCGATATCGCGGTGGCTCGGCCCCGGCTGGATGATGCGGAGCTGAAATCGGAAAGCATCGTCTGGGAAAAGCTGATCGCCGCCGTCCCGGATACGCATGAGGGGCGCCCCCTGCGACTGTCCGAGATGAAGGCGGAGACCTTCATTCTCTACCCCATGCAGCCGCGCCCCAGCTATGCGGACTATATTCTGGACTGCTGCCGGCATGAGGGCTACACCCCGCGCGACCAGGTGATGGTGCAGGATTTCCAGACCGCCATGTCTCTTGTGGCCATTGGCGCGGGCATTTCCATCGTGCCAGCCTCGGTGGCGGAATCCAGCCGGCCGGGCATGCTTTACATGCCCTATGAGGGGTATAATCCCGGCACCGGCCTGTCACTGAATTACCGGCGCGATAACCAGAGCCCGCATCTTTTCACTTTCCTCGCGCTCAGCCGCAGGATCGCACAGGACTGGGCGAAGAAGCAGGGTTAACGCCGCGGGGCGTTCAGCATCCAGACTGTGCCGGTTCCTCCGTTTTTCAAAGGAGAGGGACAAGGTACGGGCGGGGTGTGGGCCGTAGGCGAACCTTGGGGCATTCTTGTAATATGGTTTCATTTTCGCCGGAATTTCAGCTATATCATTACAGCAGGCGCGGCACAAAGATCCTGCAAAAGCTCCTGCATGTGAGGGCGCCTTCCTTCTCGTGACCTGACAGGCTGCCCGAACACAGCATGAAGAAAAGCCAGATACCGAATAGGATAAGGTTTCATACTGAACTGCAGAAAGACATGGGCCAGGCGAACAAACCACATCATCGCGTGTGGAATGCTTTGCTCATCTGTGTACACGTGTGTGGAAATGCGCATATACATGCCCCGAAGAGCAGGTTCTGGACGTATTTGCCTGCGGTCTTGAAGGTTGTTTCCCCGCTCTCCGGTCTTTCCGCCTCAGTCATGTGTGACCGCCCATGATGCTCTGGCTCATTCCCCTTCTGCCCATTCTCGGGGCGCTTCTGCCGTCCATGATGATCCGCACTGGGCGCGGCGCCTGCGCGGCGTCAGCCGGGTTCGTGTCCTTCATTACGCTGGGGCTGGTGCTGTCGCGCACCAAGCAGGTGTTCACCGGCGGGGTGGAGCAGTTCTCCGTGCCCTGGGTGGCGCAGATCGGGCTGAATTTCTCATTCCGGCTCGATGCGCTCAGCCTGTTTTTTGCGGCCATGATTCTCATCATCGGCCTGCTCGTCATCGTGTATGCGCGCTTCTATCTCAGCCGCGAAGATCCGATGGGACGCTTTTACTCCTATCTGCTCCTGTTCCAGGGGGCGATGCTGGGGGTGGTGCTCTCCGACAATCTCATTCTGCTGCTGATTTTCTGGGAACTGACGAGCCTCACCTCCTTCCTGCTCATCGGCTTCTGGCGGCACCGGGCCGATGCGCGGCGCGGGGCTCGCATGGCGCTGATCGTCACCGGCGGGGGTGGGCTGGCGCTGGTGGGCGGCCTCATCCTGCTGGGGCAGGCCGGCGGCACCTATGAGATTTCGCAGCTTCTGGAGCGGGGCGAGATCATTCAGGACTCCCCGCTCTATCTGCCGGCTCTGGGGCTGATCCTTCTGGGGGCCTTCACCAAATCCGCCCAGTTTCCGTTCCATTTCTGGCTGCCGCACGCTATGGCCGCGCCTACGCCGGTTTCGGCCTATCTGCATTCGGCCACCATGGTAAAGGCGGGTATCTTCCTGCTGGCGCGGCTGTGGCCGGTGCTGGCGGGGACCGAGGCGTGGTTTCTCATCGTGGCCCCGGTGGGGCTGGCCACCATGGCCATCGCTGCCTGGATCGCGATGTTTCGGCACGATCTGAAGGCCCTCCTGGCCTATTCCACCATCAGCCATCTCGGGCTTGTCACTATGCTGCTGGGGCTGGGCACACCGGTGGCGGCAATGGTGGCAGTCTTTCATATTCTCAACCACGCCACTTTCAAGGCCGCGCTGTTCATGAGCGCCGGCATTGTGGATCATGAGGCCGGCACCCGTGACATGCGACGTCTCGGCGGCCTGCTGAAGCTCATGCCCATTACCGGTACGCTCTCCCTGCTGGCAGCAGCGGCCATGGCCGGCGTGCCTTTCTTCAACGGCTTCCTCTCCAAGGAGATGATGCTGGAAGAGGCGGCCCATACGGTCTATCTCGGCCAGCCTTGGCTGTTTCCGCTGGTGGCCACTCTGGGGGCGCTTTTCTCGGTGGCCTACACGGCGCGCTTCGCCTTTGTCACCTTTCTGGGGCCAAAGCGGATGGATTATCCCCATGCCCCGCATGATCCACCCGTGGGCATGTGGCTGCCTGTAGCGCTTCTGGTGCTGCCCGTCATCGCGATCGGCATCATGCCGCAGCAGGTGGTGGGGCTGGTGCTGGCGCGTATCTCCGAGGCGGTGATCCAGGGTCCCTTGCCGGATTTCTACCTCGCCTTGTGGCATGGCGTCACGGCGGCGCTCATCATGAGCGCCATCGCATTCGCCGGGGGGCTGAGCTTCTACTATCTGGGCTGGAAAAAGGCCGATGAGCTGCGTCTCGCCACACCCCGGCCGGATGCCCGGCGCATGTTCACTTTCACCTTCAGCGTGCTGGTGCGGGTGTCACGCGGGGTGCTGGGGCGGCTGCATGACGGGTCTTTGATGCGCTATCTGCGCATCACCTTCCTCGCCATCGTCCTGTTTGGCATCTATGCCATCTGGACTACCCCCACCAATGATGGCGCGCGCCCGCTATTGCCGGTGAACGCCCCGGCGGTGGTTGCCTGGTTCGCGCTTGTCATGGTCAGCCTCATGGTGGTGATGCGGCATCGTGAGCGCTTGCTGGCGCTGATCCTCACCAGTGTGGTGGGCGTGGTGGTGTCTCTCGCCTTCATTCAGTTTTCCGCGCCGGATCTGGCCTTGACGCAGATCTCGGTGGATGTCGTCACCACCATTCTCATGCTGCTGGCGCTGAACCTGTTGCCCAAGGAAACTCCGCTGGGCCGTAATGTGATGGGCCGCTGGCGCGATGGGGTTCTGGCCTCTGTCGCCGGCCTTGGCGTGGCGCTTCTGGCCTATTGGGTGATGACCCGCAACGGCCCGACGGATATCGCCGACTATTATCTGCTTACGGCTCAGCCCGGTGGTGGCGGCACTAATGTGGTGAATGTCATTCTGGTGGATTTCCGTGGGTTTGACACTTTCTCGGAAATCATCGTGCTGGGTATCGCCGCCATTTCCATCTTCGCTTTGCTGGATGTGAAGCTGCGCGATTCCGCTGTGCGTCGCCTGCGCAGCACGTTGCCACAGATTGAGGCCAGTGACGCCCATCCGCTCATTCTGGTGGTGGCCACGCGCGTGCTGCTGCCTCTTTCCATGGTGGTGGGGCTCTATATCTTCCTGCGCGGGCATAATGAGCCGGGCGGCGGCTTCATTGCCGGCCTTGTGGTGGCCATTGCGCTCATCATGCAGTTCATCGCCTCGGGCTATATCTGGGCAGCGGATCGTCTGCGGCTGGATCCGCAGACCGCGATTGGCGTCGGCGTGGCCATTGCCGGGCTGGCGGGGCTGACTCCGCTATTGTTTGATGATCCGTTCCTCACCAGTACCTTTGCCCATGTCCATCTGCCGGTGATCGGCGATTTCGAGCTGGCCTCGGCCATGCTGTTCGATCTGGGTGTGTTTCTCACCGTGGTGGGCGTGATGGTGCTGTCTCTGGCGCGGCTCTCTCGCGTGGCGGTGCGGGTCGATCCGCCCAAATCCACCGATCAGCCAATGGATATTCCACTGGAGCCTCCGGCAGAGGTGCTGCCTCCGGCCGCACCAGCGGCCGCCGCCCTCATGCCGGATGCGGTGGTGGCGGAAACGTCCATCTCCTCATCGGGGAAGGAATGAGCCATGGAACTGCTTGTCTCCAGCGCCATCGGCAT
Source organism: Xanthobacter sp. (assembly GCA_050252035.1). GTDB lineage: Bacteria > Pseudomonadota > Alphaproteobacteria > Rhizobiales > Xanthobacteraceae > Xanthobacter. The sequence goes on from JBFWLR010000003.1 coordinate 234,776, forward strand.
TCTCACAGCATCCGGCATCTATCTGATGCTGCGCAGCCGCACCTTCCCCATCATTCTGGGCATCACCTTCCTCAGCTATGCGGTGAATCTGTTCCTGTTCTCCATGGGGCGTCTGGCCATTGACAGCCCGCCGGTCATTTCGCCCGATGTGATGGTCTATGCAGATCCGGTGCCGCAGGCGCTGGTGTTGACGGCCATCGTCATTTCGTTCGGCATGTCGGCGCTGATTGTGGTGCTGGCGCTGCGCGGCTATCTGGAAACCGGGTCTGACCAATCCCGCCTCGAAGTGGCCCCGGAGGATGTGGAGCCGGGTTCGGGTGTACGCTCCGGTTCGGCGGCCTCTTCCGTCACGGGCTTCATCATGCCGTCCAGTGCGGCCCGTGCGACTTTGTCGGAAGACCCCACCGGTTCATCCTCCGTTTCTGGCAAAAAGGGTAGCGCGGCCCCGCATGAGGGAGGCCCGGCATGACCAATCTCATCATTGCCCCTATTGTCCTTCCGGCGCTGACGGCAGCTTTCATCCTTCTGGGTCTGAGAGGACATCTCAAGACCCAGCGCACCGTTTCCATCGCGTCCACCACCCTGCTTTTGGCGGTCAGCATCGGGCTGCTCTATCAGGCCTCAGCTGGTGTGCCGGTGGTCTACAGTCTGGGGGACTGGCCGGTTCCGTATGGCATAGTTCTAGTGCTGGACAGGCTCTCGGCCACCATGCTGGTGCTGAATGCGGTGCTGGGGCTGGGCGTGGTGCTCTATGCCTCTGCCGGGTCTGATCGCAAGGGGCGCTTGTTCCATCCGCTGTTCCAGTTCCAGCTTCTGGGCATCAATGGCGCCTTTCTCACCGGCGACATCTTCAATCTGTTCGTCTTTTTCGAGGTGATGCTGATCGCATCCTATGGCCTGATGGTGCATGGTGGCGGCTCGGCCCGGCTGAAGGCGGGCTTCCAGTATGTGGCCATCAATCTGGTGGCCTCCACCCTGTTCCTCATCGCCATCGGACTGATCTATGGCGTCACCGGTACGCTGAACATGGCGGATCTGGCGGTGAAGGTGCCGCTGGTGGCGGCGGCGGACCCGGGCATTCTGAAAGCCGGTGCGCTGCTGCTGTTTCTGGTGTTCGCCACCAAGGCGGCTTTGGTGCCGCTGCACTGGTGGCTGCCGGCCACCTATGCCTCCACCTCCGCGCCTGCGGCGGCCATCTTCATGATCATGACCAAGGTGGGGGCCTATGCCATTTTGCGGGTTTACGGCCTGATCTTCGGGGCGGATGCCGGAGCGCTGGCCATGGCGGCGGCCCCCTATGTGCTGCCGGCGGCTCTGGTGACGGTGGTGCTGGGCACGATTGGCGTGGTGGGCACGCGCACGCTCAAGGGCATTGCGGCCTTCGCGGTGGTGGCCTCCATGGGCACGCTGCTGATCGCGCTGGGGCTGTTCAATGTCACCGGCGTGGCGGCGGCGCTTTATTATCTGGTGCACAGCACGCTGGCGGGGGCGGCGCTGTTTCTCATTGCCGGCATGGTGGCGGAGGGGCGTGGCGGCATGGAAGATCGCCTGCGCCCGGCCATGGCCATGCGGGCCGAGCGCATGATTGCCGGTCTCTATATGCTGGCGGCGCTGGGCATGGTGGGCCTGCCGCCGCTCTCCGGCTTTCTGGGCAAGGTGATGATCCTGGAAGCCACCCGCACGACGCCGGGTTGGCCCTGGATTTGGGCAGTGATCCTTACCACCAGCCTGCTGCTGATCTATGGCTTCGCGCGGGCCGGTTCCACCCTGTTCTGGGCCAGTTCGCCGGCCCCAGCTGAACGCACCGACCCGCGCCCGAAAATCATGCGTCCGGCCGGGGCCATCGGCCTGCTGCTGGCGGTGCTGATGGGCTGGACACTGGCCGGCGGGCCGGCCGCGGCCTGGATGCAGGAGACCGCTGCGCAGGCGCTGGATCGCAACGGCTATGTCGCCGCCGTACTCGGCCAGAGGCCGGGCGAGCCGGCGGGGGGGTACTGAGCCATGAGGCGTCTGTTCCCGCATCCGCTTCTGAGTGTCTGCATCGCCATTGTCTGGGTGTTGCTGGCCAATGAGATTTCGCCGGGGCTCATCATCATGGGCGCGGTTCTGGGCTTTCTCATTCCGCTTTATGTGGCGGACTTCTGGCCCGGCCGCCCGCGCATGCGCGCGCCGCTCACCATCGTGGCCTATGTGCTCATCCTGTTGTGGGATGTGGTGGTTTCAAACCTGCATGTGGCGAAGCTCATCCTGTTCCGCCGTGGCGACAGCCTGCGTTCCACCTATGTGACGGTGCCGCTGGAGCTGGAAACCCCGGAAGCCATCGCCGTGCTCACCGGCACCATCGCGCTGACTCCCGGCACGGTGTGCGTGGATATCAGTTCGGACGGCAAGGTGCTGCTGGTGCACTGTCTGGATTATGATGATCCGCAGGAGGTCGTGACCAATATCAAGGATCGCTATGAGCAGCGGTTGAAGAGGATATTCGAATGATCGCCATCGCTTCCATCATTGCGGCTTTTGGTGTGTGCGTGGCCATGCTGCTCACCCTCTACCGGCTGGCCGTGGGGCCGGATGCAGTGGACCGGGTGGTGGCGCTCGATACGCTGGTCATCAACACCATTGCGCTCATCGTGCTGCTGGCCATCATCTTCAATACGGCCATCTATTTCGAAGCCGCCCTGCTGTTCGCCATGGTGGGTTTTGTCACCACCGTATCCTTCTGCAAGTTCCTGCTGCGCGGCAATGTGATCGAGTGAGGCCGGGCGGGAACACATATGGGAAACGCCATCATGGGAGAGATCACGACGCAGGCCATCTGGGCGGCGACCTTCTGGGAGGGGCTGGCTGCCTTTCTGATATTGGCTAGCGCCTTCTTTCTGGTCGTCGGCTCACTGGGGCTGGCGCGTCTGCCGGGCACGATGCGGCGTCTGCACGGGCCGACCAAGGCCACGACGCTGGGCATTGGCTGCATGCTCATCGCCTCCATGGTGTATGCGATGGGGGTGCGGGGCGAGCTGTCCTTTCATGAACTGCTCATCACCTTCTTCCTTGTGCTCACCGCCCCGGTGAGCGCGCAGATGGTGGCCAAAGCCTATATTCTGCGGGCGAAAAAGGAACGCGAACAATTGCCGCCCACCGGGCGTGCCTCGGGCTGGGCCACGATTTCGGATCTCACCAATACCCGCCGGCGACGCTACAAGGCAGGCTTTCGCCCGACAGGCGAGACCAAGGGGTCTGCCGAATAGCGGGGGACCTGTCTGAATAAAAAGACCGGCGTCAGTGCCCTGACGCCGGTCTTTTCACATGATGCGCAAGAGGGGGCAGTGCGCATCATGGGGAAGGTCAGGCCTTGTCCTTGTAGCCGAGCGCCTTCGCGCCTTCTTCCGGCTCATGGTAGCGATAGGGCAGGAACTTGCCGCTCATGACGATGCGCACACGATCACCTGCCTCGTTCGGCTCACGTTCCATTTTCAGGTCGAAATCGATGGCGGACATGATGCCGTCGCCGAATTCCTCATGGATGAATTCCTTCATCGCCGGGCCGAACACCATCAGCGCCTCATAGAAGCGATAGAGGGTCGGGTCGGTGGGCAGGCTGGGCGTGCCATTGCCGCGATGGGGCGTTTCCGTCAGCAATCGGCACTCGATCTCGGAAAGGCCGAGCAGGGCCGCCGCCTTTTCCGCCTGCGGGCGCGGCAGGGGCATCTGGCCCATCAAGGCGGTGATGATGAACAGCTTGGAATAGCCGCCGACATGCTCGGCGATGGCGGTCCAGCTCAGTGCCTTCTCGCGCTTCACATCGAGGATTTTGTCAACGAGGTCCTGTCTTTTCATGATGCTTGTCCTTGAGCATGAATGGGAGGAAGTGGCGCAGATCCCGTCCGGGGCGGCCACTGTGGGGAATGGGGTGAGATCGGCTCTGTCACCGGCGGATTGCGGGCGGACCAGCCTTTGGCTGTCGCGGTTTCCACATCGAAGGTGCCGGAGCGCGTGACAAGGAAGTCCACCAGATAGTTGCGCAGGTCGTAATAGCCAGGCAAGTGGTGCATCTCGTTGCGGTCGCGGTGCCGCGGCAGGTTGTTGCGCACGATCTCTGCCACATGGGCGTTTGGCCCGTTGGTCATCATCACGATCTTGTCGGCCAGATAGATGGCTTCATCCACATCATGGGTGATCATGACCACGGTCTGGGCGGTGGAAATGCAGATCTTGCGGACCTCATCCTGCAGATTGCCGCGGGTCATGGCGTCAAGCGCGGAGAAGGGCTCATCCATCAGCAGGATCTTGGGCTCGATGGATAGGGCGCGGGCGATGCCCACACGCTGTTTCATACCGCCTGAAAGCTCGCTGGGATGGCGCTGTGCGGCATGACCGAGACCTACCTTTTTGATGAAGGTCATGGCCTGTTCGCGGATCCGGGCCTTGGACCAGTGCGGATTGCGCGAGCGCACCGCATAGGCGACATTTCCAAGCGCCGTCATCCAGGGCAGCAGGGCATGGCCCTGAAAGATCACCGCCCGGTCGAGAGAGGGCGCATTGATCTCCTTCTGGTCGACGATGACGCCACCATCGGTCGGCTTGTCGAGGCCGGCCAGGATATTCAGTACCGTGGTCTTGCCGCAGCCGGAATGTCCGAGAATGCAGACAAAGTCACCTTTGTCGACCTTCAACCAGAGATCCTCGAAGATGGTGACGGGCTCCTGCCCGCGCCGGGGATAGCGCTTGGAGAGACCCTCAAGCGAAATGATGCAGTTGGGGCGCTCGCCTGCGGGGGCATCCTGTTTGGGCTGTGCGTGTGGGGTTTGGGTTGCGATGTCAGACTCCATGGCAGATGCGGGTGCTGTAGACCGGGGCGGGACAAGGGTGTTTGTCATCGGGGGCTGCGTGCGCATGTCCATCAGGCTCACTCCTGGAAGGTGACGAGGCGCGTCACGACGGCGAGAATCTGGTCCAGCACCATGCCGACAACGCCGATGACGAGGATTGCAACGATCACATTTACGATCGAAAGGTTGTTCCATTCGTTCCAGATGAAGTAACCGATGCCGGTTCCGCCCACGAGCATCTCGGCGGCGACGATGACCAGCCAGGCAATGCCGATGGAAATGCGCATGCCGGTGAGGATTGTCGGGGCCGCCGCCGGCAGGATGACGGTGAAGACCCGGCGCAGATAGGGCACCTCCAGCGTGCGGGCCACATTCAGCCATTCCTTGCGGACATTGGCGACGCCAAAGGATGTGTTCACCAGCATCGGCCAGATTGAGCAGATGAAGATCACGAAGATGGCCGAAAGGTTGGAATCCTTGATGGTGAAGAGCGCCAGGGGCATCCAGGCCAGAGGCGAGATCGGCTTCATGATCTGGATGAAGGGGTCCAGCGCCTTCGACAGCATCTCGGACGTGCCGATGATGAAGCCCAGGGGGATGGCCACCACCATGGCGAGACCAAAGCCGATCAGCACGCGCGCCAGCGAGAAGGCGAGTTGAATGCCGAGCCCCTTGTCGTTCGGGCCGGCGTCATAGAAGGGATCGGAGAGGTGATGAACGATGGCCTCCCATACCGCCCCCGGCCCGGGAATGCCGGACGAGGAGGAGGGGGCTTCATTGAGAAGGGCGGCATATTCAGGATCGACCGCCGCCTGTCCGCTGTCGACGCCCTGCATGGTCATCACGGCCCAGATACAGATGAAGATCGCGAAGATCACAAGGGACAGGAGCCATGAGGCCAGTTGAGGAGATTGCTTGAGCATCCGCTGCATCCCGGTTCGGGGTGAGGCCGGACTGGCCATGAGTTGATGTGGATCAAGCAATGGCTGTGCCAGTCGTTGCAACAGCACTGTTTTAGGGTCATTTCGCCTTGTCTCGAGGGGGTTTTGTGCCTCGCCTTAAAATTGGGCGAGATGAATAAGTGCGCAAATAATGTGCTTCAATGTCAATAATGTTTGGCATTGTTGACAATTGTGCGTCGCGAGAATGCGTGCCGTCTGCCTTTTCCCTGAAGCCGAGTATGGATGTCTGGAATTCTCTTTCCTGCCCAACGTCCTGTGTATGCTGCTGGGCGTGCTTCGCTTCTTGGCATGTGGATTGCTTGTTCTGTGGTGACACAGCAGGAGAAACCATCATCATGGCACGTTTCAAGGACAGGAACTGGAGGGGGCTGTTTTTCCGCGGGTGCTCCTGCGGTGCGCACAAGAGCCAGTCCGAGCATGAGGCCGCGGCGAAGAGCGGTGCGGATTATCAGGCGGTCGCGGAGGAATCTATGCTGCGCATGGCCTTCCCTAATACGCTGCACCGTCGCGCCTTGCTGAAGGCAGTGGGCGGGGCGACCCTGTTTGGCGCCTTGAATGCGGTGATGCCCCTGAAGTGGGCGGGGGAGGCGTTTGCTGAAACCGGCCCTCTGGAAAAGACCAACGTCAATATCGGGTTTATCCCGATCACCTGCGCCACGCCGATCATCATGGGCGAGCCCATGGGCTTTTATGCCAAGCAGGGGCTGGACGCCAAGGTGGTGAAGACCGCCGGCTGGGCGGTGGTGCGCGACAAGACCATGAACCGCGAGTATGACGCGGCCCAGATGCTGGCCCCGATGCCGCTTGCCATCACCATGGGCACCGGCTCCGTGCCGCATCCCTATGTTGTGCCGGCCATCGAGAATGTGAATGGCCAGGGCATCTGTCTGGCCATGAAGCACAAGGACAATCGCGATCCGAAGAACTGGAAGGGCTTCCGCTTCGCCATTCCGTTCGACTTCTCGAACCACAATTACATTCTGCGCTATTATCTGGCCGAGCATGGCATCGACCCGCAGACCGATGTGGAGCTGCGCGTGATTGCGCCGCCGGACATGGTGGCCAATCTGCGTGCCGGCAATATCGATGGTTTCCTTGCGCCGGATAATGTCGTGCAGCGTGCGGTCTATGACAAGATCGGCTTCATCCACATTCTCTCCAAGGAGATCTGGGACGGACACCCCTGCTGCACCTTCTCCATCTCGAAGAATGTGGTGTCCGACATGCCGAACACCTCGGCTGCCATGATGCGCGCCATTCTCGACGCCACGGCCTATGCCTCCAAGCATGAGAACCGCAAGGAGATCGCCGAGGCCATCGCACCGGCAAACTATCTCAACCAGCCGCTCACCGTGGTACAGCAGTGCCTGACCGGCACCTATGCGGACGGCCTCGGCAATGTGGTGAAGGACCCTGATCGCATCAGCTTCAACCCCTTCCCCTATGAGAGCTTCGCCATCTGGACCCTGACCCAGATGAAGCGCTGGGGACAGGTGAAGGGTGATATCGATTACCAGCAGATCGCCAAGGCGGTCTATCTGGAAACCGACGCGGCCCGGCTGATGAAGGAAGCCGGCATGACGGTGCCGACCGCCGACAACAACGGCTTCTCCGTCATGGGCAAGCATTTCGATCCGTCCAAGCCGGAGGAATATATCGAATCCTTCAAGATCCGCGTGCAGGGCTGAGCGGCCCGCGCAAGCGACGGATCTGCGCCTTTCCGCCTGTGGTGAAGGTGCATGATGTAACAGGATCGGGGCTGGGGGCCGGAAGGCCCCCGCCCTTTTGCCGTATGGGCCGGGCGTGGTCATCGGTTATGACTTAAATATCCGCGTCCATCACGCCCCGGTGACGTTCACAGGGCGTGCATGTCATGAGAGACTTTTCGGTCGCAAGGCCCCCGGTTGTGATGGAAGACAGCATGGAACACCAGCAGATGCGCCCCGCGCCCCAGACCGGCTCATGGTGGCGCACGCAGGAAATGTTCCTGATGCAGGAGGTGATGAGCCTCATCGGCAAGGATCTGCCGCTGGCCAAGGTGCTGCGTGAGATTCTTCATCTCATGTCCGAGATGCTGGGGCTCAATCGCGGGCGCATCGTGCTGCATGATGTGCCTGGCGATGAATATTACATCGCCCATGCCTATGGCCTCACGCAGGAAGAGATCAGTCGCGGCCGCTACAAGCCTGGCGAGGGCGTGACAGGGCAGGTGATCGAAACAGGGCAGATCATTCTGGTGCGCGATGTCTCGCAGGACCCGGCTTTTCTGGGGCGGGCGGTGCATCGCAGCACGCTGCCGCGCGGGCCGGTGTCCTTCATCGCCGCGCCCATCAAGGTGGATGGGGTGATCGCCGGAGCGCTGGCCTGCCACCGCATCCTGCTGCGGGACAGGCCGCTCTCCGATGAAATGACCATGCTGAAGATTCTGGCGACCCTGATCGGCCAGCTTCTCACCCTGCATGAACGCGTGGAGCGGCGCACCCGCGAGTTGCAGGAGCATAACCGCATGCTGGAGGATGCGCTGAAGGCGGGCCGCGCGCGTTACGGTATCATCGGCACGTCTCCCGCTTTGCTTCAGGCCATCGGCCAGATCGAGAAGGTCGCCGCAGCGACCGCCAGCGTGCTGCTGCTGGGAGAATCGGGCACCGGCAAGGAGCTGTTCGCCCGTGCGCTGCATCTGGCCGGCCCGCGCCGCGACAAGGCCTTTATCAAGATCAATTGCGCCGCCATCCCCGAAAGCCTTTTTGAATCAGAGCTGTTCGGGCATGAGAAGGGGGCATTTACCGGCGCCAATGAGGCCCGTGCCGGCTGGTTTGAGCAGGCCAATGGGGGCACGCTGTTTTTGGATGAAATCGGCGAACTGCCGCTATCCATGCAGACCAAGCTGCTGCGCACCCTGCAGGAAGGCACGGTCACACGTCTGGGGGCCAAGCGGGAGATCCGCGTCAATACCCGCCTTGTGGCGGCCACCAATCGCGAGCTGGAGCGGGAAGTGGCGCTGGGCAATTTCCGTGAGGATCTGTTCTACCGTCTCCACGTCATTCCCATCCGCCTGCCCTCTCTGGATGACAGGCGCACCGATATTCCGGACCTCGCCATCTATTTCATCGACAAGTTCAACCGCGAGAACCAGCGCAATGTGAACTTGTCGTCTGACGCCGTCGCCTATATCGCGGCGCAGGCCTGGCCGGGCAATATCCGGCAATTGTCGAATTTCATGGAACGCCTCGTGCTGCTCTCCGGCAAGGCGCTGCTTGAGCGGGTGGATGTGGAGCGTTTTGTGCAGGATCACGGCAGCGCGGACCCCATGCGCCCGCGCGTGCTGCCTTATCCGCCAGCGGTTTCATCGGCCCAGCGGGAGGGGGCACCGGCGGGTGTAGCTTCCGGTGGCGTGGATTGGCAGGGCCAGCCGGCTGCGCCATCCTATCCTGCCGCGCCAGACATGCAGACCAGCGCCTTCCGGCCTTACATGAAGGTGGATTCCCATAATCCGGATATCCTTCGGCGCGCCTTGCTGGAAGCCGGCGGCAACAAGACCCGTGCGGCCCAGCGTCTGGGCATGACGGAGCGGCAGTTTTCCTATCGCTGGAAGAAGCTGGGGATCGACTGACATTGTTCCGATTCGACATTGTCAACAATGTTTGATCCTGACCTGCCCAAAACGAAGCGGCGTACGCCGAAATATATTATTTTTCATTTTAATATCATGTGGTTATAAGAAATTTAGAGTGATTTTGGCATTCTGGCACACCCTTTGCGATGACAGGTTCAGATGGCGATCAGCCATTGCCTTTAATCCTGGAAGGGAAAGAACATGTCCCAGAGCGCCGCGCCCAAGGTCGTCTCCACCACCCTGCGCCCGATTGACCGTGACGGCCTGATGGCCTTCGCCGAGAAGGGCCGCAACAATCCCAATGGCCCGCGTGGCACCAACAAGGTGCGCACCCTCATGGAGGGCCAGTATCGCTCCCTGAGCTATGTGGGCGATCATGAGGCTGTCGTGGTGGACGAGCCCCTGCACCTGTTCGGCCAGAATACGGCGCCCGCGCCCGGCGAGATCGTGCTGTCCGCGCTGGGTGGCTGTCTTGCTGTCGGCATCACCGCCGTCGCCACATGGAAGAATGTGAAGCTCTCCCATCTCGAGATCTATCTCGAGGGTGATATTTCCAACACGGCAGCCTGGGGTGCAGGTGGTGCGGATCGCATCCCTTCCCAGATGGGTTTCCAGGAAATCCGCGTGAAGGTGAATGTGGAAGGTGACGCCACCCGCGAGGAGCTGGATGAGATCGTCCAGCGCGCCAACTATTTCTCGCCGGTCGCCAACTCCATGCGCAACCCCATCGCCTTCAAGATTGCGCTGGCGGACTGAACAGGCCGCCTGATTGGCCTGAAGCCCTGCGCTGCGCGTCCGCTGGATGATGCGCAGCGCCTTCCCCGGAAAAGCTGGAGAGAGAAGATGGATGCAATTGCACGCGGCAACAGGTCCGTTGACCCCGCAGGCAATGACTGCGGCCGCACAGCCCCGGGCCTCGATGCGATCGCGGCTCTGGCCGCCGGCCCGCTGGCCGCGAAGGCCACCGAGATCGACGAGGGGCACTATCCTCTGGAGATGATGGCGCCTCTGGCTGAGGCTGGCGCTTTCAGCTTTCATCTTGCCGAACAGGGCCAGCGCTATGATCTTGCGCTGGTGGCCATGGAGACCATCTCCAGCGCTTGCGGCTCCACCGGCTTTCTGACCTGGGCCCATGATGTGATGGGTCTTTATCTCGACGAGAGCGAGAATACCGCCCTCAAGGCGCGCATCCTGCCGGCGCATCTTGCGGGAAGGACGTTTGGCGGCACCGCCCTTTCCAACCCCATGAAGGCGCTGGCCGGCATCGAGCCTATGCTGCTCAAGGCCGTGCCTGCACCGGGCGGGTGGTGCGTTTCCGGCTCGCTGCCCTGGGTCAGCCATATCGGGGCGGGCCAGTATTGCGCGGCGCTGGCGAGCACCGGCGAGGGGCGGGAGATGATGTTCTTCCTGCCGCTGGATGAACGCGCCATTCTGCGCCAGTGCCCCAAATTCTCCGGCATGGAGGGCACCGGGACATGGGGCATCACACTGAAGGATTTCTTCGTCCCGCAGGAGGATGTGATCGCCGATCCGGCGCGCCCTTTCATCAAGCGCATTCGCGCCGCCTTCATCCTGCTGCAGGCGGGCATGGCCACGGGCATTTCTGTGGGCGCGATCAATGATATCCGGGCGGTGGAAGGCCATCTGGGCCATGTGAACCGCTTCCTGAACGATGGTGCGGACGCGCTTCAGGCCGAGCTGGATGATCTGCGCGCACGTGTGCTGGTGCTGGCGCAAACCCCCTTCGAGACTTCGGACGATTATCTGATGAGCGTGCTGGATGCGCGCACGGAAGGAGCCGAATTCGTGCTGCGCGCCGCGCAGTCGGCGCTGATGCATCAAGGTGCGCGGGGGTATCTGATGTCATCAGCGCCGCAGCGCCGCATCCGCGAATCCCATTTCGTGGCCATCGTCACGCCAGCCATCAAGCATCTGCGCTGGGAGATGGACCGCCTCCAGCGCGAAACCATGCCTCAGGCCAGGGAGCATGCAGCATGAGCACGATCACGAATAAACCGGCAGATGAGCCGCTGGATGGTCTTGGGCCATGGAAGGAGTATCTGTGCCGGGCATGCGGCTATATCTATAATGAGCGCGATGGTGACCCGGACAGCGGCATCGCCCCCGGCACCCGCTTCGTCGATATTCCGGAAGACTGGTATTGCCCCATATGCGGCGTGCGCAAACAGGATTTCGAGCCGTATGAACGGGCCGATTTCAGTGCACAGGCCGGAGACATGCAGCTGCCCGTCTCCATTGGCCGTCGGGGGCCTGCCGGTGTCGTCATCATCGGGGCGGGCATTGCCGGCTGGGCGGTGGCGGGCGCGATCCGCAAGCGCGATCCGCAAATGCCCATCACCATGATTACGAGCTGTGCGGGGGATGTCTATCACAAGCCGGAGCTGGCCATTGCCTTTGCCCGCCGGCTCTCGCCTGAGACGCTGCGCCGTGAATGCGGGCAGGATGCGGCCCGGCGGATGAATGTGCGGCTGGTGCGGCACACTGCGGTGGTGGGGCTTTCGCCGCTGTTCCGCAAGGTGCGCACCACCCGCGGCACCTTCCCCTATGACAATCTCGTCATCGCCTCTGGCGCGCGCGGTCTGCTGCCGAAAAATATTGATCCGGCCCTGTGCTGGCGCATCAACCATCTGGATGCCTGGGGCGGGCTCCATGCCGCACTGAAGGGGCGCGCGTGCAGCGTCGCCATCATTGGCGCGGGCATGGTGGGCTGTGAACTGGCGGAGGATTTGGCGCGGGCCGGGCACAAGGTGCAACTGGCCAGCATCACGGCCGAGCCGATGGACGGCTTTCTGCCGGAGCCCGCGGGTGCGCGGGTGAGGCAGGGATTGCAAGGCCTCGGTGTCGACTATCTGCATATCGGCGCGATCCGCTCGGCCACACGCGGGGCTGATGATCGGGTGCATCTCGATCTTGCAGGGCATGGCCCTCTGGTGGTGGACCAACTCGTCTCGGCCATTGGCGTTGCAACGCCCGAGCGCATGTTCCGCGCGGCAGGCCTTGCCTTCGATGCCGGGCTGGTGGTGAATCCGCAGACGCTGGAAACCAGCCATGAGCATATCTATGCACTGGGTGACTGCATCTCACTTTCCGGCGCGCCCTGCCGTTTCGTCGAGCCGATCCTGAAACAGGCGAACTGCGTTGCGGCGTCGCTCACCGGGGCGGTGCCCTGTCCCTATGAGCATCGCGCGCCGGTCATCCGGCTGAAGATGAAGGCGGCTCCGGTTGTCATTGAGGGGCAGATCTGCCGCGATGGCGTATGGCGGACGGTGAGCGAGAGTGCTGATCGTCTGGTGATGGAACAGCACCGCAATGGCGAGATGATCGCACGGCTGGTGGCCTGAGCGCGCTGGGCGCTGGATGGCGCGGGCTTTCTGGCCGGATAACATCATGCAAATGGCCACCTTCAGGTGTTTTTGCTGAAGGTGGCCAGAGCCCGCAGGCCGGATGCAGGTGCCCGTCTGGGAGGCAGCCTGTTGTTATCCGGTCTTCAGCCTTTGCGGGTGGTCAGAATATCGCGGAACAGACGCGCCAGGGCGATGCCGATAATCATGGCCCCGACAAAGACCACCACCTCACTGCGCCACAGCCCCAGTGCGGGGATGGCTCCGCCGGGGCAAAAGCCGGCAATGCCCCAGCCGATGCCGAACAGGGCCGAGCCGCCGATCAGTTGCACGTCCAGATCGCGCCGTGTGGGCAGGTGAAAACTGGAGTCGAACAGCGGGCCGGGGCGCTTCAGCACAATGCGGTAACCGATGGCGGCCACCAAAAAGGCAGAGGCCATGACCAGCGCCAGAGACGGGTCCCAATGTCCAGCGAAGTCGAAGAAATTGAGTACCTTGGACGGGTCGATCATGCCCGATATGGCGATGCCGCTGCCAAAGACGAGGCCGATGAAGAGGGCGGAGATAATCTGGGCCATCACAAGCCTCCCACAACATGGCGAATAATGAAGACGGTGAGCGCCGTCGTCACCATGAAGGTAAGGGTGGCCGCGATGGAGCGGGGGGAGAGGCGTGCCATGCCGCAAACGCCGTGCCCGGATGTGCAGCCCGAGCCGAAACATACGCCCATGCCCACAAGCAGGCCGCCCACCACCAGCCAGCGTGTCGGGGTGGGGCTCTCGAAATGAATGCTCACACCTGGAATAAGAAGGAGCAGGGTCGGCGCGGCGATGGCGCCGATCAGAAACGCCGCCCGCCAAGCCCGGTCTGGCGCCTGCGGGGGAATGAGGCCGGTGAGGATGCCTGTCATGCCGGCGATGCGGCCATTGAAGGCCATGAGCAGGACGGCGGCAAGGCCGATCAGCGCGCCCCCGATCAGGGCGCTCCACGGGGTAAATTCAGTCATGGCTTGTGCTGTCATGATTTCATGAAGGGGGCAAACAAAAAAGCCGCCACGACATGCGCGGCGGCAGGCGGCCGGACAGACCGGCTGGACCCGACGGCGGACCTGCCAAACAGACCCGCACGCCAGAAGACAGAAAGGTTCAGGCGTTGAACTGGTCCCAGGCGCGCAGCGTATCGGCCGCATACATCAGAGCCGGCCCGCCGCCCATATAGACGCAGACAGACAGCATGTCGCACAGTTCCTCGCGCGTGCCGCCAAGTTCTTTCAGGGCTTTGACATGAAAGCCGATGCAGCCATCGCAGCGCTGTGTCACGCCAATGGCGAGAGCGATCAGCTCCTTGGTTTTCTTGTCAAGGGCATTGTCTGCAGAAGCCGCCTTTGCGAGGGCATAGAAGCCGGTCATCGTATCCGGTTCAGCCTTCTTCATCTCGCCCGTATACTGGGAGATGTCGCGGATCAACTGCTTGTAATCTTTGCTCATGACAAGGCTCACATTCGAGTTAAATTTATATATTTATGATATTATAAAAATGTGAATTGTCAAGCCGGCAGAAAGCTGCCACAAGAGCAGAATGAGAAATGCCGGGATTGACGACATTGTCAGAAATGCGGATCAGGCCGCCGCTTTTCTGGGCGGGCTGGCGAGTCCGCACCGCTTGCGCATCCTCTGCCAGTTGGTGGAGGGCGAAAAAAGCGTATCCCAGCTCATTGCCGCGACAGGTCTGCCGCAGACCTCCATGTCCCAGCATCTCGGTAAGTTGAAGGATGAGGGCATCGTCACCTTCCGCCGGGAGCATCGCACACTCTATTATTCCATCTGCAATGAGGCGGCGATCGGTATTATACGGCTTCTTCGCGGACAATATTGTGACGAGTGATGCGTCCGCGCCAAAGAGGCGGATGTTTTTCAGATTAAAATCAAATTTGTCTTTTCAGACTGCGGGCTTTTCTCTGACCTTGGAGGGAACCGTTGTTTGAAAAGGAAAGCGTCATGGCGTACGGTCGCCGGTCAGATGGCTGAAATCTTTGCTGCGGCCGGTGTGTCGCGCATTTATGGCATTGTCGATGACAGCCTGAACGGCACTACGGATGCCTTGCGCTGGCAGAGCCATATGGAATGGCTGCATGTGCACCATAAGGAAGTGGCCGCCTTCGCCGCCGGGGCGGAAGCGCATATCACTGAAAATCTGGCCGTTTGAGCGGGCTGGTTCTGGTGGATGCGGTGGTGAACCGCACCGAACTGGCCATGCTCCCACCTGACGACGGAAATGGCGAAGGGCTTTACCCTCTACATGATGAAGTCGGTGATGAGCCGATGCGGGGTGGATGTCATTGCCCTTGCGTGCACCCATCTGTGGCGCTGAGCCCGACAGGCCGGGCGGGGTGCTCCGTCCGGCCCTGTCCGCATCTTTGCATCATGCGCCGATGCGGGTGATGTCATAGGGCGTCGTCTGGTAGATCTCGTTGATCCAGTTGCCAAAAAGAAGATGGGCATGGCCACGCCAGTGATTGCGTGGGGCCTGACGCGGATCATCTTCCGGGAAATAGCCATAGGGCATCAGAATGTCGCCACCGGCGGCGACATCACGCCGGTACTCCTCGCCCAGCGTGTCGGAATCATATTCCACATGAGAGAACATGTTCAGGCTGCGGTGGGGGCCATCTTCCACCAGCCCAAGGCCGGCCTGGGGGGAATCCATCAGCACCTTCAGCCCGGCATTGGCGGGCAGATCATCGGCGCGCACTTCCGTCCAGCGGGAGACGGGAATGGCGAAATCATCCGAAAAGCCGCGCAGATAGGGTGAGGTTGGCGACAGATTGCGGTGCGGGAACACGCCGAACATCTTGGTCGCCATCATGTGCTTGGGCACGCCATGGAAATGGCGCAACGACGCCTGAGCCGCCCAGCAGATGTTCAGGCAGCGATGCACATTGCTCTGGGTCCAGTCGAAGATGGCGCACAGCTCATCCCAATAGGTCACGGCCTCATAGGGCAGCTTTTCCACGGGCGCACCGGTGATGATGAAGCCATCATATTTTTCGCGCCGCACATCTTCCCACGGGCGGTAGAAGGCTTCCATATGATCGGGCGAGGTATGACGCGAGACATGATGCGTCATGCGGATCAGCGACAGCTCAATCTGCAAGGGCGTGGCACCGAGCAGACGGGCGATCTGCGTCTCGGTCCGGGTCTTGTTCGGCATCAGATTGAGCAGGCCGAAACGCAACGGACGGATATCCTGCCGGATGGCGTCGGCCTCCCCCATGATCATCACGCCTTCGGCCTCAAGGGCGGCACGGGCGGGCAGATCATCGGGTATCTTGATGGGCATGCGTCATGGTCCTCTGCTGCGTGGCATCAGGGGTGGAGCATGTGTGCGGATATATGGCGTGTCCCGTCTGGTTGCCGGTTCGGCCACATCCCCCGCCGGGGCGCCACCTTGCTCGGGTCAGCAGGTTGGCGTTGAGCACAGCTCAACTCTTGATGCGCCGCGCACTCTAGCGGCCAGAGGCCTTTCAGGCAACGGCCTGTGATGCAGGATAGAGCGGTGCGAAAAAATGCGGTTCTCAGAGGAGACGGGGGTTGATGCGCCGATCTCGGCGCCTTCATTTGAAAGGCTTTCCAAGCAGAGTGTCAGCGGTTTTGCTGATGACAGGCGGGTTTGTCCTGCTCCGGTTCTGAATATCAAAGGGTTTTCCTCTTTTTTCAGGACACCGAAAACAGACTGGGCTGTGATATTCTCCCGCCCCGTATTAAGGGTCTGGTCCGATGATAAGGCGGAGCCCGCGTGCAATGGTCTTGCTGTAATGGCGTTGCTATGCATGTTTCCGGGCTGAGATGATGTCAGGGCGTGCCGGCATGGATGTGAAAGCGGATGAAACATCTCGGCCGGTGCAGCGTGCCGGTCCATGGCCCTTCATCAATTTTCGCAATTATTTCATTGGCCGGCATCATATCGTCCTGCGGGCGCGCTGGCATCGCAAGGGGTTGATCCGCGGGCTGCTTGAAGCCGGCCTGGTGCCACGCGGTGATGTGCCCTTCTGGCAAACCCAGTTCTATAACTGGTGCGTTGGTGCGCTGTTCGCTTTCGGCTCACTGCTGTTCATTCTGGGCAGTGCGCTGTCGCTGGTGCCGGCGGGCCCTCAGACACCCTCCTCATTTTCCATCAATGTCATGTATTTCATGGGGTCCATCCCCTTCACCATGGCGGGATATCTGCAACATCTGCAGTCTGCCAACCTGACGCATGATACGCCGGACCCGGGGGCTGTACCGGTGCGTCGCCGGCTCTATCTGATCAGTTGGCATCCGCGCAATGCCGGCTGGGTCAGCACCTTCACTCAGTTTCTGGGCACGCTGGCCTTCAATATCTCCACCTGGAATGGCGTAATGGCCCCTCTGGGTTGGGTAGCACAGGATCTCCAGATCTGGTTGCCGGATCTCATCGGCTCCATCCTGTTCCTGATGTCCGGTTATCTGGCCTTTCTGGAAACCAGCGGACGCTATTGGAGCTGGGAGCCGGAAGAGCTGGACTGGCAGATTGTGTCCATCAATCTGATGGGGTGCGTGGCTTTCATGATTTCCGCAGTGCTGGCCTATGTGCCGGATGGGGGCCAAAGCTGGGGCGTGGTGGCCTGGGAGGATATCACACTGCTGGTTGGGGCCATGTGCTTTTGTATCGGTGGGGTGCTCACATCCTATGAGAGCGAGGCGGCGGCTCCGGGCTGATGAGCCGCGCTTATATGGGCAGGTTGCGCCCGTTCCACGGCCATGCCTCTGCTAAAATTCTAACTGGCCTCTGCCCGTTGACCGGCTGCGGGCGACAGTCCGATATCCTTTTCCGGCGCGAGCGGCAGAGGTGCGGAATGGGGTAGAAGCGCCAGAAGGGCGTCGAGATCCACCGCGTCACACTGTTCGGGTTTCATGAAGCGGGCCGCATAATCCGCCCAGACCTGATGTTCCAGGAAATAACGCATCAGCAATGGGTCCAGATGTCCGTCCCGCGCCATGAAGCTCATGATGCGCAGGGATTCGCTCAGACGCTTGGCGCTTTTGTAGGGCCGGTCTGACGCGGTGAGGGCCTCGAAAACATCGGCAATGGCCATCACCCGGTCTTCAAGGGTCAGATGGCTGGCGTTCAGCCGGCGGGGATAGCCCCTGCCATCCATGCGCTCATGATGAGTGGCGGCGATTTCCGGTACCCGGCGCAGTTGTTCTGGCCAGGGCAGGGCCTTCAGCATGATGAAGGTCTGGGTGACATGATCATTGATGCGGAAGCGTTCCTCTTCCGTCAGCGTGCCGCGGCGTATGGTGAGGTTGTGCACTTCGCCGAGATTTTCCTTGAGGCGGGGGCGCTCCATGTCAAAGCCATAGTGGTTCTCGGGGTCATCACGGGTCACCGGAGGAGGCTTCGGGCCCCAATAGACCTGCTGGTCCGGTCTGTCGATGAGCAGGGTTTCCTGTACGGGTAGGGGGAGCTCGGGGGGGGTGGTCATCCGGGCCATTTCGTCCTGTGAGAGACCGAGGTGGTTGCTGAAATGGCGCATCCAGGTGCGCTTGCCCAGGGCCTGCACACGGGCGATGGCGTCATCACTCATGAATTCACTGCCAATATTGCATTGGGCCAGAAAGGCGAAATCATCCTGAAGACGGGCGTGCTCGTCCCGCATCCGGGCTTCAGAGGCGGTGGCGTCTTCTCCCTGTTGCAGGCGCTGGAGATGGGCAATCTGCGCATCGCGCCACAGCACCTCGAAACGGGTGCGCACCTCATGAATGCGGTTGGTGATGGCCTCCAGCTTGGTGGCCTTGTCGATGATGTTTTCCGGGCTGGTGACCTTGCCGCAATCATGGAGCCAGGCCCCCAGATGGAAGGCGTGGCGCTCATCGTCATTGAGCTTGTAGGGGCCGTAGGGACTGCGGCCTTCCTCATTCATCTGATTGACGAAGCTGATCGCCAGTTCCGGCACGCGCCGGCAGTGGCCACCCGTATAGGGACTCTTGGCGTCGATGGCGTCGGCGATCAACTGCACGAAGCCTTCAAACAGATCACGCTGGGCGTCCACGAGTTTTCGCGTTTCGATGGCGGCGGAAAGTGCGCCAGAAATCTGCGTGGCGAAAGCGCGGAAGGCCAGTCCCCTGTGCTGTTCATCATTGGCGAAGTTGAGCAGCAGCAGGCCGAGCGGCTTGTTCTGACGATCGCTCAGCGGAATGGCAATCTGGCTTTCTCCAGGCAGGCGCAGACCAACAGGCGGATGGGGCGGGGTCAGGACGCTGAGCGAGAGAGTATCATGGCAGAAGGGTGTGTCCTGCGCATCGGGCTCTGGCCGGTTCTCATCCAGCGCCGTCTGACCAGCTATGGCAGCCAGGCGTAATCCGTCATTGTTTTCATTCAGCAGATAAACCGCACCAGCAGTACAGTCCGTCGCATGCACCGTCTGCTGAAGCACTTGCCTGAGCATGACATCCAGCTGCGCCTCCTTACCGATCGCGTCCACTGTGGTGAGGAAATTGCAGATGGTCTCGCTCATGTGCCGCAGCACATCGCTGAGCATTTCCAGCTCCAGAATATGGCTGCCCCCCTGTGGGGCAGCAGAGAGATCGAAATGAATCAGGCGCTGAGCCTGCTGGGTGAGGCGTGAGAGCTTGTTGCCAAGGCGGTGGCCCACAAACCACCCTGCCAGCATCAGCGCAAGCAGCGTGGCAATCGCCCACAGGCTCTGCGCAAGAAAATCCTTTCGCACCTGCTGGAGCAGGTCTGAATCCGGGATGGCAATCAGCAGTTCCAGCTTGTGATCACCAATAGAGGTGAGCGGCGCCTTCAAGCCATACCATTCTTTGTGATTGACATTGAAACTGACGATGCGCTCGGAGACAGGCAGCGTCATCGCGTCCAGAGCGCGCAAGGCCGGCATGTCCATGACCGACAACGAAGCCATGCCATCTGTCTTCTGCAACGGGTCGGATGCGCCGGTATAGGTCAGGATTTTGCCGTCAGTCGTGATGATGGCGATTTCACTATTGGGTGTCGGAAGCAGGTACTGCAACTGGGCGTCCAGGGTGGAGAGTTCGATATCAAGTCCGATGACGGACAGTCCATCCTGCGCACGTTCACTAACTGTGATGCCGGCGAGCTGATTACCGAAGAACACATAAGGCGCACTCAACTGCGGACCGTCCCCCTGCATGGCCGCCTGAAACCATGGACGTGTGGTGGCGTCATAATCTGGTGTGGGGATGGTTCTTTCCTGCAGCAGATCGTAATTTCTGTTGTAGAAAAATTGCTGGCTGGTCTGGCTGTTTTCGCCCGCAGTCTTCACCTGCACCAGATAAATGGCCTCAGGCGGGGCTTTGTAGACTTTCCGGGCTTCCGGGGATGTGAGCGGGCGGATGAGAATTTTTTCGCCATCTGCATAAGCCGTGTAGACCGCGGAAAGCAGAGGCATGTTGCTTGGTGGAGTCAGGTAGCGCAGCAGACGTGGCATGCGGTTGCGCAGGTCAGCCCCGGTCCGCAATGTGTCATATGTCATGCGATGAATGGTGGCGCCAGCAGAGGCGATAGTGCTGCGCACCCGGCCATCTACCGTTTGTACCATATCTATGGCCATTTCCTCGGCAGAGCGCAGCATGGCGCCATGGGCCGCGCGCCAGCCCTGCCACATGACAACGCCGTTGGAAACGAGAATGGCCGCCGCGATGATGCTGGCCAGCAGCAGCGAAAGCGAAACCGTCAGGTGACGGGTCGGGCGGGATGAAGAGGCCTTGCGCTGTGTTGCGGTGTCATTCATTGCCCCTGCCCTGTCTGTACCTGATGTCGTACCGGATCGGTGCCGATCATGTGCCCCGGAGTATCCCTGTGCATGGCATCGGGAGGCTGAAGGTCCACAGAATGTGCGAACATCGCAGTCTTTGCCAGTTGGATGAGGGCGCGGCAACTATCACAACCAGAAGGTGAGCCTCTTTGCCAGCCCGATGGGCCGATGGAGGAAAAATCAGGCGCGGATACGACTTCAAATGTGCATATTTGTGCCAGCTTCCGGATTTCCACGGCCACATGATATGTCCATGCGGTTATTCTGATATTTGCCTTTTCTGCCAGCTTCGGGAACCATCATGGCAAACACGCTGACCTCTAATTCCTTCAAGGCCGCGCTTCGGCAGGCTGAACCGCAGATCGGTCTGTGGCTGGCTATGGCTGACCCCTACAGCGCGGAAATCTGCGCTGGGTCCGGCTTCGACTGGCTGCTGCTGGATGGTGAGCACTCCCCGCTGGATCTGCGCACCATGCTGGCGCAGTTGCAGTCCGTGGCACCCTACCCGGTGCATGCCGTGCTGCGCCCGCCAACGGGAGATCCGGTGCTCATCAAGCAGATGCTGGATATTGGCGCGCAATCCCTGCTGATCCCCATGGTGGAAACAGCGGAACAGGCCGCGATGCTGGTGCGGGCCACGCGTTATCCGCCTCATGGTTTCCGCGGCGTGGGGGCGGGCATCGCCCGCGCCGCGCGCTGGGGCCGGGTGGGTGATTATATGGAGCGGGCCAATGATGAGGTCTGCCTGCTGCTGCAGGTGGAAACCCGCGCCGGCCTTGAAAATCTGGAGGACATCGCCGCCACGGAAGGGGTGGATGGCGTGTTTCTCGGTGCGGCGGATCTGTCCGCCTCTCTCGGCTATCCCGGGCAGCCCCAGCATCCGGAGGTGATGGCCGCGATGGAGAAGGCGATCACCACCATTCTGGCCCATGGTAAGGCTCCGGGCCTGCTGGCGACCGATGAAAGCGTGGCGCAACTGCATCTGAGGCAGGGTGCGCGCTTCGTTGCGGTGGGGGTGGATGCGTTGCTGCTGGTGCAGGCGACCCAGAATCTGGCCCGCCGTTTCAAACCGGAAGGGCATGTGCCGCAGGTGGAAGGCTCGCCTTACTGAGAAACAAAAGGCCCGCATGTAGAACATGCGGGCCAGTTGGAGAAGAAAGAGAGGGCCGGTCAGCGGCCCGGAGAAGCTTTGTCATCTGACGCAGAGTCGTCCGGGCCGGAGGGGCCGCTTTTGGCTACGCCACCCACGCTGAAATGGCTGGCGGGCACTTCCCGCAAAATCACCCGCACAGCCTCCAGCGGCGCATCGACCGCTTCATGCACCGCCTGCGCCACCTTTTGATGCAGGCGGGCCTTGGCGTCATCCGGACGTCCTTCAATCAGGGTGATCTCGACAATGGGCATGGCTCAGACTCCGACGGAAATGGAGACGGAGCCGAGATTCTGAACCACGGTCCTCACGGTCTCCCCCACACTCAGCGGGTGGGCGGCAGTGGCTCCGCCCGCCAGAACGATCCAGCCGGCCTTCAGCCCGCCAATGGCTGTAGCTGCACGCGAGGCCGCCACCAGCGAGCGAATGGGATGGCCCAGAATGGCGGCGCTGGAGCCGATCTGCACCGGCTGGCCATTCACCTCCATCACCATGCCAAGGTTGGAGAAATCCTGATCCGGCTGGGACCAGTTGCCGATCACGAACCCGGAGGAGGAAGAATTGTCGGCAATCACATCCGGGAGCGCGAACTTGAAGTTGCGGTATCGGGAGTCGATCACCTCCATGGCCGGCGCAATGGCTTCCACCGCGCTCAGCGCCTCAGCCGGAGATACCGCGCCGGACAGGTCGCGCTTCATCAGGAAGGCGATTTCCGGCTCGATCCGCGGATGCACATAGCGTTTGTGGGAGAGGCTGCCGCCTTCCTCCAGCCGCATGGCGTCGGTGAGGCGGCCCCAGATGACCTCATCCACCCCCACCTGCACCATCTTGGCGCGGGAGGTGAGGCCCATCTTGATGCCGACCAGCTTTTCACCGCGGGCTAGACGCCGTTCGAGAGAAAGGGCCTGAATGGCATAGGCCTCTTCAACGCCGAGCGGACCGTTTTCCGTGAACTGGGGAATGGCGGTGGCGGTGCGCGCCGCTTCATCCACAACCTGTGCAGCATGAGCGAGTGTGGTCATCGGGCAGCCTCCGCGCCGGTGTTATTTTTCAACATATCGAGGGCGACATCGACGATCATGTCTTCCTGGCCTCCGACCATACGGCGCTTGCCGAGTTCGATGAGGATGTCGCGCGTGTCCACGCCATAGGCGCCGGA
>JBFWLR010000004.1:0-251576 GCA_050252035.1 Xanthobacter sp.
CAACATGCTCAACAAGCTCAAAAATGTGAAACTCATCCTCAAGGCCAGAAACACGGCCAAAAACCGATATCCCGCTAGAAACAACACTCCCATAATCCCCACTCACCAAGGGATGCCAAATGGGAAGATCCTTGCCCTCCCGGACAAGACGATAAGCACAGGTCGGCGGAAGCCAGCTAAGCGTTTCGACCACTTCAGGTGTCAGGCGCACGCATTCCGGGACTGTCTGGCTGCGATTTGCGTAGTCCGCACAGCCGCAGCTCTTCGTATCAAACAAACGGCAGCCGACATCTGTATAGGCAATCTCGCCCGTATCCTCATCTTCCAGCTTGACCAGACAACAGCGCCCGCATCGGTCACACAGGCTCTCCCACTGGTCGCCTGTCATGGCGGCGAGAGGCGTGGTGCGCCAGAAGGGCTCCTGAACTGGAGCCGCCCGATCTTCAGCGCTTTTTCGTTCGTCTTCAGAGGCGGAGGGCTGCGGGGCGGATGTGAAATTGGAAGCAGTCGAAGTCATGCTGCGGTCTGTAGCACATATTCCCGTGTACGGGCCAAGTACATCTTGCGAGTGCTGTCAGCCATGCGGGCCAGCCATAAGCAGCCAATAAAAAGGGCGACATCAGACATGCCGCCCTTTTGAAGATTCAGATGCTGGTCAATGGAGTGCGCACATCAGTCCACATAACCGTGGTTCTTCAGCCAGCCCAGAATGTTGTCAGCCATGGCCTCGGGGGCATCAACGCCGCCGGACAGCCTGATTTCAGCCGCTTCAGGCGCCTCATAGGGGCTGTCAATGCCGGTGAAGTTCTTGATCTGACCCGCGCGGGCTCTCTTGTAGAGTCCCTTGGCATCCCGGCTTTCCGCCACAGCCAGTGGCGTATCCACGAAGATCTCGACAAACTCACCCTCTCCCATCAGTTCGCGCGCCATGCGACGCTCGGCGCGGAAGGGGGAGATGAAGGAGACGAGGGTAATCAGCCCTGCATCCGTGAACAGTTTCGCGACTTCGGCCACGCGGCGGATATTTTCCACGCGGTCGGCTTCCGTGAAGCCCAGATCCTTGTTCAGGCCATGGCGCACATTGTCGCCATCCAGCAGGTAGGTGTGGCGTCCTTCGGTTTGCAACTTCTTTTCCAGAATGTTGGCTACGGTGGATTTACCCGCCCCGGACAGGCCGGTGAACCACAACACGACAGGACGCTGGCCTTTCTGCGCCGCACGGCTGTCCTTCGTCACATTCAGCGCCTGCCAGTGCACATTGGTGGCGCGGCGCAGGCCGAAATCCACCATGCCCGCCCCGACCGTGAGATTACTCATGCGGTCAATGACGATAAAAGCCCCGGTTTGCGGATTGTCTATAAAGGGGTCAAAAGCCAAGGGCTCATGCGTGGCCAGATTCACCACAGCCACCTCGTTCAGCGCCAGGGTCTTGGCGGCGAGGCGCTGGAAGCTATTCACATCCACCTTGTGCTTGATTTCGGTAATGGTGGCGCCCACCGTGCGCGTGCCCATCTTGATGAGATAGGGGCGGCCCGGCAACAGCGCTTCATCATGCATCCAGATGAGATGCGCGGCGAACTGGTCAGAAACCTCAGGCCTATCCCCGGCAGCCGCAATGATGACGCCTCGCGAGGCGTCGATTTCATCGGTCAGGGTCAGGGTCACGGCCTCGCCGGCGGCAGCTTCGTTGAGCTCGCCATCCTGCGTGACGATGGACTTGATGCGCGATGTTGCTCCCGAGCCGGCAATCACGACCGCATCACCCGGTTTCACGACGCCGGAAGCAATGGTTCCGGAGAAGCCGCGGAAATCGAGATTGGGGCGGTTGACCCACTGCACCGGCATGCGGAAGGGCCGGGCCAGCGCATCATTGGCCACCTGCACGGTTTCCAGATGCTGAAGCAGCGTGGGGCCATCATACCAGGTCGTGTGGGCGCTGGGTGCGATGACGTTGTCGCCATAGCGGGCAGAAAGCGGGATGGGCACCAGCGTTTCAAAGCCGAAATCGGCGACGAACTCGGAATAGGTTTTGACGATCTCGTTGAACCGCTCCTGAGAGAAATCCACGAGGTCGATCTTGTTTACCGCAAGCACTACATGGCGCAGGCCCAGCAGCTTCACAATGTAGGAATGCCGGCGCGTTTGGGTGAGAATGCCCTGGCGGGCATCCACCAGAATGACGGCGAGATCCGAATTGGAGGCGCCCGTCGCCATGTTGCGCGTATATTGTTCGTGTCCGGGCGTGTCGGCCACGATGAATTTGCGCTTGTCTGTCGAGAAGAAGCGATAGGCAACATCAATGGTGATGCCCTGTTCGCGCTCTGCGGCAAGTCCATCCACCAGCAAGGCGAAGTCGAGATCCTCACCGGCCGTGCCGTGCTTGCGGGAATCAGCGGAAAGGGTCGCCAGCTGGTCTTCAAACAGCAGCTTGGTGTCATATAGCAGGCGGCCGATGAGCGTGCTCTTGCCGTCATCCACACTGCCGCAGGTCAGAAAGCGCAGCAGGCTCTTGTTTTCCTGCGCGGCCAGATATTCGGAGAAAGCCGAGGCTTCAGGCTGATGGGTCATCAGAAATAGCCCTCCCGCTTCTTCTTTTCCATGGAGGCGGCTTCGTCATGGTCGATGAGGCGGCCGGCGCGCTCGGAGGTGCGGGCAGTCAGCATTTCGCCGACAATGGCTTCCAGCGTGTCGGCGTCGCTCTCCACTGCGGCGGTGAGCGGATAGCAGCCGAGCGTGCGGAAGCGGATGCGCTTCATCTGCGGCACTTCGCCGGGGTTCAGCGGCAGGCGTTCATCATCCACCATGATGAGCTGGCCGCCACGCTCCACCACGGGGCGTTCAGCCGCGAAATAGAGCGGCACGATCGGGATGCGCTCGGCCAGGATATATTGCCAGATATCCAGCTCGGTCCAGTTGGAGAGCGGGAAGACGCGGATGCTTTCGCCCGGCTTCACGCGGGTATTGTAGAGGTTCCACAGCTCCGGGCGCTGGGTCTTCGGGTCCCAGCCATGATTGGCGGTGCGGAAGGAAAAGACACGCTCCTTGGCGCGGCTCTTTTCCTCATCGCGACGGGCCCCGCCAAAGGCGGCGTCGAAGCCATGCTCGGTCAGTGCCTGTTTCAGCGATTCCGTCTTCATCACATGGGTGTAGAGACTGGAGCCATGGTCGAAGGGATTGATGTTCTGGGCGAGCCCATCCGCATTCTTGTGCACGAGCAGCTTGAAGCCCAGCTCCTGCGCCATGCGATTGCGGAAGGCGATCATCTCGCGGAACTTCCATGTGGTATCCACATGCAGCAGCGGGAAGGGCGGCTTGGAGGGATAGAACGCCTTCATAGCCAGATGCAGCATCACGGCTGAATCCTTGCCGATGGAATACAGCATCACCGGATTGCTGAACTCGGAGGCCACCTCCCGCATGATGAAGATGGATTCGGCCTCCAGACGCTTGAGGTGCGTCATGCGATCAGACGACATCGTCGCGGCTACTCCCTGTTGCCTGGTTTCAGTGGCTCCGGCGCACCTCATGGCGGCCCCTGAGCCCGGCACGAAACCGGCCCCCTTGCCTGTGGAGACAGGGGGTAGCGCGCTGGCCCGGATTAATCAATAAAATTTTGTGAGATTTATTTATAAGACAAAACAAAAATGTTATATGTAACCGGCCGATCCCCCTTCAGCGCCGGAAGAGGCCCACCAGTTCCACATGGGGGGAGTAGCGGAACTGGTCCACTGGCGTCACCTTCTCCAGCGTCCAGCCGCCGGCGGTGAGCAGGCGGGCATCGCGCGCAAAGCTGCTGACATTGCAGGACACATAGACCAGCCGTGACAGCTTGCGCGTGCCGGCCAGTTCTCGGGCCTGCGCTTCCGCACCCTGCCGGGGCGGGTCGATCACGACCAGATCGAAGCCATCCAGTTCCTGTCGCATGAGCGGACGGCGGAACAGGTCGCGCACCTCGCCCTTCACCACTTTCAGGCCGGGGGCGGTATGGCTGGCGAGTTGCATGGCCTTGACCGCGCCGGCATGGTTCTCGACGCCCGTCACCTGCGCTTGTTCGGCCAGACGCAGGGCGAAGGTGCCGACGCCGCAGAACAGGTCCGCTACCTTTTTCGCGCCCTGCGCGGCCTCTGTCACAAGGCGCCCCAGCGTTTCCTCACCCAGCAGCGTGGCTTGAAGGAAGGCGGCCGGCGGCAGTTCCACCCGCGCCCGGCCCATGGTCAGCGTGGGGGCGGCGCGTTGCAGCAGCAATTCTCCATGACGGGTGAAACGGGCCAGATTGAAGCGCTCGGCAATATCGGCCAGATCCATCAGCACCGTGGGCGGCAGCGGGCCGGAGCCGCGCACATCCATGTCGAGCCCGGTTTCAGTGGCGATGAGTTGCAGATCCAGCGGCTTCTTCATGGAGGCCAGCATTTCGGCCACCGCGCGGGCGGCGGGCATGGCCTGATCCAGTTCCGGCGACAGCACTGGGCAGTGTTCCAGATCCACCATGGTATGCGAGCGCCGCTCGGCAAAGCCCACCACGGTGCGCTTGCCATAGCGCCGGGCATGGAAGATGACGCGCCGTCGTCCCGCCCCATGGGCATCCAGCAGCGGGGTGATTTCAGTTTCCAGCCCTTCCCGCTGAAGAGCGTCTTCCACCAGTCCGCGCTTCCAGCCGAAATAGGGCCCGGCCTGCCAGTGTTGCAGCAGGCAGCCGCCGCAGCGGCCGAAATGCGTGCAGGACGGGTCGGTGCGTTCGGCGCTGGGGGTGAGGATCTCCTCCAACCGGAAGCGGTCTTTTTCCAGCGTGCCGCGTACGGTTTCGCCGGGCAGGGCATAAGGGATGAATACCGGGCCGCCTGGCCCCTGCGCGATGCCATCGCCCTGTGCGCCCATGCGCGAGACGGTCAGTTCAAGGGTCATGTCCATCGTCATGTGTGCACGGCTCCCAGCAGGAATTCCCGGTTTCCATCTCCACCGCTGATGGGAGAAGGGATGATGTTCTGAACCTGCCAGCCCAGCGCCTGCACCAGAGCTCGGGCATCGGCGCAGACCTGTTCATGCACCTGCGGATCTTTCACGATGCCCTTCTTGAGGGCGCTGCGCCCGGCCTCGAACTGCGGCTTCACCAGAGCCACCAGCCGGGCTTCAGCGCCGGTGCAGGCCAGAGCCGGCGGCAGAATCTGGCCGAGCGAGATAAAGCTGGCGTCCGTCACCACCATATCCACCGGGCCACCAAGCTGCTGTGGGGTCACATTGCGGATATCGGTGCCTTCCATCAGGGTGATATCCGCATGGCCGCGCAGGCGGGGATGAAGCTGCTCATGGCCAACATCCACGGCGAACACATGGCGCGCACCCCGGCGTAGCAGCACTTCTGTAAAGCCTCCCGTGGAGGAGCCGACATCCAGCGTGGTGCAGCCTTGCGGATCGAAACCGAAAGCTTCCAGCGCGGCTTCCAGCTTGAGGGCCCCGCGGGAGACATAATCATGCACATCCTGCGCGTCGATCTTGGCGGCTTCGGCGATATCTGCCGAGGGCTTGGACACCACCACGCCATCGGCGCGCACCAGCCCGGCCTGAATGGCCGCCTGTGCCCGTGCGCGGCTCTCGAACAGCCCGCGTTCCACCAGAAGACGATCAATGCGCATGAATGGGCGGCCTCTCCCCGGCCGGTCTTTCGCACTTTTATAAAGTAGGCGGGCCGGTGATAGGGCAGGGCGGCACGAGACGCAATGCAAGGGCATCATATGAGGGCCAACCCAGTCCTGTTCAGTTGGGTTCAGCCTCCTGTTCCACCTGCCCCTGCGGCCCGGCGGAAATTGCCCGGGCTGGTGCCCGCCATTTTCTGGAAGGCGCGATGAAAGGCGCTGGGCTCGCCATAGCCCAACCGTGAGGCGATCTCGGCGACGCTCAGATCGGTTTCGCGCAGCATCTGCTGGGCCTGCATCTGGCGGATTTCAGCGCGAATGGCGGAAAAGGCCTGCCCTTCGCTGCGCAGCCGGCGGCGCAGTGTGGCGGGTGAGAGTTTCAGATCCGCCGCGAGCATGTCGAAATCAGGCCAGTCCTCTGGCGGCAGGGCGCAGAGCCGGGTGCGGATGCGGGCGCTGAGGCCCAGATCATGACGGTAGCGCAGCAGGATATTGGCCGGCGCACCACGCAGAAATCCCTTCAGCGCCTTTTCATCCCGGATGATGGGCAGGCCCAGATAAGGTGCGGCGAAGCTGAGCCGGCTGACCGGCTGGTCGAAATGCACCGGCGCGCCGAAGAACTGGAGATAATCGCGCCGGTCCTGCGGGGCCGGACAGGCGAAATCGACCCTCATCAGGGGGATGCGTCGCCCGATCAGCCAGCACATCACCCCCAGCAGCACGAGCCAATAAGTGCGATAGGCAAAGGCACGACGCGGGTGTTCGCGATCGTGAAGCACGATCTCGGCGCGTCCATCCTGCTGGGTCAGTTTTCCTGTCGGATCATCCAGCACAATGGCCAGAAAGCGCAGCGCCTTGCGCAAGGCCTTTTCCAGCGTGCCGGCATGCAGTGTGAGGTGGCACAGCAGTGTGAAGCTGCCGGGCCGCATGGGGCGGGCGGCCTCGTCGAAGAATTCATCCTGGATGAGATCCGTGATGGCCAGCCACAGCCGGCCATATTGCAGGTTCGAGACCGGTTCGGTGAGCTGGGTGTCCATACCGGCCTCCCGCAGCAGCGGGGCCGGGTCCAGCCCCCGGCGGATCAGGCAGTCGAGCGCATCCTCGACAAAGCCGGGCGAAATCATCCGGCGTTCCATGCGGCCCCCGACATTGCAAAACCGATCACATAATCTGGCCGACAATGTCATTGTTTGCAATGCGCCGGCCATTAACCTCATGGGCAAGGCAAAGAACCGCACAAGCGGTATGCTGGAGGAGGAAACCGATGTCTGTGACGTGTTCGTCCCCGACGCGGCCCGGCTATGATGATGCCGTGGCGCAATTCCGTATCGAAAATGCCATGGCCGGCCTGCGCGGTGATCTGGAAACCGGGCTGAACGCCTGTGTGGAATGTTGCGACCGGCATTGCGGTTCGGGCCGCGTAGCCCTGCGCTGCATTTCCGCTGATGAAACCCTGACCGAATACAGCTTCGAGCAATTGCGGGATTTATCCGCACAGGCAGCCAATCTCTTTCATGAGAAGGGTGTGCGCCCCGGTGATGTGATTGCTGGCCTGCTGCCGCGCACGCTTGACCTGATGGTGACGATACTGGGCGCCTGGCGTCTGGGGGCGGTCTATCAGCCGCTGTTCACGGCTTTCGGGCCCAAGGCCATCGAGCACCGGCTGAAGACGAGCGGCGCGCGGCTGGTGGTGACGAACACCGCGAACCGGGCCAAGCTGGATGACATTCCCGATTGCCCGCAGGTGGCCACCGTGCGCACCGGGGATGCGGCGCTGGCCCCCCAGGATACGGATTTCCGCGCCGCGCTGGCGGCGTCTTCAGCCACATGCGAGCCGGTGATGCGCCGGGGCGAAGACCTCTTCATGATGATGTCCACCTCGGGCACCACGGGTCTGCCCAAGGGCGTGCCGGTGCCGCTCCGCGCTCTTCTGGCCTTTGGCGCCTATATGCGTGACGCCATTGATCTGCGTGCAGATGATGTGTTCTGGAACATTGCCGATCCCGGCTGGGCCTATGGGCTCTATTATGCGGTGACAGGTCCGCTGCTGCTGGGGCAGGCCACCACCTTCTTTGAAGGGGGCTTCACGGCAGAATCGACCTATCGGATCATTCGCCGGCTGGGGGTCACCAGCCTTGCCGGTTCGCCCACGGCCTTCCGTCTGCTGATTGCGGCAGGGCCGGAGGCGGCGGAGGAGGTGAAGGGCCGTCTGCGGGTGGTCAGCTCCGCCGGTGAACCTCTGAACCCGGAAATCATCCGCTGGTTCAAGGCCCATCTGGATGCGCCGATTCACGACCATTACGGCCAGACCGAAATGGGCATGTGCGTGAACAATCATCACGGGTTGGAACACCCCGTGCGTCCGGGCTCAGCCGGGCTGGCCATGCCGGGATATCGCGTGGTGGTGCTGGATGAGGCCGGCCATGAACTGGGGCCGAACCAGCCCGGCGTATTGGCCATTGATATGGCGCGCTCTCCACTCATGTGGTTCACGGGCTATCTCAACCAGGCCACGCCTGCGCTCGCCGGCGGCTATTACCGCACCGGAGACAGCGTGGAGTTTGAGCCGGATGGCTCCGTCAGCTTCATTGGCCGGCAGGATGATGTCATCACTTCCTCGGGATACCGCATCGGCCCCTTCGATGTGGAAAGCGCCCTGATCGAGCATCCCGCCGTGACGGAGGTGGCCGTGGTCGGCGTGCCGGACCGCGAGCGCACGGAGCTGGTGAAGGCCTTCGTGGTGCTGGCGCAGAATATCGAAGGCGACGAAGCGTTGCGTGACGAACTGGTGAAGCATGTCCGCACGCGGCTTTCCGCCCATGCCTATCCGCGCATCATCGAATTCGTCACCGATCTGCCGCGCACGCCCAGTGGCAAGATCCAGCGTTTTCTGCTGCGCAAGGCCGAAATCGAAAAGCAGGCGCGCGACTGAGGGGTTGTGATGCAGATCGAGAACAGGGTCTTTCTCATCTCCGGCGCAGGTTCGGGGCTGGGGGCGGCGGTGGCGCGCATGGCTGTAGATGCTGGCGCGCGGGCCATGCTGCTGGATATCAATGCCGGGGCGGGGGCGGCCATGGCGGAAGAGCTGGGCCCTTCGGCCCGGTTCGTGGCCACGGATGTCACCAGTGGCCCTTCGGCCGAGGCCGCCGTGGCGACCGCGCTTGAAGCCTTCGGTCGCATTGATGTGGCAGTGAGCTGTGCGGGTGTTGCCCCCAGCGAGAAGATTGTGGGCCGGGAGGGCCCGCATCGGCTGGAGAGTTTCTCCCGCACCATTGGCATCAATCTCATCGGCACCTTCAACATTCTGCGTCTGGCGGCGGAGGCGATGGCGCGCAATGCGCCGGGGGAGGATGGCGAGCGCGGGGTTATCGTCAACACGGCATCGATCGCGGCCTATGATGGGCAAATGGGGCAGACGGCCTATGCGGCCTCCAAGGGCGGCGTGGCATCGCTGACCCTGCCGGCCGCGCGCGAACTGGCGCGCCATGGCATCCGGGTGGTCACCATTGCACCGGGCATCTTCACCACCCCGATGATGACCGGCATGCCGCAGGAGGTTCAGGACAGTCTGGGCCGCAGCGTGCCCTTCCCGCCACGGCTGGGCCACCCTTCGGAATATGCCGCCATGGTGCGCCATATCGCTGAAAATCGGATGCTGAATGGCGAGGTCATCCGCCTCGACGGCGCATTGCGCATGGCGGCGAAATGATGCGCGCCACACGCTCACATCCCTGCCTTTCAGGCATTGCAACAGGAGGCCGTCATGGCTGCTGATCCCATCGTCATCGTCGGCGCGGCGCGTACGCCCATGGGGGGCTTTCAGGGGGATTTCGCCACGGTGGAAGCTGCCACGCTGGGGGCGACGGCCATTGAGGGCGCGCTGGCAGGGCTCGCCCCGGATGCCGTGCAGGAAGTTCTCATGGGGTGCGTGCTGCCCGCCGGGCAGGGGCAGGCCCCGGCGCGACAGGCGGCGCTGAAGGCGGGTCTGCCGTTCGGCACCGGTGCGACCACCGTCAACAAGATGTGCGGTTCGGGCATGAAGGCAGCCATGCTGGCGCATGACCAGATTCTCGCCGGTTCGGCCGATATTGTGGTGGCTGGCGGCATGGAGAGCATGTCGAATGCACCCTATCTGCTGCCCAAGGCGCGCAGCGGCTATCGCATGGGCCATGGACAGGTGATGGACCACATGTTTCTGGACGGGCTGGAGGATGCCTATGACAAGGACCGCCTGATGGGCACCTTCGCCGAGGATTGCGCCACCGCCTACCAATTCA
Source organism: Xanthobacter sp. (assembly GCA_050252035.1). Taxonomy (GTDB): domain Bacteria; phylum Pseudomonadota; class Alphaproteobacteria; order Rhizobiales; family Xanthobacteraceae; genus Xanthobacter. The sequence continues at coordinate 9,908 of JBFWLR010000004.1, forward strand.
CCCGCGAGGCGCAGGACGCCTTCGCCATCAGTTCGCTGACCCGCGCGCAGAAGGCGATTGAAGACGGGCGTTTCAAGAATGAGATCGCGCCCGTCACCATCCGCACGCGCGCCGGGGAGCAGCTTGTCAGCGTGGATGAGCAGCCCGGCAAGGCCCGGCTGGACAAGATCCCGACCCTGAAGCCGGCCTTCCGGCAGGGAGGCACGGTGACGGCGGCCAACAGCTCCTCGATCTCGGACGGGGCGGCAGCCCTGCTGCTGATGCGCGCTTCTGAGGCCGAGCGCAGAGGGCTGACTCCGCGCGCCCGGATTCTGGGCCATGCCACTTATGCCGATAAGCCGGGCCTGTTTCCTACCGCGCCCATCGGCTCCATCCGCAAGCTGATGGACCGCACCGGCATGACGCTTAGCGATTTCGACCTCTATGAGGTGAATGAGGCCTTTGCTGTGGTCGCCATGGCGGCGATGCATGATCTGGGCCTTTCCCATGACATCGTGAACATCCATGGCGGGGCCTGTGCGCTGGGCCACCCCATCGGCGCATCCGGGGCGCGGGTGCTGGTGACACTGCTGGCAGCTCTGGAAAGCCATGATCTGCGCCGCGGTGTCGCCTCCCTGTGCATTGGCGGTGGTGAGGCGACGGCCATGGCCATTGAAAGGCTGAACTGATGCTGAGCGAGGAACAGGAACAGATCCGCGAGGCCGCCCGCACCTTTGCCCGTGAACGCCTTGCGCCCGGCGCGGCCGCGCGCGACCTTGCCCATGCCTTCCCGCGTGATGAACTGACGGAAATGGGCGCGCTCGGTTTTCTGGGCATGCTGGTGCCCGAGGAACATGGCGGTTCACAAACCGGCATGGTGGTCTATGCGCTGGCGCTGGAGGAAATCGCCGCTGCGGACGGGGCCTGCTCCACCATCGTGTCGGTGCACAGTTCCGTGGGTTGCGTGCCCATATTGCGCTTCGGCACGGCGGAGCAGAAGGCCCGTTTCCTGCCGAAAATGGCCTCTGGCGCATGGATTGGCGGCTTTGCCCTGACCGAGCCGCAGGCTGGTTCCGATGCTTCCGCGCTGAAGACCCGCGCCCGGCGCGAGGGCGACCATTATGTCATCAATGGCGCCAAGCAGTTCATCACCTCGGGGCAGAATGGCGCGGTGGTGATCGTGTTCGCGGTGACAGACCCGGCGGCGGGCAAGAAGGGCATCTCCGCCTTTATCGTGCCGACGGATACCCCCGGTTACGAGGTGATGTCCGTCGAGCACAAGCTGGGCCAGCACAGCTCGGACACCTGCGCGCTGGCCTTTACCGATATGCGGGTGCCGGTTGAGAACCGTCTGGGTGAGGAGGGGGAGGGCTACAGGATCGCTCTTGCCAATCTGGAAGGCGGGCGCATCGGTATTGCGGCGCAGGCCGTGGGTATGGCGCGCGGCGCTTATGAGGCGGCGCTGGCTTATGCGAAAGAGCGTATCACCTTCGGCCGGCCGATTGTCGAGCATCAGGCCATCGCCTTCAAGCTGGCGGACATGGCCACCCGCATTGACGCCGCCCGGCTGATGGTGCTGCGCGCCGCCCAATTGCGTGAGGCCGGAAAGCCCTGCCTGACGGAAGCCAGCATGGCCAAGCTGTTCGCCTCGGAAATGGCGGAGGCGGTGTGCTCCATGGCGATCCAGATTCATGGCGGCTACGGCTATCTGGCCGATTATCCGGTGGAGCGCATCTATCGAGATGTACGTGTGTGCCAGATCTATGAAGGTACGAGCGAGGTGCAGCGCCTCGTCATTGCCCGCAACCTATGAGGGGACCATGACCCAGCTTGTCGAAATCACGCGGGAGGGCCGCGTGGCGCTGCTCCGCCTCAACCGGCCCGAGGCGCTCAATGCCCTGAACTCGACCTTGTGCGAACAGGTGACGGCCGCCGCGCTGGAACTGGAGGCCGATACCGGCATTGGCGCCATTGTCCTGACCGGATCAGAGCGCGCCTTCGCGGCAGGGGCGGATATTTCCGAAATGGTGGACAAGACCGCCGAGGAGATGGTCGAGGCCGATTTTTTCTCGCTATGGGATCGCTTCGTTGCAGTGCGCACCCCCAAAATTGCGGCCGTGAATGGCTATGCGCTGGGCGGCGGCTGTGAGCTGATGATGATGTGTGATTTCGCCATTGCCGGGGAGGGGGCGAAATTCGGCCAGCCGGAAGTGAAGCTGGGCGTCATTGCCGGCATGGGGGGCACCCAGCGCATGACGAAGCTGATTGGCCGCTCTCTCTCCATGGACATGCATCTGACCGGGCGGATGATGGACGCGCAGGAGGCGCTTCGCGCCGGGTTGGTGGCCCGTGTGGTGCCTGATGACAAGGTGGTGGAGGAAGCCATGGCCGCCGCCCGCACCATTGCCGGCTATGCCCGCGCCACCACCCGGCTGGCGCGCGAGGCCGTGATGCGGGCCGAGGAGCTCTCCCTTGCCGAGGGGGTGAGCTGGGAGCGCCGCCTGTTCCACCGCATGTTTAATACACCGGAGCAGCGCGAGGGCATGGGTGCCTTCCTCGAAAAGCGCAAGGCGGATTTTCACAATCGGTAGGGTGGACTTTGTCGCGGGCAGGTCTGCATTTCTGCTTGTGAAAACAGGTAAAGGCGAGGGAGAAAAACCTCCCTCGCCTTTACCTATACGTGTTCTTTGTTCGGAAAATACGGTTCGGGCAGCATAGAGCTTTCTGGCCGGATGCTCATTCCGAAGCAGGAGACAACATAGCGTTTTTCGAGGGTGCGTTGTGCGGAAGTTTTTTGACGATAATGCGCCAGAGATTAGCTATTTGATCTGATCGTTTCATGGGAATTCAGGAACGCGATCAATCCGGCGGTGTCTAGCGCCAATCTGCAATCGCTAATCGAAGCTGTTGCACATCCAGATCATGGAACTGAAGCCGAATATCCATAAGTAAGCTTTTCTGAGCTTGGTATAAGGCAGGGCCTGTGGGATAGCTCAAAGCGGAAATGGCGCTCCCAAGGGGACTCGAACCCCTGTTTTCGCCGTGAGAGGGCGACGTCCTAGACCGCTAGACGATGGGAGCATCTCGCGAAGGCGTTTCTATTATCTGTCTTCTCAGGGCAACGCAACCCATCTGTTCGCGTTTTTTGTGGTTTTCTGTTTTGAGATGTCTTCGTGGCGGCAACCTTGAGAGAAGCCGGTTCCTGTCGCCCTTACCGGGAATGATGAAAGAGGCGTGCAGTGGAGCGCGCCTCTCCTGTTGTGTGGGGGTGGTTAGTTCGTCTGCCCAAATCCGGTCCAGGCGATACAGTCCGCCAGATAGGCGCGTGTTTCGGCGGTCAGGCGGGCAATACCGGCCAGTCGCGCCAAGTCCTGTTCCCGGTCTTCTGCGAGACGCAGACGCTGGGCGTTGTGATCAATCAGATCCGCGATTTCCGCTCGGGAAATATCGCGGATATGCCGGTTCAAGCCGATCCGGAACGGGGTGCGCCGTGTGTCGGCCTGAGGAGGCCATACGAAGATGCGCCCGTTTTCATCCTCGCATGTCACGACAGACAGGCATTGTTGAACACGCTGCTGAATGCGTCGTCCGGTGCGATGCCAGCCATGGATCTGGGCGATTTGCCGCTCCATCTGATCGAGAGGCAGCGGGCCGTCCTCGGTCGCGATCTCGGCGATGATGTCTTGCAGGATCGGGTCATAGCTGTGGTCATAAAAATGCGCGGCGCTGGCGCGGTCCCGTGCCTTGCCAGCATGAGGCCGGGGGTGACGCTGTGGAACTCCTGTCTGTGTGGCGAGAGTGGCTGATGCGTTGGCAACAACACGTTGCCATGCGTGCGCATCCCCATCATTCACGGGAGGAGCAACAGAGGTTTGCGCAGATGAGGCATCAGGGAAATGCGCCGCCCCGGAAGCATCATCGGCTGGAAGTGAGGTCATGCCGTCTTTGTCGGCATCTGCTGCGCCACTGCCGGTATCAGGTCCGATTTCACCGACATCCGCATGAATAATATACTGCTCCTGCTTCACTTTTTTCCGTGCAGCGTCTTTTTGCACAACCTCTTCGGCGGCGCGTCTGGCCTCACGTGAGGCGCGGTCCTGCTCCAGTAGGGAGGTGAGCGCTTCATCTACTCGTGTGGTGACAGCTCTGGCGTCGCGGAACCAGTCAGCCGACCAGACACGCAATATGTTCCAGCCCAGCCCTTCCAGTACGGCCTGCCGAACCTTGTCACGGTCTCGGGCCGAGGCGGAGGAGTGGTAGGTGGCGCCATCGCATTCGATGCCGGCCAGATACGCTCCGGCATGGTCTGGATGCACCACGCCCAGATCAATGCGGAAGCCGGAGACACCGATCTGCGTGCGAACTTCCCACCCTCTGGCTTCGATGGCGGTTCGCACAGCGTTTTCAAACATGTTCTCGGTGGGGCCCAGTGAGCCTTCATCCTGCGCGGGCAGGGCCACGGGGCCGCGGTTGGCGAAATCGAGAAACGCCTTGAGATGCTTTACGCCAAGGGCGCGGGTCCGGGTCAGGTCGATATCGTCGGCATGGATGGAGGCAAAGATGTGCAGTTCCCGCCGGGCGCGGGTGATGGCTACATTCAGGCGCTTTTCCCCGCCTTCCCCATTCAGAGCGCCGAAGGCCATGGACAGCTTGCCGGCGGCATCTGGCCCGAAGGTAATGGAAAAAAGCATGATATCACGTTCATCACCCTGAATATTCTCGAGATTCTTGACGATGACCGGCTCCAGCCGATCATCGTCGAAATACCATTCGAGATCCGGATTGTTCCGGCGCTCCTCATCGAGAAGGTCGAGAATGAGCCTCTGCTGCTCGGCATTGAAGGTGATAACCCCGAGGGTGAGACGGTCATCTTCCGGCAGGTGCAGCCATTCCTCAAGCCGCTGCACGATCATGCTGGTGATAGCGCGGGCCTCCGCCTCATTGGTGCGGCCCTGCCCACGAGCATAAATACCGTTGATGTGATGCAGTTGCACCGCTTGGGAGCGCGTTTGCGGGGCGGGGAAGGTCACCAGCCTGCCCTCATAATAATGCCAGTTGGAGAAGGCGATCAGCGCCTCATCACGGCTGCGATAATGCCAGTTGAGCTGCTGGGTGGGGATACCAGCAGCCACCACTTCATCCAGAATGGAGGCCAGATCCCGCTCTTCTTCCGGCAGTTCGCTTTCACTGTCATCGGAACGGCCGAAGAAATTCGTGGGCGGCAATTGCCTGGGGTCCCCCACAATGATGGATTGGCGGCCGCGGGCAATGGCGCCAATCGCATCCCATGTGGTGATTTGTGAGGCTTCATCGAAGATCACCACATCGAAGGCCGCCTGGCCCGTGGGCAGATACTGGGCAACCGAAAGCGGCGACATCAGCACGCAGGGAGCCAGACGGGTGAAGGTTTCCGGCATTTCTGAAATCAGCGTGCGGATAGGTTTGCTCGGGCGCTGAAGACCGATCTGATGGCGCAGATTGCCGAGTTCGGATTTCCTCGGTACGCTGTCGCGCGTGGGCAGGCCATGCTGGATACGTCGCAGGACCTGATCGGCCGCCAGTTCCGTGGCCTTCTGATCCAGCGCGCGGAAGGATGTGATGAGGTCTTCATGGGACCAGTGCGTGAACTGGCGCAACTCATCGCTGGCATCCATGGCCAGAGGCAGCCACCAGCGGGCATAAGCGCTTTCAAAGGCGTCTGCGGCCGGCGCGGTCAGGGGGCCGGCGCCCAGCGCGTCAACCAGTGGCTTCAGGCCAACTTTCATGGCCTTGTCCCGCGCGGCGCACCAGGCCACCCAGTCCTGCAAGCGGTTGTGTTGTTGCGTGATAAGGCCGAGCAGGCGCGAAATCCGGGTCAAGGGCTGGCCGGAAAGCTCCACCTTTGCTGTTTCTTCAAAAGCTTGCGCGGCCTGCGACCATTGTTCATGGGCTGTGAACAGATCCGCAATCAACGTGCGCAGCCTATTGTCCTGCCCTGTGGCGAAGGCTTGCACGGTGCGGGCCCATAGGGCCTCATCGCTGACATCCGGCTGAAGGGGGCTCAGGGCCTGTACAAGCGCTTCCGCCGCATCTGTCCAGGCCATCAGGGCTTCGGGGTCGGTCTGGTGCCCATTGAAGGCTGGGCAGCCCTTCAGTTCAATGGCAGACAGGTCGCGCCGGATATCTGCGAGGCGTCGCAGCGTGCCGATATCCGTTTCCGGCTGCGCCGCGCCCGTACTGGCATAGGTCTGCAGCAACTTGCGCACGGTCGATTTGGCCAGCATGGAGAGCGGCCAGAATTTGGTGTGGGCCAGCCTCCAGTCCGCATCCAGCTTGTCGAGCGGCATGGAGGAGAGGTGGTCGAGGGGGTATTGGGCGCTTAACCCCCGTTCGGCCACCGCATGGCTGGTTAACAGGGTCGAGACATCATCTGCAAGACGGCGCAGGGCGGAGATGTCATGGGTCAGCGCCCAGGATACATCCGGCCCGCCGAGGGGGACGGAGAAAAAGGCGGTGAGCGTCTCAAGGTTTTCCCCGCGCCCGTCATCATCCGGCTTCAGGCCAGCAGTCTGTCGCAGCCGGGTGCTGGCCGCCAGAAGGGTTTCGCCGGCGTTCTGCAGAACCTGCGCTTGCGCAAGAATGGTAGCCTGCCAGCTGAAGGACCATTCATCGGCCCCGATCAGTTCCAGCGGCTCCATGTCGGCCACAATGGCATGACACCGGCCGGCATCTGCGGCTAGCCGTTTAAGCCATTGATAGGTTTGGGCATCATGCGCGCCAGAATGGCTGAACTTAAGCGAGAACATGTTGTCGGGCAGCACGGCGACCCGGCCAATGGCGTCATAGACGCTGAAGCCCTGTGTGCCCTTGCGGTGCAGAGCCTCCACATAGGCATTCAGTCGGTTCCTTGAGAGGCGCAGATCATCGGTGACCCGTACCCATTCAGCGGTGCCGGCACGGGCTGCGCGATCCCAACTGCGGCCCAATTGCGTCAGAACGGATTTGCGATCCGCCTTGCTGGAGTGCAGTTCCAGCACAGCATCACTGAGCCCATGGGCGGTGAGGCGGCGATGCACCACATCCAGCGCCGCCGACTTTTCTGCAACGAACAGTACCGTTTTGCCGACTGCCAGACATTGGGCGATCATGTTGGCGATGGTCTGGCTCTTGCCGGTTCCCGGCGGGCCGATGAGCACGAAATCATGCCCTTCCTGCGCCGCCAGAACAGCAGCCAGCTGGGAGCTGTCCGCCGGAAGAGGCGTGAACAGCTCGGCGGGCTGCACCCGGGTGTCAATATCGCGGGGCGCGGGCAGGCCGGGGGCGTCCGGTGCCAGAAAAGCTTCGGTCGGATTATCGACCAGATGGCGTACCAGGGGGCTTTGCCGCAGGCTGTCTGTCCGCTCGACAAGGTCCTTCCACATCAGGAACTTGGAGAAGGAGAAGGTGGAGAGAGCCAGCTCTTCCACCAACTCGAAACCGGGCACGTCGCGCACGCGACGGCGCATGGTGTCGAAGATACGGGGCAGGTCTATACCGCTCTCGTCAAGCGGCAGGTCGCCTTCCAGTTCCGGAATATGAAGGGCGAAGTCCCGCTTCAGCAATTCCAGCAGTGTCGCATTGAAACGCACATCATCCTCGTGGTGCTCGATCCGGAAATCCGACCGGGCCGAGCGGCGTGACAAGCGCACGGGAATGAGTACCAGAGGCGCACGATAATCACGGGCGTCTCCCTCCGCCTTTTTCCAGCGCAGGAAGCCGGCTGCCAGAAACAGCGTGTTGGTGCCGCCCTCCTGAAGGTCACTGTTGGCGCGGCGGAACAGCTCCAGAAGCCGGGAGTTCATGTCCCGACCGGAAAGAGGGGTGGCGAGCTGGCCGCGTGCAAAGGCTGTGCGGGCGACATCCCTGTTGATCTCATTTGCCTCACCGGCCAGAAGATCGCGCTGGCCCAGCGGGTTTTCGTCTTTGAGGGAGAAGGTGGAAAAGCTGTTGCCACCGGCCAGTTCATCTTCCAGCGCGGAGATATCCGGACAGATCAGGGGCAGAGTCTGCTTGCTGTCCTTGTAGTTCAACAGGCGGTTGCGCAGGGAAAGATCCAGCAATTTGCGTTGCCAGCGGGCAATGCGGTCTGCCGCCGTAGCGGGCGGCGTGTCAATTTCATCGCCTGGCAGCAACCCGGTATCGAGCGGCTGGGGCAGGGCGGCTGGCAGGGGGGTGGCTGAGGTTTCCGCCGGCTCGTCCGCTTCGGCTGGTCTATGGCTGGCCAGCGGCCGGATACGGGCTGCTCGGGCGCGTGAAATATCGATGGCTTCCACGAATTCGTGTTCGCGCACCTCGTTTACAAGGCTGCGGGCGGTTGCGGCGGCTGTTTCGAACCCGGCGGCGGGGCGTCTCGTGAGCAGGGTGGTTTCCAGCATCACGAATTCACGTGCATCGACTGCCTTGCGCACGGTCATCACATCGGGTTCGGAAATGGTGCCAAAATCCCGTGGTTTTAGCCAGACCCCGGTCCAGGCATGGCCTTCAGAGATCAGGATCACGGCATTCAGACCGGCCGCCTCCAGACAGGCGGCAAGAAGAAGGGCACTGTCGAGGCAGGTGGCGAGCCCTTCCGCCTTGATGCGGCCGGGGGCGCGGATTTTCTGGCCTCTGGTCTCAAAGGAGGCTGGCGGCAGGGCATATGTCAGCCCCAGTCCGGTGAGTGCCGACCAGATGGCGCCGGCTATCATCCAGACGCGTCCCGGATTTGCGCTCAGATATCCGTCGAGGGCACCGTTCTGCCCGGCCTGCTCTAGCAGGCGAGCAGCATCTTTCAGGATGCCGGCGACGACCGGATCATTCGGGGAGACATAAGCGGCAAGCAGATGCGCCATTTCGCCCACGCCACCCCACTCATCGCGGGCCAGCATGTCAACTGTGTTGTGTTGTTCGAGAAGGCAGGTCTCGTTCTTGTGGACACTCAGGGAAATCTGCCCAAGTTCGGCCTCGTTCAGTCCCGCCAAAAGTGCTGGGTCCAGCGGAGTCGACAGATCCGTCAGGCTCAGTTCACCTCCGGCTTCGATCCGGGCGATGTTCCAGATTTTTTTGCGAAATAAAGCCGGCCGGCTTTCAAGAACGAGCGTCAGGTCTTCGAGGGGGCGGGCTGCGTGATTTTTCAGGATGATTCGCTTGAGAACGGAAACACCATTCTGTGCGGATGCAAAATTCACGCGATTGATGAGGTCGAGATCAAGTTCAAGATCTGGAGAAAGGCTTGTTTCAACTGCGTCGGAAATACTCTTGGTCTGCCCGTCCATCCGTCATCACCCACATCCGTCATCAAGAGATGCAATTGAAGGGGTTCTTCTGGTTGTATGTCAAACCGGATCTCAGCCTCTCCGGGCAGTCATGCCGTGCGGAAGGCTGGAATGGAGAGCCGGGGGTGCTGCGTGGTCAAATGATGCCTGCACGGGTGCTTTTGCGCATGAAGCCGCTTTCCTCGAGATTGTGGCTCTCATGCTCTGTTCGGTGAAGGGGGAGGCATGTTAGGTCCACAAGGGGCTGAGGCAGAGGGGGAGGGGCGCAGTGGTCGAGGTAAACTTTCCATGCCGCGCCGGATGGGAATGGCGTAGCGGAAACGGGCAGTTGACCTCATCCCGGATGTGTAAGCCTTCTGCGGGATCGGCACCACGCCTCCAGCATTCTTGCCAACCTGTTTGGCATATTGCCCTTCATGGCGCCGGCTCATACCCTTTGCCGGGTGCAGGTGCGGTATCGTGATGGCGTTTTTCTCCCGCCTTTTCATCTGGCGTCCGGTGTGTGCAGCGCGCGCTGGCGCGGCGCTTTTGCCGGCCCTGTTTCTGGCCGGTTGCGCCGAGGCCCCACCCAGCCCCTCTTTTTTCTTCTTCGGGGCCTATTTCCCTTCATGGATGCTGTGCGTGGCCGGTGGCGTGATCGGCGCTCTGCTGGTGCGGGCGGTGTTCGTGTATCTGGGCATTGATGACCAGTTGCCCGTGCGATTGCTGGTTTATAGCTGCCTGGCCGCCATTATCGGCTTTGCCAGCGCCTTTCTGATTTATGGGCTTTGAGCCATGCCGCAGCCTGAAAAGCCCGAACAGTCCGGCACCAATGCTGAAGCACCCGCAAGAGCACCCGCAAGCGATGCCGCCGTTAAAGCGCAGGCGCATTCGCCCTATGCCGGGCACAAGGCGCGGCCCATCGGGTTGGTGGTGGCGGCTGTCATCATTGTTGCGGCAGGCGTGCTGGGCTGGTTGTATCTCCAGCGGGCGGAAAATTATCCAACCTCGAAAGACGCGGTTCTCGTCGCCAATACGGTGAATATTGCCTCCATCGTGCCGGGGCGGATCATCGCCATTCACGCGAAGGAGAATGGCCGGGTTCGCAAGGGTGACCTGCTATTCGAGCTGGATCCGGCCCCACTTCAGCATCTTGTGGATCAGACCCGGGCCGATCTGGAACTGGCCGAGGCGGCGCTGGAAACCCAGCGTCGCAACATCGCAGCCGAGAAGGCCAATGCGGAGATCGCTGACCAGCAGATCACCCGCGCCCGCACCAATCTGGCGCTGGCGGAAGCCACGCTGGCCCGCCTCACGGCGCTGGCCCCCAAGGGCTATGTGACCCGCCAGCAGGTGGATGATGCCCGTACCCTTCGCGATGACGCCGAGGTGAGCCTGGCTCAGGCCATCAAGCAGAAAGAGGCGGCGGACAAGCTGGTGACATCGGCGGATTCCGGTGAGGCATTGGTGCGCGCGCGCCGTGCCGCGCTGGCCATGGCGCAGTACAATCTTGAAAATGCGAAGGTCTATGCTCCGCATGATGGGCTTGTGGTGGGGCTGCATAGCTCATCGGGTGAGTTCGTTATTTCGGGCCAGTCGCTTTTCACGCTGATCGACACGGCGAACTGGTACGCCTCCGCCGCCTTTGATGAAACCGAACTGCCGCTGATCCGTGCTGGCAATTGCGGTCGTGTCTATATTCTCTCTGACAGCGCCCGCCCGGTGAAAGGTGTGGTGGAAGGCATTGGCTGGGGGGTGACTTCTACGGAACTCATCAATCTGCCGCGAGCTCTGCCCTATGTGCCCAAGACGTTGAACTGGGTGCGCATCGCCCAGCGTTTTCCGGTGCGCGTGCGGCTGATCGATCCTCCTGAAGACCTGACGCGCATCGGCGCTTCAGCAGTTGTGACTGTGCTGCATGGAACAGACTGCTGAATCCCCGCTGCGGCAGATGGTCCGCCAGACGCTTGCGGATCTGAAGCCCTATCCGCTGCGCTTCGCCGTAGCTTGGCGCATCGCCGCTATCTGCGCCATCGTGGCCGGGGTGGCGATGATGTATGGCATCCCGGAATCGGCCATCAGCTGTTATCTGGTCATCTTCCTGATGAAGCCGGATGGCACCGAAAACACCATCGTGCCCGTTGCCGCAGCCTTTCTCATCACTATCGTGGTGTTTCTATTACTGCTGGTGGTGCTGCTCACCATTTCGTCTCCGCTGCTGCGGATTCTGGCAATGGCCATCTTCTCCTTCATCTTTCTCTATATCGGGGCGGCGACGAAGCTGGGGGAGGCCGGCGGCGTGGTGGCGCTGATCTTCGCCTTCATGCTGACCTTGCTGGATATGGTGCCAGCCGGAAAATTCGTTTCCGAGGGGTTGCGTTTTGCATGGGAAATGGCGGTGATGCCGCTGGTGGTGATGGCGCTGTTCTCCATGCTGTTTGGCCCCTCCACCCTGCGCGTGCTGAAGGTGGCCATGGCCGAGCGGTTGGTCGCCACCCGCCGGGCGTTGGGGGGAGATCGTGACAAGCTGGAAGAGCTGTTGCAGGAGGGCAATGAGGATGCACTGAAACGCGCCACCTTCGTGCGTCTGTTTCATCTGGCTCCGAAGGCCGACGCCACGCAGATCGCGGTGGATGTGCACGCTTCATACAAGCTGATGCTGGCGGCTGGTGCCATGCCGGAGGATACGCCGGAAGGTGCCCGCCAGACACTGCTGGCCGATATTCATGCGGCTGAAGATGCGCTGGCAAAAGGCCAGCCCATCGCCGCGCCATCCCCCGCGCGCGCCGGTGCCGGCCATGCGGAACTGGGGGCACGTGATGCGCTGATGCTGATGTCCGGTGCGCGCCAGCCCCGCTTCATTCCGGCCCCTCAGGAGCCCTTCGTTGCGCCAGACGCTCTGACCAACCCGGCCTATCAGCAGTTCGCCCTCAAGATCACACTGGCGGCGATTGGCTGCTACATCTTCTATGACGCTATCTCGTGGCAGGGCATCCATACGGCGATGATCACCTGCTATGTGGCAGCGCTGGGCACCACGGGCGAGACGATCCACAAGCTGGCTTTGCGTATCAGCGGCTGTCTGGTGGGGGCGGCGATGGGCTTTGCCGCCATTCTCTTCATCATGCCCTATATGGATGAGGTGTGGCAGCTCATGGCGATGATGTTCGTCGCCACGCTGGTGGCGGGCTGGGTGTCCACCGCCAATGAGCGCCTGGCCTATGCCGGGGTGCAGATCGGCCTCGCCTTCTTCCTCTGCGTATTGCAGGGGTTCAGCCCCACCACCAGCCTGGATTCGGGATGGGATAGGATTGTCGGCATTCTGGTGGGCAATGTGGCGGTTTATCTGGTCGCCACCCTCATTCGCCCGGCGCCTCTGGCGGGCACGGTGCGGCAGAATATGGTGAAGGCGTTGGCCGGCATGGCGCGGCTGGCGTCCGTCGCACCGGAACAGCGCGACCTGCATGTGGCACAGGCGGCGGTGGTGGAGACGCTTGTGGGGCGTATCCGCTATCAGATCTTCCTGTTGCCCTTCGAGCCACGGCGTCTGCAGCTTTCGGCGCAGCAGAAGATCAATTTCAGCGAAATGATCGCACAGGTGAGCATTCTGAACCGCGAAATCTATCTCTCCCGTGATGATCTGTCGGCATTGTCTGCACGCCTGTCCCGCCTGGCGCAGATTGTGGGAATGGCGGGCTCCGCCTCCGAAGCTGTGCCGGGCAAATCTCCGGCTGCTGGAGAGGATGATCTGCATGCCCCTGCCAGCATGAGCCTGCGGTTGGGCCGCATGGAGGAGCTTGGGGCGACGGGCGGCCTCTCCGGAGAATTGACAGGCGCGCTGGCGGCAGGAGGGGGGCGATGATGCGGTGGATCTCTGTTCTTCCGGCAGCCCTGTCCCGCTGTGTGGCCGTGCTGTCGGTGGCGGGGCTTGTTCTGGTGGCCTGTGCGCCCAACGCCGAGCAGCTCGCGCCATCCTCGCCCGATATGCCCTGGACCCCGAAGGCCGAGGGTGAAGGCCCAGCCTTCGCCTCGCTACCAACCGGGCAGCAGGAGGGGCAGGCCGTGCCCGCAGATGGCAGCGCGCCGCGCTTCACCATTCCGGCCAATCCCGAACTGGCGCAGATGGCCGACAGTCCGCAGGTCGATACCCGGCGCAGCTATGGGCTGGCGGAGCTGATTGATGTGGCCCAGCGCAGCAGCCCCACCACCCGCATTGCCTGGGAACATGCCCGGCAGGCCGCGCTGGGGGTGGGCATGGTGGAGGCCACCTATCTGCCGCTCATCACGGCCAGCGTGTTTGCTGGCGGTTTCAACATGCCATTGCCCAATCCCGTTCCCATCGGCGCGCGCAATGTGGACATTTCGGCCGAGGGTGTGACACCTGTGGTGGCGTTTGAATGGCTGATCTTCGATTTCGGCGGGCGTGATGCCGCCACCCAGGCGGCGAAGCAGGGGTCCTTTGCCGCTAATGTGCTGTTCAATGCGGCGCATCAGCAGCTCATTCTGGATGTGTCCACGACCTATTACCGTTATGGCGCCGCGCAATCCGCCCTGCGGCTGGCGCGCCAGTCTCTCGCCAACTCCAATGCGGTGCTGGCTGCGGTCGATGCGCGGCTGGCGAATGGGCGGGCCACCACGGTCGAACTGGCGCAGGCCCGCCAGCAGGTGGCGCAATCGAAGCTGCGGGTCGTCACCGCCGAGGGGCAGGTGCGCGACAGCTATCAGGCCGTGCTCAACGCCATGGGGGTGAACCCCACTCTGTCGCTGAAAATCCGCGAGCCGAAGCGGCGCACCTTGCCCACCCGTGTGGATGATACTGCCGAGAGCATGATCCAGCTCGCCTTGTCGCGCCGGCCGGATGTCGTGGCCAGCTACGCCGCCCTCAAGGCCAGCGAGGCCGGGGTGCAAGGGGCCGGGGCAGCCTATATGCCCAAGGTGTTCGTGACGGGTGCGGTGGCGTCCAACAGCTATCGCTACAATGTGGGAGATCTGCCAGAGTTCAGCGACCAGTTCGGGGCTAGTGGCGTGATGGTGGGCGCAACTATGCCGATCTATGATGGCGGACTGCGGGCGGCCCAGTTGCGCAATGCGCAATCGACGGCCGCGGCGGCGAAGCATACTTTCCACAGAACCCAGAATGTCGCGGTATCCGAAATCGTGGTGGCGTCCAATGTGCTGCGTACGGCGCTGGAATCCTACCGGGCGGCGGGTGCATTGGCGCAGGCGGCCAACACCACCTACGACGCTGCGCTCGACGCCTACAAAAACGGGTTGGGCACGGTGACGGTGGCCAATGAGGCCAACACTGCCCTTCTGGATGCACGATTGACGCAGACAGAAGCCTATACGGGCTCGCTGATTGCGGCTGTGAATCTGGCCTTCCTGACGGGCGCGCTCACCTCGCGGGACGATCTGGGGCTGGATCCGGGCTACTGAACCTGTTCCCCAGCATTCGGGGAGGGGTTTGGAGAAGGCCTCGGGGGAGAGCTTTCAGGCAGATGTTGCGTTGCTTGTGGCAATTCTGTTCAGCCTGCCTCTTGCCCGCCCGTGTCTTGCTCGCCGGTGTCCTGTCCTCCTGATTCCTGTCAGTCCGCTTGCAGACCCTTGAGGTGGTAGAGCGCCTCAAGCGCCTCGCGTGGGGTGAGATCATCCGGGTTGATTTCCTCCAGCGCCTCCAGTGCGGGGGAGGGGGCGCTTGCGACACCGGCAGATGTTGACCCGGAGGAGGCCGGGCGCGCGGCGATGGAGAAGAGCGGCAGGTCATCCACCAGCTTCTGTGCGGGAGAGGCGCGTTCGGCCGCTTCCAGCTCGGCCAGAACGGACTGGGCACGGGCGATAACCGCCTCGGGCAGACCGGCAAGCTTGGCCACCTGAATACCATAGGAACGATCCGCCGCGCCGGGCACCACCTCATGCAGGAAGATGACCTCGCCATCCCATTCCGTCACCTTCACCGTGGCGTTGGAGAGACGGGCGCAGCGCTGGCTCAGAGCCGTCAGTTCATGAAAATGCGTGGCGAACAGGGCGCGGCAGCGGTTCGCTTCATGCAGATGCTCAAGACTGGCCCAGGCAATGGACATGCCGTCAAAAGTGGCGGTACCCCGGCCGATCTCATCGAGAATGACGAGGGAGAGCGGCGTAGCCTGATTGAGAATGGCGGCAGTTTCCACCATCTCGACCATAAAGGTGGAGCGCCCGCGCGCCAGATCATCCGCCGCACCGACGCGCGAGAACAATCGGTCGATAATGCCGATCCGCGCAGCGCGGGCGGGCACGAAGGCCCCGGCTTGCGCCAGTACGGCAATCAGCGCATTCTGTCGCAGGAAGGTGGATTTGCCGGCCATGTTCGGCCCGGTCACCAGCACGATGCGCCCGTCCTTCTGCCCATCGGGCGGGGAGAGGTCGCAATCATTGGGCACAAAGGGGCCGCCATCGCGGGCCAGAGCCTGCTCCACCACCGGGTGGCGACCGCCCTCGATCCGGAAGGCGCAGCCTTCCTCCATATGGGGGCGCACATGGCGCTCCACGCTGGCCAGTTCCGCCAGCCCGGCCACCACATCCAGCTCGGCCAGCGCATCGGCGGCGAGGCGGATCGTATCGGCTTCGCCGACAATGGCCTGTGCAAGCCGCTCGAACGCCGCCTGTTCCAGCCCCATGGCCCGTTCGCCGGCACTGGAGATGCGGCTTTCCAGCTCTCCCAGTTCCACGGATGAGAAGCGCATGGCCCCGGCCATGGTCTGGCGATGCACGAAGATGGTGTCATGCGGGGCTTCCTGAAGGCGCGGGGCGTTCTGCGCCGTCACCTCCACGAAATAGCCCAGCACCGCATTGTGACGGATCTTGAGGGATTTCACGCCGGTTTCCCCGGCATAGCGCTTCTCCAGCGCGGCCACCACGCGCCGGCTCTCATCGCGCAGGGCGCGAGTGTCATCCAGTTCGCTTGCATAGCCGGTGCGGATGAAGCCGCCATCTCGCCGATGCACGGGCAGTTCATCGGCGAGGGCCAGGGTCAGCTCCTGCGCCAGTGGGGCGGAGACATCGGCGAGCGCATCCAGACAGCGTGTGATATCGACGGGCGCGTCGGGAGAAAACAGATCGCGCAGGGCCAGCGCCCCGGAAAGGCCATCGCGCACGACGGCCAGATCGCGCGGGCCACCTCGGTTCACGGCGAGGCGGGTGAGGGCGCGGGCCATATCCGGCGCACTGGCCAGACGGCTGCGCAATTCGGTGCGCAGGCCATTATCCTCCAGCAGATATTCCAGCGCATCGTGACGGGCGCGGATGGTGGCAAGAGAAGTGAGCGGCTCGGCGATGCGCCGGGCCAGAAGCCGCGCACCCGCCGCCGTCACCGTGCGGTCCACCGCTGCCAGAAGCGAGCCCTTGCGCTCGCCGGACGTGGTGCGCACCAGTTCCAGATTGGCGCGGGTGCCGGCGTCGATCACCATGATGTCGCCGGCAGCCTCCTTTACGGGGCGGCGCAGGGCGGGGCGCGCACCAAGCTGGGTGCGCTCCACATAGGAGATGATGGCCGCCGCCGCGATCAGTTCCACCCGGCTGAAGGCACCGAAGGCATCCAGCGCCGCAACGCCGTAGAAATCCGCTAGCCGCCGTTCGGCCCCGGCCCCCTCGAAATGCTGTCGCGGCAGGGGCGTCACCGCCGGCCATTCGCGCAGCAGGGCTTTCAGCTCGGCGTCATCCAGCAGGGTATCCGACACCAGAATCTCGGCCGGGTTGATCCGGGCCAGATCCCCGGCCAGATCCTCACGGGTGGTTTCGGCCACGCGGAAGCTGCCGGTGGACATGTCGGTAAAAGCGAGCGCATAGGTGAAGGCGTCAGTCCCTGCACGGGTGCGAGCGAGGGCGGCGAGCACATTCTCGCGTCGTGCATCCAGCAGGGTTTCCTCGGTGAGGGTGCCAGGGGTGACGAGCCGGGTGACACCGCGCTTCACGACGGATTTGCCGCCGCGCTTTTTTGCCTCCGCCGGGTCTTCCATCTGCTCGCAGACCGAAACCCGGAAGCCCATGGCGATGAGCTTGTTGAGATATTCCTCCGCGCGGTCCACCGGCACGCCGCACATGGGAATATCCTGCCCCTGGTGCTTGCCACGCTTGGTGAGCACGATGCCCAGCGCGCGCGAGGCCATTTCTGCATCGGTGAAGAACAGCTCGTAGAAATCGCCCATCCGGTAGAACAGCAGGCTGTCAGGGTTGGCGGCCTTGATCTCCAGAAACTGCGCCATCATGGGCGTGACTTTATGCGCGCCCTTCTGCGTCTCCTTGCGGGCTGCCTTGTTCGCCGCGCTGTCCGCCGCCTTGTCCTGTGTGGCGGTAGGTGCGAGGCCGTCATACGGCCCGGCGGGTGTGGCGGGGGCGGTCGGCAGGGCTGAAGGCGGGGCGGCTTTATTGCTCATGGCGACAAGCTAGCCAGAGTGCGCCGCCCTGTCAGCGCGGGACCTGTGGATAGCGCCGAGATTCGACAGGAAAGATTGCACCTGCCCCCGTATCGTCCCCCGAAGGCGGCGCGTCTTAACCCCAAAGGCTCAGCACAAGCCCAGTCACAAGCTTAAGCCCCAATATTCAGCCCCAAGGCCCGCGATGTGGCCTGTCATCTGGCGTGGAGTCCCTTGGGCCCCATGGTCCGCGGGGTGGTTGCTCTGCGGCCGGTCTGGGTGCCTGCGGGCGTGATGCCGACCGGGACTGCCGGAATACACCGCTTTTCCTGTTGCCGTTGCCCGGCCCCGCGCCCTGACCGGCTCCCATACCACCGCCCATGCGCCCGTCAATGTCGCGCAGGGCGGCGATACGGTTCTCGGTGGCCGGATGGGTGGAGAACAGATTGTCCATCCGCGCTCCGGAGAGCGGGTTGATGATGAACATATGGGCCGTGGCCGGGTTGGCTTCGGCCTCCTCATTATGCACCTGATGCGCCGCACTGGAGATACGCGCCAGCGCTGACGCCAGCGCCATGGGCTTGCCGCAGATTTCCGCGCCGCCCCTGTCGGCCTCATATTCGCGCGAGCGTGAAATCGCCATCTGCACCAGCATCGCGGCGATGGGGGCGAGGATCACCATGGCGATGGTGGCGATGGGCCCCAGCCCGTTATTGTTGTTGCGATGCCCGCCGGCAAACAGCATGCCGAAATTCGCCAGCATGGAAATGGCACCGGCAATGGTGGCGGTGATGGTCATGGTGAGCGTGTCATAATGCTTGATATGCGCCAGCTCATGGGCCATCACCCCGGCCACCTCATCCCGGTTCAGGCTGTTGAGCAGCCCGGTGGTGGCGGCCACGGCCGCATGCTGCGGGTTGCGCCCTGTGGCGAAGGCGTTTGGCTGCGGATTATCCATGATGAAGACGCGCGGCATGGGCAGTTCTGCACGGTGCGCTAGTTCAGCCACGAGATTGTAAAATTCCGGTGCAGTCTGGGCGTCCACTTCCCGTGCGCCATACATGCGCAGCACCATCTTGTCCGAGTTCCAGTAGCTGAACAGGTTCATAGCGGTGGCGACGACAAAAGCAATAAGCATGCCGCCCGAGCCGCCAAGGGCGTACCCCACGGCCATGAACAGGGCTGTGAGGCCCGCCAGAAGCATCGCCGTTTTCACATGATTCATGGCAGTTTCCCACGCTTGGCGTCATGACAGAAGGATGGGGACGGGCAGGGGCCGGCGCAAGATGGTGCGCATCCGGCCGCCCGTTCCCTGTCCTTTCAGTTCACGCGCTTTAGTTGAGCTGGCCGATGATCCGGGCGATCTTGCTGACGGCCTCGGCGATCTGCGCTTCGGAGATGATGAGCGGAGGGGCCAGCACCAGCGTGTCGCCCGAGGTGCGGAGCATCAGCCCTTCATCGTGGAAGGCGCGCTCCAGCGCCTCATAGCCCTTCGCGCCGGGTGCGCCTTCACGCGGGGCCAGATCGAAGGCGGCGGTGAGGCCCACGGTGCGGATATCCAGCACGCCGGGCATTTTGGAAAGGCTCATGGCGGCATCCGCCATCACCGGCTCCATGGCGCGGGCGCGGGCGAACAGTTCCTCGTCGGCATAAAGATCCAGCGTGGCGAGCCCGGCGGCGCAGGCCAGCGGATGGGCCGAATAAGTATAGCCATGGAACAGTTCTATAGCGTGGGGCGGGCCCTGCATGAAGGCATCATGAATGGGCTTTTTCACCAGCACGCCGCCCATGGGCACGGCCCCGGCGGTGACGCCCTTGGCGAAGGTGATCATGTCCGGCACCACGCCATAGCGCTCGGCGGCAAAGGCGAAACCCAGCCGGCCAAAACCGGTGATGACCTCATCAAACACCAGCAGAATGCCATGCCGGTCGCAGATCTCGCGCAGCCGTTGCAGATAGCCGCGCGGCGCGGGCAGAACGCCGGTGGAACCGCTCATGGGCTCCACGATCACCGCGGCGATGGTGGAGGCGTCATGCAGCGCCACAAGCCGCTCCAGATCATCGGCGAAATGCGCGCCATGGTCCGGCTCGCCCTTGGTGAAGGCCTGATGTGCGCGATCATAGGTGGTGCGCAGATGATCGGTGCCCGGCAGCATGGGACCGTAGCTGCGCCGGTTGGTGACGATGCCGCCCACCGAAATGCCGCCAAAGCCGACACCATGATAGGCCCGTTCACGCCCGATCAGCCGGGTGCGGGCACCCTGCCCGTTGAGATTGTGATAGGCCAGCGCGATCTTCAGCGCCGTATCCACCGCTTCCGATCCGGAATTGCAGAAGAAGACATGATCCAGATCGCCGGGGGCGAGCGCGGCGATCCGGCTGGCCAGACGGAAGGCGTCCGGGTGGCCATACTGGAAGGTAGGGCCAAAATCGAGCGTGGCCGCCGCATTGCGGATGGCTTCCACGATGGGCGCGCGGTTATGGCCGGGATTGACGCACCACAGCCCGGCGCATCCATCCAGAATGGCGCGGCCTTCGGGGGTGAAATAGTGCATGTCCTGCGCACCAGCCACGAGGCGCGGGCGCGCCTTGAAGGCGCGATTGGCCGTGAAAGGCATCCAGAACGCATCCAGATCGTTCGGCACCGCTGCCGGACGCATCTCATCCTGACCCATGGAGCATCTCCTTGCGCGCGGCCTGGCGGCTGCATCTGGCAGGGCCGGGCTGGCCCCGCAGGCTAGAGCATTTCGCCGGGGCGTTGTATGGGGGAAATGCATAGTCGGGACTTTGCCGGTGTTTTCTGCACATCAGGCGTGTGACATTTCATTCTGGAGCCGGTTCCCGCAGATGCCACTTCCCAAAGCTAGCGCTTGCAAGTGCCACGCTTCTGGCCGACAAGGTTTCCATGACCATAGGGAATGACGGGACAACCAGGCCGGATACGCCGGAACCCGCCGGGGAGGAGACGCGCAGCGGGCAGCAGGCCGAGGCTTCTGCACCGGACCATGGGGGTGCGCCTGTTTTCAGGCATAGGCCGGCCTCCGGGGCCACGCCTGATTCTGCTTCACCGGATGGCATGTCATCTGTCGAAACCGGCCCGGAACAGCTGCCTGCGGATGCCGCGGTCACCACCCGGGCAGCCTGTGTGCGGGCGGCTCTGGAGCGGGTTCTGGCCTCTGATGACCTGCGCAGTTCGCCGCGTCTGGCGGCATTCCTCCGTTTTGTGGTGGAGGCGACCCTGGCCGGTCGGGCCGAGCAGATCAAGGGCTACACCATCGCGGTGGAGGCGCTGGGACGCCCGACCTCCTTCGACCCACAGGCCGACCCGATCGTGAGGGTGGAGGCCACCCGCCTGCGCCGGGCCCTGCAAGGCTATTATGGCGGGGATGGGCTGACGGACCCCCTGCGCATTCTTGTGCCCAAGGGCGGTTATGTGCCGGTTTTTGAAGACCGCATCTCCACGCTGGCCCCAGCACCCTCCGCGCCCATCGAGCCTGCTGCACTGCTTCCGGCCATTCCCGCAGAAGGAGCAGCAGAGGACGAGGAAGGGGGAGGGGGGCCACCGACATCGCCCGCACCGGCCACCCTGCCCGAAGAGCCGGGAAGGGTTCCTCCTGTCGCGCCCACCGCGCCCCCCGGAGCCGGGCACGCCCTTGATGATGAGGCCGTGCCGGCGCGCCGGGCCAGCGGTTGGCGTCTTGCCGGCTATGTGGCGGCCGGTCTGGTGGCGGGCATCGCCATGCTGGGCCTGCCATCCCTGCCCTTCTTTTCACGAGGGCTGTTTTCCACCCCTGTTGGGGAAGAGAGGGCGTCTTCGGGCCTGAACCGTGTTCATCTGCCTATCGTGGAAGTGGGGGAGTGGACCCTCGAGGACGGGGTCGGGCGGGACGGTGATGGGCCCGATATTGATACCGAAGCGCTGGATGCGGGCGGGCTGCGCCGTCTGGAAGAGCGCCTGCGGGATGCCTTTGCCCAGTTCGATTTTGTCGATGTGCGCGCCAGCGCTCTCAGCGTGGCCGAGCAGGTCCACCGTGAATGCCATGGCCCCGCGCCGCGTTCTGTCTTTTCACTCAATGGCATGGCTGTGCCCCGCATGGATGGCGGCACGGCGTTGCTGTTGCATCTGACGGATCGTTGTTCGGGTGTGATCGTCTGGTCCGGCTCGCTGGAGGGGCCTGTCCACGCCGGAGACTTGAGGGGAGAGCAGGCGGTGGTGCGCAAGCTGTCCACTGCGCTGATGGAAAGTTATGGCGTGGTGCCGGTACGCGCCCGCTCGCGGGCATTGGCGCAGGCCCCGCACTCCGGCTTTGGCTGCATTGCCGAAGCCTTCGCCATTCTGCGGGGTGATGGCAGCGCGGAACCCGGTGTTTCCGGCAATTGTCTGGCCGAACTGACATCGCAGGACAGGGAATTTGCATTGGGCCATGCCGTTCGGGCCGCCGCCCTGCTGGATCAGGCCGTGCGCCGGGCGGAGCCTCTCTCGGATCGCGAGGCCGCGCTGATCCTGCGGGAGGCGGAACTGGCCGTGGATCTCGCACCTTCCAGCGCCTTTGCCGCCCGCACCCTGGCGCAATCCCAGCTGTTTCTGGGCGAGACGGATGCGGCCATTGCTTCAGGAGAGCGGGCCTTGCAGCTGAACCCGCTGGATTTCGATGTCGCCGCCACGATCGGGCAGGTTTTTATCGGGGCCGGACGGGTGGAAGAGGGTGAGGCCCTGCTGTTGCAGGCCCGCGCCCATGGTGCGGCGCGTTTGCCCCTTCAGGATACCTATCTGGCGCTCGCCGCCTTCCTGAAGCAGGATGTGCCGGCTGCGCAGAATCTTCTGCCCCAGCTCAGTTTGCATCCCAGCCCTCAGAATCGCATTGCGCTCGTGCTGGCCCTGCACATGCTGGATCGTCAGCCGGAAGCGCGGGAACTGGTGCGCACGCTGACGCAGGATGAGGCGGGCAATCCCGAGGCTGTGCGGCGGCTGGTACGACACCTTCTGCCAGAGCGGGATCTGTATCTGCAGGTGCTGACTGTTCTGGGACATGCCGGCTTGCCAAATATGACCTTGCCGGGCGTGACGATGACTGGCAGGTCGCCGAAAGGCTAGGAATAGGGGCCGCCCCGTGCAAGTTTCTGTTTGCGGGCCGAAGGCTATTCTCAGCCCGAACCTTCGTCTCATGCCCTTCTTCCTCCTCTGATGACAAGCTTTTGATGGCAGGCTGCTCCGTTTCCGAGAATTTTACCTCCAGAATCACTGCATCTGGCAACATGCGTATTCTTCTGAGTGATCCGGCTCCGGCTGTGCGGCGCGCCCTGCGGGCGGCGTTGGGGCGTCATGATATCCTCAATGTCCTGGAAGCAGATGGGTTGGATGAGGCCTGTGCCCGTGCGCCGGAGGCGGATGCGGCTCTGGAGCGTCTGTATGCAACAGGTTTTGCCGGCCCTGTCCTGGCTGCACTGACAGGGCTCTGTCGCCGGGGCTATCGCGGCCATGCGCAGCGGGGCGCAGGATGTAGCGTTCAAGCCCCTGCGGGTGGAAGAGGTGGTGGAGCGTCTGCTGGCTCTGGCCACAGCTAGCCGGAGAGAGCGACGGCGGCACCTTGGAGGCCGATACGCGCCCGCCCACCTCGATCCAAGGCGCGGATTTCTGCGGATTTCTGGGGCGTTCACTGGCCATGTCCCGGATTTATGAACGGATCGACCGGGTTGCATCCTCCTGCGGACCGGTTTTCGTGACGGGTGAAAGCGGCACCGGCGAGGAACTGGCTGCGGCCGCCGTGCATGCCCGCTCGCCGCGCCATGGCGGGGCTTTCCATGCGGTCAATTGCAGCGCCATCCCGCGTGAGCTGATGGAAAGCGAGATGTTCGGCCATGTGCGCGGCGCATTTACCGGCGCTCATGCCGATCGTGCCGGGGCGGTGGAACTGGCCGATGGTGGCACGCTCTTTCTGGATGAGATTGGCGAAGTGGATCTGGCCTTGCAGACCAAGCTGTTACGTGTTCTGCAGGAAGGCAAGATGCCTGCATTGGTGAGGGGTATGAGCGGCGGGTGGATGTGCGCATTGTGTGCGCCACGAACCGGAACCCGGTGGTGAAGGCGGGTCCTGCATGTGCTGCATCTGCCGCCCTTGCGTGAGCGGGGTGAAGATGTGCTGCGGCTGGCGGAGGCGTTTCTGGCCCGTTTTGCTGGCGAGGAAGGCCGGCCAATGCCAAGCTTGGGCATGGAGGCGGCTGCTGCGCTGATGTAGCGCAACTGGCCCGGCAATGTGCGTGAACTCCGAAATCTCATGCGCCGCGTTGTTGTGCTGAGTGACGGGCCGGTAGTGCCCGTGCGCCTGCTGGATGAGGATATTCTGGAAACGGCAGAGCTTCAGCCGGAGCCTTTGGGTCATGACAGCGCCCCCCCATGACTGTCAGCCTGGCGCATTCTGCTGCGATCTCACACGGGACAGGGCAGATCGAGCCCTTCGCGGTGGTGGAGCGGCGGGTCATCGAGGAGGCGATCGCAGCCTTTGATGGCAATGTGGCGCTGGCGGCCACGGTGCTGGATCTGGCCCCGTCCACGTTCTATCGCAAGCGGCCGGCCTGGCAGAAGGCCGGGGGCGGTCACTTTATGTGGTGGCCGGATCAGAGTGGTTCCCGTCTGGGGAGCGGTTTTTCAGCGTCCGGGGTGCTTGCACAGGATTTTCAGCCGCCCCAGAAGCTCGGCCACGGAATCATGCGGCAGATGGCGGATTTCGCTGGCCAGCAGATTGGCCAGTTCTGTCGCCTCGGGGCTGAGGCCACCCGTATCTACGGTGACCTTGGGCTGGGAGAGTTCGGCCAGACGCTGCAACTCTTCCGCATCATCCCAGATGACATTGAAATAGGCGATGATGCGCTGGACAAGCGCCCATGTAGGCTTGCCTCGCCGGCCATTTTCCAGCGCCGAAAGATAGGTGGGGCTGACACCGATGGACTGGGCCATATCGGTGAGCGTCACGCCGCGTTCCGCGCGCAACTCCCGCAGGCGACGGCCGAATGGCGTCATCTGTCTGCCTCCCTGTTGCCGATGCGAAGCAGCCTTGGCTTCACCGGAACCCGCTCTAGCAAGGCAGGGCCATGGGGAACAAGCCGGGAAGGCCGCGGCTGAAAAGAAAAGCCCGCGCACCCGATGAGGCGCACGGGAAGGGAGGTCAATCAGAACATTGTCGCGGTGGCGGCGAGGCCGGGATCAGGCCCAGCCCCCATCATCAAATCCGCCATCATCGAAGCCGCCATCATCCCATTGGGAGGAATCATCCCAGCCGCCACCCTCATGGCTGGCTTCCTGCGGGGCGGCGTTCCATCCGCCATCATCCATGGCGTGATCGACAGCGGGCGTGGCGTCCGCACTTCCCATATCGGCGGCGCTGGCATCGGCTGTCGCCGCGCTGTCTGCTGCGCCATTTTCCGCAGCAGCCTGCTGGGCTACGGGGCCTTCACCACCGGAGAGCATGCTCTGGATGCCGCTGAACAGCAGCGCACCACCGGCTACACCCGCCGCCGTGGCCAGCGCATTCTGCATGAAGCCGCCGCCTCCGCTGCCCATCATGCCGCCACGCTGGGGCTGCTGCTGGGCATAAGGCTGGCCACCCTGTTGCGCTCCGTTTTGGCCCCACGGGCCGGAAGCCTGGCGCTGCGCCTCTGCCGCCGCCCGCTGGCCAAAGCCGGGCGGGGTTCCCAGGGGGGGGGTCGCGCGGGCGCTTCCAGATGTCGGGGCGCGTGCTCCGGCGCTGGGCACGGAAGAGCGTCCACCGCCCAGCAAGCCACCGAGAAAGCCTCCGGCTGCAGGCTGTTGCGCGGCATCCTGTGCGCGTTCTTCCGCGGCGCGAATCCGGTCTTCGGCTTGCTCCAGCCGGCTTTCCAACTCCTGCACACGGGTCATGGCCTGCTGCAAGGCGTGATCCTGCACCAGCACGCTCTGGACCAGCGCATAGGCGGCCACGGGAGATTCCGCCACGCGGCGGGCAATCAGATCTTGTGCCTCAGGGTCCTGCTGCTGTCCTTCGACACTGCGGATACGCTCGAACAGGCCGTCAATAAGGGCACGTTCCTCGGGGGTCATCTTCAGGGGCCTCCGGTCATTCGGTCCTTCCGATATGGGCAGAGCCGGATGGCGGCGGTAGGGCAGGCCAGATGAAATTTTCGTAACGTAAGGTCAGGCGGTCGCGCACAACTTATTCGGCGGCATCCGGCGTGTCGTCCTTGCTGGCGGTCGCCTTGTTGCCGACCCCGAAGCGCTGTTCCACATAGGCTTCCACCATGGCGCGGAAATCTTCCTGAATATTGGGTCCGCGCAGGGTGGCGGCCTTGCGGCCTTCAATATAGACGGGCGCGGCCGGGCTTTCGCCGGTGCCGGGCAGGGAGATGCCGATATCGGCATGCTTGGATTCGCCCGGCCCATTCACGATGCAGCCCATCACCGCCACATTCAGCGCTTCCACGCCGGGATAGGTCAGTTTCCAGCGGGGCATGGCCTCGCGGATCATCGCCTGAACGCTCTGCGCCAGTTCCTGGAACACGGTGGAGGTGGTGCGCCCGCAACCGGGGCAGGCGGCGACCAGCGGCACGAAGGTGCGCAGCCCCATGGTCTGCAGCATTTCCTGCGCCACCTGCACCTCACGGGTGCGGTCTCCGCCCGGTTCCGGGGTGAGGGAGACGCGGATGGTGTCTCCAATGCCCTGTTGCAGCAGCACACCCATGGCGGTGGAGGAGGCGACAATGCCCTTGGAGCCCATACCCGCCTCGGTCAGCCCCAGATGCAGGGCATAATCGGAGCGACGGGCCAGCTCGCCATACACGGTAATCAGATCCTGCACGGCAGAGACCTTGGCCGACAGGATGATGCGATTGCGCGACAGGCCGATCTCTTCCGCCAGCGCCGCCGAGAGCAGGGCCGAGCGCACCAGCGCTTCGCGCGTGACAGCGCGCGCTTCCGCTGGTCGGGGCAGGCGGGCATTCTCATCCATCAGCCGGGTGAGCAATTCGCCATCCAGCGAGCCCCAGTTGGCGCCGATGCGCACCGGTTTGTTATGGCGGATGGCGGTTTCCACGATGGCGGCGAACTGCCTGTCCTTCTTGTCGCCAAAGCCCACATTGCCAGGATTGATGCGATATTTCGCCAGCGCCTCGGCACAGGCCGGGTGATCGGCCAGCAGCTTGTGGCCGATATAGTGGAAATCCCCCACGAGCGGCACATCAAGGCCCATGGCCAGCAGTTTTTCATGGATATGGGGCACGGCGGCCGCGGCTTCATCCCGATCCACCGTGATGCGTACGATTTCCGAGCCGGCCCGCGCCAGCGCCGCTACCTGCTGCACCGTGGACATGATGTCCGCCGTATCGGTGTTGGTCATGGACTGCACGACAACCGGTGCACCGCCGCCCACCATGACAGGACCAACCGGCACACCCACGGTGAGATGACGCGGCGCCGGGCCGGCTTCCAGCAATTCTGCGGGCACGACCGGGGCAGGGGCGTTGGTTCCGGGCAGGCTGTGGTCGTTCATGCGGGCATCCTCAGGCGCATTCCTTGGAGAGGGGCCGGCACCATCCATGGCGCGCCCTCACTCCGGCATCCTGCCTTCGAGGTAGGCCGAGCGTGCGGGCAGGTCAATGGCCAGCGCGCAATGGGGAGGAGGTCAAAGGTGGCGCGTTTTGATTGTCTCATGTGGTGGAGAATGCATTTCAAAACGCATCGCGCCGCCCGAAGCAACATCTTCGGGCGGCGCGATCAGGTCTGTATGCATTCCGCGATCAGCTTGGCGCTCTCACAACCCTTCGAACAGGGCGGTGGAGAGGTAGCGCTCGGCGAAGGAGGGCACGATCACCACGATCTGCTTGCCGGCCATATCGTCACGCTGGGCGATTTCGATGGCGGCGGCCACGGCCGCGCCGGATGAAATGCCGCCAGCAATGCCTTCATAGCGGGCCAGCGCGCGTGCGGTGTCAAAGGCGGTCTGGTTACCGACCGTCACCACCTCGTCGATGATGGCGCGTTCCAGAACGGCCGGCACGAAGCCTGCGCCGATGCCCTGGATCTTGTGCGGGCCGGGCGCGCCGCCGGAGAGCACGGGGGAATCCTCCGGCTCCACCGCCACCATGCGCAGGCCGGGCTTGCGTTCCTTCAGCACCTGGCCGATGCCGGTGAGCGTGCCGCCGGTGCCGACGCCGGCCACGACCGCATCCACATGGCCCTGGGTGTCGTTCCAGATTTCCTCCGCCGTGGTGGCGCGGTGAATGGCCGGGTTGGCCTTGTTGCGGAACTGCTGCGGCATCACCGCCTTGGGCAGTTCTTCCAGAAGCTGTTCGGCCTTGGTGACAGCGCCTTTCATGCCCTGGCTGGCGGGGGTGAGCACCAGTTCGGCGCCCAGCAGGGCCAGCATCTTGCGGCGCTCGATGGACATGCTCTCGGGCATCACCAGCATCAGCCGGTAGCCACGAGAGGCGGCCACGAACGCCAGCGCGATGCCGGTATTGCCGGAAGTGGGCTCCACCAGCACGGTATCGGCATCCAGCACGCCTTCCTTCTCCATCGCCTCGATCATGGCGACGCCGATGCGGTCCTTGACGCTGTTGAGAGGGTTGAAGAATTCGAGCTTGGCGAGAATCTCGGCCTTGGCGCCGCGCAAGGCGGGCAAGCGCTTCAGCCGCACCAGCGGCGTGTTGCCGACGGTCTCGGTGATGGAATCATAGATCCTGCCCCGGCCCGGACGGTGGGAGGTGGCGGAAACGATCTTGGCGCTGTCAGCCATGGGGTGTCTCCTTGAATGTCAGAACTGCGCCCGTGCCCCGGCCTGTCACCGGGTTGTCTGCAAGACGGGCTCAGATGGTAAAATCGATACGCTCAAGCTCGGGGCCGTGGCCGCTGGTATCAGCGGAGCGGCACAGATCCTCCAGCGTCACTTCATCCAGCGCGGCGTCAAAGGTGCTTTCGGCTGAGGCGACGGCGGGCTGAACCACTTCCGAGACAAGCGCGGGCAGGATAATGTCCTTCTCATCCTCGGAGCCTTCCACTACCCGCACGATCTGCGCCACGGAGATGCGTCTTCGCTCGCGGGCCAGCTCATAGCCGCCGCGCGGGCCGCGCACGCCCTTCAGCACGCCGGCATGAACCAGCGCCTGCAGAACCGGCTCCAGCCGGCGGGGGGGCAGGCTGTGGCGGGCGGCCAGAGCCTTGGCGGCCACAGGCGCGCCGCGGGCATGAATGGCCACATCCACAACAGCGGCGATGGCGAGAAGGCTTTTGTCAGATAAACGCGGCATGAGGCTGTAACTGCTGCTAACTCTACAGACCGGATAGCCCTGTTGAGCCAAAACCACCGGAACCGCGTGCAGTTTTATCCAAATTACCAGAATTTTCCAGCATTATTTGCATCACGGGTGCAATCACCAGTTGGGCAATGCGCATGCCACGCGTGATGGTGAAGGCTTCCGGCCCGTGATTGATGAGAATGACCTTCACCTCCCCGCGATAATCCGCATCCACGGTGCCGGGGGCGTTCAGCACGGTGACGCCATGCTTCAGCGCGAGGCCGGAGCGCGGGCGCACCTGCCCTTCAAAGCCTTGCGGCAGGGCCATTGCCAGCCCGGTGGGCACAGCCAGAAAGCGCCCCGGCTCCAGTACCAGCTCTTCCCCTTCGGCGATGGCGGCGGGCAAATCCAGACCTGCAGCGCCGACGCTGGCCTGAGCGGGAAGGGGCAGGCCCTCGCCATGGGGCAGGCATTGCACCGGAATGATGAGGGGCATGGGCTGTGTGGGGGTGCCGGTCATCAGGCTTGTCCTTCGGTCGGGGCATTCAGAAAGGTGGAAATATGGTGCACGAGCCGCCGGGCGACCTCCGCCTTGGAAGCGGTGGGCCAGTCCTCTACGCCGGTGGCGCTCACCAGATGAACGGTGTTGCTGTCACCGCCCATCACCCCGCCTGCGGGAGAGACATCATTGGCGACGATGAGGTCGCACCCCTTGCGGGCGAGCTTGGCGCGGGCATGGTCCAGCACATGCTCGGTCTCGGCGGCGAAACCCACCACCAGCGGCGGGCGCAGCGTGGCATGGCGGGAAACCGTGGCGAGAATGTCCGGGTTTTCCACCAGTTGCAGGGTTGGCGTGCCGCCGGGGCCTTTCTTGATCTTCTGGTCCGAGGCGTCCGCCACCCGCCAGTCGGCCACTGCGGCGGTAAAGATGGCGACATCGGCCGGCAGGTTTTCATGCACAGCGGCCAGCATCTGGCGTGCGTTTTCCACATGCAGGGTGCGCACGCCGGGAGGATCGGAAATTTCCACCGGCCCGGAGACCAGCGTCACATCCGCCCCGGCCGCCGCCGCCGCCGCGGCAATGGCGTGGCCCTGCTTGCCGGAGGAGCGGTTGGCGATGAAGCGCACCGGATCAATCGGTTCATGGGTGGGACCGGATGTGATGAGAATGCGTTTGCCAGCCAGAAGGGCGTTCTCCGCCCCGCCGGCCGCAGCATGGAAATGGGCCTCGATGGCCGCCACAATCTCCATCGGCTCGGCCATTCGGCCCTCGCCGAATTCGCCCCGCTCGGCCATTGCTCCGGCATTGGGGCCGATACGCATGACGCCATCGGCCTCCAGCAGCGCCAGATTGCGTCGGGTGGCCGGATGCGCCCACATGCGCGGATTCATGGCCGGGGCCATCAGCACGGGCTTGTCTGTGGCGATCAGCGCCGTTGTCGCCAGATCATCGGCATGGCCGTGCGCCATGCGCGCCATCAGATCGGCCGTGGCCGGGGCCACCACCACAAGGTCCGCCTCCCGCGAGAGACGGATATGGCCGATATCATGCTCTGCGGTCAGGTCGAACAGATCAGTGAACACCCGGTCTCCACTGATCGCGCCCACCGCCAGCGGGGTCACGAACTGCTGGGCGGAAGGAGTGAGAATGGTGCGCACGGTGACGCCGCGCTCTTTCAGGCGACGGATCAGCTCAAGGCATTTATAGGCTGCAATACCCCCGCCAATGACGAGGAGAATGCGCGTGTTCCGAAGCATCGGCCGGCTCCTGCTGGGCATGGGTCGGGCAAAGGGCGCGACCATCGGGTCTCGCCATATAGACATGGCGGGGCGCACAGACCAGACATCTCACAGCTCTGTTTGTCGTCCAACCGAATCTGCGGAGGCACCCC
Source organism: Xanthobacter sp. (assembly GCA_050252035.1). Lineage (GTDB taxonomy): Bacteria > Pseudomonadota > Alphaproteobacteria > Rhizobiales > Xanthobacteraceae > Xanthobacter. The sequence goes on from JBFWLR010000004.1 coordinate 40,682, forward strand.
GCTGCCATCTGGACCCAAAAACAACTTTTGCGGGCGTATCCTTGTTTCCGAAAGGTTTAAGCCCCGCTATCATGCTCACGACAAAGGGGAGCGATGGAGATGGAGCTGAAGAGAGGTTCCAGAATCTTGACCCTCGGCATGCTCGGAGGTGAATTCCCTGATCGCGCGCGGGAAGCCTTGTTTCGCAAGGCGCGTTTCGAGGGAGATCTGCGGCATGCCCGTGTCCTCTTCCTGCTGATCATTCTGCTGAGCCTGATCTTTATCCCTCTTATCCTGCGCACGGCCGGTATTCAGGAACTGCCTGCTTCCGATCTGGCGGTCGCGCAGGCGGAAACCGTGACAGCCTTCCTTGTCAGCGGTGGGGTCAGCCTGCTCTGTTTGCTGGCGTCGATCAGGATGCAGCAGGTCTTTTTCCTTGAGGCTGTCTATGTGACATGGGAGTGGGGGCTGGCGCTGGCCGGAGCGCTGTTTGTGAGTGTGCCGGATGAAATGGCGCTGGCAGCTGTGATGTTGTTGCCCTGCATTTTCTATCTGGGCGTGCCCATAAGCTTTGCATGGCGTGTGTTTGGCGGGGTTGGCGGCAGTCTGCTGCTTCTGGCCTCCTATCTTTATTTTGCTCCGGAATGGGTCGAAGCCATGCCTTTGACCCTGGCCATGGCTGGTCTCAATATCGGGTTGGTTCTGATGGTGGTGCGGACCAACCATCTGGAACGCCAGCAGTGGGAAGCCATTCTGGCCGAGCGCCGGGCCAATCTCCGGCTGCGAGAGAGCGAGAACCGACTGGAACAAACTTTTCAGGCCGTACCCCTGCCTCTGATCGTGACCCGTCTCATCGATGGGCAAATGCTGAAATTCAACGCTGCGGCGCATCGTTTCTATGGCGGTTCGGCAGAAGCCTTCGCCGGATTGCGCTGCAGTGAAATCTATGTCGAGCCGAAGGTGCGTGAGATGATGGTGGCCCGCCTGCGTAAGCAGGAGCATGTCACGGATTTCGAGACTCCCATCCGGTTGGCCAATGGCGAGGTGCGGACTGTGATGATGGCCGCCCAATGCATTCGCATGGGGGGGCACCCCAGCCTCGTGGCGGCGCTGGTGGATGTGACCGAACGCAATGCCGTGGAACAGAAAATCCGTTATGTCGCTTTGCATGACACCCTGACCGGTCTGCCCAACCGTATGTCCTTTCAGGAGAGTTTGCAGGCCGCGCTGGAACAGCGCCAGCCGGAACAGAGCATCTGTCTATTGCTGGTGGATCTTGACCGGCTGAAGGATGTGAATGACGGGCAGGGCCATGATGCCGGGGATGCCGTGCTGCGCGAAACATCACATCGCATCGCATCGCTTGTGGGTGACAGGGGGCTGGTTGCACGGCTTGGAGGAGACGAGTTCATCGTCATGCTGGTGGGCCATAGCGCACTGCAGCAGGGCGAACAGATGGCGCGCGCCATCTCCACCGAACTGCGCCGGCCCATTGTCCATCAGGGATGGACCTTCGTTGCACAGGCCAGCATCGGCATTGCAGCCTGTCCGGAGCATGATCGCATCTCTGGCGACCTGATGAAAGATGCAGACCTCGCCCTGCATGCGGCCAAGCAGCAGGGTGGCAATCGATTCATGTGCTATATGCCAGCCATGAGGCAGGCGGTGCAGACCCGGCTGAGCCAGAAACACAATATCATGGCCGCGCTGGATCGCGATGAGATCATCCCCTACTACCAGCCCAAGGTGTCCCTTGCCACAGGTCATCTGGAAGGGTTCGAGGCGCTGGTGCGCTGGCATCCGCGGGGGCGGCCGGTGCTGGGGCCGGCGGCGTTTCCCATGGCCCTGTCTGACCCCGAAATGGCTGAGCTGATTAGCGAGCGCATGGTGGAGAAGGTGACGCAGGATGTGCGGAACTGGATCTTCAGCGGGATAGCTTGCGGACGTGTCGCTATCAATCTGTCTGCAGCTCAGTTTACCCACAAGGATCTGGCGGCCAATCTGCTAAAGAAATTTCGCAGTGGCGGCGTTGATCCGGCCCATTTCGAGGTTGAAATCACGGAAACCGTCTTTCTGGGACAGGATCTTTCGCAGGTGCGCGAGATTCTGGAGGAGTTGCGGTCCGCCGGGGTGGGCGTCTCCTTCGATGATTTCGGCACGGGCTATGCGTCCCTTGTCCATCTGAAGCAATTGCCGATTGATGTCGTCAAGATCGACCGGGGTTTCGTGCAGGATATCGAGAATGATCCTTTTGATACCGCGATCGTGCGGGCGGTGATCGAACTGGCGCAGGATCTGCGCTTGCGGGTGGTGGCCGAAGGCGTGGAGACGGAAGAGCAGGCGCACTTCCTGCGTCGGCGCGGGTGCCATTATGCGCAGGGCTTCCTGTTCTATCGCCCCATGCCGGTGGCCGAGGCCTCCTTGTTGCTGGAGGCGGAGAATGAGGACAGGGCCGCCGAGCGTCTGGCCATGTTTCACTGAGATATGCTGCTACAAGGGACTGTCTCGTGCAGACCGGGGCCGGCAATGGCCGCTTACAGGCCGGGCAGACTTGATTTTTCCGCCCGTCCCCCCGATATGCGCGGCAGAGATGTTTCACAAGATGTTCAGACCGCTTTCCGTATCGGGATGAGGTCATTGCAGTCAGGGGGAAGACCGGATGAGCGACCAGACGAGCGCGCCTGAGACCGGCAAGGATGAAAATGAGGGTTCTGCGCCTTCCGAACAGGCGACGCAGGCCAATGTCGGCGCAAACGCCGCAGCCTCTGCCGAGGCTGAGCGCGGGCGGCTTGAGGAAGAGGTGGCCAGCCTGAAGGACAAGTGCCTGCGGGCCTTGGCCGAGGTGGAGAACGTACGTCGGCGCGCCACGCGGGAAGTGGCCGATGCCAAGACCTATGGCGTCGCCTCCTTCGCCCGTGATGTGCTGACGGTGGCTGATGATCTGGCTCGTGCGCTTTCCGCCGTGGATGATGAGGCCAAGACCCATGCCGAAGGCCCGCTCAAGGGGCTGATTGAGGGCATCGAGTTGACCGAGCGCGGCCTTGGCAAGGCGCTTGAAAAGCAGGGCGTGATCCGGATTGATCCGAAGGGTGAAAAGTTCGATCCGAACAAGCATCAGGCGATGTTCGAGGTGCCGGATCCGAGCGTGCCGTCCGGCACGGTGGTGCAGGTGGTGCAGGCCGGCTATCTCATTGGCGAGCGCGTGCTGCGCCCGGCCATGGTGGGCGTGTCGCGCGGTGGGCCGAAGGCTGAGGCCGCCCCGGCAGCTCCCGCAGCCGATGCCGCACCTGAAGGTGATGCAGGCAAGTAAGGGTACTGTCAGGGACAGTGTGTCCGAGGCTGATGGGCCGGCTTCATTACTGGCTGGGCTTTGCATGTGAAACGGGGGCGCAGGCCCCCGTTTTTATATCTGCATCCGGCCTTGGGTGCGGGGAGGTCAGCGTGTGCGATAGGCCTTCAGATAGTGCTGCTCGAACATGCGCTTCATGGTGTGGAAGGGTCCCATGCGGGGGAGGGTGACGCTGCGCCTGTTGTTGCGAAACACCAGCATGCCGGCGTCCAGCGTATCCACGATGCAGATCAACTCCGGCTTGAACTGCTGGAGCCCCGGCAGTCCCTTCAGTTCTTCCGCCATATTGTGCGCGACGGTCTGGGCCTGAAGGTCGGCCTGATGGGCCTGCTTGGGCATCCAGTCCGGCCCGGGGAAGGAGCCGGCGTCGCCCGCCACATAGACATGCCTCAGTCCTGGTACGGCGCAGGTGGCGGTGGCCTGCACGAACCCGCCGGGTGAACGGGGCAGTTCGGTCTGATCGAGCCAGGCTGGCCCTGTGAGGCCGGGCATGAAGAGAATGAGATCAGCTGGAAATTCCCCGCCCTCTGTCACCACCCTGTCTGGTTCGAAACGCACCATCTTGTGGCCCAGATGGGTCTTGATATCGCGTTTCTTCATCTGCTTCAGCAGGCCGTTCACGGCCTTGGGGCCAAGGCGCTGGCCGGGCCGGGCGGAGTGGTTGAAGAAGACGAGGTCGATCTTGTCGCGTCGCTTCTGCCGGCGCAGCAGCGTATCCGCGCCGAACAGGAACTCGAACATTGGCCCGCCGCGCACAGCTGTGGGCTCCTTGGGGTTCCCGCCGAAGCCGATGGCCACCGTGCCGCGCTCCATCGCCGCCAGCCGGTCGCGAAGGGCTTCAGTGGAGGCGATCCCCTCGCAGGGGATGAGCGCATTCTCAATGCCCGGCAGCTTGCGGATATAGCGCCCGCCCGAGGCGATCATCAGCAGATCATTCACCACAGGCCCGGCGGTGGTTTCCACGGTGCGGCCATCGGCGCTCAGCCCGTCGACGCGGGCCTGAATGTGCCGCACCTGATGCCTGGCGAAGAAATTTGCCAGCGGCACCTTCAGATCTTCTCCACGGCGCAGATCGGCGGGAATCCAGATCAGGCTGGGCAGATAGACCAGCGTGTCGGTCGGGGCGATCACCGTGATATCCGCCTGAACCTGAAGGCGGCGCAGCTCACGAATGGCAGTGAGAGCGGCAAAGCCGGCCCCGATGATCACGATTTGCGGTTTGCCGCCGGTTGCGGCATTCAGGGGTTGGTGCATGTCAGCCTCCCATTGGGGGCGTTGCAGGATGGGCGCGCCATGCTGCGCGCCCGAAGGTTCTCAGGTGCGGGGGCCGAAATCACCATCGACATCCGCGCCCATATCGGCCCGCCAGGGCCGCCAGCGTTCCAGCAGCACCAGCACGATCACCAGCACCACGGCTAGGCCGATGGCCAGCACCGGATAGGGAATGCCGGTCAGATCCATGAGGGTGATCTTGCCCGGCCCGGCGCTGAACAGAAGGGGTTGCAGGGCGGGCTGGGCGTAGCTGAAGGCGATGGCTCCGGCGAGGCCGCCCAGAAGGGTGAAGAGCGCATCGCGATAGCCGACGCCGATCTGCGCCAGAATGGTGCCCGGGCAGGCTCCGGCCAGCGTAATGCCGGCCCCCAGCAGAAGACCGCCGAAAATATCGGCCGCATAGAAGGTGGCTTTCGGCCCCAGCTTGATGAGCCCCATGCCATGCAGCAGGGCCAGCACCACGGCACCGGTGGCGACAGCGGTGAGAAATACCTTCAGCATGATGAAATTGCGGAACTGCATCTGGCCCACAATCATGCCCGGTTCGAACACGCGGGCCTTCTCAAAGGCGAAGCCAAACACGATGCCCATGGCGAGGCCGATGAGGATGGCAGGAAAAACGGACATAGCCTGTCTCCGGATACGGCGCTCAGATGCGGCGCAGAATGAGGAAGGCGGTGGCAATGCCACCAATAAACATGAAGGCCACTGCAATGGTGGAGGAGACCGCCATCTGCGCCATGCCGGAAAGGCCATGGCCTGAGGTGCAGCCATCGGCAATGCGCGCGCCAAACAGCATGAGAAAGCCGGCACAGAAGGCCACCCCATAGCGCACAGCACGGCTGGGCGTGCCGAGCGCGCGGGCCCAGATGGGCGAGACTGTCTGCCGTCGCGCACCTGAAAGGCGCATGGAGAGGAAGGCCCCCATCGCCACACCCACCACAAGGGCCACCTGCCACCAGTTCTTTCCGGTGGGGGCCACATGCCGGGCCACATAATCAATCTGGGTCACAGCAGGGTCCACCACCGAGGCTAGTAGCCCGCCAACCGTGACATAGGAGGATGACGCCCCCAGCGCGGTATGGATCAGCAGGAAGGCCGGCACCTGAAGCAGACCGATGAGGATGCCGGCCGCATAGGGCGACCAAGCCTTCATGCCCAGAAGGCAAGGACGACCCGTTTGGCTTTCCGTGTTGCGGCAGCTTGCAGCGCCAGTCTTGCAGGCAGACGCGCCTGACGCAGGGATGGGGGCGGGCATGAAAGGCTCCTGCAGGATGGATAGGTCTCTTTACATTCAATAATGTGAATTTAATATATATGAATGTATTGAGCAAGGTGAATATCCATCCCCGCCCCTCTTCACAGGCTCGCTGCCCGATCGGTTGCGCCCGTGAGGGAACAGAAAGGCGGGAACAGACGCTACCCTCATAGAACGCGGAGGCCGGAATGAACCGGCCCGATCCCAGGGGAGATGCAGATGAGGCGCAATTCTGGTCCACGAGGTTCGGGTGTGAGTCGCAGGCATGTGTTGCTGGGCGGGCTGGCCACTCTTGGCGGTGCGGCATTGGGCAGTGCATTGGTGGTTCCGGATGCCCGCGCCGCGCAAAAGGTGAAAACGAAGGCGCGCATTGTCATTGCCGGTGCGGGCGCAGCCGGCCTCACCACGGCTTCAAGGCTGGCGGCGCGGTTGGACGGGGCCGAGATCATCCTGATCGACAAGCATCGTGCGCAATATTACCAGCCCGGCTTCACACTGATTGCAGCGGGCCTGAAACCGACCTCCTATTCCATCAACCGGACGGCGGATTTCGTGCCCCGCACCGCCACCCTCATCGAGGAGGATGTGGCCGAGATCGACCCGGTGGGGAACAGGGTCGTCACGTCATCGGGCAAGGTTGTGCCCTATGATTTTCTGGTCGTGACCACTGGTCTGGCGCTGGATTACGCCGCCATTGAAGGCATGGAGCTGTCGCTCATCGGGCGCGAGGGCATCGGCTCGGTCTATGCCGGGCCGGAGGCGGCGCAAACCACATGGCGCACCATGTCCGCCTTTGCGGACAAAGGCGGGGTGGGGCTGTTCTCCCGTCCCGCTACCGAGATGAAATGCGCTGGCGCGCCGCTGAAATACACCTTCATCACCGATGATGTACTGCGCAAGCGTGGCACGCGCGGCAAATCCGAGATCCATTATGCGGCGCAGAACAAGACCCTGTTCTCCGTGCCCATCGTTTCCGAACGGGTGCGGATGCTGTTCGAGGATCGCGGCATCACTGCGCATTATGATCATGTGATGCGCGCCATTGATCCGGGTCGCAAGATCGCCACCTTCCAGACCCCGGGTGGCCCGGTGGAGATGGGCTATGACTTCACCAATGTCATTCCGCCCATGCGTGCCCCCGCCGTGGTGCGCAATAGCCCGCTGCCATGGCAGAGCGGGCCTTTCGCGGCCGATGGCTGGGTGGAGGTGAGCAGGACCACGCTGCGCCATCTGCGCTTCAACAATGTGTTTGCGGTGGGCGATGTCGCCGGCGTGCCAAAGGGCAAGACGGCCGCCAGTGTGAAGTGGCAGGCCCCGGTGGTGGTGGATCATCTGCTGGCGGATATTGAGGGGAAGACCTCGAACGCCATCTATGATGGTTACACCTCCTGCCCGCTAATCACCCGCATCGGCCAGGCCATGCTGGTGGAGTTCGATTACAACAACAATCTCACCCCCTCCTTCGAGGGCATCATCGCTCCGCTGGAGGAATTGTGGACCTCGTGGGTCATCAAGGAACTGGCCCTCAAGCCCACCTATCTCGCCATGCTGCGCGGCAAGGCCTGAACGGGGAGGATATGAGATGCAGAATTACGATCCCTCTGTCTTCATCGCCGTACTTCAGGAAATACTGGGCGGCTTCTTCTGGCCATTGGTGGTCTTCGTCATCGTCGGGGCGCTGGCCTTCTTCTATGTGCTGATCCGTGATCGCGGGCTGGTGAGTGCACGGTTCGTATGGTCCGAACTGGTGGGGCTGCTGGGCGGGGTGTTCGCCATCTGGTTCACTTTTGCCATCACCAGTTCCAGCTTTGCTGATATTGGTGGGCCGATCGACTGGGTGTTGCTGATGGTGCTGTTCGTGCTGGGCGCGATTGGCGGAACAATCGTCACCTATGTCATTCTCGGGCTGCTGAGTGCGAGGAAGAGCGCCGCATGACACATCGTCCGCCTGACGCCGCCATCCGGCCCAACAGCGTGCCGTGGCCACCCCTTCTTTATGGCGCGGCGCTGGTAGTGGGGCTGGCTCTGGCATGGTTGTGGCCTGTGGGAGGGGCAGCATCGGCCTTTCCTGGAGGGCTGGAAGTGTGGCGGGTCTGGTGGCCTGTGCGCCTTGCGGGTCTGGTGCTTCTGGCCTGTGGGCTGGGGCTGGATGTGTGGGCCATGGCCACCATGCACCAGGCTCGCACCAATATTCTGCCGCACCGGGCGGCGGACAGGCTGGTGACACGGGGGCCTTTCGCCTGGACCCGCAACCCCATCTATGTGGGCAACACGCTGGCGCTGGCCGCAATTGGCGTGATGCTTCTGAATGTGTGGCTGGTGGTGGCGGCCATCCTCGCCGCTCTGGCGACAGACCGGCTGGCCGCGCGGCGTGAGGAAGCTCATCTGGCGGCCCGTTTCGGAGCGGATTTCGAGGCCTATCGCAAATGCGTGCCACGCTGGCTCTGGTGCTGAAAACAAACGGCCCTCATCAGGCGTTGAGGGCCGTTGTCATCTGTCGTTTGATCCGCGTCCTGTGGCGGGCCTATTCCGCCGCCGCCATGCGCGCGGGATCATAATTGAGGATAGGGGCGAGCCAGCGTTCGGCTTCCTCCACGCTCCAGCCCTTACGGGCGGCATAATCCTCCACCTGATCGCGCTCGATGCGGCCAATGCCGAAATAGGCGCTTTCAGGATGTGAGAAATAAAGGCCCGAAACAGCCGAACCCGGCCACATGGCGAAGCTTTCGGTGAGCTTCAGGTCGATGCGGGCTTCAGCATCCAGCAACTTGAACAGCGTCGCCTTCTCGGTATGGTCGGGCTGGGCCGGATAGCCGGGCGCGGGGCGAATGCCGCGATATTTCTCGGCGATGAGATCCTCGTTGGAGAGTGCCTCTCCGGCCTCATACCCCCAGAAGGTGGTGCGCACGCGCATATGCATCCGCTCGGCAAAGGCCTCGGCCAGCCGGTCGCACAGGGCCTTGAACAGGATGGAGGAATAATCATCATGCGCGGCCTTGAACTGCGCAATCTTCTCATCCTCGCCGATGCCCGTCGTCACCGCGAAGCCGCCGACATAATCGGCGATGCCGGTTTCCATCGGGGCCACGAAATCTGACAGCGCCAGATTGTAGCGGCCCTCCCGCTTGGCCAGTTGCTGGCGCAGCGTGTGCAGCGTGGCCAGAGGATGGGCGCGGCTGTCATCCCGGAATAGGAGAATGTCGTCGCCCACCGCATTGGCCGGCCAGAAACCGATGACGGCACGGGCCTTCACCCATTTCTCGGCCACCATCTTTTCCAGCATGGCCTGCGCATCGCGGAAGAGATTGCGAGCGGTTTCGCCCACCACCTCATCTTCCAGAATTGCCGGATAGCGCCCGCGCAGCTCCCAGGACTGGAAGAAGGGCGTCCAGTCAATGAAGGGCACGAGATCCGAGAGGTCATAATCCTCGAACACCTGCGTGCCGGTAAAGGCGGGCTTGGGTGGTGTGTAGCCGGCAAAGTCCAGCTTCAGCGCATTGTCGCGCGCCTTCTGCAGGGGCACGCGCTGCTTCTGGGAATCGGCGCGGGCGTGAGCCTCGGCCAGCTTCTCATATTCCGTCCGGATATCCGCCACATAGGGGCCGCGCGTCTCGGTGTTGAGCAGGTTGGAGACAACGCCCACGGCGCGGCTGGCATCGGTGACATAGACCGCCTGCCCGCGCAGATACTGGGGTGAGATCTTCACCGCCGTATGCACGCGCGATGTCGTGGCCCCGCCAATCAGAAGAGGTACATGAAAGCCTTCGCGCTCCATCTCGGCGGCGACATTCACCATCTCGTCGAGCGAAGGGGTGATGAGGCCGGAGAGGCCGATGACATCCACCTGCTCCTTCTTCGCCGTTTCCAGGATTTTTGCGGCGGGCACCATCACGCCGAGATCCACCACCTCGTAATTGTTGCACTGCAACACGACGCCCACGATATTCTTGCCGATATCGTGCACATCGCCCTTCACGGTGGCCATGAGGATCTTGCCGGCGGCTTTGCTGTTGGTCTGCCCGGTTTCTTCCTTTTCCTTCTCCATGAAGGGCATGAGATAGGCCACGGCCTGCTTCATCACACGGGCGGATTTCACCACCTGCGGCAGGAACATCTTGCCCGCGCCGAAGAGGTCGCCCACCACATTCATGCCGCTCATCAGCGGGCCTTCAATGACGTGAAGCGGGCGGGCGGCCTTCTGGCGGGCCTCCTCGGTGTCGGCCTCGACATATCCGGTGATGCCGTTGACGAGGGCATGCTCAAGTCGCTTCTCCACCGGCCATGTGCGCCAAGTGAGATCGGCAGCCTTCTTCTCCTTGCCCTGGCCACGGAATTCCTCGGCCAACTCCAGCAGACGCTCCGTGGAATCGGAGCGGCGGTTCAGCACCACATCCTCGCAGGCCTCGCGCAGACGCGGCTCGATCTCGTCATAGACGGCGAGCTGGCCGGCATTCACGATGCCCATATCCATGCCAACCTTGATGGCATGGTAGAGGAATACGGCATGCATCGCCTCACGCACCGGCTCATTCCCGCGGAAGGAGAAGGAGAGGTTGGAGACGCCACCTGAAACATGCGCATGGGGCAGGTTCTTGCGGATCCATTCCGTGGCGTTGATGAAGTCCACGCCATAATTGGCGTGCTCCTCAATGCCGGTGGCCACCGCGAACACGTTCGGGTCGAAGATGATATCTTCAGGCGGGAAGCCCATTTCGGTCAGGATCTTGTAGGCACGCGTGCAGATTTCGGTCTTGCGCTCATAGGTGTCGGCCTGCCCGGTCTCGTCAAAGGCCATCACCACCACGGCGGCACCGTAGCGTCGCACCAGCTCAGCGTGGTGGCGGAACTGTTCCTCACCTTCCTTAAGCGAGATGGAATTGACGATGCCCTTGCCCTGAATGCACTTGAGTCCCTGCTCGATGACGCTCCATTTGGAGCTGTCCACCATCACCGGCACCTTGGCGATATCCGGTTCCGAGGCCACTAGGTTCAGGAAGGTACGCATGGCGGCCTCGCTGTCCAGCAGGCCTTCATCCATATTCACGTCAATCACCTGCGCGCCGCTCTCCACCTGATCGCGCGCAACGGCCAGCGCCGCCGGATAATCGCCATTGGTGATGAGCTTGCGGAAGCGCGCAGAGCCGGTGACATTGGTGCGCTCACCAATATTGACAAAGGGAATGGCCTTCGTCAGCTCGAAGGGCTCAAGGCCGGACAGGCGCAGGCGCGGTTCAATTTCGGGAAGGGCGCGCGGGGCTTTGCCGGCCACGGCATTGGCGATGGCGCGGATATGGTCCGGCGTGGTGCCGCAGCAACCACCTACGACATTCACGAGGCCGGAAGAAGCGAACTCCTCAATCAACGCCGCCATTGCCTCCGGGCTCTCGTCATAGAGGCCGAATTCATTAGGCAGGCCGGCATTGGGATAGGCGCATACGAAGGTATCCGCCACGCGCCCGATCTCGGCGATATGGGCGCGCATCTCCTTCGCGCCCAATGCGCAGTTGAGGCCGATGGAGAAGGGCTTGGCGTGGCTCACCGAATACCAGAAGGCCGCCGGCGTCTGGCCCGAAAGCGTGCGGCCGGAAAGATCGGTGATGGTGCCGGAGATCATCACCGGCAGGCGCACGCCCTTTTCGGCATAGACCTGCTCAATGGCGAAGATGGCGGCCTTGGCGTTCAGCGTGTCGAAAATGGTCTCGACCAGCATGATGTCCGCCCCGCCCTCAATCAGGCCGCGCACCTGCTCGGCATAGGCGGTGGTGAGGTCATCGAAGGAGACCGCTCGGTAGCCGGGATCATTCACATCCGGTGAGATGGAGGCGGTGCGGTTTGTTGGGCCCAGAGCGCCGGCCACGAAACGGCGGCGGCCATCCTTTTTCTCGGCGAGCTTTGCAGCCTCCTTGGCGAGGCGCGCGCTCTCGAAATTCAGCTCATGCGCCAGCGCTTCCATGGCGTAATCGGCCTGGGCGATGGTGGTGGAGGAGAAAGTGTTGGTCTCGACAATATCCGCACCTGCCATGAAATATTGCAGGTGGATGTCGCGCACCGCATCCGGCTGGGTGAGGCTGAGAAGGTCATTATTGCCCTTCACATCCTGCTTCCAGTCGGCAAAGCGTTCACCGCGATAGCCGGCCTCATCCAGCTTGAGGGCCTGGATCATGGTGCCCATGGCGCCATCGAGCACCAGAATGCGCTCACGGGCAGCGGTGGTCAGGGCGGTGAAGATGTCGTCGTTGGCGCTCATGGTCGTCATCTCTGAGCTCGGGGCGGGCCGGTGGCATGGTCTGGCCATGCGCGGCGCTCACGGGAATATCCTGAGGCCATGGCGGCTTGGTATGCGCCGGTCCGTGGCCTTCTCATTACGGGCCGGGCTGGCCCGGCCTCATGCTGTGTTCAGCCCATATTCTGAAGGGCAGGAGCGGGCTGTGTCACCTTCGGACGCAGACCCAGCAGGTGGCAGATGGCATAAACGAGATCCGCGCGGTTCAGCGTGTAGAAATGGATTTCGGTGACACCACGGTCCACCAGATCCATCACCTGCTCGGCCGCAACGGCCGCGGCGATCAGCTTGCGTGTTTCAGGGTCATCATCCAACCCCTCGAAGCGCTGGGCCAGCCAGCCCGGCACACTGGCCCCCGTACGGGCGGCGAAGCTGGCGACCTGTTTGAAATTGGTGACCGGCAGAATGCCCGGCACCACCGGAATATCGATACCCTGCGCCCGGACCTTGTCGAGATAACGGAAATAGACGTCATTTTCGAAAAAGAACTGGGTGATGGCGCGGGTGGCCCCGGCCCCCACCTTGGCTTTCAGATGACCGATATCCGCAGCGAGGCTGGAGCTTTCCGGGTGCTTTTCCGGATAGGCGGAGACTGAGATCTCGAAATCGCCAATGGCCTTGATGCCCTTCACCAGATCATCGGCATAGGCATAGCCCTGCGGATGCGGCACATAGGGCGTGCCGACACCGGTGATGGGGTCGCCGCGCAGGGCCACGATATGGTTGATACCGGCGGCCTTGTAGGCGCGGATCACCTCATCCACCTCATCGCGGCTGGCCGCCACGCAGGTGAGATGGGCGGCCGGCTTCAGCGTGGTTTCACGGGCGATGCGCGCGACCGTATTGTGGGTACGCTCGCGCGTGGAGCCGCCCGCCCCATAGGTGACGGAGACGAATTCCGGCTGAAGCGGCTCCAGCCGGCCGATGGAATTCCACAGGGTCTGTTCCATCGCCTCGGTCTTCGGGGGGAAGAACTCGAAGGAGACGGACACAGGCGGGCGCTCCGTTTCACGGCTGGCACGCACGGAACCACTCATCACGCAATCTCCCTGTCGCCCGAAGGCCCTGATAATGTCGCAGCCCTCTCCGTGGGGCTGATATCTCCGGCCATGAGGATGCGCGGGTCGCGCGCCAGCCAGAGAGAAACGGTCAGCCCTTCGCCCTTACGGCCCTGCGGCGTCAAAGTGCGGAACCCTTCTGGTACCAGACCGCTGGTGGTAAGCCAGCCTTCCATGGTGTCGCGGGCAAAACCCAGCCGGCGATGGGCATGGTTCTCCCGCAGGAATTCCAGATCATGCGGGGCAAAATCCACCACCAGAAGCCGCCCGCCGGGGCGCAGCACGCGCGCGGCCTCGGCAATGGCGCGGCCGGCATCATCCAGAAAGTGCAGCACCTGATGGATGATGACCGCATCGAAGGAATCGCGCGGGGCGGGAATGGCGTAGATATCGCTCTGCCGAAGCTGGCAGTTGCGGATGCCGGCATGGTCTAGATGGGTGCGGGCCACGGCCAGCATGTCGGGTGACAGATCCAGCCCCAGACCGCGCTCGATATCGGGCGCGAACAGTTCCAGCATGCGCCCGGTGCCGGTGCCCAGATCCAGCAAAGCGCGGATCGGTCGGTCCGCCAGAATGTCGCGCACGGCCTGTTCTACGGCCGCTTCCGGCACATGCAGACGGCGCAGTTCGTCCCATTCGCGGGCGTGGGTGGAGAAATAGGCTTGCGCCGCCTGTGCGCGGGCGGCGCGCACGGCGTCCAGCCGCTCACGGTCGCGCGCGAGGGTCGGGTCGGTCCGGTCCAGAAGCTCCAGAAGGCGGGCGGCGACCTGCCCGCCGGGGCCTTCGCTGGCGCTGCGATAGAAGATCCAGCTCGCCTCGCGATGGCGCTCCACCAGCCCGGCTTCGGCCAGAAGCTTGAGGTGGCGGGAAATGCGCGGCTGGGACTGGCCCAGAATATCGGTCAGGTCCGAAACCGTCAGCTCCGCTTCGGCCAGCACGGCAATCAGCCGCAGGCGCGTATCCTCCCCCGCCGCCTTCAGGGCGTCGAGCAGAAGAGGAAAGGGCAGGGATGGGCGGTCATCGCGTTCGGACATAAAGATATGTTTATATCTTTTCTGAGGCGAATTCAAGCTGTGTCAGCCAAGTGCCAGCCGGGCGCGCCTCCCGGGGGCGCGGAAGCTTGGAATAGCAGGCCGGAACAGCACGACGCCGCCGCCCGGTTTCCCGGACAGCGGCGTCGTCATGCCTACAAGGCTTTGAACTCAGGCCGCGGCCTTGTGATTGTTCATCATGCCCACAAAGCGCTTGAACAGATAGTGGCTGTCCTGCGGGCCGGGGCTCGCCTCAGGGTGATACTGCACCGAGAAGACGGGCTTGTCGGCCAGGGCGAGGCCGGCATTGGAGCCATCGAACAGGGAGACATGGGTCTCCGTCACATTCGCGGGCAGGGTGTCCCGATCCACGGCGAAACCATGGTTCATGGAGGTGATTTCCACCTTGCCGGTGGAGAGGTCCTTCACCGGGTGATTCGCGCCATGGTGGCCCTGATGCATCTTCACGGTCTTCGCACCCAGCGCGAGGCCGAGCATCTGGTGGCCGAGGCAGATGCCGAAGATGGGCAGGTCCGTCTTCAGCAGGTCACGGATGACCGGTACTGCATATTCGCCCGTCGCCGCTGGATCACCGGGGCCGTTGGAAAGGAAGACGCCATCCGGCTTGAGGGCCAGAATCTCTTCTGCCGAAGTGGAGGCCGGCACCAGCGTGACCTTACAGCCGGCATCGGCCAGCAGGCGCAGAATGGCGCGCTTCACGCCATAATCAATCGCCACCACATGGTATGCAGGGGCATTCTGGTGGCCATAGCCCTTGTCCCACGCCCAGGTGGTTTCGTCCCAATTCACCCGCTGGGCGGTGGTGACGGCGGGGGCCAGATCCATGCCCTCAAGGCCCGGCCAGGCCTTGGCCTCGGCCTTCAGGGACTCGATATCGAATGTACCATCAGCCGCATAGGCGATGACGGCGTTCGGCATGCCCTTCTCGCGGATGAGAGCGGTGAGGGCGCGGGTGTCGATGCCGGTGATGCCGGGAATGCCGCGTGCCTTCAGCCACGCATCCAGATGCTGGGTGGCGCGGTAATTGGAGGGATCGGTCACCGCAGTGCGCAGCACCACACCCCGCACGCCGGACACAGCTGCGGAAGACACCGTCTCGATATCTTCCTCATTGGTGCCCACATTACCGATATGCGGGAAGGTGAAGGTGACGATCTGCCCGTTATAGGAGGGGTCGGTGAGAACCTCCTCATATCCGGTCATGGCGGTGTTGAAGCAGACCTCGCCGGCCTGGCGCCCTTCAGCGCCAATGCCGAAGCCCTCCAGCACCGTGCCGTCTGCAAGCACGAGCAGGGCCGTGGGGGTGGGCTCGCTCCAGCCTTCGGTGGAGCTTGGGAGCCCGTTCTGGGGCTGATCTTGTTCGTTTGTCATGGATGGCCTAGATAGAGGCTTGCGCGCCGCGTTTCCAGCGTGCGCGCGAAATTTGTGCGCCGATACCCAGCGATCAGGGCTTCAGCTTCGTTACCCCCGTTCCATGCTCCGGCGCAAGCCGTATCCGCAAGGGGTGGGCAGGGCAGAAGGGTGAAGGCCCGGCCAGGCTGTGTGGCGGGTTCTGCTGGCAGGTTTGTGGATGTGCTGAAAACAGCCGGTTTCTCCGGGGGCTTGTGTGTTCCCATGGATGTACGCCGGATCTTTTCCATTGCATGCGACCTGTCTGGTGGATGCAGAAACCATATTCTGTCTTTTACCGGCGCCATGAGGCGTCAGGTAGGCAGAAGCGTAATTGTGTTGGGTCAGTTTTTCGTGAGGACCATGCCCCGTGCTTCGTGATGATATCAATGCCGCGCTGAAAGAGGCGCTCAAGGCTCAGGAGAAGCGCCGTCTGGCCACGCTCCGGCTTGTCAACGCCGCCCTCAAGGATCGCGACATCGAGCATCGCGGCCAGGGCAAGGACCCGCTGAATGATGATGAGCTGCGTGCCCTGCTGGCCAAGATGGTGAAGCAGCGCGAGGAAAGCGCCCGCCTCTATGACGAGGGTGGCCGGCCGGATCTGGCGGATAGGGAGCGTGAGGAAATCGTCTTCATCAAGGCGTTCCTGCCCCAGCAGCTTTGTGAGGCCGATACCCGTGCCGCCATCAAGGCGATCATCACCGAGATTGACGCCAAGGGCATCAAGGATATGGGGCGTACCATGGCTCTGCTGAAGGAGCGCCACGCCGGCGCGCTGGATTTCGGCAAGGCCTCGCAATGGGTGAAGGAAGCCCTGACGGCCGCTGCGGCGGGTTGAGCGCCGGTCAGCCGGATGAATATGGAAAAGGCCGCCTTCGGGGCGGCCTTTTTTATGCGGATTTGCGGACGCAACCGGGGCCGGCCTTCAGCGATGGCCGACCCCGGAGCGATTATTTGCGACTCCAAATTTCGGTGTCGATCTGGCCTTTCAGTTCCGGCATGGAATCGGCCAGGAAGACCGGCTCCTGCCCCTTTTTGCGCTGCTGCACATAATCACGGGTGAGCCGCACCACGAGGCCGGACAGCAGGACGATGGCGACCAGATTGATGGAGGCCATCAGACCCATGGAGGCATCGGCGGTGTTGAACACGGTGGTGACGCTCTGCAGGGCGCCCCAGATCACCATCAGCACCAGCGCCAGACGCAGGGCAGTGACACCGGCGGTGTGGCCATGGCCCAGAAACACCAAGGCATTCTCTGCGTAGGAATAGTTGCCGATAATGGAGGTGAAGGCGAAGAAGAACAGGGCGATGGCCACAAAATACCGACCAGCCGGACCCCAGTGCACTTCCAT
This sequence comes from Xanthobacter sp., assembly GCA_050252035.1. GTDB lineage: Bacteria > Pseudomonadota > Alphaproteobacteria > Rhizobiales > Xanthobacteraceae > Xanthobacter. The sequence continues at coordinate 57,677 of JBFWLR010000004.1, forward strand.
AGCGGCCTGGGTCAGTTGTGTGCCGGTCAAGGCCGGGTCATGACCGAAAATGCCGGAGAGCAAAATGATGAGCGCCGTGGCGGTGCAGATCAGAATCGTGTCGATGAACACGCCGAGAGACTGCACGAAGCCCTGACTGGCCGGGTGGTGCGGGTCAGGCGTGGCCACGGCTGCGATATTAGGAGCGCTGCCCATGCCGGCTTCGTTGGAGAACAGGCCGCGCTTCACGCCATTGAGCATGGCTGCGGTAATGCCGCCGGCCACGCCGCCAACAGCCGGCTCCAGCCCGAAGGCGCTGCGCACGATGAGCGCCAGCAGACCGGGCACTTCAGAGGCGTTGACGACCAGCACATAGACGGCCAGCCCCAGATAGAGCAGCGCCATGATGGGCACCAGCAGTTCTGCGGTGCGGGCGATGGTGGTGATGCCGCCAAAGATGATGATGGCGGAAAGGCCGGCCACAACAAGCCCGGTGGCCAGACGCGGCGCGCCGAATGCGCCTTCCATCGCATCTGAAATGGAATTGGCCTGCACGGCGTTGAACACAAGGCCGAAGGACAGGATCAGACACACCGAGAAGATGGCGCCGGCCCATGGGGCCTTGAGGCCATTGGCGATATAGAAGGCCGGGCCGCCGCGATAATTACCCTCGTCATCGCGCACCTTGTAGAGCTGGGCCAGCGTGCTTTCGGCATAAGCGGTGGCCATGCCCAGCGTCGCCACCACCCACATCCAGAAAATCGCGCCCGGTCCACCGAGTGTGAGCGCTACGGCCACGCCGGCGATATTGCCCGTGCCCACGCGCGAGGCCAGCGAGGTGCACAGGGCCTGGAAAGGGGTGATGCCGGAATGATCGTTTTTGTTGGCGCGCAGAACGGTGCGCAGCATTTCCGGGAAATGAATGATCTGGAGGAACCCCAAACGCAGGGTGAAATAGACCCCGACCGCAAGAAGTCCATAGATCAGGACATATCCCCAGAAGATGGTGTTCAGAAAATCAATGACTTGATCCATAAGTGCCTGCCCGCAACAGTTTCATGGCGCAAGACTATCGACCCTCCGCAGTGTGGTCCATGGCAAAAATGTGGCGTCTGTGTCGCCGGAATGGGCTGTTGCGTTGCCCGGTGGCGGTGTGCAACTGCGAGGGGCCGGAATGGGCTGCCGTCAGATCTTGAATGCGCAACCGGGCGTGTGCCGGTTTCCTTTGGTCGGGTTTCTGCTGCACAGTTCTGATGCCAGGCCTTTCGATGTGGCCTCTTGAGCCCAATATGCTACACAGCCCCTGCACAGGGGAGAGCAGAACCCGAAACCGATGGATGACGTGACCCAATGGGCCGTACTGCCGCGCATGCTTCGTGCGCGTGGTGTCAGTGCGGTTCTCGGCCCCACCAATACCGGCAAGACCCATCTCGCCATCGACAGGATGCTGGGCCACAAGACAGGCCTGATCGGCCTGCCGCTGCGCCTGCTGGCGCGCGAGGTTTATCAGCGTGTGGTCGAGCGTGTTGGGGCGCAGCATGTCGCCCTCATCACCGGCGAGGAGAAGATCAAGCCGAAGCAGGTGCGCTACTGGGTTTCTACCGTTGAGGCGATGCCACGGGATCTGGATGTGGATTTCGTAGCGATTGACGAGGTGCAGCTCGCCACGGATTTCGACCGCGGCCATGTCTTCACAGATCGTATTCTCAACCGTCGGGGCCGGCATGAAACCATGCTGCTGGGCTCGGCCATCATGCGCCCGCTGCTGGAACGGCTGATGCCCGGCGTCTCGGTGACGGAGCGTCCGCGTCTGTCCCAGCTCACCTTTGCAGGTGAACGCAAGATTTCCCGCCTGCCACCCCGCAGCGCCATCGTCGCCTTCTCTGCGAACGAGGTCTATGCCATCGCCGAGTTCATCCGCCGCCAGCGCGGGGGCGCGGCGGTGGTGATGGGCGCGCTTTCGCCCCGCACTCGCAATGCGCAGGTGGAGCTCTATCAGAGCGGCGATGTCGATTATCTGGTGGCGACCGACGCCATCGGCATGGGTCTCAATCTGGATGTGGACCATGTCGCCTTCGCCTCGGACTGCAAGTTCGATGGCTGGCAGTTCCGTCGCCTCAATCCGGGGGAAATGGCGCAGATTGCCGGTCGGGCCGGTCGGGCGATGCGTGATGGCACCTTCGGCACCACGGGCGGTTGCCCGCCTTTTGACGAGGAGTTGGTACTGCGGCTGGAAGAACATGCGTTCGACACGGCAAGAGTGTTGCAATGGCGCAACGCTGTGCCAGACTATGCCTCCATTTCCACGCTTCTGGCCTCTCTTTCACAGGTGCCGGGGGAGGAGGGATTGACCCGTGCCCCAACGGCGGACGATGTCTCTGTTCTTGAATTTCTGAACCGTGACAAGGACGTAACAGGGCGCATCACATCATCGGAACAGGTGGCGCAACTCTGGGAGGTGTGTCAGGTTCCGGATTATCGGAAGGTGTCTCCAGGGGCTCATGCGGAGCTTGTGGCGCACCTTTTCGGCCATCTGGAAGGGGGGGGATATGTCCCTGATGCATGGTTCGGGCGTCAAATCGCCTTGACCGATCGTGCAGAAGGCGACATCGACACCTTGTCGCGTCGGATTGCACAGGTGAGAACTCTCACCTTCATTGCAAACCGGCCTGATTGGCTCAAGGATCCGGAGCACTGGCAAGGCGTCACCAGAGGGGTCGAAGACAAACTGTCCGATGCTTTGCACGAAAGGCTGGCTCAGCGTTTCGTAGACCGGCGGACCAGCGTGCTTATACGGCGCCTGCGAGAGAACAAGATGCTCGAAACTGAAATCAGCAAGACCGGCGACGTTACCGTCGAAGGACATGTCATCGGCCAGATTCATGGCTTCCAGTTCGCAGCCGACCCGACCGCGGGCGGTGAAGAGGCCAAGGCTTTGCGCGCCGCTGCGCAGAAGGCGCTGGCCGGCGAAATCGAATCACGCGCCCAACGGCTTTCGCAGGCCGTGGACGAGGCGTTCGTGCTCACGTCCGATGGAACCATCCGCTGGACGGGCGAGGCCGTGGCCAAGCTCATCCCCGGTGACGAGGTGCTCAAGCCGCGTTTCAAAATCATCGCTGACGAGCATCTGACCGGCCCGGCGCGCGATCAGGTGGAGGCGCGCATCACCTTGTGGCTGGCCGCTCATATCGAGAAGCTTCTGGGCGCGCTGGACAAGCTGGTCACTGCGGAAGATGTCACGGGCCTTGCGCGCGGCATCGCCTTCCAGATCGTCGAATCGCTCGGTGTGCTGGAGCGCTCCCGCGTGGCCGAGGACATGAAGAGCCTCGATCAGACAGCGCGCGCCACGCTGCGCGGCTATGGGGTGCGTTTCGGCGCGCACCACATCTATATGCCGGCCCTGCTCAAGCCCGCCCCGCGTGCGCTCGCGCTGGAGCTGTATGCGCTGAAGCATGGCGGCCTCGCCCAGAAGGGGCTGGATGAACTGCCGCATCTGGCGGCCTCCGGTCGCACCTCCATCCCGGTGGATCACGAGATCCAGAAGGGCCTGTATCGCGCCGTGGGTTTCCGCGTGTGCGGCGAGCGGGCGGTGCGCGTGGATATTCTGGAGCGTCTCGCCGATCTCATTCGTCCGGCGCTGGATTGGCGTCCGGCTTCCACGGCACCCAAGCCCGCAGGCGCGGTGGACGGGCGCGGTTTCGTGGTGACGGTGGCGATGACCTCGCTGGCTGGCTGCGCGGGCGAGGATTTCTCCTCCATTCTGAAGTCGCTCGGCTATCGCATGGAGCGTCGTCCGGCCCCGCTGCCGGAGCCCGAAGCCGTTACCCCGACTGAATTGGCCCCGGCTCCCGAGGGGGCCATTGAGGCGGATCTGCTGAATGACGCGCCATCTGCCTCCGCAGAGGCGCAGGAGAGCCTCCCGATGGAGAGCGCCCCGGTGGTGGAGGACGCCGCATCTGTTGAAGCGCCTGTGCCCTCTGGGGACGCGCCTGCGGTGGAAGCTGTGGCTGAGGCCGCCGAAGTGTCTTCTGACCCGTTGCCCACAGTCGATGAGGCCGTCGAGGCTCGAGTGGAACCCGCTTCTGCGGAAGTCGTTGCTGCCGATGATGTCGCTCCGGCAGCAGAAGAGACACCCGCCGAGCCCGAGATGATCGAGGTGTGGCGTCCGGGCCGTCCGCCTGGCGCTGTGCGTCGGGATCGCAATGCGCGCCCGGCTCCCCGTGGGGAGCGTCGCGAGGGTGAGCGCAAGGATGGTGGCCGCGAGGAAGGCAAGTCGGGTGCGCAGCGCTTTGGCAAGCGCCATGGCGGTGGCTTTGGTGGCGGACAGGGGGAAGGTGGTGGCCCGCGTCGTCGCGAACGGCCGGAAGGCGAGGGCGAACGCGGGCCGCGTTCGCCCCGGAAGGAAGGTCGCGGTGGCAAGAATGACCAACGCCCCGCGCCGCAGGAACGCCGCAACAAGCCGATGGATCCGGATAGTCCCTTTGCCGCTCTGGCCGCCCTTAAGGCGCGTATGGATACGGAGAAGAAAGGGAACTGAGCGGTGGGCGAAAGCGCCGATCGCCAGCGCCTCGACCGCTGGATCTGGCACGCGCGGGTGGTGCGCACCCGCGCGAATGCAGCTGAACTGATTCGTTCCGGGCACGTGCGACTGGATGGCGCACGGGTCACAGCCCCCTCACGGATGGTGCGAACAGGGCAGGTGCTCACTATATCTCTGGATAACGCAACCCGGTTGTTGCGCATTGTCGGCTTTGCCGAACGGCGCGGGGGTGCTACATCAGTTTCTGTGCTTTTCGAAGAAATCACAGATTTTTAAGGTTGAAATAGAGCGCGGCAGCGCCGGGACCGATGGTGGACCCGCGCAGCGCGACAAGGAAGACCCCAATGGCCTACGTCGTCACCGAGAACTGCATCCTCTGCAAATATACGGACTGTGTTGCCGTGTGCCCGGTGGATTGTTTCTACGAGGGCGAGAACTTTCTGGTCATCCATCCGGATGAGTGCATCGATTGCGGCGTGTGCGAGCCGGAGTGCCCGGCTGAAGCCATCAAGCCCGATTCGGAGCCCGGCACGGAAAAGTGGCTGTCGCTGAATGCCGAATACGCCAAGGTGTGGCCCAACATCACTCTCAAGAAAGACCCGATGCCGGGTTATGACGCGTGGGATGGCAAGCCCAACAAGGAAGAGAAGCTCTCTCCCAACCCGGGCGAAGGGGATTGAGGCTGCGCGCCCTTCCAGTCTGACAGGAGCTAGACCGGGTTCGGCTAGGTGCGCCATCGCGTTTCTCCTCTCCATTCGGAACCCCGGACGTCTGGCCAGGGCCAGACATTGACCCGTGCTTTGTCGTTTCCCGGCGGGGCATTTTGGACTATATGGCCGCCATGCTCGAAAACACTGCAACCGGCGCCGCCCGGGCGGCTGATCTGCCGGATTATACCCGTCGTCGCACCTTCGCCATCATCGCCCATCCAGATGCGGGTAAGACCACGCTGACGGAAAAGCTGCTGTTCGCTTCCGGTGCGATTCGTTTGGCCGGGCATGTGAAGGCGCGCGGTGAGCGCCGCCGCACCCGATCGGACTGGATGGAAATCGAGCAGCAGCGCGGGATTTCCGTCACCTCATCGGTGATGACATTCGAGCAGGATGGCACCGTCTTCAATCTGCTCGATACGCCCGGCCACTCGGACTTCTCCGAAGATACCTATCGCACCCTTTCCGCCGTCGATGCAGCGGTGATGGTGATCGACGTGGCCAAGGGCATCGAGAGCCAGACGCGCAAGCTGTTTGAGGTGTGCCGCCTGCGGGATATTCCCATCTTCACCTTCATCAACAAGGTAGACCGCGAGGGGCAGGACCCGCTCGCTTTGATGGACGATATCTCCTCCTCGCTTGCGCTGGATCTCACGCCGATGACATGGCCGATCGGCCTTGGCGTGGATTTCCGTGGCCTGATCGACATTCCCAACAAGCGCGCCATGCTCGCCACCACCCGTGGTGGCCCGCTGGAGCGCATCGTGCCGTTCAACGAACCAGAAGACCTGCTGGGCCTTGAAGGCGTTGAAGAGAATATCCTGACCGAGGCGGTCGAGGGGCTTTCTCTGGCGCTGGGTGTTCTGCCGCCATTCGATCTCACCTCGTTCCGCGAGGGGCATCTGTCGCCGGTCTATTTCGGCAGTGCGCTGAAGGAGACCGGCGTTGCCCCGTTGCTGGAAGGGCTGGGCCGGGATGGCCCGTGCCCCGTGCCGCGCGCCGCCAGGGGCCGCGCTGTGGAGCCCGGTGAAAACACGGTTTCCGGCTTCGTGTTCAAGGTGCAGGCCAATATGGACCCGAACCACCGGGACCGCGTGGCCTTTGTGCGCATGTGCTCGGGCACCTTCAAGCGCGGCATGAAGCTGTTCAATCCGCGCGAGAAGCGCAACATGGCCATCGCCAACCCCATCTTCTTCTTCGCGCAGGAGCGCGAGACAGTGGATGAGGCGGTCGCGGGTGACATTATTGGCATTCCCAACCATGGCATGCTGCGGGTGGGCGATACGCTTTCGGAAGGTGAGGCCATCCGCTTTGAGGGACTGCCGGACTTCGCGCCGGAAATCCTGCGTCGGGTGCTGCTGTCTGATCCGATGAAGGCCAAGCAGTTGCAGAAGGCGCTGCAGGATATGGCCGAGGAAGGCGTGGTGCAGGTCATCAAGCCCTTCTTCGATCCGGCGCCAATTGTGGGCGTAGTAGGTATGCTGCAGCTGGATGTGCTCGCTGCGCGCCTCGAAAAGGAATATGGCGTTCCGATCCGCTACGAGACCACCTCCTATGTCACCGCGCGCTGGATTACCGGTGACCATGACGAGGTGGAGCGCTTCATGGAGAGCAACCGTTCTTCCACGGGGCGGGATCGCGATGAGGGAGCGGTGTATCTCGCCCGCAGCCAGTGGGTGCTGGACCGCGCCATCGAGGAATGGCCCAAGCTGAAATTCGTGGCGGTGAAAGAGCGCGCCTGAGCGCTTCCGCCCCCTTGTCCGTGAATATTTGCCGGGTCACCGGCCAGATGGAGGAACCCCATGTCCGACACCGCCCAGCTTGCATCTGTCATTGATGCCGCCTTCGAGAACCGCGCCGAGATCGGCTTCGCGACCCAGGGCGAGGTGCGTGAGGCGGTGGAAACCGCGCTCAACCTGCTCGATTCCGGCAAGGCCCGCGTGGCCGAACGTGATGCGGATGGCAACTGGCAGGTGAACCAGTGGCTGAAGAAGGCTGTGCTGCTCTCCTTCCGCCTGAATGACATGGACGTCATCACCGGCGGCCCCGGTGGTGCGCATTGGTGGGACAAGGTGCCTTCCAAGTTCGCAGGCTGGGGTGAGGCGGAATTCCGCGCCGCGGGCTTTCGCGCCGTGCCCGGCGCCATTGTGCGCCGCTCGGCCTTCATCGCCCCGAATGTGGTGCTGATGCCCTCTTTCGTGAATCTCGGTGCTTCTGTGGGCGAGGGCGCGATGGTGGATACCTGGGCCACGGTGGGCTCCTGCGCGCAGATCGGCAAGAATGTGCATCTGTCCGGCGGCGTGGGCATTGGCGGCGTTCTGGAGCCGCTGCAGGCCGGCCCGGTCATCATCGAGGACAACTGCTTCATCGGCGCGCGTTCGGAAGTGGTGGAAGGCGTGATCGTGCGTGAGGGCGCGGTGCTCTCCATGGGCGTGTTCATTTCCGCCACCACCAAGATCATTGATCGCAATACCGGCGAGATCTTCATTGGCGAAGTGCCGGCCTATTCGGTCGTGGTGCCCGGTTCGATGCCCGGCAAGCCGCTGCCTGATGGCACGCCCGGCCCCTCGCTGTCCTGCGCCGTGATCGTGAAGCGCGTGGATGCGCAGACTCGCTCGAAGACCTCTGTCAACGATCTGCTGCGGGATTGATCCAGATGTCGCCGGCTTCAGTCCTCGCACTGCGCCGGCGACACAAGACCAGACGAAACAGGCCGATGCCGCAATGCCTCAGGGCGGAGTGGGCCGGCTTTTTTTGAGTTGAAGGGAGAGGTTGGACGTCGTCGTTTAGGCGCGTGCTTCCAGCACCTTCACCATGCGCTCCACCCATTGTGGCACCGCCTCGCTTGCGGGGCCATAATGGCGCTCATCGAACAGATAGGCATTGTCTGACGGGTCGAGATTGATCTCGCTGGTGCGGATACCCAGTTCGCGCGCCTCGCGTACAAAACCGGCGGCTGGATAGACTGAGCCGGATGTGCCGATGGAGACGAACATGTCCGCCTCTTCCAGCGCATGGGCGATATCATCCATATAGAGCGGAATTTCCCCGAACCAGACGATGTGCGGGCGCAGGCTGCCTTGCTTGTGGCAGGAGGGGCAACTGTCGGCAAGGCCCAGCGGGCCATCCCATGGCGTGACAGCATGGCAGGACATGCAGCGCGCCTTGCGCAGCTCGCCATGCATGTGCGCGACATGGCGCGAGCCGGCGCGCTCGTGCAGATCATCGATATTCTGGGTGCACAGATACAGGTCGCCACCGCGCCGGGTCAGCGCATCCTCCAGCCGGGCCAGGGCGGTGTGGGCGGCATTGGGGCTGGCCTCCAGCAGGTTTTGGCGGCGTGCATTGTAGAAATCATGCACCAGCGCCGGATCCTGTGCGAAACCCTCGGGTGTGGCCAGCTTCATCGGGTCGAACTGGGACCAGATGCCGTCTGTATCGCGAAAGGTGCCCATGCCGCTCTCTGCGGAAATGCCGGCCCCTGTCAGTACGAACAGCCTCATGGTCAGATGCGCCTTTTGCTGCCTGTCATCCAGCTGGTGGCCGGAGAAGACGCCAGATCCGGAGAACACGCCAGGGCAGGAGAGCCCCGCCATGGCGTGCATTGTCTCAGGGGGCGCGCAGAAGCTCTGCGCGGGACCTCACTCGGAGATCTTGCGGGCGCGGTTGCCCAGCGTGCGCAGACGCAGGGCGTTCAGCTTGATGAAGCCGGCCGCATCGCGATGATCATAAGCCACCGCGCCTTCCTCGAAGGTCACCAGTTCCTGATTGTAGAGCGAATAGGGGCTGGTGCGGCCCACCACCGTGGCATTGCCCTTGTAGAGCTTCACGGTGACTTCACCCGTCACATAGGTCTGGGTGTGGTCAATGGCGGCCTGCAGCATCTCGCGCTCGGGGGAGAACCAGAAGCCGTTATAGATCAGCTCCGCATAGCGGGGCATCAGCTCATCCTTGAGATGGGCCGCGCCGCGATCCAGCGTGATGCTTTCCATGCCGCGATGGGCCGAGAGCAGAATGGTGCCACCGGGGGTCTCGTAGACGCCGCGGCTTTTCATGCCCACGAAGCGGTTTTCCACCAGATCCAGCCGGCCGATGCCATTGGCCTTGCCCAGCTCGTTGAGCCTGGTCAGCAGGGTGGCGGGAGACATCGCCTCGCCATTGATGGCCACCGCATCGCCCTTCTCGAAGGCGATGGTGATGAGGGTGGGTTCATCGGGCGCATCCTCGGGCGAGATGGTGCGCTGATAGACATATTCCGGCGCATCCTCGGCGGGATCTTCCAGCACCTTGCCCTCGGAGGAGGAGTGCAGGAGATTCGCGTCTACGGAGAAGGGGGCTTCGCCGCGCTTGTCCTTGGAGATTGGAATCTGGTGCTGCTCGGCAAATTCCAGCAGACGGGTGCGGGAGGTCAGATCCCATTCGCGCCAGGGAGCGATGACGGTGATATCCGGGTCCAGCGCATAATAAGCCAGCTCGAAGCGCACCTGATCATTGCCCTTGCCGGTGGCGCCGTGGGCCACGGCGTCAGCGCCCACCTTGCGGGCGATCTCGATCTGCTTCTTGGAGATCAGCGGGCGGGCGATGGAGGTGCCGAGCAGATAGAGCCCCTCATACACCGCATTGGCGCGGAACATGGGGAACACATAATCCCGCACGAATTCCTCGCGGACATCCTCAATGAAGATGTTCTCGTCCCGGATGCCGAGCAGTTGCGCCTTCTTGCGCGCCGGTTCCAGCTCTTCCCCTTGGCCGAGATCGGCCGTAAAGGTGACGACCTCGCAATTATAGGTCGTCTGGAGCCACTTCAGAATCACCGAGGTGTCGAGCCCGCCGGAATAGGCCAGCACCACCTTCTTCACATCACGCGCCATCTCGTCTCTCGGATGCGTTAGGGTCAGTTTCGAGGCGGACTATAGGCGTGCATGTGGCGCTGGCAAGCGCTTGTGGCGATGAGAGCGCGGAAACGTCTCCATTTGCCCCGTTTATGCGCCTGAAAGGTGCTTTCCGGGCGAGATGACGGTGCGATGACCTTGACGCGCGCGCCTATGCACCTTATAGGAGCCGCTCCCGATACAGCGGGTGAGTGCGCACGGCTGCATGGCTGGGCTCGCGTTCCCCGCGTCATCTGACGCAAAGAAGGACTTTTGCCATGTCCCGGCGGTGTGATCTGACCGGAAAGGCGGTTATGACTGGCCACCTCGTGAGCCACTCCAACCGCAAGACCAAGCGCCGGTTCCTGCCGAACCTGTGCAATGTGACGCTCCAGAGCGATGCCCTCAACCGCGCCGTGCGCCTGCGTGTCAGCGCCCATGCGCTGAAGAGCGTGGACCATCGCGGCGGGCTCGACGCCTTCCTGAAGAAGGCCCGCGACGAGGAGCTCTCCCCCCGCGCGCTCGAGCTGAAGCGCCAGGTCGTCAAGGCCGTGAACGAGACCCAGGCTGCGGCCTGAGTTTTCCGGCTGAAGGGCGGCGGGCACCCCCGCCACGCCCTGAAGACAATGAGATAGAAAAGGCCGCGAGCAGATCTGCTCGCGGCCTTTTTGCTGTTTGGGGGGTGAACATGCATCAGGCTTGGTGCTGATGATCTGATCGCAATTTCAAGTAGAGGTCGACTTGATGACGGGTTTCGACCCCATTTCGGCCGTTAAGGAAGCCGCCGCCCATGCTTTGAAGCGGACATTCGCTTCGTGAAACAGAATATTATGATCCTGTTTCAAATCGCAGAGGTTTGCCGATCAAGACGGGCTTGCGTATAAATAACTTACCAGCTTCGCCGTAGGTCTTCAGGTCGTGATCTGGATGGCTATCGCTGCATGGGTCGGATACCTGCCTCTGCTTGCTTCACTTGCAATCAATCTGGCTTGGGAGATGGCTATGCATACATTTAGGAAGTGCATGGTGAGGATTGAGGTGCTGCGGGCTTGGCAGGAAATCCGACCGATGCAAGCGAGAGTGTTCGAGGATCGGCCTGTCTAAGACTGGCAGAAGAGCCCTCAGGCGGGGTTCGATTCCCCGCCCCCGCACCATTTATGCTGCAACAGAACTATCAATTATGTTGCAGCATCGCCTACGTCGATGGCGGCTTTTTCCTGCTGTTGCTGGAAAGCTGCCAGTCGGACGCGCTGAGCGGCTGGAGTGGCGGCATGACGTATAGGAGGGTGTCGAATGACCGATGAGCGACTGCGGATCCCGATCGACGATCCCTATTTGCACGCGTTGGGCCTTGCGATCGTGGCGTTCGCACGCCTTGAATGGAACGCTTCCTACTGCTGCGACCGACTGGAGCCTGGTTATATCGCCACCATCGAGCCGCGGCGAAAGACTGCAGGGAAGATCGCTAGCGACTTGGTCAAGATGGTGGCAGCACTACTGACCCTGTCCTACAGGCGGCGATAGCGGAACCTGCCGACGAGTTCAAAGCCCTGGTGGAGGATCGCAATGGGCTGTTGCACGGCAAGCCGGCGACGGCTCCGAACGGCGATCAGCGATTGTTCCGGGGCAGGCACGAGTGGAGCATACCAGAGGTGAACGAGCTCGCCGATGCCTTCGTTCGCACCAGCCTCAAGTTGAACGCGCTACTCTACAACGAGCTCGCAGCACCCTAACCGAGCGAGCAATGCAAACTTGAGCCATGCGTGTCTGCCAATTTGCGATTTCGGACACTATCCGCCAGTCCGCTTACCACCCCAATCCAGACCTCGCTTCGCACAGCCTTGTGACTTGTGCAGGTATCTCGAGTTTGGGTGTATCTACATGAGCAGCCAAGCAATCCGCCGCTCAATAACATCCCCCTCCATAAACATCCTGCTTCCCTCACAAGAACTCGTCCACCGTATTGCTGAGGCGGGTCAGGTCTTGGGGGCGGGAGAGGCGGTGGTCGCCGCCTTTGATGAGGGTGAACACCACATCATCTTCCGCCAGCCCGGTTACAAGGCGCATGGCGTGCTGCCAGGGCACATCGGTATCGGCAGAGCCCTGAAGGATGCGCACCGGGCAGCCCACGGCGAAGGGCGCGCCCAGCAGCAGGTTGCGCCGGCCATCCTCAATCAGCGTGCGGGTGATGACATAGGGTTCCTCGCCATACAGGCTGGGCTTGAGGAATTTGCCGGTGTTCATCACCAGTTCGCGCACCGGCGGGGGAAATTCGGCCCACATCAAATCTTCGGTGAAATCCGGCGCGGGGGCGATGAGCACCAGCGCCTTCACTCGTCCGGGTGCCTTCTGCGCCAGCGCGCGGGCCAGCAGCAGCGCCATCCAGCCCCCCATGGAGGAGCCGATGACGATCTGCGGGCCGCGGGTCGTGGCTTCGAATACGGCCAGTGATTCTTCCAGCCAGCGCGAAATGGTGCCGTCCTCGAAATCCCCGCCGGAAATGCCATGGCCGGAATAATCGAAACGCACATTGGCCAGCCCGTGGGCTCTGGCATATTCCACCAGATGGCCGGCCTTGGAGCCTTCCATGTCGGATTTGAAGCCCCCCAGCCAGAACAGGCCGGGCTTCTCCGGCGCGCCGGGCAGGCTTTTGAAGGCAATGCTGCGCCCCTGCACATCCAGATGGCTGAGGGTTTCGTGTGCGGACATTTCCTGTGCGGCCATGGTCTGCTCCCTGTCTGGCACTGGGCCTGCTTCAGGCAAAATGGGCAAAATAGCGCGCAAGAATGCGCTCATAAATGGCGGTGAGGTCTGTCACATCCTGCACGGGCGTGGCCTCGTCCACCTTGTGCATGGTGCGCCCCACCAGACCGAATTCCACCACCGGGCAGATATCCTTGATGAAGCGGGCATCGGAGGTGCCGCCGGAGGTGGAGGGCTCGGGCTGCCGGCCTGTCACCGCCGCTACCGCCTCGGAGACAATCTCCACGAACGGCCCGGGCGCGGTGATGAAGCTCTGGCTCGCGCCGGGCACGAAATCCAGCTCATACGGCTCGCCCGCCGTGTCGAGACGGCGGCGGATTTCGTCCCGCAGCGTGTCCAGCGTGAACAGGTCGTTGAAGCGCACATTGAAGCGGGCCGTGATCTGCGCCGGAATCACATTGGAGGCGGTGTTGCCGACATCCACCGTGATGATCTCCAGATTGGAGGGGGGGAAGAAGGCCGTGCCCTCATCCAGCGGCCCGGCCATCACCGCAGCAAGCAGGCGCACCATGCGCGGAATGGGATTATCGGCCAGATGCGGATAGGCCACATGCCCCTGCACCCCCTTCACCGTGATGATGCCGGAAAGGCTGCCGCGCCGGCCAATCTTGAAGGCGTCGCCCATGGCGGCGGGGTTAGTGGGCTCGCCCACAATGCAGTGATCCACCACTTCGCCCCTGTCGCGCAGCCACTCCACCACCTTCACCGTGCCATCCAGCGCAGGGCCTTCCTCATCGCCGGTGATGAGGAAGGAGATGGAACCCTTCTGCGGCTTGCCGTATCGCAGCGCCGCCGCCATGAAGGCCGCCACGGCCCCCTTCATGTCCACCGCGCCGCGGCCATGAAGCCGCCCGTCTTCCACCTGCCCGGCGAACGGGTCCAGCTTCCATGCGCTGGCATCGCCCACCGGCACCACATCCACATGGCCGGCGAAGCACAGATTGGGCGCGCTGTCGCCAATGCGGGCATAGAGATTGGGAATGGGAATGCCGCCGCTATCAAAGGTCAGCCGGTCCACATGATAGCCGGCGGCTTCCAGCGTGCGGGCTACCAGTTCCAGCGCATCCTGCGAATCCGGCGTGACGGAGGGCGCGCGAATGAGCGCTGCGGCAAGGGCAACCGGGTCGCGCGCATCGGAAAGGCTGATCGGCTGAACGGGCGCTGAAGTCGTCATGCGGAACCTCGCGGGCGTCCGGTTGGCCGGGCGCGGTGAAACAGGCTGTGCGGCGCGGCGGGTGGCGGGTCTTTCATCTGGTAAAAGGGCCGTCCAGCAGGAATGTGCGCCGCGCTGGAATGCGCATGGCATAGCGGGCGCATGGGGGCATGGCAATGCGCTCTTCCGGCAGATGGGCCCGCATCATGTTTCATCATATGGGTAAGAGCCTGAAACATCTTCCATGAACTTATCCGGCGCGTTTCTGCACGGACTTCCGCAAGATACAGCCAGCAAAAGTGTTCGTAAGACTTGGCCACAATTCGCGCTTATGGCTTATCTGCTGGGAGCGTCGGGTTGTGCACCGGGGCTTCGCAAGGGTGCCTTTCAGAAGTGCCTTGCGCCATCGCGACATGGAGAGATGACAATGGCTGTGTGGCGGATAGGCGGGGCTGCGATGCGTGACAGGCAGATTCAGCGGATGCATCTTCAACACGTGCAGCTTCAATATGTGCATGGGCGCGTGGCCAGAGGTCGCGCCTTTCTGGCCGTGCTGCTGCTGTTCATGCTGGCGCTATCCATGGCCGCCAGCCGCGCAGATGCGCAACCGTCCTCCTCATTCACATTTGTCAGCCAGCCCGAGAAGATCACGCTGTCTGAAACGGAACCGGCCACCGCGACCGGAGAGAGTGTGGATGCCCCAGCGAACGGTGCCAAGCCCCAAGTGGCAACTCCCCCCGCCCCGCCCCCCGTGCCGCAGGACCCGCTACTGACAACAGCCCGCGCCGAAATTGAAACCGCCCGGGCCTCGCTGGCCAGTCTGGACAGCGCCATGGCTGTGGAAGGTTTGCGGGCCGATGATCTGGATGAATTGCGAGGACGTATCGCCCCCATACGTCGCGACCTCGGCAAGGTGACGGATGAACTGGTGCCGCGCCTTGCGGAAATTCGCAGTCGCCTGGCCAGCTTGCCGCCGGCCCCCACCGATGGCACTGCGGAAGACCCGCTGGTGGTGGCGGACAGGACCCGGCTAACAGCTCTCGCCACGGCGCTGGAGGGGGTGCTTACGCCCATTCGGGCCTTGTCGGAACAGGCCGACAACCTCTCCAACCGCATCAGCACACGGCGTCGGGCGCTATTCACCAGCCTGCTGTTTGAGCGGTCGCAGTCCATGTTCGACCCGGCCCTGTGGAGCGAGGCCGCCTCCAATATCTCGGGAGAATACCGGGCCACCTATCTGCTGCTGAATGACTGGGGCGCCTTTGTCATCCAGAAGGAGGGGCACTGGGGTGGGCTGGGCATTCTGGCCGGCAGTCTGGCGGTGGTGCTGGCCGTGGTGGTGGTGGGGCGCCTGGTGCGCGCCCGTCTGCGCACGCCGCCGCCACCGGAGGGCACGACTTTCTCGCGTGGGCGCGCTGCGCTTGAGGCTATCAAGGTGCTGTTGCTGGAGGCGGCGGTTGCACCTCTCGCTGTCGCTGGCGGGGTGATGTTCGCGAAATTGTTCGACGCCATTCCCGCGCGGCTGGATGGCTTGATCGGAGGGCTGATCGCCGCCGTCACCCTCAAGGCCTTTGGCACTGCCATGGCGCGCGCCGCCATTGCGCCGGGGGAGCCCTGGAGACGCCTGACGCCGATGTCCGATCATGATGCGGCGGTGGCCTTCAAATATTTCTCCTGGGCGGTGTGGACCATGGCGGTCGCCGTGGTGTTATTCTCGTTGCATCGCACCCTGTTCGCCCCGCTATCGCTGATGGTGGTGAGCGGCGGCGTCATGGCGCTGATGATTGCAGGCTTTCTGGCGCGTTTTCTGGTCTATCTCTCCCGCAAGGATACCGGCGAAGACGATGAAGAAACCCATGAGGGGGCTGTGGCCGCTGCGAGCCCGCCAACTCGCACCCGTAGCCCGGAATGGATCCGCTTTCTGGTCTGGGTGCTGGTGGCGCTCATGGTGGTTGGTCTTGCGGCGGGTTATGTGAGCTTTGCGGCCTTTGTGGCGGGCCGGCTTGTGCTGGCAGGCATCATTCTGGGCGTGCTCTATGTGCTTTATGCGCTGATTGATGCGGCTTTTCAGGATCGTCCGCGTGAGGAAGAGCAGCGTCGCCTGCGCCCGGCCGCCCGGCTGCTTGGCCTCTCGCCCATGAATCTGGAGCTGATCGGCGTTATTCTGGCCGGCCTGCTCAAGGTGGTTCTGCTTCTGGTGGCCGTGCTTCTGGTCGTGGGTAGCTGGGGCACCAGCACGATCGATGTGATGGAAATGCTGTCCGATTTCTCGTTCGGCATCCGCATCGGCAATGTCACCATATCGGCATGGAATGTGCTGTATGCCTTGGCCCTGCTGTTGCTCGGCCTGGGGCTGGCGCAGATGGTGCAGCGCTGGATCTCGCGTGTGGTTCTGCCGCGCACGAAGCTGGAAGCTTCGCTCCAATCCTCCATTTCCACCATTGTCGGCTATGTGGGCACCATCGCCGCATTGATGGTGGCGATGGCCGAGCTGGGGCTGAACCTCGAGAATGTGGCGCTGGTGGCTGGTGCGCTCTCGGTGGGTATTGGTTTTGGTCTTCAGTCCATTGTGTCCAACTTCGTGTCCGGCATCATCCTGCTGGCCGAACGGCCCATCCGGGTGGGCGACACTATCAATGTGAAGGGCGAGGAGGGCTATGTGCGGCGCATCTCGGTGCGCTCCACGGAGATTGAGACCTTCGATCGCTCCGCAGTCATTGTGCCCAATTCGGATCTGATTACCGGCATGGTGAAGAACTTCACCCATGCCAATACCAGTGGCCGCATCATCATCACCCTCAATGTCTCCTACGATGCCGACCCGGAACTGGTGCGTGATCTGCTGGTGTCCTGTGCCTGTGACCATCCACAGGTGTTGCAGACACCGCCGCCGCGTGTGCTTCTGCTGAAATTTTCCGATATGGGGCTGGGATTCGAGTTGCGCTGCGTGGTGGCCAATGTGGATTACAGCGCCACTGTGCGGTCCGATCTGCATTTCGCCATTCTGACGCGGTTTCGTGAGGCGGGGGTCGGAATGGCCTACTGGCCATGGGCCTCCATGGCGCGTGCGCCGATGGATATGGTGCCGGCGCCACCTGTGCGCGAGGGCAGGATTGAGCCCTTTGAAGAGACCATCGCGCCTGAGACCGAGCCCTCACATGAGGTCGATGAGGCAGGCCGGAGGGTTCAGGCCAAGATAAGGCCGCCACAGGGGAGTGATTGAGAGCGGAGATTAACGCGTCCGCAACCTGTTTGTGCCATCATCATGGCCCATGTGCCGTTCTGCCTTCAGGGGCAGGCGGCGTGAAAATCCTGTTCACCGCCCTTCTGGAGCCGCCATGCGCCTCCCATTTCGTCTTCCCCTCTTCGCGCCGGCCGGGCTTGCTGTCGCCCTGTTTCTGGCGGGGTGCTCATCGGACAATATGGGTGAGCAACCCGCTTTCTACACCAATCTGGCGCAGACCGGGAAGCCGGTGGATGCGGCAGCGGCGGCGGCCATGCTCTCGGAATATCGCATCGGACGTGGCCTCAGCCCGGTGACGTTGGACCCGGCCCTGAACCAGATTGCGCAGCAGCAGGCCAATGCCATGGCAAAGGCGGACAAGCTCTCGCATGAAGTGGGGGGGCGCAATTTCATCACCCGCATGAAGGCGTCCGGCTACAATGCCCGGGCCGCGGTGGAAAATGTGGGGGCCGGATATCACACATTGGCTGAAGCCTTCTCAGGCTGGCGTGATTCCCCCTCGCATAACAAGAATATGCTGGCACCCGGCATGACCCGCATGGGCATCGCCACCGCCAATGCGCCGCGTTCCAAATACAAGGTCTACTGGGCGCTGGTTCTGGCCGAACCGGATGAAGCGCCGCGCTGACAGGATGTAACGGACCTGTATAGGACAGATCAGTTCGCCCTCTTTTCCCCGGCCATAGGGAGAAGAGGGCTTTTTATTTGCGGCTCTGCTGGAGGAGGGGAGGCGATGTACCGGTTGCCCCTTCCGGCTTTGGTCCGCAAGGCGTGCAGCATGCGGGTACAGGATATTGCAATGTTTGATGTGCATAATATGCAACCCTGATATTCGTCAGGGAATACAGGATTTGCGCCAGCACGCGATTTGAAATGTGGCCCGTCGACGTGGAGAGGCCTCTGATTTTGCAGGTGCGTTCTCATGCGCCAATCGGCGCTCGGAGCATCTTCCAGCGTGGAAAATGGCGGAAAAGCGGAGATGCTGAGCCGGATCTGTGGCCGGCACGCCTGTGGCCCTGCATCTGTTTTCCTCACGCAAACCTTCACCATGGTGAGGCAAAACAAATGTCGAACCCACCTTGCCCGAGGGGCAAGTATTTTGACTCAACGCAAAAAATGAGCACTCACGCAGAACCAAGTTTGAGCTTGGCATAATTTTAGACTGTTGACGAAAGCGAAAGAAGTCTCCCATTCTGCCGCGACGATCCGGACCTTGCGCCTGGTCATCGTGGTCTGTGGCATGCCCTGTGCGTGCGATCGCCGGCCACCGCCATGCCGCACTGCAATATGGGGTTGGTTCTCATGAGGGGGCTTCAATATGGTCAATGATCTGGTCGTGGACCTGTCGCGGTGGCAATTCGCCGCCACGGCGCTCTACCACTTCCTGTTCGTGCCGCTGACACTGGGTCTCACCGTTCTTCTGGCGGTGATGGAGACCATCTATGTCACCACCGGGCGGGAGGTCTACAAGCAGATGGCCCAGTTCTGGGGCAAGCTGCTGCTGATCAACTTTGCCCTCGGTGTGGCCACCGGCCTCACCATGGAATTCGAGTTCGGCACCAACTGGTCCTTCTATTCCAGCTTCGTGGGCGATACGTTTGGCGCGCCGCTGGCGATTGAAGGCCTGATGGCCTTCTTCCTTGAATCGACCATGATCGGCCTCATGGTGTTTGGCTGGCATCGCCTCACCAAGGCGCAGCATCTCACCGTGACCTATCTGGTGGCGCTGGGCTCCAACCTGTCCGCACTGTGGATTCTGGTGGCCAACAGCTTCATGCAGCATCCCGATGGTGCGGTGTTCAACCCCATCACCATGCGCATGGAACTTTCGAGCTTCGGCCAGCTCTTCTTCAATCCGGATGCGCAGGCCAAGTTCGTGCATACGGTTCTGGCCGGCTATCTCACCGCCGCTATCTTCGTGTGTGGCGTGAGTTCCTATTATCTGCTGCGTGGCCGCCACATGGAATTTGCCAAGCGCTCCCTGCGCGTGGCTTCCGTATTCGGCGTGCTGGGCGCGGGCGGCGTGATCACCCTGGGTGACGCGCTGGGTTATGTCGGCGCGCATGTCCAGCCCTCCAAGCTGGTCGCCATGGAAGCGCTGTGGAAGACAGAACCTGCTCCGATGGCCTTCAACGCCATCGCTTTCCCCAATCAGGAAGAGCAGCGCAACGATTTCGAGATCCAGATCCCGGCGATGCTCTCCATTCTCGTCACCCACTCCCTCAGCGGCACCTTGCCCGGTGCGGCGGAAGTGGAGGCGGAAGCGCGCGAGCGTATTCGTAACGGTATTCCCGCCGTGCTGGCGATGGAGAAGCTGAGTGCCAATCCGCACGATCCCGAAGCCCTTGCGCAGTTCGAGGCCCACAAGGCGGATGTCGGTTATGGCCTGTTGGTGCAGCGCTATGCACCGGATCTGACGCAGGTGACGGACGAGCAGGTTTTCAAGGCTGCGCGTGATACTATTCCCGAGGTATGGATTGTGTTCTGGGCCTTCCGCATCATGGTGGGTCTGGGGCTGGTGATGCTGGCCTATATGGTGTTCGCCATGCTCATCTCGCTCACCAATCAGGTGGAGAAGCGCCGCTGGTTCCTGTGGCTGGGCGTGTTCATGATTCCCGTGCCCTTCTTTGCCTGTGAAATGGGGTGGCTGGTCGCGGAAGTGGGGCGTCAGCCCTGGACAGTGTATGAAATGCTGCCCACCTGGCTGTCTGCGTCGACGCACAGTGAAGCCTACATGATCTTCTCGATTTCCGGCTTCGTGCTGCTCTACACCATCTTCGCCATCATCGAGATGTTCCTCATGGTGCATTTCATCCGCAAGGGGCCGGATGATGTTCAGGGCGCGCATGGCGCGGCCAAGCTGGCGGGAGGCTACTGATATGGAAGGCTTTGCTTTCGAGGCCTACGCCATCCTCAAGGTGCTGTGGTGGGTGCTGCTCGGCGTGCTGCTGGGCGGGATCGGTGTCATGGTCGGCATGGATATGGGCGTCGGCACCATCCTGCGTTATGTCGGGCGGACCGACAGCGAACGGCGCGTGGCGCTGAACGTCATCGGCCCGCACTGGGATGGCAACCAGGTGTGGTTCATTCTGGGTGGTGGCGCCATCTTCGCCGCTTGGCCGCTGGTTTATGCCACGGCCTTTTCCGGCTTCTACATCGTCATGCTGCTGCTGCTGTGGAGCATGATCGTGCGGCCGCTGGGCTTTGAGTATCGTGGCAAGATGCCGTCTGATGGCTGGCGCGCCGCGTGGGACGCCACGCTGTTCATCTCCGGCTTCCTGCCCATGGTGGTGTTCGGCGCGGCTGTTGGCAATGTGTTGCAGGGCGTGCCGTTCAATTTCGACTGGCGTCTGCGCTCCTTCTACACCGGCAGCTTCATCGAGTTGTTGAACCCCTTTGCCATTCTGTGCGGCCTCATGTCGGTGTCGCTGGCGGTCTATATGGGCGGTTGCATGCTGGGGCGCGCTGCAGGTGAGCCGGTGGGCGCGCGCGCCCGCACGGCGGCCATGGTTGCGGCTGTCGCGGCGATTGTGCTGTTCACCATTGGCGGTTTCTGGGTGTCCAATCTCAGTGGCTACCAGCTGGTAGCCGGTCCTGCAGCCGCAGCCCAGCAGACCCCGCTGCATCAGCAGGTCGCCTATGTGCCCGGCGCGCTGCTGGTGAATTATGTGAACCACCCCATCCTGTGGGTGCTGCCTGGTCTGGCCTATGCGGGCCTCATTCTGGGCCTCATCTCGCTGGCGACCCGCCATCCGCTGGTGGCCTGGTGGTTTGGCGTGCTGGTGTGGGCCGGCGTGATTGGTGCGGTGGGCGCATCCATGTTCCCGTTCCTCATGCCCTCCATCACGCATCCCTCGCACAGCCTCACGGTGTGGAACTCGGGCTCGAGCCTGCGCACGCTGGGCTGGATGACGGGCTTCACCATCGTCTTCATGCCGCTCATCATCTGGTACACGAGCTGGGCCTTCTGGGTCATGCGTGGCAAGGTGGATGTGAAGCAGATCGAGACATCGGACCACGCGCTCTGAGGGGATAGAAACCATGTTCTGGCGTTATGTCATTGCGATGGTGATTACCGTCATCGCCATTCTTCTCGCCGTGATCCTCGGGGATTACGGGCCGTGGTACCTCTCCTGGCTGTTGGGCACGGGCTTTATGATCCTCGTGGCCGTGTGCGCAGGTGTGCTTTTTGAGGCGCAGGATGATGCCGAGCGCGGCATCTCCGAACCCATCATCAAGCTGGAAGACGAGCCTGCCGCGGAGAACGCGAAGGGCTGAAGCTGTCGGGTATGAACAGGTCCAGTCTGGAGTTTTTCAGGCCGGAGCAGAAACTGAAAAGGCGGCCATGGGCCGCCTTTTTGCTGTGTGGAAGGCTGTTCGGCTCATGTGTCCAGCAGCAATTGCTGGGCGCGCACTGGCGCAAAGGAGCGGCGATGATGCGGGCAGGGGCCATGGGTGCGCAGGGCATCCAGATGGGCGGCGGTGCCATAGCCCATATGCCGTTCGAACCCATAGGCCGGATATTGCGCGCCGAGGCGGGTCATCAGCCTATCCCGCACCACCTTTGCGACGATGGAGGCGGCGGCGATGGAGGCGACCAGCCCGTCACCGCCAATGATCGTCTCCACCGGGCAGGCGGCCTGTGGCGGATCATTGCCATCCACGAGCAGAAGATCCGGCGCCCGAGGCAGACCCCGCACCGCCTGCGCCAGCGCCCAGAGGGTGGCCTGCCGGATATTGTCCCGATCTATCCGTTCCGGTGGAGCAATGGCGACGGCCAGTTCCGCGCTGGCACAGATCTCCGCATAGAGGGCTTCCCGGCGCTTGGCGCTGAGCTTCTTGGAATCGGCCAGTCCCTGAGGCACCTGCTGCGGGTCCAGAATGACAGCCGCAGCCACGACGGGCCCAGCCAGCGGTCCGCGCCCCACCTCATCAGCCCCGGCCACCAGATGAATGCCCTGCGCATGGAGCGCCTGCTCGCGTGCAAAATCCAGCCCCGGTGCGGGTGCGCGACGCATACGGCCGGAGCTTTTATGGCTTGAGGGGCTTCGCGAGGATGTTTTGGAGCGTGAGGCCATGAGATGTCTTTGGCAGGTTCCAGAGGACGACAGGTCTTGCGGACATGGCATTCCACTCGAAAGAGGCCGGGGCGCTGAGGCCATGTGCGCAGAAACGTCTTCCATACAACATGGGGCGCAGATTGTCCGGCTCCATCCAAAGGCCGGGTTCATTCTGCCGGCATCAGCAGATGGCGGCCCTTCTGGGCAAGCTCCACGATGAATTCGACGGCCACGCGCACCCGGGCCAGATCGCGCATGTCACTATGGGTGATGAGCCAGAAGTTGCGCGTCAGGCTCACCTCCTGCGGCAGAACCGACACCAGCGCCGTCTCGTCCGGGCCGGCGAAGAGGTCCCCCATGAAACAGGGCAGCACGCATATGCCGGCCCCGCCGCGTGTGGCGGAAAGCTGGGCGACCAGACTGGAACTCTTGATGCGGATACGCAGATCGCGCGCCACCTGCGGCGCATAATCCAGTTCCGGCGCATATATCAGTTCATCCACATAGCCGATGAAGGGATGGCTGGAGAGTTGTGCCCGGCTGGTGATCTCGCCATGGCGGGCCAGATAACCGCGCGCCGCGTACAGTCGCAGGCGATAATCACACAGCTTGCGTGCATGCAGACGCCCGGCGGCGGGCCGGCTGAGGGAAATGGCGATATCCGCCTCGCGCCGGGAAAGAGAGAAGAGGCGCGGCATCGCCAGAAGCTGGATATCCAGATCGGGATGCTGGCGGGCAAGCTCGCCAATGCGGGGAGCCAGGAACAACGTGCCGAACCCATCCGGCACGCCGATGCGCACCGTGCCGGCCACGCCAAGATCCGCCCCGCCAATCGCCCCCTGTGCGGCTAGCGCCAGACTTTCCATATTCTCGGCCGCCACCAGCAGGCGTTCGCCGGCGGCCGTCAACCCATAGCCGCGCGGGCTGCGGTCAAACAGCTTGGCGCTGAAGCTGGTTTCCAGTGCGCCGATGCGCCGGCTCACGGTGGAATGCTCGACCCCCAGCCGGGCGGCTGCAGCCGTCAGCCGTCCGGCCCGCGCCACCGCCAGAAAAAAGCGCAGGTCCGACCAGTCAAAATCGCCCTGCGGCAGGGTGGGCGGGGCATCGTTCGGTGCAATGGGATGATCCGACACACGGGCTCCATATATGGATTCGTGCACATATATGGTGCGCGAATTGCTGTAGATGTGCGCAGAAGGATAGCGCATCCTGCTTTCGGAAACAGCGGGGTGCATCTTCCTGCACAGATCCGGCGCAGCTCTTCTGGCTCGCCCTCTGGATACGGAACCACCCCGCCACAAGGATGCAGACCGTCACAGGCAGATATGCCGGGCAGGGCTGCACGACACGGGAGGAGGAATCCATGCGCGAGATTGGACATTTCATCGGTGGCCAGCATGTGGCCGGCAAATCGGGCCGCACGGCCGATGTGTTCCAACCCATGACGGGCGAAGTCATCGGCAAGGTGGCGCTGGCGGGCGCGGATGAACTGCGCGCTGCGGTGGAAAATGCGAAGGCCGCCCAGCCGGCCTGGGCCGCCACCAATCCGCAGCGCCGCGCTCGCGTGCTGATGAAGTTTCTGGAGCTGGTGCAGCGCGATTATGATGAGCTGGCGGAACTTCTCGCCCGCGAGCATGGCAAGACCATTCCCGATGCGAAGGGCGATATTCAGCGCGGGCTCGAGGTGGTGGAGTTCGCCTGCGGCATTCCGCATCTGATGAAGGGCGATTACACTGAAGGCGCGGGCCCCGGCATTGATATCTATTCCATGCGCCAGCCGCTGGGTGTGGTGGCGGGCATTACCCCGTTCAACTTCCCGGCCATGATTCCAATGTGGAAATTCGGCCCCGCCATCGCCTGCGGCAACGCCTTCATCCTCAAGCCTTCCGAGCGCGATCCGGGCGTGCCCATGCGTCTGGCCGAACTGATGATGGAAGCCGGCCTGCCGGCGGGTATTCTCAATGTGGTGAATGGCGACAAGGAATCGGTCGACGCCATTCTGGATGATCCGGATATCAAGGCCGTGGGCTTTGTGGGGTCATCCTCCATCGCCGAATATATCTATGCGCGCGGTTCGGCCCATGGAAAGCGTGTGCAGGCCTTTGGCGGTGCCAAGAACCATATGATCATCATGCCCGATGCCGATATGAACCAGGCCGCTGATGCGCTGATCGGTGCGGGCTTCGGTTCGGCGGGCGAGCGCTGCATGGCCATTTCCGTGGCGGTCCCGGTGGGCGAGGAGACGGCGGACCGGCTGGTGGAAAAGCTGATGCCGCGTGTGGAGGCGCTGAAGGTTGGCCCTTCCACCGACATGTCCGCCGATTTCGGCCCGCTGGTGACGCGCGAGGCGCTCAACCGTGTGAAATCCTATGTGGATACGGGCGTGAGCGAAGGGGCGAAGCTGCTGGTGGATGGTCGCAATTTCACCCTGCAGGGCTATGAGAACGGCTTCTATATGGGCGGCTGCCTGTTCGACCGCGTGACGCCGGACATGCGCATCTACAAGGAAGAGATCTTCGGCCCTGTGCTCTCCATCGTGCGGGCGGCGGATTATCGCGAGGCGCTACGCCTGCCCACCGAGCATGAATATGGCAATGGTGTTTCCATCTATACCCGCGATGGTGACGCCGCCCGCGATTTCGCCGCCAAGGTGGATGTGGGCATGGTGGGCATCAATGTGCCCATTCCGGTGCCGCTGGCCTATTACACCTTCGGCGGCTGGAAGCGCTCCGGCTTCGGGGATCTGAACCAGCACGGGCCGGATGGCGTGCGCTTCTACACCAAGACCAAGACCGTCACCTCCCGCTGGCCCTCCGGTATCAAGGATGGGGCGGATTTCGTAATCCCCACCATGGGGTGAGGCCTGTCGTGCCGCCGGTTTATCCCCCGGCCGGCGGCACGGGCTGGCCGCGCCGCTCTGGACCGCGCCCCGTGTGGTCCGGTCCGCCCGCACGCTGGCGCAAGGCATGGATGCAGCAGGCTGAGGTGTTGGAATGTTTTGCCTGAATGAGGACCAACAGGCCATTCGCGATATGGCGCGCGGTTTCGCACAGGATGAAATCGCCCCCCATGCCGTGGAATGGGATGAGAAGAAGCACTTTCCGGTCAAGACCCTGCGGGCGGCGGCTGCGCTGGGCATGGGCGGCATTTATGTGCGCGAGGATGTGGGTGGCTCTGGCCTGTCGCGGCTGGATGCAACGCTGATTTTTGAAGCGCTGGCCGAAGGCTGCCCCGGCACCTCAGCCTATCTCTCCATCCACAACATGGCGACATGGATGATCGACCGCTATGGCACGCAAGAGCAAAGCCAGAAGTGGGTTCCCGCCCTGTGCAGCATGGAGAAACTGGCCTCCTACTGCCTCACCGAACCGGGTGCGGGCTCGGATGCCGCCGCCCTGAAAACCCGCGCCGTGCGGGAGGGCGACCACTATATTCTGGATGGTCAGAAGCAGTTCATCTCCGGCGCGGGCGATGCCGATATCTATGTGGTGATGGTGCGCACGGGCGGGGAAGGGCCAAAGGGCATTTCCACGCTGGTGGTGGAGAAGGACACGCCCGGCCTCTCCTTTGGGGCCAATGAAAAGAAGATGGGCTGGAATGTGCAGCCCACTCGCGCGGTCATTTTCGAGGGAGTGCGGGTACCGGTGGCCAACCGTCTGGGTGCGGAGGGCGAAGGCTTCTCCATCGCCATGTCTGGGCTGGATGGCGGGCGGCTGAATATCGGGGCCTGCTCACTGGGCGGGGCTCAGGCCGCGCTGGACCGCACGCTGGCCTATATGCGTGAGCGCAAGGCATTCGGAAAGACGCTGGATGGCTTCCAGGCGCTCCAGTTCCGTTTGGCCGACATGGCGACGGATCTGGAAGTGGCGCGCACCTTCCTGTGGCGGGCGGCGGCGGCGCTTGACGCGAAACTCGCCGACCCTACCAAGGGGGCGCAAGCCACGCGCCTGTGCGCCATGGCCAAGCGTGTGGCGACCGATAGCGGCTTTGCCATCGCGAACGAGGCTCTGCAACTGCATGGCGGTTACGGCTATCTGGCCGATTATGGCATCGAGAAAATCGTGCGGGATCTGCGCGTGCACCAGATTCTGGAAGGCACCAATGAGATCATGCGCCTCATCGTGTCGCGGGAGCTGATCGCGCGGCAGAGCTGAGGAAACAGCTTCACTGCCTCCGGCCATAATCACAAGAACAGGTTCAGAAACAGGCCGGGGCTTCATCTCAGGGAGGGACAAGATGGCCAGAATTGCATTTATAGGTCTTGGCAATATGGGTGTGCCTATGGCCGCCAATCTCGTGAAGGCTGGTCATGAGGTGATGGGCTTTGATCTTTCAGCCGCCGCCTGTGCGCAGGCCGGGGCGCGTGGCGTCAGCGTGATGGAGGAGGCCGCCAGCGCCGTTGAAGAGGCGCAGATGGTGATCACCATGCTGCCGTCCGGCAAGCATGTGCTGGGCGCTCTGACGGGGGAGGGGGGCCTGTTCGCTGAGGCGCGCGCGGGTACGCTCTTCATTGATTGCTCCACCATTGATGTCACCTCGGCCCGCGCTTTTCACGAGGCGGCGCAGGCGGCCGGACACGCCAGCCTGGATGCGCCGGTTTCGGGCGGTGTCGGGGGGGCAGAGGCCGGTTCGCTCACCTTCATGGTGGGCGGTGCGGATGCGACCTTCGCCGCCGCTCATGCCGTGCTGGATGTGATGGGGGGCAAGGTGGTGCATTGCGGAGGCGATGGCGCCGGGCAGGCCGCGAAGATCTGCAACAACATGATCCTCGGCATTTCGATGATTGCTGTCAGCGAGGCCTTCGTGCTGGGCGAGAAGCTGGGGCTCTCTCACGAGGCGCTGTTTGATGTGGCCTCGACCTCATCCGGCCAGTGCTGGTCGCTCACCTCCTATTGCCCGGTGCCGGGTCCGGTGCCGGCAAGCCCGGCCAATCGGGGCTATGTGCCGGGCTTTGCCGCCGCGCTGATGCTGAAGGATCTGCGGCTCTCGCAGGAGGCGGCGCAGGGCGCGGGCGCATCCACCGCACTGGGGGAGGTGGCGACCGCGCTTTACACCCGCTTTGCCGAGGAGGGCCATGAGGGCAAGGACTTCTCAGGTATCATTGAATGGATTCGCGCCGGTCGCGAACAGGGTTGAAGCTGCGCCGGGACGACTGAAGAAAACCGACTGGCTCACAGTTCCTGATACATGACGAGCGCATCCACATAGCCCTTGAGTGGATGCATGAAGGCGCGCGGCAGGCGGCCCACCGTTTCAAAGCCGTGCGCCTCCCACAGCCGAATGGCGTGCACATTGGTGCTGACCACGAAATTGAATTGCATGGCCTTGTAGCCGCGTGCCCGGGCATGGGTGAGGGCATGGGCGCACATGGCCCGTCCCAGTCCCCGGCCACCGGCCTGCGCACTGACCATGAAGCCGCAATTGCACACATGCTCGCCACCACTGTGATGGGGCTGGTTGGGGCGCATGTAATAGGTGCCGAGCACCTCTTCCGTCGCGCCGTTCTCTTCCACCACGAAGACGTCCTTGTCCGCCCCCATCCAGTAGGCGAGGGCCTGCGAGCGGCTCATGTCGCGCGCAAGGGCATAGGTTTCGCCGGCCTTGATAACGGGGCCGATGATGGACCAGATGGCATCGGCATCTTCAGGTCGGGCAGGGCGGATGAGCATGTCTTCTCCAGGGAGGGCAGTGCATGTCAGCAGACATGGCTACCAGGAGGGGACCATCATGGGATGGATCTGTCCCAGAGCATGTCACCCAGACCATGCCTGCCCCATGTCTGGATGCAAGTCTCCAGAGGGCATTCCCACCGGAAATATTGAATGTCTATCTGGGAAGAAGTGGTAGCAGCGGGCGGACTTGAACCGCCGACCTCCGGGTTATGAATCCGGCGCTCTTACCAACTGAGCTACGCTGCCACGACCGAGCTGATGCGAAGCACCACACCAGCCAGAGACCGGCATATATGAACGCTCATTCGTCGCTGTCAAGGAAGGGGAGGCAAAAAGCCACCGCTGTTCACAGCACCTTTTTGCGCATCCGCACCAGCTTGAAGAAGCCGACGGGGAAGACGGGCGAAATATCAACCACTTCCATGTCGGGATAGCGGGCGGCCCAATTGCGCAGACGGCTGGCCTTGAAGGCGATGGACCAGCCCACCTTCTTCACCAGCGGAGCCAGTGCCTGCTCGATATGCATGACCGGGCCTTCATCCGCGCCGAGCTTGGAGGCCACGATGATTTCGCCACCGGGCTTGAGCACCCGGTGCATTTCATCCAGCGCGCCTTCCGGATCGGGCACGAGGGTGATGACGAAGGGTACGGTGATGGCGTCGAAGCTGTTGTCGGCAAAGCCGAGATTGCAGGCGTCCATGGCTGCCAGAAGCCCCACCTGCCCGAGTGAGCGCCGCACCTTCTTCTCAACAGCCTTGCGCAGCATCTGGGCGGACAGGTCAATGCCGGTGACATGGCAATGTGACGGATAATAGGGGAGTACCAGCCCGGTGCCCACGCCCACTTCCAGAATGTTGGAGCCACAGCGGGCCGCAGTGGTGGCCGCCTTGCGCTGCGCATCGGCGAGAAGCTTCACATAGACCTTGTCATAGATGGGCGCCCATTTGGCATAGGCCTTTTTCTGGCCCTCAAGATCATAATGTACAGCCATCTTCACCTCTCTTCGCCCTGTCCCGCGTTCGCCCGTGTGGTGTTCCGCCTGCGGGCCCGGCCGCGCATGCCGGTTTGGCCATTGTCTATGCCAGTTCGGTTGATAATGTTTCAGCAGGGGCCGGCGCGGGGCGCACGGCCTTCAAAATGGTGCCGCCCCCCAGCAGACGCGCGCCTGAGCCCGGTGCATCGTAGAAGACGCAGGCCTGGCCGGGGGCCACGCCTTCCTCGCCACCGGAGAGCTGCACCTGGGGCACGCCATCTGCGCCCATGCCCAGCCGGCCCGGAATGGGCGGGCGGGTGGAGCGCACCTTGACATGAACCTCGGCCCCTTCGGTGCAGGCGGCTTCAAAGGGACGATCCCCCAGCCAGTTCACATCCTGGATGCGGATGGTGCGTACGGCCAGCGCCTCGCGCGGGCCCACACGCACCTCGCGGCGGGCGGCGTCGATGCCCACCACATAGAGCGGTTCGGGCGTAGAGATGCCCAGCCCCTTGCGCTGGCCGATGGTGTAATGCAACACTCCGCGATGGCGTCCCAGAACCCGCCCGTCCAGATGCACGATGTCACCGGTCTCCACCGCTTCGGGGCGCAGACGCTCCACCACTTCGGCATAATTGCCGCCGGGCACGAAGCAGATATCTTGACTGTCGGGTTTGTCGGCCACTTCAAGCCCCATGGAAAGGGCAAGGGCGCGAACCTCATCCTTGCTCATGCTACCCAGCGGGAAACGCAGCTTCTCGAGCTGGGCTGCGGTGGTCGCATAGAGAAAATAGCTCTGGTCGCGATTCTCGTCCGCCCCGCGATACAGGGCGCGGCGTCCATCCGGCAGGGCGCGGGTGGATACATAATGGCCGGTGGCCAGAACCCGCGCCCCCAGATCCTCGGCCGTGGCCAGAAGATCGCGGAACTTTACCGTGCGGTTGCAGTCCACACAGGGAATGGGGGTGATACCGGAGGCGTAGCTGTCCGCAAAACGGTTGATCACCTCTTCGCGAAAGCGGCTTTCATAATCCAGCACATAATGCGGAATGCCCAGCGTACGCGCGACTTCGGAAGCGTCGTAAATATCCTGACCGGCGCAACAGGCACCCTTGCGATGGGCCATTTCGCCATGGTCGTAAAGCTGGAGGGTCACGCCCACCACATCATAACCGGCCTGTGCGAGAAGGCCGGCCACCACGGATGAGTCCACCCCGCCAGACATGGCCACCACCACCCGGACGGAGGCGGGGTCGTCTGAAAGATCAAGAAGGCTCTGGTCCAGGGTCATGTTCGGTCTTCGTGCCGCCGCGCGGGGCGGCCAGATGAAAGAGGGGGCAGAGGCTGGAGCATCATCCGGTGTGCGTCATGCCAGCCGTGTGGCGCATATTCTGCGCAGGGCCGGGAAGGAAACGACCGGGCCGATGGCCTGAGCCTGTTCTTCCCACCGCGCATGGCGCTTCAGGTTGGCGGAGTGGTCGCACCGTTGCGGCTAGCGGGCAAGGCAAAAATGCAGAGCACCTTATCATGGCACCATTCACCGCCCGTTAGACGCATATCTGTCCGAACCTGCTTCCCCTTGCACAAGGCTGGAAAGCCGTTTGAACTTATACCAAGCTGGCCATGTGCACAGCCAAATAAAAGGCACTTCGGCTTCAGGGGGGCTGAAATGGCCTGTATGTGGCCTGAATACCGCATGCGCGCCCCCGGAGCTGAGCCGGAACAGGCACAGCATCTCGCGCGCCTGTCCGTTGTGATGCAGGCCTAACGCCGGGCGGCCGCCTGGCGAGGGGCAGCATCTTCTTCATCCGGCCGTTCGAATACGCTGACCAGGGCCCGGCGGATGGCGGACTGGCGGGCCGCTGCCGTGACCTTCGCGCCGGTCAGGTCGGTAACATAGAACACGTCCACCGCCCGCTCGCCGAAGGTTGCCACATGGGCCGAGGCAATGTTGAGATTGAGCCGGGAAATGCAGTTGGTGAGCTGGAACAGCAGGCCGGGCCGGTCCAGCCCTGTCACCTCCACCACAGTATGGCGGTTAGACCAGGCATTGTTCACGGACACGTCCGGTTCCACCGAGAAGGTGCGCCGGTTCTTGGGCAGTTTCTTGGCCATGACCTCCGGCAGGCGGATGTCTCCGGACAGGGCCTGTTCCACCGTGTCGCAGACCTTTTTGGCGCGGCGCTCTTCATCTTCATCATGCTCAAAGGCGCGGCGAATGGCGATCACATCCAGAGCAAGGCCGCTGGTGGTGGTGGAGATCTGTGCATCCACAATATTGACGCCCGCCGTGGCGCAGGCTCCGGCGATGACGGAGAGCAGTTTGGGATGATCCGGTGCAAGCACGGTGAGCGTGGTGACGCCGCGCTCCGGTTCCAGTAGGGCCGTGGAGGCGATTGTCCTGTCCGCGCTTTCGGCGGTGTCGATGAAGCGGGCATGGCGCATCTGGGTGTCCAGATCTGTGCGCAACCAATAGGCCGGATAGTGGTGCTTGATATAGGTTTCCACCTTCTTTTCCGGCCATTCTGCAGACATGGCATGGCGGAACTGCCCCTGCGCCGCAGCCACGCGCCGGGCCCGGTCCACCTCCGAGAAACCGCCGGTGAGAACCGGCTCGGTCTCATAATAGAGCGTGCGCAACAGCTCGGACTTCCAGCCATTCCAGGTGCCTGGCCCCACGGCGCGGATATCCGCCGTGGTGAGGATGGTGAGCAGCTTCAGCCGCTCCAGCGATTGCACGGCGGAGGCAAATTTCTCGATGGTCTTGCGGTCTGACAGATCGCGCGACTGGGCGATGGTGGACATCACCAGATGTTCCTGCACCAGCCAGGCCACGGTGTCCGTTTCCGAGGCGCTCAGGCCCAGGCGCGGGCACAGGCGCTTGGCGATGCGCGCTCCAGCGATGGAGTGATCTTCCGGCCGGCCCTTGGCGATATCATGCAGCAGCATGGCCACATAGAGCAGGGTGCGGTTCTTCACCGTGGGCATCAACTCGTTGGCGAGACCGTTTTCCGGATTATCGCCCCGCTCGATCTCCGCCAGAATGCCGATACAGCGCAGCAGATGCTCGTCCACCGTATAATGGTGGTACATGTTGAACTGCATCATGGCGACAATCTTGCCGAATTCCCGCACGAAGCGGCCCAGAACACCTGCCTCGTTCATGCGGCGCAGTACAGTTTCCGGGTCATTCTTGGAGGCGAGAATTTCCAGAAACAGTCGGTTGGCCTCTGGATTGTCGCGCAAGGCACCATTGATGAGCGAGAGCGAGCGGGTGGCCAGCCGCATCGCATCAGGATGCAGAGCCAGATTGCGCGCATCGGCAATGTGGAACAGGCGCAGAAGGTTCACCGGGTCGCGGTTGAACACCTCCGGATCGGCCACATTCAGCCGGTTGTGATCCAGCATGAAATCGGGGTTGCTCTTCAGCACGGTGCGACGGGAGCCGGGCCGAAGCCGCTCCACCAGCCCGCGCAGGCCGGGCACCTGCTTGTCCTGCCGGGCTTCCAGCGCCGCGGAGAGCAGGGCGGTCAGATCTCCCACATCCTTCGCCACGAGGAAATAGTGCTTCATGAAGCGTTCCACGTCCTTCTGGCCAGGATGCTCCATATAGCCCAGACGCCGGGCCATTTCGCGCTGAAGATCAAAGGAGAGGCGATCTTCCTCACGCCCGGTGAGAAAGTGCAGGTGACAGCGCACCGACCACAGGAAATCCTCGCAGCGGGTGAAGAGCCGCGCCTCTTCCCGCGTGAACACATCCTTCGCGACTAGCTGGTTGGTTGTGCGCACCTGATAGACATATTTGGCGATCCAGAACAGGGTATGCAGATCGCGCAGGCCGCCCTTGCCATCCTTCACATTGGGTTCCACCAGATAGCGGGACTGGCCCGAGCGGCGCAGCCGCTCCTCACGTTCGGCCATCTTGGCGGCGACGAATTCGGCCGCCGTGCCCTGCACCACCTCTTTGGCGAAGCGTTCTTCCAGATCGGTGAACAGCGCCTTGTCGCCCACCAGAAAGCGGGCTTCGAGAATGGAGGTGCGGATGGTGAAATCGGCGCGGGCCTGCCGCAGGCATTCATCTACCGAGCGGGTGGCGTGGCCCACCTTCAGGCCGAGATCCCACAGCATGTAGAGAATGGCTTCAGTGACGCTCTCGCCCCAGGCCGTCTGTTTGTAGGGTAAAAGGAAGAGAATATCCGTGTCAGAGCCCGGCGCCATCATGCCGCGGCCATAGCCACCTACGGCCGCAATGGCCATGCGCTCGGAGCGGGAGGGGTTATCCGCCGGATAGAGATAGGTGGTCGCGATTTCGAACAGGCCGGAAATCATGGCGTCCTGAAAGGCGGACAGGCGCATGGAGCAGCACCGCCCGCAGCCATCTTCAAACAGCAGGCGCTCCGCTTCGGTGCGGGCCTGCTGCATGGCTTCTTTCAGCCGGCCGACAATGGCGTTGCGCAGATCCAGACCGTTTCCCTGATGCGCCTTGGCGATCTCGTGCATCTCGGTCTTGAGCTGCTGGCCGAGAAAGGGCTCGGTGATGGTGCGGTTCGGCTTGCGCTTGCGGACAACGGGCATATTGGGACGGTTCCGCCGCTGTGGAAGATGAGCCTCAGCAATAACGCAAAGCCGGCATAATCGCGAGGGGCAAGCCTCCGGGGGCGTGGCCTGAATTCAGGCAGATTGCGCATTCTGTCGGCAAATGCGGGGTGTTCAGCCACCAAGGGGCCAGGTGGCCGCTTTTCTCTTGGGCTGGATATGAAAAAGGCGGCATTGCTGCCGCCTTTTTGTTCATGCCATGAGAGGCAGGATCAATTGTCGAGGAACGAGCGCAGCTTGCGCGAGCGGGAAGGGTGCTTCAGCTTGCGCAGGGCCTTGGCCTCGATTTGTCGGATACGCTCACGCGTCACCGAGAATTGCTGGCCCACTTCCTCCAGCGTGTGGTCGGTATTCATGCCGATACCGAAACGCATGCGCAGCACACGCTCCTCACGCGGGGTGAGTGAGGCGAGCACACGGGTCGTGGTTTCGCGCAGATTGGACTGAATGGCGGCGTCGATCGGCAACACTGCATTCTTGTCCTCGATGAAATCGCCGAGATGGGAATCCTCCTCGTCGCCGATCGGCGTTTCGAGGGAGATCGGCTCCTTGGCGATCTTCAGCACCTTGCGCACCTTTTCCAGCGGCATGCTGAGCTTTTCGGCCAGCTCTTCCGGGGTCGGCTCGCGGCCGATCTCATGAAGCATCTGGCGCGAGGTGCGCACGATCTTGTTGATCGTCTCGATCATATGCACCGGAATACGGATGGTGCGGGCCTGATCCGCGATGGAGCGGGTGATGGCCTGCCGGATCCACCATGTGGCATAGGTCGAGAACTTGTACCCGCGGCGGTACTCGAACTTGTCGACTGCCTTCATCAGGCCGATATTGCCTTCCTGAATGAGATCGAGGAACTGCAGGCCGCGATTGGTGTATTTCTTGGCGATGGAGATGACGAGGCGCAGATTGGCCTCCACCATTTCCTTCTTCGCCTGCCGGGCTTCCTTCTCGCCCTTCTGCACCATCTGCACGATCTTGCGGAACTCGGCGATTTCGAGCCCCGTCTCGGTGGCGAGCGCGTGAATATCCCCGCGCAGGCCCTTGATGGTGTCCTTCTCGTGGGCGACGAAATTCTTCCAGCCCTTGGTGCCGAGCTTGGAGATGCGCAGCACCCATTTGGGGTCGAGTTCCGAGCCCAGATAGTTCTTCAGGAAGTCATCGCGCTTCACGCCATAGCTTTCGCCGAGGCGCAGCAGACGACCTTCCATGGAGACGAGGCGCTTGTTGATCTCGTAGAGATGGTCGACCAGCGCGTCGATACGGGCCTGATTGAGCGAGAGGCTCTTCATGTCGGCCACCAGCTCTTCCTTGAGCTTCTTGGCCTTGCGCTCCTGCGCGGGAGAGAGCGTCTCGTTCTTCAGCTTGGATTCGACATTCTGATCCTGAAGACGGCGCAGCTTGGTGTAGGAGGATGCGATATTGTCGAAGGTTTCGAGAACCTTCGGCTTGATCTCCGCTTCCATGGCCGCCAGAGACATGGAATTTTCCATGTCGTCGTCATCATTATCGGCATTGTCATTGTCGCCCATCTCCCCGTCCTCGCCCTCTTCGGAGGACTGGGCATTATCGGGATTGGACGGGGCCTTAGCCTCTGGGCCGGCATAGGTGGCTTCAAGGTCGATGATATCGCGCAGCAGCACGCGCCCTTCCGTCAGCTCATCACGCCAGATGATGATGGCCTGAAAGGTCAGCGGGCTTTCGCACAGGCCGGCGATCATCGCTTCGCGGCCAGCCTCGATACGCTTGGCGATGGCGATTTCGCCCTCGCGCGAGAGCAGCTCCACAGAGCCCATCTCGCGCAGATACATGCGCACCGGATCATCCGTGCGCTCGGAAGGCTCGGACTTGGTCTCGCTCTTGGCGACAGCACGGGTTGAGGTCGTGGTGGTGAGTTCGCCGCCCTCGGCTTCCTCCTGCTCCTCGCTCTCGCTTTCCTCGTTATTGTCGTCGTTATCTTCGCCTTCGATGACATTAATGCCCATGTCATTCAGCAAGGCGAGAATATCCTCGATCTGCTCGGATGAGGTCACATCCTGAGGCATCACCGCATTGAGTTGCTCATGGGTTACATAGCCACGGCGCTTGGCGGTGTTGATCATCTTCCGGACGGCCGCAACCGAGAGGTCGAGCAACGGGCCATCGGGGCCGTCATTCTCCTTCTCTGGAGCCTCGGTCGTCTCGGCAGATTGTTTCGCCATGGACTTCTCCTGCTGAACTCGCCGCCTTCAGCGACGAAATGGCGACGCGGCATGCACCGCCCCGCCTCATCCTGTTGGCCGGGGCACTGGATCATCTGCCCCTTAAACGCCAAAACGGTTAAGCCGGCCTGAACAGGCGCGGCAAATGGCTGTACAAGCGGAAGAAATACCCCGGCACCTGAACCCTGGCATCTTCCACTTCATCTGTTGTCCGGCTCCGCGCGGGAGCGGGGCTTATATCGAGCGCGCCACACCCCGCCCGGATGAAAGACCAAACCCTTCAATCAGGGCTTCTGTTCCCTCCAGCGTGGAAAGGCGCTGCTGCACATCACACAACCAAGCAAAATTCGCCTCACTCGGATCTTCTCCCAAGCTGCGTTCTGCTTCCTTCAATTCTCTAGATAGCGCGTGAGCCTTGTGATGCAAGGCCAGGCGCTGGTTCCACCATATGAGAGCGTCCTCTTTTGACGCTTCCGGATAGGCCGGCCAGTCCATTCGGCGGTTTGCCAGCGCTGCAACCCGCTTTGCAAGGGCATCCAGCTCCGGGTCGGTGCGCCATGAGGGGGCAGAATCAGCCTTCTGGCTCCGGATTGCAGATGTTCCTGATTCGATCTCTTCCAGGGAGGAGGAGAGCAGTACATTGAGCAGGCGCTCGGCCTCCGGGTTGGCGAAGGGCAGGGCGGCGATCTCCTCGCTCTGCTCTTCCAGCAGGAAGGGGTGGTTGATGAGGCAGAGCAGCAGCAGCGCCTCATTGCGTGGCAGGCTGGCCACCGGCCCGCGCACCAGCGCGCTCTGGCCGATTTCACCGCCCCGTGGTACGTGGGGGCCAGCGCTATCTTGTCGGCTGGCTGTGCCCTTGTAGCTGCCCTGCCGCCGATTGCCGCCTTGCCGGCCTGATCCCTGCCAGCCCGACCCTTGCCAGCCGCCCCGCCCACCTTCACGCGCGCCACCCGGCATCAGCAGGACGCGCATCCGGTTCATCAAATCCTGCCGGTAATGCTTGCGGACTGTCTCATCCACAATGGTGGCGGACAGTTCATGGAGGCGCGCTTCCAGCGCGGCCCGGCGTTCGGGTGTATCCAGCTGGGCGTTTTCGCTCTCGCGCAGCCACAACTCACTGGCTAGCGGGCGGGCCTGGGCCAGCACATCCTCCATGCCGGAGCGTCCGGTCCGGCGGATCAGGTCATCCGGGTCTTGCCCCTCCGGCAGGGTGGCGAAAGCAAGGCTGCGTCCGGCTTTCAGATGTGGCAGGGCGATATCCATGGCCCGGTGGGCTGCCCGTCGCCCGGCCTTGTCGCCGTCAAACAGCAGCAGGGGCTCATCGCTCATGCGCCAGAGCAGTTGCAACTGCTCCTCGGTCAGGGCCGTACCCAGAGGCGCGACGGCGGCTTCGAATCCGGCTTCCACCATGGCGATGACATCGACATAGCCTTCCACCACCACCACACGGGCCCCATTGCGGGCTGCCGTGCGTGCCGAAAAACCGTTATAAAGCAGGGAACCCTTGTGAAAGAGCGGGGTTTCCGGCGAATTCAGATATTTGGCCGGAACATCCTTTTCCAGCGCCCGGCCCCCAAAGGCCACCACCCGGCCGCGCATGTCGGTGATGGGGAACATCACCCGGTCGCGGAAGCGGTCATAGGGCACGGGGATATCATCACCGGCGATGAGCAGGCCGCAATCCACCATATCGCCCACCGATATGCCGGCCTTGCCCAGAGTTTCCTTCAGATGGAAGCGTTCGCCAGCAGCATAACCCATGTGAAAACGCTGCTGCGTGGCCGGGCCCAGCCCCCTGTCCTGCAGATAGCCCCGCGCCTTTGCACCCATGCGGGACTGGAGCGTTTCTTCAAAATGACGGGTCGCCAGCGCCATCACCTCATGAAGGGTGTGGCGGCGTTTCTCCCGCGCGGTGGCTTCCGGGGTGATCTCCGGCAAGGGCAGGCCTGCCATGGAGGCCAGCCGCTCGACGGCTTCGCCAAAGGGCAAGCCCTCTGTTTCCATCAGAAAATCAATGATGTCGCCATGCTTGCCGGAGGAGAAGCAGTGGTAAAAGCCCTTCTGGTCATTGACGAAGAAAGAGGGGGTCTTCTCCGCATTGAAGGGGGAAAGCCCGGCAAATTCGCGCCCCTGCTTGCGCAGCTTGACCCGACGGCCCACCACTTCCGAAACAGGAAGCCGGGCGCGGATCTCATCAAGAAAGTCAGGTGTGAAGCGCATGGTCTGCAAGCATCAGGGTGATCGTCTTCTGACAAGACAGGGATTGTAACACGTCCGATATCTACACGTGCCCACCTCAGCTGCATGACAGGAGGCGGACAGGCAAAAGCATATTTGTTTCCTGCGCGGCTGGTTTCTGCCGCGCTTGCGGAGCAGGCCGCATCTGCCTGGCATCAGCCATTCATGTGGTGATCTGCACCGGGTCTTGTAAGGGCAGATACAGGGGTGATGGTCCATGATCGCGACACAGCAAGGGCCGAGATCCCATTTGCCACCACTATGCATACAAGGCTGCATCATAGCGCCTAGTCCGGCTGCCCGTTGACATGGGGCCGGTCGCAAGCATGCAGAAACAGTTAGTTTGCACCCGTTATCCTGCTTATGCACACCCTGGAATGAAACAGGCGGAACTTTCGTCCCGCCCATCAATGCCATGAAAGCCTGGGGCGTGGCCCCGCCTCAGTCGCTACCGCCCACGGAGGTGGAGAAGCCGCCCTCACCCAGCGTGCGCAGGCCGATGGTGACCATCACCTTGTCCACGCGCTGACCATCCGGTCCGTCGAGGGAGTAATCGGACACGAAATTGACGCCCAGAGTGAAGCAGTCATCCAGATAGCGCAGCCCGATCAGGGAGTA
Source organism: Xanthobacter sp. (assembly GCA_050252035.1). Taxonomy (GTDB): domain Bacteria; phylum Pseudomonadota; class Alphaproteobacteria; order Rhizobiales; family Xanthobacteraceae; genus Xanthobacter. Next base: position 96,292 of record JBFWLR010000004.1, read on the forward strand.
ATCGATGCCGGATTCCACCAGATTGTAACGCAGCGCGCCACGTAGGGACCATGTGTCCGTCAGCTTGTAGCTGGCCGTCGTATAGACACCCTCGCGGCGGTCATAATAGCCAAGCAGGGGCTGGGCATCATAACGGCCATAGGTGGCGGTCACATCAAGGCGGTCCACCTTGGCGCGGCCCTGAAGCTCAAAACGCTGTAGTTCGAAATTGTCATTATCGAACCGGAAGCGGGTCACGAGATCCAGATTGCGGGTGGGGGAAAAGGCCACGCGCGCGATATAGTCCGAGGCATCCGTCTCAAGGCCGGATTCAAGGCCGGTATTGGCCATATCACCATTGGCAAAAGAGTTTTTGCCAAACAGATGATAGGACTGACCCACCAACGCGCTGATCTTGCCGCCATTGTTGAGCGCGGCATTATAGGTGAGGCCAAGATTGAGGCGGCCACCACCCTCGACACGGTCATAGCCCGAGTATTTGTTCACTTCGAACAGGTTGGTGTCGTCAAATACCAAGCTCTGCGCATCTTCGTTCGGGAAGCGGCCAATATCGGTTTCGTCAGGGCGGATCACCATCTGAGCGCGTGGAATAAGGGTCTGCACACCCCATTCCTCCACCGAGATGAAGGGATACTGATAATCCAGACCGACAACTGGCATGGCGCGGATCAGGCTGTCACTGCCGGACTGCATCGGGTTCTGGCCGTTGAAGGTCGGGCCATACTGATAGGCGTAGGGCAGGGATTCAACGTTCACCGATGCCACGTCGACCCGTGCAGATGCGAACGGGGTCCACATCTGGCCGGCATCATCGGTGATGGTCTTCTTCCAAGAGAGTTCGGCAGAGGCGCGGGTGTAATCACCAGGAATACCGCGCAACAGACACTCTTCAGGGTTCGGATTCGCCAGCAGGCAGGTGCCGGTAGGAATGCCGGTGGCGCCGCTATAGGAGTCTTCCTCCCACATGCCAACGAAATTGGCCTTGTCCCGCGTCAGCGACGTGACATTCACATTCAGGTTTGTGACGCCACCCCACAGCGAATTGCTGAAATCCCGATCATAGTTCAGCGTGCCGACGAAAGGCAGAAGCTTTTCGTTGTCGGTCACGGTCATGCCGAGGAAGTACAGGCCGCGCAGGTCGAAATAGGACTGGTCGCGCTGGCCTGTCAGATAGATGGTGGAGGTGCGGGTCAGATCACCCGTTGGCGCAAGGCTGTAATCGCGCAGATAGGTCCGGTCTGAAACCAGCGTGGCGTCCCAGCCGAAGTTCCAGAACGGATTCAGCATGAAGGAGCCGGAGGTCTCGATCGCGCCGCGCTGGTCACGATAGCCCGGCAGCGGGGTCACGCCGCCTGAGAGGAACTGGTCCTTGTCCTGCTGGATGATGCCGGAGGCCCGGATGGAGTAGCTGCCATTGATCAGGCGCTGACGCCACTCGCCCTGCATCAGGAAGCCCTGCTTCGAGATATAAGCGGGGGTCAGCGTGATGTCGCGATCTGGCGCAATATTCCAGAAGAAGGGAATGCCTGCGCCATAGCCGATCTGGCTGGAGCCGAAGAATTGCGGAAACAGGAAGCCGGTCTTGCGCTTCACCGTTGGGTCCGGCGTGGACATGAACGGCAAATAGGCGATGGGCAGCCCGAAGAACTCCAGCTTGGCATTCTCATAATAGATCATCCGTTCTTCCTGATCGTGGATGATCCGCTTTGCCTTGATCTGCCAGAGCGGGGGCTTTTCCGGGTTTTCCTTACAAGGTTCGCAGGCCGTGTAGACACCATTCTGGAAGATGGTGACATTGCCCTCCGTGCGATCAGCGCGGGCGGCGGCGAAATGAGTGTTGTCTGGCGTGTCGAGACGCAGGGAATCAATGAAGCCTTCGCTGTAATCCTGCGTGAGGTCCAGATTCTGCGAGGTGACGATCTTTCCGTCACGATCCGTCAAGCGCACATTGCCGATGGCACGCACGCGGTTGGTGGTGCGCACCAGTTCCACGCGATCCGCCTGAAGCGTGGCGCCGTCATAATAGATTTCGACATTGCCGACAGCGGAAACGGTCTCGCGCTTGGAATCATATTCCAGCTGGTCAGCTCGCACGAGCATGCGCGCGTTGGGATCAACCTGGCGGTTGGCGCTGAGACCATTCGCGGCCATGCCGCTTTGGGCAAGCGCAGGTGTTGTCAGGGCCGTGTGCGCCAGCAGGAGAGTGGCGGCTGTGGTGGCGACCGTCAGCAATGTGTGCAGGCGACCTGAGTGTCGCTCCGCCTTCTTTGCTGGGATGGAAGATGACATGACGATGCCCTTCCCGTCAGCCGTGCAGCTGCGAGTTTGTGTTTTTGTCCCTGCGATGGGGCGCGGCATGGCCGTCATCCGTCCTCCCGGTGCAACAGAACAAGAACCCCCACAATGATCCCGACGGTGGCAGGAAACCACGCCGCCGCAACAGGATGAACAATACCCGCTTCGCCAAGGTCTTCAGCGAGTTTCGTGCCAACATAAAGCAGAAAGCCCGCCAGCACGCCACCGAGAATCGTCTGACCCACTCCGCCAAAGCGGAAAACGCGCAGTCCCACAACCGCCGCAATCAACACCATGGCAACCAGCAAAAAGGGCCGCGCCAGAAGGCTTTGCAGCTGCAACCTGTAGCGTTCTGCACCGAAGCCGGTTTGTTCCGCACTGTGGATAGCTGCAGGCAGTTGCCAGAAGGGCACAGTCTCGGGCGCCATCAGCGATTCCTGTATGCGCTCCGGGTCCAGATTAGTGGCGATGATGAAGGTCGTAAAGCGTTGCAACTCCTGGCCCGGGGCGAGAACCCGGGCATCAGTCAGCTCCCACACGCCATCGACGAGACGGGCACTCTTGGCGTCCACCCGTTCCATCAGCTGATCGTTCCGATCGAATTCATAAACCACAACATTGGAAAGTTGACGTCCGCCATCCTGGGAGGCCGCAGCCTGGATGATGGCCTGTCCGTCAATGCTCTGCTGGCGAATCCAGAACTCGTTCCGGGCATCCGACAGGAAGGAGCCGGAGGAACCGAAAATCTCACTCTCAAGCTGATTCGCGCGTTCCTTGAAGTCGGCTGAGAGGGGATTGAACACGGTGGTGGCGAATACGCCGATGAGAAAGGCCACGATGACGGCTGGAGCGATGAACTGCCAGACGGAAAGCCCCACAGCGCGCGCCACCACCAGTTCCAGATTGCGCGAAAGCAGCACGAAGGTGGCCATGGCGCCAAACAGCACGGCAAAGGGCAGCAACTGCTCGGTAAAGGCCGGTGTGCGATAGATGGTGACCAGCGCCAGTATGGTCGTGGTGACATTCTCGCGGTCTGCCGTGCGGCGCGCCATCTCCAGAAAGTCCACCAGCATGATGAGACTGACGCAGGAGAAGAAGATCAGCGCCACGGCCCATGCGAAGCGCCGTGCGAAATAGAAGCCGAGGATTCGTCCGATCATGAGCTCAACTGCTGTTTGCCGGCGCTCATGACGGGCGCTTTGCAGAGGGACGGGTGAAACGCTGGCGCAGCGCTTCGGCGGCATTGATCATCCATTCCGGCGCGCGTGGGCGCAGCCAGCCCTGCAACACCATGGCGCACAGGATGATGGTGATGATGGGCAGGGCATAGATCAGCGGTGTCGCGATATCCTGCGTGCGCAACTGGCCGATCAGGGCGAAATTGCCGATCTGCACGATGCCCATGGCGGGAATGATAGCCATGAGGGCGAGGCCGCGGCTCTGGCGGGTGGTGCGCGGGCGGGCCAGTGCGGCGGCGGCAATAGCAAAAAAGGCCAGCGGATATAGTCCGGCAGAGAGGCGCTTATGCAGTTCTTCGCGGAAGCGGCCGGGCTGAACCAACTTGAAAAAATCATCCTTGGGCGGGTGCAGCACATAGACAAAGGAGCGTTCCGCCGGGAGGTGCAGCTCACCCTGGCTTTCGGGCGTGAGGCTTGAGAGATCAAAGGCGTAGCGGCGGAATTCCACCACAGATGTACCATTGTCCTTCACGCCGCGCCGATGGATGGAGCCATCCTCCAGCACCAGAAAGGTGCCGGCCTTGCTGTCCACAATGTGGCCGCGATCGGCGATATAGGTGGTGATGGCGCTGGCGTCGCGCCCGTCATTGATGAGGATGCCACGCATCACGCCATCGGAATCGCGCTCGCGCACATGGAAGACCAGCCCATCGGAAAGCTGGATGAAGCGCCCGGGCTGGGCCACGAATGACACGACATCCGCCCGCACTTGCGTGACCTGCTCACGGAACATGCGCAGCGAATTGGGCACCACCTCGATGGCCAGCGCAGCGCAGAAGAGCGAGACCAGTATAGCCAGAAAGATCAGCGGGCGGATGACCCGCCATGGGCTCATGCCGGCCGAGGCCATCACCACGATTTCACTGTCGCCATTCAGCTTCAGCAGCGTGTAGGCGGTGGCGATGAACAGCGCCGCCGGCGAGATGACCTGCACCAGAGTGGGCATGGTGAGCCCGGTAATGGCCACGAAGGCAAGAATCGTCTGCCCCTGACTGGTCACCAGATCCAGCTGGCGCAACGCCTGGGTCGACCAGATCATGCCGGCAAGCACCACCACCACGCCCAGAAAGGCAATGGCCGCAGTGGAGAAGATGTAGCGATCGAGACGGCCCATCAATCCTCAGTCACATTCAGGGGGCTTGCGCCCGGCTTGCCCGGCAGGATGCGGGCCGTTTGTGCGCTTTCGCGCCGGCTTCGGCCTGGCTGGAACGCATCCAGCCTAGCCGAAGGGATACAAGCAGTCGTCGCAATGCACAAATGTCGTTTGTGCAGAGCCGGTCATCAGGCCGGCTGCGCGGCGAAGGTAGCCTCATAGATTTCGGGTTTGAAGCCCACCACAAGCTGGCCGTTCACATCCAGAACCGGACGCTTGATGAGGGAGGTATGCTCCAGCATCAGCGCAATGGCCTTTTCGGCATCCAGGCCGTTTTTGTCGGCTTCCGGCAATTTGCGGAATGTGGTACCGGCGCGGTTCAGAAGCACCGTCCAGCCCAGTTGCGCCATCCACCCTTCCAGCACCGGGCGGGAAATGCTTTCCTTTTTGTAGTCATGAAAGCTGTAGCTGACGCCATGGACGTCCAGCCAAGTGCGGGCCTTCTTCATGGTGTCGCAGGCTTTGATGCCGTAGATGGTGATGGTCATAGCGCCTTTCCGGCCGGTTCATCAATTGGGCGGCAGGGCCGCACATGAAGGGGTATGCTGTGGGGCTCAGGGCTTTGCGGCATAGGTGTTCATGAAGAGGCGCACCGCACCATCCACCACTCGCCGGATATGGGCTTGGTCCATCGCCGGTTCGCTGCCCAGCAGCATGGGCAGGGTGATGCTGCCCTTGCACAGGGAAAAAAACTGTGTGGTTGCAAGGTCGATATCCTCAATCGCCAGCGCGCCATGCTCTACCTTTTCGCCAAGATAGGTCGCAAGGCGGCGATTGCCGGTACAAGGTCCGGCTTCGAAAAAACGCTGGCTGATCGCTGGAAACTTGCTGCCAACCGCGATGACCATGCGCAGGATGGCGATATTGTCTTCGCGGATCATGGAGCTGACGAAAGACATGCCGAGCCGGTGCAGCACCTTTTCAACATCCGGTTCGCTCACGTCCAGCTCGAAAAGAAGTTCGGCCGTGGCGGTGCATTCGCCGGAGACGAGCGCAGCGAAGAGGTCTTCCTTGTCCCGGAAATAGACATAAAGCGTGCCCTTGGAGACGCCGGCGACGCGGGCGATATCCCCCATGCTCGCAGCATCGAAGCCGCGCTCCAGAAACACACTGCGCGCCCCGGCCAGAATGCGGCGACGCTTCTCCGGATCCTGTCCGGCCCCGGAGCTGTTGTCCTGGAGGGGGCAGGAGGATTCCGCGCCAGTGGCGTGAAGGTCTGCAGAGAAGGTCGGTGTGGCGGGCATGTGTGTTTTCAAGACATCTTTCCTCCTTCAGTTCCAAGCCCTGGACGCTTCCTGATGCCGCAGGCAGGTCTGGCGCACCATGACTTCAGTCATATTCCCCGCTGCACCGGTCTCTTCAAGCCTGATCTGCATTCAGCCGCGTTTCCACACGCATATGTGCAGGTCTGTTCCCTCAGACATACCCTTTCCTCGTCATTCCGGGCATTCGCGAAGCTTTTTCGCAGCCATCCCTGAGCAGGGCGTACCCGTTTTCCAGATCTGGAAAGGAGTAAATGTGCGCCAAAATGACCGAACCGTTTAGTTCCCTCTTGCCCTATCCGATGCCTTGCGTTATGTCAAAACGCGTCGACCGAACCGTTCGGTCATTTCGTGGTCCGCAACCCGTGAAATGACCGGGCCGAGGGAGGAGAGCATCGCCCCCCGCTCTCCTCCCTCCTTTTTTACCGGTCGGTTTCCTGTTTTTCCGCGATCTGTCGTGCCTGCATGGCTTGCTATGCGGGCTGTGGCGCGTTTGCCGCCGAAATCGGGAGGCCCGTGATCTCACCCGCGGGAAACAATATGCGGTTATTTGCCGCAGTCTCGACAGGCTTGGTCTGCGCGTCACTTGCCTTACCTTAGGGACACCGATCCGGGCCCCTCTGGCGTGGACCGTGGCGCAAACCCTTCAGGCCCGCCATGGCCCGCGTGATGTCGGATCACCGCATCATCAGCAAGTGAGGCCCTGTCTGTTCCGTCGCCATGTCGGTCTATGAGCCGCGGCACGGGTGGAAGGGCTTCCGGGATCGGGGTCCATCATGTGTGTCTTGCGCTGTCACCGGCGTGCGGTTTCGTCCGTCTGTCCCCAGGGCCTGTCGCGCCTCAGCTTCATGCTATGCGCCGCGCGGCTTTGTGCGTCATCTCCCGCTTCTCCAAGCGCATCACCGGCCTGTCCGGCTCGCGCCGGCCCGAGGCCGGGTTGAGGATGTGTCTTGAACCGCTGTCATCAGCCGCCGTCATTGCGCTGTATGTGGCGCGTCTATTTGCGTTTCGTCCTGTTCTTCCACATGTCGCACCCTGCTGGCCGCGTTTCGGCGCTCAGGGTGGCGGCGTTTTCTACCTTGCCAGTGAAAGCTGTCTTTGAATGGATTATCTGCTGCAACTCGCTGCTGACCCCGCCGCCTGGGTCGCCCTTGTCACCCTGATCGCCATGGAAGTGGTGTTGGGGGTGGACAATCTGATCTTCATTTCCATCCTCACCAACAAGCTGCCGCAGCAATATCGGCAGAAGGCGCGCCGCATCGGCATCAGCCTGGCCCTTGTCCTGCGGCTGGCCTTGCTGGGCACGGTGGCCATCATTGTCACGCTCACCGCGCCGATCTTCACGCTGTTCGGCCACGGGTTTTCGTGGCGCGATCTCATTCTCATCGCCGGCGGCCTGTTTCTGGTGTGGAAGGCCACCAAGGAAATCCACCACAATGTGGACCCGCACCCTGATGATGACCTGTTCGATGCGCCTGCCGCCGTCTCCATCGGCTTCACGGCTGCCATCGTACAGATCCTGCTGCTGGATCTGGTCTTTTCGATCGACAGCATCATTACGGCCGTGGGTATGACGGAGCATATTCCGATCATGATCATCGCGGTCATCGTGGCGGTGACCTGCATGCTGCTGGCGGCAGACCCGTTGGCGAAATTTATTGAGGCCAACCCCACCGTAGTGATGCTGGCGCTGGGCTTCCTCATCATGATTGGCATGACGCTGATTGCCGATGGCTTCGGGGCGCATGTGCCGAAGGGCTATGTTTATGCAGCCATGGGTTTTTCCGCCGCTATTGAGGGGCTGAACATGCTGGCGCGCCGACGTTATGAAAGAGCGGCGCGCAAATAGGCGGCTGCATCACGTCAGAGCCCGCAAGCCACCTTTCGGATGCGCTTGCGGGCTCTTTTTCTTTCGACAGATACTTTGTCTCTGAGCGGTCCGGTTCAGCGGCCACCCACCACCGTCGGCACCATGGTTTCACCCAGAAATACCCATTTGTTGGGGTCTTCATAGGACTGGCGCTTGACATAGCGATAGCCGGTTTCCTTCCAGGGCAGGATGGCGTTTTCCTGATTGTCGAGGATCAGGTCACCCTTGTCGGTCACCACAGTCAGCACGGCATGACCATCACCATTATGATCGCGCACCACGGTGATGAGCAGCACTGAGGCCGGCCAGCCCATTTCAATGAGGGCGCGGCGCTTTTCCAGCACATAATCCTCACAGTCACCCAGGCCGGTATCGGCATAGGACCAGTGCTCGGTCTGCCCATACTGCTCCATGTCGGTTATCGGGGCGATGGCGGCATTGTACTGAAGGTTGATCTGGGTGAGCTGCTGGCGCTGAAGCGCGCCCAGACGCACGGCGCGCACGGCCTTTTGCGGTGCCTGGCAGGCTTCTGGATGCTCGGCGCAGAAGCGCACAAAGCCCTTCGGTGCAGACGTGTATCCACTATCGGGCAGATGGCGCGGCGCGAAGCTGGCGGAGAGATTGGCAAAACGCAGCTCCTGCGCCACAGCCTGGGAGGCCATGCCGAACGGGAGAGAGACAAACGGGCCGGCTGCGGCAAGCAGCAGGAGCGTCGTCAGTATCTGGAAGAAGCGCTTTGTCATGGGCACTGCACCCTCGGTTAATGAAAGGATAATGCCCGAGATTGGCCGCAATTGCTCTGTCAACCTCTTGTTAACCTTAACATCCGTTAAGATGTTGGACCGGAAGTGGGCACAGCGGTGACAGATCCGGCAGGCTGGCCGTGTCCGTTCTTTTTCCTTGCCCGTGCGAGCCAGCCTTCTTATGGACGGGGTGTGTCCGACCTTCCGCCCTACAGGCCCGAACCTGCGCGCCAGCCCGTTTTCAATGCGCCCACCTGCGTGGTTGCGCTGTGCGGGCTGCTTGCCGCCATCCACGCCATCCGGGTTCTGCTGCTGAGTGACGCGGTGGATTTCGAGGTGCTGCTGCAATTCGCCTTTATTCCGCGCCGCTATGGCCTGCCGGAGGCAGAGTTTTTTGCGGCCACCGGGCTGGGGCCGCGCCTGTGGACGCCAGTGACCTATGCGCTGCTGCATGGCAACTGGATGCATCTGGGCTTCAATCTGGTGTGGTTCGTGGCCTTTGGCACCCCGGTTGCCCGGCGCTTTGGCGCGACCCGCTTCATCCTGTTCTGCGCCGTAACGGCGGTGGTAGGAGCGGGCGCGCATTATCTTAGCTACCCGGAAGGCGGCGTGCCGCTGGTGGGGGCATCCGGCGCGATTTCAGGGGTCATGGCGGCTGCGGTGCGCTTCATCTTCGCACCGGGCGGTGCGCTTTCTCCCCGCTGGTCTGGTCGGCCATCGGAGCACAATACCGCCCATACATTGGGAGAGGGCCTGCGAGACCGGCGCGTGCTGGTGTTCATGGCCCTGTGGGTGGGCTTCAATCTGCTTCTGGGCCTCGGCGTTTCCCTGCCGGGGATAGGTGATGCCGAAGTGGCCTGGCAGGCCCATATTGGCGGCTTTCTGGCAGGACTTCTGTTGTTTGACCTGTTCGATCCGGTGCGCATGCGCCGCGCACGGTAAGATCATCCGGCTTCCAACAGCCTGTGTTCCTTCCGCTTCTGGAGGGAACTTTCCGCCTTGTTCCGATTTCTTTCTGCAACTGCGAGCTGCGCTCTTGTGCAAGAGGCCGCTTGTGTGGATCATTTCAATTCGGAAACGGGTCGCCAGCATAACACCGGAAAAACCGGGATGGCGGGACAAGGGAGCCATGGCCTATGACTGTCAGCACCATTCTCAAGCACAAGGGCAGCGATATTGTTGCCATGAAGCCGGATGCCACGGTGGCGGAGGCTGTCAATTGCCTGACGGAAAACCGCATCGGCGCCGTCGTCATCGTGGATGACGCAAAAGCCGTGGTGGGCATCATTTCCGAGCGTGACATTGTGCGTCTGCTCTCTCGCCATGGCATCAGGGCGCTGGATTCGAAGCTGGATGCGGTGATGACGCGCGCTGTGGTGACCTGCACGGCCGAGGAGAACATCACCACCATCATGGAACGGATGACGCGCGGGCGCTTCCGCCATGTGCCGGTTGTTTCCGGCAATCAGCTGGTGGGCATCATCTCCATCGGTGACGTGGTGAAATATCGCCTTCAGGAGATGGAGCGTCAGCACGCCGAGCTGCGCGATTATATCATGACGGCCTGAGGCTCAGGCGAAACCGGCCGGCAAAGCGCCGGCCGGAAACACTGTGTCACAAGATCGTTAGGGCAGAGAAGCTGCGTGTTGCGGCTTACTGCAGCGACCCGTCCAGCGCCTTGGCGATGAGGGCGCGGGTTTCCGGCACGCCGTAAATCTCCACGAAAGAGCCGAAGCGCGGCCCCTTCTGCAGGCCGAGTAGCACCTGATAGAGGGTGTTGAACCACTGCACCGAAACGCCTGGTCGCTCGGGCGTTGCGCCCTTGGCCTTGAAATCCTGATACCGTTCGATGGGGCGGGCCACATCGTAAAGCGCGGTCTGAATATCTTCTGCACTGGCATTTTCCGGCAGGGCGGCGAGGGCAGTGTCCAGCTTCTGCAAGGCATCGCGCTCGACCGCGTCTGGCGTGCGGAACACCTTGCCTGGCTTCACGAAATCCTGGAAATAGCGCACCGCGTAACCCACCAGCTCATCCAGCTTGGGGTGGGTTTCAGGCGAAATGCCCGGCACATGGCGGCGCAGGAAGCCCCACAGCGTCTCCTTCTCCTCTGTGTTGGAGGCCGAGGCGAGATTGAGCAGCATGGTGAAGGAGACGGGCATATCCAGCTTGGGCGGATTGCCGGCATGGATGTGCCACACCGGATTGTTCAGCCGCAGCTTCCAGTCCTGCGTTTCATAGCGGGCGAGGAAGTTGAAATACTCGTCCACTGCCTTCGGGATGACATCGAAATGCAGCTTCTTCGCTGAGCGCGGAGACTGGAACATATAGAGCGCTAGGCTCTCCGGGCTGGCATAGGTCAGCCATTCATCAATGGTGAGGCCGTTGCCCTTGGACTTGGAGATCTTCTGGCCGTTCTGGTCCAGAAACAGCTCATAGACGAAATGCTCCGGTGCAATGCCGCCCAGCACGTTGCAGATCCTGTCATAGATCGGCGCATTGGTCTGGTGGTCCTTGCCGAACATCTCGAAATCGACATCGAGCGCGGCCCAGCGGGCTCCGAAATCCGGCTTCCATTGCAGCTTTGCATGGCCTCCGGTGACGGGAATGGTCTTGTCCACCCCATCCTCGTCGGTGAAGGTGATGGTGCCGGCCTCAGCATCCACCGCCTTGAGCGGCACATAGAGAATGCGCCCGGAGGTGGGTGAAATGGGCAGGAAGGGGCTGTAGGTGGCCTGGCGCTCCTCACCCAGCGTGGGCAGCATGATGGCCATGATGTCATCATACTTCTCGGCGGCCTTCAGCAGCACGGCGTCCAGCTTGCCGGCGTGGTAATAGTCACTGGCGCTGGCGAATTCGTAATCAAAGCCGAAAGTGTCGAGGAAGCGGCGCAGCATCGCATTATTGTGATGCCCGAAGCTTTCATAATCCCCGCCAAAGGGGTTGGGCACCTTGGTGAGAGGCAACTGGAGATAGGGCTTCAGCGCCTCCACATCCGGCACATTCTCCGGCACTTTGCGCATGCCGTCCATGTCATCGGAGAAGCATAGCAGGCGGGTCTTGATCTTGTCTTCCGTCAGCACGCGAAAGGCATGACGCACCATGGTGGTGCGCGCCACTTCGCCGAACGTGCCGATATGCGGCAGGCCGGAGGGGCCATAGCCGGTTTCGAACAGCACCTCGTCCTTGGGTTTGCGCTTCAGCCGTTCCACGATCTTGCGCGCTTCCTCAAAGGGCCATGCGCCGGCGGTTTCGGCAAGTTGGCGCAGTTCGGCGGGCGTGGCCGAGGCGGACGGGGTTTCTGTCATGTCAGGCTCCGGAAATGGAGCGAGAACTTAGGAATGTCCGGCCATGGCGTCAACGCGTTGATGGCGGCTTTGATGCATGTTCGGGCACGGGGTGGGCTCTGGGCTTTTTGGGCGCGGCGAATGGCGCGATGACATGCACCATGCCCAGAACCATGAATGGCACCGCCACAAGCGTGGTGAGCCACACCGGCCAGCCCTCCGTCAGCGGAGCCAGAAGATACAAAATCGCGTTGATGAGCAGATAGGCCCCCAACATCATCAGCAGCAGAAAACGCAGATGCGACAGGGGTGGAATACGCACAACCGGTAGGCGGGGCGTCTGGCTGGCTGCGGGTTCGTCCGCCGGGGATACGCTCGCTGGGGGCACGCCCGTTTTCGTGGCTGTCATGTCAGATGAGGCATGCGTGTGCAGGGCGCTTTCGGCGCTGTCGGCCACCCGCGAGGCAGGTGCAGACTGTGTGGGCGCGGAGGGGCGGGATGCGGGCATGGATGTTTCCTGGTAACGGAACGGTGCGTTTCGTTGTCATTGATATAAACGATCCGTTTCGTTTATATCAAGTGAAAAGGAGAGCCACCTTGTCCGGTCTGAAAGACACAACAGAAATCCCTGCTCCGAAAACCCCGATGCCCACGGGCCGAAAATTCGGTGCGCAAGAGGGGGGATGCCGACGCGCCTCTATCGGCGCGCGGCGCAATCCGGAGGCACAGGCCGCCATACTGGAGGCCGGGCGCAGCCTGTTGGCCGAGAAGGGCTATGCCGGTTTTTCCATTGATGCGGTGGCGCGCCGCGCCGGAGCCGGCAAGCCGACCATCTATCGCTGGTGGCCGAACAAGGCCGACCTGTTCATCGACATTTACAGCCGCGAGAAAAGCACCAGCATGAGCCTTCCGGACAGGGGCGGGCTGGTGGAGGATCTGGAAGCCTATACCTGTGCCCTGTGGCGCTTCTGGCGGGAAACCTCCTGCGGCAGCACGTTTCGCGCGCTGATTGCCGAAGCGCAGGTGAGCGAGACGGCGCTCGAATCGCTGCGCAACAAGTTCATGCCCCAGCGTTTGAAGGATGTGCACACCCTGTTCAGCCGCGCGGTGGCGCGAAAGGAGGTGCAGGCAGGGGCCGTGGATGTGCTGGTCCGGCTCTATATCGGCTTCAACTGGGTGCATCTTCTCACCGGCCAGCTTGAGGAAGACCGGCAGGAGATCCGCACCATGGCGCAGCTTCTGCGCGCTGCGGGCAATGGTGCGGGCAAGGGGGCGGATCTGCCGGGTCAGTAGAAGCTGACCGGGAACCAGCGCAGATACAGATCCATATAGATGCCCTTCTCCCAGAGCCGTTGCAGGGCATAATTGATGGCCGCGCGGAGCGGTGCATCCCCTTGCCGCACAGCGACGGCCAGCCCTTCGCCGAAGAACAGGCTTTCCGTATAGGCCCCCCCCACAAACTGGCAGCAGTCTTGCGAATCCGCGCCATTGAGCCAAAGCGCCAGTGTGAGTCCGTCGGCAAACAGAAGATCCACCTCCCCGGCCTTCAGCGCGGTGCGGGCGCTGGCCAGATCCGGATAGGGACGGATCGCCGCTTCGTTGAAGAAAGAGCGCAGATAGGCTTCATGCGCGGTGCGGCTCACCACGCCAATGCGGTGGGCGGCCAAGTGTTCAGGCGTCGCCTGCTGGTACAGGGCGGCATCATCTCGCCGGGCGATGAAACGGGCCGGCAGGCCCAGATAGCGCTCTGAAAAATCCAGAATTTGCCGGGCGGCCGGCGTCACGGCAATGCCGGCAATGGCGGCATCGGCGCGGCCCTCCTCCAGTTCCGGAATCACGGCATCGAAAGCGGTGGGCTGAATGGCGCAGGTGAGTGCCAGTTCCGTGCAGATGGCGCGGGCCAGATCAATATTGAAGCCGGCAATCTGGCCGTTGCCATCACGGAAATTGAAAGGCGGATAATCATCCGCCGTCACGAAGCGCAATTCCCGCGGCAGACGGGCGGTATCGGGCCGTTCCTGTCGCCGGGCCATGTTCCAGAAATTGGGAATGGTGACCGCCGGCGCGGCCTCAGCCTTTGGGGCAGATGCGGGAGGAGGGGCATCTGTCTGCGCGCGGGCGGGCAAAGGCAGAAGCAGTAGGCCGGCCAGAATGGCCCCGGCGATCAGACAATGCCTGTGCTGATTGTGTCCCCCTGGAGTGCGGACATCTTCCACCCATAGGTTGTGCTCCGCCGGAACGACTGCAACTGCAGGGCAATGGCGCATCCGGTTTTTGCTGCCTATGAGGGAAAATGGCAGCCTGCGATTGTGTCCCGGCAGTGCGCGCAACAACATGCGTGGCACGAGGTGAAGGCGATTCATGAGGGCTGATCGTGAAGGCGTGTGGATACGCATGGTCGGGGGCTCATGAACGACTGGGATCAGGGCGAGACAGTGTCCGGCGTCACACATTCCGGCGTCAAATATGCAGGAGCGCACGATCCCACCATGGTGGGGCAGGCCCGCCGGGGGAGCAAGGGTGATCATCTGGATCGTCTTTCCAGAGGTGCGCTGCCGGCTGTTTCGGAGGCTCTTCCGGTTGAGCTGGCCGCCTTCGAGGGGATTGTGACGCCCGAAGTGTTGATGGCCGCCTTGCACCGCGCCCGAGATCTGGGTGTGGGTGGCGATCAGGTGCTGGTGGCGCAGGGCTATGTCACGCCCCGGCAGTCGGCGCAATGTCTTGCTGCGCATCTGGGGCTGGAACTGGCGCAGACGGATGATCTGCATCTGCCGCCGGATGCCGGGACGCTGAAGGCCCTGTTGCGCACCGGCGCGGTGCCCGAAATGCTGGCGGATGGGCGCACCCGGTTCAACATTGCCGCAGAGGGGCGGGAGGTGCGCCATCTGGCCCGCGCCCTGAAGGCGGATCCCACGCTGCGCCAACGTGTGCGCCTGTGTGCTCCATCTGAATTACGGGCTCTGGTGATGGCGCGCGCCAACCGGGCCCTGACACACCATGCCACCTTTCATCTGCGTGATACGCATCCCGAAGCGTCTGCCGGAACGCTCTCCCAGCCTTTCGTGACCACCATGGTGGGGTTGGCCATTGTGCTGCCTCTGGCGGCAGCCCTTCTGGTGCCCCTGCTGCTGGGGCAGCCGGTGACAACAGGCTTTCTCATTCTGCAAAGCCTCCTCTCGCTGGTATTCCTGTTCTGGATCACCTTGCGTCTGGCCGGTTGCCTCTATCCCGCGGAATTGCCGCGTCAGCCCGCTGAAGAAGCAGATGCGGGGGCGCACAGCGCCGCTGATGCGCGTGCCTTTGAGCGCGCCTTGCCGGTCTATTCCATTCTGGTACCGCTTTATCGGGAGGCCGGCGTGGTGCCGCAACTGGTGGCGGCTCTTGGCGCGCTGGATTATCCGCCCGAGAAGCTCGACATCAAGCTGGTGGTGGAAGCGGATGACGCCCCCACCCGCGCCGCCATCGCGGCGACGCCCCTTCCGACCTGCATGGAAGAGGTGGCGGTTGCCAATATCGGCCCACGCACCAAACCCAAGGCGCTGGATATGGCGCTGGCGTTCACGCGTGGCACCTATGTGTGCATTTTCGATGCGGAGGATTTGCCGGAACCGGATCAGTTGCGCCGAGCGCTGGCGGCCTTTCGCGGACAGCCGGATGTGGGCTGCGTGCAGGCCCGCCTGTGCGTGGACAATGGCGATGAGAGCTGGATCAGCGGCCAGTTTGCGGCGGAATATGCGGCCCAGTTCGATGTGTTATTGCCCTTTCTGAATGCATTGGAGCTGCCCATTCTGCTGGGTGGTACCTCCAATCATTTCCGCCGCGATGTGCTGGAGAAGGTCGGGGGCTGGGATCCGTTCAATGTTACGGAAGATGCCGATCTCGGCGTGCGTCTGGTGCGGGCCGGATGGCGCACTCGGGTGATTGCGGCCTCCACCTTCGAGGAAGCCCCGCTGACATGGCGGGCCTGGCTGGGCCAGCGTACCCGGTGGATGAAGGGCTGGGCGCAGACCATTCTGGTGCATGGCCGCCAGCCCCGCGCGCTGGTGCGGCAACTGGGGCTGAAGGATACGCTGGCTCTGGCGCTTCTCACCGTGGGGCCTTTCGCCGCCGCGCTGGCGCATCCCTTCTTTCTGTTGCTGCTGTTGTATGATCTCTCACAGGGCGTGGTGGGCCTGCCCGGGGAGACGGCTCTGGAAGTGATCGTCTCCTGTCTCTCCTACTGCACCTTGCTGGCCGGAACGGTGGGGGCGGCGCTGGCTGTTGTTATGGGCTGGCGCAGACGCGGGCAGAAGGTGAGGTGGAGCGTGGTGATGACTATCCCCGCCTATTGGGTGCTGGCCTCCGTTGCTACCTTCAATGCGCTGGTGGATCTGGTCTGGCGGCCCTTCTACTGGAAGAAGACCGAGCACGGCCTTTCGCGCCAACGCCACAAGGCGGGCCTCAATACGGCGCTTCAGAAATAGCGCCGCAGATCCTGCGCGGCCTCTTTCGGCGGACGCTTGGCATTGAAGGGGCCTGCGAAGCTGCCGGTTTTGTCCATGAGATAGATGGTGGCGGTGTGGTCCATGGTGTAATCGCCATCTTCCAGCGGCACCTTGCGGGCATAGACGCGGTACAGCCGCTTGATGTTCTCCACCTCTTCCGGCGTGCCGCTCAGGCCGCGCAATTGCGGGGCAAAGCTGGAGAGATAGGAATGCATCACCTCCGGCGTATCGCGCTCTGGATCCACGCTCACAAAGAAGGACTGCGCTTTGTCGGCATCCGGGCCGAGGGCTGCGAAGATCTCGGACATCTCAAACAGGGAGGTGGGGCAGACATCCGGGCAGTGGGTGAAGCCGAAGAAGATGAGGGTGGGTTTGCCCTTCAGATCGGCTTGCGTCACCGTGACGCCATTCTGGTCCACCAGTTGGAAGGGGCCGCCCACGCTGGTCGAGGATGTGATGCCCTGCGGGGGGGCAGAGGGCAGAAGTAGGGAGACGGCCGCCACCAGAATGGCGGCTCCGGCTGTAAATGCCGCAAACAGGGCAATGGTCCGATTGCGTGCAGAAGTGGATGGCCGGGCGGCCAGCTTTTTGACCGGACGGGAGGACTTCTGCGGGCGCTTGGACATGGTACACTTCCCCTGCACGGCGTGATGAAACCTGCCGGGCGGTCAGGCCGTCGCTTCTGCAGGCCGGATGCCTGACGGGCAAAGCCTAGAGGCAGGTGGCAAGGCCAGCATTCATCACATCGAAGAAAACCGTTGTTCCGTATCGGCTCCAGAGCAGGAGTGCAATGAGCAGCAATGCCGCGCCCAGCACTACAAGGCCCATAACCAGCAGACTGGCGGGGCGTCGGCGCGCAGGCGCAGGACCTTCCGGCGCTGGTTTTTTGGTGCCTGATGCATCATGAGATGCTGCCCGTTGATGAGCAGGAAGAGTGCGGGACGATGAGATACCGCGGGGCGACATGGCAGAACCCGGAAGTCTGAATGCAGACAGGATCATTCTCTGTCTGCTCCATCTGATGCTGCCGCAGCGGAAAACAGAGTGCAAGGCCCGCAGTCAAGGCAAGCTGTCATGACCCGTAGCCATACTGGGTCAGGCTGCCGCTACAAAGCTCAGGGCGACAGAAACGCACCCCGCCAGCCCGCCATATCCGGACGTCTTTTCAGAGGGTGAATCCTCAGGCCCGGGACACCTTGCGCAGGCGCACCACCACATCAATCCGGGCAATTTCATAACCTTCGGGCGGTTCGGGCAGGCAGCTCAATTCCACATCACTGGCCGGAATATCCACCAGATCATTCTTCTCTTCGAGATAGAAATGGTAGTGGTCGGACGCGTTGGTGTCGAAATAGGTTTTGGAGCCATCCACCGCTACTTCGCGCAGCAGTTTGGATTCCGTGAACTGGTGCAGCGTGTTGTAAACGGTGGCGAGGGAGACCGGGAAGCGCGCCTTGATGGCTTCCTCGTGCAGGATTTCCGCCGTCACATGGCGGTTGCCCTTGGCGAAAAGGAGCCAGCCGAGGGCGAGGCGCTGACGGGTGGGGCGCAGGCCCACTTCACGCAGCATTTCGCGCACATCGTGGAAGGGGCATCCTGTGCGCCGCGCCACCGAGATGTCACGCAACTGCGCAACCGGGAGCATGAGATCCTCAGTGCCTTCAGCGCCCGGCGTGACGGGAATGCCGAAGGCGGAGCGGGTTCGAGTCATATCATTCATGTCAGGCCGCAATCCGCTTGAGCTACCATCAGGTCTGCCGGGCTGGAGGGACTCTAGTTGCGAATGCCTCCGAACACGACTAGCGACTTATAGCCGAAATCATTCGGGTGCGCCATCTTTCTCTCATGGAATGAGAATGACTCTAATATGGCTGCATCGTGAGGGGGAAATGTGAGGGGTGAAGCGGGTTTGTGCTTGGGTTGGTGGACATTATCGCTCTGGCGCGATACCCCAGAGCGATAATCCGGCGGCATCGTGTGGGGCAGGTTTTGTTCCTGTCCGGCCCGGTTTGAGAAGAGGTTTTCGTGAGTCCGAATTCCCGTTCAGCCTTTCCCCTGCCGGCTGCAAGCGCCCTGATTCTCGCGCTGGGCTCCACCTTCGCACTGGCTGCGGCCTGGTATTTTCAGCTGGTGATCGGGCTTGCGCCCTGTCCGCTGTGTCTGGATCAGCGCATTGCCTATTATGCCGGTGTGCCGCTGGCCATTGTCAGCTTCATGCTGCTCGTCTTCGGTGCGGAGCGGACGGTCTGGGTGGGGATCGGTCGGGTGCTGCTGGGTGTTCTGGCACTGGCCATGTTCGCCAATGCGGTGCTGGCCGCCTATCATGCCGGAGTGGAATGGCGCTTCTGGGCGGGCCCGACCAGCTGCACCGGCGGCGTGCCGCAAATCACGACCGATGTGTTCGCTGCGCTGAAAGGCACGCGTGTGCTACGCTGTGATGAAGCGCCGTGGCGGCTGTTCGGTGTCTCCATGGCCGGCTGGAATGCGCTGATCGCGGCGGGCCTTGGCGGTGTCGCAAGCTGTGGCGCACTGTGGCCCCGCAAGACCTGACTCCTGCCTGAACCTTGGCTGATGACCTTCGGCTGATCTGCGACGGATGCCTGGCTGTTGCGTTTTGGGGGGCCGGGTTCAGGGTTCCAGTTCGGTATCCCAGTAAAGATAGTCCAGCCAGCTCTCATGCAGATAGTTGGGCGGAAACTGTCGCCCGTTCTGGTGAAGATCCTGAATGGAGGGGGGGTAGGGCATCTGTGCCGGCCACATGCCGATATCTGCGGGCATGGCGCTGCCCTTGCGCAGGTTGCAGGGCGAACAGGCTGTGACGACATTTTCCCAGGTGGTTTGCCCGCCCCTGGCGCGGGGAATGAGATGATCGAAGGTGAGATCGTCACGGGAGCCACAATATTGGCAGGAGAAGCGATCTCTCAGAAAGACGTTGAAGCGGGTGAAGGCGGGTTGTCGGGTCGGCTTCACGAAGGTCCGCAGGGAAATCACACTGGGTAATCGGAATTCCAACCCGGGACTTCGAACCGCCTTGTCATAATATTCGACGATATTCACGCGATCCAGAAACACCGCCTTGACCGCATCCTGCCAGGACCAGACGGACAAGGGATAATAGCTCAGCGGCCGATAATCGGCATTGAGCACAAGGGCCGGCCAGCTGCCGGGTTTGATTGCACAGCTCAAGGGCTTGGCTCCCCCGCCATGCGCCGTGTGCAGAATGGGCGCATCGCAGTTAGCACGCATGAAAGTGCCGCGGGAAACGCCAGCTACAGCGCTTCCGCGCGGCTATATTCTATATGGCGCATGTCATCCTTGTGAAGCTGTCTTCTTTCTCCCCTTTTCAATGCAGGGCGCCATGCGGCGGATGCGCCGGCGCACCGAATGTTCGGGGGCCGAGAAGGGCGGAAAGAAAGTTGCCGCCACGGGTGATGCCATCCGTATCGATGCCATGGGGCAGATCCGGGCACATATGCCATTCCACCGGCACGCCGGCGCTGGTCAGGGCGTTGGCGGAGGCGAACAGCGCATCGGAGGGCACCACCTCATCCTGCGCGCCATGCACCAGAAGCACCGGAGGCGGTGCATTGAAGGCTTCCGCCGGCGGGCGGGCAATGCCGGCCCACAGGCCGGAATAGGAAATGATGGCCGCCGGCGGGTGGGTGGCGTTCAGCCCGGCATGCAGCGCCATCATCGCACCCTGACTGAAGCCCACCAGTGCCATGCGTTCTGCTGGCAGGTTCAGCCGGGCCAGTTCCTGCGCCAGAAAGGTTTCCAGGGTGGGGGTGGCATTTTCGACCCCGCGCGCGAGTTCATGCGGGTCCAGTGCATCCAGTGGAAACCATTGCCTGCCCATCGGGGCTTCGCTGCAGGGGTGCGGGGCATGAGGGGAAACGAAGGCCGTGCCCGGCATATGGGCACCCCAGCTTTCTCCCAGATCGATCAGGTCCCGGCCATCGGCTCCATAGCCGTGCAGCAGCACCACAAGGCTGTCTGCCGGGCCGCCATGACGCGGTAGCAGGCGCGGACCATCCAGAACAGGCGTCATGTCGTCGTGAAGGGGCATGAGCAAGGCTCCTCCGGGCTTGTAAACGCACTGAACAGACAGCAGCCGGACCTTATTCCAGCTGCCAGAAGAACGCCCATTGTAGGCATGAAACACATCGGCAGGCCATGGGCAGATCCTGAAATGAAGTGGATCTGATCGTTTTTATTCCGCAGAGGAAGGTTATGGGGCAGGGCTGTCCGCGATGCCCACGCTTTCGCGCTCTCATGCTAGTTTGCGATTCCCGCTCACCTGATCCCACCGGCCATGACACCTGCGCCCCACATGATGTTTCCCCATTCCTGTGCGTTCCTGCGGGTAGAGGGCGTGCCGGCATGAGCGCGCTTGTGTGCCGCTTCGCGCCCAGCCCCAATGGACATTTGCATCTGGGCCATGCGTTTTCAGCCCTGCTGAATGCGCGCACGGCTGAACGAGCTGGCGGGCGGTTTCTGCTGCGGTTGGAAGATATTGACACCACACGCTGTCGCCCGGACCTTGAGCAGGCCATTCTGACGGATCTGGACTGGCTGGGGCTTCATCCGGCAGAGCCGCCCCGCCGGCAATCGGAGCATTTCGCCGATTATGCCGCCGCATTGGGCCGGCTGGAGGCGATGGGGCTGATCTATCCCACCTTTGAGAGCCGGGGTGAAATTGCCCGTGCCGTGGCGGCGCAGGAAGAAGCCCGTGGCATGCCCGCCCGGCGCGATCCCGATGGGGCACCGCTTTATCCCTTTGCACGCTCATCCCTGTCAGATGCCGCGCGCCGGCGGCGGCGTGAGGCCGGGGAGGCATTCGTGCTGCGGCTGGATATGGCGGCGGCGCTGGATGTGACGGGGGCTGATCTGGTCTGGCAGGAAACGCCGGGCGATGATCCGCTTTGCCAACCGGTATTGCGGCAGGGCATGAATGCGCGCGCATGGGGAGATGTGGTTCTGGCGCGGCGCGATACGCCGACCTCTTATCATCTCTCCGTGGTGGTGGATGATGCGCTTCAGGGCATTACCCATGTGATTCGCGGGGCGGATCTGGAGGCGGCCACCGTGGTCCATGTGCTGCTGCAACGTCTGCTGGGGCTGCCATCGTCGGTTTATCACCATCATCGCCTCATTCTGGATGAGGCCGGGCGCAAGCTCTCCAAGAGCCATGGAGCCACCAGCCTTCAGGCCCTGCGCGCATCTGGCGTGTCACCGCAGGAGATCTGCCAGAGGCTGGGTTTTGACGGGCCGGCGTGACGGCGGCGCTGAAGGGGGCCGCTGGGGGCACGGCGCAAGCGGCCTCACAGGCCCAGAATATACAGCCAGATCGCGATGGTGAAGACAGAGAGCATGGTGGACAGCGAGACGGCGCTGGTCGCGATATTGACGCCCAGCCCGTAGCGCTGGGCCAGCAGATAGCCATTCACCCCGCTCGGCATGGCGGCGAACAGCACGGCCACACCGGCCCACACCGGCGGCATGGGCAGCAGCAAGGTGAGCAGGAACACCGCCAGCGGGTGCACCAGCAGCTTAAGCGTGCTGATGAGCAGAGGCGGGCGCAGATCCCCGCCAATGCCATAGCGCTTGAGAGACAGGCCCAGCGAGATCAGCGCGCAGGGCGTGGCGGCCGCTGCGATCATGTTAATCATGTCGCGCGGCACCCCGGAAACGCTGGTGCCGGTCATCTGGGCCAGCCCGCCTGCATAAATACCGAGAAGAATGGGGTTGAAGGCCAGAGCCTTCAACAGCCGGCGGCGTGTGGCCGATGTGGCGAAGCTCGCGCCGCCTTCCAGCAGCAAGGTGGCGGCCACCATCATCACCGGCAGATGAATGGCCAGAAGCAGAAACAGCGGCACCGCCCCGGCTTCGCCATAGGCATTCAGAATGAGCGGAACACCCACGAACACGGTATTGGCCTGCCCGGCCGTAAAACCATGAATGACCGCTTCATCATGGTTGCGGCCAAACAGCTTGCGCGCCGCCAGCATGGCCAGCGCAAACACGAAGAAGGCCCCGCTGAAATAGGCGATCCAGTAGCCCCAGGGCTGGGCATCCGGCAGATGGGCGTCGCTCAGCGTCTTGAAGATGAGCACCGGCACGGCGACATTGAAGACGAATTCCGCGAGCCCGTCAGAGGCTTTCTCGCTCATCAGTCCACTGCGCGCCGCACCATAGCCGACCGCGATGAGCCCGAAGATGGGCAGGAGGATGATCGCGATTTCCGCGAGAACATGGCTCATGGATATGGCAGCTGTGTCAGATGTTGAGGCTCGGGCTGCGTGCGGGCGAGGAGAGAATCGCGGGGGCAGAAAGATGACGGGGCGGGCCATCCATGGCATCCGCCGCCATACCCGGAAAGCGCGCGGCCAGACCGGGTGAAACAGGATGTCGCGTCATGTTTTGCGCCGTTTTCCCCTTGCGGGCAAGTTATCCTTCCGGGAGCAGGGAGACAGGAGAGACGTCGGGGCAAATGCCGGCATTTCCGTATCAGACGTGCTAAATCAGGCATGCCAAAGGGCGGACCTTGCAGCCCGCCCCTGACAAAATGAAGCATCTGAGCCCTATTGGGGCTCACTTCTTCTCGGCATTGGCCTTGCAGCTATAGATGACGTTCTCATCCTTCTCGCGGGTCAGATCCCGAAGGGTGCCTTCATCGCCTTTTGTGGTCCATTCATAGGGGCCAGAAACATAGCGGCTGCCGGACGCGGTAATGGTGGACACGAAAAGCTGCCCCACGCCCTTCACCGGCAGAATGGCCAGCGCATTGGGACCGGCATTTACATAAGTGACGAAAAGCGGCCAGCCTTTGTCGCACTCATAGTACACGGGGCGGGTTTCCACGGGGCCCGGGCCGAGGGTCAGCGTGGTGCGGGCCTTGAGTTCCGGCTCCTTGCTGGCGGCAAGGGCGGGAGAGGTAAGAGCGGGGGCCGTTAGGGCTGAGGTGGCGATGGCGAGTGTGCCCATGGCAGAAATGAGGGTGCGATGTGATGCCATATCCGGGCTCCTTAGTCGTTCCGGTCAGGTGGGGCGAATGAGTTGCGGCAGGCGGGCCCGGTTCAGGGCGAGCCATTGCAGGGCGATGACAAGATAGCCATTGGCGCTGCGCCCCTCTGCCACCATGGCAATGGCCCGGTCAACCGATAAAAGGAAGGGCCGGGTCAATTCCGCCTCGCCAGCCATGCCGCCACGTTCTGGCAGGTTTGTGGCGTCCACAATGCCGAGAAAGAAGCTGGCATATTCGTCGATGATACCCGGTGTGGGCAGAAAACGCAGCATGGGCACCAGAAGGCGTGGCGCAAGCCCGGTTTCCTCCACGCACTCGCGCCGGGCAGCAGCCTCGGCCTCTTCC
This sequence comes from Xanthobacter sp., assembly GCA_050252035.1. Taxonomy (GTDB): domain Bacteria; phylum Pseudomonadota; class Alphaproteobacteria; order Rhizobiales; family Xanthobacteraceae; genus Xanthobacter. The sequence continues at coordinate 119,991 of JBFWLR010000004.1, forward strand.
CCCTTCTCAACACCACCGGCGACAATTTCCACCAGCTCGGCCCGTTCCGCCCCCAGCATGAGAAAGGCCGGCAAGCGGAACTGGCGGATCAGCACCACGCTGTCGCGATCCGGGTCATAAAGCAGGATGCCGACCGTATGGCCGGCGCGCAGCACGTCCCGCTCCTGATGAAGGGGGGGACTGCCGGGTACATGCACGGTGACATCAAAACGCTCATAGGCCCTGTAGGCATCCGCCAGCAGTCGGGGGGGCGACACCTCGACATCGGCGGGGCCATCCTGTGGCAACTCACCAGGAGGCGGGGGAGGCGTGCGGGCAGCACTCATTGGTTCACCACATCTTCCGGCGTGGTTTCCAGCGAGAAGGCGGCCGCAAACAGTGCGCGGGTATAATCCTCCCGCGGGTTTTCGAACACCGTTCTGGCCGGCCCCTGCTCCACCACCACGCCGTCACGCATCACCAGCAGATGACTGGCCAGCGCGGAGACGACCCGCAGATCATGGGTGATGAACAGGAAGGTGAGATCCCGCTTGCGCTGAAGGGCGCGCAGCAACTCCACGATCTGGGACTGGACGATCATGTCGAGCGCGCTGGTGGGTTCGTCCAGCACCACGAAATCCGGCTCCAGCGCCATGGCGCGGGCGATGGAGATGCGCTGACGCTGGCCGCCGGAAAATTCATGCGGGTAGCGATGGCGGTCTTCCGGGTCGAGTCCGACATCGGCGAGCGCCGAGATCACCCTTTGCTCGCGCGCGGCGGCGGAAAGGTCGCGCGCATGCACCAGCAGACCCTCGCCCACAATATCGCCCACCGACATGCGCGGTGAGAGCGCGCCATAAGGGTCCTGAAACACCATCTGCATGTGGCGGCGCAGGGGGCGCATGGCCTTGGAGCCAAGGCCGTCAATGCGCTGGCCGAGATAGGCGACCTTTCCGGTGCTGGAGATGAGCCGCAACAGGGCCAGGCCCAGCGTGGTCTTGCCCGAGCCGGATTCGCCCACCACACCCAGTGTTTCACCCCGGCGAATGGACAGACTCACCCCGTCCACCGCCTTCACATGCCCCACCGTTTTGCGGAAGAAGCCGCGCTTGATGGGGAAGTGGACTTTCACATCCTCGGCCTTCACCACCACATCCCCCTCGGAGGCGGGGGCTGGGTCGGGTGTGGGTTCGGCTTCCAGAAGCTCACGCGTATAGGCGTGTTGAGGGTGCTGGAAGGTCTCTTCTGCACCGCCCTGTTCCACCACCTCTCCCTTCTGCATCACGCAGACCCGGTCCGCGATCTTGCGCACGATGTTGAGATCGTGGGTGATGAACAGCATGGCCATGCCGAGGCGGGCCTGAAGATCCTTCAGCAATCTCAGGATCTGAGCCTGAACCGTCACATCAAGGGCGGTGGTGGGTTCATCAGCGATCAGCAGATCGGGTGAATTGGCGAGCGCCATGGCGATCATCACGCGCTGGCGCTGTCCGCCGGACAATTGATGCGGATAGGAGGAAAGGCGCTGTTCGGGGTCGGGAATGCCGACTTCGTGGAGCAACTCCAGCGTGCGGGTGCGGGCGGCGGAAACGCTCATGCCACGGTGGAGAATGAGCATCTCCCCCACCTGCTTCTCGATGGTGTGCAAGGGGTTGAGTGAACTCATCGGCTCCTGGAACACCATGGTGATGCGGTTGCCGCGCACCCCGCGTAATTCGCGCTCGGAAACCTGAAGCAGGTCGCGCCCCTCAAACAGGATCTGCCCGGAGGGATGGCTGGCGGCTGGATAGGGCAACAGCTTCAGGATGGACAGAGCCGTGACGGATTTGCCGGAGCCGGAGCCGCCCACCAGTGCGAGCGTCTCGCCCTTGCGGATATCGAAGGAGACCCTGTTTACCGCCAGCGTGTCCTTCCCCTCACGGCGGAAGGCGACGGAGAGGTCGCGCACCGACAGCAGGGGGGGCTCGGTCGCGGGGCTGGCTGGGGTGGAGGAAAGAGAGGTGTCAGTCATGGTCTCTCTCCCTCACGCGAAGGTCTTGCGCGGGTCGAAGGCGTCACGCACCGCCTCGCCGATGAAGATGAGCAGGCTCAGCATCACACCCACGGTGAAGAATGCGGTGAGGCCCAGCCATGGCGCCTGGATATTGTTCTTGCCCTGCGAAAGCAGCTCACCCAGAGAAGGCGATCCTGGCGGCAGGCCAAAGCCGAGAAAGTCCAGCGCGGTCAGGGTCATGACGGAAGACGACATGATGAAGGGCAGCATGGTCAGCGTCGCCACCATGGCGTTGGGCAGAAGGTGTCGGGTCATGATGGTGAAATTGCCGACCCCCAGCGCCCGCGCTGCGCGTACATATTCGAAATTGCGCGCCCGCAGGAATTCCGCCCGCACCAGCCCCACCAGTGAGACCCATGAGAACAGCAGCAATATGCCCAGCAACACCCAGAAGCCCGGCACCAGAACCGATGAGATGATGAGCAGCAGATAAAGCGAGGGAATGGCGGTCCAGATCTCGATGAAACGCTGGAACAGCAGATCCACCCAGCCGCCGAAATAGCCTTGCACCGCACCCGCCGCGACGCCGATGATGGAGGAAATGACGGTGAGGATCAGGCCGAACAGCACAGAGATGCGGAAGCCATAGATCAGCCGGGCCAGCACGTCGCGGCCCTGATCGTCCGTGCCCAGCCAGTTCCATTCCAGGTCCCGGCAGCCGGAAACGCCCTTACGTTCGGCCACCTCCTTGCACTGGGCCTCGCTCAGCATCCATGTCGGCGGAGAGGGGGCCGGGGTCGGCAGGTCCAGATTATGGGTGGCGTAGGAATAGCGGATGGGCGGCCAGATCATCCATCCGCCCTTTTCGGTAATCAGTTCCTGCACATAGGGGTCGCGGTAATCGGCCGTGGTTTCGAAATCGCCGCCGAAATCGGTTTCTGGATAGGCCGTGAAGACCGGGAAGAAATAGTGGTTCCCGTAAGAGATCAGCAGCGGCTTGTCATTGGCGACGAAATTCGCGCCCATGGAGAGCACGAACAGGATGGAAAAAATGACGAAAGACCAGTAGCCGCGCTTGTTGCGTCGGAAATTGAGCAGACGTCGCCGGTTCAGCGGCGAAAGCCAGTGGCGCTTTTCAGGCGTGGCATCGGACAGGGTTTCTGGCATGTTTTCGGGGGTGGTGGCTGTGTTCATCACCTCACACCTCCCGGCTTTCAAAGTCGATACGCGGGTCCACCAGCATATAGGTGACATCCGAGATCAGGCTCACGATCAGCCCCACCAGAGAGAAGATGTAAAGGGTGGCGAACACCACCGGATAATCCCGGTTCAGCACGCTCTCAAACGACAATAGGCCCAGCCCATCCAGGGAGAAGATGGTCTCGATCAATAGCGAGCCTGTGAAGAAGGCCGAGATGAAGGCCCCCGGAAAGCCGGCGATGACGATGAGCATGGCGTTGCGGAACACATGACCATACAGCACCCGCCGCTCGCTCAGCCCTTTCATCCGTGCGGTGGTGACATATTGCTTGCGGATTTCCTCAAGGAAGGAGTTCTTCGTCAGCAGCGTCATGGTGGCAAAGGCCCCCAGCACCATGGAGGTGATGGGCAGCACCAGATGCCAGAAATAATCGGCGATCCGCTCCGGCCAGCTCATCTGCCAGAAATTCTCCGAAACAAGCCCGCGCAGCGGGAACAGGTCCCAGAACGATCCGCCGGCAAACAGCACGATCAGCAGAATGGCGAACAGGAAGGAGGGAATGGCATAGCCGATAATCACGACGGCCGAGGTCCAGATATCGAAGCGTGATCCGTCGCGCATGGCTTTGGAAATGCCCAGCGGAATGGAAATGGCATAGGTGAGCAATGTCATCCACAGACCGAGCGAGATGGAAACAGCCAGTTTTTCCGAGATGAGATCAATCACCGAGATGTCGCGGAAATAGGAGCGGCCGAAATTGAAGGTCGCATAATCGGTGATCATCTTGAAGAAGCGTTCATGGGTAGGCTTGTCGAAGCCGAACTGCTTCTCCAGTTGCTGGATGAAGGCCGGGTCCAGCCCTTGCGCCCCCCGATATTTGGAGCTGATGGCATCCCCCGTGCCAGCCGCTTGCGCCCCGGCCGCACCGGAGAAATCCCCCCCGCCGCCGGAAATGCGCGCGGTGGCGGAGACATCATCGCCGGTGATCTGGGCGATCACCCGTTCCACCGGCCCACCGGGCGCAAACTGCACGATGACGAAGGACACCAGCATGATGCCCAATATGGTGGGGATCATGAGCAGCAGGCGGCGCAGGATATAAGCGAGCATCGGGTCTCCCGCTCAGGCGTGAAAATGAGGAATGGGGAGCATCATTGCGGCATCGCATCAGTGTTGCCGGTGCTCCACCATGTGTCGAGCGCACCGAGTTTATAATAGGGTTTCATCTTCGGCCGATCGAACACGTTCCAGAAGGCGATGCGGTGGCTGTTCGCATACCATTGCGGAATCCAGTAGAAATTCGCCCGCAACACCCGGTCCAGCGCCCGGCAGATGGTGGTGAGCTCCTGCGCCGAGCTGGCGGCGATGGCCTGCGCGATGAGCCCGTCCACCGCCGGATCTGAAATACCGGCTACATTGTAGGAGCCGGGCGTGCGGGCCGCCTCGGTGGAGAAATAGGCCTGTAACTCCTCTCCCGGATAGGGCGAGAAGCTGTAGCGGCGCGAGATCACGTCGAAATCGAAATTCTGCAGGCGCATCTGGAATTGCGCCGGGTCCACCACCCGGTAGGTCGCGTTGATGCCGACCTTTTTCAGATGACCGATAAAGCGCGCATGGTGGCGCTCCATCGCGCTGTCGAAATCCAGAAATTCAAGGGTGAAGGGCTTGTCCTTGCGGTCCACCAGCCGGCCAGCCTGAAAACGATAGCCGGCGGCCTTGAGCAGGGCTACGGCCTTCAGGCGCAAGGCCCTGTCCTCGCCCGAGCCATCCGAGACCGGCGGGATGAAGGGCGGGCCAAAGACCGCCTCCGGCACCTTGCCGCGGAAGGGCTCCAGAAGCTTCAGTTCGGCGGGTGAAGGGTCGCCCTCGGCCATCATGTCCGAATTCTGGAAGAAGGAGGATGTGCGCGCATAGGCGTCATACATCAGGTTCTTGCGGGTCCATTCGAAGTCGAACAGCATGTTGATGGCTTCGCGCACCCGCCGGTCGAAGAATTGCGGGCGGCGGGTATTCATGAACCAGCCCTGCACGCCGGAAAAGCTGTTATCCGGCAGTGTATCCAGCTTCACGCGGCCATCGCGCACGGCGGGGAAATCATATTGGGTGGCCCATTCGCGGGCGGTGAATTCCTCGCGAAACAGATAGGCTCCGGCCTTGAAGCCCTCAAGGCTGGCGATGCGATCGCGGAAATATTCGTAGCGGATGGTGTCGAAGTTGTAGCGGCCCGTCATCACCGGCAGCTTCTGGCCCCAATAGGTCTTCACCCGCTCATATTCGATGTAGTGCCCGGCCTCGAACCGCGCCACGCGATAGGGGCCGGAGCCGAGCGGTGCCTCGGTCAGCGAACGCTCGAAAGGGTGCTGGCCCAGAAACGCCTTCGAGAAGATGGGCAGGCCGGCGGCGGTGAGTGGCGCACTGCGGGAACGCCCGGCGGCAAAGCGCATCACCACGGCATAGGGGCCGTCGGCCTCCACGCTGGTGAGGGTGTGCAGCGCCATGCGAATGGTTTCATAGCCATGGGCCTTCAGCGCCTCGAAGCTGGCCACCACATCGGCGGAAGTCACCGGCGTGTCATCATGGAAGCGGGCTTCCGGGCGCAGCAGAAAACGATAGGTGAGCCCGTTCCCGGAAACCTCGACCGCATGGGCCAGGCGCGGATACATGGCGGATTTCTCATCGCCCGCCGCTTCCATCAGAGTGTCATAGACCAGCTCGATGCCGAACGCCCCGTTGCCACGCTGATTATAGGGGTTCAGCGTATCGAAGCTGTTGAAGGATTGGTTGTAGAACACGCTGCGGCCCATCTGCGAGAAGGGGCCGCCCTTGGGCGCATCCGGGTTCACATAGTCGAAATGGCTGAAACCGGCCGGATAGCGCAAGTCTCCGAAGAAGGAGAGGCCGTGGCGCTGGATCATGGCCTGTGGCGCGCCGCTGTCCTCCAGCACCGTGGCCGCAATGCCTGTCGCATCCGTTTCCTGCGCACGGGCCGGGCCGGCCATCAGGCCGCCCGCGACGCCACCACCGACCATGCCGCCCACCGCGAACAACAGGGTGCGCCGGGTGAGGTCAGCGGTGGGGGAAAGCTCCCTCACGGTCTCCCGTTTCCCGGTGTCGGTTTGGGGTTGGCCCAAGGAGAGGGGCGTGGTGCGCAAGGTTTCTGTCATTGCGCCTTGTCCCCCTGTTTGGCCTTCTGTTCCTGCGGGCCGGCGCCGATACGGGCGGCCTTGTCCTTGTCGAACCACCAGATGTCGGGGAAGGCATAGTTGTAGGTGGGCAGGGTTGCGGGGTGGCTGAAGCGGTTCCAGCGCGCGGTGCGGGTGTAGTTCAGCGTCCAGGCCGGCACGACAAACTCGTTCCACATCAGCACCCGGTCCAGCGCGCGGGTGGCGGCGACAAGATCCTCGCGGCTCTTCGCATAGATGACCTTTTCGATCAGCAGATCGACGGCCGGGCTCGCAATGCCGGCGAAATTATAGCTGCCGGGCTGGTTGGCGGAAGATGAGCCGAAGAAGCTGCGCTGCTCATTGCCGGGCGAGAGCGACTGGCTCCAGCCGGAAACGATCATGTCGAAATCCCGCGCCCGCACCCGGTTCACATATTGGGAACTGTCCACCAGACGAATGTTTACGGTGATGCCCAGCCGCTCCAGCGCGGGCTTGTAGAACACCGCTACGCGCTCCATGGCGGGGCTCGCCAGCAGGATCTCGATGGTGAAGGGTTCGCCCTTCGCATTCACCAGCTTGCGGTTCTTCACCTCATAGCCGGCCTCTTTCAGCAGACGGGCGGCGGCGCGAAGATTGTTGCGGCGTTCGCGCTCATCTCCGGCCACCGGATTGGTATGGGGTGTGGTGAAGACCTCCTGCGGCAGGGCGTTGGGCAGCGCCTTGTTCACCTCCTGCAGAATTTCCAGCTCGCGCCCTTCCGGCAGCCCGGAAGAGGCCAGTTCCGTGCCGGAGAAGAAGGAGTTGACCCTTACATACTGGCCGAAGAAGAGGGTGTGGTTCATGCCCTCAAAATCCAGCGCATAGTTCAGCGCTTGCCGCACCTGCCTGTCCTGGAATTTCTCGCGGCGCAGATTGGGAATGAAGGCCTGCATCACGCCTATGGCGCGGTTTTCGAACATCTCCAGCACCACATCCCCGGCCTTGCGGGCGGGGAAATCATAGGAGGTGGCCCAGTTCTTGGCCGAGCTTTCCACCCGCCAGTCATACTGGTCGGCCTTGAAGGCTTCCAGCATCACGGTTTCATCTCGGAAATACTCGTAGCGGATCTCATCGAAATTGTGCTGGCCCACATTCACCGGCAGATCCTTGCCCCAATAGTCGGGCACGCGGGCATAGCTAATGGAGCGGCCCGGCACTACCTCCTTGATGCGATAGGGGCCGGAGCCAAGCGGCACTTCCAGCGTGCCCTGGGAGATGTCGCGTGGCTTGCCATCCGGGCCGGTACCCGTCCACCAGTGCCGGGGCATCACCATGAGCTGGCCGACAATCTGCGGCAGTTCGCGGTTGCCGGCCTGATCGAAGGTGAAGGTCACCTCGCGCGGGCCGGTCTTCTCGGCCTTCACCACATGGCTGTAATAAAAGCGCTGGCTAGGATTGTTTGCGGTCAGCGCCTCGAAGGACCACACCACATCCTCCGGGGTCACCGGCTGGCCATCATGCCACTTCGCGCCCTCCCGCAGGCGATAGGTAACCGAGGAATAATCCGCCGGATAGCTCAGCCCTTCCGCCAGCAGGCCATATTCGCTGGAGACCTCATCATAGGAGGGGGCCATCAGCGTATCGTAAAGAAACTGCATGCCGCTGGGGGGGGTGCCGCGCGGCACGATGAAGTTCAGGGAATCGAAGGTGCCATCCGCGCCGAGCCGCAGCAGTCCGCCCTTGGGCGCCTGCGGGTTCACATAATCGAAATGCGCAAAGCCCGGCGGATATTTCGGCTCACCCATGAGGGAGACGCCGGTGCGGAAGGGGGCCTGTTCTGCCGTGGCGCTGGTCTTGTTGCTGACGTTGGTGGTCTCTTCCGCTTGGGCGGCCAGAGAGAAGGGGCCGGCCATGGCGACGCAGACGAGGGCGAGGCAGACAGTGCGCGCAAACATCGGCAACTCCGGTTCGAATCCTCGGACGGATACGGGATAACTGATTATGACACCGCTCGCGACGGCAGAAACAAGGCGGTATGGCCAGGATAATGCGCGATCTGGCAAAAACATGGGGGCTGCCCTCGCAAGAAGCGCCCCTGTTGCGGTCCGGCGAGGGCGGGCTATGGATAGCGCCATGTGAGAGATGCGGTAGGGTGGATCGCGCCGGCCGGAGGGAGATGCGCGTATGACGCAGGACAACAGTTTTTCAGCGGCGGAGCGCGAGGCCATCTATCGCTGCATCCATGAAAGGCGCGACGTGCGCCGCAATTTCCTAGCGCACCCGGTGCCGGATGATGTGTTGGCCCGCGTTCTGGCCGCCGGCCATGCGGCCCCCTCCGTGGGCTTTCTCCAGCCCTGGAATTTCATCGTGATTCGTCGGCCGGAGACGAAGACGGCGCTGCATGAGGCGTTTCAGCGGGCCAATGCGCAGGCTGCGAATATGTTCGAAGGCGAACGGGGCACCCTCTATCGCACCCTGAAACTGGAGGGCCTGCGTGAGGCCCCGCTGCTGCTGTGCATCACCTGCGAGCGGGATCGGGCCGGACCGGTGGTGCTGGGCCGGACCCATCAGAGCGAGATGGATGTCTATTCCACGGTCTGCGCCGTGCAGAATATCTGGCTGTCTGCCCGGGCCGAAGGCCTTGGTATCGGATGGGTTTCTATCCTTTCGCTGGATGATGTGCGTTCCATTTTGCGCATTCCGGAAAGTGTCGTGCCCATCGCCCTGCTGTGCGTGGGCTATGTCTCGCAGTTCGAAACCGTGCCGGATCTGGAACAGGCCGGATGGCGTCGTCGCCTGCCGCTGGACCAACTGGTTTTCGATGAGCAGTTCGGCACATTGCGAAACATGCCGGACACATTGAAAAACAAGGGTTGTTCCGACACTGAAACACTGGACCAGACTAAAGACCATCTGTAATGAAGAAGCGAACATCGCAAGGGGCCATCGGGATCCGCGGTATAGTGTTACATCCGATAGGCCATGGTGAGGGGCGCGCGCGCCATGGGCTTCAAGATCATCAGTGAAGGGCGGTGAATTGGGACGTCACTTGCATATTGCGGGGACCGGCCGGGCCGGAACGACTTTCCTCGTGCGCTATCTTACGGCTCTGGGGCTCGACACCACCCTGTCCCGCAATCCCGATACGCCCATTGACGAAAACGCCAATGCCGGGCTGGAAGAGCCGTTGCATCTGCTGGATGACGATTCCACGCCCTATGTATGCAAGAATCCGTGGCTCTATCTCGTCATTGACGAACTGATCGAGAGCGGCCGCTTTGAGACCGATGGCGTCATCATTCCCATCCGTGATCTGAGCCATGCGGCCCGTAGCCGTGTGGTGGTGGAACAGCAGGCCATGCTGAAATCAGCACCCTGGCTGAGCGAGCTTCAGGCGCCATGGGATGTATGGGGCACGGTGCCCGGCGGCCTTCTCTATTCCATGGATGAGAAAGACGCCGAGCGCATTCTCGCGATGGGGTTCTATCATCTGGTGGAGCGTCTCACCCGTGCAGGCATCCCCTTCGCCTTCCTGCATTTTCCGCGTTTTGCGCAGGATGGGGATTATCTCTTCCAGACTCTGAAGCCCTTCCTGCCGGGAGTAAAGGCTGAGGCCGCCCGCGCCGCCTTCAATGAAACGGCGGACCCCTCCAAGATCCGCATCGAAGCACCCAGCCCGGTAAGCGAGGCCGTGGTGCGTGAGCAGAATGAGGCGTTGAAGCGTGAAATGCGCAATCTGCGCAAGCAACTGGCGCAGAAGGATGAGGAATTGCGCGAGGCGCGCGTCAATCCGCTGCGCCGTGCCATGCGCAATCTGCGCAAGGGATGATGCCTCTATGAGAACAGCCATGCTATGGTGCTGTTCTGACGATGAGTTTCAGAAAAGGCCGGGGCATCTGCTCCGGCCTTTTCATATGGGTGCTTGTTTGTTCCTGCGCCGTCAGTTCCGGCTCAGCGCTTCCACCGGGTCCAGCATGGAGGCGCTGCGCGCCGGCAGGAAACCGAACAGGCCACCGATGAGGCTGGATGACAGGAAGGCCACCACTATGGAGGTGGTGGAATAGACCAGCGTGAAGGCCGAGCCCACAAAGGCGAACACATAACCAAGGCTGAGGGCTAGGGCGATGCCCGTGACGCCGCCGATGATGCACACCAGAACCGCCTCGGTGAGGAATTGCTGGAGAATATCGCTGCGCCGGGCGCCCACGGCCATGCGAACACCGATTTCCGCCACACGCTCCGACACCGACACCAGCATGATGTTCATCACCCCGATGCCGCCCACCAGCAGTGAGATGAGGGCGATGGCGGCGATCAGCAGCGTCAGCGTCTCTGTGGTGGAGGTGATGGTCTTGCGGATGTCATCGGTGTTGAGAATGAAGAAATCACGTGTGCCATGGCGCTGGGTGAGGAAGCTCGTCACGGCCTGTTCCGCAAGTTCCGTATCGGTGTCGTCATTCACCCGTACGGTGATGGAGCGCAGGCTGGTGGAGCCGAGAATGCGGGTCTGTACCGTGGTGTAGGGCAGGTAGACAGACAGGTTCTGGCTGCCGCCAAACCCGCCCTGTTGCTGCGCCGCCACGCCGATGATCCGGCAGGGCACGGTGCCGACGAGGATGACCTGACCCACCGGGTCGCCATCGAAATCCGCAAACAGGGTCTTGCGGGTATTTTCGTCGATCACCGCCACTTGTTCGATACGTTGTACGGCTTCCTGTCCAAACAGACGGCCGGCAAGCAGCTTGGTGCCCCTGGCGTCGAAATATTGCTCACTCACGCCGCTGATCTGCGCGGTGGCCTCCTTCGGCCCGAAACGCACTGTGGACGAGGTGGAGACAGTGGGCGTGACGGCCGCGACATAGGGTTGCTGAGCCAGTGCGCGGGCATCGGCGATCACCAGAGTGGTGATCTTGCCCGAGCGGACATCGCCGAAATCCTTGCCGGGAAAAACTTCTAACGTGTTGGTGCCCAGCGATGAGATGTTGGAGAGCACCTTGCGCCTTGAGCCCTCGCCCAGCGCCACCACGGCCACCACGGAGGCAATGCCGATGATGATGCCCAGCATGGTGAGGAAGGTGCGCAACTTGTGGGCCTGCATGGCCAGAAGCGCCATGCGGAAGGCTTCCTGAAAACGCATCAGCGCGGCGGCCCATGAGCGGGAGCGGGCGGCGTCCAGCGCCTGGGCCTGTGTGGCTTCGGGCCTGATCTGCTGGACCGGTGTGGCTTTGCCGGTCCGCGTATCCGAAACGATACTGCCGTCGGAGAACTCGATGATGCGTTCCGCGCGCGCCGCCACCTTCGGGTCATGGGTCACGATGATGACCGTCTTGCCCTCGGCATGGAGCTCTTCAAGGATCCGCAGCACTTCCTCGCCACTGGCGGTGTCGAGCGCGCCGGTGGGCTCGTCGGCAAGAATGAGATCCGCGCCATTCATCAGGGCGCGGGCAATGGAGACGCGTTGCTGCTGGCCGCCGGAAAGCTGACCGGGGCGGTGGTCTGTGCGCTCACCCATGCCCAGCCGCTTCAGCAGCTCCAGCGCGCGGTCGCGGCGGGCGGAGGCTTCCCAGCCGGCATAGATGGCGGGAATTTCCACATTGCCCAGCGCCGTCAGTTCGGACAGCAAATGATAGCGCTGGAAGATGAAGCCGAAATGCTCGCGCCGCAGGGCCGCCAGTTCATCCGGTTCCAGCGTCGCGGTTTCGCGTCCATTGATGCGGTAGCTGCCGGAGGTGGGGCGCGACAGGCAGCCCAATATGTTCATGAGGGTGGACTTGCCGGAGCCGGAAGCTCCGATGATGGCCACCATTTCACCGGCCTCAATGGTGAGGTCGATATCCTTCAGAACGGTGAGCACGCCTTCGCCGGCGGGAAATTCGCGCCGCAGCTTTTCCAGAACGATCAGCGGTTCGGACATGGAGCCTCCAGTCTTTCGGCTCACAGGCCCATGGGCCGCGGCGGTCCGCGCCGCGTGCTGGTGGATGCGGAGGCACCGGCGGCCAACTGGCCTGTCACCACCCGTTCACCCTCGCTCAGCCCCTTGATGATCTGCACGCGGGTCTTGTTGTTCAGCCCGGCCGTCACTTTCCGGGAGGTTATGGTGCCGTTACGGCCCAGCACTTCAACGCTATAGAGCCCATCCTTGCCGCGTGCGCCCAATGCGGCGGAGGGAATGGTCAGCACATTCTCCGCCTTGTCGAGCACGATATAGACTTCCGCCGTCATATAGGTGCGCAGGCGGCCTTCGGGGTTCGGTACATTGAACAGGCCATTATAGTAGATGGCCTCCGAAGACGATGAGGAGGAACTGCTGGAGCTGGTGGAGGATGAGGAGAAGCTGGAGTCGCTCTTGATGGATTCCGGGGCCGGCTCAATGAATTCCAACCGGGCCTCATAACGCCGGTCGGGCTCGCCGATAATATTGAAATAGATTGGTTGACCGGTCTTCACATGCACCACGTCCGCCTCGGAAATTTCCGCCCGCACGGTCATGGTTTCCAGATCCCCCAGAATGATGATGGTGGGGGCGGACTGGCTGGCATTCACCGTCTGGCCTTCCTGGGTGACGATGGACAGCACCGTGCCGTCAATGGGCGCGGTGATGCGGGTATAGCCCAGATTGGCCTCAGCCGTGTTCACGGCTACTTCTGATTCGATGATTTGCGCCTCAAGCGCTGCAATCTGCGCGCGGGTGGTGGCGACTTCGGCTTCCGCGCTCTCGAAATCTGCGCGCGAAACGGCAGTCTGGCGAATGAGCTTTTCCTGACGCGCTAACGTCTGCTCGGCGAGTTTCAGGCTGGCTTCCTTCTCCAGCTTCTGGGCGCGCACATTGGCGAGCGCCGCCTTGGCCGTGCGCAGGGCATTTTCCTGGGTGATAGAATCAATCTCCGCCACCAGTTCGCCCTTGCGGATTTTCTGGCCCAGCTCCACCGCAATGGCGGTGACGCGGCCGGAGGCCTGTGCACCCACGGCCACCAGACGCGCCGGCTTGAGAATGCCGGTGGCGAGCACGGTTTCCTCAACGGTGCCGATAGTGGCAGGCGCGCTCATGATGCGAGGCTGCTCGGCCGGGAACAGCCAGTCCCACAGCACGAACCAGCCCAACAGGGCGGCAATGACGACAGCGCCAATGGTGATGATGCGCCGTTTGCCGGCGCGCAGATCCGTTGCGGTCATCAGGCCCTCTCGTCAGATGGAATGCCGGGCATGTGGGTCGCAAGGGGTGGGGTGCCGAAGCACTGGCATGTCATCTCGTCTCTTTCTGGCGCATCTGCCCTGACAGTTTCCAGATGGCTCATGGCCGGAAGAAGGGCAGGTGCGGCCCGGTGTTCACATCAATCACGGCTGGGGTCATCACATCCATTTCGCCATCCCAGCCGCCGCCCAACGCCTTGTTGAGCGCGACATAATGGGTGGTGATGGCCACGCGGCTCTGCAGCAGCGTATCCTCGGCGGAATAGAGCGAGCGCTCCGCATCCAGCACCTCGAGGAAGCTGGTGGAGCCATTGCGATACAGGCTGTGGGAGAGCTCCGCGGCTTTCCGGTAGGCTTGCGCGGAGGCGGTGAGCTTCTGCGCCTTGCGCCGCTCTTGGGTGAGGGCGACGGAGGCGTTCTCCACATCCTCCAGCGCGGTGAGCACGGCGGCGTGATAGGCAAGGAAGCTCTGGTCGCGCTGCGCTTCACGCACCTCCACCTGCGCCTTGAGCTGGCCGCCTTCAAACACCGGTACGGTCAGGGTTGGCCCCCAGGCCCAACTGATGGAGGAGCCACGGGCCAGATCCCCGATCCTGGTGCCCATGGTGGAGACATTGCCGGTGAGGCTGACACTGGGATAGCGCTCGGCCTCCGCCTGCCCGATCAAGGCAGTGGACTGGGCCAGATCCCGCTCGGCCTGACGCAGGTCCGGGCGGTTGCGCAGCACATCCGCCGGGACGCCCTTGCGTACGCCGCGTCGGGGCACCGGAATGGGCCGGCTGCGCGCCATGCGGCGGTTCAGGGCGGAGGGCTGCTGGCCCGTGAGCACGGCGAGGCGGTGCACGGTCTGTGCATAGACGGCCTCCAGCTCGGGAATGGTGGCTTCGGTGCTGGCGGCCTGGCCAGCGGCATTGGCGGCATCCACCGCGCTCACTGCGCCGGCCGCCATGCGGGTGCGGGTCAGCTCCGCCGTCTCGCGCTGGGTGGCGGCGGTCCGTTTGGCCAGCACGATGCGGGCCTGATAGCCGCGCGCCGTGACATAATTGGTGGCCACATCTCCCACAAGGGTCAGCAGCGTGGCGCGCAGATCATCCTCGGCAGCCTGCGCGCCATAGCGCTCGGCTTCCACAGCGCGGCGGTTGGCCCCGAACAGATCCAGTTCCCAACTGGCATCCAGCCCAGCCTGATACTGGCTGTAGACGCCGGACCTCTCCACCACGCCGTCGGTGCCGGTGCGCGAGCCATTGTCTCCACGTGTGTAGGAGGCGCTGCCATCGACGGCAGGAAACAGGCTGCCGACCTGCTGGCGATAACTGGCGCGGGCCTCGCGCACACGGGCCCGGGCGGTCGCGACATCTAGATTGTTGGCGACGGCTTCATCCATCAGCGCATTCAGTGTGGGGTCACTCAGGGTCTTCCACCAGTTGGCGAGCTGGGGAGGGGTGACCTGTGCACTTTTGCCATCGGCATTCCAGCTTTCCGGCAGGAGGAAATCCGGCGCGGTATAATCCGGCCCCACGGAGCAGGCCGCCAGAAGCAGGCTCAGCGCCGGAACCATCAGAAGACGGCGAACAGATTTGGAGGAAGGCAAGGCGGATATTTCGCGCGGTTCAGGCACCATTGTCTCGCATCATGAAGAGGTTGCGCCCGACGCCGCCAGCCGCGAAAAAGCTGGGCCTCTTGAAAAACAGAGGCAGGCGCGAGAGACTGTATTTAAGAAACCGTGAATTACCCCTATTGAGGTCACGGACTCCTGTCAATGCGTCGTCCCCGTGCATTTTGTTTCTGCATGTTGCTGCGAGGGGTTTGCAGAAAAGTGCGGCTTGCAGAACACAGGAGAGGGCGGGAGAAGACAGGCCACAAGGCCAGAGGGGGAGCGCAACGGGCATGAATGAGCCGGACGGCCACAGGATGAAGACAAAGCGGGTTGAAGTTGCCTGTCCAGAGTCCTCTCCCCAAACGGTGCGGGATATGGGCCTGTCAGTTGATCCGCGATGCCGTCGTGGACGACCCAAGCTGATGCCAGATGAGGCGCAGCGCGACCGCATCGTGGAAAAGGCGCGCCGGCTGTTTCTGGCCCATGGTTACGGGCGCACCACCATGGATGATGTGGCCGCCGCCTGCCGCATGTCCAAGCGCACACTCTATCGTCTGTTTCCGGGCAAGATGGAGCTGTTCTCCGCCGTGTTGGAGCTGCACCGGCGCAGTATGCTGGCTTTGCCGGGCTGTTATGATCATCTTTCGCTGGAAGAGGCGCTGGCCACCATCTTCCACGCCGATATCTCGCCGGAGGATGACCGCGAGCGCGTGGCGCTCCTGCGTCTGGTGTTGGTGGAGACCCGGCAGTTTCCCGAACTGGGCGAGATGCTGCGCCAGCAGGGGGGCGACTCTTCCCGCTCGGAGCTGGCCCGTTGGCTGAGCGTTCAGAATGCGGCGGGCCGTCTGTGCATTGATGACGCGGATGCCATGGCCCGCCTGTTGATGGATATGATTTTCGGCGCCGTGCTGTTCAAGGCCGATGGTGAGTTGGAATGGCCCGGAGGTGCGGCGCGCGGCGCGCATGTGCGCCGCTGCGTCCGCGTATTCCTGCATGGCGTGACGCCGGAGAGGACGCAGGCGGGCTGATCATCTGTGCGCGCCGAAGGCGGGCGCAGGTCCGCTCAGTGGCAGGCCCGTTCTCGTGCAGTCACGCCGGGGATCTGCTTCACCAGATCGCAGAAGGCATCGCCTCGCACTTCAAAATTCGCGAACTGATCAAAACTGGCGCAGGCCGGGGAGAGTAGCACCACCGGATGCGGCAGGCCGGAGGCTTCCGCATCTTTCAAGGCCGCGGCGAGAGCGGTATCCAGCGTGCCATTCAGTTCGTGGGGGATGGCTTCTCCAAGGGTGGCTGCAAAATCCTGCGCGGCGTCGCCGATCAGATAGGCCTTGCGCACCCGACTGAAGAGTGGCGCGAGCGGAGCAATACCGCCAGCCTTCGGTTTGCCGCCGGCAATCCAGAAAATATTCTCGAAGCTGAGAAGCGCGCGTTCCGTGGCGTCGGCATTGGTGGCCTTGCTGTCATTGATGAACAGCACCGGGCCCTTGTGCCCCACCTCTTCCATGCGATGGGCGAGGCCGGGAAAGCGGGTCATGGCCGCTGCGATGATTTCCGGTGCAATACCCAGCGCACGGGCCGTGGCATAGGCTGCGGCGGCATTCTGTGCGTTATGAACGCCGCGCAGGGTGCCGATGCCACCCAGATTCAGCCGGAAGCGTTCTGCCCCGCCTTCGCTCACCACCAGCGTTTCACCGTCGCGCCAGATGCCATCGGCCAGAGGGCGGCGCATGGACAGGCGGACAATATATTGACCCGCCTGTTCGGCGCGGTCCGCCATGGTGGCGGAGAAGTCATCATCCACGCCGATCACGGCGGTGCCATCGCACTCTACGCCGCGCACGAGGCGTTCCTTCACGGCGGCATAATGTTCAAGCGTGCCGTGCCGGTCGAGATGATCCGGCGTGATGTTCAGCATCACCCCCACCGTGGGATCGAGGTTGGGGGCAAGGTCAATCTGGTAGGAGGAGCATTCCACCACATGCACCCGCCCGGCCTTGGGCGGCGCGAGGGAGAGCAGGGCGGTGCCGATATTGCCACCCATCTGCACATCACGCCCGGCCACTCGCAGAATGTGGGAGATCAGGGCCGTGGTGGTGGATTTGCCATTGGTGCCGGTGATGGCGACAAAGGCAGAACGGCGGGCGGTTGCAACGCGCTGGCGGCAGAACAGTTCGATATCACCGATGATTTCGACGCCATTGGCCTGCGCCAGCTTTACCGACCAGTGCGGCTCCGGATGAGTGAGGGGCACGCCGGGGGCGAGAATGAGCGCCTGCACCGAACTCCAGTCCATCTCCCGCAGGTCCTGAACGCTGATGCCGGCTTCCGCGGCCCTGAGCCGGGCGCGCTCGGAATCATCATAGGCGATGACATGCGCGCCGCCGGCCTGCAGCGCTTCGGCAGTGGCCAGACCCGAACCGCCCAGCCCAAACAGGGCGACGGTCTGGTCCTTGAGGACTGTGACTGGAATCATGACCCATCTCGCAAATGCAATGCGCGAATACAGCGCTCTCAGGGCGTTCTGTATAGCGCGTTCTGCCTGTAACATGCGCGGGTCTGGTGGAAACAATCTGTGGGATGGGAACCGGCGCACCAGATGGGAACTTGACGCGGAGAGACATGGCTTGCGGGGCGGATGGCGCTTTCGGGACACATGGCCGCACTCGGTCGCATGCTATGCAGTTGCGCCAAGGGTCTCTCACACATTAAAAACATTGAATGTATAGTTTGGGACGTTGGAGGAAATCATGACAGCGAATGTGGGCGGGGCAGACCGCGTCGTGCGATTCATTGTGGGCATCATTCTGCTCTTGGTGCCATTTGTCGGTGTCAGCATCATTCCCGCGCTGGCGGATATTGGCGGCTGGGTGTGGGTAATTGGAATTGTGGGGCTGGTGATGCTGCTCACCGCCATCTTCCGTTTCTGCCCGGCCTATCTGCTGGTGGGCATCAATACCTGCCCGCGCAAATGAGGCCGGCCCGGAAACCGGACGACATCTGAAACAGAACGGCCCGGCGGGGGAACCTGCCGGGCCGTTCTGTTGTGTGCTCTTTCAACGCATCCACTCAGCGCAGCTTCAGAGTGGCCAGGCCGATCAACGCCAGTACCACGGCGATGATCCAGAAGCGGATGACCACCTGCGGCTCCGTCCAGCCCAACTGTTCAAAATGGTGATGGATGGGGGCCATCTTGAACACGCGCTTGCCGGTGAGCTTGAAGGACACCACCTGCACGATGACGGAGACCGCCTCCAGCACGAACAGGCCGCCGACAATTGCCAGCACGATCTCGTTCTTGGTGGCGACCGCGATAGAGCCGAGCATGCCGCCCAGCGCCAGTGATCCGGTATCACCCATGAAGACCTGCGCCGGGGGGGCGTTGAACCACAGGAAGCCCAGCCCCGCGCCCAGCAACGCCCCGCAGATGACCGCAACCTCGCCCACCCCAGCGACATAGTGGATCTGCAGATAATCGGAAAACACCACATTACCGGCCAGATAGGCGATGAAGCCGAAGGTGCCGGCCGCGATCATCACCGGCACGATGGCGAGTCCATCCAGCCCGTCCGTCAGGTTCACGGCATTGCCGGCGGCCACGATGACGAAGGCCCCGAAGATGACGAAGAAGATGCCGAGATCAAGCAGGAAATCCTTGAAGAAGGGGAAAGCGACAGATGTGGAGAGCCCCGGCCGCCCCACATACATCATGACGATGACCGCAAGGCCGGAAATGATGGCCTCGATCGCCAGCCGCTTCTTGCCGGAAAGACCGTTATGGGTCTGCTTTGTGACCTTCAGATAATCATCATAAAAGCCAATGAGCCCGAAACCGAGCGTGACCAGCAGCACCACCCACACATAGGGATTGGCCAGATCCGCCCAGAGCAGGGTCGCCACCACAATGCCCGAAAGGATCATTAGCCCGCCCATGGTGGGTGTGCCCTTCTTGGACAGGTGAGACTGTGGACCATCGGTGCGGATGGGCTGGCCCTTGCCCTGTTTCACCCGCAGCATGGAAATGATGGACGGCCCGAACAGGAACACGAACAGAAGCGCCGTCACCACCGCTCCGCCCGTGCGGAAGGTGATGTAGCGGAACACATTCAGGGCCGGAAGCGTGGGGTGAAGTTCAGCAAGCCACTGCAGCATGGGTCATCCTTCGGCGAGCGCATCGCTCTGCGCACGGAAACGTTCTGAAAGGGCCTTCACCAGCAGGCCCATGCGGCTGCCATTGGAGCCCTTCACCATCAGCGTATCGCCGGCGCGAATGGCGCTGGCCAGCATCGGTTCAAGGTGGTGCGCATCATGGGCATATCCGCCCCGGCGCTCCGGCGGCAGGGCCTGCCACAGGGCATGCATCAGCGCGCCGCTGCAGAACACCAGATCAATCCTGTTGGCGCGGATATCCTCGGCAATGGCGGCATGCAGCGCCTCGCTTTGCGGCCCCAGTTCCAGCATGTCGCCGAGCACGGCGATGCGCCGGCCACGCGGGCCAGTCTCCAACTGGCCCAGCACCTCCAGCGCGGCGCGCATGGAGGCGGGGTTGGCATTGTAGCTTTCGTCGATCAGCATGGCCTCACCGCTGCCCAGATCCAGCCTCACCGGCACGCCGCGGCCCTGCGGCGGGCGAATGCGGCCCAGTTCCAGCGCGGCGAGGGCGAGATCTGCGCCCAGCAGTTTCACCGCGGCCAGAACACCCAGCATGTTCTGTACGATATGCCGGCCCGGAAGGGCGGCCTTGAAGGTGAGGGGCGTACCCAGAATATCAGCCGTCGCCACCGAGCAACCGGGCTGCAGGGTGAGGCTTTTCAGATGCACATCCGCACCCTCAGCCGCCCCGAAAGTGACGATATGCGACACGCCTTTGGTCTTGGCCGCCGCCTTCAGCCGGGCAAATTGCGGATTGTCGAGATTGAGAACCGCCGTACCGCCCGCTTCCAGCCCGTCAAAGATTTCGGCCTTGGCGTCGGCAATCTCCTCAATGCCGGAGAATTGAGCCAGATGGGCGGCATCCACCGTGGTGATCAGCACCACATGCGGGCGCACCAGCTTCACCAGCGGGGTGATCTCGCCGGGATGGTTCATGCCGATCTCGAACACCCCATAGCGCGCGCTGCGCGACAGGCGGGCGAGGGAGAGCGGCACACCCCAGTGATTGTTGTAGGAGGCGGCGGATGCGTGCGTTTCGCCATCGGCGGAAAGGGCGGCGCGCAGGGCTTCCTTGGTGGTGGTCTTGCCCACCGAGCCGGTAATGGCGACGATGCGGGCGCTGGAGCGGGCGCGGGCATGGCGGGCCAGAGCGTTGAGCGCGCCCAGCACATCATCTACCAGCATCAGGGGTGCATCCGCCGGAAAGCTGCTGGCCCGGTCTCGCGCCACCACGGCCACGGCTGCGCCCTTAGCCAGCGCCTTTTCCACATATGTGTGGCCATCGCTGGCTTCGCCGGTAATGGCGAAAAAGGCATCGTTCGGCTTCAGTGTGCGGCTGTCTATGGAAATGCCGCAAATGTCACCGGGTGCTCCGCGCAGATCCGCGCCCATGGCTGCGGCCATCTCGCCGGGATCATAGAGCAATGGATGGCCGGAGGCGGCCTTGCCGGCATGTTCACTCATGCGTCATCCCCTTGCGTCATCCCCGTGCCTTGTCCGTTGCCGCAATGCGCTCCAGAGCGGCGCGCACCACCTCCTTGTCGGAAAACGGGAAAGTTTCAAGCCCCACAATCTGTCCGCTTTCATGGCCCTTGCCCGCTACCACCAGCGCATCACCCGGCCGCATCTGGCTCACTGCGGCGTGAATGGCCTCGCCCCGGTCCCCGATTTCAAGGGCATGGGGGGCGGCGTCAAGAATTTCGACGCGGATGGCGGCGGCGTCTTCCGTGCGCGGATTATCGTCGGTCACGATGATGAGATCGGCCTTGTCGGCGGCAATGGCCCCCATCAGCGGGCGCTTGCCTCTGTCGCGGTCACCGCCGCAGCCAAACACCAGAATCAGCCGGCCGGAAACCGCCGGGCGCAGCGTATCGAGAACCGTGGCGAGGGCTTCCGGCTTGTGGGCATAATCCACAAAAACAGGGCGGGTTGCATCATCGCTCACTTGTTCCAGCCGGCCGGGCACACCCTGAAGGGTGGCAAGGGCAGTGAGGGTTTCCGCGCGCGGTGCGCCGCAGGCCATGGCCAGACCTGCCGCCAGCAGGGCGTTTTCGGCCTGGAAATGGCCCACCAGCGGCAGCAGCACTTCTGCGCCATCGGCAAAACGCAGGCGCTGGCCCACCCCTTCCGGCGTGATGGAGGTGAGGCGAATATCCGCCCCGGAGCCTTCATCCCCGAAGCTGAGTGTCTTCAGGCCACGGGTCTTCGCCCATTCCAGCGCGGTGGCGGCATGGGGGGCGCCGAGCACGCCCACCGCCTTGGCCTCATCTGGCAGAAGCGTGGTGAAAAGGCGCATCTTGGCCTTGAAATAGGCTTCCACCGTAGGGTGATAATCCAGATGGTCGCGGCCCAGATTGGTGAAGCCGCCAGCCGTCAGCCGCACGCCATCCAGCCGGCGCTGGTCCAGCCCATGAGAGGAGGCTTCCAGCGCCATATGGGTCACGCCTTCGGCAGCCAGTTGCGCAAGGGTTTCATGCAGGGCCACCGGGTCCGGCGTGGTCAGGCTGCCATAGGTGCTGCCACCGGGAGAAATAAGCCCGATCGTGCCGAGATAAGCTGCCTTGTGGCCGAGCTGCTCCCAGATCTGCCGCAGGAAGAAGGCGACGGAGGTTTTCCCCGCCGTCCCGGTGATTGCGGCCATCACAGGCGGTTGCGCGCCATGAAAGCGCGCGGCGGACAAGGCGAGAGAGTGGCGCACATCCAGCGAGAAGGCGAAGCTCACCTCTTCCGGCGCATGCGGAAGCGGGGCGAGCGGCTCCATCAGAATGGCTGTTGCGCCTCTGGCGATGGCGTCGGGAATGAAGCGCACCCCATCAGCATGGGTGCCGGGGATGGCGACAAAGAGAAATCCGGGCTGGACCTTGCGGCTGTCCGCCGTCAGCCCGGTGATGGGCTGGAGCGCTGCTCCGGGCTGCAGAAGGCGGGCGTGGCCGGCAAGAAGCGGGCCGAGCATCAGGTCTGCCATCGGTTTCGCCATCGGTTCCGCCATGTGTGTCACCATGTGTTTCCTTCTGGCCGTCCGGTCATTCACCCCTGATGCATGGGGATGGCATGCATGGGGACGGCCTTCGGCACATGGTCCGGCTCCGGGCTTGAAGGTGCGGACATCTTCAGCCCGGAGGGAGGTTTCAGCGTTCCGCCAGCTTCTGGCCGGCATTGCGCAGCATTTCTTCCGCCGTCGGAGTCACGGCGCGGGGTGCCACGCCCAGCATGGGGGCGATGCGTTCCACGATCTTGCCGGCGGTAGGTGCGGCGTTCCACCCGGCGGTGGCGTAGCCATAGGTTTCCTTCAGGCCCTTGGGTTCGTCCAGCATCACCAGCACCTGATATTGCGGCTTGTCCATCGGGAAAATGGCAGTGAAGGAGTTGAGCAGCTTGTGCTTGGCATAGCGCCCGTTCACCACCTTTTCGGCCGTGCCCGTCTTGCCGCCGACCATATAGCCGGGAATGTTGGCCTTCTTGGCGGTGCCCTTCTCTGCATTCAGGCGCATGAGATAGCGCATTTCATCCGAAGTCTTGGTCTTCAGCACCTTCTGGGCCACCTTCTGGGCGTCTTCGGCCGAGCGCTTGATGAAAGTGGGCGGGATGAGATAGCCGCCATTCACCATGGAACTCACCGCCATCACCGCCTGCAGCGGGGCGACGGAGAGGCCGTGGCCGAAGGAAATGGTGGCCGAGTTCAGCTCACCCCAGTGGCGCGGCACGATGGGCATGGCGCTTTCCGTCAGCTCGGTGCGCAGGCGATCGAGCTGGCCCATTTTCTTCAGGAACTTCTTGTGCGCATCCACACCCAGGGACAGCACCATCTTCGCGGTGCCGATGTTGGAGGACACCAGGAAGATCTCCGGCACCGAGAGAATGCGGTTTTCGGCGTGATAATCGCGGATCCTGAACTTGCCGAAATGCATGGCGCTGCGCGCGTCGAAGCGGGAGTTCAGCCCGATGCGGTCAGAATCCAGCGCCATGGCGAAGGACAGTGCCTTGAAGGTGGAGCCCATTTCGAACACGCCGGTGGTGAGACGGTTCAGATAGGCCTCATCCTTCGGATCACCGGGGACATTGGGGTCGAAATCCGGCAGGGAGACCATGGAGACGATCTCGCCGGTATTCACATCCACCACAAGGCCCATGGCGTGCAGGGCGGAGAATTTCTCCTTGGCGCGGAGCAATTCATCGCGCATGGCATGCTGCACGCGCATGTCGATGGAGAGCTGAACCGGCTTCTGCTGGCTGTCTGTGGCGAAGCCGGCCAGATGCAGCTCGGCGAGGCCACGGCCATCCACCCACTTTTCAAGGCCGGAAATGCCCTGATTATCCACATTCACTCCGCCAATAACGTGGGAGAGAATGGGGCCATCAGGATACATGCGCCGGTTTTCCTTCAGGAAGCCGATGCCGGGAATGCCGAGGCGGTAAATGGCGCGCTGCTGGGCCGGGGTGATCTCGCGCTTGAGCCAGGCGAAGCCCCGGCCGGAATTCAGGCGCTTGCGGGTTTCCTCCACATCCAGATCGGGCAGAACCTTCAGCAGGCCTTCCAGCGCCTCATCGGGGTCGATCAGGCGGCGTGGTTCAGCAAACAGGGAGGGGGATTTCACATCAATGGCGATGATGTCGCCATTGCGGTCGATGATGTCGGGCCGGGCCGAGGCTACGGCGTCAGACCCACCACCACGGGTTACGCCATCATCCGCCGTGAGGGCAAGATGGGTGAGCTGCACGGCGATGGCCGCGAACACCAGGCAGAAGCCCGCCATGACCAGCCGGATGCGCGTGGTGGCCGTGGCGGTGGCATTGGCCTTCGGACTTTTCCGGAAGGCGAGCATCAATCCACGCAAGGGGGCAAGGGCAATGCCACGCACCATGCGGAACAGCAGATGGCCGATACTCTGGCCGACAAGGCCAAGCGCCAGTGCACCGCGCGCCAGCATGGGCAGCAGGCGGTGCGAGATGAAGCCATGGGGACGGTTGGGAGAAGGTGCGTTCATGTCTCAGGCCTCGTCAGCGTGCGCCGGGCAGGGAGCCGGGAGGCAGGATGGGTGCGCCGCCATAGCTGGGCACGGGCGGCGGCGGGGGTTCGGCGGCAACGCGCCCTGTCGCCTGGGGCTGCGCATATTGCACCTGTCCGTAATAGGCGGGCGGGGGCGGAGGGGCTGCGCTGATATGCCGGCTCGCGGCTGGCTGCTGCCGGCGGGCCGGCGCAGGCGCCGGGGTTGAGGGGCGCAGGGCCGAGCTGGACGGCACGGAGGGGCTGTCGGGTGAGGCCGCGCCACGATCCGGCGCAGGGCGGCTGACGGAAGAGGTCACCAGAGGTTCATCCACCAGCGCCTCGATCATGCCGCCAATGCCGTCGCCAGATGTGCTGGGTTTCGCCGGCAGATTATCCAGCGTGGACAGGTCGGCCACATCCAGCCGTTTCATGTCCAAATGCCGTTCGGCCAGCCCCTGAATATAGATGGGGGACGTGCGACGGGCCCATTCCGCCTTCATCAGGGAAATGGCGTCGCGTTCCTTGCGGATTGAGGATCGCAGCGTGGCAAGCCGTTCCGCTTCCATGGTGGAGGCATATTTGAGCTGGTAAACCACCACTGCGGTCGCCAGCAGCACAAGAACGATGATGAAATTGGCGACACGAAACATCTGGCCTAGCGTCTCCGTCCGCTCCGTTGCGGTGAAGGGGCCGGGAGCAGCCCCATCAGATCACCATCTTCATGCGCCGGTTGATCCGTGCGTTCGGCCGCGCGAAGTTTCGCGGACCGGGAGCGCGGATTTTCTGCCACTTCATCAGGGCCGGGCTCGATGGCGCCTTTGGCAACGAGGCGGAACGAGGGAGCCGGCCCCTCCGCTTGCGGCAGATGACGCGATGCGGACGGTGCCTTTACCCTGCTTGCCAGAAAATTCTTAACGATCCTGTCTTCCAGCGAGTGGAAGGTGACGACAACCAGCCGTCCACCCGGCCTTAGAACCCGTTCTGCGGCTGCAAGTGCTTGCGCCAGTTCGGATAATTCTTCATTCACAGCAATCCGCAGCGCCTGGAAGGTTCGCGTGGCGGGATGCACCTCTCCGGGCTTGGAACGCACCACGCGCGAGACGATTTCGGCCAGTTGGGCGGTGCGGGTGATGGGTGCTTCGGCCCTGGCCTTCACGATGGCGCGGGCGATGGCGCGCGACTGACGCTCTTCCCCCAGAGACCAGATGACATGGGCCAGATGCACTTCATCCAGCGTCGCCACCAGTTCCTCAGCGGAACGTTCGGCATTGCCCATGCGCATATCGAGCGGCCCGTCGCGGCGGAAGGAAAAGCCGCGCTCGGCCTGATCGAGTTGCATGGAGGACACGCCGATATCCAGCACAACCCCGTCCAG
The DNA here is from genome assembly GCA_050252035.1 of Xanthobacter sp. Lineage (GTDB taxonomy): Bacteria > Pseudomonadota > Alphaproteobacteria > Rhizobiales > Xanthobacteraceae > Xanthobacter. Next base: position 145,609 of record JBFWLR010000004.1, read on the forward strand.
AGGGGCAAAGCCAGCCTCTTCAGCGCGGATGTCGAGCTGGGAGAAACGGTCTTCCACCAGAGTGAGGCGGCCCTCAAAGGCATGCACCAGCGCTGCGCCGGCGGTGATTGCGGTGGGGTCGCGGTCAAACGCCATGAGCCGGCAGTCTGCGGCTTCGAGAATGGCGCGGCTGTAGCCGCCCGCGCCGAAGGTGCCGTCCACATAGTGTCCGCCACGCTTCGGCGCGAGGTGAGCGAGAACCTCGCGCAGCATCACTGGATAATGACGGGTCGGTCCGCCAGCGGCGTCGGCGGGGCCGACCCCGTGACCCGTCTTCATTCCGTTTTGCTCCGTGGGCTCTCTGTACGGGAGCCGATGGCCTTGCGCAGCTCACGCACCCTTCGGGTGGCCTCCGTGAGATGCAGCTTCAGCCGCTCCGGTTCCCAGATCCGAAATTTGTGCCCCAGCCCCACAAAGGCCACCTGATCGGTGATGCCGGCATGGGCCTTGAGCGTTTCGCTCAGCACCACCCGTCCTTCCGTATCGATGCGCAGGGTCTCGCTGGTGCCGTACAGGGCGGCGGCGAGTTCCTCGCGCTCCTCCGAATAGGGGGGATAGCGCTCGATCAGCGCCTCGATCTCGCCGAGGAGCCGGTTTCCGCCTGCGTCCAGCGCAGGTTCGGCAAGACTGGGATGGCAGTAGAGCCCTTCCGCGCCGTCACGGGCCAGGACCGCCCGGAAGGGCGCGGGGATGGAAACCCGGCCCTTGGCGTCGAGACGCATCGTGTATGTGGACACGAAGCGGTCCATGGCGCCGGGTGCCTTCCTTCAGCTCGGGATGTTGGAGGGTTCCGCCAGCCCGTGGACGGGGTCACCGTCCTTCATGTCTTGGGTCTTCATGGGCTAACATGGGAAATCATGGGCGTCAACGGAATCGGATGGGATGGCGTGGTTCCGCGCGCCCTCGGGCTGGGCTGGCTCGTTTCGTGCGTATTCCGGGATTTGTTATTTACTTCAGTATCTTGTCTGATGGGGCCTTACTCCTGAGTGTGCGCTCTGCTGCTGAAAGCGGGTCTGGGCGATCTGGGGGACGAGTGTAGTGGACCCGCCCCCGGCCCATAGCCGCCCACGGAGCCAGCCGCCATGGAGCCGCCTGTCGCCGAGGGCAGACTCAAACGCCCCGCAAGCCGGCGGGCCGCGGGGCGTGGGATCATCCGTGTTTCAGGGTGGTTCAGTCGGCAGGCGCCGGCTCCCGTTTGACCGCGCCCACCATGGCGAGGGTGAAGGCGTAGGAGAGGGCCACCTCGTCCAGCCGGTCGAACCGTCCGGAAGCTCCGCCATGGCCGGCATCCATATTGGTGCGCAGCAGGATGGGGTTTTGCGAGCTGTTGGAGGCGCGCAGATGCGCCACCCATTTGGCCGGCTCCCAATAGGTCACGCGCGGGTCGGTGAGGCCGGCCAGCGCGAAGATGGCCGGGTAGGGCTGCGGCTTCACATTATCCACCGGCGAATAGGCGCGGATGGTTTTGAACGCCGCCGCATCGCTGATGGGATTGCCCCATTCCGGCCATTCGGGGGGGGTCAGCGGCAGGGTGTCGTCCAGCATGGTGGCGAGCACATCCACGAAGGGGACTTCCGCGATGATGCCGGCGAACAGGTCTGGCCGCATATTGGCGATGGCCCCCATCAGCATGCCGCCGGCCGAACCGCCATGAGCGACGATCCTGTCGGGCCGGGTAAAGCCCTGCGCCACCAGATGCTCGGCTGCGGCGATGAAATCCGTGAAGCTGTTGGTCTTCTTCGCCAGCTTGCCGTCCTTGTACCAGCGCCAGCCCTTGTCGGTGCCGCCGCGAATATGGGCGATGGCAAAGATGACGCCGCGATCCACCAGCGACAGCCGGCTGGTGGAGAAGCCCGCCGGAATGGTGATGCCATAGGCTCCATAGCCATAGAGCAGCAGCGGTGCGGAGCCATCCAGTGCCGTGCCCTTGCGGTAGATGAGGGAGACCGGCACCGTCTCGCCATCCGGAGCGGGGGCGAGAATGCGGCGGGTCTCATAATCCTCGGGATTATGGCCGGAGGGCACCTCCTGCTGTTTCAGCAGGGCTCGTGCGCGCGTCGCCATATCATAGGCCCAAACCTCGGATGGTGTGGTCATGGAGGCATAGGTGAAGCGGATCTGGCTGGTTTCGAACGGATAGGCCCCGTTCACCCCCAGCGCATAGGCTTCCTCGGCAAAGGCGATGGCGTGTTCATCGCCGGATGCCAGCTCACGAATGGTGATGCGCGGCAGGCCGCCCTTGCGCTCCAGCCGCACCATATGGCCCGCGAACACCGTGCAGGAGAGGATCATGCGGCCGGGGAAATGCGGCACCAGATCCTGCCAGTTTTCCCTTTCCGGTGTGCGGGTGGGGGTGTGGACGATCTTGAAATCCTCCGCGTCCTCCGCATTCGTCAGCAGAATGAGGCTGTCCACGCCATTCAGCGAGGGGTGATGTTCCACATCATAGCGCAGCCCTTCGGTGCGGGCTGAGACAAGGCGGGGCGTGGCGGCGTCATCGGCCAGATTCAGCAGATGGATTTCAGAGGTCTCATGGTCTCCGCAGGCGATCAGCCCGTAGGTGCGGGACTGGGTTTCGCCCAGCGAGACGAAGAAGCCCTTGTCCTTTTCCTCATAGATGAGTTCATCGGTTTCAGGCGCTGCGCCCAGCGTATGGCGGAAGACCTGTGAGGGGCGGTGCTCCTCATCCCGGCGAATGTAATAGAGCTGGGTGCCGGCGGTGTTCCACAGAAGATCTCCCGTGGTTTCCGCGATATGATCGGGAAGATCTGTACCGGAGGCGAGATCTCTCACGCGGATATCATAAAGTTCCGCGCCGGATGTATCGGCAGACCAGGCCAGACGGGCATGATCATGGGTGTGTTTCCAGCCGCCAAACTGGAAGTAGGCCTTGCCCTCGGCCTCGCTGTCCCCATCCAGTATGATGGTTTCCGCACCGGTCGGCTCGCCTTGCGTAGAGGTTGCCTTGCGGCAGGCCAGCGGGTGCTGCCCGCCCTCATGGTGGCGGCTGTAATAGGCAAAGGCCCCATCGGGAGCAGGCACGGAGGAATCATCCTCCTTGATGCGCCCACGCATTTCCGCCACCAGTTTTTCACGCAAGGCTGAAAGAGGGGCGAAGAAGCTGTCCGCATAGGCATTCTCAGCTTCAAGAAAGGTGCGGATTTCGCCCGGCAGGGCGGTGGGGTCCCGCATCACCTCGCGCCAGTTTTCAGCGCGCAGCCAGCCATAATCATCGGTCAGGGTCACGCCATGTAGGGTGCGCGAGACCGGACGGCGTTCGGCGGGGGCGGGAGGATGTGTGGGCATCTGTGCGGTGGTCATGCGTCTTCCGCGCTGTCGAGGGAGAAGGAAAGGGCGGAGCCATTCATGCAGAAGCGCATGCCGGTGGGCGGCGGCCCATCGGGAAAGACGTGGCCCAGGTGGCTGTCACAACTGGAGCAGCGCACCTCTATCCGGCGCATGCCATGGCTGGTGTCTTCATGCAGCACGAGAGCTTCGGGCGAAACCGGCTGGAAGAAGCTGGGCCAGCCAGTGCCGGAATCGAACTTGCTCTCGGAGCGAAACAGCGCCGTGCCGCAGGCCACACAGCGATAAAGCCCGGCGCGCTTCTCATCCCAGTACGGGCCGGTGAAGGCGCGCTCCGTGCCCTGCTCGCGGGCGATACGGAATTGTTCCGGTGTCAGGCAAGAGCGCCATTCGCTCTCGGAACGGACGATTTTCTGCGGCGTGTCGCCGGTGCCCTCTTGTGGGGAAGGCGTATCAGAAGAGGATTTTTTGGCAGACATGGCTGGCTCTTTTCGCGGACATCCTGCAAGGCGCAGCATAAGGGGCGCTGCATAAGATCTTGCAAGGGTGGCAGAGCCGTGCCTCCGGCGCAAATGCCGGAAGCCGGTTGCCAGACCGATCTCCGGCAGATGGGGGCTGGCGGCAAGAGGTGCAACCGCCCCATTCGCGCGCAGCCTGTTTTCGTTGCCGCGCGCGTCATTTCACGCCTGAAACGACCTGTTCAGGTGACAGGCTCAGTCTTGCGTCGACACTTTCTCGATGTCGCCGGGCTTCCAGCCGTAATCAATGGCAGGTTCTTCCGGCCCGTAGAGGCGCAGTATGGCGAAGAAGCCCTTTACCCGGAGCAGTTTGCAGCCAGTTCGCCTCATGGCCCTTGGGCGCCTTCGGACCAATATAGAGATCCGTCGTGCCATCGGCATTCATCACCGGTTTGTCGCGAGACCCCAGAGAGAGGAAGCGCCGTTCAGCGGTGGCGAGGCCAGAAGCGGTTGCAGCATCATACAGTGTCAGTGACCAGGAAATGCTGGCCGGCACATCCTTCGGCAGGGTCAGCTTGTAGGACTGGCTTCCTGCAAAAGGCTGTCCATCCGCATCCTCGAAGACAATCTGATAGGCAGCCCCCTGTCGGGTTTCCGGGAGACCATGCCTAGGCTGATGGAATAGTAATTGGTAAAAACCAGAAGTGTGGCTCAATTTCGAAGAAACCGCTGGCCCTGTTCTCGAATGTCAGGGTGTCCGGGCCCGGATTTTACGCATTGTTAAATGGGTTGACCCATTTGCGATCCTTCCAGACCAGATAGCTCTGGTTGCCGACATAGTTCTGAAAGCCGATGACGCGGTTCGTATGATAGCCGGTCCGGGCCGCAGCTTCCAGAATGGCACGTGTCTGGCCGTCGGGCGTAAAGGGCTTGCCGGCAACGAGGCCGATATTGGCGAGAAGGCCAAGGCCATCCGGGGCAGCCAGGTTTTCGCCTTCCTTGTCCAGCAGCCATTTGAGTTGTTCAAAAGCTGAGAAATCCGAACGTGGCAGCATGTTCGCCGGTATGCCGGAGGCATTGGGAAACTGCATGGGCTTGCGGTCTTGTTCGGCTAGGTTCAGCGGGTAGATCTTCGAACGCTCGATGAGATCGACGGCGGGGGCGAGATTGTCCGGGCTCATGAAGAAAGACCGCAGGAAAATGAAGATGTTATTGGTGCCAGAGCGATAGGCATAATACTCGTCCGGCACATCACCCTGATACTGCGGCGGCAGGATCCGGAACTTGCCGCCCTTGCCATGATCCGGCCCGGCAAAGTCGACATCGCCGAAATATTGCCCCCCATCAACCGGAATGGGACGCTGCCAGAAATCCAGCAGAATGCTTTGCATTTCAGGCGGTGCATCGAAAACCAGTGGTCCGGTTTCGCCAAGGTCAACATAGCTCATGGCATAGATGACATCGGAGTTCGGGGTCGTCATCAGGGTTTTCGGGTCCAGCCTGTCCTTCCAGATGGGCAATATATTGTAGCCGGTGCCGAACACCGCGTCTGAGCCGAATTTCATTCCCAGTGTGTTCACCAGCGGCATGGCCCACAGATGGGCCTGGGTTGCCTGCTGGAACGTGAGTTCCGGCTTCAGATCGCGTGCTGTTTCCGCTGTGGGGTGACCATCCTTGAATGGCAGGCTGGCAAGGACGCCAAACGGTTTGGTCGCCGCCCGTGCAACATTGCAGAGTGTGATGGAAAGGCCCAGAGCGAAAGCCGGGGCAAGGTTGGTCACCAGGCCCACACGTTTCATGATGCCAGTCTCCTGGCCACCTTATAAACATGGTGGGTTGTACCGCATTGAGGCGGAAGGCTTCGGACAGTCCGGCCGACAGGCCGGCATGCAACGCACCATATGGTGGCTTCCGCAAGTCCGCGATTCATTTCACGTCATGCCCGTATGGGCTGCGTCATGGGCGGGGTGCAGATATCTCAAGCCATTGCCGTCCTGATCCTGAACTTGGGATGCAAGGCCCTGGCATGCAAGGCCCTGGCTCGCAATGACTTGGCAGGCGATGCGTGCTTGGGAGGGTTTGTTTGCTGCATGTGCGAAGGTCTGTGCGGTGGCAAGATGGCGAGAAATCTGTTCCCACAGACGTGAATGGGAAAAATCATGGTGTCGCGGTGTGCAAAGATCCCCCTTTATATGCTTGTACAATTTTGGCGGCCAAAGTTGTTGGTCGCGCTCAATAGAAAAGTACTTCATTTTTGCTGACGTCCGCACTTGTGTGATGTAAAGTTCAGTGCTAGGTGAATCAGTGTGGGTAGAGCACAGCGGAGCTGTTTCCGTTGATGCCCTGCATATTTCATAACTGAATGATCTTGTAATCGTTGCGGGTCTCGTCCGAAGAGATGAAGAAAGTGACATGAGCGAAGAAGCTGAATCCAATATGTATATGGAGCTGGCGGCGCATATTGTCTCCGCCTATGTCAGCAACAATTCTGTCGCTGCCGGGGATTTGCCTGCCCTGATCAATGAGGTCTATGCCACGCTGGAGCGCGCCTCCCGCGTGGAAGAGGAGCCTGAGGTGGAGTTGCTCAAGCCGGCCGTACCGGTGAAGCGCTCCATCACGCCGGACTTCATCATCTGTCTTGAAGATGGAAAGAAGTTCAAGTCGCTCAAAAGGCATCTGCGCACGCAGTATAATCTCACGCCCGAACAGTATCGGGAAAAGTGGGGTCTGCCGCCGGATTATCCCATGGTTGCCCCCAACTATGCTGCGGCCCGTTCCGCGCTGGCCAAGCAGATGGGGCTGGGGCAGCGTCGGGATTGATCCGCTAACCTGTCGGCCATGATGGGCGGTATGACGGGCTGGCCTTGTGCTTTATGGTACAGGGCCGATGCATGAGAGGTGACGGCGCCGGCCGGTTGAGGGTTGGCGCCGGTGGGCGGGTGCTGTTCTGCTTTGGCGCGTCTCTGATGAGATGGGGTGTCCGTCTCTGACCTCTACCCTTGTATGGGGTACGGAAAACGTGAATTGCGGCCCGGAATTTGCATGTTCCGTTGCATCTACCCTTTCGAAACACTACATCTGACAGAATGATTTTATGGCGCTGTGCGGCGTGTGTCGTGCATGGTGCCCCGGTCGTGTCTGTCTGCAACGGGTTGCGCCTATCAGGGTGGGGCCGGATGCAGGCCGGTGGGGCGGGAGACGCGCGGTTCGCCGCGCTCCCTTGTCAGATACATCATGTTTCGCGAGAGCTCACATGGATCAGAACACAGTTGCCCCCGCACATGAGACGCCCGCGCCCGGCGTAGCTTCCGTAGCTGGCTCCGTCGGTCCTGCGGTGGCCACGGGCGATGCGCTGGCCAGCTATGGCATCGCGAAAACCTATGGCGGGCGCACTGTGGTGCGCGATGTGAGCCTGAATGTGCGCCGGGGGGAAGCCGTGGGCCTGCTGGGGCCGAACGGCGCGGGCAAGACCACCTGTTTCTACATGGTGACAGGTCTGGTGCAGGCTGATGCAGGGCGCATTGAGCTGGACGGGCATGATGTGACCTCCATGCCCATGTATCGCCGCGCGCGTCTGGGCATCGGCTATCTGCCGCAGGAAGCCTCGATCTTCCGCGGGCTTTCCGTGGAAGACAACATCATGGGCGTGCTGGAGGTTACGGTGAAGAGCCGAGCCCGCCGCAAGGATGAACTGGAAGAGCTTCTCGACGAATTCAAGATCGGCCATGTGCGCAAATCCCCCGCCATCGCCCTTTCGGGTGGTGAGCGACGCCGCGTTGAAATCGCCCGCGCTCTGGCCAGCCACCCCTCCTACATGCTTCTGGATGAGCCCTTCGCCGGCATCGACCCCATTGCGGTGGGTGATATCCAGTCGCTCGTGCGCCATCTCACGGCGCGTGGCATCGGCGTGCTGATTACTGATCATAATGTGCGTGAGACGCTGGGACTGATCGATCGGGCCTATATCATCCATTCCGGCTCCGTGCTGATGGAGGGAGACCCGGATTCCATCGTCTCCAGCACGGAAGTGCGCCGGCTCTATCTGGGCGAGGAGTTCCGTCTATGACGGTGGCGCGTTTGCGTCGTCAGGTCATGCCGGGATCATTGCGGCGGGAAGGCACACGCCCATGGCGATGAGCCCGAAGCTGGAATTCCGCCAGAGCCAGTCTCTGGTGATGACCCCGCAGCTCATGCAGGCCATCAAGCTGCTGCAGTTTTCCAATCTGGAGCTGTCAGCCTATGTGGAGGCCGAGCTGGAGCGGAACCCGCTTCTGGAGCGGGCCAGCGAAGAGGGCGTGCCCGAAAGCGCGGAGAGTGTGGAGGCCGGCGACAGCGCAGGTGAGGGCGAACGTACGCCCGACAAGAGCGGTGGCGAATCCCCTGATACCGGGGAGTGGATGGCGAGCGACATGGAGCCCAGCCGGGCGGACATGGAAAGCCGCATGGATGCGGACCTCGCCAATGTCTTTCCCGATGATGTCCCCTCCGGGCAGATGGCGCCGGGGGCGGGGGGCGGCGCATCCTCATCCTATACGGAGTGGGGCGGCGGAGAGCGGGGAGAGGATTACAACCCCGAAGCCTTTCTGGCTGCGGAAACCACTCTGGCCGATCATTTGGAAGCCCAGCTTTCCGTCGCCGAAACAGACCAGACCCGACGGCTGATCGGCCTGTATCTGATCGGCTTGATCGACGAGACGGGTTATCTCACAGCGGATCTCGACAAGGTGGCCGAGCAGCTCTCGGTCAGCCGGGCCGAGGTGGATGACGTGCTGGCGCTGATCCAGACCTTCGAGCCTTCCGGCGTGGGTGCACGTTCGCTCTCCGAATGTCTAGCGCTTCAGTTGCGCGAGAAGGACCGTTACGACCCGGCCATGCAGGCTCTGGTGGAAAATCTCGAACTGCTGGCCCGCCATGATCGCAACGCTTTGCGGCGGGTATGCGGAGTGGATGCAGCCGATATTGCGGACATGATCCAGGAAATCCGCCGGCTTGATCCGAAGCCGGGTCTGGTCATCGGCTCCGGCGTGGTGCACCCGCTGGTGCCGGATGTCTATGTGCGTCCCGGCCGGGATGGCACATGGCTGGTGGAGCTGAATTCGGAAACCCTGCCGCGTGTGCTGGTGAACCAGAGCTACCATGCCACGGTGGCGAAGGCGTCCCTTTCAGCTGATGAAAAGAGCTTTCTTTCGGAATGCCTGCAAAACGCGAGCTGGCTGACACGCTCTCTGGATCAGCGCGCCCGCACCATCCTGAAAGTGGCCAGTGAGATCGTGCGCCAGCAGGATGGCTTCCTGCTGCATGGCGTGCGCCATCTGCGGCCCCTCAATCTGCGCATGGTGGCCGATGCCATCGGCATGCATGAATCCACCGTCTCACGCGTGACCTCCAATAAATATATCTCCACGCCGCGTGGTGTGGTGGAGATGAAGTTCTTCTTCTCCTCCGCCATTTCCGCCTCCGGTGGCGGGGAGGCCCATTCGGCGGAGGCCGTGCGCCACCGCATCAGAACCCTGATCGATAATGAAACCGCGGAGGATGTGCTGTCCGACGATACGCTGGTGCAGAAGCTGAAAGCCGATGGCATCGACATTGCCCGGCGCACCGTGGCCAAATATCGCGAGAGCATGAACATCCCCTCATCCGTGCAGCGTCGCCGGGAGAAGCTGTCCCTGCGCAACACCTGATGTGAGCGCGCGGAAATGGTCTGGACAAGGCCCGCTGGCAAATGTGATTTTCCCAAACAGGCCTTCCGTCAACGTGGAGGCGGGGAGGATGCAGGTAGACCCGGCTGGAAGGCTGAAGGTGTGCCTGTTCAAGGCTCGGGTTTCGGGCAAGGGCGGGCCACCACATCCGGGGGCGGCCTTGTCCGTGCGGCCGGAAGGGGAACATGCTTCAGACCTCGGTCGTCATCTTTGCCGCGCTGGCTTATCTGAGCTTTCTGTTTGCGATCGCCAGCTATGGCGATCGCAACCGACCGCGCCGGCGGGTGTCCCGGCCGCTGATCTATTCTCTATCCTTGGCGGTTTACTGCACGTCCTGGACGTTTTTCGGCTCGGTGGGGCTGGCGACGACGCAGGGCTTTGATTTTCTCACCATTTATGTCGGTCCGGCGGTGCTGATGCTGCTGGCCTCGCCCTTGTTGCTGCGAGTGGTGCGGCTGGCCAAGGCCAACAACATTACCTCCATCGCTGATTTCATCGCCGCCCGTTATGGCAAGCATCAGGGCATTGCAGCGCTGGTGGCCGTGGTCGCCATTGTGGGGGCGGTGCCCTATATCGCCTTGCAGCTCAAGGCGGTGTCTTCCTCGCTCATGGCGGTGCTGGGGCATTTCGCAGGTGAGGTTTCAGACTGGACTGTGGGCGGTGATCTAGCCCTGCTGGTGGCCTGTGCCATGGCGGTGTTCGCGGTGCTGTTCGGTACCCGTCACACCGATGCCACCGAGCATCAGGATGGCATGATGCTGGCGGTAGCGGCGGAATCGCTGGTGAAGCTGGCGGCCTTTCTCACCGTGGGCATTTTCGTCACCTTCGTGCTGTTTTCCGGTCCGGCGGATCTGTGGGCGGCAGCGCAGCGGGCCAATGTCACCGCGCCTTTCACCCGTGGTCCCTCGCTTGAAAACGGGGTGACGATGATCCTGTTGGCGGGCGGTGCCTTTCTGCTGCTGCCCCGCCAGTTTCATGTGGCGGTGGTGGAAAATACCGGCGAGGAGGAAATTCGCCGGGCGCGCTGGCTGTTTCCGCTCTATTTGCTGCTCATCAATCTGTTCGTGGTGCCGCTGGCGCTGGCCGGCATGGTGCTGTTTCCCAATGGCATCATGGATAGCGATGTCTATGTGCTGGCGGTGCCGCTGGCCGCCGGGGCCGACGGACTGGCGCTTCTGGCCTTCATAGGCGGGCTCTCCGCCGCAACAGCCATGGTGATTGTGGAAACGGTGGCGCTGGCCATCATGATCTCGAATGATCTGGTGATGCCGCTTCTGGTGCGGGGCCGTGCTGGGCGTGCGGAGGAGGAGCCGCGCCGCGAAGATATGGTGGGCCTGCTGCTGCTGGTGCGTCGCATCGCCATCTTCTCCATCCTGCTGCTGGCCTATCTCTATTACAGCACCACCGGCGATGTGCAGTTGGCGCAGATCGGCCTGCTTTCCTTTGCTGCCATTGCACAGGTGGGGCCGGCCTTCGCAGCCGGGCTGGCCTGGCGCGGGGTGACGGCCAAGGCCGCCATCGCCGCGATTCTGGTGGGCGCGCTGATCTGGTCCTATACGCTCATGCTGCCCTCACTGGCGGAAGGTGGGCTGATTTCCCGTGCGTTGGTGGATCATGGCCCCTTTGGCCTCGCCTGGCTACGCCCGACGGCGTTGTTTGGTATTGAGGCTGACCCGCTGGCCCATGGCGTGGTTTGGAGCATTTCCATTAATATTCTGGTGCTGCTCGGGGTTTCCTTCCTCACTCGCCCCACTCAGATCGAACGGGTGCAGGCCGAGCTGTTCGTGGGGCAGGGCTGGGGTTCCAAGCCTTCGCGTGGGCCGCAGCCGCTGGATTATCGCCCCTCCTTCCTGCCCTGGCGCTCGGCGGTGACAGTGGGGGAGGTGGTGTCCACGGTTTCACGCTATCTGGGCGAGGAGCGCACCCGCGCCGCCTTTATCAGCTTTGCCCGTTCGCGCGGCACCAGTTTTGATCCGGCGCGAGAGGCGGATGCCGATACTGTGCGCCATGCCGAACATCTGCTGGCGGCGGCGGTGGGGGCGGCCTCATCCCGCCTTGTGTTGTCACTGCTGCTGCGCAAGCGCACCGTTTCCACCAAGGCGGCCCTGAAGCTGCTGGATGATGCTTCCAGCGCCATCCAGCACAATCGGGAGTTGTTGCAGAGCGCCATCGATCATGTGCGGCAGGGCATCGCCGTGTTCAACCGGGATCTGGAGCTGGTTTGCTGGAATCGCCAGTTTGCTGAAATGCTGGATCTGCCGGCGAACTGCTATGCCATGGGTGTGCCACTGGCGCGCATTCTCAAATATGCGCCAGAGACCGGGCCGGGCATGGCCGTCTCGGCGCGGGTTGAGCGCTATGCTCATCCCAGTCCGAATTTTTCCGAGCGGATGGCCCGGCGCGATGCCGTGATCGAGGCGCGCTCGGCCCCCATGCCGGATGGCGGGCTGGCGGTGACCTTCACCGATATCACTGCCTCAGTGGAATCCGGCCTTGCGCTGGAGCGGGCGAATGAGACGCTGGAAAAGCGTGTGCGCGAACGCACTGAAGAGCTGGAGCATCTGAACGCGGCGCTGGGCCGGGCCAAGGCCGAGGCGGAAGCAGCGAACCTCTCCAAGACCCGCTTTCTGGCCGCTGCCAGCCATGACATCCTGCAACCACTCAATGCGGCGCGGCTGTATGTCACCAGCCTTGTGGAACGCGCCAGGGGCGAGGAGGAGCAGCGTCTCGCCCGCAATGTGGATGCCTCGCTGGAGGCGGTGGAGGAAATTCTGGTCGCTCTGCTGGATATTTCCCGGCTGGACAGTGGTGTGTTGCGGCCCGAGCCGACCCAGTTCCGCATCGCAGATATCTTCCGCCAGCTTGAGATCGAGTTTGAGCCGCTGGCGCGGGAAAAGAAGCTGAAGCTGGTCTTCATGCCCTCTTCTCTCACCGTGCGCTCGGATCGCCGGCTGCTGCGCCGGCTGTTGCAGAACCTTGTGTCCAATGCCGTGAAATATACCCGTCAGGGCCGTATTCTGGTGGGGTGCCGTCGGTACGGGGAAAAGGTGCGTATCGAGGTGCTGGATACCGGTATCGGCATATCCGAGGCCGAGCAGAAGCTGGTGTTTCAGGAGTTTCAGCGTCTGGATTGCGGGGCGCGTGAGGCGCGCGGGCTGGGGCTCGGCCTTTCCATCGTGGAGCGGATCACCCGCGTTCTGGGCCATGACATCACCCTGCGCTCGACGCCGGGGCGCGGCACAGCCTTCGCGCTGGATGTGCCCATGGCGCCCCGTGTGCCGGAACAGCTGGCCGCCCCCGCCCGTCCCCTGCGGGTCGGGGCGCGGCTGGAGGGGCTGACGGTGCTGGTGGTGGATAATGAGCCCGCCATTCTGGAAGGCATGGCCACCTTGCTGGGTGGCTGGGGGTGCAGCGTCATCACGGCGGGTGATTCTGAAGCTGCACTGGAGGTTGTGGGGCAGGCGTCCGCCCGGCCGGACATCATTCTGGTGGATTATCATCTGGATGATGCACTGGGCACGCAGGCGATTTGCGTCATGCGCGCCAAGCTGGGGCACCTGCCGGCGGTGCTGATCACGGCGGACCGCACCCGCAAGGTGCGCGCCGCCGCGCATGAGGCGGATATGATGGTGCTGCACAAACCGGTAAAGCCTGCGGCCCTGCGCGCCATTCTCAACCATGCCCGCGCCGCCCGGGAGGTCGCGCCGGTGGCGTAAACGGCGCGACCGGATGCCGTGTTCCCGACAAGCCTGTCTGTCATCATGCCTGCCGCAATGTGCTGCATGGTATTGGCGCGCGTGATCCGGTAAGGTCCGCGCGCCAAACAGAACAGCACGTGGTGCGCCTAACATGACCGAACCGACCACCCGCCCGCAGACCGACTCTGCCGAATCCGCCCGTGTGGAGGGCGATACCCATTTCGGTTACCGCACCGTGCCGCTGGGTGAGAAACAGGATCTGGTGGACGATGTGTTCCACAAAGTCGCCAAGCGCTATGACATCATGAACGATCTGATGTCCGGCGGCCTGCACCGGGTGTGGAAGAATGCGCTCGTCTCCAAGATGCGCCCACCCATCAATGAGCGCCCCTTCCGCCTGCTGGATCTGGCTGGGGGCACGGGAGATGTGGCCTTCCGCGTGGCCGAGGCCGGTGGGCCGAATGTTCATGTCACGGTGGCGGACATCAATCGCGAAATGCTGGCGGTGGGTCGCGAGCGCGCGGAAAAGCGCGGCTTTTCCGGCAAGGTGGATTTTCAGGACGCCAATGCCGAGGAGCTGCCCTTCGAGGATCGCAGCTTTGATGCCGTCACCATCGCCTTCGGCATCCGTAATGTGCCGCGCATTCCCAAGGCGCTGAAGGAGATGCGCCGGGTGCTCAAGCCCGGTGGACGCGCCTTCGTGCTGGAATTTTCCAAGGTGGATGTGCCGGTGCTGGACAAGATCTACGAGACCTATTCCTTCAATGTCATTCCCCGTGTGGGCGGGCAGGTCGCGGGGGATGCAGAGCCCTATCAGTATCTGGTCGAATCCATCCGCCGCTTTCCCAATGCCGAAACCTTCGCCCAGATGATGCGTGATGCCGGTTTCGGCCGTGTGGATTTCATGCGCATGACAGGCGGTATCGTGGCCCTGCACTGGGGTTTCCGCATCTGATGGCGCGTGCGCTGCTGAACAAGGTTTCGATGGAAGGGCGCGAGCCGTGATCCTGATTTTCGCCGATGCTGCCCGTCTTGCCCGCGCCGGTTATGTGCTGGCGCGCGAGGGCGTGCTTTCACTGGTGTCGCCCGCCGTGGCTCCGCCACTGTCCCGCCCGGCCCTGCGCATTGCCCGCCTCATGGCCCGGCGCGATGCCGGTTCGCGCGCGGCGCGCTTTTCCGCGGCGCTCTCCCGGCTTGGCCCTTCCTATGTGAAGCTGGGCCAGTTTCTCGCCACCCGGCCGGATGTGGTGGGCCCTTCTGTGGCGCGCGATCTTGAAGTGCTTCAGGATCGCATGCCGGCCTTCGGGCAGGCGGAGGCCGAGCGCATCGTCTCGGAAGCGTTCGAGAAGCCGGTTCGCGAGGTGTTCCCGGAATTCGGCCCCGCCGTGGCCGCCGCCTCCATTGCCGAGGTACACAAGGCCGAGGTGGTGGAGCGCGATGGGGAACGCCGCACCGTGGCGGTGAAAGTGCTGCGCCCCGGTGTGCAGCGGCGTTTTTCTTCCGACATGGCCAGCTTTCGCCGTCTGGCGCAGTTCGCCGAGAACAATTTCGCCGAGGCCCGTCGCCTGCGTCTGGAAAGCGTGGTGGATACGCTGGCGCGCTCCGTCTCCATGGAGATGGATCTGCGCCTTGAGGCCGCTGCCTATACGGAACTGGCGGAAAATGTCAGCGAAGACAAGGACGTGCATGTGCCGGAGGTGGACTGGGGCCGCTCCGGCCGCGAGGTGCTGACCACGCAATGGATTGACGGCATCAAGCTCTCCGACAAGGACGCGCTGGTTGCCGCCGGGCATGATCTGAAGGAGATCGCCCGCATCGTGATGCAGAGCTTCCTCAAGCAGGCGATGCGCGATGGCTTCTTCCATGCCGATATGCACCCCGGCAATCTCTTCGTGGATGCGCAGGGCCGCCTTGTGGTGATCGATTGCGGCATTATGGGCCGGCTGGGGCTGAAGGAACGGCGCTTCCTCGCCGAGATCCTCTATGGTTTCATCACACGTAATTATCGTCGCACGGCCGAGGTGCATTTCGAGGCGGGTTATGTGCCCGCCCACCATTCGGTGGAGGATTTCGCCCTCGCCATCAGGGCCATTGGCGAACCCATTCATTCCCGCACGTCCGACCAGATTTCCATGGCGCGCCTTTTGGCTCTGCTGCTGGAAGTGACGGCGCTGTTCGACATGCGCACCCGCCCGGAACTGCTGCTACTGCAGAAGACCATGGTGGTGGTGGAGGGCGTTGCCCGTTCGCTCGATCCGCAACTGGATATGTGGAAGACCGCCGCGCCCGTGGTCGAGGAGTGGATCACCCGCAATCTCGGCCCTGTCGGCCAGCTTCAGCAGGTGGGCACCGGTTTGGGGCAGGTGGGCCATTTTGCCACCAATATCCCCGTCCTTCTGGGGCAGGCGGCGCGTGTGGTGGAACAGATGGATGTCGCCACCCGGAACGGTCTCCAGCTCTCTCCCGAAACGCTGGACGGCATTGGCCGGGCAGAGGCGAAGCGTGCGCGCTGGGGCAATATAGCGCTGTGGATCATCGCCGCCTCCTTGCTGGGCATCTGGCTGGGCTGAGACGCTTTATGCGCGGTGCTTTCAGGGCCGGCGTGCAGATGGATATGAAAAGGGCGGGGTCTGGTGTCGCCCGCCCTTTTCATGGTTTTAAACAAAAGCCCGCGCCGATTGTTCTGCGCTGCTGGGATCTATGCCCCGGTGAGCGCCGTGGAAACATTGGCCGGGCCGGGCAGCAGCCGGGCCATGGGCATGGTGCGGAACTTCGTCGTGCTGGCCAGCGCCGCGACATCTAGGCTGGCGTAATTCATGCCCCCCCTCCCCCGCAGGAACATCAGCCGCCGGTCCAGATCGGCAATGCTGGTCCAGCTTGTGGATTCACTCGTCACCCCATCCGTATCATGGCCGGACACATGCAGATGCCCGCTGCCGACATCCGGCGGGTCAATGGTGATGCCGCGCGGACGATCAAAATTGTTCATGATGTGGGCGACCATCTGAACGGCTTTGTCCGGATCGGCCTGCTTTTCCGCAAACTGGGCATAGAAGGCCGCGCGAATGAAGCGATCGACAGATGTATCGGTGCCGGGCAGGCCGGCCTTGGCAATGCCGGTGCCCGGCTGCGTGGCCTGATAACTGCCGAAGGTCGCCTTCGCATGGTTCACATTGTTGAGGAAGGTGTAGTTGTTGAGATTGGTGAGGTGCCAGGGGAATTGCGGCGCATTGGTCATCACCCCGACGGGGTTGTCATAGACCGAACGCACACCGTGATGGAACTCGATCACGAGGCTGACCCCGCTCAGATCGTGGACCGCATAGTGGAAGGGCATGGCCAGCCCGCCGAGAATCGGCACCGGCTCCAGCACGATGGGCATGTCTTCCAGCGCAGACTTCAGATCCGCCACGGTGGAGAACTGGCCCAGGACCCAGGCCCCGATATCGGCAGCGGAAAGCGCGGCGCGGGCGGCATCCACCGGTGCCTGCGGGCCAGCGGCCTGCGGGTAGGATTGCACGCTGAAGGTCAGCCCGGCATCATTCAGGCCTTCAATGATCTTGAGATCGCCAACATCCGGCGTTGCCGTGGGCACGGATGGCATGGTCACCGCAACTGCGGCATGGCGCATGTCCCAGTTCAGCGCGGGGTGCCCCTGAACCGTCGACGACAGGGCCAGCCCTTTTGGAAACAGCGAGACCTGATAGGGCAGGTCAAGGCTCAGTTCCAATGTGCGCCCGAGATAGGCGCGGTCGGCGGCGTCGCGATAGAGAAGCGATGTGCACATTCTGAAGGGGTCCCTGATCTCGTTTCAGGTGTCACTCTAGCCTGAGCGCTCTGCTTTGCGGAACCTGAACGTTTCCGGAAACAGCCTGCGAAAATCGATTAGACGCAGAAGGACGGGTATCGGATTGCCCGTCTGCCCGTCCTCCTTTCAATGCCACTTTCTTTTGACCTGGTCCGCTATGGGCCTGTCTTCAGTGGGGCTTCAGGTTACGGGCACGCTTTCATGCAATTCATCGATTTCGTGGGAGAGACGTTCGAAATCAGGTGAATTGGGGGCAGCATAGTTGAGATTCCTGAACAGGCCCGTTAGCCGGGTGAAGTGCAGGCGCACGCTTTCCTTGTCCTCGAATTCGTAACGGCTGGTGGCGATGGCGTAGACCTTGCTGAAGAGCTGTTTCTGCCGCTCCAGCGAAACCGAGCTGTCCACCGCATCGAAGGCGTCCTGCTGGAGGAAGACCATGTCGAGAAACTTCGCCGCCTCCATGGCGAGGAAATCCTCGATCGAGATGCCTTCCTCACCGGCGACCTGCTCCATGCGCTGGATTTCATCGCCATGCTCCAGCAGCGCCACCATCTCATCGATGCGGTGAGACCATTCCGCACCCAGATGTTCGGCGCACCATGGCGCAAGCTGCTTGCGATAGCGCGACCAGGAGATGAGCGGGTCGATGGCCGGGTAGAAACGCTTGTAGGCGCGATCATAGGACAGGCCGAGGAAGCACTTCACCGCTGAAAGGGTGGATTGCGTGACCGGTTCCTCGAAATTGCCGCCGGCGGGCGAGACCGCGCCGATAATGGTGAAGGAGCCGGTGGAGCCATCATTGGTGCGCACCACGCCAGCGCGCTCGTAAACGCCCTTGATGGCGCTGTCGAGATAGGCGGGGAAGGCTTCCTCGCCGGGAATTTCCTCCAGCCGGCCGGAGGTTTCGCGCATGGCCTGCGCCCAGCGCGAGGTGGAATCAGCGATCATCAGTACCCGCAGCCCCATCTGGCGGTAATATTCGCCGATGGTGATGCCGGTATAGATGGAGGCCTCGCGGGAGGCGACCGGCATGGAGGAGGTGTTGCAGACAATCACCGTGCGGTCCATCAGCGAGCCGCCGGTGCGCGGATCCTTCAGCCGGGGGAAATCGGTGATGGTTTCCACCACTTCGCCGGCGCGTTCCCCGCAGGCCACCAGCACCACCACATCCACATCCGAATGGCGGGCGATGAGGTTGAGCAGCACCGTCTTGCCCGCGCCGAAGGGGCCGGGAATGCAGGCCGCGCCGCCCTGAACCACCGGGAAAAAGGCATCAATGATGCGCTGGGTGGTGATCATAGGCTCGGAGGGGTAAAGGCGCGTGGAATAGCCTTTGCGCAATTGCAGGCGCGGCAGGGTACGGCGCACCGCCCAGTCCTGCGCCAGGGTCAGGGTACGTTCCGCGCCGGAAGGGGCGGTGATGCGGGCGATGGGTTCGTCCACCGTCACCGTGCCATCGCGGATCCAGCTTACCGTCCAGTCTTCATCCAGCTCGAACGGCACCATGATCTTGTGGGTGATGGGGCCTTCCGGCACGGTGCCGAGTACATCGCCCGCGCGCACCTTGTCGCCCACCCGGCACAAGGCCGAGAAGGCCCAGCGCTCCTCCGGGTTCAGCCCCGGTGCGGCCACGCCGCGCGGCAGAAAGGTGCCGTGCTCCTGCGCCAGAATTTCGAGCGGGTTCTGCAGGCCATCATAGACCTGCCCCAGCATGCCGGGGCCAAGGCGGATGGAGAGCAGGCGGTTGGTCTGCTCCACCCCGTCTCCCAGCCCCACGCCGGCCGTGCTTTCATAGACCTGCGCATCGGCCTCGTCCCCGATCACCCGCAGCACTTCGGCCTTCAGCCGTTCCGCGGGAGCGCGGGCGGGGCGGATATAGACCACCTCATTCTTCATCAGCCGCCCGCGCTCAGGGTCCATAAGGCGCAGGCGCACAATGTCTTCCTGAACGGCTACAATGGTGGCGGTGGGCTCCGCCGGCGGCATGCTGGCGGGCGGCACGGTGGCGGTTTGGGCTGTCATGCGCTTGTCCCCGGTTTGCCGGATTCAGGAAGGAGATCGCCGCAGGCGGCATCAAGCAGGGTTTCGAAACGTCGTGTGGCGGAGGCGATGTCGTAATGCACCCAGTGATCGGCCAAATTCCAGCGCATCACATAGACCGCTACGGCTTCGAAATCGAAATAATGGCCATCGGCATATCGCGCGGCGGCATTCCAGGCGGCGTGAAGCATGGTGCGCTCCAGCCCTGTCGTGTCGCCGGCATCCATCTGCTCGCGGGCCTGGTTCACCCATGGAAAAGAGGTGGCGACGCCGAAATCCGGCTGTGCCCAGTTCTTGCGGATGGTTTCCACATGGCGGCCATAGCCCCAGGGCACACATGGGGCAGGGGCCTCCTGACCGGCATGGCGTCGGCGCAGGGCGGCCGTGAGGGTGCGGATTTCCAGCCGGTCGCGAATGATGTTGCGCAAGACGGGGCTGCGCACCTTCTCCATCTGCCGGGCGACATGGGCCAGATAGACGCTCTCATCCGTACCCAGTGGAATGCGTTTCCAGGCCAGCGCGCTGATCATGGCGTCGAGATCGGCGCGATCCTCGGGTGAGAGAAAGCGCAGGCGTTCTTCCAGCCGGGTGACGGTGATGGCCGGCGTGGTGCAGCCCAGAAGCTGCCCCAGCGCAGGCAGGCTGGACATCAGCATCACATAAGGCTCATGGGCGACACCGATCATCGCACCACGCCCTCCAGCAATGCTCGGAAGCGGGGCTGGAGATGAGCCAGAAGCAGGGCAGCCACGGCCTTGTCCGTCAGTTCCACACTGACACTGCGATCGACAAGATGGATACGGATGCCGCCATCATCCCCCTCCTGCCGGGAGAAGGTGACCCCGGCGCGCAGCATGTCAGCGGCGGTGGCGGCGGCGAAATGGGTCAGCGAGCCTTCCACCAGTTCTTCCGGGTTGCGGCGCAGTTCATCCAGCCCCACCGCCTGACGGGGCAGTTCGATGACCATCTCACCGGCGCGGTCCATACCTGCCTCATCACGGCTGGCACTGGCCACGGCGAGGATCATGCGCTTGAGCAGTTCGTCATCCCGCATCACCTGCGAGACCGTCTTGCCCACTTCGGAGGCGAAGCGCTGGGAGATCTGGCTCTTCAGTTCCAGCATGGTGTCGCGCACGGCGATGCGCAGGGCATCTTCTCCGGCGCGGCGCAGGGCCTCGGCCTCATCGCGCGCCGTTTCGCGCAAGGCGCGGGCCTGGTTCTCGGCCTTTTCGAGAATTTCGCGGGCGTGCGCCTGCGCCTCGGCCACAAGGCGGTCGGCCTCGGCTCGCCCGGCGCACACGCCTTCATCGCGCAGGCGGGAGATGAGGGCTTCGACGCCCGAGGCGGTGGCGGCAGTCTGGTTCTGGGACATGGCGCGCTCCTGGAGCATGATCGGGCGCATTTCCGGGCGGATGCAGCATGGTGAGGGCAACATGGCATGCACGCAAATGCGGGCAGAAGAGGTGGTTTGAGCGCCCGCCGCACAGGGAGGGTGAGGCCTATGGGCGACGAGGGGTCTGGGTAATCGGCGCGGAAGATCAGATGGTGCGGGCCAGAACCAGTGCAAACACGAAAGTGAAGACCGTGAAGCCTTCCACAATGGCGGCCGGGGCCAGGGACAGGCCGAAGATTTCCGGCTTGGTCTTTGATGCGGCGATGGCGCTGGCGCAGGCGCGGCCCTGCCAGATGGCAGAGTAGAGCAGCACCAGTGCAGCCAGGAAGCCGATGCCGAACAGCGCTCCGCCATTCTCCGCTGTGATGCTCTGCTGCAAGGAGAACATCACCACAATGCCATAGATGACGTTGGATGAGGGAATGACTGAAACGCCGATGAAGCGCCCATAGCCGCTATCGGTTTCCAGCATGGCGCCAATGGCGGCCTGGCCGGCAATGGCCACGCCGATGGCGCAGCCCAGCGCCCCGAAAGCCATGGGGGCAAACACGCCAATCCAGCCCAGCGTGATGACAAGTTCATCCATAGGTCCGTCTCCTCACGGGTGTGCCGGGCGTGCGTGCGTCACGCTCTCACCGGCCCCGGTCTGTTCCTGAATCTGAGTGTGGGTGCGCTTGGTGAAGGCGCGGAAGGGATAGCCTTCTTCGGTCAGGCCCCATCCGAAGAATTCGATGAAATTGAGCCGCAACCCATGCACCACGCCGCTCATGACGCCGAGCATGAAGTTCACCGAATGGCCAAAGACCAGAATGAGGATCATCAGCAGCACGCCAAGGCCGGGATGCGTGCCGCGCATTTCCATCGCCAGCGTGTTGAAGGTGATGGCGAGGGAGGCGCTGGCCAGTCCCAGCGCGAATAGGCGCAGATAGCTCAGCACATCGCCAAACAGCTTGGTGGCGCTGGTGAGCGCCATGGCGCCAGCGATGAGGCGTTTCAGCCAATCCTTAGGAGTCTTGACGGGCACGACGGCGGCCGCGCCGGCGAACACCATGCACAGACCCACGGCAAGGCCGATGGAGCCGATGGTTTCCATGGCGAACAGGCTGTCATCCGCGCCATGGGCCAGTGTCATGCCGGACCACAGCGCGACAATCCATCCCAGCGCTGAAAATCCCCTGCCGCTGGTGCGGTTGAGCCAGGCAACGGCCCCAAGGGCGATGGACAGATGCAGCGCCCCGATGAAGATGGTGAGGTCCATCATCTGGTCGAAATTCTGCACATCAATAATGGATATCGCCGAAAGCCAGCTGCCTTCCGGTGGCTCCAGCCCGAAATAGGAGCCCGCCAGCATGCCATAGACAATGGCCGTGGCCGAAAGCACGCCCAGCAGCACGCGCCCGCGCCGCCCGCCCGCCGTACCGCCCAGCTTCTTCCAGAACAGCAGGGTGGTGAGGGCGATGATGATGGCATAGCCCGCATCCGCCACGATCATGGCGAAGAACAGGGCGAAGGATGCAAACACCATCAGGCTCGGGTCCCAGCTGCGATAGCCGGGGCTGGTATAGAAGAAGGTGAGGTCGCTGCCACTTTCCATGCCGGCCGGGGTGCGCAGCTGGGTGGGCGGCATATCCTGCGGGCCAGGATCTTCCACCACGAAGGCGAGGCGGGCCTTTTCGGATAATTGGTGCACGGCGGCGGTGGCGTCGGCCGGAACCCAGCCCTGCACGGCGAACACGGCATCGGCATCGAGGGTCTGGGCCATGGCGACATCGAGATCCTCGCGGTCGGCTGCGGCGGCCAGATGCAGTCCCAGCGCCAGCCGCCAGCGGGTCAGTTCGCTGCGGGCGCTTTCGGCCTGATCGATGGCAATGGCAAGTTCTTCGACTTCCTGCTTCAGCGCATTGCGTGGCAGGTTGCCGGTGCGGGTGCGGGGCACGGGCAGCAGATCCGCCGGAGGTTCATCCGGGCTGATGACGACCACATAAAGGGTGGTCGCTGTCTTGCGCACCACCTGCCAGGGCTGGTCCACATGGTCCAGCGCCGGGCGGGCGGCCAGCGGCAGGGCGTAGAACCACAGCCTCTGCCCCGCCATGTCATCCAGCGCCGGAAAATGGATGTCGCCCCATGGCGTGAGCGCCTCGACCCGGTTCTGCAGAAACTCGATCCGGTTGCGCAGGGTGCGCAGATGCACGCGGTTATCGAGCACGCGCGCCACCACCTCATCCAGATCGAATGCGGTGCCGGGCCGGAAGGTCAGGCGCTTGTCCGCCGCCTCTTCCAGATGCCGCCATGCTTCTGCCGTGCGGTTGGTGCGGGTGGCGTCACGCGGCACCAACGGGCCGGGGTCGCTCAGGGGGATGAGATGCATCACGCCCAGCGCCTGGAGAGCATCCAGCGTACCGGCCTTGTCTGCTGAGGGGCCGCATAGGGTGATGCGCTGCATGCGGGCAATGCTCATGCGCGGGCCTCCGGGCGGGCAGCCTTCTCGCGGGCGCGCTTGCTTTTGGAAAGCTTGGCCGCAACCACGGCGGCGCGCTCGGTATCGCCGATGAAGACCATGATGCGGCGGATATTCTTTTCCGCCTGTGGAATAAGGATCTTCTCGAACAGATTGGTGCGTTGGGTCACCCGTGTCACGGCCTTGTCCAGAAGGGCCATGCGGCGCTCAGCAATCTGCATTTCGGCGCGCAGCCGCACGGCTTGCGTCAAGCGGAGCACCAGAGTGTCGACCCAGTGCGGGCGGGTCATCGGGCCATAGGAGGCGACCTGAACCCGCACGTCCCGGACCTGCGGCAGGCGCACGCCGGCGACATTTTGCATGTCGATGATGACCTCCTCCAGGGTGACGAGCCCCTTCAGGTCCAGCCGGTGCTCGGCCATCATGGGCAGGCTTGCGCCGGCCTCTTCAATGGCCCGGCGCATGGACTGCCCCAGTTCCGCACGGGCGATGCGGGCGCGGTTGCGCTCGGCCATGAGCTGCTGGCGCTTGAGATCCAGCGCCGGCAGGTAGCGGCGGTAGCTGGCGAGATTTTCCTTCTCGCGGCTGAGTTGCGACTTGCTCAGCGTGACGCGGGCGTTCGGGGCCATGGCCGTCAGTCCTGCGGTGCGGGATAATATTTCTCCAGCAGATTCTGGCGCACCAGAAGCTCTTCCGGCGCGAAGCACTCCGCCATGGTCCGCCAACCAAGATCCAGCGCGGCCTCCAGCGAAAGATTGGCGCTGATATCCATGAAGCGCGCCTTGAACAGTGCGCCATAGCGCAGCAGGCGCTGGTCATAATCCGAAAGCTCAAAGGCCATGGACTGCTTGCGCTCAGCCTCGCGCGCGCCGGCATAGAGGCGGATCATGGTGTTCATCACCGCCGAATGATCCTCGCGGGTTTCCTTGCCGATGACATGCTGCTTGAGGCGGGAAAGCGAGCCGAACGGGTCGATCAGCCCGTCACGCAGATAGAACTGCCCCTCGGTGATATAGCCGGTATTGTCCGGCACCGGGTGGGTCACATCTCCGCCGGGCATGGTGGTAACGGTGAGAATGGTGACGGAGCCCGACCCCTGAAACACCGCCGCCTTCTCATAACGCCGGGCGAGCTGGGAATAGAGATCACCCAGATAGCCGCGATTGGAGGGCACGCGCTCCATCGCCACGCCCACTTCCTTCAGGGCGTCGGCGAAGGCGGTCATGTCGGTCAACAGCACGAGAACGCGCTTTTTCTCCTCCACCGCGAAGCGTTCGGCCACGGCCAGCGCCATATCCGGCACCAGCAGGCGTTCCAGCGGAGGATCGGCGGCCTGATTGACGAACATGACGGTGCGGGCGAACACGCCGGCATCTTCGAAGGCGGTGCGGAACCGCCAGTAATCATCAAAGGTGAGGCCGAGCCCGCCAAACACCACGATATCGGCTTCCGCCTGTACGCCGATGCGCGCCAGCAGGGCGTCATGCGGTTCGCCGGCGGTGGAGAAGATGGGGATCTTCTGGCTTTCCACCAAGCAGTTGAACACGTCGATCATCGGCACATTGGTGCGGATCATGCGGCTAGCCAGCGCGCGCCGGGCAGGATTAGCGGAGGGGCCGCCAATATTCACCTGCCGGTCCTGATCCAGACGCGGCCCCTGATCCATCACGCTGCCATCACCGGTGAAGACGCGGCCGAGAATATTATCGGAAAAGGCCACCTGCGGTGGATGGCCGAGAAACCGCGCGCGGGTGCGGGTGGACAGGCCCTGCGTACCGCCAAACACCTGAAGGGAGGCGGCTCCTTCCTCAAGCTGCACCACCTGCGCGAGGCGCGGTTGGCTGGCGTGGAAGGGATCTTCCGCCCCGGCGACATCTCCATCATAAACCACCGCAAGGTCGCCATAGCGCGGCCCTTCCGGATCATCCCGCGTTTGTGCGGGCAGGGCCACACGCACCACCTCGCCGACGATGGAGAGGATCCTGTCATAGTGGATCGGGATGGTGCTCATTCATACTCCCCACAGCCGCCGGTTGCCGCGCTGGTCTAATCTTGTTCGCACAGGGGCCGCACGTGAAGTGCTGGATGGTGCCGTGCAGAATATCGTGGAATGCCCCTTCGGGGGCAGTAAACATCGCCCCTTTTCATGCCGAGCGCACAGCCTCCAAGCGAAAAGGCCCGCAAGACCAGATGCGATTCGTTCCGAGCCAATGAAAGCCTAAGGGTAGGGCAGTTCACTGTCCATATGCTGAAAATTCAGATGCTCATGACGGGAATTCATGGCTGTAGATGCTTTGGGTCATTCTTGTTTCCTATGTCCGATTTTCTGTTTTAGAGCCTTTTTGATGGAAGCGAGTCTGGCGTGGAGCCCGTTGCGCACGAGGGGTGGATCACGTGACAGGCTTCCTTGTATGTGCGTTGACACGCCTGCTGTTCACCCCTGCGCCCGGAGATATGGTGTAAAAGGCTGCATTGCAGTATTGGCTTGACCTGCGTCATCGTTTTGAAGTGATTCAACGGCTACAGCAGTATGGTGAAAGTCCATGCGGGTATGGCGTAATGCGCTTCACGTGTCTTTGGCAAGAAATGGGGGCATAGAATTTTTCTGCCTAAAGAAATGGCGGAAGAAAAAACTTGCATGCCTGATATTTGAGGTTGAAGCATGCGTTTCTGGCATTAGGATACCACTGACTATGCGTCAGGGAGGCTGAGATGTTTTCCTTATCGGGACAGAAAGCTCTCATTGTTGGGGTTGCCAATGAGCATTCCATCGCATGGGGTTGCGCCAAGGCCCTGCATGAGCAGGGGGCTGACCTTGCGATCACTTATCTGAACGACAGGGCCGAGGGCTTCGTGCGCCCGCTGGCGGAGCAGCTGGGTGCTGACATCATCGCGCCGCTTAATGTGCAGGATGATGCCGCCATGGCGGATCTGTTCAAGCTGATTGCCGATAAATGGGGCCGTCTTGATACATTGCTGCATGCCGTCGCCTTCTGCCCTGCGGAG
Source organism: Xanthobacter sp. (assembly GCA_050252035.1). Classification (GTDB taxonomy): domain Bacteria; phylum Pseudomonadota; class Alphaproteobacteria; order Rhizobiales; family Xanthobacteraceae; genus Xanthobacter. The sequence continues at coordinate 171,517 of JBFWLR010000004.1, forward strand.
GATCTGCATGGCCGGGTGGTGGATTGCTCAAGTCAGGGCTTCACCACGGCCATGGACATCTCCGTCCATTCCTTCATCCGCATGGTGCGCCACGCCGAACCGCTGATGACACATGGCGGCTCCTGCCAGACGCTTTCCTATTACGGCTCTGCCCGGGTGATGGAGCATTACAATGTGATGGGGCCAGTGAAAGCGGCTCTTGAGGCTTCCGTGCGCTATATGGCCGCAGAGCTGGGGACCAAGCGTATTTCGGTCAATGCGCTCTCTCCCGGACCGATGAAGACACGGGCCGCCTCCGGCATCGCCGAATTTGACACCATGATGGATGAGGTGGCCGCCCGCGCGCCTACGCATACGCTCACCACATTGCATGATGTCGGGGCTTATGCCGCCTTCCTCGCCAGCCCCTCTGCCCGTAATGTCACGGGGTGTGTGCATATGATTGATGGCGGCTTTCACATCATGGGCTGATGTGCTGGGCCTTCAGTTTTCCAAAATAATTCAGGGAAGGACGAGGCGTTTTACGGTTTTAGCCGGGCGAACGCTTCTCTTTCCCTGATATGATTGCCGGACGTGAGCTGGCGATCTTTGTCTTCCACTCATGCTGGTCAGGGGATTCGGATGATTCGCGAGAACAAGACCTTTGAAGAACTCAAGGTTGGTGACAGCGCGGAACTGAAGCGCACATGTACTGTTGATGACCTGATTGTCTTCGCCAATGTCTCCGGCAACCACAATCCCATGCATCTGCCGAACCAGGATGTGGATGGCGATGGCAAGGAAGATGAGGTGGTTGCGCCTTCCATGTGGGTGGGCTCGCTGATCTCTGCCGTACTCGGCAACATTCTTCCAGGCCCCGGCACGCTCTACAAGCTCCAGACCTTCAGTTTCAAGGATCGCGCCCGGGCGGGGGATGATCTGGTGGTCAAAGTCACCGTTCTTGAAAAGAAGGATGACCGCACCGTGCGCCTCGGCACCGAGGTCCATCGTCCTGCTGATGGTGTGATACTGCTGGAAGGCGAGGCGGAAGTTTGCGCCCCCACCGCCAAGTTCCAGTATGAGGAGCAGGACCTGCCCGGCCTTGTGGTGCAGAGCCATCGCCATTTCGATGCCTTGCTGGAAAAGGCCGAGAAGCTGGACCCGATTTCCGTGGCCGTCGTGGCGCCAGAAGAAGCCAATTCCCTTGGCGGCGCCATTCTGGGCATGAAGGCGAAGCTCATCACCCCCATTCTGGTCGGTCACAAGGACAAGATCCTCGCCGCAGCCAAGGAACTGGGTGAAAGCCTTGATGGCGTGGAAATTATCGACCAACCCAATGATGCTGCTTCTGCCGGGGCGGCGGTAGATCTGGTGGCCGATGGGCGCGCCCATGCGCTGATGAAGGGGCATCTGCATACTGATGTGCTGCTGCATGCCGCCCTGCGCAAGGAGCGTGGTCTGCACATTGGCCGGCGTTTCACCCATATCTTCGTGATGGATGTGCCCGGTGTCTCCCATCCCCTGCTGGTGACCGACGCCGCCGTGAATATCGCGCCCGATCTGCTGACCAAGGTGGATATCGTGCAGAACGCCATTGATCTCGCGCATTCTCTGGGCATGGACAATCCCAAGGTCGGCGTGCTGTCCGCTGTGGAAACGGTGAACCCTTCCATCGCCTCTTCCGTGGATGCGGCGCTGCTTTCCAAGATGAATGAGCGTGGGCAGATCACCGGTGGCATGGTGGATGGTCCTCTGGCCATGGATAACGCCATCAATCTGGCGGCGGCCCGCATCAAGGGCATTGTGTCTCCGGTGGCTGGCCAGGCTGAAGTGCTGGTGGTGCCGGATCTGGATGCCGGCAACATGCTGGCCAAGCAACTGACCTTCATCTCCGGCGCTGAAGCAGCTGGTATTGTGATGGGGGCAAAGGTGCCGATCATCCTCACCTCGCGTGCGGATAGCGACAAGTCGCGTCTGGCGTCCTGCGCTGTGGCGCTGGTGCATCAGGCCCGCCTCATGGGCAAGATCTGAACGGAGCGCATGATGACCCTTCCCGTGACACTGACCCTGAATGCGGGGTCCTCTTCGCTCAAGTTCTCGATGTACAATATTGGTGGTGATGGTGAGCCGGAGCTCATGGCCGTCGGCGAGGTCGAGAATATTGGCGGTCAGCCCCGGCTGAAGAGCCAGTTCGGCGCCAAGGAACCTTCCGTCACGAAGGATCTGGGGCCTTCCGAGGCCCGGGACCATGCCTCTGCGCTCAACACGGCGCTGGGCCTGCTGCGTGAGAAGTTCCCACAGGCCAAGGCCTCGGTTGTGGGCCACCGTGTGGTGCATGGCGGTCCGCATTTCAGCGAAGCGGTGGTGATTAACGATGCTGTGCTGGAGGAACTGAAGAGCCTCTCCCCGCTCGCGCCGTTGCATGAGCCACACAATATTGCCGGGGTGGAAGCGGCAAAAATTCATTTTCCGAATGCCTTGCAGGTGGCGTGTTTCGACACAGCCTTTCACCGCAAGCACCCAAAGGTGAATGATACCTTCGCCATTCCGCGGGAATATTATGACAAGGGCGTGCGCCGTTACGGCTTTCATGGCCTGAGCTATGAATATATTTCCGGTGAATTGAAGCGCATTGCCCCTCTGTTGTTTGCCGGTCGCGTGGTGGTGGCGCATCTGGGCAATGGCGCGTCCATGTGCGGCATTCTCAACGGGCGCTCCGTGGCCTCCACCATGGGCTTCACCCCGCTGGATGGCTTGCCCATGGGCACACGCTGCGGGCAGATTGATCCGGGCGTGATCTTCTATCTGCAGCAGCAGGAGGGGCTCACCGTCGATCAGGTGCGCGACATGTTTTATTACAAGTCGGGCCTGCTCGGCATGTCCGGCCTGTCGAACGACATGCGCGTGCTGCTGAATGCGCAGGTGCCGGAGGCCCATGAGGCCATTGATTATTTCGTGTTCCGCATCCGCCGTGAGCTGGGTGGTCTGGCCGCCGCGCTGGGTGGTGTGGATGCCCTCGTTTTCTGTGGGGGTATCGGCGAAAACGCGGTCGAAATCCGTCGCCGGATCTGTGAGGATCTGTCATGGATCGGCATTGAAGTCGATACCAACAAGAATGAGGCCAATGCTCAGGTCATCAGCACCGAGTTTAGCCGAACCCGTGTAATGGTCATCCCCACCAATGAGGAACTGGTCATTGCGCGTGCCGCCAAGCGACTTCTGGCTGAGCATCAGTAAAAGACCCGAGGGGAGAAGAGCTTCCATGAAAACAGCAATCAAACCTGAGGAAGCCGCAGCGCTTATTCCCGATGGGGCTAGCCTGATGATTGGTGGCTTCATGACGGTGGGCACGCCCTTCCGCATCATTGAGGCACTGGTGGCGCGTGGGGCGAAGGATCTCACCGTTATTGGCAATGATGCCGGTGTGCCGGGCAAGGGCATTGGCGCGCTGGTACGTGCCGGCGCCGTGAAGAAGGCCATCATGACCCATATTGGCCTCAACCCCGAGATTCAGGAAAAGATGATTTCCGGGGAAATTGAGGTGGAACTGGTGCCGCAGGGTACGCTGGTGGAGCGTATTCGCGCCGCCGGCGCCGGCCTTGGGGGTGTGTTGACGGCGACCGGTCTCGGCACCCCCGTGGCGGATGGCAAGCAGACAGTGGAAGTGGATGGCAAGACCTATCTGCTGGAAAAGCCACTCCATGCCGATTTCGCCCTTCTGGCCTGTCATCAGGCAGATTATGTGGGCAATCTGGCCTATGCTCTCACGGCGCGGAACTTCAACCCCGCCATGGCGCTGGCCGGGAAGACCGTGATTGCGGAGCCGGTCGTCATCGTCCCTGTTGGTGTCATTCCTCCTGATGCCGTGCATACCCCCGGTGTCCTGGTGGATCATCTTCTGGCGAGGGCCGCGTGATGAGCGAAACTGCAAACACTCCCAAGCCGGCCATGAGTGCCAAGGAAATCATTGCGCGCCGCGTGGCGCTTGAGCTGAAGCCCGGCATGCTGGTCAATCTGGGCATTGGTCTGCCCAGCATGGTGGCGAATTTTCTGCCGAAGGACTCCAATGTCTTCTTTCAGGCGGAAAACGGGTTGATTGGCCTTGGCGCGCATCCGTTGGAAGGTATGGAAGACCCGTTCCTTACGGATGCTGGCGGTGGTTTCGTCTCGGCAGTTCCGGGTGCCGCCGCGATCGACAGCTCCATGAGCTTCGCCCTGATCCGCGGCGGCCATCTGGACATCACCGTTCTGGGTGGTCTTGAGGTGGATGAGCGCGGCTATCTCGCCAACTGGATGGTGCCGGGCCACAAGGTTCCGGGCATGGGTGGCGCGATGGATCTGGTGGCCGGGGCCAAGCATGTCATCGTATCGATGGTCCACACCGCGAAGGGCACGCCGAAGATCGTGCCCGAATGCACTCTGCCGTTGACGGCGGAACGTCGCATCAGCCTGATCGTCACGGAAATGGCGGTGATCGAGCCAACGGATGAGGGCCTTGTGCTGCGCGAGCGTGGGCCGGGTGTGAGCGTGGATGATGTGATCAAGGCCACATCCGCCAAGCTAATTGTGCTGGGTGATGTGCCGGAGATGAAGCTGGCCTGAAGCCGCCGGGTTCAGACGTTTTTGAAGCGGGGGTCGCGATATGCGGCCCCCGTTTTGTCTGGGGCGGACCTGTCAGTCGGATCTCAAAGAAAGGTCAGCTCTCTGGATAAAGCGGGGCCAGCCGGGCTCCGTGGACCTGAGGGGTGTCGCGGCCCTGTGTCTTGCGCGCCCGGCGCAGCGCTTTGCCCAGACGCGCACCATTCCACCCCCCCGGAGCGCCGCCATAAAGATGCTGGCGCAGATTTTCCAGTTCAGCGGTGAGGATGTCATCCATCTGGAGGGGCTGGGACGCCAGTTGGCTCCAGTTCAGAAAGGCCGCGTGAGCCGCTACGGCATGATGCGCCTTGCAGGCGGCCTCCAGTGCGGTGAAGGCTTCCGCCTCAGTCATTCGGCTCGGGGGGCTTGTCATGCTGGGCCAGCGCGCCGTCTGCCCCGGCTTCCGCCGGGTGCGTCGCTGCTTGAGACCAAAGGCCACAAGCATCAGGGCGAAGACCCCCACAGCGGCTGTTCCAACTTCCACCCAATGGGTGCGGACCTGTTGCCACAGCGGCCCCAGCCATGTGGTCAGCCGCTGTATCAGCGGCTGTTCCGGCACGCCGGCAGGGGGAGCGGACATATGGGAGGCCGTATTCCCATCGCCCGGCGGGGCCGCCGGAGGTGCTGCGGCTGCCGTCACCGCATCGCCCTCCACCTTGAGGGTGACGGCGGGCAGGCGGGTATTTTCCTGCTGGTGGGTCGTGAGGTTCCACCAGGGCACATCAATGGCCGGCAGGGTCATCGTGCCCGGCTGGGTCGGCATGATGGAGATGACCTTCTCCAGACGCGCGCCCATTTCATCCCCTACCCAGACATTTTCCGCCCCGGCATGGTCCTCATACTGGCGCAGGCCGGTGATGGGGGAGATTGGCAGCGGGGGAAGCTGGTTGGATGTGGAGCCCTTGGCCTCAAGAATGAGCGTGCGGGTGAGCAGTTCCCCCACACGGGCCTTCTCTGGCGGGCTGGACCATTCCTCCCGCAGTGTCACATTCCGCGCGGGCAGGAACCAGCCCTTTGCCTCTTCCGGGCGCGACTGTACGGTGATGGAAACCGGCTGTGAGCGCACCGTGAGGCTACGTTCCATGCGTTGGCCGGGGTCCATGCCGCGGCCCAGAATGTCGGCCATGTCCGATGCGGCCGAACTGCCCTGAAAGCTGGAAACCGTCGCCTCCAGCCGCAATGGTTTGATCTGGATGACGCCGCTGCGCTGGGGGCGCATGAGATAGCTCTGTTCCAGCACCCGATAACGCTTGTTGTCGATGGTCTTGAGATACTGGCGCTGGTCGCCGTCCTCGGTGAAGGTCGCGCCTTCGGCCTCCGGCTTTTCCATGGAGCCGCGCACCATGCCGATGCGATCATAGATGCGCACGGTCACGGGAATATCGCTCTGGGCGAAGGCTGGCCCGGCGCCGGCGGCCATTCGCACGAAGAGCGGCGCGTCGCCGGTGGCTTCCAGTGGGGCGGCCGGCACCACCTGCACCCTTTCGGGTTCCGATGTCAGCCCGTCAACCGTCAGAGGTGGAATGGTGAGGGTGCCGAGCCGCCGGGGCTGAAGGGTGATGACCCATTCATCCAGATGCACATGGCGGCCATTTCTCATTTCAGGCCGGCTGGCGCGCCGGCGCTCCACCACTTCGAAATCCTTCGTTAGCGGGGCCAGATTGGGGGGAGAACGCCCCTGCCCATTGGCCAGGGTCAGCACATAATTGAAGCTTTCCCCCTCCGCGACCACATTGCGATCCACCCGGCCGGTGAGGCTGGGCCCGCCAATGGGGGCGTTGGAGCTGTCGATGTCATGAGCCAGTGCGGCAGTCGGCTGACCCGGCCATGGAGAGGCCAGAACCAGCGCCGCACTGGTGAAGAGCGCCAGTTTTGCCGTGCGCGCGGTAGAGCGGCAGAGCCATGGGGTGAGTCCGGATGACTGGCGCATCTCACTCTTCTCCGACACTGACAGGCCCGCCATTATAATAGGCGCGAATGCGCGCGCGCAGCAGGCCGGAGGGGTCATCCGGCACCATGCGCAGGGCCTGCTCGCTGTTCTGGTCCTGCTCTGTCAGCGGGCGGGCATCCACTGCGGCGGAACTGCCCGGCGCTTCATCGCCATCCTGCTGTCCGGCGGCATCTGGCCCGCCTTGCTCCGGGCTGGCCTTCTGCTGGTTCCCATCCGGCTGGGCGGGTGCAGCTTCTTCGGGGGCGGAATTGTCTTCCTGGGCCGGCTTGTCTTGCTGAGCGGGTTTGTCCTGTGGAGGGCTCTTCTCGTCCGGCTCGGCCTCCTGCCCGTCCTGATCCTGCGGCTGGTTCTGCTGCTGATCTGAGTCTTCAGGCCGGGGCTGCTGCGGGTCCGCCTCTTGCGGGTTTCTGTCTTTTTGCCCGTCCTTCTGGTCGCCCTGCTGCTGGTCCTGTTCCGGCTTCTGCGGCTGGGGGTCATTGTCCCCATCCTCGTGCTTGGAATCCTGCGGCTGCTGCTGGTTCCGGGACTGCTGATCGTCCTGTTTCTGATCCTGCTTCTGGTCTTGCTGCTGAGGGTTCTGCTGCTGCGAATCCTGTTGCTGGTCCTGTGAGCCGGAGCCGCCGGAATTGCCCTGCCCGCCACCATTGTCCGGCGGTTGCTTATCCTGCTGCTTCTTCAGCAGTTCAGCGACAAGATCCCGGTTGAACAGGGCATCGGCGTCATCCGGCCGGGCGGCGAGGGCGGCGTCATAGGCGGTCAGCGCCTCTTCCAGCTTGCCGGCGCGGGCCAGGGCATTGCCGCGATTGTAATCCGTGCCCGGCACATGCTCATAGGCCTGTGCTGCGGCCTCATACTGACCGGCCTTGTAGAGGGAGCTGGCCCGCCATGCCGGATCTTCAAAGTGCTGTGCGGCATCACTGAACGCGCCCTGATCGAAAGCCTGTGCCCCCTGCTGGTCTGGTCGTTGCCACAGATTGCGCCAGCGCTCCATCTGAGGAGATACGGCGGAAGGTGCGGGACCGGTAGCTTCATCTGCGCCAGTGGCCATCTGCGGCGTCTGTTCCTGCGCCCGTGCGGGAGGCGCGCCCAGAGGCAGCAGAAGGGCCAGCACCAGACCGGCCAGCCAGCCGCGGCGGAAGGCGAGCATACCCATGACCAGAAGTGGCAACAGCAGCCATGGCCCCATATCCAGCCAGGTGTCGGCAGTCAGGCCGGTATCATGCAGCGGATTGGCCGCCGAGGCCCGGGCCGGGCCGGTGAAGATGGTGTCCAGATCCGTATTATCGATGGTCATGCGGGCGAGCGCCCCCTTGCCGGCATCCGCTGCCGCCTGCAAGGCGTCCTCGGCATCCGGGTCGGTCTTGCCGATGGAAATGAAGCTGACCGTATAGCCCGCCTCTTCCGCCATTTCGGCGGCGCGGCGGGTGGCATCGGGCTGGTCGCCGGCATCATGGGTGAGCAGAACAATGCGCCCGGTGGTGGCTCCGGCTCCCTGCAGCAGGGCAATAGCCTGCGTGATGGCGCGTTCCGGCCGATCCTGGGGCAGGGGCATCAGGTCTGTGGAGAGTTCCGGCAGCATGGCGGAAATGATGCGGGCATCTTCCGTCAGCGGTGCGGCCACAAAAGGCCTGTCGGCATACACGATAAAGCCCACCTGCCCGCCACGCATGCGCTGGAGGATATCCTCCATCTTGTGGCGTGCGGCGACAAGCCGGCTGGGAGCTTCATCCGTCATGTCCATGCCATGGGCAAGGCTCAGCGCCAGGACGGTCGGGTCCAGCCGGTCGAGCGCCGGGGTGGGCAGCTTGCGCCAGGTGGGCCCGGCCATGGCCAGGCTGGCCAGTACCCAGCCCAGCAGAAGCAGCAGCACCGGCCAGCGCCCGCCACCAGCCTTCGCGCCATTCTTCCTGCCTGAGCCAAGGCCGCCAATGGCCAGATGCTTCAGCAGATGGGCGTCCACAATGCCGGTCCAGTCGCTGTGTCCGCGCTTGAGACCGCGCCCGGCCAGCAGCGCCACCAGAAGGGCCGGCAGCAGCGCCAACAGCCACTCGGGGCGCAGAAAATGAAAACTCGCCGGGAGAAGGGGGAAACCATCCATCATGGCTGTGCCTCCGGCTTCACACGCCGGGCCCGAGCGGAAAATAGCCCCATATAAAGGCCCATGAGCAGGCTCAGCACCAGCGCAGCTCCCAGCGGCCAGGGAAAGAGGCTCACCGTGGGATGGAGAAAGAGTGGATCGCCAGCGGTCGGCTCCAGCTTGTTGATGTCTTCATAGATGGCGGCGAGGCCCGCCGTATCCCGTGCGCGGAAATAGCGCCCGCCTGTCATCTGCGCGATATCCGCCAGCGTCTGCTCATCCAGATCATTGGAGGCGTTCACCATCCACATATTGCCGGCGGAGGCGTCTGCGCCCACGCCGATCGTGTAGATTTTCACATGTTCGCGTTTGGCGATCTCAGCGGCCTGCATCGGCCCCAGAACACCTGCCGTATTAGCCCCATCCGTGAGCAGAATAAGCACGCGCTGGTCTTCCGGCCGGTCCCGCAGGGTTTTCACCGCAAGGCCGATGGCGTCGCCAATGGCGGTTTCCTGCCCGGTCATGGCGATGGAGGCCTGCGACAGCAGGCTGCGCACGGCATTGCGATCAAAGGTGAGAGGGGCCTGAATATAGGCGCGGGTGCCGAACAGGATCAGCCCCACGCGGTCTCCGTTGCGGCGGGCGATGAAGTCGTCCGCCACGGCCTTCACCACGGTGAGCCGGTCCAGCGGCATGCCACTGACGGAGAAATCGCGCCGCGCCATGGAGCCGGACAGATCCACCGCCATCATCAGATCCCGCCCTTCCACCGGAATGGGAACAGGCGAGCCGATATAGGCCGGGCGGGCGGCGGCCACCACCAGCAGGAGCCAGATCAGGCCCATCAGGGCCAGCCGTCCGCTCCGGGGTTTGCGCCCGCCCGGAGCCAGAAGCCCTTCCATCACCAGATCGCGGAAGAAAGGCACGCGCAGCGCACCGGCCTTGCGCGGAGGCACCGGCGGCAGTAGGCGCACCAGAAGCGGCAGGGGAAGGGCAGCCAGTGCCCAGAGCCACTGAAAGCTGATCATGCGTTGCTCCGCACCCAGCGTTGGGCGGCCTTCAGCAGCCTGGCCCGCAGTGCTGTATCGGCAGCATCGGCGGCCTGCATGTCCTGCGGGGGCAGATAGGGAGCCTGCGCCACCAGCAGCGCCAGTTCTTCCGGAAAGCCCGTCTTTCCAGCCTGCAGGAAGGCCTGCCATTGCGGGCCCGTGAGCACGGCCTCATGGGTTTTGCCTCGGCTCACCAGAATACGGCGAAACACGGTGGCAGCCGCTGCGGCCGTAGCGCGGCTACCGGTATTGTGGGTCTCGGCCTCCAGAGCTTTCAGTGCCTTGTAGGCGAGGGAACGCCGCCAGCGCCATTCGCGCCAGAGCAGAAACAGCACGAGAAGCAGAACAAGTCCGGCCAGAATGAGCCAGCCTGGAGCCGGTGGCCAGAAGGGCACATCCGGCGGCAGATGAATATCGCGCAGACGCTCCAGCGGGTCCTGCCCCGGATCCAGCGATAAGGGCGCATCCGGCCGCAGCAGATCCAGCGGCACGCTGTTCTCGGGTGTGAGAGGCGCTGGTGATGGCTGGGTGGCAAGAGGAGCACTCGCTGGTGCGGCCTGAGCGGGAGGAAGAGGCTGTGCCATCAGGCCGCCACTCCGCGACCGTGTGCGGGCGTCTTGCGTCTGGCCGCGCCCCGCGCCGGCCCCATGGCGCCCATCTGGCCGGGCAGCAGGATAGAGCCGGGGTCTTCATCCGTGCGCAGGGGCAGGAAGGCGACGCCCATGCGGCGGCAGAACTGTTCAATCCGCGCTCGCCTTGCGGCGAAATGGGCCGCCCATGTCTTCTGCTGTGTGCGGTTGCCGGCATCCAGCAGGGCGACCTCTTCCCCGTCGCTGAGGCGGAAATGGCCGCGGGGGGGCAGTTGCTCCTCCAGCCTGTCATGAATGAACAGGGCCGTGACCTGCTGGGCGGCAGCCAGACGGTTCAGGGCGATCTGGGCGGCATCATTGAAATCGTCAAAGTCGCTGATGAGGAAGATCAGCGTGCCGGGGCGGGCGGCGATGCGCAGATGGTCCAGCGCCGTGGCAAGGTCAGGCTCCCTGTGGTCAGAGGGCGGGGCGGGTGTGTCTTCCTCCAGCTCCAGCCCGCTGCGTGTGGCCTGAGAGAGCGCCTTGAGAAAATGCAGGATGCGTCGGCGGCTGCGTTCGGGACGATAGGCGGAAAACCCGTCAGGTGAGAGCAGCGCGCCGCCCACCCTGTCATGTCCGGCCAGCCCCACCCAGGTGAGCAGAGCCGCCACCCGCGCGGCTTGTACCGATTTGAAGCATTCACGGGTGCCAAAGCGCATGGCGTGGCGCGCGTCCATGAGCAGTAGCACGGGGCGCTCGCGCTCTTCCTGAAACAGCTTGGTGTGGGTGCGCCCGGTGCGAGCAGTCACCCGCCAGTCAATGGTGCGGATATCGTCGCCGGGCTGGTAAACGCGCACCTCGTCAAATTCCATGCCGCGTCCGCGAAAGGCGGAGCGGTGGCCGCCAAACTGGTGGGTGCGCACCTTGCCGCCGGGCGCAAAGCCGCCCAGACCTTCGGCTGGCTGCATGGCGATCAGTTCATCCAGCGGGGCGAACAGCCCGTAATGGGAGTGGGGGCGCAGGGAGGAGACGGCCATAGGCGCGGTTCGCTCTTCAGCCCACCGGCACGCGGGCCAGCAGGGCTTCCAGGAAGGTATCGCTGCTCATGCCATCGGCCTGCGCCTCGAAGCTCAGCAGCACGCGATGGCGCAGCACCGGCAGCAGCACGGCCTGCACATCCTCGGGCACCACATAATCGCGCCCGGAGAGCCAGGCCTGCGCACGGGCGCAGCGATCCAGCGCAATGGTGCCGCGCGGGCTGGCACCAAATGAGACCAGCCCTTCCAGATCCGTTCCATAGAGGGTGGGATTACGGGTGGCATGGACGAATTGCAGCAGATATTCCTCTACGGCTTCAGACATATAGGTGGCCAGCGCGGCCTGCCGGGCTGCGAAGATGACATGCTGCGGCAGCGGGGTGCCGAATTCCACCGTCTCGCCATGGGCCTCCCCACGCACGAGGCGCAAAATCTGCCGTTCGGCGGAAAGGTCAGGATAACCGATCTTCACATGCAGCAGGAAGCGATCAAGCTGGGCCTCCGGCAGCGGATAGGTGCCTTCCTGCTCAATGGGGTTCTGTGTCGCCATCACGAGGAAGAGCTGGGGCAGGGGATAGGTGACCCCGCCCACTGTGACCTGACGCTCGGCCATGGCTTCCAGCAGGGCGGCCTGCACCTTGGCCGGGGCGCGGTTGATTTCGTCGGCCAGAATGAAATTGTGAAACACCGGGCCGGGCTGGAAGCGGAAGCTGCCATCCTCCGGACGGTAAATATCCGTGCCGGTGAGGTCCGAGGGCAAAAGATCTGGCGTGAACTGGATGCGCTGGTTGTCGCAGTCGATCGCCTGGGCCAGCGCCTTGATGGCCTTGGTCTTGGCCAGACCCGGCGCGCCTTCCACCAGAAGATGGCCATCCGCCAGCACGGAAATCAGCAGCAGGCGCACGAAATCCGCCTGCCCCAGAATGCAGCGGTTCATATGCTCGGCCAGCCGGGTGAAGGCTGCCAGCAACTCGGCCGGTGCATGGTTCGCCCCGGTTTGGGCAGTTGCTTTGGCGGTTGCCGTCTGGGCCTGCATTGGCGTCCCGGTCGGTTCGGAACCGAAAGAACGGGTTTGCGCGCGAGCCATCTGGCCGGCATCGAATGAGGAGGTCATGAAGGGAGCGTTCCGGTTCCAACCTTGAAACTGTGATGCCTTATAGCGCGCCCCGGCGGCATGACGCATCCTCTCCAGAGTGGACAGGCTGTGAAAGCCGCCCGCAAGGCGCCGGATCTGACGGGGTGAGTCCTGCCGGAACGCTGCGGGAGCACGGTTTTTCGAGAGCAATATTATATTTACCAAACCGGCCCAAAGTACGGCATGAGTGGCGGCATGTGGTTCTCCGAAGGTGTCACCTCCCGCCGAAAATGCAATGAAAGCCCGATTTTTTTGAAGTCATGCCCCGCAAAATGCGAAAAATGGGGCGGATGGCCTCAAAAGTGACGGAATGATTTGAATTGTGGGCCGTGAACAGCGCCATGCCTGATGAGATGATATGTTCAGGGCTGGACGCAGGGCAGGGTCATTCATGCGGATATCTGTTCGAGAACGGGGATCATGACGCATCCGATGTGGGACCGGAATGAAGAGCGACACCATGGCCGTCCCGGCCGTGATGGCGACGATCAGGCTGCTGCCGGTCGGTTCTTCCGCCCTGAGCGGGAGGATGAGGACCCGGCCGGATGGGCCCGGACCGACTGGTCCCGGTCAGCTCCGGACGAAGACTTTATGGGTGAGCCTGCAGACCGGCGCAGCTGGCTGGGCGCGCTGCATAAAAGCCGCCTCGGTCGCCTGATTCCCGCTGCAGCTATTGGCCTTGGTGTTGTCGGCGTGGTGCTTCTGGCAGCCACGCAGGGTATCGCCTGGATCAGCTCTTCTCCGGATGTTGATGCCTCATCTGCCCAGGCTTCTCGTATGGAGACGGAAACTGCAGCCCAGATGCGGCGTGAGCCGGTGACGAACCGCTATTCCATGGCGTCTGTCGGTGGTGTGGTGGGGGATACGGCTGGCCTGCCGCCTTCGGGCTGGGTGGATATCGACCCGAACTGGGTGCTGCGTTCTCCTTCTTCCGGCGTGGCCGGGCATTTCTCGGGCATGATTGTCTCCCGCGATGTTGCGCCCGAAACGCGCGTGATGGTGAGTGCGCCGGTGCCGGCGCCCAACCCCATGGGTGCGACGGAAACGCCGTTGCTGGATTCCGACATGGCGACCGCTCCGCTGCCACTCAACCACCCGCTGGGTCGGGATGAGCGCCAGCAGCTGGCCTCGCTCGGGCAAACTGATGTGCCGCCGGAGGCGTCGGCACCTGCAACCGTTGCGCCGGAGGAGGTGGCCCCGACGCGTCGCACGACGCCGCCCGGCCGCATTCCCAGCCATACCAATGTGACCTTGCCGACGCGGGAGAACCGCTTCGCGGTCTATGATATTTCCGGGCAGGTCGTGTACATGCCCAATGGCGATCAGCTTGAGGCCCATTCCGGCCTCGGCGAGAAGTTCGACAATCCGCGTTACGTCTCTGTGCGCAATCTGGGGCCGACGCCACCAAACACCTATCGCCTCACCCCGCGTGAAGCGCTGTTTTATGGTGTGCCCGCGCTCCGCATGCATCCGGTCGGCTCCGGGCGCATGTATGGGCGCGATGGCTTCCTGACGCACAGCTATCTGATGGGCGCGCGCGGGGATTCCAACGGCTGCATTTCCTTCAAGGATTATGATCGCTTCCTGGCGGCTTATCGGCGGGGAGAGATCACCCACATGGTGGTGGTGGCCAGCCTGCCGGATGATGTGAAGCCGGCACGCAGCAAGAATTTGCTCTCCTGGCTGCTGCCGCGCGGCGGTGGGTGACACGGCGGGGCTTTTAGAGAAACGTTTCGTATGTTCTGAATACAAAAGGGGCTGGCCCAAAAGGCCAGCCCCTTTGTTACATTCGGGTCGGGATGCGGTCTGTGGTTCAGAGCTCGCTCTCTCGCGCAATCCGCATGAGATACTGGCCATAATCGCTCTTGCCGAGTTTCTGGCCGAGGCTGAAGAGGGCGTCGGCGTCGATCAGCCCCTTGTTGAAGGCGATTTCCTCGGGCGAGGCCACGCGCAGGCCCTGACGCTTCTCGATGGTGCGCACGAAGGTCGCCGCATCCACAAGGCTGTCATGGGTGCCGGTATCGAGCCAGGCATAGCCGCGACCCATTTTCTCCACATGCAGTTGGCCGCGTTCCAGATAGGCCTTGTTCACATCGGTGATTTCCAGCTCGCCGCGCGCGGAGGGCTTCAGGTTAGCGGCGATGTCCACCACCTGCGCATCATAGAAATACAGCCCCGTCACCGCCCAGTTGGAGCGCGGCTCCTTCGGCTTCTCCTCAATCGACAGCGCGGTGCCGGACTTGTCGAACTCGACAATGCCGTAGCGTTCGGGATCATTCACATAATAGGCGAACACGCTGGCCCCTTCAGACCGGGCGGTTGCGGCGTCCAGCAGCTTGGGCAGGCCGTGGCCATGATAGATATTGTCGCCCAAAATCAGCGCGGAAGGCCGGCCGGCGACAAAATCCGCCCCGATGATATAGGCCTGCGCCAGACCATCCGGGCTTGGTTGCTCGGCATAGGAGAATTCAAGACCCCACTGGCTGCCATCGCCCAGCAGACGCTGGAACTGTGGGAGATCATGCGGGGTGGAGATGATGAGGATTTCGGTGATACCCGCCAGCATCAGCACGCTGAGCGGGTAGTAGATCATCGGCTTGTCATAGATCGGCATGAGCTGCTTGGAGGTGACAAGCGTGAGCGGGTGAAGGCGCGTGCCGCTGCCGCCCGCCAGAATGATGCCCTTCATGGCCTTTTCTCCTGTGTCGCGCATGGGCGCGCAATCTTTCCGGGGGGCTCAGGCGCCCTTTTTCTCCTCGACAAGGCCGAGGCGCTCGCCGCCATACACCTTGGCACGCAGCGGGCCCCACCACCATTCATTGTCGAGATACCACTGCACGGTTTTCTCAAGCCCGGTGTCGAAATTCTCCTGTGCCTTCCAGCCCAGCTCGGTTTCCAGCCTGGTGGCGTCAATGGCGTAGCGATGATCGTGGCCGGGGCGGTCTGTCACGAAGGTGATGAGGTCACGCCGGGGCTTGTGCGCCGGACGCAGCCGGTCCAGCGTGTCGCAGATGGTCTGCACCACCTGCAGGTTCGAGCGTTCGTTGCGCCCGCCCACATTATAGGTTTCGCCCAGCCGGCCCGTGGTCAGGATGGTGAGCAGGGCGCGGGCGTGGTCTTCCACGAACAGCCAGTCGCGCACATTGGAGCCATCGCCATAGACCGGCAGCGGCTTGCCATTGAGCGCATTGAGGATCACCAGCGGAATGAGCTTTTCCGGGAAGTGATAGGGCCCGTAATTGTTGGAGCAGTTGGACACCACCACCGGCAGCCCATAGGTGCGGTGCCAAGCCACCGCGAGATGATCTGAAGCTGCCTTCGAGGCCGAATAGGGGGAGGAGGGGTCATAGGGCGTGGTTTCGGTGAACAGGCCATCCGCGCCCAGCGAGCCATAGACTTCATCGGTGGAGACATGCAGGAAGCGGAAGGCCTCTTTCGCCGCGTCTTCCAGCGCGTTCCAGCGGGCGCGGGCGGCCTCCAGCATCACATGGGTGCCGAGCACATTGGTCTCGATGAAGGCGCGCGAGCCGGAGATGGAACGATCCACATGGCTTTCGGCGGCCAGATGCATCACGGCATCCGGCTGTGTTTCCTCGAAGATGGCCCCAATGGCCGCCGCATCGCAGATATCGGCCTGAAAGAAGCGATAGCGCGGATCATTGTCGATGGCCTTCAGCGAGGCGAGATTGCCCGCATAGGTCAGCTTGTCGACATTGATGACCTCATGGGCCGTGTCGCGGATGAGGTGGCGGCACACCGCCGAACCGATGAAGCCGGCCCCGCCGGTCACGAGAATACGCATGTCAGTTCACTTTCCGCCGTGGGGTGCTGGCTCAGCCATAGGTGAAATAGGCCGGTAGGTCACGCAGGCGCGGCAGCGCCTGGTCCTTGCCGGACAGCACCGGGCCTTCAGCCCCGACGGGCCATTCAATGCCCAGATCCGGGTCGTTCCAGATCACGCCGCCATCATCCTGCGGGCTGTAATAGTCGGTGACCTTGTAGAGAAACTCGACATTTTCCGTCAGCGTGCAGAAGGCATGCAGGAAGCCTTCGGGAATCCAGAGCTGCGCGCCATTGTCCGCGCTCAGTTCCACCGCCACATGCTTGCCGAAGGTGGGTGAGCCGTGGCGGATATCCACCGCCACATCCAGCACCGCTCCGCGCACCACGCGCACCAGCTTGCCCTGTGCCGTCGGCGGCTTCTGGAAATGCAGGCCGCGCAGCGTGCCCTTCGCGCCGGACAGCGAGTGATTGTCCTGAACGAAGGTCACATCCGCCACCTCATCGCGGAACAGCCGGTCATTCCAGGTTTCGCTGAAGAAACCACGGTGATCCCCGAACCGCGCAGGCGTCACAAGTTTCACGCCCGGAATGTCAAACTCTCGCACGTCCACAATGGGCTCCTCGGGCTGTTGGCAGGCGGCGCACGATCCAACGCACGCGCCATGGAGAATATCAGCGGATGGATACCCTCAATCGCTGCCCAGCGCCATGTCTTGCGTAAGATTTGCCTTGCGTGTCATTTGCGCTGGGTGAGAGCCGCATTCACCTCTGTCTCTTCCCTGTCTGCGCCATGGCCTGAGGGGTTTATGGGGCAGGGGTGTCATATGCTGCGGGCGGGGGCAGTACCTTGCCGGGGTTCATCAGACCTTGTGGGTCCAGCGCCTGTTTCAGCGTGGCCATCAGGGCGAGGGCCTCCGGGGGCTTGTAGCGGGCCAGTTCCTCGCGCTTGAGCAGGCCGATGCCATGCTCGGCTGAAATGGAGCCCTCCATCTCGGCCACCAGATCATGCACAATGCGGTTGAACTCTTCCCAGCGCGCGATGAAGGCGGCCTTGTCCATGCCCACCGGCTGGGTGAGATTGAAATGGATATTGCCATCGCCCATATGGCCGAAGGCGCAGACCCGCAGGCCCGGCAGCCGTGCCTCGCACAGGGCGCTGGCCTCGGTGACGAAATCCGCCACGCGCGAGACCGGGACCGACACATCATGCTTGATGGAGCCGCCCTCGCCCTTCTGCGCTTCAGAAAGGCTTTCACGCAGTTTCCAGAGGGTGTCGGCCTGCACCTCGCTGGAGGCGATGACCGCATCTTCCAGCTCTCCGGCGTCCAGAGCCTCGGCGAACACTTCTTCGGCCAGATGGGTGAGATCATCGCTGCGTCGTGTGGAGGTGAGTTCCGCCAGCACATAGGTGGCGTGGGGCGTGCCCAGCGGGTCGCGCGTGCCGGGAATATGCTTCAGCACCGTTTCCAGCCCGAAGCGGGGTAGAAACTCGAAGCCGGTGAGCGCATCGCTCGCCACATCGCGCAGGCGACGGAACAGGGCCAGCGCAGCATGGGGGCCGGGCAGCCCGGCAAAGGCCGTCATGCGGGCGCGCGGGGCGGGGAAGAGGCGCAGGCTGGCGGCAGTGATGATGCCCAGCGTGCCTTCGGCTCCGATGAACAGGTCCTTCAGATCATAACCGGTATTGTCCTTGCGCAGGCGGGAGAGGCCGTTCCAGATGCGCCCGTCGGGCAGCACCACTTCAAGGCCCAGCGTTAGCTCGCGCATATTGCCATAGCGCAGAACGGCGGTGCCGCCTGCATTGGTGGAGAGGTTTCCACCAATGCAGCAGGTGCCTTCCGAGGCGATGGAAAGAGGAAACAGACAGCTCTGCGCCCCCGCGGCTTCCTGCACCTCATGCAGCGTGCAGCCGGCTTCGGCGATCAGGGTGAGATCCAGCGGGTTCAACTGGCGGATCTGCTTCATGCGAGTGAGGCAGATCAGCAGCCCGCCAAAGGGCGTTTGTCCGCCCACATGACCGGTATTGCCGCCTTGTGGCACCAGTGGCACGCCGGCTTCGGCGCAGGCGGTGACGATAAAGGAGACTTCATCCGCCGTGCCGGGCAGGAGCATGGCCGGGCTGCTGCCCCGGAACAGGTCGCGCCCTTCCACCAGATGCGGGGCCAGCCTGTCCGCATCCTGCACCACATGGGCGGCGCCAATGCGCGTCGCAATGCGGCTCAAAAGGGGAGCGATGCGGGAGGGGTTCGGAATGAAGGGGGCTGGGTTCTGGCTCGACATGCTGGCACAGTGCCGCAAGGCGGATCACGCAGCAAGGTGGCATGCGGAGGCATGAAGGATGAGACGGGCCATGCACAGGCGCATTTACCCTTGCCTCGTCGCCTGTGATGGGTCAATCCATCGGAGCATATCTTGTTCCTGCTGAGCCGGAGGCCTGCATTCCTTCATGACCGAGCGCATTCTAGTTGCCCGCATCGGCGCACCGCACGGGGTGCGTGGCGAGGTCCGCCTGTTCATCTTCACCGAAGATCCGCAGGACCTGCCGGATTATGCGCCACTGACCAGCAGTGACGGCCGGCGTAGCTTCGCCATTACCTCCATGCGCCCGGCCAAGGATCACTTTGTGGCCCGTCTCGAAGGGGTGGATGATCGCACCGCCGCCGAGGCGTTGACCAATATGGAGCTGTTCCTGCCGCGCACCGCCTTGCCGGAGCCGGAGGATGAGGAAACCTTCTACCATGCCGACCTGATCGGCCTGCGGGTGGAAGATGAAGCCGGAGGTTTGTTGGGCAAGGTGGTGGCGCTTTATGATTTCGGCGCCGGGGATGTGCTCGAATATCAGCCGGTTCCGCGCCCGGCCCCCACGGAGGGGCGGCGTCGCGGGTCGAAGGGGGGCACGCTGATGGTGCCCTTCACCCGGCTGGTGGTGCCGGTGGTAGATGTGGCCGGTGGCAAGGTGGTTCTGGCCGCTGATTTCGTCGATACGGGGGAGGATGACGAGGCCCCTCCGGAAGAGGCGGACAAGGCTTGAAGCGCCTGCCTTTCAGGGCTGAAGAGCGCGAAGTGGAACGAAAAGGCCGGAGGCCCCAGCAGGGCTCCGGCCTTTTTCATGAGGGTGGCGACGGTGCAGGTCATCCCACGCCATTCGTGCTGGACGACGCCATATCCAATGCAAAACGCCGGCCCCGGGGGCCGGCGTTTCATAAAGTGCGATCAGTGCGATGCCGGTTGGTCAATCCACCCGGCAAGGTCGCGTGACAGGGCCACGCGACAGACGCATCAGTAGCGATAATGCTCGGGCTTGAACGGGCCGTTCTGCGGCACCCCGATATAGGCGGCCTGCTCATCGGAGAGCACGGAGAGCTTCACGCCGATCTTCTCCAGATGCAGCTTGGCGACCTTTTCATCCAGGTGCTTCGGCAGCGTGAACACTTCCTTGGCATACTGGCCGGGCTTGGTGAACAGCTCGATCTGGGCCAGCGTCTGGTTGGTGAAGGAGGCGCTCATCACGAAGCTCGGATGGCCGGTGGCGTTGCCGAGATTCACAAGGCGGCCTTCGGAAAGCAGGATGATGCGGCGACCGGTGGGGAACTCGATCTCGTCCACCTGCGGTTTCACATTGCTCCACTTGAAGTTCTTCAGGCCGGCAACCTGAATCTCGCTGTCGAAGTGGCCGATATTGCAGACGATGGCGCGGTCCTTCATGGCCCGCATGTGGTCCACCGTGATGACATCGATATTGCCGGTGGTGGTCACGAAGATGTCAGCGCGCGGGGCGGCATCTTCCATGGTGGTGACCTCATAGCCTTCCATCGCGGCCTGCAGGGCGCAGATCGGGTCGACTTCAGACACCAGCACGCGGCAGCCGGCATTGCGCAGCGAGGCGGCGGAACCCTTGCCCACATCGCCGAAGCCGGCAACCATGGCGACCTTGCCGGCCATCATCACGTCGGTGCCGCGGCGGATGCCGTCCACCAGAGACTCGCGGCAGCCATAGAGATTGTCGAACTTCGACTTGGTGACGCTGTCATTCACATTGATGGCAGGCCACAGAAGGGTACCCTTCTTCTGCATCTCGTATAGACGATGCACACCCGTGGTGGTTTCTTCCGTCACGCCCTGAATGTTCTTGGCGATTTCGGAATAGAAGCCGGGCTTTTCCTTGAGGCGGCGCTTGATGGCGGCGAAGAGGACGGTTTCCTCTTCATTGGTTGCGCCATCAAGGAAGGCGGTGTCGCCCTCTTCGGCGCGCTTGCCGAGATGGATGAGCAGGGTGGCGTCACCGCCATCATCCAGAATCATGTTCGGGGTGCCGCCATCGGCCCACTCGAAGATGCGGTGGGTGTATTCCCAGTAGTCCTCAAGGCTCTCGCCTTTCACCGCGAACACCGGGGTGCCGGTGGCGGCGATGGCGGCGGCGGCGTGGTCCTGCGTGGAGTAGATGTTGCAGGAGGCCCAGCGCACATCTGCACCCAGCGCCTTCAGCGTCTCGATGAGAACGGCGGTCTGGATGGTCATGTGGAGCGAGCCGGCGATGCGGGCACCCTTCAGGGGCTGGCTGGCGCCATATTCGGCGCGGGTGGCCATCAGGCCCGGCATTTCGGTTTCGGCGATGTCCAGTTCCTTGCGACCCCAGTCGGCAAGGGAGATGTCTTTCACCACATAATCATTGCTCATGGCACTACTCCTGGCGCTTCCGCCCGCTGGAACCGGCCCTGATGGGCGCGGGGCACTGAGCGGTTGCGGTGCAGCGCAGCGGCGGGATGGACTGGGTGGGGCTTAACATGCCCTACGACATAGGGCAATCGACATATAAAGAAATGTTTATATGAGGGTGCGCCATGCCGTTGCCGAGCCATCACTCTGGCGGCACACACCATGAAAGCCCTGCATCTGCCTGAAGCCGCATGGATTCAGGCCCCTTGCCGGCTTCCTTGGATTCTGGCGAAAGTTGTGATATACGAAGCTTTACAGTCGATTGTTTCCACCACAACTGCATACGCGCGCATCAGGCGCATATCTCGGGGATAGAGGGCGAGTTCTGCGTGTCGACCGCATGGCGGTATGGCGCGGCAAGCTGGTGTTGCCATCGACTGGCAGAGCGGGCCATCGGGTGAAAACGACGCACGTCCTTGTGCGTTGCTACATCACCCCATGTCCCATGTCCACAGTACACGGCGCGCGCTTCCCGGAAACCGGACTGGCCAGAGACCGGCCGGGGAAACGCAGCGCCAACAGGTTCGGCCTCCGGGCCGGATCGGGAGTGGTCCAGAGCATGTCGACCAAGAAGAACACGCAAGCCCGTCTCGGTTTCAAGACGGGCGAGCATATCGTCTACCCCTCTCACGGCGTCGGCCGAATCATGGCCATTGAGGAACAGGAAGTCGCCGGTTTCAAGCTCGAATTGTTCGTCATCTCGTTTGAGAAGGACAAGATGACTCTCCGGGTTCCGCTTCCCAAGATTGCCAGCGTTGGCATGCGTAAACTTTCCGAAACCAACATTGTGGAAAAGTCGCTGGAGACCCTCCAGGGCCGCGCCCGTGTGAAGCGCACCATGTGGAGCCGCCGCGCGCAGGAATATGAAGCCAAGATCAATTCCGGTGATCTGGTGTCCATTTCGGAAGTGGTGCGCGACCTGTATCGCTCCGACACCCAGCCCGAACAGTCCTATTCCGAGCGTCAGCTCTATGAGGCCGCGCTGGACCGCATGGCCCGCGAGCTTTCCGCGGTGCAGAACCTGACCGAGACCGAGGCCATCAAGCTCATTGAGCAGAACCTGCTCAAGGGCCCGCGCCGTGGTCCGGCCAAGGCTGCCGAGGAAGTCGAGGCCGAGGAGACGGATGAGGAAGAGGCTGCGTGAGCCCCACATGGGCACACCGCGTTTCTTCCAGAGCAAAAGCCCGGCGCGAGCCGGGCTTTTTTCATGTCAGCGCGGATGTTGTCGGCTTTATCTTGTCGGTCATGTCTGGTGCGCCATATTGAGCATGGGCCACCATGTTTGCCGCTTTAGTGTTCCGGCCTCCAGCCATCCGAATAGAGGCAGGAGCGCGTCAGAGTCTCGCGGGCTTCAGCATTGATATCGCGCGTGCTGGTGACGGGTGGATTCCACACTTTCTCACGCCGGCAGATTTTGGTGCCGTTTAGCCCACCTGAAACACAGGTCTCTGGCCCGTCGGGATAATAAGCTTGCCGGGAGATGTAGGTTTTCTGTTGTGCGGGCATCTGCAAATAGGCGTCCGCCTTGCATTTCTCTAGGGCAACATCAAAATCCTACGCGGAAGTGCCGGGCTTTGTCATTCGTTCTATGCAGCCGGAGAGAGCGAGTGCGTACCCGGCCACGCTTAAGAACCGCAACACCAGCATGTGGCCGCCCTGATTTCTGTTTTTATATGGGAAGGACAATAGACGCGGCTGCAAGCTGCGCTTTACAGCCCCAGCGCGTTGCCATCGGAACGCGGATCATGCGCCCCCTCCAGCCCGCCTCGCGGATGTAGCACCACAGCGCCGGCATGGCCCATGGTATCGCTATAAGCCTCCGGCAGAATCTGGAGGTCATGCCCGGCCCGCGCGAGCGCGTCCAGTACCTCTTCACGAAAGCCGTTTTCAAGTCGCAGGGCATGGGTGGCATCGCCCCATGTGCGGCCCAGAAGCCAGCGCGGACGGGCAATCGCCTCACCCAATGGCACGCCATACAGCACATGGCGGGTAAACAGGGCGGCCTGCGTCTGTGGCTGACCTTCGCCGCCCATGGTGCCATAGGCCATGATGCGTCCGTTCTTCAGTTCCGCCAGAGCCGGGTTGAGGGTGTGGAAAGGCCGGCGGCCAGGCCTGAGGGGATGGGGTGCTTTTGGGTCCAGAGAGAAGCTCACCCCCCGGTTCTGCATCAGAACGCCGGTGGCCGGCAGCACACAGCCGGAGCCAAACTCGAAATAGATGGACTGGATATAGGACACGACAAGCCCGGAGGAATCCGCCGCGCCCAGCCAGATGGTGTCTCCCGGCCGGCCCGGCTGGGGCCAGGGCAGGGCCCGGTTCATATCGATCCGCCGCGCCATCGCATCCAGCGTATCGGCAGCCAGCAGGCGCTCCACATCCACTGGATGATCCCGCGGATCACGCACATGGGCGTCGCGCACCATGAAGGCCTGCTTGGTGGCTTCCACCAGCCCGTGCAGATGCGCAAAACTTTCCGGGACGATGCCATCTGGTGCGGCGGCGCAGAGGCGCTCGTACAGGCCGAGGATGATGAGCGAAGCCAGCCCCTGTGTCGGCGGCGGGGCGTTCCACACAGTGCCGATCTGCAGCGGCAGACGCAGGGCCGGCTCTACACGCGCGACATAATGCGCCAGATCTTCCCGCGTGACGGGGCTGCCGATCCGGTCGAGATCCGCGGCGATCTCACGCCCGACATCGCCGCTGTAGAAATCCCGCAGACCCGCGCGTGACAGGTGCTCCAGCGCGTCCGCCAGACGGGGCTGGCGCAGGATGTGACCGGGTGCGGGAGCCTTCACGGCGCCGTCTTCAGTGCGTTCCAGAAATGTCGAGGCGAAGCCGGGAAGGGGGCTCAGGGTCTCCAGATGGGTATGCACCATGCTGGAAAAAGAGGGGGAGACGGCCACGCCCTCCCGGGCATGGCGTATGGCCGGCTCCAGAATGCGGGCCAGACTGATGCGTCCGCCTCTGCCGCGTCCATCTGCGGGAACTTGCCGGGCAGCGTCCAGCGCCAGTTCCCAGCCACTCACGGCGCCCGGCACGGTGAGTGCCGCCAGAGGCCCGCGCGTGGGAATCTGATCCAGCCCGAGATCGCGATAATGGGCAATGCTGGCCTTCGCGCCGGCAAAGCCGCAGGCCGAGATGAAGCGCACACGACCAGAGGGCAGGCGCATGAGCCAGAAGCCGTCGCCGCCGAGATGGTTCATATGCGGATAGGCCACCGCAATGGTGGCGGCTGCGGCCACGGCGGCCTCCAGCGCATTACCACCCTCAGCCAGAATCTCCTGCCCGGCCTGAGTCGCCAGCCAGTGGGGTGTGGCGATCATGCCATGGGCGGCGTGCGTGCTTTCATGAGCATGGGGCGGCAGCATGGGTTGTTTCCTTCCGTGCGATCCGGCTCTGGCCGGGCGCGGCGCAATGCGTCTTGACCTTGAAGGCGGCGCGGCGCACTTTCCGCACCTCATAGCCCATTGTGGCATGCGAGGCGAAGGGTCTCGCTGCGGGAGGATCAATATGGCCGGGCAGAAAAGCGGACAGGTGAACTGGGCAAGCGTGGTTTCCGTCGGTTCCGCGACGATTCTCGTGCTCACCCAGGTGGTCGCCCTGGCCGTAGCCGCTGGCTGGGCGCTGGGTGGCCTGCTCAATATCGGCAATATGGGCGAAGTCGTGCTGATGGTGCTGTTTACGCTCATCGCGCTTTATGGCTCATGGCGCTATTTGCGTCTGGCCGTTGCGGCGGAACCCCTGCGCAATCCGGGTTGAAACTGGCCTTTCCCGGCCCTTTTTGGTGCATATTTCCTGTTTTAGCGCAGTGGTGACGCATTTTGCGGAGCCATGGTGCGGCGTGTGTGCGCTGGAGGCTGAAGTGCACATATTCTGAAAAATGTTATGCTTTTCAGAAGGGTGCTAGTGTTTCCCGACATTTCTGACGCAAGGAAGCCGAAGGGATGTCTCGGGGGGTGGACGATAAAATTCTGCTGAAACGCCCGAACTTCAATATTCATGTACCAAACGGAACACGTTTCGTGTTAGTCTCATGGCGGTCGGTGAAAGGCGCATGAACGCTATTGTTTGTGTGCAAAAAGAACCGGCCTTGTCCATTAGGCTGCAAGGCACGAAACAGGTGGCTGGGTTGAGCGTTGATCGAAGGTGCATTCAAAACGCCCGGACAGTGCATCCCAATCTGCACAGCAGACGCACCAGACTCAGCAGTGTTGGAAAGCCCTGAGCCGAAATTGGCGATTGACCTCAACGGAAATACACATGAGCCGTAACCGAGACTTCCGAGAGCCGCGCCGCCGTGGCTTTGACGACGACTTTGCGCCGCCGCGTGATCGCGGCTTCGGAGGGGATCGTCCTTATTCTTCGCCGAGTAATTTCGGCGCGCCTGTTCCGTCGGGGCCGACCGTCGACGCAACTGTGAAATGGTTTAATCCGGACAAGGGTTTCGGCTTTGTTGAGCTGGCCGATGGTTCGGGTGACGTGTTCCTTCATGCGCGCGCTCTGGAAGCCGCCGGCCAGGACAGCGTCCCCCCCGGCTCCCGCCTTTCCGTGCGTGTGGGTCAGGGCCAGAAGGGCCGTCAGGTGACCGAGGTGCTCGACGTCGACACCTCCACCGCTGAGCCCGAAGCACCCCGCCGCAGCTTCGGTGCTGCTCCCGGTGGCCCGCGCATGGGTGGCGCTGCCCCCCGTGCCGCTTCTGGCCCGACCGAAGAGCGCGTGGGCACCGTGAAGTGGTACAACCCGGACAAGGGTTTCGGCTTCATCGCGGTTGACGGCGGCGGCAAGGACGTTTTCGTCCACGTCACCGTGATTTCCCGCTCCGGTCTGGCCGATCTGGCTGAAGGCCAGCGTGTTCTGGTGCAGGTGGGTCAGGGGCCGAAGGGGCCTGAAGCTCGCGGCATCGAACTGGCTGACGACTGAGCAATGTAAAAACAGCGCGCGCCACTGGGAACAGCTGGCGCGCGCTGTCGTTCGCGCATTCATGCACATCCCGATATATGTTCGGGCAGGCCATGCGCCGTGAATGAAACAGCCCGTGCTGAATAATGAGCATCGGGCCAGTGTTGAAATGGGCATTCGGGCCCATGGATTTCTGAATGTGGAGTTCCCAGACCGATGACGCAGCAGCTTGAGGCAGAACTGGCTAGTCTCCTCGAACGTCTCAAGAACGCTCAGCGTGAGCTGGTGATCACCGCGGCCAAGGCGAAGACCCTGCCTTCTGATGGCATGCTGCGCAAGATTTCGGAGCTGGAAGGCGTGATTGCCGCCACTGAAGCGGTGATGGAAGAAGAGCGTCTGCGGCGCTGACCTCTTCTTGTCGTTTCCATGGCGGATGTGAATGAAGCCGGCAGGCAGACGCTTGCCGGTTTTTTGTGTTTCGCGAAGGCCTGGGCACAGCTGTGACGTATCTTTGCGTCACCATAGTACGCTTCAGCCATAGTATGCTTCAGGATTGTCCGAAAAGGCGGGGGTACGATCCTGTAAGACTATGCCTGAGTGAAGAATGCGACACGCCTGGCAGTTCCGTTCGTAATCTGCTCGTGAAAGAGTTGGGCCATTTGGCCCAAAGCTCCTCCGTACAGTTCGGCCATCTCTATGACTTTGCCTTAGCTGCGCTCCTGCATCAGGCGCGCAATGGCTCCGCGCAGCTCGGCAAAGCCCTCACCCGTCTGGCTGGAGGTGGGGTAGATCTCGGGATAGGCAGCCGGGCGCTTTTTGATCTTCTCCTTTACGCCGGCCACCACCTGCGGCAGCGCCGTAGGTTTTACCTGATCGACCTTGGTCAGCACGATGGCGTAGGAAACGGCGGCTGTATCCAGCAGATCGAAAATTTCCTCATCCACCGGCTTCACGCCATGGCGGGAATCAATCAGCACGAACACACGGCCGAGATTGACCCGTCCACGCAGATAAGAGCGGATGGTGCGCGTCCACGCATCGACCTTTTCCTTGGGGGCCTTGGCGAAGCCATAGCCGGGCATATCCACCAGGCGCAGGCCGGGCCCGGCCTGAAAATAGATCAGCTCCTGGGTGCGCCCCGGCGTCACCGAAGTGCGGGCCAGCGCCTTGCGCCCCGTCAGCGCATTGACCAGCGAGGATTTGCCGACATTGGAGCGCCCCACCAGCGCGACCTCCAGCCCCTCCATGGGGGGGAGGGTTTCCATGGTGGGCGCGGCCCAGATGAAATTCCACTCGCCGGCAAACAGCTTGCGCCCCTGCTCGATCAGCGGTGCAGGGGTATTGGTGCTGTTCTTGTCCGGCATGGGGGCATCTGCCGTGCCGGGGGCGGTCTTGTGCGGAGGTGTCGTCATGCTTCGCTTATCCCCGAGGGTGCGGCAGGGTGCAAGCGACAATCAAAGATAGGCGCTTGCAATTCGCCCAGTGGACCCGGGCCATTGATGATAAGAAGGCGCAGGTGCGCGCCTATCCGCCACCACCGAAGAAATTATTGAGCCAGCCTTCAATCGAATTGGTTTGCTGCCCCCCACGAGCGGGCTGCTGCTGTTGCTGGCGCGGGGCCGGCGGCTGAGCCCCTTCTACCAGTTCGCCAAAGAGTGAGGAGGGCTGATCTTCCGGCATTGTACCGGGTGGCAGCAGAGAGCCTCCGGGTTCGCCATAGCCGATGCCGCCAAAACCGGCTGTGCGTGAGCTGCCGGGCAGTTCGGCCACGGGCACATTCTTGTGCGCCACCTGCATGTAGCGGCTCCAGATTTCAGCCGGAAGATTGCTGCCCGAAGCCCGCTTTGTAGGCGAGGAATCATCATTGCCCAGCCATACGGCCGTGACGAGATGGGCCGTATAGCCCACGAACCACGCATCACGGTAGCTCTGGGATGTGCCGGTCTTGCCCGCGGCTTCCCAGCCGGGCAGGCTGGCGCGCTTGCCGGTGCCTGTCACCAGCGTTTGCGTCAGCATGTGGTTCATCATGGCGGCGTAATGCACATCCATCACCCGGCCGGGGCCGGTGCCCTGACGGCGATAGAGAATCTTGCCATCAGGCCCCGTCACCGTATCGATGACATGGGGGATGACGCCAATGCCGCCATTGGAGAAGGGCACATAGGCCGAGGCCAGCTCCAGCACCGATACCTCGGAGGTGCCCAGCGCGATGGAGGGATTGGGGGCCAGAGGTGAACTGATGCCCAGCCGGTGGGCTGTTTTCACCACCGTTTCCGGCCCCAGATCCAGCGTGAGGCGCACGGCCACGGTATTCAGGGAAAGGGCGAGCGCATTCTGCAGCGTCACGGCACCCAGATAGCGATGGCTCGCATTTTCCGGTTTCCAGCCCTTCAGTTGAAGCGGGGCGTCCTCCATCACTGATTCGGGCACAAGGCCGGCCTCCAGCGCGGAGAGATAGATAAAGGGCTTGAAGGCCGAGCCCGGCTGGCGGCGCGCGGTGACGGCTCGGTTATACTGGCTGTCCTCATAGGAGCGCCCGCCCACAAGCGCCCGCACCGCGCCATGCGGGTCCATTGAAACCAGTGCACCCTGACCCACCCGGTATTTCGCACCGGATTTATCCAGTACACCGGAAAGCGCGCTCTGCGCGGTGCGCTGCAGGGCCGGATCAATGGTGGTGCGCACCGTGACATCACCACTGATGGGGCCAACATAGGAATCGAGTTGGTCCATCACCCAGTCGGCCACATAGCCGATGGAATCCGGCGTCTTGGCTTTGGCCAGTGTGGCAGGATGGGCGAGGCCGCTCTTCAGCGCCTCTTCCGAGATCAGGCCTTGCTGGCGCATCACCTTCAGCACCAGATCGGCGCGGGCCTGTGCGCCCTTCAGGTTGCGCGTGGGAGCAAGGCGTGAGGGGGAGTTCACCAGCCCTGCCAGCATCGCCGCTTCTGGCAGGGTGACCTGCCTGGCGGATTTGCCGAAATAGCGCTGGGAGGCGGCTTCAACCCCATAGGCCCCGGCGCCGAAATAGACGCGGTTGAGATACAGATCGAGAATCTGCTGCTTGGAATAATTGGCCTCCAGCCACAAGGCGAGAATCACCTCCTGCACCTTGCGCGAGAAGGTGCGCTCCTGTGTTAGGAAGAGATTCTTGGCGAGCTGCTGAGTGAGGGTGGAGCCCCCCTGCCGCACTCGCCGGGAGGTGAGATTGGTGAAGATGGCGCGCGCCAGCCCTTCCGGGTCGAGCCCGAAATGGGAATAGAAGCGCTGGTCCTCAATCGCCACAAACGCCTTGGGCAGATAGGCGGGCAATTCGCTGATAGGCACGGCGACGCCACCCATATCGCCCCGGACGGCGAGAATCTTGCCGTCCTCACCCTGAATGGTCACGGTTGGCGGGCGCTTGGGAATCATCAGCGTCTGCATCGGGGGCAGCTTGGAGGCCTCATAAGCCACAAGCCCGGCCACGCCGAGGCCTGCCCAGAAGGCCAGGATGAAGCCCCACTTCACCAACCCCCAGAACAGGGAACGCCGCTTGCGCGGCTTTTTGCCTGAACCTTTCTGGCCATTGCCGCCATTTCCACCCCGGCCGCCACCAGAGCCGCTGCCGCCTGTCGTCTTGCGGGTGCGACGCGCCGGATGCTCTGCCGGCGGGGCCGGACGTTCGGCCGCCAGAATTTTGCGCGGGCGGGTCGAATTGCCTGCGAGTGTGGGTTCGTCCTGAGGCCGCTCGAAATCCATATCATCTGGTGCAATGGTGCGGGTCTGCGCCTGACGGGTGCATGGCGCGCGTGTCTGGGGTCCGCGCTCGTCGGTGGACACGCTGTCATCCAGAGTCGCACCATGTGCGAAGGGCAGATCCACTAGGGGGGCGTTCTCCTGCGTCATGGCCGGTTCACGGCGCATGCCGGGCTGTGGCCGGCCTGATACCTTGCGGGGGGGGAGCTGGCGTGCGGGCCTGCTGGCCGGGCGATCTTCCGGGTTCAGGCGCAGATCGAAGGGAGAGACCGCGTGATCTGTATCTTCGGCCTCAATAGGAGCAAAGGTCGGCTCGCGCCCCATAGTCTTTTCGCGGCTGATATTCTGATGGGGGCTGAGATCCGGCTCCCGTCGTGTGGCGCTGCGCAGGCGGCCCGTGAAACTGCGTTTGCGCTGCTCTGGCGCATAGCCCCGGTCGACACCCTGGCCCTGTTCGTAATCCTGCCCTTGTGCCACCATGAAAATCCGTGCTGCCTGTGCTGTCTGGCCTGTAAGCCGGCGGTCTTGTTCCGCAGTTTGTGCGGAGCTGGTGAATGTCAGCGCTTGAGTGCCGCATGTTGCGGATCAGGCTCGACGCGGCGCAAACCGCGCCCCAGGCCAAGCCCCGAGTCATGCCCTATGCACCACCAAAATGGGGCAGAAAAAAAGAAACGCTTTGGACGTCTTGTGAAAACAGCCTCTGTTTGCTGCGTATAGCGTGTCTTCCGGAGAATGAGGGCAAGGCTGAAGACATCAGGATAAGGCCGGGTTAAGGCGTGCCCTTTTCCCGATGGCTGGCCTGAAGATGCGCCATGAGGCCCGTGGTGGAGGCAGAAGCGCCTTGGGGCGCTGCGCCGCCTTCAAAAGCGGGCAAAAGGGCTGTGGCCAGTTCCTTGCCCAATTCCACACCCCACTGATCGAACGGGTTGATGCCCCACACCATGGCTTCCACGAACACGCGATGCTCATAAAGTGCCATGAGCCGTCCGAGAGTGAACGGGTCCAGCCGTTGATAGGCGAGTGTTATGGAGGGGCGGTTGCCCGGGAAAACGCGATGTGGAGCAAGGCGGGTCACATCTTCTTCACTGTGGCCCTGAGCCCGCAACTGGGCGGCCGCTTCTTCCATGGTGCGTCCGCGCATGAGAGCTTCAGACTGCGCCAGACAATTGGCCATGAGCAGCCTGTGATGGGTGCTCAGTGAAGGTTCCGGGCCTTCCGCTGCAATCAGGAATTCGACCGGCACCACATCCGTGCCCTGATGCAGAAGCTGGAAAAAGGCATGCTGCGAATTGGTGCCCTGCCCACCCCAGACCACAGGCCCGGTGGGGCGTGAGACTTCCACACCATTGCGGGTCACGCGCTTGCCATTACTCTCCATATCCAGTTGCTGGAGATAGGGCGGAAAGGCGCGCAGGCGCTGATCATAAGGAATGACGGCACGGGTGGGATAGCCGCACACATCCCGGTGCCACAGCCCCACAAGCGCCAGCAGAACCGGCAGATTCTGAGCGAAAGGCGCATGGCGGAAATGATCATCCATGGCCGCCGCGCCCTGAAGAAAGGCCGTGAAATTCCGAGTTCCGATGGCAATGACCACAGGCAGGCCGATGGCCGACCACACCGAATAGCGTCCGCCAATAAAATCCCACAGACTGAAGGCGCGTTCCGCAGGAATGCCAAAAGCGACGACCCGCTCCAGCGCCGTGGAGACCGCCGCAAAATGCGCACCCACAGCCGCTTCACCCAGCGCCGACACCAGCCAGCCGCGCGCGGTTTGCGCATTTCGCATGGTCTCCACCGTGGTGAAAGTCTTTGATGCGATAATGAAGAGCGTGGTGGCCGGGTTCAGTTTCTGCAGCAGTTCCGAAATGTGGGCGCCATCCACATTAGAGATGAAGTGGCAGTTGGGTCCATCACGATAGGGGGCAAGTGCCTTGGTCACCATTGCGGGGCCCAGATCCGACCCACCAATGCCGATATTCACCACATCCGTGAAGGCTTGCCCCTGACAGCCGGTCAGGCGGCCTGCCCGCACATCTTCTGCGAAGGCACACATGCGAGCATGCATTTCGCGCAGTGCGGGCTTCACATTCTGCCCATCGACCAGAATTGGGGCATGCTGCGAATCGCGCAATGCGGAGTGGAGAGCGGCGCGTTGTTCCGTGTTATTGAGATGCGCGCCGGAAAACAGGGCGTCACGCGCGCCAGAAAGATCTGCTGCTTCGACCAGTTGCAGCAGAAGATCAAGGGTTTCCGGGGTGAGCGCTGTCTTTGAGAAATCCAGCAGCAGATCATCAAGCCGTGCGGAAAAGCGGATGAAACGCTCCGGGATGGCGAACAGATCGGCAATGCGATGATGTTCCCGAGCACGTGCGCTGGCCAGTTCGCGCCAGACAGCTTCCGGGTCCGCTGCAGGGTGCGGTGAGAGTGGGCCGTTCTGCGAGCTGCAGGTTGCGGTCATGGCACTGCACCTTCCTCAAAAGCGACAGAGGCCGGGCGGGTCACACATCTTGTCTGTACCGGCGGGGCCATTATCTGCCATGCCCTGCTTCAGGAATGGTTAAAAATATAGCCGCACGGTTTGTGCGTTATATTTGCTGTGATTTCCGCGCCATTCCAGCAGGAATTTGGAGCATGATGGTGGCTGATCATGCAACGCGCTAGAAATAGCATGTTTAATGCATAAAAATCCGCGTAGCTGGGCCACGCGGATTTTTTCCATGCATCGGATCAATGCATTCCGAAAGGCGGGGCAAAATGCTTGCTGTAAATATACCTGACCAGTCAGGCATCATTTACATCGCCCTCGGAGGAGGAGCCTCAGTGGAGAGGCTCCGTAAAACTCAGCGGCCGCGGCCCTTGGTCGGCAGGAGGCCTTCGCGCTGTGCGCGCTTGCGGGCCAGCTTGCGGGCGCGACGAATGGCTTCAGCCTCTTCACGCGCACGCTTTTCGGAGGGCTTCTCATAATGACCGCGCAGCTTCATCTCGCGGAAGATCCCCTCACGCTGCATCTTCTTCTTGAGCGCCTTGAGGGCCTGATCCACATTGTTGTCGCGGACGAGAACTTGCACGTTACTACCTCTTTGAACTGATGCGCCGATCCGGTGCGATATGATCTGATATTCCGGTCCAGATGCGCATATGCGGGAGAGTTGGACTCTC
The DNA here is from genome assembly GCA_050252035.1 of Xanthobacter sp. Lineage (GTDB taxonomy): Bacteria > Pseudomonadota > Alphaproteobacteria > Rhizobiales > Xanthobacteraceae > Xanthobacter. The sequence continues at coordinate 204,250 of JBFWLR010000004.1, forward strand.
AGGCAATGTCTGCATGTCCGGAAAGAGCCGCTCTATTATCAGAGACAGGACAGCCTGTCCACAGTTGAAAAGAAGGGGACGGGTTCAGCACCCTTCCGTATCGCGTCCGGGCAGGGCATCTGTATCGGGCCACAAGCGGTTGACATGGCCCATCTTTCGGCCCTCTCGCGCGTCGTGTTTTCCGTACAGGTGAAGATGCGCATTGGATTCGGCGAGCAGATGCTGCCACTCCTTCACATCCGTACCGATGAGATTTGTCATCTCCACCCGGCCGAGTCGCGCGGTCTCGCCCAGAGGCCAGCCGGCAATGGCGCGTACATGCTGCTCGAACTGGGAGGTGACAGCGCCATCCTGGGTCCAGTGGCCGCTATTGTGCACCCGGGGAGCCAGTTCATTCACCAGCAGGCGTTCATCCGAGCCAAGGCCCACCACGAACAGTTCCACCGCCAGCACGCCGACATAATCCAGCGCGCGCGAAAGCGTGCAGGCAATGGTGCGGGCCTGTGCGCGGGTGCCGGGCGTCACCTGCGCGGGTACGCTGGACACATGCAGAATATGATTGCGATGCACATTCTGCGTCAGCTCATAGGCAGCGAAGGCATCATCACTGCGCCGGGCGGCAACCACCGAGACTTCACGCTCAAACGGCACGAAACCTTCGAGAATCGCCGGGACGCAGCCAATCTCCTGCCAAGCCGTAGCGAGATCGTCGCCGGGGCGGAGCGTCACCTGACCCTTGCCGTCATAGCCGAATCGGCGGGTCTTCAGCACGGCAGGCAAACCAATAGTCACCACCGCCGCTTCCAGCCCGGGCAGATCATCAACCGCCGCAAAGGGGGCGGTCCCGATGCCGAGATCGCGCACGAAGCTCTTTTCGGCCAGCCGATCCTGCGTGATGGCCAAAGCGCGCGCGCCGGGGGCAAGGCGCACATGGCGCGCCAGAAATTCCGCCGTGGCAAGCGGTACATTCTCGAATTCATAGGTCGCGACAGCAATGCCATCGGCAAAGCGGGCGAGGGCGGCCTCATCATCATAGGCTGCGCAGATATGCTCGGCGCAGACATCAAAGGCCGGGCTTTCGCGATCCGGGCAGAGAATGCGGGTTCGAAGGCCGAGATTGGCGGCGGCAAGCGCGATCATGCGACCAAGCTGGCCACCACCGAGAATGCCAATCATGTCACCGGGTTGAAGCATGTCAGGCCGGGCGCTCCGTCACGGCCGCCGTGCGGGCCGCGCGCCAGTGTTCCAGCCGGCGGGCCAGCGCCGAATCCTCAAGGGCCAGCACGGAGCTGGCCAGAAGGGCGGCATTGGTGGCACCGGCCTTGCCGATGGCCAGTGTGCCCACGGGCACACCCGCCGGCATCTGCACGATGGAATAGAGGCTGTCGATCCCGGACATGGCCTTGGATTCAACCGGCACGCCGAAAACCGGCAATGTGGTAAGCGCCGCCACCATGCCGGGCAGGTGTGCTGCCCCGCCGGCTCCGGCGATGATCACCTTGTAGCCATTGCTCTTGGCCGCGCGGGCAAACGCATACATGCGTTCAGGCGTGCGATGGGCCGAAACGATCAGCGCATCATGCGGCACATCGAGCGTTTCCAACGTCTCGACCGCATGGCGCATGGTCTCCCAATCCGACTGGCTGCCCATGATGACGGCCACCTGCGGTGCGTTCATCTCTCCCGACCCCCGCAAAATGGAAAGCGCGGAAGTACCGGAAGATGCGCTCTGGAGCAAGAAAAATGCATCATCAGCCGTTTCCTTCCCGCATCATGGACGCCAGCGGCGGTGCAGCCAGAGCCATTGTTCGGGATATTCACGCACCCAGCCTTCGATGACAGAGGTGACCGCCTGCATGGCGCCCTGCACGTCGATCTTGCCCTCGTCATCACGCGGCAATTCCACCTCTTCAGTGATCTCGACTCGGAAGCGCGCACCCGGAAGGCGGATGACCCGCATGCCATGTACGGGGCATTCAAACTGCCGGGCCAGACGGGCGAGGGTGGGGTTGGTGGCGCAGGGCCGACCGAAGAACCGGACCTCGGGCCCGTTGGTCCAATATTGGTCCACCAGCATGCCCAGATGCTCGCCATCCGCCAGCATGCGTGCCATCACTCGCCCGGCATCACGCCCGGCGCGAATGAGGTAGGGCATTGTTTCGGCGCGCATTTCCTCGATCAGGTCAGCGGCCTTGCGGTTGTTCGGGGCGCGATACAGCACACCGCCCGGCACGCCGAATTTCGCACCGGCAATGGCGCACAATTCCCAGTTTCCGGTATGGGCGGTAAAGAAGAGGGCCGGACGGCCATCATCGCGCAGGCGCTTGAAAATCTCCGCGCCCTTCACCTCGATCCGGCCGGTATCGGGATGCTCCGGGTCGTAATCCCAGAGCTGGTCCTGCTGGGCGAAATCTGCCGTAAGGCGGCCCATATTGGCCCAGATCCCGCGCACGAGATGGGTAATTTCCGTATCGCTCTTTTCAGGGAACGCCGCTTTGAGATTGCGCTGCGCGACCTTGGTGACAGGAAAAAACGGCCCGACAAGCCGCGCCCAGAAGGCCATGCCGCCGGATGAGATGGAGAGCGGCCAGAGCCGCAGCCACCAGATGGAAAAGCGGACATAACCGCCCACAAACGATTCCACCTGAGGCGTCAGTCTGCTCTTCAGTCCATTGCGTAGGCGACGCAGAAGCGGAGGGCGCTTCCGGGGAGGGCTTTTGCCAGCCTTATTGCCACCGGCAGGGGCAGGGGGGCTGGAGGCGTTGTTCTCGGGAGTGGACACGGGTGCGGCTCAAAAAGGCAAAGCGGAGCAGGAGATGGGACAGCGCCATAGGGCCGTCCGGCCTGAAGCTCCCGCGTTCGCTCAGAACTTCACGATGATCTTGCCGAAGACCCGGCGGCTTTCCAGCCGTTCCAGACCTTCATTGAAGTTTTCCAGCGGCACCACGGTGTCGATCACCGGCATGATGCCGCGCCCCATCTTCTCGAGTCCCTCGGCGACATTGCGGATGGTCGCGCCGAAGGAGCCGAAAATCTTGTACTGGCGCTGGAACAGCTGCATCAGGTTCATCTGCACGGTGACGCCCGAGGTGGACCCGCAGGTGACCAGACGCGCGCCCGGCTTCATGGAGAGCAGCGAGGCGTTCCAAGTATCCGCACCGACATGCTCGAACACGACATCGACGCCGACCTTCTTGGTGATCTTGCGCACTTCGTGCTCGAAGCGGTCCTTGCGGTAGTTGATGACATGGTCCGCACCCAGCGCGAGGGCCTTTTCGGCCTTCTCGTCATCGCCGACCGTGGTGATGACGGTCGCGCCCACATCCTTGGCCAGACGGATGGCCGCCGAGCCGATGCCGGAGCCGCCGGCATGCACCAGAACGGTTTCGCCCCGCTCCAGCTTTGCATTGTCGAACAGCATGTGCTCGACGGTGGAAAAGGTGATGCCGGCGCAGGCCACATCCTCGAAGGAGACGCCTTCAGGGGCTGGCAGCACCAGACGTTCGGGCAGGTTCAGCAGATCGCGGGCGAACCCGTCAATATGAAAGCCCAGCACGCCGCCGACATCGGTGCACAGATTGTCCTTGCCCTCGCGGCAGTGCTTGCAGTGGCCGCAGGTCATCGCACCATACATGGAGACGGTCTGTCCGACCTTCAGGCCGCGCACATCCGCGCCCACCTGCACGATTTCACCCGCCGCTTCCGCGCCCACCACCAGCGGCATCTTGCGCTTGGCGAAGGCCATGCCGCGCCAGCCCCACACATCAATATGGTTCAGCGCCAGCGCTTTCACGCGAATCTGGACCTCACCCGCGCCGGGGGCTTCCGGTTCCGGCAGGTTCACCAGTTCGAGCTTGCGATCGGAAACGAGCTGAAGGGCGCGCATGATTGTGTCTCTGATTGATGTGGGCGGCCGGCAGATGCGGCGCGGACTGGCCTGCCTTATAGACGTTCAAGCAAGGCAGGACAAAGGCCGCAGCTGAATTGGGCGGGAATGGCCCACCCCGCTGCGGCCTGCAAGGGTTTGAGTGGCGATCAGGCCGGTTCGCCGGTGACCACCAGACACACATTCTGGCCGCCAAAACCGAACGAATTGGAGATGACGCGCTGCACCTTGGCATCACGCGCCACATTCGGCACCACATCGAGCGGAATGGTCGGGTCGGGAATATTGTAATTGACGGTCGGCGGAATGCGGCCATTGGCGATGGTGAGCAGCGAAACCGCCGCCTCGATGGCCCCGGCCGCCGTCAGTGTGTGGCCAATCATGGACTTGTTCGACGAGATCGGGATATTGGCGAGCTTCTCCTCGCCGAACACGCCCTTCAGGCCGACATATTCCATGCGGTCATTTTCCGGCGTGGAAGTGCCGTGGGCATTGATATAATCGACATCGTCCGGAGTGATGCCGGCATCATCCAGCGCATTCTTCACGCAGCCGATGATGGGGCGGCCATCCGGGCTGGAGCGGGTGCGGTGGAAATTGTCGGCCATCTCGCCGCAGCCTTCCAGCACGCCGAGAATCTTCGCGCCCCGCGCGACGGCATGTTCATAGCTTTCCAGCACCAGGGCTGCTGCGCCCTCGGCCATCACGAAGCCTTCACGATCCTTCGCGAAGGGGCGCGAAGCCTGTTCGGGCTTGTCATTGGCTGTGGAGAGCGCGGAAAGCAGCGAGAAGCGGATCAGCGCCTCGGGATGCACGGAACCATCCGTACCCAAGGAAATGGCGACATCTGTATCGCCCCGGCGAATGGCTTCCACACCGAGCTGAATGGCTGTGGCTCCGGACGCGCAGGCGGTGGACAGCGAGATGGGCTGGCCGCGCGTGCCGAACCGATCCGCCAGATGCACGGCTACGGAGCCGAACAGGAAGCGCTCATGCCAGTCACGGAACTTGCCGGACGCCGCAGCCTTCAGCAGATCCCGATAGGTGACGGGATAATGGCCCACGGCCTGCGCCAGTTCGCGGCGTTCCGGCCATTCCAGCTCCACCGGGGGGACGGCAGCGAACAGCGGGCCGGGGAAATTGCGGGGTGTACCGATGCCGGCTTCGGTGATGGCTTCATCCATCGCCAGTGTGGCCAGCTTCTCAGACAGGTCCGGCGCAGGCACGCGGCCCTCGAACAGATAATCCACCGTACCGGCGATGGAGGTGCGCATGCCCTCAATGGGGAAGCGGGTGATGGTGTGGATGCCCGATTCGCCCGCCGTGAGCCGCCGCCAGTTCTCGGCCTTGCCCTGGCCGAGCGAGGTGACGAGGCCAATGCCGGTGATCACCACGATGGGCCGGCCGAATGTATCCAGATGCGCCTGCGTCATGTCGCGGCTCCTCGTATTCCGTAAGCCCTTCAGCCACTTTGCGCACCCTGTGGCGCGCGAAGGTCGGCTCAGAACTGTTCGGGCGGCGTGCCCGCAGCGAATGCCCCGGCGCGGCCCCAGATCCAGAAACGGAGCATCTTCATGTTCCGGTGGAACCGGGACATGCTCCGGCCCTTTGTCATGTCTCAGAGTGGACAGGCCCGGCAGGGCCTGTCACAGCTGTTTGCGCGTCAGCCACGCGCCATGCGTTCAGGCCTTTTCCACCAGCGCGGCGCCTTCGCCGCTCCAGTGGCCGATACCCGTCACGATGATGCGCTCTGCAGCATCGTCCCCCTGTTCCAGCGGATCATCCGCCAGAGCCGGGAACAGCGCACCGCGGGACAGGCACAGCGTGGCCAAGGCAAGGCTGGCGGCGAAATGCGCCTCGAAACCATGGCCCAGACGGTTGCCGACGGCACGCACGGGCAGGCCGGTTTCGGCCAGAACCTTCGCTTCGGCAGCAGTAGCCTTGTCCGCGCCGGTGGCACCGGACAGGACAGCGGTGCGCTCCTGCGTGCCGGCTTCGGCCAGAAGGTCGCGAATCTGCTGCTCCAGCGCGCCCTCATTGGCGCGGCGGGCCCGATCGGACCACACGGCGGAGAGTTTGGCGATGGGCTTGGCGCCGCGCGCCTTGGCATGCTCTGGCGATTCGAGAACCAGAAAGGCCCCCATGGAGCCAGAGGTGATGCCACGGCCCGGACCGGAGAAAACCGGCTGGAAACTGCCCTTGCTGCAATCGCCGTCCAGATCGTTCAGCAGCAGCGTGTCTTCGCGTTCGGCATTGCAGGAGCCGCCCACGAGGGCGACTTCGCTCTGGCCGGCCGCGATACGGGCATGGGCGATGCGCACGGCATCTACCCCGCAACTCTCCTCACCCATGAAGGTGCGCGAGGAGCCGGTGACGCCATGCACGATGGAGATATTGCCGGCCAGCAGGTTGGAAAGCTGGGCCAGAGACAGGGTGGGTCGCAGATCCGAGAGCAGGCGCTCATTCAGGAGCTGGCCCGGATTGTTCGATGTGGCGAGGTCGCCGAGAATGGCGGAATCGACATCGAAATCACGTTCGCCACCGCCAGCGGAGACGATCATGTCGGTCTTGGAGAGAATCTCGGCGTTCTTCGCAAGGCCAGCCGAATCAAGGGCAAGACCGGCGGCATAAGTGCCGATACGCTGCCACGGTTCCATCTGGCGCTGATCCCCACGCTTGGGAATCTGCGTGCTGAAATCCACCTTCACCAGCGGATGCACCACATAAGGCGCGAAGGTTTCGGCATCGGTCACCGGGGCCGCGCCGGAATTCAGGGCATTCCAGTGGGCCTCCAGCCCCTCTCCCAGAGAGGACAGCAGGCCAACGCCTGTAATCCACACCTCACGCCGCGCGGTCCGGTCCTCAGGCATCTACGAAATCCTTCAGCGGGAAGGAGACATGCTCCGCCACCTTCATCACGACGGGCTTCATCTTGCCTTCAGGCCAGGGCAGCACGCGGAAGGTGAGTTCCGCGCCACAAATGGGGCGGCCCTCGATGGTGGCATGGGTTCGGGCCACCACGAAGCCGGAACCCTCATGCATGATCTCGGAATGCAGATCGAGATTTTGGCCCGGCACCACGAAGGTGCGCAGCTTGGCTTCCTTCACAGTGGCGAGGAAAGGCATCCGCTCGAAGCGGTTGCGCGCCAGTACCAGCCATCCGGTGGTCTGGGCCATGGCCTCGATCAGCAGAACGCCGGGCATGATGGGATAGCCGGGGAAATGCCCCTCAAAGATGGAGCTTTCCTCGGGCACCATGCCCTGGCAATGAATCTTGTTGAGCGACGGGTCGATGGACACGACCCGGTCGATCATCTTGAAGACTTCAGGACGCATCGTCTCTGCCTGATCCTAGCGCGACAGTTCAGGCGCTCTTGGCAGCGACCAGCTCGTCGATGCGCGCGCACAGATTCTGGAGCACGAAATACTGCTCCGTGGTGGCCTTGCCCTCATTGACTTCCTGGGTCCACTGCTCCAGCGGCAGCTTGATGCCGAACGCCTTGTCGATGGCGAAGGCGATATCGAGGAAGTCGAGGCTGTCGATGCCCAGATCGTCGATGGCGTGGCTCTCGGGCGTGATGGTGTCCCGCGGGATATCACACGTTTCTGCGATGATATTGGCCACCGTTTCGAACGTGGAAGACATGGACTGACGCCTCTCATGTGCTCGGCCGTTCCGGGTCGCCTGTGCCATTATGGCGGAAGGGCGACGGGTACAGCCGCAAATACGGCCGGATGGCCTTTGGAATAAGTTGACGGCCCCTATAGCGAACGCCGGAGGAGGTTTCAATGGCCGCAGGTGGCTGGCAGTGATGATGCCAGCCACCTGCAACCGTGCATTGGCGCGTCTTCGCATGTGGCCGCGCGCGCCGCAAGTCTTTCTGCCGCATTTGAGACCTGCATGATGCGGAGGGTGGCCGCCATGACGCGCCGCCTTTGCGGATCAGCGAATCAGGCCGCCGGTGTTGCGTCCCGGCATTTCGCCGTCTGCAGGTCAGATCGGCCCCTGGAAGCTGTTGCATTCCTTCATGGAGCCGGTTTTCAGGCCACGGGTGAACCATGTCATGCGCTGCTGTGAGGTGCCGTGGGTGAAGCTGTCCGGCACGGCATAGCCTTGCGCCTGTTTTTGCAACCGGTCGTCGCCAATGGCGCTGGCAGCGTTCAGGGCTTCTTCCACATCCCCCGGTTCAAGGGTCTGGAAGCGCGAATTGGCATGGTTCGCCCACACGCCGGCGAAGCAATCGGCCATAAGCTCGGTGCGCACGGAAAGGGCATTGGCGTCGGCGCGGGAGCCGGCCTGTCGCTGGGCCTGCTGCACCTTGGGCAGAATGCCCAGCAGGTTTTGTACATGGTGGCCTACCTCATGCGCGATGACATAGGCAGCGGCGAAATCACCCGGTGCGTTGAAGCGATTCTTCATCTCCTGAAAGAAGGAGAGGTCGAGATAAACCTTCTGGTCCAGCGGGCAGTAGAAGGGGCCCATGGCCGATTGCGCGCCACCGCAGGCCGAGCGGGTGGAGCCGGAGAACAGTACCAGCTTGGGGTCCTGATAGGTCTTGCCATCGGCGCGGAACAGTTCCTGCCAGACATCTTCCGTCTGGGCGAGAACGGAGGCGGCGAAGCGGCCCATTTCATCGGAAGGCGCGCCGGTACGGCCGACCTGTTGCTGGGCGCTCTGCTGCTGGCTCTGGCTGTAGCCGCCACCTCCACTATTCAGCGCCTCCATGCCACCGATCAGCACCGCCGGATTGATACCCAGCGCCCAGCCGATCAGCCCCACCACGATGATAGTGCCAAGGCCCAGCCCGCCACGACCGCCGGGCACACGGAAATTACCGCCACCGCCGCCCTGGCCGCGTCGATCCTCCACATTGCTGCTGGTGCGGAAATCCTTCCACCGCATGGGCCCGTCTCCTGATTGGTACGGATGGTCCGGCCGGATCTCCCGACCCTTCAGAACAGGCCTTACACTGCAATGATGCGGTTGGACAATCCGTCGCTACGGGGTGGGATTGCGACCACAGGGCATCGAGGCGGGGCCATGGACTGAATGAAGCTGCTGCTGTTGCGCCGTTTTCAGCCCACAGTATCCTTTTGCCCGCGTCCCAGCAGGCGTTGTATGGCGCGATACATTTTGTAGAGGCCCTTGCGCAGGGCCAGACCGACCCAGCCAATGGCGTTTTCGGCCTGTTCGTCCGTGGGGGCGCGGTTCCAGTCATAGAGCCAGAAGCGGGTGAAGCTGATGAGCGTGACCACCAGCACGCCGGAAAACAGCACATCCGTGAAGAAATGCCCGCCAAAGGCGATGCGCAGCCCGCCCGCGAGGAAGCCGAATGCGACTGCGCCGATCAACGCTATGACCCGCAGTGGGCCGGGGGGCACAAGGCTGGCGGGGGCCACCATCCAGAACCCCAGCGCGCCTTCACCGGAAACGAATGAGCAGTTGGAGGGGCAGGTCCCGTCCGTTTCGTACCAGCCCTTGAAATCAAGCTGGCCGCCATATTGTTCCACATGCACCGGGCGGGGGCGGCCCCATTCCTGCTTCAGTAGGCCATTGACCAGCAGGCCGGGGCCCAGCGCCATGGTCAGCGCCAGCAGCAGGGCCGCGCGGGCACGCATGAACATACGCCCCATGGGAAAAATGATTTTCAGCACGATGGCGACGAAGGCGGGAATAGCAATGGCCCAGGGAATATAATTGCCCCAGGCGCGCAGGGTTCGCGCCCATGGCGACAACGCCAGGCTGAAGCCACCTCGGCTGGGGTGCCAGAACAGATTTGTAAATGCGATATCCCATTGCGGAAATAGGGCAAACAGGATAGCTGCGGCAGCCCCGGCCACCAGCATGAAGAGCATGACGGACTTCACTGAGGTTTCGGCCTCTTTAGGTCGTGGGTTTTGCGGGGGATTCCCGTGTGAGCCAGCGCACGCTTGCTGTGCATCCTGAGGGATGCTCTTGCGCGGAGGCCGGAAACAGGCGCAATCTTGCTGCTAGCATGTACAATCAGGTGCACCGGATGACCAGAGCCACGCTCGAATTCTTCTATGAGTTTGGATCACCTTATTGCTACCTGACCGTCGAGCGCATCTGTGCGCTGGCAGAGAAGGCCAGTGTGGAGGTGCACTGGAGGCCTTTTTTGCTGGGCCCGATTCTGGCGGCGCAGGGGCTGAGCACCTCACCCTTCAATCTACATCTGACCAAAGGCGCACATATGTGGCGCGATATGGAGCGTCTGTGCGCCCATATGGGCCTGCCACCGCTGACCCGCCCGAACCCGTTTCCCGCGCATAGTGTGCTGGCGGCGCGGGTGGCGATACATCTGAACGCGGCGTCTCGGCCAGCCTTCACACGCGCGGTGTATGAAGCCGAATTTGCCCATGGGCGCGATATTTCCAGCCGGGAGACGGTGCGGCAGATTCTCGCCGGGCTCGGCCATTTCAGTGAGGCCGTAATTGATGGGGCGCTTGTCCCCGAGAACAAGACACGGCTGCGCATACAGACGGATGAGGCCATTCGTCGAGGCGTGTTCGGTGCCCCCACCTTCATCACGACAGATGGCGAGCTGTTCTGGGGCAATGACCGGCTGGAACTTGCGCTGGAGCATGCTGTAGGGCTCGCTCGCGGGGGCTGATCTGCTGCTATGCCTCTTCCCGCGCGCCAGTTCCACGCATACGGCGTCCGGCGGATGGAAACATGCGTGTGAGATCTGCACGGGGCGGGGTGTCGCGCGGGCGTGGCTCTGATATATGCGCGTGAGACAGATTTACTGAAGACACACTCAAGGGGCCTGCCCACATGGCGAATGTCACTGCCTTTCCCGACAAGGAAACCATTGCCAAGCAAACCGCGCGGATGCTGCTGGAAGTGGAGGCCGTGCGCTTTTCCTCCGGCGACCCCTTCATCTTCACATCCGGTTGGGCCAGCCCCGTCTATATTGATTGCCGCCGGCTGATCTCCTTCCCCCGCGTGCGTCAGACGCTGGTGGATTTCGGCATTTCCACCCTGTATCGCGATGTCGGCTTCGAGCAGTTCGACGCCGTGGCCGGGGGGGAGACGGCGGGCATTCCCTTCGCCGCCTGGGTGGCGGACCGGATGATGTTGCCCATGCAGTATGTACGCAAGAAGCCCAAGGGCTTTGGTCGCAATGCCCAGATCGAGGGGCACCTGACTCCCGGCCAGCGTGTGCTGCTGGTGGAGGATCTCACCTCCGATGGGCGCTCCAAGGTCACCTTCGTGAATGCGCTGCGCACGGCCGGGGCCACCTGCTCGCACTGCTTCGTGTTCTTTTATTACGATATCTTCTCCGAGGCCTCCGGCATTCTGGATGAGGCGGGCCTCAGCCTGCATCGTCTGGCCACCTGGTGGGATGTGCTGGCCGAAGTGAAGACGATGAACCGTTTCGCGGCCTCCGAGATCGACCGGATCGAGTCCTTCCTCCATGATCCGCATGCCTGGTCCAAGGCCCATGGGGGCGCCGCGACCACGGGCGAGTGAGTGATATGAGCCTTTATGCTCTTGCCCGGCCGCTGCTGCGCGCCATTACCCCGGAACAGGCGCATGGCCTGACCATTGCGGCCATGCGCCGGGGGCTCGCACCGCGTTATGCCGGGCGGGACAATCCGGTTCTCAACACCCATCTCTGGGGGATGGATTTTCCCAACCCCATCGGCCTTGCCGCCGGCTTCGACAAGAATGCCGAGGTGGTGGATGCGGTGCTGGATCTGGGATTCGGCTTTGTGGAAGCGGGCACGGTGACGCCGCGCCCGCAACCGGGAAACCCCAGGCCGCGGCTGTTCCGGCTGGAGGAGGATGAGGCGGTCATCAACCGCTTCGGCTTCAACAGCGAGGGGCTGGCCCCCTTCGTGGAGCGTCTGTCTGCGCGGCGCAAGGCCGGGCGGGGCGGCCTTGTCGGGGCCAATGTCGGGAAGAACAAGGAGAGCACCGACGCCATCGCCGATTATGTGGCGGGCGTTTCCGCCACTGTGGGGCTGGCGGATTACCTCGTGTGCAATATTTCCTCACCCAATACGCCCGGCCTGCGTTCCCTGCAGGCGCGTGAGGAAATGGCCGGCCTGCTGCGCGCCGTGCTGCAGACGCGTGACAGCTTGCAGCCGGAGATGCGGGATCGTCCGCCGCTTCTGGTGAAGGTGGCCCCGGATCTGGATGATGCGGGGTTGAATGATGTCGCCGCCGTCGCGCTTGAGACAGGCGTGGATGGCATCATTATGGGCAACACCACCCTGTCTCGTCCCGACAGCCTGAAAAGTACGCACAAGGGCGAGACTGGCGGGCTCTCTGGAAAGCCGCTGATGGCGCTTTCCACGGAGCGGCTTTCCGCGCTCTATCGTCTGCTGGATGGTCGCCTGCCCCTGATCGGCGTGGGTGGCGTGGGCTCCGGTGCGGACGCCTATGCCAAAATCCGGGCGGGAGCGAGCCTGGTGCAGCTGTATTCCGCCATGGTCTATCACGGCCCGGAGCTGGTAATGCGGATCAAGGCCGAGCTGGCTGCGCTTCTGAAGGCGGATGGCTTCAGCCATGTGCGTGATGCGGTTGGCGTGGATGTGCGCTGAAGAAGGGGTGCGCGAAAGTGGCGTGCGCGTGTGTTGCGCGGGCCACATCTCTGCCAAGCTGGAGATATCCACACCCGCACGAGCCAGATAATATGCCAGCCAGCGCTCACATTCTGATGACATGATGTGAGCGCCAGCGTGGGTGAGTCGCCTTATTTGCTGGCGACATTCTTCGCAAGCAGATCGCGAATCTCGGTCAGCAGGACTTCTTCCTGAGAGGGGGCTGGCGGTTCTGCTGCAGCCTTGTCTTCTGCCGTGCGACGCAGGCTGTTGATGCCCCGCACCAACAGGAACAGGATAGCGGCGACAATCAGGAAGTTGATGGCGATGGTGAGGAAGTGGCCATAGGCCAGAACCGCACCCTGCTTTTTCGCATCCACCAGATTGTCTGCCGTGATGGCAGAAGACAGCGGTATGAAATAATTGGAAAAATCGAGGCCGCCGGTGACCGCGCCGATCAGGGGCATGAAAACGTCACCCACAATGGAGGTGACAATATTGCCAAAGGCCGCGCCGATAATGACACCAACGGCAAGGTCCACAACATTGCCCTTGACGGCGAATTCCTTGAATTCCTGCAGAATGGCCATGCAATTCCTCATGAAACGGATGCGCACAGGTCGGGGCTGCATTTCCGCGCGCGATGGAAGGGTGAAACTTCTGCATCTGAACGCAAAGCGGGAGAAGCGCAAGGACGATAATCGGCGAAAAGCCGGCAAAGCGTCTGCATGCCCTATTCTTTCGTCGACCACATGATCAGCCGTAACAGGAGAAACTAGCCTGTTGTGGCCCTCATGACGCTTTCATGACTTTGAGCATGCTCATGCCTATGGTAGTGAAGGCGCGCTTCCGGTTCCGGGGGTGGGCCTTCGGGCTCGATGCAACGACCCTAGATGGGCAGAAGGCGACACAGCTTAGAATGGCGGAGCGGAAGAACAGTTTCGAGTTTGAGGATCTCCTCGCATGTGGGCGTGGCGAGCTTTTCGGGCCGGGCAATGCGCAGTTGCCGCTGCCGCCCATGCTCATGTTCAACCGCATCTCCGAGATTTCCGAGACCGGCGGTGAATATGGCAAGGGTTTCATGCGGGCCGAGCTCGACGTGAAACCGGACCTTTGGTTCTTCGATTGCCACTTTAAGGGCGATCCGGTGATGCCTGGCTGTCTGGGGCTGGATGCCTTGTGGCAGATGGTGGGCTTCTTTCTCGGCTGGCTCGGTTCGCCGGGGCGCGGGCGCGCTCTGGGGCTGGGTGAACTGAAATTTTCCGGTCAGGTTCTGCCTTCCGTCAAGAAGGTGGTGTATGGCGTGGAATTCAAGCGTGTGATGCGCTCCAAGCTTGTGCTCGGCATCGCTGATGGCTGGGTCGAGGCTGATGGAGAGGTAATCTATCGCGCCAAGGATTTGCGGGTTGGCCTCTTCCAGGCCGAGACCACGCCGGCGACGGAGACTGCGGGCGCCTGACCGGGCCCGGACACAGCCTCCGCCTTTGGCCACATTTTCCAATGGGGATATGACATGCGGCGCGTCGTCGTCACGGGGATGGGGATTGTCTCATCCATCGGCAACAACACGCAGGAGGTGCTCACCAGCCTGCGCGAAGCCAGGAGCGGTATTTCCTTCGCCGATGACTATGCCGAGCTGGGTTTCCGCTCGCAGGTCCGCGGCAAGCCGACCCTGAATGCCGAAGAGGTGGTCGACCGTCGCGCCATGCGATTCCATGGCGGGGGAACTGCCTGGAACCATGTGGCCATGGACCAGGCGATCGCCGATGCTGGGCTGGAGGAGACGGAAGTCTCCAATATTCGCACCGGTATCGTGATGGGCTCGGGTGGATCTTCCACCAAGACCATCGTGGATGCGGCGGAAACCACCCTGACCAAGGGGCCCAAGCGGGTTGGTCCCTTCGCGGTGCCGAAGGCCATGGCCTCCACGGCATCCGCCACCCTGTCCACCTGGTTCAAGATCAAGGGGCTGAGCTATTCCATCTCGGCTGCCTGCGCGACTACCAATATCTGCATCGGCAACGCCTATGAGCTGATCCAGTATGGCAAGCAGGACATCATCTTCGCCGGTGGCTGCGAAGATCTGCACTGGACCCTTTCCGTGCTGTTCGACGGCATGGGTGCGATGTCTTCCGGCTATAATGATCGCCCACAGGTCGCCTCACGCGCCTATGACGCGAATCGCGATGGCTTTGTGATTTCCGGCGGCGCCGGCGTTCTGGTTCTGGAAGAGCTGGAGCATGCCAAGGCCCGCGGCGCGAAGATCTATGCCGAGATTGTTGGCTATGGCGCGACATCAGACGGCGTGGACATGGTGGCTCCTTCGGGTGAGGGCGCCGAGCGGGCAATGAAGCTGGCCATGGCTGGCATCAAGGCCCCAATCGATTATATCAACCCCCACGCGACCTCCACGCCCGTTGGCGATCTGAAGGAAATCGAGGCGATTCGCGCTGTGTTCGGCGATAAGTGCCCGCCCATTTCCGCCACCAAATCGCTCACCGGCCATTCGCAGGGGGCGACCGGCGTGCATGAGGCGATCTACTCGATCCTCATGATGCAGAATGAGTTTATCTGCGAGAGCGCCAATATCGAAGAGATCGATCCGGCCTTTGCCGACATGCCTATTCTGCGCAAGCGGGTGGACAATGCGAAGCTGGGCTATGTTCTTTCCAATGGCTTCGGCTTCGGCGGCACCAATGCCAGCCTTGTTCTGAAGCATGTGGATGCCTGAGGTTTTCGATACGGCCCCGCTCAGGAATCTGCCGGGCCATACGATTCCCTTGTCATTTTTCGTTGCGAGAGGTGAGAGACTTCCCCGTGGTGCAGGCCGCCAAGGTCTGCTATCGGCTTGGGAGAAGGGCAGCTATGCCTGCCTTCTGAAACCATCGCGCTCTGAGGGTAGGTGATGCAGGACCTGATGAAAGGCAAGCGCGGCTTGGTGATGGGCGTGGCCAACGACCATTCCATTGCCTGGGGCATTGCAAAAGCGCTGGCAGCGCAGGGAGCAGAACTGGCCTTCACCTATCAGGGCGAAGGCATGGCCAAGCGGGTGCGTCCGCTGGCGGAAAGTCTGGGCGCTTCCATTTTGTTGCCATGCGATGTGGAAGATCTCGGCAGCGTGGATGCCGTTTTCGAGACCCTGAAGGAGAAGTGGGGCACCATCGATTTTCTGGTGCATGCCGTGGCCTTTTCTGACAAGTCGGAGCTGAAGGGACGCTATGCGGACACCACGCGGGAGAATTTCTCGCGCACCATGGTGATTTCCTGCTTCTCCTTCACGGAAGTGGCCAAGCGCGCTGCGGCTCTGATGCCGCATGGCGGCTCGATCATCACGCTGACCTATGGCGGCGCCACGCGTGTGATGCCCAATTACAATGTGATGGGCGTGGCCAAGGCGGCGCTTGAGGCGTCCGTGCGCTATCTGGCGGCCGATTTCGGCGGGGAGACTATCCGGGTGAACGCCATTTCGGCGGGTCCGGTGCGCACGCTTGCAGGGGCCGGCATCTCTGATGCCCGCCTCATGTTCAACTACCAGAAGCGCCACGCGCCGCTGCGCCGTACGGTGACAACGGATGAGGTAGGCAACTCGGCCCTCTATCTGCTGTCGGACCTGTCCACGGGGGTCACCGGTGAGGTGCACTTCGTCGATTCTGGCTACAATATCATTTCCATGCCGCATCCGGATGTGCTGAAAACACAGGAAGATGCGGAAGCCAAAATGGCTGAGGATGTTCCGGCCAAGGCTGCCGAGTGAATGCCTGAGGGCCTGCCTTTCGGGCCCTGTGCATCCGACGTTTTCAAGAATGAACGCCACCCTGCCAGACGGCACGGGTGGCGTTTATGTCTGTAGGCTGTCTCGCTGCAGACTGCATGATGGGCCATCTTCTGGCGCATGCCAGAATGGGCCTGTTGGACATATTCCTACGGAAAATCCGACATATTCGAGTGGTTGGACAGGGCCGTGTCACAGTTCCGTTTTGGCGGAACGCCAAAAGTGCAGCCACCAGCCGTGGGCCAGCCAGTATTTCGCCAGCCGCCATGAGCTGGCTTTTGGAGGTAAGAAGGGCAGATGAATCGCAAGATCATGCTCGTGGCCGCCGCCAGTGTGGTGATCGGCGCGATAGTTCTGGGGCTGAAGGCGCTGGCTTGGTATGTGACCGGCTCGGTTGCACTGCTGTCGGATGCGCTGGAAAGCATCATCAATGTGGCGGCATCGGCCGTTGCTCTGGTTGCGCTTTCCGTGGCTAATCGGCCGGCAGATGATAATCACCCCTTCGGACATACCAAGGCGGAATATCTTTCTGCTGTCGTGGAAGGGGTGCTGGTCATTGTGGCGGCTGTCACCATTCTGCGTGAGGCCTATTTTGGCTATCTCAACCCGCAGATGCCGGATGATCCTTGGCAGGGCATGCTTCTGAATGGCGCGGCGACCATTATCAATGTGGTGTGGTGCTGGTATCTGCTGCGTCTGGGGCGCCGGCATCGCTCTCCCGCGCTGACGGCCGATGGCAAGCATCTGCTGGCCGATGTCATCACCTCGATTGGCGTGCTCGCGGGCTTCGTGTTGGTGCCGTTGACGGGGTGGGCGGAACTGGACCCGATCATCGCCGGACTGGTTGCGCTGAACATTCTCTGGATGGGCTGGGGTCTGATGCGTGAATCCGTCGGGGGCCTGATGGATGAGGCTGCGCCGCAGGATATGGTGGCCCGTATGCGTGAACTGGTGGCGCTGCATGGCGAGGGCGCACTGGAAGCGCACGATCTACGCACCCGACATGCCGGGCGAATCACCTTTGTGGAGTTTCACCTTGTCGTGCCAGGTGAAATGAAGGTGGTGGATGCGCACGCCATTTGCGATCGCATCGAAAATGCCTTTGACGCGGAGCTGGATGACACCATCGTTACCATTCATGTCGAGCCGGAGAGTGAAGCGCAACGACACGGCATCATGGTGCTTTAGGGTACAGATGGATGAGCGCGCGGGGACAGAGATAACCTGTCGCCGCGCGGGGCCGGGGTTTTCCAGTCAGCAAAAATATGCGCGGAAAGGGAGGCTTGAAGGGCCTCTTGGCTCAAGCCCCTTTGGGGCGGAAGGCGGCGCAGAATGCCGGGTCGGTCTCGATCCGGGCGGCCCCGATCAGATCCAGACAAAAGGGCACAGCCGGAAACACCGCCCCCAGGCAGGTGGCGATGGAGGCCGGCTTGCCGGGCAGATTCACAATCAGCGTCTTGCCGCGTACACCGGCTTCCTGCCGGGAGAGAATCGCGGTGGGCACTTCATTCAGACTGATGCGCCGCATCTGTTCGCCAAAGCCGGGCAGGGGCTTTTCAATCACTGCTGCCATGGCTTCCGGGGTCAGGTCTCGCGGGGCCGGGCCGGTGCCGCCGGTGGTGCAGACCAGATCTAGCTTTTCAGCATCACACAGCGCCAGAAGCGTATCGCGCACACTCTCGAAGCCATCGGGAATCACCCGGTAGTCTGCCTGCCAGGGCGAGGTGATGGCCTGATCCAGCCAAGCGCGGATGGCCGGGCCGCTCTTGTCCTCATAGGTGCCGGCGCTGGCGCGATCCGAAATGGTGATAATGCCGATCCGGGCCATCTGTTCCATGCCGCTTCCTCACACGTCCACGCTGGCCTTCAGCGCATTTTCCTGAATGAATTCGCGGCGCGGTTCCACGACATCACCCATCAGGCGGTTGAACAGATCATCCGCCGCAGCGCCTTCCTTCACGCGCACCTGCAGCAGGGAGCGTGCATTGATATCCAGCGTGGTTTCCCAGAGCTGGTCGGGGTTCATCTCACCCAGACCTTTATAGCGCTGGAGGGACAGACCCTTGCGGCCGGAATCCATTACGGCGTCGAACAGATCGGCGGGGCCGTAGAGCATTTGCTCGTCACTCTTGCGGCGCAGGGCCGCGGGGGCGGCGAAGACGCCGTCCAGATTGTGCATCAACGTATCCAGCCGGCGGGCTTCCGGCGTGGCGAGGAAGGCGGCGTCCAGCCGGGCCACTTCCTCCACGCCGCGCACGGTGCGGGAGAAGGTGAAGCCGTTTTCATCCGCAAGCCCTTCCCATCCGCGCTCGATATCTTCGGCCAGAATATCCAGACGTTTGGCGGCTTCGGCGGCGACAGAGCCAGCGGATTCCAGATCACCGATGACGGCGCCATCCAGCGCACCGGCCAGCACGGCCTGTTCGACAACGGCCCGGTTATAGCGCGGATGTAGGGTGTGGAGTGCCGCGCGCATCTGCCGGGCTGCCTCCACCAGATGAGCCAGATCCGCACCGGTGCGGGTTTCGCCGCTGGCGGTGACAAGAGCCGCCTCATCCAGACCGGCGGTGATGAGGTAATCCTCCAGCGCCTTTTCGTCCTTCAGATAGGTCTCGGACTTGCCGCGCGAGACTTTGTAGAGCGGTGGCTGGGCAATATAGAGATAGCCCCTCTCCACGATCTCCGGCATCTGGCGGAAGAAGAAGGTGAGCAGCAGAGTGCGGATATGAGCGCCGTCGACGTCGGCGTCGGTCATGATGATGATCTTGTGGTAGCGCAGCTTCTCGATATTGAAATCTTCGCGTCCGATGCTGGTGCCCAGCGCAGTGATGAGCGTGCCGACCTGCTCGGATGAGAGCATTTTGTCAAAGCGCGCGCGCTCCACATTCAGAATCTTGCCGCGCAGTGGCAGCACGGCCTGAAAGGCGCGATCACGCCCCTGCTTGGCGGAGCCACCTGCCGAGTCACCCTCAACGAGGAAGAGTTCGGATTTGGCCGGGTCCCGCTCCTGGCAATCGGCCAGTTTTCCGGGCAGGGAGGCGACATCCAGCGGGCTTTTGCGACGGGTGAGGTCGCGGGCCTTGCGGGCGGCCTCACGCGCGGCAGCGGCTTCCACCACCTTGCCGATGACGGATTTGGCCTCGTTGGGGTTTTCCTCGAACCAGTTGGCCAGCGCCTCGCTCACCACCGAATCCACTACCGGGCGGACTTCGGAGGAGACGAGCTTGTCCTTCGTCTGGGAGGAGAATTTCGGGTCCGGCACCTTCACGGACAGCACGGCGGTGAGCCCCTCGCGGCAGTCCTCGCCGGTGGGGTCCACCTTCTCCTTCTTGGCGATGCCGGAGGAGGAGGCGTAGCCGAGCACCTGGCGGGTCAGGGCGGCGGCAAACCCGGTGAAGTGGGTGCCGCGATCACGCTGGGGAATGTTGTTGGTGAAGCACAGCACATTCTCATGGTAGCCATCCGTCCAGGAGAGGGCAGCCTCCACCATGATGCCATCCTTCTCGGCGCGGATGACGACAGGATTCTCAAGCAGTGGGCTCTTGGCGCGGTTGAGATATTTCACGAAGGCTTCCACGCCGCCTTCGTAATGCAGTTCCTCGCGCACCGTTTCCGGGCCGCGCGCATCGGTGAGCAGGATGCGGACGCCGGAATTCAAAAAGGCCAGTTCGCGCAGGCGATGTTCCAGCGTGGCGTAATCGAATTCAATGCGGGTGAAGGTCTCCGGGCTGGGCAGGAAGGTCACCATGGTGCCGCGCTTGCCGGTGGGAGCCTCGCCGCAGACCACCAGCGGGGCTTCGGCTTCGCCATGGCGGAAGCGCAGGAAATGTTCTTTGCCCTCGCGCCAGATGGTCAGGTCCAGCCGGGTGGAGAGCGCATTCACCACCGACACGCCCACCCCATGCAGGCCGCCGGAGACCTTGTAGGAATTCTGGTTGAACTTACCGCCGGCATGAAGCTGGGTCATGATGACCTCGGCGGCGGAAACCCCTTCTTCCGGGTGGATATTGGTGGGAATGCCGCGCCCGTCATCCGTCACGGTCACTGAACCGTCGGCATTGAGGGTGACTGTCACCTCATGGGCGTAGCCGGCCAAGGCTTCGTCAATGGCATTGTCCACCACCTCATACACCATGTGGTGCAAGCCGGAGCCATCGTCCGTATCGCCGATATACATGCCCGGGCGCTTGCGCACGGCATCCAGCCCGCGCAGCACCTGAATGGACTGGGCGTCATAGGTCTCGGTGGAGGCTTCGGGCATGGGCTCAGACATAAAGGTCTCGAATCGGTTGGCGGCGCTTGGGAGAACCTAGCGCAAACATTTATCGGGTGGCCACGGATACCGCTGCGCCGGCCATGGCGGTTCCGCACAGGCGGTTCAGCAGGCGAATGGCGCGCGGGGTGGCGATGAAGCGGCGGGCCTTGTCAGCCAGATAGACATAGGATGAAAGCACCATCAGCAGCACGAGGGCGATGATGGCGCTCAGTTCCAGAAAACCGGGCAGGGAAATCCGGTTCATGTCCAGAAGAGTGGGCAGCAAGGCGAGATAGAAGGCGATGGTCTTCGGGTTGCCGAGGGTCAGAGCCAGCCCGCCGAGAAAGCCGCTGACGGTTTTGCGTGCAGCTTTTCTGTCCGGTGCATCTTGCTGCGCAGCTTCAGCCGGCAGCAGGAAGATTGCGCTCTCACCACGGGCCGTCCACAGCCGCCAGGCCAGAAACAGCAGATAGGCGGCCCCTGCCAGCCGCACCAAGGTGAAGAGTGGGCCCAGGGTTGCAGCCAGTGCGGCAAGGCCCAGCACAGCCGTGGCCAGCCAGATGACATCGCCCAGCACAATACCGGATATAAAGGCTGTGGTGCCCGTGCGGCCACGCGCCAGCGTGCGTGCCACCAGCGCGACAACGGCCGGGCCCGGTAGGGCCGCCGCGAGAGCGAGCGCAACCGCAAAGAGGACAAGGCTTGCCGGTTCCATGCCCTCTAGTGCGCCGGGCAGGGCTGAAGGTCAAGTCACAGGGGGCTGAAGGGCGCGCTTTATACAAGGATACGCGCGCGGGCGCGTATCCTTAGAAGAAGGCCGGGAAGAAAATATTCGCAGCCCGGAGAGCTGCGTCGGGGTGGTCGAGCGTCACTTCAGTCCGGCCCGGTGCGCCTCAGTCCGCCGTTTCAGTCCGCCTTGGCGTCCGGGCTGGCGCCATCCATATGGCCAATGGCCATCAGACGCGATTGCAAGGCCAGACGGTCCAGCGTGTCGAGGGGCAGGCTGTCGAACACGGTGATGCGGTTATGCAGAAAGTGATAGGCGCGGCTGAAGGCGGCTTCCTTCTCCATCTCGCTGCCTTCCACCAGAGCGGGGTTTTCAATGCCCCAGTGGGCGGTCATCGGATGTCCGGGCCAGACCGGGCAATCCTCACCGGCGGCGTCATCACAGACGGTGAAGACAAAATCCAGCCGCGGCGCGCCGAGTCCTTCGAATTCGTGCCAGCTCTTGGGAGTGAGGCCAGCGGTCTCATAGCCCAGCCGGGAGAGGGTTTCCAGTGTCAGCGGATGCACCTTTTCCGCCGGATGCGTGCCGGCTGAAAAGGCATGGAAGCGCCCCGCGCCGTGCCGGTTCAGAATGGCTTCGGCCATGATGGACCGGGCCGCATTCTTGGTGCACAGGAACAACACATTATAGGTGCGGTCCATCTGGGTGCGATCCGTGCTGGTGGAGGCGCTGCTCGACATGCTTTCCCCGCGAAAAGGCTGACTGTTGCAACAGACCTCGCCCTGCATGATAAAACGCTGCGCAGGTCAGGATGAGTTGCATACTTCGCCCTATAAAGCGCCTTTTCAAAAGATTTATGTCAGTCTGCGCCTGCGGGATGGTTGAAGGCCACTTCTTTTTGCACCGGCTCAATACTGATGCTGTCGCCTGTCCGCACCCATCCGCCTTCATCCACGCGGGCATAAACGCCGCAATCCATATGTCCCCATGCCGTGCGCAGGGCTTGCTGGATATCCATGTCGCGTGTGGCGGTTTGCGGGTTCACCTGCGTGGCCGGACATCGCACCGTGCGCTTGAGAAGGGTGAGACGGGCCTCGCCCAGTCGAATCTGTCGCCCCACCAGATCCAGCTCCGCATTCGGCGCCCAGCCATCCAGATGAATATTCATGCGGAACCGTAGCGGATCGGGCTGTGCCCCCATCTCATCTCCCAGCGCCCGCACCGTGGCGAGGTTCAGCAGGGAGACGAAGCCGTATTTCGCCGAATCCATGAAGCGGAAGCCTTGCGGCGGGGCGGCCAGAACGCGCAGCGGGCCTGAAGCATCAAGGCCCATATAGCCGGAGAGAAAAGCCTCGATAGCGCGGCAGCCTTCCGGGGTGGTGAGCCGGCCACGCGCCACTTCCACGCCATTGCGCTCTAGCACCAGAGTGGCAGTTTCGGAATCATAACGGCTGTGCAGTGCGGCCAGACGGGCATGGCGCATCAGCATGAGATAGGCTGTCTTGGGACGGAAGGCAGGGGCTGCGGGATCATAGTCGCTGGGGCCATTTTCCACCGCATAAAGGCGATCATCAGGAAAATAGTCGCCGGCCTTCAGCTCCACCTGTTCCAGTGGCTCGGGAGAAAGCCCCTTCACAGGGTGGCGATAGAGAGCGGCAACGGTTGCACCGGAAGAGGACATGGAGCGGGCCTTCCTGTGGCCAGGGACATGCCGACAGGTTTCGTCCTCCAGTGCGGGGCGGTCAAGGGTAATGGGCATGAGCTGGTGCTGAGGGCGCTGTGAGGCGGATCTGCGCAGGGTCATAAGGGCGTTGGGATTTTCTGTTTCGATTTTCCAGTTTCTTTCTTGTCTGGCCCTCTTCCGTTGCCGCGATGCCACACCCACATGAGCAACAGCGGGGCTTTTGGCCCATGCGCGGCCGCCGGGGATGCCGGGGTCGTATTCCGGACGCGGGCCTTCGCTTCACAGCAAGGTGGGCCCGTGAAGTGGAGGGGTCTTATGAATTTTGAAATCTATACCGAGCGTTCGCGCGGCTTCATTCAGTCCGCCCAGTCTCTGGCGGTGCGCGAAGGCCATCAGCAATTCACGCCCGAGCACCTTCTCAAGGTGCTGATGGACGATCAGGAAGGGCTGTGCGCCGGTCTTATACAGCGTGCGGGCGGCAATTCTGCGCAAGTGCGCACCGATGTGGAAGCGGCGCTGAACAAGCTGCCGAAGGTTTCCGGCGGCTCGGGGCAGGTCTATCTCAGCACCCAGCTCGCCAAGGTTTTCGAAGCTGCCGAACAGGCGGCCAAGAAAGCCGGTGACGGTTATGTCACGGTGGAGCGTCTGCTGCTGGCGCTGGCCATTGAGAAGGAAACCGAAGCCGGCAAGATTCTCGCCCGTGCGGGCGTGACGCCGCAAAATCTCAATTCGTCCATTGAGGCGCTGCGTAAGGGCCGCACGGCGGATACCGCGACGGCGGAGAATGCCTATGACGCGTTGAAAAAATTCGCGCGCGATCTCACCCAGGCCGCCCGCGATGGCAAGCTTGATCCGGTGATCGGTCGCGATGAGGAAATTCGCCGCACCATTCAGGTGCTGGCCCGTCGCACCAAGAACAACCCGGTGCTCATCGGTGAGCCCGGCGTCGGCAAGACCGCAATCGTGGAGGGCCTCGCCCGCCGCATTGTGGATGGTGACGTGCCGGAGAGCCTGAAGGGCAAAAGTCTTCTCGCCCTTGACATGGGTGCGCTGATCGCCGGCGCGAAATATCGCGGCGAGTTCGAGGAGCGCCTGAAAAGCGTGCTCTCCGAAATCGAGGCGGCGGAAGGCGGCATCATCCTGTTCATCGATGAGATGCATACGCTCGTGGGCGCGGGTAAATCGGATGGTGCAATGGACGCCTCCAACCTGCTGAAGCCCGCTCTGGCGCGCGGTGAGCTGCATTGCGTCGGCGCGACCACGCTGGATGAATATCGCAAACATGTGGAGAAGGACCCGGCGCTCGCCCGTCGCTTCCAGCCTGTCTTCGTCACGGAACCCACGGTGGAGGATACTGTCTCCATCCTGCGTGGCCTGAAGGAGAAGTATGAGCTGCACCACGGCGTGCGCATCACCGATTCGGCGCTGGTTTCGGCGGCGCTGCTCTCCAACCGCTACATCACGGATCGGTTCCTGCCGGACAAGGCGATCGATCTGATGGACGAGGCGGCCTCGCGCCTGCGCATGCAGGTCGATTCCAAGCCGGAGGAACTGGACAATCTCGACCGCGAGATCGTGCGTCTGCGCATCGAGCAGGAGGCGCTGAAGAAAGAGACCGATGTGGCCTCCCAGGACCGGCTGAAGAAGCTGGAAAAGGAGCTGGCCGAGCTGGAGGAGAAGGCGTCCGTCCTCACCTCCAAGTGGAAGTCGGAAAAGGAGAAGCTGGGTGAAGCCACCACGCTGAAGGCCAAGCTGGATCAGGCCCGTGCCGATCTCGCCGCAGCCCAGCGTCAGGGCGAATACCAGAAGGCCGGTGAACTCACCTATTCGGTGATTCCCGAGCTGGAGAAGAAGCTGGCGGATGTGGAGGCGGCTGGCGCCAATGGCGGCACCCTGCAGGAGGCGGTGACACCCGACCATATCGCCGGGGTCGTCTCACGCTGGACCGGCGTGCCAATGGACAAGATGCTGGAAGGCGAGCGCGACAAGCTGCTGCGCATGGAGTTGGAGCTGGCCAAGCGTGTGGTCGGCCAGTCCGAGGCCGTGGCGGCGGTATCCACTGCGGTGCGGCGCGCCCGCGCCGGCCTGCAGGATCCCAACCGGCCGATCGGCTCCTTCCTCTTCCTCGGCCCCACCGGCGTGGGCAAGACCGAGCTGACCAAGGCATTGGCCGAGTTCCTATTCGACGACGAGACCGCGATGGTTCGCATCGACATGTCGGAATATATGGAGAAGCACTCCGTGAGCCGGCTTATCGGCGCGCCTCCCGGCTATGTCGGCTACGATGAGGGCGGCGCGCTGACCGAGGCCGTGCGGCGTCGCCCCTATCAGGTGGTGCTGTTCGACGAGGTGGAGAAGGCCCATCCGGATGTCTTCAACGTGCTGCTTCAGGTGCTGGATGACGGCCGCTTGACAGACGGGCAGGGGCGCACGGTGGACTTTCGCAATGTGCTGATCGTCATGACCTCGAACCTCGGAGCCGAGTTCCTTGCGGACCCGCGCCAGCCCATGGGCTTCAAGGTGCCGGGTGGGGAAGGCGAGCAGGTGGTCGCCGACGAGGAGGCCTATAATCTGGTGATGGAGGCGGTGCGGCATCATTTCCGGCCCGAATTCATCAACCGTATTGATGAGATTGTCATGTTCCACCGCCTGAAGCGGGAGCAGATGGACAATATCGTCGATATCCAGATGGGGCGTCTGCGCAAGCTGCTGGAGGATCGAAAGATCACCGTTTCCCTGTCTCCTGAAGCACGCAGCTTCCTGGCCGATAAGGGATATGATCCGGCCTATGGTGCGCGTCCGCTGAAGCGCACCATCCAGAAGCTGGTTCAGGACCCGCTGGCCGAGAAAATCCTCGCCGGTGAGGTGGTGGACGGCTCGAATGTGCAGGTGGATCTGGAGGGCGACCATCTCGCCTTCCACACCGCCATCGCCCCGGTAGTGGATGTTGCGCCAGACGCGGGCTGAACGGCCAAGGGCTGAGCTACCGGAGTGTCGCTCCGGACATGAAGAACCCTCCTGTTTGCGCGGGAGGGTTTTTTTGTTGGCTGCGATGCGCGGGAGGGGTTCAGCGCTGGGGATAGCCCGAGCATTTTTTCTTCGACGCGCTGGTCGAGCCGTCCTTGCAGACAAACTTGTCGCCGCGGCAATAGGAGATGCCGCCCTTCTTGCCGGAGCACGGCTGGTTGGCGGCTATGGCCGGTGTTGTGGCGAGCGTGAGAGGCAGGGCGACAGTGAAGGTGCCGGCGAGGGCCAGGGCGCTGGACAGGATAAGGGCTTTCAAGGAGGCCTCCGTATCAGAATATGCGTCCCATGGTTGCGTGAGTCGTAAATAGTGTCGAGGGGGTTGTCTTCCCTGATGCGGGGTGGTCGGTGCTCATCAGTGTGGAGAGATTCGCAAGAAGTGGCTTTTGACGGGTGCGACAGCGCAATCTTGCGGGATTTTCTGGGGATTGTGCGGGAGCTTGCGGGCCTGTGCCGGCTTCTCGCGGAGGTATCGGTCCGCAATGTTTGCGTTTGTGCAATCAAATATGTGTAGCATGCGGTCTATATGCCGACATGTTGGTATTTTGATACTCTTTCCCTGTTTCTGACGCCTTCCCGAAGGGGATCAGCGCCATATGCCACTTTTTGTGCAGCCTGCGTGGCTTGAACCCCTTGTCGGATGGGAGTAGTCAGGCCCCGCTTATGACGTGCCGCCGCACGCAGGCTCATTTCCAGGGACAATGGTATGGCCCGCAACAAGATCGCCCTCATCGGGGCCGGCCAGATCGGCGGTACACTCGCTCTGCTCGCCGGCCTGAAGAACTTGGGTGACATCGTATTGTGCGATGTGGCGGATGGTGTGCCGCAGGGCAAGGCGCTGGATCTGGCGCAGCTTGCCCCCATTGCCGGCTTTGATGCCAGTTTTACCGGTGCCAGCACCTATGAGGCCATTGAGGGCGCGAAGGTGGTCATCGTCACCGCCGGGGTGCCGCGCAAGCCGGGCATGAGCCGCGACGATCTTCTCTCCGTCAATCTGAAAGTCATGGAGCAGGTGGGCGCGGGCCTGGCCAAATATGCGCCCGATGCTTTTGTGATCTGCGTCACCAACCCGCTCGACGCTATGGTGTGGGCGCTGCAGCAAGCCTCCGGTCTGCCAGCCCGCAAGGTGGTGGGTATGGCCGGTGTTCTGGATTCGGCCCGTTTCCGTTATTTTCTGGCTGAGGAATTCGGTGTCTCCGTGGAGGATGTCACCGCCTTTGTCATGGGCGGGCATGGCGATACCATGGTGCCACTGGTGCGCTATTCCACCGTGGGCGGCATTCCCGTGCCGGACATGATCCGCATGGGCTGGAGCAGCCAGGAGCGGATTGATGCCGTAGTGGAACGCACCCGCAATGGCGGGGCCGAAGTGGTGGAACTGCTGAAGACCGGATCGGCCTTCTATGCGCCGGCGGCCTCGGCCATCGCCATGGCGGAGAGCTATTTGAAGGACAAGAAGCGCCTTTTGCCCATCGCCGCCCATCTGGAGGGTGAATTCGGGGTGAAGGGGCTTTATGTGGGTGTGCCGGCTATTGTCGGCGCGCATGGTGTGGAACGTGTCGTGGAAGTCGCTCTCGACGACGGGGAACGGGCCATGTTTGATAAATCGGTCGCCGCCGTTGAAGGACTGGTGGAGGCTTGTCTGAAGATCACACCCGCTTTGGGCAAGTGATCTCGATCCATGGCGGCGCTTCCATTCCGGAGCGCCGTTTTCGTGCCGGTGAGACCACCGGTGAGGTGAAGGAGACGAAAGTTCCCCTCCTCGGGACCTATGAGAGCCGGGCTTCATGTGAAGCCTCGCAGACATGGAGCCCACACTGGGACGGAGGTCGGTCGAAGACCGCAGCGGCCACGCTTGTGGTGCGGGGCGGTCGGGGCCGGTTCAGGGGGGAAGGGGCACTTCGCAACCCTCAGGGGACGAAGAGATGAATATTCATGAGTACCAGGCCAAGGCGCTCCTGAAGAAATATGGTGCGCCTGTCTCGCGCGGCGTGGCCGTGCTCAAGGCGGAAGAGGCGGAAGCTGCCGCCAAGGAGCTGGGCGGCCCGCTGTGGGTTGTGAAGTCCCAGATTCACGCGGGTGGCCGCGGCAAGGGCAAGTTCAAGGAAGCCGAAGCCGGCGAGAAGGGCGGCGTGCGCCTTGCCCAGTCGATCGACGAGGTGAAGACCTTCGTTGACCAGATGCTCGGCAACACTCTCGTCACCATCCAGACCGGCCCGGCCGGCAAGCAGGTGAACCGCCTGTATCTGGAAGATGGCTCCGACATTGAGAAGGAATTCTACCTCTCTCTGCTGGTGGATCGCGTGACCTCGCGCGTGGCTTTCGTGGTGTCCACGGAAGGCGGCATGGATATCGAGGAAGTGGCGCACAGCACGCCTGAGAAGATCCTCACCTTCTCCGTGGATCCCGCGACCGGCGTGCAGAGTTTCCATGGCCGCAAGGTGGCCAAGGCTCTCGGCCTGTCCGGCGATCTGGCCAAGCAGGCCAGCAAGCTGGTGGCTGTGCTCTATGAAGCCTTCACCGATACCGACATGGCGATGCTCGAGATCAACCCGCTCATCGTCACCAAGCAGGGTGAGCTGAAGGTTCTCGACGCCAAGGTCTCGTTCGACTCCAACGCCATGTTCCGTCATCCGGAGCTGGCCGAGCTGCGCGATCTGACCGAAGAGGACGAGAAGGAGATCGAGGCTTCCAAGCACGATCTGGCCTATATCGCGCTCGACGGCACCATCGGCTGCATGGTGAATGGCGCGGGCCTTGCCATGGCGACCCTCGACATCATCAAGCTGTATGGCGAAGAGCCGGCCAACTTCCTTGACGTCGGTGGCGGCGCCAATGAGGAGAAGGTGACGGCCGCCTTCCAGATCATCACCTCGGACCCGAACGTGAAGGGTATCCTGGTCAACATCTTCGGCGGCATCATGAAGTGCGACGTGATCGCGCGTGGTGTGCTGGCGGCGGTGAAGGCCGTGGGCCTGAAGGTTCCGCTGGTGGTGCGCCTTGAAGGTACCAATGTGGAAGAAGGCAAGAAGATCATTCGTGAGAGCGGCCTGAACGTCATTCCCGCCGATGATCTGGATGACGCCGCGCAGAAGATCGTGGCCGCAGTGAAGAAGGAAGTTGCGTGATGTCCGTGCTGATCGACGCCAATACCAAGGTCATCACCCAGGGCTTCACAGGCAAGACCGGGACCTTCCACGCCGAGCAGGGCATCGCCTATGGCACCAAGTTCGTGGGTGGCACCAGCCCCGGCAAGGGCGGCTCCACCCATCTCGGCCTGCCGGTGTTCGACACCGTAATCGAAGCTAAGGAGAAGACCGGGGCAGACGCCTCCGTCATCTATGTGCCCCCTCCGGGGGCGGCTGACGCCATTCTGGAAGCCATCGACGCCGAAATCCCGCTCATCGTCTGCATTACAGAAGGCATTCCGGTGCTGGACATGGTGCGCGTGAAGCGGGCGCTGGAGGGTTCCAAGTCCCGTCTCATCGGCCCCAACTGCCCCGGCATCGTGACGGCGGGTGAGTCGAAGATCGGCATCATGCCCGGCAACATCTTCCGCAAGGGCTCTGTCGGCGTGGTCTCGCGCTCCGGAACGCTGACCTATGAGGCGGTGTTCCAGACCTCGCAGGAAGGCCTCGGCCAGACCACCGCTGTCGGCATCGGCGGCGACCCGGTCAAGGGCACCGAGTTCATCGACGTGCTGGAAATGTTCCTGGCCGACCCGAAGACCGAGTCGATCGTGATGATCGGCGAGATCGGTGGTTCCGCTGAGGAAGAAGCCGCGCAGTTCATCGCCGATGAGGCCAAGAAGGGCCGCAAGAAGCCGATGGTTGGCTTCATTGCCGGCCGTACGGCTCCTCCCGGCCGTCGCATGGGCCATGCCGGCGCTATCATCTCTGGTGGCAAGGGTGGTGCTGAAGACAAGATCGCAGCCATGGAAGCGGCAGGCATTCGTGTGTCGCCGTCTCCGGCACGCCTCGGCAAGACGCTGGTGGAAGTGCTGAAGGGCTGATGGCCAACTGCCGCCCCGCCCTCTGAAACCGGAGGGCGGGGCGGATCGCGTTAACCGCCGGGTTTCTTTCGGCCCGGACGCGGTGGCCAGCCTGTGGCCTTTGGGTTACAGGTAGATGGGAGCCTGCCGGAAGCTTTCGGGCGCTCGACAGGTGAGGGATGGAAGAGATGGCGTGGCCGGCCCTGTTTTTCGCCTTTTTCATGGGTGAAGAGGGGCAGGTCATGCTGGGCCGTCTGGAAGCGGGAGCGGGTGAGAGCCCGGTCGGTTTCCCCTCGGCCCGAATGAGTTGCCAGGCGCCCTTGTCCGCAACAGCCACGAGCAGGGCATGGGTGAACAGACGTTCGGCACCGGTCGAACGTCGCTTTTGTGGCTGACAGCGGCTGTCGGGCCATGTTCTCCGCGTGATGGGCGCGTGGAGGGCGAGAGGTCGACAGCTTTCCGGGATGAAGCCATGTCGCGCGCAGAACAGAACGACGTTTTTCTCTCTACCTCCTTCCTCTATGGCGCCAACGCCGCCTGGATCGAAGATCTCTATGCCCGCTACGAGCAGGACCCCAACTCGGTGGATGCCGAGTGGCAGGCCTTTTTCGGAGCGCTGAAGGATGATCCGAACCAGGTCATTGAAAATGCGCGTGGTGCTTCCTGGAAGCGGCCGAACTGGCCGATCCATGCGAAGGGGGATCTGGTTTCCGCCATGGATGGCCAGTGGGCCGACGTGGAAAAGGCCATTTCCGAAAAGGTGAAGGCCAAGGCCGAGACGACCGGCGCCAG
Source organism: Xanthobacter sp. (assembly GCA_050252035.1). GTDB lineage: Bacteria > Pseudomonadota > Alphaproteobacteria > Rhizobiales > Xanthobacteraceae > Xanthobacter. The sequence goes on from JBFWLR010000004.1 coordinate 234,952, forward strand.
CCTGTCCGAGGTCGAGGTGCAGCAGGCCTCCCGCGATTCCGTGAAGGCGCTGATGATGATTCGCGCCTATCGCATGCGTGGCCATCTGCAGGCGAACCTCGACCCGCTGGGCCTTGCCCCGCCGCGCGAGGCTCCGGAGCTGGATCCAGCCTCCTACGGCTTCACCGAGACTGACCTGGACCACAAGATCTTCATCGATCACGTGCTGGGCCTTGAGTTCGCCACCGTGCGCGAGATGCTGGCCATTTTGCGCCGCACCTATTGCGGCGATGTCGGCGTGGAATTCATGCACATTTCCTCACCCGAGGAGAAGGCTTGGATTCAGGAGCGCATTGAAGGGCCGGACAAGGAAGTCACCTTCACCCGCGAGGGCAAGCGCGCCATCCTCAACAAGCTGGTTGAGGCCGAGGGCTTCGAGAAGTTCCTCGATGTGAAATATACCGGCACCAAGCGCTTCGGCCTTGATGGTGGCGAGAGCCTGATCCCCGCGCTGGAGCAGATCATCAAGCGCGGTGGTAATCTGGGCGTGAAGGACATCGTGTTCGGCATGGCCCATCGTGGCCGCCTGAACGTGCTGACGCAGGTGATGGGCAAGCCGCACCGTGCGCTGTTCCATGAGTTCAAGGGCGGTTCCTGGGCCCCGGACGATGTGGAAGGCTCGGGTGATGTGAAGTACCATCTGGGGGCATCGTCCGACCGCGAGTTCGACAGCAACAAGGTGCATCTGTCGCTGACCGCAAACCCTTCCCATCTCGAGATCGTGGATCCGGTGGTGCTGGGCAAGGTGCGCGCTAAGCAGGATCAGTTCAATGATAGCGAGCGGGTACAGGTGCTGCCGCTGCTGCTGCATGGTGATGCGGCCTTCGCCGGTCAGGGCGTGGTGGCGGAATGCCTTGGCCTTTCCGGCCTGAAGGGGCACCGCACCGGTGGTTCCATCCACTTCATCATCAATAACCAGATCGGCTTCACCACCAATCCGCGCTATTCGCGCTCTTCGCCCTATCCCTCCGATGTGGCGAAGATGATCGAAGCCCCGATCCTGCATTGTAACGGTGACGACCCGGAAGCGGTGGTATTCTGCGCCAAGGTGGCGACGGAGTTCCGTCAGCGCTTCCACAAGCCTGTTGTCATCGACATGTTCTGCTACCGTCGCTTCGGCCATAATGAGGGCGACGAGCCGGCCTTCACCCAGCCGCTGATGTACAAGGTCATCCGCCAGCACCCCTCCGTGCTGGAACTGTATGCCAAACAGCTGGAAGCCGAAGGCGTGGTCGCTGCCGGTGAACTGGACACCATGCGGGCCCAGTGGCGTGAGCATCTGGAAGGCGAATATCAGGCCGGCCAGGCCTACAAGCCCAACAAGGCGGACTGGCTGGATGGTCGCTGGTCGGGCCTGAAGGCCACCCGGGAGGATGATGATCCGCGCCGTGGTGAAACCGGTGTTTCCGCCGACAAGCTCAAGGCCATTGGCCAGAAGATCACCAGTGTGCCGGAGGGCTTCAATGTCCACCGCACCATCAAGCGCTTCCTCGACAATCGTCGCAAGGCGATCGAGACCGGCGAGGGGATCGACTGGGCGACCGGCGAGGCGCTGGCCTTCTGCACCCTGCTGGATGAAGGCCGCCCGGTGCGTCTTTCCGGTCAGGATGTGGAGCGCGGCACCTTCTCGCAGCGTCATTCGGTGCTGACTGATCAGGAAACCGAGGCCCGTTACAAGCCCTTCAACCACCTGTCCGAGAACCAGGCCCGCTACGAGGTCATCAATTCGATGCTCTCGGAAGAAGCGGTGCTCGGTTTCGAATATGGCTATTCGCTTTCCGAGCCGAATGCGCTGACCCTGTGGGAAGCCCAGTTCGGTGATTTTGCGAACGGCGCACAGGTGGTGTTCGACCAGTTCATCTGCTCGGGTGAGCGCAAGTGGCTGCGCATGAGTGGCCTCGTGTGCCTGCTGCCGCATGGCTATGAAGGTCAGGGACCGGAGCACTCCTCCGCCCGCCTCGAGCGTTATCTCCAGCTCTGCGCTGAAGACAATATGCAGGTGGCGAACTGCACCACCCCGGCCAACTACTTCCACATTCTGCGCCGGCAGCTGAAGCGCGAGTTCCGCAAGCCGCTCATCCTGATGACGCCGAAGTCCCTTCTGCGTCACAAGAAGGCGATCTCCAGCCTGTCCGACATGGTGGAGGGTACATCCTTCCACCGCGTGATGCCGGACCATGCGGAGACCAACCCGGAAATCGCGGGCGTCGAGCTGGTGAAGGACGAGAAGATCCGGCGCGTCGTGCTCTGCACCGGCAAGGTCTATTATGACCTTCTGGAAGATCGCGAAGCTCGCGGTGTGAAGGACGTGTATCTGATGCGCGTCGAGCAGCTCTATCCGATGCCGCTCAAGACCATTGTGCAGACCCTCTCCCGCTTCCCCAATGCCGAGGTGGTGTGGTGCCAGGAAGAGCCCAAGAACCAGGGCGCCTGGAGCTTCATCCAGCCTTACATGGATTGGGTGGTGGAGCAGACGGGCCATCACAGTGGCCAGCGCGTGCGTTATGCCGGCCGTCCGGCTTCTGCGGCCACGGCCACCGGTCTCATGTCCAAGCATCTGGCGCAGCTCAAGGCCTTCCTGGAGGAAGCCCTCGGCTGAGGCCGGGGCACTTCAGGCCGGGACCTGGCTGTAACGACACTGATCCATACTGAATTCAAAGAAAGAAGCGATCCCATGGCTACCGAGATCCGCGTTCCTACCCTCGGCGAATCCGTGACGGAGGCGACCATTGGCAAGTGGTTCAAGAAGCCCGGCGAAGCCGTCGCGGCCGATGAGCCCCTGGTTGAACTGGAGACCGACAAGGTGACGGTGGAAGTGCCGGCCCCGGCCGCTGGTGCGCTGGCTGAAATCGTCGCGCAGGAAGGCGATACCGTGGAAGTAGGCGCCCTGCTGGGCTCCATCAATGAGGGCGCCGCTGGTACGGCTGCTGCGGCTGCCCCGGCCCCGGCCCCGGCCCCGGCTCCCGCCCCCGCGCCGGCCGCGCCTGTTGGTGCTGGCAATAATGGCCCGGCCGTTGGCCGTCTGGCTGCCGAAAGCGGTGTAAACCCAGCCAATGTTGCCGGCTCCGGCAAGGATGGCCGCGTCACCAAGGGCGACATGCTGGCCGCCATCGCCGGTGGTGCGGCTTCCGCCCCGGCTACTGCTGTTTCCGCTCCGCGCCCGGCGTCCGCCCCGGTGGATGCCGTGCGTGAAGAGCGCGTGAAGATGACCAAGCTGCGGCAGACCATCGCCCGCCGCCTGAAGGATGCGCAGAACACCGCCGCCATGCTGACCACGTTCAATGACGTGGACATGTCCGCTGTGATGGCCCTGCGCAGCCAGTACAAGGATATGTTCGAGAAGAAGCATGGCACCAAGCTGGGCTTCATGGGCTTCTTCACCAAGGCTGTGATCGCGGCCCTGCAGGATCTGCCGGCGGTGAACGCCGAGATCGATGGCACGGACCTCGTCTACAAGAACTACTACAATATCGGCATCGCGGTGGGCACCGAGAAGGGCCTCGTGGTTCCGGTGGTGCGTGATGCCGACCAGCTCTCTGTCGCCGGTATCGAGAAGCAGATTGCCGATTTTGGTCGTCGGGCGCGTGATGGCAAGCTCGGCATCGATGAGATGCAGGGTGGCACCTTCACCATCACCAATGGCGGCATCTATGGCTCGCTGATGTCTACCCCCATCCTGAATGCTCCGCAGTCCGGCATTCTGGGCATGCACCGCATCGAGCAGCGCCCGGTGGTCATCAAGGGTGAAATCAAGATCCGCCCGATGATGTATCTGGCGCTCTCCTATGACCATCGCATCGTGGACGGCCGCGAAGCCGTGACCTTCCTGGTGCGCGTGAAGGAGACCTTGGAGGATCCGGCGCGTCTCGTGATGGATCTCTGATCCATCCAGCTGAAACGGCGAGGGTGCGGTGGTATCCTCGCCGGCCCCTTTTGGAAAGGGGCGCGTTTCTGCCGGATGCTGAAAGGGCCTTGGCACCTGCTGTGCACCCCGGCATCCGCACCTTATCGCGCAAGCGCCATGGCGGCCGGTGTGTTGCCGCCGGGCGTCGCCCTGTGCAAGGAATGTTCTGATGTCCTACGATCTCATCATCATCGGCACCGGCCCCGGCGGCTATGTGTGCGCCATTCGCGCAGCCCAGCTGGGCCTGAAGGTGGCCGTGGTGGAAAAGCGCGGCAGCCATGGCGGCACCTGCCTGAATGTGGGCTGCATTCCCTCCAAGGCGCTGCTTTATGCCTCCGAGCTGTTCGAGGAAGCCGGCCACAAGTTTGCCGATCTCGGCATTGGTGTGGGCAAGCCCAAGCTTGATCTGGCCACCATGCAGGCCTTCAAGGACAAGGGCGTGGATGGCAATGTGAAGGGCGTCGAGTTCCTTCTGAAGAAGAACAAGATCGACGCCTATATGGGCGCGGGCAAGATTCTGGCCCCCGGCAAGGTTGAGGTGACCCTCAATGCCGATGGCAAGGTCGAAGTGCTGGAGACGAAGAATATCGTCATCGCCACCGGTTCCGACGTTGCCCCGCTGCCGGGCGTTGAAATTGATGAAAAGCGCATTGTCTCCTCCACCGGCGCACTGACCCTCGGCAAGGTGCCCGGCAAGTTGGTGGTGATCGGCGCGGGCGTGATCGGGCTTGAACTCGGCTCGGTGTGGCGTCGCCTCGGGGCCGAGGTGACGGTGGTGGAATATCTCGACCGTATCCTGCCCGGCATGGACAGCGATGTGGCCAAGTCCTTCCAGCGCATTCTCGACAAGCAGGGCTTCAGCTTCAAGCTGGGCACCAAGGTGACGGGCGTGGATTCCTCCGGCAAGACGCTGAAGGTCTCCGTGGAGCCGGCCGCCGGCGGTGACGCCGAGACGCTGGACGCCGATGTGGTGCTGGTGGCCATTGGCCGCGTGGCCTATACGGGCGGGCTGGGCCTGAACGAGGTGGGCGTGGCCACCGACCTGCGCGGTCGTGTTGTGACGGATGCGCACTATGCCACCAATGTTGCGGGCATCTACGCCATCGGCGATGTGATCGCCGGCCCCATGCTGGCCCATAAGGCCGAGGATGAGGGCGTGGCTCTGGCCGAGCTGCTCGCCGGCAAGGCCGGGCATGTGAATTATGATGTCATCCCGGGTGTCGTCTACACCTTCCCCGAGGTGGCCTCTGTCGGCAAGACCGAGGATGAGGTGAAGGCGTCCGGCGTGGCCTACAAGGTGGGCAAGTTTCCCTTCACCGCCAATGGCCGCACCAAGGTGAACAACACCACGGATGGTTTCGTGAAGATCATCGCTGATGCCGCCACCGACAAGGTGCTGGGCGCGCATATCATCGGCCCGGAAGCCGGTGAGATGATCCATGAATGCGCTGTGCTGATGGAGTTCGGCGGTTCGTCCGAGGATCTTGCCCGCACCTGTCATGCGCATCCGACCCGCTCTGAGGCGGTGAAGGAAGCCGCCATGGCCGTTGAGAAGCGCGCCATCCATATGTGATGCGGCGCCGCCGGTCTTTCCCGGTGCAAGAATGAGAAACCGGTCAGCCGCAAGGCTGGCCGGTTTTGTTTTACGCGGGCTTCAGGCCTCGCACACAAAGGTGACGGTGAGGATGTGCCGCTCACGCAGATTGCGGATCTGATTGCGCACCATCTGCGGAAAATCATCCCCGAGCACATGGCGCAGGGTGACAGGCGGTGTCGCCCGGTCAGACGGGGCGGTGGTGCGCTCGAACCATTGCAGGCTGTCTGTCGTGGAATCGCGGATATCCAGAATGTGGAAGCCGGCCTGTGTCAGCAGGCTTTTCATGCCTTCCGGCGTTTCCAGATGGCTGATGGAGGGCTCGCGAGCCCAAGGCACGGGAAACCGCACCTCTCCGCCTTCACCCTGCAACACATCATAGATGACGAACCGTCCGCCCGGTTTCAGCACCCGTTTGGCCTGCGCATACATGGCCGCTTTGTCGGGAATATTCATAGCCACATGAATGGTCATGGCTGCATCAAAGCTGGCGTCGGCGAAGGGCAGGCAGGTGGCGTCGGCCTGCCGGAAGTCCGTCTGCTTATCCAGCTTCACCCATGTGCTGAGCATGTTGGCGGTTTCGCAATAGGCCCGGGTGAGATCAATGCCGGTGACATGGCAGCCGCAGCTTTTAGCCAGCGTGCGCGCCGGCCCGCCCAGCCCGCTGCCAATATCCAGCACATGGCTTTCCGGCGTCAGCATCATGGCCTCGGCCAGTTCCAGCGTGGCCTTGTGGCCGCGAATGTGAAACTCGTCCACTGCCCGCAGATCCGTCGTGGTGAGCAGTTCTGGCGATTTGCCAGCGGCGCGGAGGATGTCCGCAATGGTGGTCGCGAGGTCTTCACCATCGCCATAATGGCGTTTCACATCGTCCATGGGTTGCATCCTCAGAGTGTTCTTCTGCTGCTGTATTGAACATATTCGGGCTGGAAAATCGAACGGGTGCAAGCGGTTTTTGAGGGGATCTCAGGGGGGCGATCACAGCCGGAAAGCGCGCGGCACGGGCCAGCCTTGACCTTTTGGTTGCGGCCCATACTCTCCGCGCGCAATGCGCCGCTCCGGAACGGGCGTTCGGGAGTCGTGCACATCAATCGATCGCATATTCAAAGGGCAGGCAGATGCAGGACGACGATTATGTTTATGATGAGGAAACCGGCGAGTGGATGCCGGCCAGCGAACTGGCCACCCGCAAGGCGGATGCCTCGGCGGTGCGTGATTCTGCCGGTAATGTCCTGATGGATGGCGATCAGGTCGTGCTCATCAAGGATCTGCCGGTGAAGGGCGCGGGCCAGACCCTCAAGCGGGGCACGCTCATCAAGGCCATTCGCCTGACGGACAATCCTGAAGAGATTGATTGCAAGTTTGAGGGCATCAAGGGGCTGGTGCTGCGCACTGAGTTTGTGCGCAAGCGCTGAACCTCTTCAGGCGCATGGAATTGGAGGGCGGCGTGTTGTGCCGCCCTGCTCCGTCGGGGGGGCCTTCTATCTGCTGCCCTGTTGCCTGATGCCTTCTCACGTGGTGGCGAAGGTTACGGCTTCGATGCGCCAGCCATCCGGGTCCAGCAGGAAGGCAGCATAATAGTTTTCGGCATAATGCGGACGTAGGCCCGGTGGGCCATTATCCCGCCCGCCATTTTGCAACCCGGCCGCATGGAAGGCGCGCACGGCGGCCCGGCTTTCTGCCCAGAAGCATAGATGAAAGCCCGGCGGGCAGATGATGTGCGTATCGCGGCGCTCTTCCAGCCAGAAGGGGGCGGCTCCCGGGGAGCCATCCGGCGCGGGCAGGGTGCCGGGCGGGCCCCAGCATGCGGAAGGCCCGGCAGGCTCCATTTCTTGCGCGACACGCACAAGGCCGAGAGGGGCCAGAACGGCATCATAAAAACGCTTCGTCCGTTCCAGATCAGATGTGCCGAGAGACATGTGCTCGAAAACGGGGCGGATGAGCGAATCTTTCTGGCTCATGTGGTCATGTCCCATTCAGCGCATGCCACGTGGCTGCGTTTAGCTGGCGCGCGGATGGGCGGCGCGATAGGCGGCCATGAGGGCCGTGGCATCCACCTGGGTATAGATCTGCGTGGTGGAGAGGGAGGCATGGCCCAGAAGTTCCTGAATTGCGCGCAGGTCTCCCCCCCGGCCCAGAAGATGGGTGGCGAAGGAATGGCGCAGCGCATGGGGGGTGGCGCTGTCCGGCAGGCCCAGAGCTCCGCGCATCTGCGCCACGGCCAGTTGCACGATCCGCGGGGAAAGCGGCCCGCCCCTTGCCCCGCGAAACAGTGGCGTGCGGGCCTCCAGCGGGTAGGGGCACTGGCTCATGTAATCCAGCACCGCATCACGCGCTGGCGCTATCAGCGGCACCATGCGGGTCTTGTTGCCCTTGCCGGTCACGATGATCTCGTCGCTGTCCGGGCCGATGGTGTCAGCCGTGAGGCCAAGGGCTTCGGAGATACGCAGGCCCGCGCCATAGAGCAGGGCGATGACGGCGGCGTCGCGCGCCAGAATCCAGTTGTCCCGGCTGTCCCCGGCACGGGTGTCGGCATCGGCCAGCGCTTTGGCTGCGGTGACCGAAACCGGCTTAGGCAGGCTTTTTTCCACCCGTGGCGCGCGCACGGCGGCAAGGGCACCCACCTTGCCAAGTCCCTCCTGCTCCAGTGTGCGGGCGAAAGAGCGGGCGGCGGCCAGCATGCGCACCAGCGTGCGCGGCGCGACCCCCTCGGCCCGGCGTGCCGCCAGAACGGCGCGCACATCTGCCGGGGCAAGGTCCGCCATATCCGCAAGAGTGGGCATGTGCCCCAAATGCTGGGTGAGGCGTGAGAGTACGGCCGCCAGATCCCGCGCATAGGCTTCCACTGTCTGCGCAGACAGGCGGCGCTCATGGGTGAGGCGATCGAGCCAACGACAGATGGCGGCCTGCATGTCCGGTGCTGTGCCCGCCAGCAGGTCACGCCGGGCGCGTTCGGCCTTCTGTGCCAGGCTCATGGCCATGATGTCTGCCTCCGCTCGCCAGATGGCACGCATTTGTGATGGTGTGCTGCACAAGGCCGTTATGGCCCATCCACCTTTCCATTTTCCTGCCAGCCTGCCGCCCATGGGCGCGCCTGAGGCTCAAGGCTTGTTGCGACTGCAAACTGGAACGAAAGGAATGTGTCGCATCCGGCAATTTCGTGCTCGCCCCGGCCTTCTTTGTGCTCCATAAGGTGCGCTAGTGTGATGCCTGCCGGCGAACCGCCATTTTCAGGGATGCCGGTTCTCGAATTCCTCAAAGGAATGCCCATATAGGGGCAAGGCTTCATTCATCTGGAATGGCACAGTGCATTGAGGCGGATGTGCCGGCTTGTGGCGCAGGTTTTGCGACGCAGCCCTGAGGCGCAGGCATATTGACGGGAGGACGACATGGCGGCGGTGCGGGAGACAGTCGAGCAGGTTCGTTCCCTCGGTGTGGACCAGTATAAATACGGCTTCGAGACCCAGATTGAGTCCGAGAAGCCGCCAAAGGGCCTGTCCGAGGATATCATCCGCTATATTTCGGCACGCAAGGACGAGCCGGAATGGATGCTGGAATGGCGTCTGGACGCCTATCGTCGCTGGCTCACCATGGAGGAGCCGCACTGGGCGCGCGTTGATTTCCCGCAAATCGACTTTCAGGATCTCTATTATTATTCCGCGCCCAAGACCATGCAGGCGCCCAAATCGCTGGATGAGGTTGATCCGGAAATTCTGCGCACCTATGAGAAGCTGGGCATTCCCTTGCGAGAGCAGGAAATTCTGGCCGGTGTGCAGCGCCCCGAGGGGCAGGAGGCGGACGAAGGCGATGAGGCCCCGGCCGGTGGTACGCGCATTGCCGTGGATGCGGTGTTCGATTCCGTCTCCGTGGCCACAACCTTCAAGAAGGAACTGGCGGCTGCGGGCGTGATCTTCATGCCCATTTCCGAAGCGGTGCGCGAGCATCCCGATCTGGTGCGCAAATATCTCGGCTCGGTTGTGCCGGTGACGGACAATTTCTACGCCACGCTGAATTCCGCCGTGTTTTCGGATGGCTCCTTTGTCTATATCCCGCCGGGTGTGCGTTGCCCGATGGAGCTGTCCACCTATTTCCGCATCAATGAGCGCAATACCGGACAGTTCGAGCGGACACTGATCATCGCCGACAAGGGCTCTTATGTGTCCTATCTGGAAGGCTGCACCGCGCCCATGCGTGATGAGAACCAGCTCCATGCCGCGGTGGTGGAACTGGTCGCGCTGGAAGATGCCGAAATCAAATATTCCACCGTGCAGAACTGGTATCCGGGCGATGCCGAGGGCAAGGGTGGCATCTATAATTTCGTGACCAAACGCGGGGATTGCCGGGGCGATCGCTCCAAGATCTCCTGGACACAGGTGGAGACGGGCTCCGCCATCACCTGGAAATATCCCAGCTGCGTGCTGCGCGGGGAGGGCTCCAGCGGCGAGTTCTATTCTATCGCTATTTCCAATGGTCGCCAGCAGGTGGATTCCGGAACCAAGATGATTCATCTGGGCCGCAACACCTCCAGCCGGATCATCTCGAAGGGCATTTCAGCCGGGCGCTCCAACAATACCTATCGTGGTCTTGTCTCCGCCCATCGCAAGGCGGATGGCGCACGCAACTTCACCAATTGCGACTCACTGCTCATAGGCAACAATTGCGGGGCGCACACTGTGCCCTATTTGGAGACGAAGAACCCTTCGGCCCAGTTCGAGCATGAGGCCACTACCTCGAAAATCTCGGAAGACACGCTGTTTTACTGCATGCAGCGCGGCATGAGCGAAGAAGACGCCGTGGCGCTTGTGGTGAATGGTTTCGTGCGGGACGTGCTGCAGCAACTGCCCATGGAGTTCGCGGTTGAAGCGCAGAAGCTGATCGCCATTTCGCTGGAGGGCAGTGTTGGCTGAACCGGACTAACCGGCCCTGCCCCTGCCACCCTTTTTCGCAGCCTTTTCATGACCGCTCCCGCGCCGGTTCTGCGTGCCCTTGAGGCGCGCGGTGCGCTGCGGTTCGATTATTACTGGAGGATCTGAGCCATGACGCCCCCCATGACGACCCCTCTGCTGGACATTCGCAATCTTCACGCCCGTATCACCGATGGCCGAAAAATCATCGATGGCATGAATCTCGTCATCAATCCCGGTGAGGTGCATGCCATCATGGGGCCGAACGGAGCGGGTAAATCCACCCTCTCCTATGTGCTGGCGGGCAAGCCGGGCTATGAGGTGCTTTCGGGTGAAGTGCTGTTCCGGGGCCGGAACCTGCTGGAGATGGAGCCGGATGAGCGCGCCGCAGCCGGCCTGTTTCTGGCCTTCCAGTATCCGCTGGAAATTCCGGGCGTCACGAACATGGCCTTCCTCAACACCGCGCTGAACAGCCAGCGCCGGGCGCGCGGGGAGCCGGAACTTTCCGCCCCCGAAGTGGTGCGCAAGGTGCGTGAACTGGGCAAGGCTCTGGATATCGACACCAGCATGCTGAAGCGCGCCGTGAATGTCGGCTTTTCCGGTGGTGAGAAGAAGCGCAACGAAACCCTGCAGATGATGCTGCTGGAGCCCTATCTGTGCGTGCTCGACGAAACCGATTCCGGGCTCGATATCGATGCGCTGAAGGTGGTGTCCAGCGGGGTGAACACGCTGCGCTCGCCCGAGCGCTCCATGCTGATCATTACCCATTATCCGCGGCTTCTGGAATATATCGTGCCGGATGTGGTGCATGTGTTCGCCAATGGGCGCATTGTCCATTCGGGTGACAAGGAACTGGCGCGTGAGCTGGAAGCCACCGGCTATGCCAAGTACCAGACCGAAGCCGCGTGATGGCTATGAGCATTCCTGACCAGCCCGTGAATGACCCGGTGAAGACGGCCATGTCAAAAAGGACTTTATCGAAAAGGGCCTTGGCGAAGACCGCTGCCGAAACCGCGTTGGCCGACATCTTCTCCACCGTTAAAGCCGGTATGCCGGGTGATGCCGGTCTGGCGGCGCGCCGGCAGGAGGCATTCGACAGCTTCGCCGCGCAGGGGCTGCCGCATCGCCGGGTGGAAAGCTGGCACTATACCGACCTGCGCACGCTGCTGCGCGAGGCCGCGCCGCTGGCCGGGCCGCCGGATGTGCTGGCGCTGGGGCAGGCGGCCGGGGCCAGGGCCCAGCTGGCTGAGCTGGATGTGCGCCGGCTCTATATGGTGAATGGCGCTTTCGTTCCCGATATTTCAGATCTTTCGGATCTGGAAGAGGGGCTCACCATCCGCGCCATGGCGCAGGCTCTGGATGAGGGTGAAGGGCCGCTTGCCGCGCAGATTTCCACCCATCTTGGCCGCACCGTGGCCTCGGATGATGCCGCGCTGGCTCTCAACATGGCGCTGATGCGTGATGGCTTGGTGGTGCATGTGGCCGCCGGTGCGAAGGTGAAGCGACCCCTTGCGGTGATTCATGTCACTTCGGGGGATACCCCCGTGGCCGTGTTCACACGCTCGCTTGTCGTGCTGGAACACGGCGCGGAGCTGAGCCTGATCGAATCCCATGAAGGACCGGACGGGGTGGCCTATCAGGTCAATACCGCGCTGGAACTGGTGGTGGGCGAAGATGCCCATCTCAGCCGGGTGAAGCTGACCCATGAGGGCGACGCGGCCTTGCATGTGGCCAGTGTGCTGCTGTCCGTCGCGGATCGCGCCAAGCTGGCTCTGGCCAGCTTTAACAGCGGTGGCGCGGTGGTGCGCAACCAAACCATGACGCAACTGACCGGTGAGGCCATCGATGCCTGGTTCGGCGGGGTCAGCCTGCTGAATGCGCGCCAGCAAACCGATACGCTGCTGGAAGTGGAGCATCAGGCACCGGGTAGCGAAAGCCGGGAGAATTTCCGGGCGGTGCTGGATGGCGCCGCGCGTGATTCCTTCCAAGGGCGCATTGTGGTGAAGCAGGCTGCGCAGAAGACCGATGCGCGCATGATGAGCCGCGCCCTGTTGCTGTCGGACCGGGCCGAATCCAACAACAAGCCGGAGCTGGAGATCTTTGCCGATGATGTGCAGTGCGCCCATGGGTGCACCACGGGCGAGCTGGACCAGCAGGTGAAATTCTATCTCATGGCCCGCGGCATTCCCGAAAAGGAAGCCGAGGCGCTGCTGATTCAGGCCTTTGTGGGTGAGGTGCTGGAAGGCATCGCCCATGAGGAACTGCGCGCCGTGCTGATTGAGGCGACCCGCAACTGGCTGCGCAAGCGGGGTGAAAATGAGTGAGAAGCTGGCGCTTCACCCGGCGGTACAGGGTGACACTTATGATGTGATGCGTGTGCGGCAGGAATTTCCCATCCTGTCGCTGAATGTGCATGGCAAGCCGCTGACCTATCTGGACAATGGCGCTTCCGCCCAGAAGCCGGAACAGGTGATGGCGCGGATGGATGCGGTGATGACAGGCGAATATGCCAATGTGCATCGCGGCCTGCATTATCTCGCCAATGCCTCGACGGAAGCCTATGAGGGCGGCCGCGCCCGGGTGGCGCGTTTTCTCAATGCGCGCCGGCCGGAAGAGATTGTTTTTACCCGTAATGCCACGGAAGCGGTGAATCTGGTCGCGGCCACTTTCGGGGCTTCGCGCATCCAGCCGGGGGATGAGATTATTCTCTCCATCATGGAGCACCATGCCAATATCGTGCCCTGGCATTTCCTGCGGGAGAAGCTGGGCGCGGTCATCAAATGGGCGCCGGTGGATGACGATGGCTGCTTCCTGCTCGATGAGTTCGAGGCGCTGCTGAGCCCGCGCACGAAGCTGGTGGCCATCACCCACATGTCGAACGTGCTGGGTACGATCGTTCCGGTGAAGGATGTGGTGGCGCGCGCCCATGCGCGGGGTGTTCCGGTGTTGGTGGATGGCGCGCAGGGCGCGGTTCATCTGAATGTGGATGTCCAGGATCTGGGCTGCGATTTCTATGTCATCACCGGCCATAAGCTGTATGGCCCCACGGGCATTGGCGCGCTGTATGCCCGTCATGATCTGCTGGAGGAGATGCCGCCTTACAATGGCGGGGGAGAGATGATCCGCGAGGTGCACCGGGACAAGGTGACCTATGGCGATCCGCCCCACCGTTTCGAGGCCGGCACGCCGGCCATCGTGGAGGCAGCGGGCCTCGCCACTGCGCTGGACTATATCGATTCCATCGGCAAGGCGCGGATCCAGGCGCATGAAGAGGATCTACTGCATTATGCCGAAGAGCGGCTGCGCGAGATGAATGCCATCCGCATCATCGGCACCGCACCGCAGAAGGGAGCCATCATCTCCTTCGAGATGGCGGGGGCCCATGCGCATGATGTCGCCACACTGATCGACATGGATGGCGTGGCGGTGCGGGCCGGCACCCATTGCGCCATGCCGTTGCTTGACCGGTTCGGGGTGACATCCACCTGCCGGGCCTCATTCGGTCTCTACAATACGCGTGAAGAGGTGGACCGTCTCATCACCGCCCTGCACAAGGCCCAGCGGCTGTTCGCCTGAATTCTGGCGCGTCTCACGGATTCTGAAAAACAAAAGGCCCCGTGCATTTTCTGCACGAGGCCTTTTTCATAAGGGAATCTCCCGCCTCAGTTTTTGTTGGTGCGGCTGGCGTCGGCTACATGCGCCGGAGCTTGGCCATGGTTCATCAGCGCATCAATACGCTCGCGCTCCTTCTGGAAGGAGGACAGCATCTTGCCGCGCAGAGCCTTGCCGCGGGGCAAGCGAATGCGCAACGGATCGACGAAATTGCCGTTGATCTTCACTTCATAGTGCAGATGCGGGCCGGTGGAGAGGCCCGTGGAGCCGATATAGCCAATCACCTGCCCCTGCCGCACCTTGGCCCCATCACGAATGCCGCGGGCAAAGCCGGATTGATGCGAGTAGGTGGTGACATAGCCATTGGCATGCTGGATTTCGCTATGCTTACCATAGCCCGATTTCCAGCGCGCATAGGTGATGGTGCCATTGCCGGCAGCATAGATAGGTGTACCTGTGCGGGCTGCCCAGTCCACACCCGTATGCAGCTTGGAATAGCCGAGAATCGGGTGGCGACGATAGCCGAAGCCAGAACGCATAGTGCCTGTCGCCACCGGCTTGCGCATCAGGAACTGCTTCGCGCTCTTGCCGTCCTGATCATAATAATCGATCAGTCCGTCATCCGGGGTACGGAAGCGATAATAGCGGTTGATGTTATCGTCGAGCGTGAGCGCAGCATAAAGCACCTCGCCATTGCCGGCCGGATCTTCCGAATAGAGAATCTCGAAATTGTCGCCCGGTCGCACGCGGCGTTGGAAATCCACATCGAAGGAATAGACGCGGATGATATCGGCGATGATTTCGCGTGGCACCTCATTGCGCAGCGCGGTTTCATAGATGCTGTCATACAGGCGGATGCCTGGGCCACGACTGTTGTCGGTATCTTCCGAGACGCCGGCCATCTCGGCTTCCGCCAGCTCCGGCACATTCACGAAATCATTGTGATCGGAAAGGGCCACTGAGCCCATATGGCCGGTATCGCTGAACAGGGAGACGCGCAGGGGCAGAATACGCTCGCCCTCCTGCTGCAACAGCATGCGCAGGCGCCAGCCATCCACTACCTTGCCCTCGCGCCCCCAGCGGCCAAAGGTGCGGGCCAGTGCGCGAGCATCTTCTTCCGACACGCCAGCCTTGGTTAGAATGGAAACAATGGTGTCACCCTTCTTCACCACCACAGTGGTGTCAGACCAGTCATTGCCGCCGGAAGTGTCGGCTGAGGTTTTGGAAACAAAGCTCACATTGGCTGGCGCGGCAGGGGCGGGGGCAATGGTGTTGGCTTTCGCCGGATCACTCTGCAGGCCTTCAACGGCATAGGCGAGATAGGGTGAATCAGCGGAGAAATGAGGGGTCTTGCCGACAATCGCTTCCGGAAGACCTGCCAGCATGGGCGTGCTGCGGGAGAGATCGGCGACCTCGCGGACCTTGACCAGCACCTGCTCCATGGGCACGCCCGAACCCAGCTTGGCCTGACCGGATAGGCTGGAGAGATCCTTCATCACCACTGTGACTTCACCGGTGGGCTCGGTCTCGGGTGCTGCGTCCTCCTCCTCATTCATCGCTTCGCGGGCGATTTTCATGGGGTTGAAATCGGGAATATCGGAGGAAACTGAAGTGGTCGTCATGGCCAGATTAGCGCTGACACGGGTGAAGGGGCGCACCTTGATGATCTCGCGATCCCCCACCTTGGTGGCAGTGGAGATGCGAAAGGTCTGACGGGCGCTGGACATATCACCTAGAAGGGACATGCGGTCGCCCTTGCGGGCGATATTGGTGGGGCGTTCACCCAGAGCCAGCGCATTGCCGGGATTCTTGCGTGCCTTTTCCGGCATGAGCGCCAGACGGTGCTCGCTGTTGAGCGCCGCATAGACCGCGCCCCCCATAAGAAGAGACCCACAAAGGGCCGTCAGCAGGGTCGCCGCAAACCAGCGTGCTGAAACACGGCGGCGATCAACTTTTTCCTCGTCGCCATCCACGCCCAGTGGCGGATCTTCACCCAGGCCGGCCGCACTTGATGCGTCCCGCCAGGCAGCGGCAGATCGTCGATGATACAAGTCCCGTCCCTTCCGCTGAAACCGATGCACGCGGCGCAGCGCGAATAACACACATGACCTGATGCGAAATTGCCTTCGAGAAGGGCTTAGGTCAACGCGGCGCTGTAATTCAATTGTCGCGGATAAAAAGCGCCAGAGGCGGCAAAAGCATGGCGAGCCTCAAAAACAATACCCGGAATGTAGCTCAACGAACGCGCCCGCATACACGTGCACGCGCGCAAGAGCGAGGCGCAGGGGCATTCTCCTCATTGAGACGATTGCGTTTTTTAGGGCGATGAAGCCCTGTGATTCAGGCTGCATAGGCATCTCATCACATTTTTACACAGGCTTATAATTGTTTGTTTGCATAGGATCGGTTCAACTTTTTCAAGATTTATCCACTGGGTGTCATTTGGGTTTCATTTTTGTGTTTTTGTGTTCTTGACGGTTTGGGTTTGGTGGCCCTATAAAGCGCTCACCAACGACGAGCCACCGCCGCTCACCACTGAACGGCGGTTGGATCTGTCTCTCACTTTCCGGTC